>NZ_NEFZ01000009.1 GCF_002135205.1 Acinetobacter sp. ANC 4204 | reverse complement strand
TCCCGAACTCAGAAGTGAAACCTCTTAGCGCTGATGGTAGTGTGGCGTTTGCCATGTGAGAGTAAGTCATCGCCAGCTCATTATTCAAAAGCCCCCTAACGATTAAGTTAGGGGGCTTTTTTTATTATGCAGTTAGTGAAATAGTGAATTTATTGTCATTGATTAATGCTGATGTCTTATCAGTATCTGGTTTTTGGTTTGGATCAACCTCATTCAAAAAATAGAACTCAGCTTTTCATTGAAGATGGTTGATGAAATCGTTTAATCACGCACCGTAAACGTCTAAGTATCTATAGCAAGAGAACATGAATTTGGCAGCTTAGGGATTGAGTTGTCGACGAGCATGTTTTAAAGCCGTTCTTAAGCCTTCTTCAAGGGTTGGGTGATAAAATGGTTTTTCCAAAATTTCATCGATAGTCAATTCTTCTGCAATCATCCATGCCAATAAATGGGCCAAATGTTCAGTAGACTCTGTGAGTAATTCAGCACCCAGTAGCTTTCGGCTACTTCTATCTACATAAACCTCGATGGCCCCATAGTTTTTACCCAGAACCAATGCACGTCCTTGTTTTGCATAGGATACTTCGCCGATGACAAAATTGATATTTGCACTTTGTAGTTGCTTAAAGTTTTGTCCAACCATTGCCATTTCTGGGTTGCTAAACACGATGCCTAAAGGTGTTAGAGTTTTGCATGATTCTATAGTGGGGAAGTTCAATGCATTTTTAACCGAAACTTTACCTTCGTGTGCAGCTTCATGTTGCAGAGGGGTGTCGGTATGTGCATCGCCAATGATAAAAATCGGGTAGTCAGCGAGTTGTTTTGTCTTAGGATCAACAGGTAAATGTTTTAAGTCTGTGAATGATGTGTCGATATTTTCGAGTTTAAGCGTATTTAAAAGACTACTTCGTCCAGTAGCAACCAGTAAATAATCGACGTTAAGTGTTTTAGGCTGATCATTTTCAGTAAAACTAAGTTCAACTTGATCGTTTGTATACTTAACTTCAGTGGGTAAAACTTCGAACTTGATTTCAAGTTCATCGCCAATTTCTGTTTGTGCCAACTGCTGTAATTTAGGACTGGTCAGAACGCCGACTTTACGGCTACGTGCAAAGACCGTGGTCTTGACACCAAGTCGTTGCATGGCTTGCGCGAGTTCAATCGCGATGACGCCACTCCCAATAACGGCTAAGGAGTTAGGTAAAGCATCAAGTTCAAAGATTTGATCGGAGGTGATAAGTCGATCACCGAGTTCATCTTTCCACATTGGGTTAAAACTTGGTGTGGAGCCTACAGCTAAAATAAAGCTTTTGGCTTGGTAGAGTTGCCCATTCACTTCGACCGTTTTTGCATCGACAAAGTGAGCACGGCCTTGAACTTTGTGCGACTTAGGCCAGCTCTCTACGGTTTTAAGGGTACTAGAGGTAAAGCGATCGCGGAGTGCTTGTACGTGTTGCATGACCTGACTGCGGTCAATTTTTGATTCTACTTTTAATCCGACACGATCCGCATGTTGAATATCATGCATGCGATTGGCTGTAGAAATCAGGACTTTTGAGGGCATACAGCCGACACGTGCACAAGTGGTGTCCCACGGTCCATCATTAATGATTAATAGATTTTGTGTGGACTTAATGGCTTGTTGGTAGGCTGCAATACCCGCAGTTCCTGCCCCAATAATAATCAGATCATACATAACACAGAGTTTACCTAAGCAAGATTACTCTATAGTTAACATATTCATGGGGTTTGGGGATTATATTTTGTAAAAAAATGGCATGGATTGCCGTCATTATTTATAAACTGCTACCAACGCTGACGCCAACAGTAGGTCGAACATGCATGGAACTACATGCAGTTATAAGTGTACAACAGAGTAAAAGAAGAAAGAGCTTATTCATGCAGTAGTCCTAATTGTTTGGCTTGATGAAAGAGCCGACTTGAACGTTCACCACTTTTACAGACCATTAAAATGGGTTTGGGGAGCTCATTATAATATTTAGCAAATTCAACCACGTCTGTTTCAGAAATTTTACTGCTGGTAACTGGCTGGTAAATCACACTGACTTTCGCTTGTTCTGCGATACTTCGTAGTTGCTCAACGCGAACGGTATTGCCTTGTTCTTGATCAGGTCTGTTGACAATGACTGACTTAAAACCTTGTTTCATCAATTGTTGAAACTTATCTGTGGTCATTTGTCCTGAAACACTCAGTTGCGGACTCAGTGACTGACTGAGTGTTTCCGTTGCTGCCCAAAGTGTACTGCTTGCTAAAAGCAGAGCAGTACAGATGACGTGTTTAAACAACCGTTTAGTCATCTAACAGATCCATTTGTTTGGCAAGTTGGTACAAGTTATTTGAGCGATTACCTGTACGGCAGAACATGAGAACAGGTTTTGGAAGTTCATTAAAGTGGTTGGCAAAAGTGCGAACATCCATTTCGGTGATTTGACCAGCAACCACAGGTTGGTAGACATAATCCAAGCCTGCTACACGTGCAGCTTCCTCGATTTGAGCGCTGGTCGGTTGTTCTGGGCCACCTTCCATATCTGGGCGGTTATTGATCACAGATTTAAACCCTTTTTCAACCACTTGAACCAAATGTTCAGGACCAATTTGACCTGCAAAGCCTACATTTTCACTCATCCTGTCACTCCAAAATTAAGATAATCGAGATATGCTTTATGATAGCATTAAGCTGAAAGCTCAGCCTATGCTGTTGAAATATTTATAAGCGATTACAACCATAAAATAACGCAATGGAGCAGGTATGCACGCCTATACCGTTGAACCGCTGTATGTGAAAAGTGGCCAAGAGGTCATTGCTGCAGATTTTTACCGTCCGAAAACTGAAGAGAAGCCCGCAGTGATTTTGATGGCTCATGGCTTGGCTGGGCTTCGCCAATTCAAACTGATTCAATTTGCGCAACGGTTTGCACAAGCGGGCTATGCGGTCGTGTTATTCGACTATCGTTATTGGGGGGGGAGTACGGGGCGCCCAAGAGAGCTGGTGTCGATTAAAAAGCAGCTCGAAGACTGGCGCACCATGATTAACCATGTCAAAGAGCGTAAGTCGATTGATAGCCGACGTATTGTGCTGTGGGGGACGGCACTCAGCGGTGGATATGTACTCGATATTGCTGCAGAGTTCAAAAATGTTCAGGCGGTGATGGCACAAGTGCCTTTTGTCGATGGTGCTGAAAGTGCCAAGCTTTACCCGTTACAGCAACTCCCGAAAGCATTAAAGCTGTCCAGCCAAGATTATATGGGGGGCAAAGTTGGTTTAGCGCCAACGACTTTACCCGTAGTTGACCCCCGAAAGCTGTGTTTTATGCCGACCCAAGATGCGTATTTGGGTTATCGTTCGATTATCAATCCAGACTATTATTGGAGTGGTGAGATTCCCGCACGACTATTTTTTAATTTAATCCGTTATCGTCCGATTCAAAATGTACGGCAAATTAATATTCCTGTACTTTTTATTGCAGCAAAACATGATAGCCTCATACCTATTGAGTCGAGTCGTGAAGCGGCGACCAATATTGCTCCCTTTGTTCAATATCATGAATGGGAGATGCAACATTTCGATATTTATCATGCCACCTGGTTTGAAAAAGCCATTTCGACCCAATTAGAATTTTTACACCAACATATTGGAGTCAATTAAATGATTATCGTCTGTCCGACCTGTATGGCAAAAAATCGTGTCCCTGAAGAGAAGCTGAATGCTAATCCGAGTTGTGGCCAATGTCATGCTACGCTTCTGCCTGCTACACCTATTGAGTTGAATGAACAAAATTTTA
This sequence comes from Acinetobacter sp. ANC 4204, assembly GCF_002135205.1. Lineage (GTDB taxonomy): Bacteria > Pseudomonadota > Gammaproteobacteria > Pseudomonadales > Moraxellaceae > Acinetobacter. The sequence continues at coordinate 125,796 of NZ_NEFZ01000009.1, read as the reverse complement.
GTCAGTTTATTAGCCATAGTGATTTGCCTGTATTGATTGACTTATGGGCAGAGTGGTGTGGTCCTTGTAAAATGATGGCACCGCATTTTGCTGAAGTGGCGAAACAAAATCCACAAGTGATTTTTGCCAAAATTAATACCGAAGAATCTCCACGATTAAGTAGTGCCTTTAATGTGCGAAGTATTCCAACCTTAGTTTTAATGAATAAAACTACTGAAATTGCTAGAATAAGCGGCGCGCTCCGTGCGCCACAATTGCAACAATGGTTAGATCAACAGTTGCAAGCCCAGTCATAACGAAAATTGGAGTCAACGTGTCAGAGATTCATGTGAAACCAGAAGGGATGCTATCTCTTCAAACGATTGCAATGCCAGCTGATACCAACTGGAGTGGAGATGTGTTTGGTGGTTGGATTGTGTCACAAATGGATTTGGCCGGCGCAATTCATGCAGAACGCTTTAGTAAAGGGCGTTGTGCAACGATTTCGATTAATCAGATGACGTTCTTGGTCCCTGTCAAAGTCGGGGACGTGATTAGTTGTTATACTAAAATTTTAAAAGTAGGCAATACCTCGATTCAAATGGAAATTGAGGTATGGGACAGTCATGATAGTTCACGCCCACCTGTACGTGTAACTGAAGGTGTATTTACCTTTGTGGCAGTGGATGTCAAAGGCAATAAGCGCCAAATTCCAACTGATGTGAAAGAGAAATTTTTTGCCAATCAAGCCAATTAAGCTTGAGACGAGCTAAAAGCCAGTAATAATACTGGCTTTTTTATAACTATTTGAAAAGTGATTAAGCTTTAGAACATCGTGTTGCTATTTGCTGATTCGGCAGGCACGCTCTGCACGGCATCCCAATGTTCTACAATTTTGCCTTGTTCGACACGGAAAATATCAACGACAGCCTCTCCGCGGTCTTGTGCATTTTGGGTGGAGTGGACGTGCAGTACAACCAAATCACCATCGGAAATCACACGTTTGATGGTACTTTTTGCTTGTGGGTGTTCTTTAAAATACTGGGTGAAATAGTTTACAAAAGGCGCTTTGCCGTCTGCAACATAGGGATTATGTTGAATATATTGTGTACCAATATAGCGGTCTGAATAGGTTTGAACCTGATGTTTGCTAAAAACCCCTTCATAAAAGTCCACCACAATTTTTTTATTCTGTTCGGTCAGAGCAGAGGCAGAATGGTGACTCGGCGTTGTTGAAACCGATGTGTTGGCTGGGTTGTGTTGTTGGCAGGCGACAAGCCCTAAAGAAAATAGGGTCGTTGCTAAAATTAGTCTTTTTTTCATTAAGTCAGCTCAAATATTCATATTATGTAGCATGATTTTGAGCTGAGTTGAAGCAAAGATATAGTAAGTTTTAGTCGCGGCTTTAGCGTATTGTTGTAAATTTTATACTTACCAAACAGTAAGTTATATTTACATTCTTATTTTTTTAATGATGCTTTATCGAGCCAAGCCCATAACATTTCACATTGAACAGGTGCTTCACCCGATTCATCCATTACTGTCACAGAAACTAAAGTTTCACCTTTGGCGGTAGTTTGCATCAGTTGCTGTTGTTCTGGTGTTAAGGTGGCTGTCGCTGTCATGGCACCTTTACTTGGACGTTTAAAGTCAATATGCATGCTTTTAATCAGAACGATGCAATGGTCAGGCACATTCATCCCTGTGACAAAACCTGTTGCCGTTTCAGCAATCAAGGCCATGGCACAGGCATGTAGTTGACCAATATGGTTTTGCATAGCTCGGTGGTTTTCAATTTTGACGACGACTTCACTATGACTCACTTGTAAATAACGGATATGAGCACTGCCGACCATGGGAACTATGCGACCAAAAGCTTGACTCCATAATCGTGTACGCAACGCTTTCGGCAAGCGAGAAGTGGCTTTTACAATTTTAGATAAGCGATTGGCCTTTGGCATAGTTACCTCAAATGATCGAACAAGGGGATTAGTCTTTAAAGTTATTGAACTGTAAAGGCAGACCAAATTGCTGTTCTTTTAAAAACGTCATTACTTGCTGTAATGTATCGCGCTTTTTATCAGTCACACGAATTTTGTCGCCTTGAATTGAAGATTGCACTTTAATGCCACTTTCTTTAATGGCTTTGTTAATTTTTTTTGCGGTATCTGAGTCAAGTCCGTCTTTTAATTTCACCACTTGAAGTACATTTTTACCTGAAGCGGTCATTTTTTGTGGATCAAGCGCTTGAATATCAACTTTACGCTTAAAGAAATGGTTCTCTAACATGGTATAAACTTGTTCGCACTGGAAATCACTTTCTGTTGAGATTTTAATTTCTTTGTTTTTTTCATTGAGTTCAATTGAAACATCTTGACCTCGGAAGTCAAAACGGGTTGCAATTTCCTTTTGGGTATTCTGAACAGCATGATTTACCTCAAAAATTTCTAATTCTGAAACAATATCAAAAGATGGCATGGATTAGACCTTTACAAATAGAAAGAATATCTGAGATGCTAGGGATGTTTTCTTCATTTGCCAAGTGTTGTTTACATCAAAGGAGTGCGCAATGATCCGTAAACAAGAAATTACAACATTTGAGTTCCCAGAGGATGCGATCATCTGGGATGTACGCGATTCAAATGCTTATGCCGAAGCACACGTGAAAGGGGCGGTTAATCAGCCCATCACAGGACTATCGGCACAGAGCCTTACTCAGGTGTCGACGGGTCAACCGATTTATATATTATGTGGCGGCGGAAGCAAAGCACCACGTGCAGCAGAGCTACTTGAAGGTTTTGATAGTGCGCGTGAGTATGTCATTTTAATGGGCGGTACTCGTGCTGCTCGTGATGCTGGTCTAGCCTTAGAGCAGGGCAACTAAGCAACAGCAAAAAAAGCGCCGTAAGGCGCTTTTTTAATGTCTTGGAAATATGAATTTTCTCTATAGCGCCATGCGCTGCACTTGAGTCAAAAGCAGAACTAAGACTGCGCTTTAAAATAAGGCTTTTTGGCTTTGACTTTCTTGTGGAATCGGGTTGGACTGAGCTTTTGTAGCAGTGACTCAGGAACAGGGCAGGCCTCTTTTAGTATCTGTGCCACTAAAATTTCACTGCATAAAGGCGCAAATAAGAAGCCCTTAGAGCCTAGGCCTGCAAAGCTATAAACTTCAGACTGTTCGGACATTCTACCAAGTACTGGAAAATAGTCCAAACTTTGCGCGCGAACGGATGCACGGCCTTGCCAAGTCCTCACATCAGGAAGTGATTGTGCATAATCTGGAAAGACACTGTGGATAAGCTCGTAGTTATGCACATGGTCTTCAAGCAAAACATCGCTGTCGTCCCGATTCGGATAGAAGGATGCGCCTAAGATGAGCTGTTGAGCATCAAGCTGCATACAATAGCCACCATAGCTATAGGCTTGATCAAGTGCGAATGCTTGTGACGTGTTCTCCACCCAGCTAACTTGTCCACGAATGGGCTTCAGCACAGGGTACTGCTCAAAGAAAGTAGCCGTGTGGCGTGCACAACACACAATCACGTGATCAAACTGACCTAGAGATTGAGCTTGTTCATCTACGATTTCATTGTGCTCTGGATGGATTTGAGTAATGTTGGCTTGTACGAACTGAATCAGCGGATGCGCTAAGATTTGATCTCTGAGTTGATGTGGTGAAACGGCGCCCGCTTCGGTTAAATTCAGACTGGAATATTCAGTGATTAACGCTGAATCAGCAGCGGTTTCGGCTGTCAAAAGACCCGCAGGATATTGTGGTTCGAGATCGAGTAAGTCTTCGGCTTTTTTAAGCGCCAGTTGATGTACTTGAATCGGGCGAAAAGCTTGAAATTTGGAATAGTGCTGTAAAGCATGTTGCCAAGCCAAGGTCATGAGATGTTCATGACTTTGTTCAATCGGACAAAGTTTGGGGTTGAGTAAGGCCAGCGGATTGCCTGAACCTCCTGCGAGTGGCTCAGATTGGTCGTAGAGCGTGACTTGGTGCCCACGCTCAGCAAAGGCCCATGCACTAGTTAAACCTGCAATCCCTGCACCTATGATTGCGATATGGCGCTGTTTAAAAGGGTATGGTCGTTGACCAGGTCGGTTTTGATCCGATACCGATTTGGCGTCTACAGCATCTGATGTATGTTCAGGCTCAGCAGGGAACCAGATGGCTTTGAGCATTTCGCGTTTGTGTTTAAATCCACGCGGACGTGAAATAGAAATACCATGCTGTGTTAAACCACGTTTGAGCACGCCTGCAACACTAAATGAAGCAAAGGTCGTCCCGACATCTGATAGGCGAATAATATGTTGAAGAACTTGTTCTTCCCATATGTCAGGATTACATGAGGGTGCAAACCCATCGAGGAACCATGCGTTAACGCTACTGGTTTTTGCCATACTAGGGAAAACATCGTGGGCATCGCCTAACCAAAGGTCTAGGCTAAAACGTTCATTAGGGAAGCTCAGGCGATGACAACCCGCAATCGGATGCGGGTATTGTGTTATCAATTCATCGGCGATCGGTTTAAGTTCAGGCCAAGCATCGAGTGCGCGTATCAGATCAGCCTTAGATAGCGGAAATTTTTCAACTGAAATGGCATGGAGATGGCTGTGGTTATTTGGCCGTACTTGTTGCCAAAGTTGCCAAAGTGCCAAGATGTTGAGCCCTGTGCCAAAGCCAGTTTCACCAACACTAAAATATTCAAAGGGCTGAAGATTTGACAGGCGCTCAGATAAATCGTTGCCATTTAAAAACACATGGCGTGTTTCGAGTAGACCATTGTCTTTGGAAAAATAGACATCGCCAAATTGTTTTGAAACTGGCACATCAATGCCATCAACTTGTTGCCACTCTAAATCGGCAGTTTGAATTGCGCTTGACAAAGCCACAGTACCCTATTGTTTCTAATAGGGCTTAGCTTACCACTGACGACGGCGTTTGGTATAAACGTAACTAGCAATTAAGAAACCCAGTAAGACACCCACAGCGATGGTTGCTGCACCGTAGAGAAACATTTGTGCACTGCGTTCGCTTTGTAAAACCTGTACTTGTACACCGAGGCTGTCATTTTTAAGTTGTAGCTCTTGGTTTTGTGCCAAAGCATCAAGATTGGCTTTTTCTAACTGAGCTAAGCGAGAAGCTTGGTCTTTGACCAATGCTTTGACTTTGGCATCTTGGAGGGCTTTGTTTTTCGCCAATTGTTCAGCGGTGAGCGGTTTGGCTTCCTGTGGTTGACCATTTGGACTAATGGTTGCTACAGCAGGAATAATTTTTGGTTGTGTAGCGGTGTTGTGTCCAGATGGTGGTGGAGCCGCAGTCGTTGCTTGGACGGCAGGGGCTACACTTGGAGCAGGTGCGGTTTCAACCGCCCATGCCATAGAAGAAAGAAGAGATAAACCCAATAAGCTTGTGACAACGACACGCATGACCTTATCCTTGAGGGAATGCTTTATTAAATGGTTTAACATCAATATGACGATAAACCCCTGCTTTTAAGAAAGGCTCTTCCTGTAACCATGCATCGAGTGCTTCACGTGAGTCAAAGTCAACAATGATCGTACTGCCATAAAAACCCGCTTGTGGATTGCTTGGGTCTTTAGGCATTGCACCAGCAACAATTAAACGACCTTCATCATTGAGCTTTTGTAAACGAACAAGATGTTCTGGACGTGTAGCAAGGCGTTTTTCGACAGTCCCTTCCTGATCGGTACATGTGACAACGAATAGCGGCATATGAATTCTCGATGTATGTTCTGGCTAAATTACTCTTCAGAAGATTTAAAGTATTTACGTAATACAATAAACTGAATAATGATAAAGGAAAACATCACGATCATGTCACCAAAAGCCGTGAATTCTCCCCAATATTTTCCGTCCATAAATAAAAATGCGAAAAATACGTGTAAAAAAGACATGAGAGCAAACATGGCCGCCCATGCAAAGTTTAAATTTTTCCAACCTGCGTCGGTTAAATTGAAGATTGGGCCGAACAAACGTTTGATCAGCGGTTTGCGTTCTTTGCCAAAATAAGGGGAAAGTAAGAAAGCACCTGAGAAAATTATATTCAGTAAGGCTGCTTTGAGTTTGATGTAAAAGTCATCTGACAGCATTAAGGTAACACCGCCGAAAATAACCGTCATAAACAACACAATCCACTGTTGTTTGTCTAAACGGAACTTTTGCATGAAGAACAGTGCGCCGTAAACCATCAGCATCGAAATAATTAAACCTGTGGTGGCTACAAGAATATTATTATTATCGACACCCCCAGCAGAACCAATCAATTGAAGTAATGGGTGATCAGTATTTTTCGGATCTACAGTTTTATATAAATAAAAGAAAATGATCAGCGGCACAAAGTCTAAAAGTGCTTTCATGTTAGAGTATCTAAATCTGTTCAAATAAATAGCTAGTATAAGTGATGGAAGGCGTAGATTTACATACTCACAGCAATATTTCTGATGGCACTTTTACACCGAAGCAATTGGTTGATGCTGCAGCGGAAAAAGGTATTCATACCTTGGCTTTGACAGACCATGACACCATGGATGGCCTTGCTTTAGCAGAGTTGGCTGCAAAGTCGCATGCGATGCGTATTATTTCAGGTGTAGAAATTTCCAGTCAGTGGTCGAGACCCTCGACTAAGAAAAACTATGGCGTGCATGTGGTTGCATTGAATATGCAAGATTTAGAGCCACTACAAAAATGTCTTGAACAGCAAAAACAAATCCGCGCGCGCCGCGCCAAAGAAATTTGTGATTTATTGATTCCACTGATTGGTGAGGATATTTATCTCGATGTTTTGGCGAAAGTTGAACAGATGCCTGACCGCGTGACTCGAACCCATATTGCCAAGACCTTGGTTGAAAAAAAGTATGTGAGTCGCGCGCAACAAGCGTTTGATAAATATATTAAAGAAGGCAAAAAAGCCTACGTGAAATTTGATGGACTGGGCTTAGAAGAAACCATTCAGGTGATTCATGCCAGTGGCGGTTTTGCAGTATTGGCGCATCCGACACGTTATGATTTATCGGCCACCAATATTCGCTACCTGATTGAAATCTTTGCGCAGTTTGGTGGGGATGCGGTTGAGTTGCCACCCAGTGTTGAACCGACCTCTACCCGTCAAATGGTGGATCGGATGATTGCCGAGCATGGTTTAAAAGTATCAGTCGGTAGTGATTTTCATGGTGACAATATGCCATGGATTAAATTGGGCAATATTCCCAGAGTCAAAGAGGGACAAGTGGGGATTTGGGATAGTTTTATCTAAATGTTTTTGAGGATCGCTACCTTCTCCATGAGCTATATATGGCCTAAGAGAAGGTAAGTGTGAGTTCGCTTAGAGTAGATTATTGTCTTGTGCTTGAATCGGGGGAGGTGTCGGTTTACCTAAAGTCCCAAGCAGTTCAATTTCAATAGTACGCACCATCGAGTCCAGCGGCAAATCATTACTTTGCGTTCCGAAAGGTTCTTCAATTTCCGAGCTTAAAGCATCGAGTCCTAAGAAGGTATAGGCCAACACACCAACCAAAAGCGGGGTGAAAATACCTAAAGTTGAGCCCAAGCTAAACGGTAAAATGAGGCAGAAAAAATACACCGTACGATTGAGTAATACCGAGTAGGCAAAAGGTAGCGGTGTTGTCGCAATACGGTCACAACCGGTTTGCACTACACTTAGGTCAGCAACATGCTGATTCAACTGTGCATACACAATGTCGCTAATTTCACCTTCTTTTAATGCTTGCATTAACTCCCACTGAATCAAACTGAGGGTGTACTGCGGGGCATTGGCTTGTTGATACAGCTGAGTCAGTGCATTTTGACTTAGGCCACTGGTTTCCACCAGCTCGGTAGGATTGGCTGTTTGATGGCGTAAACGGTCACGCAAGACATTGGCAAAGACAATCACATGTTGAATCACACGTTCACGGCGACCTTGAGTCAAGATACGACAGTCACGGTCAAAGTGACGTGAATTGGCAATTAAAATACCCCATAGCTTCCGTGCTTCCCACCAACGGTCATAGCAGGCACTATTTTTAAAGCCGAGGAAAATGGAAAGTACCACCCCAATGAGGGTGAAGCCGACCAAGGGCAGTTCAGGGAAATGAAAATAGCCGACATAGGACAAAATGCCAATAATGGCAGAGACCAACATGACCACGCCCAAAGGGGGTAAAACTTTGGGAAGAATGGTGCCACGCCATGAAAAAAGCACCTTAAAAATACTGGGCTGATCACGCACAATCATGTGATTAGAATTCTTTTACAATTTTGCTTGATCTTCATATTTGTCACCGTATTTGTCAATCATTTGTCTGCATATTTAAGTGGGTTGGATCAGGTCGTGTTCAGCAAAAGAAAATGTACCTTCAGGCGATAAAATAAAATGATCAATCAGTTGAATGTCCACGAGCTGACTGGCTTGAAGAATACGCTCGGTCAGTCCGATATCCGCCGCGGAGGGCTGAGCTTTTCCAAGCGGATGGTTATGGGCAATCACCATAAAGGTAGCATGTTGAGCAATACAATAACGTAGCAATTGGTTGATCGAGATTTCACAAGAATTTACTGCACCAAAGAACAACTTTTTAAAGTTTATTTTTCTTAAATGTGCATCGAGACAGAGTACGGCAAAAACCTCTTGGTTCTCGCTTGAAAATTCATATTGTAAAAACTTGAGTAACTGAGCTGAATGATTGAGCTCTAACTTTTCTTGCTTGAGCTGCTGACTACTGTAGCGTCGTCCCAATTCTTTGACGGCCATTAATTGTGAATACTTGGTCGGACCAATGCCGTGAAATTGGCTGAGTTCGGGCAGTTCAGCATCGAAAACGGCATTCAGACTGCCGAAATGCTGTAACAGCAGACGGGCCAATTCGACCGCAGAATGTTGTGTTGAGCCCGAGCGGATAAAAATAGCCAGTAGTTCCGCATCAGAGAGGCTGGCAGGCCCTTGTTGTAACAAGCGTTCACGTGGCCGTTCTTGTTCGGGCCATTTTTTTATAGATAAGTACATTCTTTTATACTTTTTTATTCTTAATTTGAGGAACATGACCCAACCGATTATTGGGTATAAGACTATTTAATGCTATTGTGAGCGCCACTGCAACAGAAAGGTAGCCTGTTCGTGAGCTTTGATCTCAGTGTGATTCCAAATAAAAATATCCTTTTAGCTGTTACGGGCGGTATTGCTGCCTATAAAAGTGCCATCTTAGTTCGTCGTTTAAAAGACGCAGGTTTTCAAGTCCGTGTGGTCATGACCGAAGGCGCACAAGCCTTTATTACCCCATTAACATTCCAAGCCTTGTCAGGCAATCCTGTGCATACTGAATTGTTAGACCCTGAAGCCGAAGCGGGCATGGGACATATTGAGCTGGCACGCTGGGCAGACTTGCTTTTGGTTGCGCCTGCTAGTTGTAACACCATTGCAAAGTTTGCTGCGGGTTTAGCTGATGACCTGCTTTCTACTTTATATTTAGCCACCAAAGCCCCTGTGTGGGTTGCACCTGCCATGAACCAACAAATGTGGGCAGCAAAAGCGACGCAGCGTAATTTAGCGACTTTGGTAGACGATGGCGTGCATGTAATCATGCCAGATGCGGGTGCTCAAGCTTGTGGTGATGTTGGTTTAGGCCGTATGCCTGAGCCCGAGGATTTGGCGCATCAGGTAACGGAATACTTCCATAAAGCGCAGCGTGCCATGGCTGAAAAATTTGGGATGCTGGCCGGTAAAAAAGTCACCATTACTGCTGGGCCAACGCGTGAAGCGATTGATCCTGTGCGTTATATTTCCAACCACAGTACGGGTAAAATGGGCTTTGCTCTTGCCGCTGCATGTTATGCGGCTGGAGCCAAAGTGACTTTAATTGCAGGTCCTGTCAGCTTAGACACGCCGAATGGTGTACGCCGGATCAATGTTTCATCTGCCATGAAAATGTTGGATATCAGTATGCAAATGTTGGATGAAGGCTGTGATGTGTTTATCGCGACTGCTGCTGTTGCAGACTATCGCGTTGCAGAAGTTGCAGAGCATAAGATTAAGAAAGCAGGGGATGAGCTCAATGTTTCTTTAATCAAAAACCCTGATATTGTGGCGACCATTGCACAGCAAGATAAACGCCCGTTCATGGTTGGCTTTGCAGCAGAAACACGCAATGTCGAAGAATATGCTGCAGGTAAATTGGTGGCGAAAAAGCTCGATATGATTGCCTGTAATGATGTGTCACGCCCTGATATTGGTTTTGCTTCTGATGAAAATGCGATGATAGTCTTTTTTGCAGAACATTATAAAATGCAAAAGCGCGATTTGGAAAAAGCGTCGAAACAAGAAATTGCGTTGCAGTTGGTTGAAGCGATTCATGATGCTTTACACCGAGACCCTGAAAGTGATGATGATTTTTAATTTACATCGTTCTTAGTTTTTGCCATATTTAATGCAGCCTTAGGCTGCATTTTTTTTTGCAAACTCATAGGAATAAGAATGAAAACACTATTAAAGGTCATGCTGTTGAGCAGTGGTATATGTTTGGCAGGATTTGCACAAGCATCGGAAGTGCTAGAAGGCGCGATGAAATCTTTGGCGAAGAACTCAAAGGCTTTTGCTCAAGCCCAGACTGCCACAGAGGCAAATAACGCATTAACTGAAATGCAAAAAGCCGCAGTAACTGCCAAACAAAATAAGCCCGGAAAATTAGCGAAACAAGCAAAAGACAGTGCTCAAGTGAAGCAATATGAGCAAAGTTTTGATGTATTATCTCAAGAGATTGAACATGCTCAACATCTCGTACATGCAGGAAAGTTGACTGAAGCCAAACAAAGTTCAGCCAAGTTTGAAGCCATTAAGCAGCAAGGTCATAAAACGTTTAAATAATTCAGTACAATAAAAAAGACCGCAAAAGCGGTCTTTTTTATGTTTGAAGGGCTTAAAAGTTTAAGCTTGACCTTCAACAGCAGCGGCTTGAGCACGCTGCATATTTGCTTCGAACTCAGCATCAAAGTTAATTGGTGTAAGTAACAATTGTGGGAAGCTACCTTTAGTCACCATGTCATTCACCGCTTCACGAAGGAACGGGAATAAAATGTTTGGACAATATGCACCTAAGATGTATGGAAGACGTTCTTCTTCAACAGCATCTACAAGGAAAATACCCGCTTGAGTGACATCGACGATAAACGCCGTGTCGCCTGCATTGTTTGCTTGTACAACCACTTTAAGTGAAACTTCGTAGTGAGTTGGATCAACTTTTTCAGCAGAAGATGACAAGTTGATGTTCAACTCTGGTTGCCATTCTTTGGTAAAAACTTGCGCCCCAGGGACTTCAAAAGAAATATCTTTTGTGTAAATACGTTCTAAAGCAAGTTGTGGTTGAGCTTCACTCATTTTCTAATCCTTAATATGCTGAGCTAATTATGCCAATAGTTGGTCGAGTTTGCCTTCACGCTCTAAAGCATAAAGTTGATCAAAACCACCAATAAATTGGTCATCAATAAAAATTTGTGGGACCGTACGGTGATTGGTACGTTGCATCAATTCAATGCGGACTTCAGGCGCTTCTTTAGATAAATTAATTTCTTTATATTCAACGCCTTTACGCTCAAGAAGCTGTTTTGCGCGAACGCAATATGGACATACAGTCGTTGAGTAAATAGTGACTTGAGCCATGAGTTTCTCCTTGTGCGAATTATTTAGCTTTGACCAGTGGTAAGCCTTGAGCTTTCCAGTTGCTAATCCCGCCATCTAAACGATAGCTGTCAGTATGCGCAACTTGTTGTAAAGCAGTGCCTGCCACTTGACCTAAGTTACAGATGAACACGAGTGGACGATCTGCAGCTTTTAACTCTTCAACATGTTTGGTAATTTGGCTGTAGGGAATGTTGCGACTTCCACTGATATGACCTTCACGGAAATCTTTGGCATCACGTAAGTCAATCAACATGGCATTTTTAGCTTTCACTAAAATACCTAAAGATTGTGGTGAAATTTTGCGACCATTGCGTTGTCCTTCAAGTACGAAAAACAAAACAACCAATACCGCAAGTGTTCCAAATAAGAAGGGGTGATTCCCCATAAACTCCAACCAACGTTCCACAAGTCACCTAAATTACAATTCAAAAATTGCTAGAGAGTATAGCTCATAAAATATGGTGATCAAAATCACCGCTTCAAGGGCTAAGGTTGAATAAAAATTAATTTTTTTGCTGAGCTTCAGCAATTTCATCAATCAGACGTAAATAGCTGTCTAAACGGCGCGTTAAAATTTCACCATTTGCCGCAGCTAAGCGTAAAGCGCATTGTTTTTCATGTTTATGGGTACAGTTACGGAACTGACAGTAGCCCAATAAGTTTTCAATTTCAGGAAAACCATGTTGCACTTTGTCGGCATCTAAATGCCATAAACCGAACTCACGAATTCCCGGTGAGTCAATCAGCGAGGCACCTTCGCCAAAACCAATCAAACGGGTAGAGGTCGTGGTGTGCTGCCCTAAGGCTGAGTTTTCAGAAATCACATTGGTTTTTTGTGCAGCGTCAGGCACGATGGCATTAATCAGGGTGCTTTTGCCAACACCAGACTGACCGACAAAGGCTACCGTTTCATTTTTTAAACGCTGGGTCAGAGCCGTTAAGTCACCATCGGCTTGTGTTTGCATCACTTCATAGCCTAAGGCTTGATATTCCGCAATCAACGCTAAAATTGGGTCATTGTCTTTGAGTAAATCGGTTTTATTCAGCACCAACAGTGCTGGAATATTGGCATCGGCACAGGCCACCAAATAACGGTCAATTAGACCTGGTGCAGGCTCAGGCAGTGGCGCAAACACAATTACAATCAATCTGATATTGGCAGCGACAGGTTTCACTTTATGGTAACGGTCTGGACGAGTCAGTAGGGACTGACGTGGCTGTATGGCATTGATGATTCCCAGTCCTGTATTTGGGTCGGCTTGCCATTTGACACGATCACCTGTGACCAATAGTTCGAGGTTGGTACGTGTATGACAGCGCCAAATACTGCCGAGTTCAATCGGTTTCCAAAACGGTTCAGGTTCGCCTGCTTGTACCGTTGGTTTGATGGGATGTGGATCTGGGGTCGTAAGGGCTTGCACTTCAAGCTGACGGCCATAGTGTTGTACCACCAAGCCTTCTAAATCATTTGAAGTGTCGATATCTTCTTGACGTGTTTGCTGTTGTTTCTGAATGCGACGTTGTTGCTGTTCAGTTAAACGACGTTTACGAATTAAAGCCATTCATATCCTAAAAAACCATGAATTCAAGATGGCAAAAATAGCACGAAGCAGGGTAGCAGTTACAGCATCGAAGCAATTAATTTGCTACTATCATCGTTTTTAAGCCGAATAAGATTGCACATTTATGAGCAGCACCGCTGATACGCGTTTGATTTGGATTGACCTTGAAATGACAGGTCTCGATACTGATAACGACCAAATTATTGAAGTTGCTACAATTGTGACGGATGATAACTTAAATATTTTAGCTGAAGGGCCTGTGCTTGCTGTACATCAGCCAGATCGCGTACTAAATGCAATGGATGAGTGGAACACTCGCCAACATGGTCAATCAGGCTTAATTGAACGTGTACGTCGCAGTAAATTGACTGCGCAAGATGCTGAGCAGCAAACTTTAGAATTTCTAAAGAAATGGGTCAATCCAAAAAGCTCACCAATGTGTGGCAATTCAATCTGCCAAGACCGTCGTTTTTTACACCGTTTAATGCCTGAAATGGAACAATATTTCCATTATCGTAATTTAGATGTGTCTTCGGTTAAAGAGTTGGCTAAACGCTGGCGTCCAGAAATTATGAGTGGCTTGAAAAAGAATGCTTCACACTTAGCGATGGATGACATTCGTGATTCGATTGCAGAACTGAAGTATTATCGCGAATACTTTTTTATTATGAATAAATAAGTACTAAAGAAAGAGGCGTTAGCCTCTTTTTTATTGAAATCGAATAGAATAAAGCTGAGGGTGTTTGTGTAGAAAAAAGAAACACTTTTTTGCTATACAAGTTTAAAACAAGCTTTATGATAAAGTAAATTAATTAAATTATAACAAAGAGTTGAGTTATGCAAAGTAATAACCCTATTTTGAACCGCGTGGAAACACATGCGGATTATAGTCAACCGATGACTGTTCAAGGTGCTATTCAGAAGTCTGTATTACTTACAGTGATTGCGGCTGTGGTCGGTATGGCGCTGTTTTTCTACTGTTTCATGACCCTAAATATTTCGCTGGCTTATGCTGCAACCTTAGTCGGCGCGATTGGTGGTCTAATTTTAGGCCTCATTGCAACCTTTAAACCGAATACCGCTCGAACTCTTGCTATTCCTTATGCCTTGTTTGAAGGTGCTTTTTTGGGAGGGGTATCGGTCATTTTCCAATTGAAATATCCGGGTGTGCCTTTACAAGCACTATTGGCAACTTTTGTCACCACTTTGGTGATGTTTGGTTTGTATCGTTTTCAAATTATTCGTGCCACAGAAAAATTCAAATCTGTGGTGATGTCGGCTTCAATTGCCATCGCAATTGTCTTTGTGGTGCAGATGGTCATGCGTTTGGCTTTTGGTTCAAGCATTCCATTTTTATTTGAAAATAACTTATTAGGTCTAGGTTTTGCTGCTTTTGTTGCAGTGATTGCATCACTGAACTTAATTTTAGATTTTGATTTGATTGAAAGTGCTGCGGCACAACACGCGCCGAAAGCGATGGAGTGGCTGTGTGGTATTGCACTACTAGCGACTTTGGTGTGGATGTACTATTCATTCTTGCGTCTACTCAGCATGCTACGTGGCGATGACTAATCTATCGAGTCTTAACACATACGCCCCTTCATCGGGTCGTATGTGTTATTGAATGTTGATGAATTGAAAAAAGGCGCATTATGCAATTTCGGTTTCAACTTAAACTTGGCATTATGCAGATAAATTATTTTGAGTGAGAGTCACATGGCACAAGGACTATTGGCTGGAAAGCGTTTTTTAATCGCAGGTATTGCAAGTAAATTATCAATTGCATTTGGTATTGCTCAAGCGCTTCACCGCGAAGGTGCGGAACTTGCGTTTACTTATCCAAATGAAAAACTGAAAAAACGTGTGGATGAATTTGCAGCACAATTTGGTTCAACGATTGTTCTACCGTGTGATGTGGCTATTGATACTGAAATTGAACAGACTTTTGTTGAATTGGCAAAACATTGGGATGGTTTAGATGGTGTAGTGCATTCGATTGGTTTTGCACCTGCACATACCTTAGATGGTGACTTTACTGATGTAACGGATCGTGATGGCTTTAAAGTGGCGCATGACATCAGTGCATATAGTTTCATTGCGATGGCACGTGCAGCGAAGCCATTATTGGTTGCACGTCAAGGGTGCTTATTGACCTTGACTTACCAAGGTTCTGAGCGCGTGATGCCAAACTACAACGTGATGGGTATGGCGAAGGCATCATTAGAAGCGGGTGTACGTTATTTGGCTTCAAGCTTGGGTGCAGAAGGGATTCGTGTGAATGCAATTTCTGCGGGCCCAATCCGTACTTTGGCAGCATCAGGCATCAAGTCTTTCCGTAAAATGTTAGATGCCAATGAAAAGATTGCACCACTAAAACGTAATGTGACCATTGAAGAAGTGGGCAATGCTGCATTGTTCCTTTGCTCACCGTGGGCTTCAGGTATTACAGGCGAAATCATGTATGTTGATGGTGGCTTTAATACGGTTGGTATGAGCCAAAGCATGATGGATGATGAATAATTAGATTGCTCTAAATTATTTGATAAAGCCGCTTTTAGAGCGGCTTTGTTTTTGAAGTGAGATAAGGAAGTTCAAAAATATAACGTCAGCCATCACCAGCGGTTTTTCGCGACCAACGGGAGCGAAAAATCCGTCCGAGTTAATGGCATTGTTAGGCATGTTTTGGCGAGTGAAAATTAAAATCCACACATGGAACCAAGTTAAAGTTACAGTCTTCTGCCTTTAATCCGTCTAGTTTAAGACGATTTATGGCGTTGCCTTTTGCTTGTAAGTCGCTAATCATCTTTTGCTCTAAATGTTCGATATGTGACAGCATATGCGCAACATCACTCAAGATTTCAGTACTTTGCTGAAAATGCTGAGATCTAGAGATGCTAGGGGTTCTTATATTCAGACCTTCAATATCAGAATGAGCTGAGTTAGAGTTTCTCAGCTTGTTAACTATATTCATATGGTCCATCGCACAGTGCTCAAATTCAAAACACAAGTGATAAGGATGTGCCAGAGTGCCGACCAAAGAAACCAGATGAGGCTCTTTTCCATTAGCCCTTTTGCACGATGGGCATGGAGATTCAAGTAGTTGACCCAATGCCATTTTTTTATATCTTTTTTCCGGTATTTGCGTGCAGTATAAAAGCTGTTTAATTGCAACTTCGCATAATCGTGCAGAGTACAATAGTATTTCGTTATTAAGTCTTAGCCTTTCAATTTCTGAGTCCACCTCATCAAGATTACAATCTGGGTTACTTGTAAAGTCATGTGAGCAATTTATTATTCTGCTCATCAGAAGAGATAAGGTAATACCACTAGTTGTGTATGGATTTGTAAATCCGCCTTTATTGCTTGGTTCTTCAGGGGGCATAAGAGATAGCAGCCCACGTTGCATCATCCATGCGCGCATTTCCGTTGCAATAGGCAAGATATTGATTCCAGATATCATCTCGCCCGACCAACGGAATGCTTGGGGATGGTAGCTCCAAGAATGATGAGTGCCGTGCCACTCACGCTTATTTACCTTCGCTTCTGCCAACACTTTTCCTGCTTAACTACAGTTACACGGTAGACTTACCGCTTAACCAAAATGAAAATGCCATAAAATCAATTTTGTAGCTATATAATGTAATTATATTTTGATCAGCATATAAAACAGCAAGATTTACGTCAATATAAAAAACTCTGGTGAACATAGTCTTATAAGTTTTGATGTAAGGTTTAATTCAAAAAATAGCGATCATTTAAAATATATCAACAAATATAACTAATCATTTGTTTGTCATCCTATTCTTTATATGCTAATTAAGGCTGGTTTTTTGTTTAATCGAAAATTCTAAATAGAATGTCGATAAACATATTATTTTTTAGCTTTAGGGGTAGGTCAAAAAGCGTGAAGAAAATAGCTGTTGTTTTGGGATTAGTCACTCTTCTTTCACTTCAAGGTTGTGCTGCAGTGATGGCAAGTAACCAGCCACATAAAAAGAATATGGCAGTTTTGGAGGTGGGGAAACATCGAAATTATGTGATTTCCGAATTGGGTGCACCCGTCACTTCAGAAACTGTAAATGGTGAACGTAAAGAGATTTATACCTTCCAGCAAGGCTACTCAAAAGCAGCCAGAATCAGCCGAACGCTATGGCACACGACTGCGGATATTGCCACCATTGGTCTTTGGGAAGTGATTGGCTCTCCAACAGAGATGTATTTCAATGGTCAGCAACTTTCGTATGAAGTTGTTTTTGATGATCAGGACAAGATTAAACGTATTCACCAGATCCAGAATAATCCAGATCTGGTGAAAGAATAAGAGAACAAAGCCATAGCGCTAGGACTATTGTTTTACTAGTTCTTTTACAGGACTTCCGCCCAAAGCTTGCATCAGCGTGACATAAGCGTTGTATTGGCTTTGTTTGGTATTGACCAATGTTAAGCGCGCAGTGCGAGTGGTTTCTTGTTGGTCCAATAAGGTTTTTAAAGCCACGGCACCATAGCGATAGCGGACTTGGGTCAAACGTTCCACTTTTTCAGCCAGTTCCAAATTCTGCTGTTGCAATTGTACTTGTTGACTCAACTCAGTTCGTGCAGACAGTGCATTTTCCACATCGGCAAAGGCTTGGTACAAGGTCTGACGATATTGCACAATGGCTTTTTCATAGTCTAATTGACTAATCGCAAGGTCACGTTTCATGTCGTTATATTGCAAGAACGGCAGACTTAAACTTGCGCCTAATGTTAGTGCAGGGTTCTTGAGCAGCTGCGTTAGTGAAGTGCTCGTTGATCCTAGATTCCCTGTCAAACTGATCGAAGGATAATAGCTCGCCGTGGTAGCATCTTTAGTGGCTAAACTCTCACGTAAACGTAGCTCAGCCGCTTTTAAGTCTGGACGGCGTGACAAAATGTCGGCAGGTAAGCCCGCTGCAATACTTGGCAAAGCTAAACGTGGTAAACGCTGTGGTTCATCAACACTTAACTGCTGCACAGGTATATGCAGTAACACTGCAATTGCGGTACGGGTCTCGACCAAACTTTGCTGAATTTGACTTAGACTGGCTTTTTGACTTTGTACGGACTGTTCCGCTTGGGTTAAGTCCAGTCCTGATACAGCCCCAGCTTGATACTGAACTTTAACCAAGTCATAGAGTTTTTGTGAGGTGGCAAGGCTTTGCTCAGCTGTTATACGGCTTTCATTATAATAGGCCAATTGCCAATATAGCTTCGCCGTGGTGCCAATTAAGCTTTGAGCAGTGGCTTGTAAATCTTGCTCGGTGGCAAGAGCTTCCCATCTTTTTGCTTCAGTTTGACGGGCCAATTTACCAAATAAATCGACTTCATAACTTAAACCTGCACCTAAAGACAGACCGCTTGAGCTGTCATTGCCTGAGTTTAAGTCGAACTGATGACCTGTAGATACCGTAGAGCTGACACGTGGCTTTTGCTGATTTTCTGCAAGTTCTGCTTGTAAGCGTGCTTGCTTTAAGGTCATCCCTGCAACGGCCAGATCGGCATTTTTTGCGAGCACGGCATCGACCAGTTGATTAAGCTGTGTATCGCCAAACAACGTCCACCATTGGTCGGTATAAATCGCTTGTTGGCGTTGTTGTGCAGTCGCTTTGTCATACTGAAACTGAGTCGGCGTTTGTACGACTGGCGTTTGATAAGGGGTTTTAACCACGGCTGCACAACCAACCAATGTGCTCCCAAGCAGCATTGCAGTACAAAGGCGTGTAAATAAAAAAGGCATATTTTTTCCTTATTCTCGAGCGAGTGCTGCAACAGGATCAAGTTTGGCTGCATTTTTTGCAGGTAAGAAACCAAACACCACACCAATTAAAGTTGAACAGACAAATGCGGCAATAATGGACGTGGTGGAATAAGCCACAGCAAAATTATCCCCTGCAAACTTCTCAATGATTTGCCCTAGTCCAAGGGAGAGTAGTACACCCAAAACACCACCAATTAGGCAGACTAGAATGGCTTCAATCAAGAACTGCTGTAAAATATCACTCTGACGTGCACCTACGGCCATCCGAACACCAATTTCTTGCGTCCGTTCTGTGACCGATACCAGCATAATATTCATCACACCAATACCACCAACTACCAATGAAATCACCGCAATAGCAGAAACCAATAGGGTCATGGTACTGGTGGTTTTTTCAATGGTTTGGCGAATACTGTCACTGTTCATGGTAAATACGTCTTGTTGACCATGACGTAGGGTGAGTAAGTTTACAATCGCATTTTCAGCAGCACTGGTTGAATATTTATCATTGATTTGCACAATAATATTGCGCACATTGCTCTGACCGAGCATACGGCTCATTACTGTCGTGTAAGGCATATAGACATTTAATGTATCATCAGAGCCCATAGCACTGTTTTGTGGTTCCACGATTCCAATAATGCGCGCAGGCACGCTGCCAAGTAAGACCACTTGACCGACAGGATCAGATCCGTCACTAAAGAATTGTTTTTGGGTGTTGGTATCAATGATTACGTCTTGGGTACGATCACGTACACTACGCTGATCAAAGGTTTGTCCACTTTTAAAGGTGAGACCTTTGACTGTAAAGTAGTCGGCACCAATTCCATTGATCGTGGCACTGGCTTCATTTTCTTGATAACGAATCGTTTTGGATGAACTCACCATGGGGCTGACAGCACTCACATAGGGTTGAGTTGCTAAAGCGTCGGCATCGCCTGGAACAAGCGTTTTGAAATTAGCCGTTTTAGAGTTGTCACCGAAGCCACGTCCCTGAAATACGGTAATGGTATTGGTTCCTAGGCTACTAATATTATTCAAAATCTGCTTCTGCGAGCCATTTCCTAATGCCACTACAGTTACGACAGACGCAATCCCGATAATAATACCGAGCATGGTCAAAAAAGTTCGCATGCGGTGAGCATTCATGGACAATAGTGCCATGCGGAAAGCTTCACCTAGACGGTCGAGCAAGGAGCGCCATGCTGAGACGCTTTTATTTTTTTCTTGCTGGGCAGAAATCGCAGTTTCTGCATCTGGATCTCTATGTAGTTCTGTGTCGTATTCGGGTTGATTAACTCGGTCGGCAATGATTAGGCCATCACTGATTTCAATAATACGCGAGGCATTTTTTGCCACTTGCATGTCATGAGTGACCAAAATAATGGTATGGCCTGCGGCATTCAGTTCGCGTAAAATTCGCATTACTTCGATACCGCTATGCGAGTCTAATGCGCCTGTTGGTTCATCAGCGAGAATAACATCTCCACCATTCATTAGCGCACGTGCAATTGAGACACGTTGTTGTTGCCCCCCAGAAAGTTGACTTGGACGGTTTTGAGTTTTGTTACCTAAACCTAGTTCCGTCAGTAGCGCAGTGGCTCTCTGCTTTCTTTGATAAGGGCTCACTCCAGCATAAACGGCAGGAACTTCGACATTTCCCTCGGCTGAGAGATCACCCAAGAGATGATAACGCTGGAAAATGAAACCAAAATACTCACGACGCAACTCAGCCAGTTGGTCTGGTTCAAGTTTGCCAGTTTCTCGTCCATTGACCTGATAACTACCCGAAGTTGGTCGATCAAGACAACCTAAGATATTCATGAGGGTCGATTTACCTGAACCCGATTGCCCGACAATGGCAACCAGTTCACCCTCATAAATGGTCAGATCAATCCCTTTGAGAATTTGTACAGTACTTTCGCCAGCTGGAAACTCTCGCACCAAATTGCTGACTTCAAGCAAGGCTCTTTTTGTCATGCTTACATTCCCATCGGTGGGCCGTTACGACGACGGTTGCTGCTGTTTGCGGTTGCAGCAGCAGTATCAGAGCTGTCAGCAATGACCACTTGATCACCTTCTTTTAAGCCTGCAATAACTTGTGCATTGACACGGTTATTAATACCAACCAAGACTTGTTTAGGTTGAGCAGAACCATCTGCCTGTAAAACACGAACGACACTCACCGTTGCTTTGCCGTCTTTGACCAATTGTTGCTGTGCAGCATTTAATTTGAGACGCTCTAAGCGAGGAGCTTGTGGATGATCTGCATCAGATTTATTTTGTGCAGAAGATGCAGCCTCTGTATTAGAGTTACTACTACGATTTGCATTTGTAGTGCGGGTAGAAAGCGCAGAAGAAGGGACAAGCAAGGCATTTTTTGCAGAGTCAAGTACGATATATACTTGTGCTGTCATATCAATACGAAGTTTGCCATCGTGATTTGGCACATCAAATAGCGCATTATAATAAATAGCTGTACTTGTAGATGTACTGGTACTGGTGTCATCATCTGTAATTGAGTCTGGCGCAGGCTCAACCTGACGCAAACTTGCATAACGTTTGCTGTCATCCCCTAAAGTTGTAAAGTACACAGCTTGTCCTTTTTGCACTTTCATAATGTCCGCTTCACTGACCTGTGCCTTAATGGTCATATTCTGTAGTTTTGCAATTTTGACAATGGTTGGTGTACTTTGATTAGCATTCACCGTTTGACCTTCTTCAGTCACAATCGCAACAACGGTACCGTCAGTCGGTGCCACAATACGGGTATAACCAATATTGGTTTGAGCTGTTGATTTGGTCACTTTTGCAGATTCAATTTGTGCATCAATCGCTTTTATTTGGGCTTGGGCTGTTTTATAGCTTGCTTCGGCAGATTCTAATTCTGCTTTAGATGTTGCATCTTGGGCATACATTTGTTGTTGACGTTTATAGGCCAACTGCATTTCATTTAAGTTGGCTTCTTGTTGTAGGCGCTGCGCTTCTAGATTCTTAATATTTGCTTCTGCTGTTTTAAAGCTGTTTTCTTGGGTCGTTGAATCAATTTGAGCGATTAATTGTCCTTGTTTGACTTCGTCCCCTAATTGCACATACATTTTTTGTACTTGGCCTGATACCTGTGCACCGACACTTACCAGTTTGGTCGCATCTAAAGTACCTGTAGCTAATACCGTGTTTTCGAGGTCGCCACGACTAACACTTTCGGTAATATATTGAGGTTGTTCTTGTTTTGGCTTGAAGTATGTCCATGCGACATAAGCAACTACAGCAATACAGAGTACTGCTATGATCATTTTAAAAGCTTTTATTTTTTGCATTGGAATCAGGGAGTAAACAAAATTAGGAACATTATAGAAGCGAAATACGGATAAATCGTGAATTTTTTGAACAAATAGAAATGATTATTATTTTAAAAATGAAGATACCGTGAATTTAAGCTGGAAAAAGTGATTTTCCACAGAGTGAGGCAATCGCTTGCATCACGACATGTTCTGCATTTTCATGTTGTAAACCCTTAATTGAAGCATCAATCCGTAGTAATAAATGGGGCCATGTCAAAAAACAGTGCGGATTTAGTCGACGTAAAGCGTGTTGATAGACGCTAACTTTATTTTTCCAAATGCCGAGTTGTAGCGCATTTTGTGGTTGTTCAAATAGTTGCATCAATAAACGCATTTCTTTGCTGATACTCCACAAAATCAGACTGAGAGGTTCGCCTGAAGCAATCAGATATTGATAAATTTTAATGGATTGCGCTAAATTTCCTTCGAGTAGGGCATCGCTTAAATCGAAGGTGCTATAACGGGACTGGTCTTGCAAACAAGCTTGTAAGTGATCAATTTGAATCAGTTCAACTTCAGCAAAAGTATCGCTGACACGCATCAAGCTGTTTTTTGCTGCAAGTAGGTTATGTTCATGATGCTGTTCTAACCATTGCCATGCATCCTGACTGAGTTTTATCCCCAGTTTATCTGCTTCAATGCCTAAAATCTGCTGACGATCCCGCGGATAATTCGCGGTCAGGGCCACATGCACACCATTGGCTTCAACAGTTTGAAAAAAGCCAGTTTTTAGGCTAGCACTGTCTTGCTTGGGCATCACGACCAAAAGCAAATTCTGTTCATTGTTTTGGATATAACTTTTTAGCAGCTTAAGGCCGTTGGCATCAGGCTTAATATTGCCATGAACTTCAATGGCTAACTGGCTGGAAAATAAGGATAAGCTGTTGAGTGCATTAAAGACATTTTTCCAATCATTAACATTATTAATGTCATGACGTTGCCGTTCGATCTCTTGTTTTTGCCAGCTGATCCGAAATGCATCTAGTAAGTTTTGTTCAAGTAATGGCTCTTGACCTTGCATCACCCACGCACCACGGGCTTCATCGACACGTTTTAAGGCTTGCAGATAGTCAAGTTTCATTCAATAACCTTATTGTTGGGCAGGGGGTAAACGATTCAAAGAAATCTGACGAACAATTTGTTGAGCAATATCATCGACGATGACTTGGTTCAAGTAAGTCTTTTCTTGATCATCGGTGTTGACGGTTTCAACGTTATATTGGTATGTACGTGTCGCGACAACTGTTCGTGGCTCCGTAATCGGGCGACCTTGCGCATCTTCAATACGGAAGGTGACGTTTAGTCGTAAAATGACTTCAATCAGTTTACCATTGAGTTCTAAACGCTGTGGTTTATAGTCTAAAACATGGAGTACATAGGCATCTGAACCATTGCTCAACTGAACCCCAGATGCACCAAGGTAGATGGCTAATTTTTCATGTAACTCATCAGTGTCTTTTGGCAGAACTAGATTTATTTTTGAATAAGCAATCGGTGTTGTACTTGGGTTGGTTCCTTTTAAATGAAAGCCACAACCGACTAAGCTTGCACCTAGGCCACAAGTTAAAACAATGGCTGCCAAACGTTTGCCTAAATGCATGTGTTGTCCTCTGTTTTGCTCTTTTTGATAAAAGAAAAATAATATGTCGTGATTGTATGTGCAAAGCCCGTTGACTGGCAACGGGCTTTGTTTGGGAATTGTTTATTCCTTTTCATTTCCGCCTCTTTTGAAAGAGGTGAGAAGCAATGCTTCGCAAGGGAGATTTTCTAATAAAATCCCACCAAGCCTCCCTTTATAAAAGGGAGGCTCAAAGGCTTTAAACCACCAAATTTACTAATTTATTGGGTACCACAATTTCTTTCTTGGTTGGACCCGTCAAAAATTGTTGAACTTCTGGCAAGGCTTTAGCTAAAGCAAGTAAATCATCTTTCGATACATCGACAGACACTTCTAATTTACCACGAAGTTTACCGTTGACCTGAACCACGATCGTTTGTGTATTTCGTACCAGTGCAGATTCATCTGCAGTCGGGAATAATACAGTGGTTAAATCCAACCCGAATTCAGCCAATAGCGTTTGACTCAAGTGCGGTGCAAATGGCGCAAGTAAGGTTAATAGAGTCGTGATTGATTCACGTGCAACAGCAACATCGTTATCAGTTTTCGCTTCAAACTTGTTGTTGGCATTTAACAGTTCCATCATTGCTGCAATGGCTGTGTTAAAGGCATGGCGGCGTTCAATGTCATCACCCACTTTTTGGATGGTTTCATGCGTTTTACGACGTAAATCTTGGGCTTCGGTAGATAATTGCGTTGTATCAATGCTAGATGCGGTATTGTCTTTCTCAAGGAAGTTTGCAACCAAACGCCAGACACGTTTCAAGAAACGGTTTGCACCTTCCACACCTGCATCTGACCATTCTAATGATTGATCTGGTGGGGCAGCGAACATCATGAAGACACGTGCTGTATCTGCACCGTACTGATCAATAATAGCTTGTGGGTCGATACCGTTATTTTTCGATTTCGACATTTTCTCTTGGCCACCAACAATGACTTCTTGACCGTCACCTTGGTATTTCGCAGACAGAATACGACCTTTTTCATCACGTTCGAGGTCGATATCCGCAGGGTTAAACCAAGTTTTCTTGC
This sequence comes from Acinetobacter sp. ANC 4204, assembly GCF_002135205.1. Taxonomy (GTDB): domain Bacteria; phylum Pseudomonadota; class Gammaproteobacteria; order Pseudomonadales; family Moraxellaceae; genus Acinetobacter. Next base: position 100,786 of record NZ_NEFZ01000009.1, on the reverse strand, counting down.
CTGATTCAGCTTCACGGTAATACGTGTCTGCCAAAACCATACCTTGAGTCAACAGGTTGGTAAATGGTTCATTGCCTTGTACTACACCTTCATCACGCATCAATTTGTGGAAGAAGCGTGCATAAAGTAAGTGCAGAATCGCGTGTTCAACACCACCGATATATTGGTTTACAGGAAGCCATGTTTGACTCGCAGCAGGATCAACCATACCGCCAGTAAAGTCTGGAGAGGCATAACGTGCATAGTACCAAGATGATTCTACAAAGGTATCTAAAGTATCGGTTTCACGACGCGCATCGCCACCACAGTTAGGGCACTTGGTTTCGTAGAACTCTGGCATCTTGTTCAATGGATTACCAGAACCATCTGGTACGACGTCAGTTGGTAATACCACTGGCAATTGATCTTCTGGTACGGTGACTTGACCACACTTTTCACAGTTGATCATTGGAATTGGGCAACCCCAGTAACGTTGACGAGATACACCCCAGTCACGTAAACGGAATTGAACCTTAGCATTCGCTAAAGTTTGTGGTTCTAATTTTGCAAGGAAAGCATCAAACGCAGCTTGGAATTCCAAACCATCAAACTCGCCAGAATTCACCAATTTGCCATCTTTAGAACCGTACCATTCTTGCCATTCAGTTGCTGAGTATTCAGCATCATCAGCGCCTTTGGCATCAATCACTTGCTTGATTGGCAAGTTAAATTTATTGGCAAATTCAAAGTCGCGTTCGTCATGTGCAGGCACTGCCATCACAGCACCTGAGCCGTATGACATCAACACATAGTTCGCAATCCAAACAGGTAAGTCTTCACCTGTCACAGGGTGCTTCACAGACAGACCTGTTGCCATCCCTTTCTTTTCAGCAGTAGCTAAATCAGCTTCTGCGACTGAACCCATACGGCATTCTTCAATAAATGCAGCAAGTTCAGGATTGCCCGCTTCTGATTGGACGGCAGCCGCTTTCAGTGCCATAGGGTGTTCTGCTGCAACGGCAACATAAGTCACACCCATTAAGGTATCAGCACGCGTGGTGTAAACGGTTAAACCATCTGCGTAGATTTCAGTATTGGCAGAAGGGAAGGTGATTTCCATCCCCGTTGAACGACCAATCCAGTTACGTTGCATGGTCAAGACTTGCTGTGGCCAACCGTCTTTTAAGGTATCTAAATCGTCTAATAATTCTTGTGCATAGTCGGTGATGCGGAAGTAGTACATTGGAATATCACGTTTTTCAACCAATGCACCTGAACGCCAACCACGACCATTTTCAACTTGTTCATTGGCTAAAACTGTCTGGTCTACAGGGTCCCAGTTCACAGTTGAAAGCTTACGATAGATCAAGCCTTTTTTGTACAGTTGTACGAACAACCACTGTTCCCAGCGGTAATATTCAGGGGTACAGGTCGCAAACTCACGATCCCAATCGACAGAAAGCCCCAATTTTTTTAACTGATCACGCATATATGCGATGTTTTCAAAAGTCCATTTTGCTGGCGCAACTTGATGGGCAATCGCAGCGTTTTCAGCAGGTAGACCAAATGCATCCCAACCCATAGGTTGCAGTACAGTTTCCCCTTTGAGACGGTGGAAACGGCTAATCACATCGCCAATGGTATAGTTACGCACATGACCCATATGCAGTTTGCCACTTGGGTAAGGGAACATCGAGAGGATATAACGACGTGGACCTTCTACAGTGTCTGCAACTTTAAAGGCTTTACGAGCTTCCCAGTCTTGTTGGACGGTAGGTTCAATCGCGCTCGCTTGATATTCGGGGTCAATGTGAGTAGTCATATACGTATGTTAAGAACAATGATTAAAAAAAGTTTGTTGCACAGCATAGCGCAAAATGCACCTAAAAGTGAATTTTGCACCATGATTTGTGCAGGAAATTAAAGAAGTTGAAAATATAGCTGAAACTGTATGAGTTGTTTAAATCGCAGGTTGAGCCCGTTGCCCTTTTTGTAATGCTTTATTGGCGTCGCGTTGTTGGTTTTCGAATTCCACGGGTGCTGCGGGGGTTACAGTGGGTACAGCATCTGGTATTGCTGGTGTAGGACTCGGGACATTGCTTGGGGTCGGTGCTTCTGTTGTCGTCTGTTGAGGCGAGTTCTTCCAACCATAAGTATCTATTTTACCTTGCTTCTTTGCTGTTTTGGGTGGTGGCGTGGTGGTGTAATGTGTCGAACCTTGGCTGTCCACCCACTTATAATAGGTTTTGGCAAAGCTTTGTGTAGTCACCACGGTTAGCCCCATGCAAGCCAAACCTAAAAGCATTTTTGTAAACGGAAAACTCATCTGCGATTGTCCTTTTTATATCCCTAATCATTCGATTTGATTGGGTTTATCGTTATGGCTATTTTATGCTTATTTTTGAACAATAAAAATTGTTTGGCCTGTCTTTTCATCTAAGTTTTTTTGTGTTTTTTAGCTGTAATACTCAATTGACATCACAATATATGTGTTCTGGCACAGTTAGGCAGTTAGAAAGAAGAATAAACTTATAAAAATCTGTATATAAAAATGGGTTTAAGCCTAAAAACTTAATATGCAAAGTGCCGAAATAGTTTTAAAGCAAAGGTATTATTAAACTTATTTATGGATTTCATGACCTTTTTTTATTAATAAATTCAGAGCAATAGAAAATCATGGGTTTGAACTTTAAAAAATAAAGAAAAACTTTCCTCGTTTCTTTGATCAAGGTGCATAAAAAATAAACGGTCTGTAAATAAACAAAAAAAAGCTAATTTTTAAACTTGACATTAGTCACGAAACTCCTAAAAATGCTGTCTTTAGTTTTATATGCCTTTACTCGATCACCCTTCGATAAAGTGTCATTTCATGCAATGGACACGCTTTCTAGCCGAGACCGTGAACAAAGTAAAAAAAATGTGTTTATCCCAACACATTTTAGATCTCATAGTGCTCAAACAGCATACAGATCAGAATTTTTTCCTATTGCTATGAAAACTAAGAAATATGTGTGCTATAACAGTGCAGACAATCAATGAATGAAACACTGCTGGTGCCTCCCACCATTGCAGTGATAAAGATTAGGGTGAATCACGTTGGAACTTTTATCTGGTGGTGAAATGCTCGTTCGCGCATTGGCGGACGAAGGCGTTGAACATGTATTTGGATACCCAGGCGGCGCAGTTTTACATATCTACGACGCGTTCTTTCAACAAGACAAAATCAATCATTACCTCGTGCGCCATGAACAAGCTGCTGGTCATATGGCCGATGCTTACTCGCGCGTAACAGGTAAGACGGGTGTGGTGCTCGTGACTTCAGGTCCGGGTGCAACCAATACTGTGACTCCAATTGCAACGGCTTATATGGACTCAATCCCAATGGTGATTTTGTCAGGTCAGGTTGCGTCACATTTAATTGGTGAAGATGCATTCCAAGAAACAGATATGGTCGGTATTTCTCGCCCGATCGTAAAACATAGTTTCCAAGTGCGCCATGCCAGCGAAATTCCTTCGATTATTAAGAAGGCTTTTTATATCGCATCTTCAGGCCGTCCAGGTCCTGTGGTGGTTGATATTCCTAAAGATGCAACTAATCCTGCTGAAAAGTTTGCTTACGAATACCCAGAAAAAGTGAAGATGCGTTCGTATCAACCACCGCATCGTGGTCACTCAGGTCAAATTCGTAAAGCCATTGAAGAGCTAATTCACGCAAAACGCCCTGTAATTTATACAGGTGGTGGTGTTGTACAAGGTAATGCATCAGAACAGTTGACTGAGTTGGCGCATATTCTAGGCTACCCAGTGACCAATACTTTGATGGGTCTGGGTGCCTTTCCAGGCAATGATCCACAGTTCATTGGTATGTTGGGTATGCATGGTACGTATGAAGCCAATATGACCATGCACAATGCCGATGTGATTTTGTGTATTGGCGCGCGTTTCGATGACCGTGTAACCAACAATCCTGCAAAATTCTGTCCAAATGCAAAAGTGATTCATATTGATATCGACCCTGCGACGATTTCAAAAACCATCATGGCGCATATCCCAATCGTGGGTGCGGTAGAACCTGTTCTTCAAGAAATGTTGACACAGCTCAAGCAGATGAATGTGTCTAAACCAAATCCTGAAGACATTGCCGCGTGGTGGGCACAAATCAATGAATGGCGTAAAGTTCATGGTTTGAAATATGACAAACCGACTGATGGTTCAATGAAGCCACAGCAAGTGGTCGAAGCGTTGGATAAAATCACCAATGGTGAAGCAATCATTACTTCTGACGTAGGTCAGCACCAAATGTTTGGTGCAAACTACTACAAGTATAAGCGTCCACGTCAATGGATTAATTCAGGTGGTCTTGGCACCATGGGTGTGGGCTTACCTTACGCGATGGCTGCGAAATTAGCTTTCCCAGACCAACAAGTAGTATGTATCACAGGTGAAGCATCCATCCAGATGTGTATCCAAGAGCTTTCGACGTGTAAGCAATATGACCTTAACGTAAAAATCCTCTGCTTGAATAACCAAGCTTTAGGGATGGTAAAGCAGTGGCAAGATATGAACTATGAAGGACGTCATTCGAGTTCTTATGTAGATTCATTGCCTGACTTCCCTAAATTGATGGAAGCGTATGGTCATGTAGGTATTCAGATTAACCATGCCGATGAGCTTGAGTCTAAGCTTGCAGAAGCAATGGCAATCAACGATAAATGTGTATTCATCAACGTTATGGTTGACCGTACCGAGCATGTTTATCCAATGCTTATTGCAGGTCAGTCAATGCAAGATATGTGGTTAGGTAAAGGGGAGCGCACGTCATGAGACACATTATCTCTGTACTTGTAGAAAACGAAGCTGGTGCGCTTTCTCGTTTGGTGGGTTTATTTTCTCAACGTGGTTATAACATCGAGACCTTAAACGTTGCGCCAACCGAAGATCCGACTTTATCTCGTTTGACTCTAACGACTTATGGTGATGACCATAAAATTGAACAAATCACGAAGCAGCTCAACAAATTAGTTGAAGTTGTAAAAGTGGTTGATCTGTCTGAAGGTGCGCATATTGAGCGTGAATTGATGTTGATTAAGGTCAAATCACTTGGCTCGGCACGTGCTGAAATTAAACGAACTGCGGACATTTTCCGTGCGCAAATCGTGGATGTTACCCCAACGACTTATACCATTCAAATCGCGGGTACGACTGAAAAAATTGATGGTTTTATTGATGCATTAGCAGAGAATACCATTCTTGAAGTTGTACGTTCTGGTGTTTCAGGCATCGCGCGTGGCGAAAAAGTTTTAACCATTTAATTAATTAACACGATTCAACCTCCTTTTGATAAAAGGAGGATTTCATCAAAAAATAAACTCTTGGTGAAATTACAGAATACAAAGCATTTTAGCGGAGACAGCAATGCAAATTTTTTACGATAAAGACTGCGACTTATCTATCATCCAATCTAAGAAAGTAGCGATCATTGGTTACGGTTCGCAAGGTCACGCGCATGCGCTTAACCTTAAAGATTCTGGTGTAGACGTAACTGTAGGTTTACGTGCTGGTTCTACTTCTTGGAAAAAAGCTGAAAATTCAGGTCTTAAAGTTGCTGAAGTTCCTGCTGCTGTAGCGCAAGCTGATGTAGTGATGATCTTGACTCCAGATGAGTTCCAATCACAACTTTATCGTGACGTGATCGAGCCAAATATCAAAGAAGGTGCAACATTAGCATTTGCTCATGGTTTCTCTGTTCTTTATAACCAAGTTGTTCCACGTGCTGATTTAGACGTGATCATGGTTGCGCCAAAAGCACCAGGTCATACAGTACGTTCTGAATACCAACGTGGTTCAGGTGTTCCTGACTTAATCGCGATTCACCAGGATGCATCTGGTAATGCACGCAACGTAGCACTTTCTTATGCTTCAGGCGTAGGTGGTGGTCGTACAGGTATCATCGAAACTTCATTCCGTGAAGAAACTGAAACTGACCTATTTGGTGAGCAAGCAGTTCTTTGTGGTGGTGCAGTAGAGCTTGTTAAAATGGGCTTCGAAACTTTAGTTGAAGCAGGTTATGCACCTGAAATGGCTTACTTCGAATGCTTACACGAACTTAAGTTGATTGTTGACTTGATGTTCGAAGGTGGTATTGCAGACATGAACTATTCAGTATCGAACAATGCTGAATATGGCGAATACGTAACTGGTGTTGAAGTGATCAACGAACAGTCTCGTGAAGCGATGCGTAATGCACTTAAACGTATCCAATCTGGTGAATATGCGAAGATGTTCATTCAAGAAGGTGCGTTGAACTACCCATCTATGACTGCTCGTCGTCGTCAAAATGCAGCACATGGTATTGAAGTAACTGGTGGTAAGTTACGTGCGATGATGCCTTGGATTCAAGCAAACAAAATCGTAGATAAAGAAAAGAACTAATTTCTTGAATCAATTGATTTGAATGCGAAGACCCACTCTATTTGAGTGGGTTTTTTTATGTTTAAGCTTAGGTACCTCAACAAGATAAAAGCAGTGCTTTTATCTTTTTTTGTACCTTGGATTCAAGGAACAAAATCGTAGATAAAGATTAAACTAAATTCTAGTTTAATCTTTAAAGAATCCTTGTTTTTACAAGATTTTTTTCTGCTATGCGTTGAGTGTTGGTTGTTCTAGTGACGGTGCCGCAGTAGCTCACAATGCTAAAAATAGAGCCGTCACTGTGGTTTTAGCACTAAAAGAGGGTGCTTAGGGGGGAGTTCCAATAGAAAAAACACAAATGAATGATCTGTTTTTGTGGCTATATCTTAGTTTAATATTCTTTATAAAATTATTGGATTAATAATGTTTTTGTGGATTTTATTTTTCATAAAGAAAATCCTAGAAAAGAGTACTTGAGATTACATTTAGGTTTGAAGTGTCGGTTTAAGTTTTCTAAAACGCACATTCATGTAATTTTTAAGTTTGAAAGTGAGGTTTTGGTCATCTTATTCAATCCCTAGAACTGGGTAAATAGGATGTGAATAAACTTTCGGTTTTCATGAAGTAATCGCTATAAATGTATAAAATAGTTGAAAATTCAACTAAAAAAAGAATGAAAAATGAAATTTTCAGCAAAATAAGAAATTATTCAATCGAAGATGTAATGAAATGTAAAACTAAAATGTCATAAATTTCCAATATAAAACAGGGAACTATTTTAAATATTAAAATGCACAAAAAAAGTGCATCCCTGAAAGTTGTGTAACTATTTTTTGGGACTTCAAAAATATAGGATATATAAAAATATAAATAAAAATAGTTATTTAAATTTACTTTTTTAAAAAATGCGTACTTGTTGTCTTTTTGAGTGAAAAGGGGCGTATAGGTGGTTTTTTGTTCAGAATAACTACAATTAAAACACGCTTAACAAAAAGCTTGGTAGCCAAGAAAGGCCCAGTTTTGATTAAGGGTAACCATAACAATTAATCAGGTTTTAAAAATAAACGTCCCGGAGAATGGCTATGAATAAGTTAGTTCAAACATCTTTAATGGCAGTTGCATTAGGTCTTGGCTCAACAGCAGTTTTTGCTGATGATGAAGGTGGCGAAGCAGCACGTGGTGGTGGCGGATATAATTGGGGTAACTGTACTTCACTTGGTTGTGAAAAAGATATTCCAATTAAATTGGAAATTCCTAAAAAATGTGAAGTGCTCGGTGGTAGTGCCATTACGTTGAATAAAAATGGCGGAACTCAGAGTTCAACCTACACTGTGCGTAGTAATACCCACTATACGCTTAACATTCAAACAGCAAACACTGGTACAAGTGCCAGCACTTATGTGAAACATGAAGATGATGGTAGTGTTCGTGTACCAACAACAATTGTTACAAATAAAACAGGCGGTGGTGTGATTCCATTTGGTAACTCAAATCACAATGGTCTAGCTGATGATGTATACTCTGTATCTGTTACAAATGCAGCAGTAAGTGCCTTCCAACGTGCGGGTACATACAACGATACTTATAAAATTAAAGTTTACTACTAATCTGGTCAAACTAAGCCTAACTTGATCACAGTATCAGGTTAGGTTTTTTAAAATTATAATAAGGGGTGTAACATGAAAAGAATAATAGCAATTCTGGTGTCTTCGATGCTGTATATGTCGGGAACACATGCTGGTGTTTCAGTTGACCCAGTCCAAATGTATATTCAAAATCCCGCAAAGCAAAGAACAACAACATTAACCCTAGAATCTAAAGATGAGACAGAAAAGCGAATTTTTGAAGTTAAAGCATTTAAGTGGACTCAAAAAGACAATGGCGAAAATGTGCTTGAGCCTGACAATAGTTTAATTATTAACCCTAAGAATTTTATTTTACAAGCCAATGGCAAGCAAACCATTCGCGTCGGTTTTAATCGCCCGGTAGAGTCGGTTTTAGAAGGGCAACAAGAAGGGACATGGCGTGTGATTGTTGATGAAATTCCACAGGCTGTAAAAGAATCTTCAGTAAATTTTCTGGTCAGCTTTAATTTACCCCTCTTTGTTGGTAAGCAGGAAGATGTTAAACTAAATTTCAACGTTGAAAATAATAAGTTGATTGTTAAAAATAATGCAAAATCGCATATTCAAATCGCAAATTTGAAAATTGTAGATGCAAATAAAAAAGAAGTTTTTAAAACGGAAACCATGAATTATTTGCTTGCAAATAAAAGTATGTCTTATGATCTAAACAATACACGAATAACAAACCCTAAAAATTATTACGTTCAATTGTTTACGGATAAGAACGATAAAATGGTGGAACTCAAATTCTCGGATTAGTCCAAGGTGGGGGGTGTAATGAATACGAAAATAAAAATACTGATCGTTATTCATTTTTTTTTAGCACTCAATGTAAATGCCAGTGAGGGTGTGCTGGAAGAAAATATTGCGAACCTTTGGATTAATGATCTAGATCATCATACAGATGTCGCCTTATTAAAGCAGGGCGATCAATATTATCTTGAATGTCAGGTACTGGCAGAACGTCAAATTTCAACTGCGCAATTAAAAACCTTAGCTTCGCGACCAGAATTCTGCTTGGTGTCATCAAGTGGTGTTCAGTCAACTTTTGATGATTCATCGCAATCCATTAAGCTCACGATTCCAACAGAACTTTTTGAAACGGACTTTAATGCATTAAACAATAACATCATTCCTGAAAAGGCCAGTTTTGGTGGCTTTATTAATTATGATTTCGTATATGCCAATAGCAATAATAATGACTCTTATAGTGGCTTGATGGAGTTAGGGGTTTTTAAAGATTACTGGATCATGAAAAACTCCATGCTATACCAGAACACTCCTACAGATGAACGGGTGGTGCGACTCAGTAGTAGTGTTGATTTTGAATTTCCCAAAAATATGACTCGGTTAACCATCGGTGATACCACTACAACCTATAATCCCTTGATTAATTCTCTACGCTTTGCGGGATTGAATTGGGGAACAAATTATACCGAGAGACCAAACTTTATTTATTGGAATATGCCAAGTTTACAAGGCAGTGCGCGGGTTCCTTCCACAGTTGATTTGTATATCAATGGAGTAAATATATACAGCCAGAAAGTCAGTCCTGGTGATTATAATTTATTAATGGGTGCGCAAATTCAACAAGCAGGTAATGCTCAAATTGTCGTTGAAGATGTACTTGGAAATCGAAGTGTGCAGAGTTTTCCGATCATGGTAACCAATCGGCTGCTACGCTCAGGTTTGAATGAATATAGTATTGCTGTTGGTAAATTACGTTATAACTATAATATGGACAGTAGTGATTATCGTGATTTCTTTGTAAATACTTATTATCGAAAAGGACTGACAAACTCTACAACGCTTGGAACAAACTTGTCATACAGTAAAGATATACAAAATGTAGGCTTTATGTGGACGCAGGCTGTTAGCAATATTTTTGTTTTGGATAGTGTAGTCCTTGCATCTCATGATGATGATAACCAGTTTAATTATTCTTATGGATTATCTGCAAGTAAAGACTTTGGCCGTTTCTCAATGGGAGCAAGTTCTAAATATACAGAGAGGAATTTTAAATTTCTTGGAGATGAATTAGGGATTTCTTCTAATTACCCAAAATTTGAAAATCTTGCTTACTTTGGTATGAGTAATGTGCCGTATTTACAGAATGTTAATATTAATTATGCCGAACAAAAATATTATGATGACCCAGATTTTCCGAATAGTGATCAGAAAGTCATTAATATTGGCTTTAACCGAAATTTCGGACGTAGAGTCTCCTTTGGTTTAAGTTATTTCAATGCTTTTGGTGATCGTAAGGATTCTGGGGGGATTTTGTCACTTAGTTATAGTTTTGATGATAAGTCGGTTTATTTTAGTCAGTCAGCAGATCAGAATACCAACCTTCAATTGGTTAAATATGACTCTAATCAGGTTGGTTTCGACTATTCAGTTGGGGTCAATCGTCGTAATGATGAAACGATGTTTAATGCAAATGGTGTAGTAAAAACTGACGTGGGTGATTTGGACTTCTATCATATTCAAGGTCGTGATGATCGTGAAACACAGCTAAACTACCGAGGTGCAGTAGTCTGGTTAGGTAATAAACTCAGTTTCACTAAAATGGTCGACAATGCATTTACATTGGTTAAAGTGGGTGATTATCAGGATATTGATATTTTGAGGTCACTGACTTATGTTGATAAAACCAATAAAAAAGGCTATGCGTTTATTCATGATATTATTCCATATGTAAAATATGATATTGCATTTGATCAAAATCAATTACCTGTGGAAGATAAAATACAATATTCAAATAAACAATTAACAGCATTGAATCAACGTGGTTATATTATAGATTTTCCTGTTTTTCATGCAAAACAAGTCAATATAAGACCATTAGACAGTAATAATAATACTTTTGCACCAGGCTCTGAACTTTATATTAATAATAATGGTGAAGGGGAAGTTTATCCGATTTCTACTGATGGTAGTGTCATGCTTTATGGTTTGATCCCTGGTACATATAATATACAGATTAAAACCAAAGATGCGCGCAGTTGTTCAGCAGAACTCAATATTACAGATACAGTAAATGAAGAGAATCAACCAGCAATGGATCTTCATTGTAAATAGATGGAGTAGTAGTGCCATGAAACTGAGAGTTGTTTTATTCGTGTTTTGTGTAGGAGCATCAGCTTTGACCTATGCAAAACAGTGTCAAATTGAGCGCTTAACCTCAAGCCAGCTGAATTTGAGTTCTTCCTATCTAAGTCAGGCTGCGACTTCTTTTTCAGTCGCATGCGATAGTAATTATGCGATTAAGTTTAATTCTCGTAATTTAATGAATGCAACGGGTAGCAGTTATTTAGTGAATGAGAAAAATCATAAACTAAGAACGCAAATGAATATTTCGGGTGCGAGTGCTTCGCGTTGGAATAGTCCTATCTCACAACCTGCAACTGCACAAAGTAAGTTTGTGGTATTGGTGCAATTGATGGAGCGACCAACGGCATTGACGCCGGCTGGAGTTTATCGAGATAACCTTTATATTAACTTAATGTTTTAAACGAAGTGTAATGCTTCATATATAAAAGATATGGCCCAGTGGCCTATCTTTTTGCGTGGGGAGTGTTAAATTAGTTTCATCATTCAATCATCAAACTGTCAAATAGTTCAGTTAAGCTTTACTTAAAATAAGAAAAGTTTGGTGTAGTATGATCGGTTCAATGACAACAAAATTATTCAAACAGCACAATTTCCCCGAACCACAGCGGTTTTATTTAAAACAACAACATCAACAAAATTTTCAGCAAGAGCTTTCCCTGCTTCAAGAAACTCTTAAGCCTAAATTAAAAATTACTATCGTGACTGAAACATGGTCACCAGAAATCAATGGTGTCGCAAATTCACTGTTACAATTATGTAAAGGCTTGCAAAAACAGGGGCACCGCATTCAGTTGATCCGCCCAATGCAAAAAAATATATGCACAGAGTTTCAGGCCGAACACGAGTGTTTGGTCTGGGCGAAAAGTATTCCAAAATATACGGAGATGCAATTTGGCATGCCTCAGTATGTCAAAGTCAGCAAGGCGATTGAGCGTTTCAGTCCAGATGTCGTGCATATTGTAACGGAAGGCCCTTTGGGATTGACTGCACTGTATGCCGCTCAAGCGCATCAAATTCCAGTATCTAGTGGCTTTCATTCAACTTTTCATGATTTTAGTCGCTTTTTTGATTTAGCTTTGCTGGTAAAGCCGATTGAAAGCTATCTTCGTTGGTTTCATAACCATACGGTACTCACTTGTGTGCCGAGTCAAACCACCTTAAATCAACTTCAGGATTTTGGAGTGACCTGTCCTTTGGTTGAGGTTGGACGAGGGGTAGATACCATACGTTTTCAGCCAGAACATCGCTCGGAACAAATGCGTCTGTATTGGCAAGCAGATGCAAATACCACTGTGCTTTTATATGTAGGGCGTTTATCTCCTGAAAAAGAGGTGGATGTGCTCATTCAAAGTTATTTGAATATCAAGAAGCAGTCATCACGCAAATTTAAAATGGTGATTGTGGGGGATGGGCCGGATCGTAAGCGTTTAACGGAGATGGCCAATGGTTCAGATGTGATTTTTACAGGCAGCTTAACAGGACAGTCACTCGCTCAGGCCTATGCCAGTGCGGATGTTTTTGTTTTTGCTAGCCAAATAGAAACTTTTGGCAATGTGGTACTTGAAGCGATGGCAAGTGGTTTACCTGTGGTGGCGTATAATTATGCAAGCCCGCAGCGATATGTCCAACATGGAAAAACAGGTTGGCTGAGTCCTTTTGGACAGGTGGCACATTTTATGCAAACGATTATACAGTTGCCAGCGCAAACTGTACTTAAAACCATGGGAGCTCAAGCGCGTCAAGATATTGAAAGTGTTGGTTGGCAATATCCTGTGAAACAGTTTGAGCAAGCTTTATATCAGGTGGCGAGTCTAAAAGCATCATCATCGCTTCGTGGTTAAAATTGTAAATGAGTGCGGGTATTTATGGATGAGTTTAGTGAAGATCATCAAACTGTCAAAAATATCCTTTAAAATGAAGCGTAATAAAATCCCTTAGACGGGCTAAAATCGTCGGCATAACAATGATTTTCCAGCTGAACTTTCAACGTTGTTGTTAAGGAGAAGTGGTATGAATCTTAAAACTGCAAAAATAAGAATATTAGATTTAGATCTAAAGGGCTGTGTTTATCTTAATCATTTTTCCCATTCACAGACAGTAGCCAATTTTTTCAAACGAATCAGCCGATTGGGCGATGGTGTTTTTTGGTACACCATGTTGGCTTTAACTTGGCTGTTGCAAGGTCTGGTCTATAGTCTGCAAATTGTGTATTTGGTTTTGGGTTCACTATGCGGTACTTTGATTTATAAGGTTCTAAAAATAAAAACGATTCGTCCACGACCTTATCAAGTGCATCAGGTGATTCGAATGGGTGAGCGACCGCTTGATCATTTTAGTTTCCCTTCAGGTCATACCTTACATGCGGTGATGGTGAGTACATTGCTAGGTTTCGTACAGCCAATTTTATTGATCCTTATGTTGCCTTTTACTGTTTTGGTCGCTGCATCTCGGATGATTTTGGGGCTACATTATCCAAGTGATGTTTTGGTCGGGGCTGCAATTGGCGCGGTTGTAGCAGTGGCTTTAATTTGTAGTGCACCACTTTTAAATATCGTGTTGTAAAAAAGTGCAGTTTTGCACAAAACAGACTAACGCTTAAATTTCAGAGTTTGCTACAGTACAGCATCTTCTATATTGTGATGAGACGCCACTATGGGCTTACGTTGGTCGGACACTATTGATATTGCTATTGAGCTCTATGAAGCTCATCCAGATGTCGATCCGCAGTGGATTCGTTTTACAGATTTACATGCGTGGGTGTGTGCCTTACCAGACTTTAGTGATGATCCTAACAAGTCAACTGAAGGGTTGCTTGAGGCAATTCAGATGGCATGGATTGACGAAGCACGATAATCCGTGCATCGAAAAAAGCAACTTTTTACAGAGTAAAAGCAGATAATTGTGCATTATCTCGGTATAATGCGCCAAAATTTTCATGTCTACATTGACTTAAGGAGCCAATCATGGCTATTGAACGTACTTTATCTATCGTAAAACCAGACGCAGTTGCTAAAAACCACATCGGTGACATTTTTGCTCGTTTTGAAAAAGCTGGTCTTCAAATCGTTGCAACTAAAATGAAACACTTGACTCAAACTGAAGCTGAAGGTTTCTACGCAGAGCACAAAGAACGTGGTTTCTTTGCTGACCTAGTTGCGTTCATGACTTCTGGTCCAGTTGTTGTTTCAGTGCTTGAAGGCGAAAACGCAGTTCTTGCTCACCGCGAAATCCTTGGCGCAACGAATCCTAAAGAAGCAGCTCCAGGCACTATCCGCGCTGACTTCGCTGTAAGCATCGACGAAAACGCTGCTCACGGTTCTGACTCTGTAGCATCTGCTGATCGTGAAGTGAACTACTTCTTCGCTCAAACTGAGATTGCTCCGCGTACTCGTTAATTCGAAGTATTCAAACCAGATAAGTGTTATTATACTTATCTGGTTTTTTTATTCCCTGAATATATTTCTGCTCGTTTATTGAGCTTCTCCTTTCATCGTTAGACATGGTTTAGGTAATACACATGAGTACTGAAGTGGTCGCTGTCTCTACAGTTTCGGCTGAACAGCAACAATCTCCATCCGCTCCTGCACAGCAAAATTCTGTTGCGAAAGTGAACTTACTTGGCATGTCACGTCCGCAGCTTGAAAAATTCTTCGAAGATATGGGAGAGAAAAAATTTCGTGCAGGACAGGTGATGAAATGGATTCACCAATTTTTTGTGACTGATTTTGCTGAGATGACCAATATCTCAGGCAAATTACGTGAAAAACTTGAAAAGTTGTGTGAAATTAAAGCACCTGAAGTGGTACATAAGAATTATTCTAAAGATGGTACCCGTAAATGGGTTTTTCGTGTCGGTGAGGGCGAAGGCTCTTTAGTTGAAACTGTATTGATTCCTGCTGAACATCGTAGTGGTTTACGCCGTACTTTATGTATCTCATCTCAAGTCGGCTGTGCACTGGATTGTTCATTTTGTTCAACGGGTAAACAAGGTTTTCAGCGCGACTTAAACCCAGATGAAATTATTGGTCAGTTGTGGGTTGCAAACTATTCTTATATGGAAGATGTGCCTGTAGCTGAGCGTGAGCGTTCGGTAACCAACGTGGTGATGATGGGCATGGGCGAGCCATTACTCAACTATGATGCCGTATTGAGCTCAATGCGTATCATGCTAGACGATTTTGCTTATGGTATGTCTAAACGCCGTGTGACCTTATCGACTTCAGGTGTGGTCCCGAAAATTGATCAATTGGCACAAGATATTGATGTTGCATTGGCAATCTCCTTACACGCGCCAAATGATGAACTGCGGAATGAGTTGGTTCCAATCAATAAAAAATATCCATTGGCACAATTGATTGCAGCATGTCAGCGGTATATCGCCAAAGATGGCAATGAAAGTGCACGTAAGCATGTCACGATTGAATATGTGATGTTGGATGGGGTGAATGATCATCCTGAGCATGCGCAGCAGATGATTAAATTGTTGAAGAACTTACCAAGTAAAATTAATTTAATTCCATTTAATCCATTTCCACATGCGCCTTATGGTCGTTCAAGTCGCAACCGCATTATTTCTTTCCAAAAAACTTTGTCTGATGCGGGATTTGTGTGTACGATTCGTCAAACGCGTGGCGATGATATTGATGCTGCCTGCGGACAGTTGGTGGGCCAAGTAGCGGATCGAACTCGTCGTGCAGAGCAGTGGAAAAAGAAAGTAGCAGAGAAAAACGAAATTCTACGTTCACAAGGATAATATAAGGGGATGCCAATTGAAAAAACCCGTTTCTAAACTTTACCTTGCACTGACATTGGGTGTGTCTGTGTGGTACTTAGTGGGTTGCCAAACCGTGAATACGAAAGGTGATCCGACGAAAGCAGTACAAGTTAGAACTCAGTTGGCAGCTGAATATATTAAGTCAAACGATTATGATACGGCGAAACGTACATTAGATCAGGCCTTAGACATCGACTCACGTGATGCATCTGCAAATATGATGATGGGTGTGCTGTTACAACGCGAAGGTAGTCCGCAAAATGTGGCAAAAGCTGAGCGTTATTTCAAGCATGCCATTGCGACTGAGCCAAAAAATGCACAGGCTCGTAACAACTACGGTACGTATTTATATCAAATTGGGCGTTATAATGACGCGATTGATCAACTTCAAGTTGCTGCTTCAACTTTGGGCTATGATCAACGTTATCGAGCATTCGAAAATTTAGGTCGTGCGTATATTCAGGTAGGTCGAGTAGCCGAAGCAGAAGCTGCTTTTAAACAAGCCCTACAGGTGAGTTCAAATGCCTATCTTGCCATGATCGAAATGGCGGAAATTTTATATTTACGCCAACAATACGCTGAAGCGACACAATATTATGAACAATTTGTGCGAGCCGTTGGCGAGAAAAACTTAGATGCGCGTGCGCTTTGGATCGGTATCCGAATTGCGCGTGCAAACCATGACACTTTGGGGTCGCAAGTACTGGTCAATCAGCTACGTGCCTTGTACCCAGATAGTCAAGAATACAAACGTTATTTGCAATTACAGTACACTACTGAGGCCGTATGGAAGTAAATCCTAATTCACCACAATCGAATGGTTCTAGCAATGCTTTAGGAAATATCCAGCGTCCAGGTGATTATCTTCGTCAAATTCGTATTGCACAAAAACGTGAATTAAGCGACGTTTCGAAAGAGCTCAATATTCCACTCAAGACATTAACTGCACTTGAGCAGGACGAATATACGGCACTTCCAGAAGCTACGTTTATTAAAGGTTACTATCGTACCTATGCGAAGTACCTGAAAGTGGATGCAACTACGATTATCCAACGTTTCGATGACATCTATGCCAATGATACGGGACTTCTGCCGAATCATGCTTTGAATAATTCGCCAATTAAAATTATGGGCAAATTGCCAGGTTCTAATCGCGACCGCAATCGTAAGTGGTTGAAACGCGGACTAGTTGCAATTGTTGTTATTGCCATTTTGGCAGCATTATTTGGTGTCATTCAAAATTGGTCAGGTGGTGCTGATGAGACGACAGCTCAACAAGCAGAATCAGATGTTCAAATTATTAATATGAATGGCGCTGCTGCAACCACAGGGGATCAGTTGAAACTTGAGTTCAATCGCCCAACATCTGTGCATATTGTTGATTCAACAGGTAAAGTTTTGGCAACAGGTCGTCAGGCTTCAACACTTGAGTTGTCTGGAGAGACCCCTTTTCAAATTCGTATTGATGATGCGGCTGCTGTGTCACTCAGCTTAAATAATGAAAGTATTTCATTGTCACCATATACCGTCGGTGGAAAAGCAGATTTCCGCTTGTCACGTTAATGGGATCAAGGAAAAGCCATGATTGTAAATCCAATTAAACGCAAGCCTACTCGCAAAATTCGTGTGGGTTCAGTCTATGTCGGTGGTGATGCACCGATCAGCATTCAAAGTATGACCAATACCGAAACTTGTGATGTTGAGGCAACATTGGCACAAATTCAGCGTTGTGCAGATGTAGGTGCAGACATTATGCGTGTTTCTGTGCCAACGATGGAAGCGGCAGAAGCTTTTGGTGAGATTCGTAAGCGTTCATCGGTGCCTTTGGTTGCAGACATTCACTTTGATTACAAGATTGCACTGCGTGTTGCAGACTTAGGAGCTGACTGTTTACGGATTAACCCGGGAAATATTGGCTCTGAAGCCAAAATCCGTGAAGTGGTAGCCGCGGCGCGTCATAACGATATTTCTATGCGTATTGGGGTGAATGCGGGTTCACTAGAGAAAGATATTCAAAAGAAATATGGTGAGCCGACTGGTCAGGCATTGCTAGAGTCGGCGATGCGCCATATTGATATTCTGGATCGTTTAGATTTCCATGAGTTCAAAGTTTCAGTGAAAGCATCCAATGTGTTTTTAACCATGGACGCTTATCGCCTACTTTCACAGCAAATTGATAATCCTTTACACCTTGGTGTAACAGAAGCGGGGATTTATCGAACAGGTTCGGTGAAGTCTGCGATTGCATTGGGCGGTTTGCTGTTGGATGGCATTGGTGACACCATGCGTATTTCCTTGGCAGCGGAACCTGAAGAAGAGATTAAGATTGGCTTTGATATTTTAAAATCACTTAGTCTTCGCTCAAATGGTATTAACTTTATTGCTTGTCCGAGCTGTTCACGTCAAGAGTTTAACGTGATTTCAGTGATGCAGGCTTTAGAAGAACGTTTAGAAGATATTCGTACCCCAATGGATGTGTCGGTGATTGGGTGTAAAGTGAATGGTCCGGGTGAAGCCAAAGAAGCCGATATTGGTGTAGTTGGTGCAAGTCCACGTTCACTGGTGTATCGTAATGGCGAAAAGAGCCATTTAATTGACACAAATCAGTTGGTTGACGAAATCGAAGCGATGGTTCGTCAACGTGTTAGCGATCTTGAAGACGCTAAAGCTAAAGAGATTATTCGCACAAGTTTTTCTGAGTAGATCATGAGTTCAATAGTCGCAATCAAAGGTTTTAATGACATTCTTCCTACGCAAACCTCTGCATGGAGACGTCTTGAACAGCATCTCGCATCATTGATGGATGCTTATGGCTACCAACAAATTCGTTTACCTATTGTTGAACAGACCAATTTGTTCAAACGTTCAATTGGGGATGCAACGGATATCGTTGAAAAAGAAATGTACACCTTCTTGGATAAAGGTAATCCGCCTGAGTCTTTGACTTTGCGTCCTGAAGGAACAGCAGGCTGTGTACGCGCCATGCTTGAGCATAACTTGCTTCGTGGTGCCACTCCTCGGGTTTGGTATATTGGCCCGATGTTTCGTTATGAAAAGCCACAAAAGGGCCGTTACCGTCAGTTCCACCAATTTGGCGTGGAAACCTTTGGTGTAGCAACCCCAGATATGGATGCTGAGCTGATTTTGATGACCGCACGTCTGTGGAAACGCATGGGTGTGGCAGACAAAGTTCAACTTGAATTGAATACTTTAGGTGAGTCTGATGAGCGTGCTGCTTATCGTGCGGCATTGGTGGAGTTCTTAGAATCACACAAGGGTGATTTGGATGAAGACTCACAGCGTCGTTTAACCACCAATCCACTGCGCATTCTTGACTCTAAAGATGCAAAAACTCAAGCCATTTTGGAAAATGCACCGAAGTTGCATGACTTTATGGGTGAGGAAACGTTGAATCACTTTGCAACCTTGCAGCAATATTTAACGGATGCAGGTGTAAGCTTTGTCATTAACCAGAAATTGGTGCGTGGCTTGGATTATTACAACAAAACCGTTTTTGAATGGACCACTACGCATTTGGGTTCACAAGGCACGGTCTGTGCCGGTGGTCGTTATGATGGTCTAGTTGGACAGCTCAAAGGCAAAGCAGATCAGTCTGTGCCAGCCGTTGGTTTTGCAATGGGTATAGAGCGTTTATTATTGCTTCTTGAGCAAGTTGAAGATGCTACACCTGTACGTGACTGCGAAATGTTTTTGTTGGCAGATCCAGCGTCTCAAGGCAAAGCTTTAGTCCTTGCAGAGCAAATTCGCAATCAGTTGGATGCAGCATCGAGCACGATTCGTTTGAAAGTAGGCTCTCAGGGTTCAATGAAGTCACAGATGAAAAAAGCGGATCAATCTGGCGCATTGTTTGCCCTCATTTTGGGTGAGCGTGAGGTGGAAGCTGCGCAGTTTGCCGTAAAAGAGTTGGCAACAGCTGAACAAACTTTGGTTGCGGTGGATGACATCGTGCCATTTATGATTGAAAAATTTTCTTCAAAATAAGCCAAAATATAAGGAAAGGGTAGTCACATGAGCGCATTAAGTGATGAAGAACAACTTGATAGTTTAAAGTCTTTTACTAAGAAATATGGTTCAGCCATTATTAGTGGGATTTTAATTGCGCTGATTGCCTTTTTTGGATGGCAATACTGGCAGAAGAAGACTTTGGCCGAGAACCAAATGAACACGGCTAAAGTTCAGCAATTGATGGATGAAGCACGTGCAACGCAAGGTGATGCATTTACTGCCTTGTCAGCAACTGCGGATAAAATCGTAAAAGATGCACCAGATTCGGCTCAGGCCATTCAAACGCAATTGTTGATGGCAAAATTAGCTTATGACAAAGCAGATTATGCAAGTGCTGAAAAAGCGTTGAAAAAAGTTGAAAACTCGAAAGTCGATGACGATGGTTTAGTGCAAATTGTAAAACTACGCTTGGCGTATGCTCAATTGGCACAAAAGAAATTTGATGATTCAATTAAAACATTAGCGCAAGTGACTGATCCTGCTTTTAAAGCAACGGCTGATGAAGCTTTGGGTGATGTCTATGTGGCTAAAAATGATATCGACAATGCCAAAAAAGCCTACCAAAGTGCATGGGATCAGTTGGTTGAACGTAAACAAGAACGCCAAATTTTACAAATTAAACTCGAAAGTGTTGGTATTTTAGTTGATGATCCTGAAATCGAACGTCCAATCATAGAAACCGTTGCGGAAGAATCTTAATGAATAGAAAATACAAAATTTCGTGCGCATTAACCGTATTGACTTTGGCTCTTGCGGGTTGTGCAAGTAGTGGCAAAGTAGAAGAAGTTAAGCCGAATCCACTTCCAAAACTGACTCAAGCGAAAACGCTGACCCCTGTATTTTCTCAAAGTGTGTCTTCAACTTCGACAGCGGACCCTTTACGGTTACGTCTAGATGCAGACAATGGTGTGGTTTTTGCGCTTGATCCAAAAGGTGAAGTGACGGCTTATAAAGGCAAACAAAAACTTTGGCAGAAAGAAGTGTCTAAGGCTGGCTTAAGCTCAGGTGTGGAAGCGGCTGATGGTTATGTCATAGTGGGTAATGCTAAAGGCCAATTGTTTGCTTTAGACCAAGCGACAGGCGAGCAAAAATGGACAGCACAACTAACAGGGGCACTACTTGCGCCATCGTTGGTTCAAGCGGGGCGTGTGATTTCTGTCAGTAATGATGGAACCGTTTTTGCACATGATTTGGCGACAGGTCAACAAGTGTGGACCTATAACTTACCAAATGTTCAACTTAGCCTTCGTGGTAATGCGGCACCAGTGCCTGTTGATTCGCGCACAGTACTCATTTCTACTGCAAATGCCTATGTCTATGCTTTAGATGTAGTTACGGGTGTGCCACGAATGCAGCGTCGTGTAGCCGTGTCGGATGGTCGTTCGGATATTCAGCGTTTAAATGATATCGACGGTGACCCAGTAGTTGCAGGTCAGTATTTGATTACTACCAGTTATCAAGGTCAAGTCACTATGACGGATTTGGCTTCACAGCAAGTGGTATGGAGTGAAGATTCGAGTAGTACACAACGCCCTGAAGTGGTTGGCAATGGCGTGTTTGTTGCACAGGCCGATGGTAAATTAGTGGCTTATGAAATTACGACGGGTCAAAAACTGTGGGAAAATGACAGTCTGCTGAATCGCCAATTGAGTAATCCTGTGATGTTAGGTCAAGACCTGATTGTGGGTGATCTAGATGGTGTATTGCACATGATTAACCCTGCAACAGGTGAATTGATTGGTCGTGCTAAGACTTCTGGTGAAGTGCGTACTTTACGTGTGATTGATGATCAACTTTATGTTGCAACACGAAAGGGTGCATTAAGCATTTGGCAGAATCGTTAATTCTGTTCGACTTATGTTAAACTAGTCGAAATTCGTATTTTTAAATTTCCTCGGGGTATTTGTTTAGACAAGACCCCGAGTTTTTATTCAGGTTTTTCACCTTATTTTTCTTCCAGTTTCTGATGTTCAGACCAGTCTTACTGGCTGATCTTGAATAAAGGTTAATCTATGAAACCCGTAATTGCGCTCATTGGCCGTCCGAACGTCGGAAAATCAACGCTATTCAATCAGATCACCAAGAGTCGTGACGCGCTTGTTGCTGACTTTGCTGGCCTGACGCGTGACCGTAAATATGGTGACGCTGTATATCAAAATAAGTCTTTCATTGTGGTTGATACAGGCGGTATCGGCGAAAATGAGGGGGGTATCGACTCTTACATGGCAGAACAGTCTAAAACAGCCATTAATGAGGCTGATATTATTGTTTTTGTGGTCGATGCTCGCGCAGGCTTGTTAGCCTCAGATGAACAAATTGCTCGCGAACTGCGTACATTAGGCAAAAAAGTTTTTTTGGTTGCCAATAAAGTCGATGGTGTACACGCTGAAGCAGCTTTGGTTGAGTTTTACAAACTCGGTATGGGTGAACCTCTGCAAGTGGCAGCAAGCCATGGTCGCGGTGTTCAGCAAATGCTGGAAGAAGTTCTACATGATGTGCCTGAAGATGAAAACCCAGACGAACATGATAAGCACACAGGTTTACGCTTAGCGATTATTGGTCGTCCGAATGTGGGTAAATCAACGTTAGTCAACCGTTTATTGGGTGAAGAGCGTGTGGTGGCATTTGACCAACCGGGAACCACCCGTGATTCAATCTATATTCCGTTTGAGCGTGATGGCCGTCAGTACACCTTAATTGACACAGCAGGTGTTCGTCGTAAAGGTAAGGTTGATGAAATGATTGAGAAATTCTCAATCGTGAAAACCTTACAAGCCATGAAAGATGCCCATGTGGTGGTCATAGTGGTTGATGCGCGTGAAGGTATTGTAGAACAAGACTTACACTTAATTGGCTATGCGCTTGAAGCAGGCCGAGCGATGGTGATTGCGATTAACAAATGGGACAATATGTCCGAGTATGATCGTAAGCAATGTAAGTTGGATGTAGAGCGCCGTTTTGACTTTATTCCTTGGGCGAAGATCCACCTGATTTCTGCTTTGCATGGTACGGGTGTTGGTGAAATGTATCCATCAATTCACCGTGCTTATGACTCATCGCATTTGAAAGTCTCGCCTGCGAAAATTACACAAATTTTAAATGATGCAACCGATGCGCATCAACCACCTATGGTACAAGGTCGTCGTATCAAGATGCGTTATGCACATATGGGTGGACAAAATCCACCAACCATCGTGATTCACGGCAACAAAGTCGACAAGACTCCACATGACTACCGCCGTTATTTGGAAAACGTATTCCGTAAAGTGTATAAGCTTGAGGGTACGCCAGTGCGTATTGAGTTTAAAACCTCTGAAAACCCATTTGAAGGACGTAGGTCGCAAGTGGATGAGCGTACAGCAGCGCGTAAGCGTCGTTATGTTCAGAAGTTTAAGAAAGCAGAGAAGAAATTCAAACGTTAATCAGGTATTAAGGTTCTGATGCTGAAAAGCCCAAAGTGATCTTTGGGCTTTTTTATTTTATGATGCATGAAATGATGATAGGAAGGCAACGTGGCAAGGACAATACGTGTTGAGCTGAAAAAGATTAAGGACATTGTACAGGTGGATTACAATCTGTCACGTGTCGAGCAAATTGCACAGCGAAAACAAGCCATTTATCAATATCGCAATCAATGCTTATCTGAACAACGACAGATGATCGTCGATGATCATGCCATTGCACTGAGCGAGACAGGCAAACCCTATTGGGTTGATCAGCCTTCTTTTCATTTCAATCATAGTCACAGTCAAAATTACTATGCTTTAGCCATGAGTGAAAAAGTGGCTGATTTGGGCGTGGATGTTGAAGAGTTAAGTCGAAAAGTACGTTTTGGTGCTTTGGCTCAACACGCTTTTCATGTTGATGAACTTGAGCTATGGCAACAGATTGAGCAGGAAAAATCCTACTGGTTTAAAGTTTGGACCACCAAAGAAGCGGTGCTTAAAGCATCAGGTTTGGGTATTCGTTTAAACTTAAATGAACTGAATACCCAAGCACATCCAATGCATAATGGTGGCATGTGTAACCATCCTCTCATTGGTAGTTTCGCCTATCAAAATTTTGAGTTGGGAGATGTGATGTTGACTGTGGCATGGCGGGCAGAGCAGTCCTGCCGTGGCTATGCGTTGCCTCAGATTGAGTTGATACAACAGCTTCATACCGATATAAAAAAGCCTCTCGATTGAGAGGCTTTTCTTTTGACGTAGCTATATGAGTTTATGGAATTTCATTTTCTTCTTCAAACTCAGGCTTCACTTGTACAATGAAGTCTTGACGGTTTAGACCACGCCATAAGGCAAAGGCTGTACCGATATAGATTGAAGAATAGGTACCCACAAAAACCCCGACAAACATCGCTACAGAGAACCATTTCAGACCATCACCACCGAGTAACATCATCGAGATCACCACCAGTAATAAAGTCATTGAGGTGTGAATGGTACGACGTAATGTTTCAGTCAATGCAATGTTAACGATTTCTAAAGGCGTTGCACCACGAATCTTACGGAAGTTTTCACGAATACGATCCGATACAACAATGTTGTCATTCAGCGAGAAGCCAATCAGGGCCAAAACAGCAGCTAAAACCGTTAAGTCAAACGGCCATTGCATCATGGCAAAAATACCGATGGTTACTACAACGTCATGGAACAATGATAGTACTGCACCCATTGCCAGTTTGAACTCAAAGCGAATGGTGACATAAACCAGCATCAGTAATAGAGCTAAACCCACAGCACCTGCTGAGCGAATGTAGAGCTCATTACCCACTTGCCCACCGACGACATCAACTTTGTTGACAGAAGCCGAGTTATCTGGAAGCTGTACCGCTTGGGTAATGGTTTTGGTTAAGTCTTCTGCTGCTGTGTCTTCTTGTACAGGCATACGTACAATTAAGTCACGATCCGAACCAATGGTTTGTACCACGGGATCATGAAAGCCAGCTTTGGTTAGTGCAGCAGAGACATCGGCTGACTTTACTGCCTTACTATAGTTCAATTCGGCTGAAATACCACCAGTAAAGTCCAAACCTAAGTTAAGACCCTTGGTGAAAATGAAAAATAGGCTGCCAATCGTTAAAATAATAGAAAGAACAGCTGCAGGCAGCGCAATCTTCATAAAATTAATCACGCGATCGTCATCAGGACGGCCGTATTTTTTTGAAGTTTGTTGAGTCACATCAGTCATCGTCGATCTCCTTATATGCTCAACTTTTTCAAGTTTCGTTTTTTGCCATAGATGAGCTGTACAATTGCACGTGTTACTGTGATTGCAGTAAACATTGAGCAGACAATACCGATCATTAAGGTTACAGCGAAGCCTTTAATTGGGCCTGTGCCGATAGCAAATAAGATAAACGCAACCAAGAATGTGGTTAAGTTTGAGTCGAGAATGGTGTTATAGGCACGATCATAACCCGCCACAATAGCTTGTTTGGGCGATGCTCCCCATTTCATTTCTTCACGTATTCGCTCACAGATGAGGACGTTGGCATCGACGGCCATACCAATGGTAATCACGATACCTGCAATACCCGGTAGGGTAAGAGAAGCGCCAATCCAAGACATGACGGTTAAAATCATGGCTAAGTTGAAGACCAAAGCAAAGTTTGCAATTAAACCAAATAGACGGAAGAAGACCACCATCCAAATCGCGACGAGTAAGAAACCGATTTGAGTTGATAGAACCCCTTTATCAATGTTTTCTTGACCGAGACTTGGACCAACGACACGTTCTTCTACAAAGTACATTGGTGCAGCAAGTGCACCTGCACGCAGCATCAATGCTAGCTCAGACGCCTCTTGAGGAGAATCTAAACCGGTGATACGGAATTGTGAGCCGAGTACTGCTTGAATGGTTGCAGCGTTAATCACTACAGATTCTGCATACGGGGTACGGACTTCTGTTTGCGCACCAGTGGTAGGATCGGTGATATAGCTAATACGTTGTTTATTTTCAATGAACAACACGGCCATACGCTTACCTACCGCATTACGGGTTGCATCGGACATCAGTTTACCACCAGCTGTGTCTAAGGTAATGTTTACCTCAGCACCGCCCGTGTCTTGGCTAAAGCCACTTGATGCATTTTGAACGCGTTCACCCGTTAAAATACGATTACGGTTTAACAGTAATTCACGTCCGCTGTCCAAAGACTGATAGGCAAAAAGTTCAGTGCCTGGTGGAAGCGGTTGCCCATTACTCTTGCCAGTATATTGGTCAATGACTTGATCATTCTGGTCAGAGACCAAACGGAATTCTAAGTTTGCAGTACGCCCTAAAACACGTTTTGCTTCGGCTGTGTCTTGTACACCCGGGAGTTCAACCACGATACGGTTATTGCCTTGGGTTTGTACCAAGGCTTCTGCCACACCTAACTCATTAATACGGTTACGTAAGGTGGTTAAGTTCTGGTTTACCGCATAAGACTGAATTTCTTGGCGACGAACGTCGGTATAGGTTAAACGTAAGGTTGAACCTGTCGCAGTTGCGACCGCTTGCTGATTAAACTCATTGCCATTGCTACGTAAGTAGTCTTGAGCAGTCGTACGATCATCGTTGTTCGCAAACTGAATGGTAATCGTGTTGTTGTTTAATCCAAGACTGTTAAATTTAATCTTGTTGTCACGGAACTGTCGACGTAAGTCTGTCGCAGAGGTTTCCATGCGCTGAGAAATTGCTTTATCCATATCCACTTCTAACAAGAAGTGAACACCACCACGTAAATCCAGACCGAGCTTCATTGGTTTTGCACCAATTTTTTGTAGCCACTCTGGTGTTGTTGGTGCCAAGTTTAGTGCGACAACATAGTCATCACCAAGCCCACGACGTAGCGCCTCTTTGGCTTTTAATTGTGCTTCGCTAGAGTCAAGACGTAACAGGGCAGCATTATTACTAAAGCTGTTGTCATGGCTTGAGATACTTTCAGATTTTAAAATCTGCTCTGCTTTTTGTACGATGCTTTGGTCAATTTGGGTACCAGCTTTGGCACCAGAAATTTGAACCGCAGGTTCATCCGGATACAAACTAGGCAGGGCATATAATGTACTGATAATCAAAACCACGATAATCAGTAGATATTTCCATGCTGGGTAACGCATTCGTTTTCTTCTTAAAATGAAAAAAGTCGTGCGGATGCACGACTAATTTTTTTGATTAAAGGTTATTTAATGTGCCTTCAGGAAGAACTGAAATCACACTTGCGCGTTGGATTTTTACGTCTACACCACGGCTCAGTTCAACCACAGCGAAGTCGCCTTCGAGTTTAGTGATTTTACCCATGAGGCCACCAGCAAAAACAACTTCACTGCCTACACCAAGACTTTCAACCAAAGAACGGTGCTCTTTTGCACGTTTAGCTTGAGGGCGCCAAATTAAAAAGTAGAAGATGGCAATAAAAACAGCAATCATCAACAAGTTTGCGACCATACTTGGTTGTTGTGCAGCTTCACCCGCTGCGTGAGCTGTAGAAATAAAAAGGCTCATTTCAAATTCCTAAACTAAAAAAACGGTGATCAACGAATTGATCATAAATAGACTTGTTCTGCAATTTACCTTGTCTTTTTACCAAGCGCAAATGCTCACAACAATTAATCTTGGGGGCAAGGTGGAACTTCTAAACCACGACGTGCATAAAAATCTTCAACAAAGGCATCAAAGCGATCATTATCCAATGCGTCACGAATGTCTTGAGTGAAACGTTGGTAATAACGTAAGTTGTGAATAGTACCCAGCATTGAACCTAGCATCTCACCACATTTTTCCAAATGGAATAAATAAGCACGGGTAAAGTTGGTACAGGTATAACAGTCACAGTGTGGATCTAGCGGACTTTGATCATGACGGTATTTACTGTTACGGATACGGACTAAACCGTCGGTCACAAAATAATGTCCATTTCGGGCATTACGGGTAGGCATGACACAGTCAAACATGTCGACACCACGGCGGATGCCTTCCACGATGTCTTCAGGTTTACCGACACCCATCAGGTAGCGCGGTTTGTCTGCTGGCATTTTCGCAGGAAGATAATCTAGTACTTTGATCATTTCTTCTTTTGGTTCACCGACAGATAGGCCACCAATGGCATAGCCGTCAAAACCAACTTCAAGTAAGCCTTTTAATGACTCATCACGTAAGTCTTCATACATGCCACCTTGAATGATACCAAACAGCGCATTTTTATTTTCAAGCACATCATGATGTTGAGTCTTACAACGCTTTGCCCAACGCAATGACAGTTGTAGCGACTTTTGTGCTTCTTCATGCGTTGCAGGATATGGGGTGCACTCGTCAAAAATCATTACGATGTCTGAGTTCAGTGTGTGTTGGATGTCCATTGAGATTTCAGGAGACAAAAACACTTTAGAGCCATCAATTGGAGAGCGGAAAGTCACACCGTCTTCTTTAATTTTACGCATTGCACCGAGGCTGAAAACTTGGAAGCCACCTGAATCGGTCAAAATGGGTTTATCCCACTTCATAAATTGATGCAGACCGCCGTGTTCTTTAATCACTTCAAGGCCAGGGCGCAGGTAAAGATGGAAGGTGTTGCCTAAAATAATTTGCGCTTTGATGTCTTCAATATCACGTGGGAGCATGCCTTTGACTGTACCATAAGTACCGACAGGCATGAACACAGGGGTTTCCACCACACCATGCTCTAAAGTTAAACGACCACGACGGGCGCGACCCGACTGACCTAATTTTTCAAACTTCATAAAAAATCCTAAACAAGAGCAAAGCACCGCTTGACTTGCAGTGCAAGAGCGAAAAAACAGTTCGCCGCTAAAAGGAGGCTATTTTCCTTGATTATGCAAATAAACACCAGTGTTGTAACACTTTTAAAGCAAAGCTTTTCTGTACGAAATAGTATGCGGTGACAACGGTTTTAATTTGAATGTGTTGTCGGGGTGGAGATAGATTGTATCAAGCGGTGGTTGTCAGCAGTGCAGTCAGCGTAGAGGTTAAAAAAGGCACTCATTTAAAGTGCCTTTAAGCAAATATCGGTCTAATCACCCTGCTAATTAAAGTTTGGGCGGTAATCAAAATTTTGTAGCGCAACT
This sequence comes from Acinetobacter sp. ANC 4204, assembly GCF_002135205.1. Taxonomy (GTDB): domain Bacteria; phylum Pseudomonadota; class Gammaproteobacteria; order Pseudomonadales; family Moraxellaceae; genus Acinetobacter. The sequence continues at coordinate 71,789 of NZ_NEFZ01000009.1, read as the reverse complement.
GAGTCGCGGAACGGACGGACCGCTTTTTTGCCGACAGTCATGGTGTTAACAATGTTGTTTGGAAAAATTTGAATATGATTGTTAAACAGCTCGACATTGCGGTTAAAGATGCTGATCGCAGCACCGACATTTTCGTTTTGTTCCTCAATTTCATTCATCATTTTGAGATAAATATCATTGGCTTTGAGCTCAGGATAATTTTCGACCACGACATTAAGGCTACGCATTAGTTCTTGGTTTAAAGCTTCAATACGCTGTAATTGATTGACATCCGTATTGTTCAAGTTCAGGTTAAGAATGTTCTGACGGAGTTCAGTGACTTTTTCCAAGGTGCCTTTTTCAAAACTGGAATATTGTTCGACCAAAGGTTCTAGCCCATCTAAAATTTTGATCTTTTGACGTTCATAAGTAGCCACATCTGACCATGCGCGAATGGTTGCATTGTGGTGTCTGACAATATTATTACGAATGACAATCACGCCAAACACGATTGCAATAATAATCAAGAAGAAAATCAATAGCCCCATACGACCCTCTAACGGCAAAATATCATTATTTTAAAAATTGCGTTAGATCGGATTCTAAACGCTCTAGATAAGGTAATTTAAAAGTACGTAAGTGTCCACGCAATGTCGAAATGTCATTGATTTTTTTTGCTTTACTGGATATTTCAAACAGGTCTTGCGGGCTGATATAGCACAAAATATTTTTTTCAGGATGAAAGAGTAAATCACCTTCACGTGATTGGAAGAAGTCAGCGACACGTAATACAAAAGCAGGTGATAGCAGTTTAGCCATGTGCATTTGGTCGGCACCAAAAAATTTGAGCTTTTGGTTGATTTGAATGTCACTGCTATGCCACGGAAAGCTATAAGGATAATAAAATTTTTTATTGTATGCTGTGATGGCAATCCCTTGAGTCGGTACATCAAACACAAAACATCCCCATAGGTCTTTGTGCACTTCTTTGACTTTCATTTCATTGCCATCTTTGTCTCGCACCCGAATTTCATCGACAAAGTGATATTGAAATAATAAGACCTGATGTTGTTGTCCGTCCTCATCCTGCCAAATCGTGCTGGCATAGTAGGGAATATCATTACTGATGGTTCCTTGGTTAAAGATCGGAAACAATTGTTTGAGTTGTGGGATAAAATACGCAGGTTGTAGCGGAACACCAATGTACTGCGGTGGTGTGAACTCATTGAGCTGATATTTTTTATGAATAATTTGCTTTTCGAGGTGGTCTATGACTTCCTCAAGGGCATCATCCTGTTCATAACTTAAATAGGCCCAAAGCAAGCAAGCTAAGCCAAATAAAAAGCTAAATAATGTCCAAATATGTTGTCCTGCAAAAAACACAGGCACAATAAAAAAAATGCCGATTATTCCCAGTAGAATGGGCAACACATTTTCAAATTTAAGGGTAATCGGTGCTTTCCATGGATGCAACCGATCCAAGATTTCTTGGGCAGTGTCCGCACTCCGAGCAATGTCCCAAAGCCTGTCGATATTATCAAACACGACCTGATTCTTTTTACGTCGAATATGAATAGAATGTTTGATCGTATCGAGAGGCATGGTTCTTCTTATTTGGGTTGAAGTTGGTCGACTAACATGGCATCGCCATAACTAAAGAAGCGGTACTGGTTTGCAACTGCATGTTGATAAGCCATCAAAATATTATCACGATTTGACAGCGCTGAAACCAACATCAAGAGAGTCGATTCAGGCAGATGGAAGTTGGTGATAAGACGATCCACCACTTTGAACTCATAACCTGGGTAGATAAAAATTTGGGTATCTCCAGTCCAAGCTTTCAGTTCACCATCATGTGCCTGCGCTGCACTTTCAACCGCACGTGTCGCTGTCGTTCCGACAGAAATGACTTTATTACCACGCGCTTTGGTTTGACGAATAAGCTCAACTGAATGCTCAGGAACATCACACCATTCACTATGCATAATGTGATTGGCAATGTCATCGGTACGTACAGGCAGAAAGGTGCCTGCACCCACGTGTAAAGTGACAAACGTTTTTTGAATGCCTTTAGCTGCAAGCTGATCTAACAGTTTTTGATCGAAGTGTAGACTTGCGGTCGGTGCCGCGACACTGGCTAACTTGGTTGGATCATTAAATACTGTTTGATAGCGCTCGGTATCAATCGCTTCGGCTTCGCGGTTAAAGTACGGCGGAATGGGTAGTTGGCCGTATAAATCCAAAACATTGAGAATTGGCTGCGAAAACTTCACAATAAATAAATTTTCATGACGACCTAGCACCGTGACTTTAACAGCATCTGGGCCAATAAAAAGTTCAGCTCCCGCTTTGGGTGTGTTGCTGGCTTTTATGTGACAGTGTGCAATAAATGCATCTTGCATGCGTTCGACCAGAACTTCGACTGCACCACCACTAGCACGCTTACCTTTGAGACGTGCTTTCATCACTTTGGTGTCATTGAGCACCAATAAATCGCCTTCATTGAGTAATTCGAGAATATCGGTAAATTGGTGGTCGTGGTATCGACCTTGTGCATCGAGGTGTAAAAGACGAGAAGCACTGCGCGTGTTTAAAGGATAACGAGCAATGAGTTCATCGGGGAGGTCAAAATTAAAATCAGAAAGTTGCATGATGGAAAAGCAGCGTCAAAATAGAGGATATAAAATTGGCGCTAGTATATGCTTTTTTGGACATGAACGCTGATATTGCACAAATATAAAGCTAAAAAAGCACATGTGACTTAAAAATAGACAATTGTCATCAACTTACGTTGACAAGTTTTTCAAAAAGTTTAATATACGCATCAACACCTTCCCGAGGTGGTGAAATTGGTAGACGCGGCGGACTCAAAATCCGCTGTCAGAGATGACGTGTCGGTTCGAGTCCGACCCTCGGGACCAAGATATTAAAAACCCCAAGCATATTCAGTCTTGGGGTTTTTTATTGCCGGAAATTTATGGCTGAGGCTGTTGATGACTTGAAGTTATAAAAGTACAGATAAATCATGTTTTTTCAAATAGTAAAATAAATCCAAAGATAAAGTCTCGCCATAGTTGATTTTTTTGTTAAATGCCATCATCGTATTGTTGTATTTTTATATTGTTTTAATAGTGAAAGTTTGCTAATACATAGAATAAATAATGGGTTTGTGCCGATAAAATCACAAAAGATGAGGCAGAAATGAGTATTCATTTACTGGAAATCGGGTCTGATACAGAACAATTGAGTGCTTGTCACTTATCTTTATTATTGGGTGTAAATACTCAAGATAACAAAATTCAAAGCTTCCTTAAGTTTGCAAGAAAAATTTTGCGAGCAAGAACAGCGATTTTAACATTTATAGATGAGCCTTATATTTGGTATGTTGCTCAAAATTCCTTTAACGCTGTTCATCGACCCGCTGAAAGCAATTTTTCAGTTTATTTTGATGACCATTTCTTTATAGATGTACAACATCCAAATTATAAAAAAATGTCGCAATCTCTCTCCGATTTGGGCTTTGTGCATCATCGAATGGTCGCAATAGACTTAAAAGAGGATGCAAAGTCGATTGGTCAGTTGATTTTGTTTGATGAGCAACAGGATGCTTTTGATCGAGATGCGATTGACAGTGTGAAAGAGCTTGCAATGAGTTTTCTTAATATTCTGTATTTGCGTATGGAAAATGCAGAACTTAAGGAGTTATATGAGCAGCAAGTTGCAATGAATGTAAGTAAAACCAAATTCTTTCAAATTATTGCACATGATTTAAGGGCACCATTTCATGGTTTAATCGGTTTCTCAGAAGTTTTGGCAGATGAGCGTGAGAGTTTGGATGAGTTGGGTATACAAAGTATTGCAGACTATTTACATGATACTGCCCAATCGACTTATAGCTTGTTAGAAAGCTTGCTGAATTGGGCTATGGCGGAGGGAGGGCGTTCTTTCTACCATCCGATTCATTATAAACTTAAACAGTCTTCACAAATTGTCTTTGATGTACTAAATGGTCTAGCGGTCAATAAAAATATTCAACTGATCGACCGTGTCCCTGATGATTTAAGAATTTTTGCCGATATCAATATGGTGACTTCTGTCATTCAGAACTTGGTCTCAAATGCACTCAAATTCACCCATATGCATGGCAATGGTGTGGTAACGATTGATGCCAAACAGCGCGATGACTTTATTGATATTTATATTCAAGACACAGGTTTAGGCATGACGCATGGGCAAATTGAATCATTATTTGAACCGAAGTTGACGATTAGCTTTAAAGGTACAGCGGGGGAAAAAGGTACGGGTCTAGGATTAGTACTCTGCAAACGTTTCGTTGACTTAAATAAAGGCGAAATTTCTGTAACGTCTAAAGAGGGCGTTGGGTCAACCTTCATCGTCAGCTTACCGCGCTCAAACAGCGCACACCAAGCTTTGTCTTTGGTTTCGCCCCAACAAGAATTTATTGAATAATCATGTTTTCTTTATAAAAATAATTCGCTTAATATCATGATCTGCTGTTATAAATAACCAAAATAATGTGAAAGGGTCGATCATGAATGCTGAGCAATTGCAAAAGACATTGCGCGCAAGTCAATATGCTGAACAAGTCCTATCTATACATCATATTGATATCGAAAAAGATTATGCTATTGATCAGTTTTCTCAGCCACTGACGACCGAACAAATTTTTGCTGTAGTTCAGCAGACTTTACAAGATATAAGTGATGAAAATACATGGATGCGCGCACTCCGTGTTTTACGGGCACGCCTCATGTTTCGTTGGATTTGGCAAGATGCCAATCAGTTGATTGATGTGATGACCTTGACGCGCGAGCTCTCTGATTTTGCTGATGCGGCGATATGCGTTGCTAAAGAATTTGCATTAGTACCCTTGATTGCTAAATATGGGCAACCTGTAGGCTATAACCATAAACTTCAAGATTTAATCGTGGTTGCGATGGGGAAACTCGGTGCACAAGAGCTGAATTTGTCCAGTGATATTGATCTGATTTTTGCCTTTGACGAGCAGGGTGAAACAGATGGGCGCAAGTGTATTGATGTACAACAGTTTTGTATTTTGTGGGGACAGAAGCTGATTTATTTGCTGGACCATATCACTGCGGATGGTTTTGTTTTCCGTGTAGATATGCGTTTGCGTCCTTGGGGTGACGGTTCAGCACTGGCGATTAGTCATGCCGCTCTGGAAAAATATTTAAGTCAGCATGGGCGCGAGTGGGAGCGCTATGCGTGGATCAAGGCGCGAATTGTTACGGGTGGAAAAGAGGGGAATGCGTTATTGGGCATGACTCGTCCTTTCGTATTCCGTAAGTATGTCGATTACACTGCTTTTGAAGCCATGCGCGAAATGAAAGCCATGATTGAGCGTGAGGTGCTACGCCGTAATATTGAAGACGATATTAAGTTAGGTGCGGGCGGTATTCGTGAAGTCGAATTTATTGTACAAGTGTTCCAATTAATTTATGGCGGGGCAAAATTAGAGTTACAAGACCGTCAATGTTTAGTCAGCTTGCATCATTTGGGTGAAGTGGGTCTACTGGATGGGCAAGCAGTCAATGAGCTAGAAGATGCTTATTTGTTTTTGCGCCGTGTAGAGCATGCGATTCAAGCCTTGAATGATCAACAAACCCAGTCTTTACCAACAGAACCTGAACTGCGTCAGCGTATGATTGATACTTTGGGCTTCGCAAGTTGGGATACATTTATTGAGTATTTAAACCAAAAGCGCGCCAAAGTCATTTACCAGTTTGAGCATTTAATTAAAGAAAAAGAACATGACCCTTTTGTGGAAAGTTTTAGTCAACTTGAGACGCGTTTAAATGAAGTCTTGGATGAGGGGGCGAAAAATCTTATACACGAGTTTTGGCATGGTCATGCGTTGAAAAAGCTGCCTGCCAAAGCGGTACAACGTTTAAAGATGTTTTGGCCACATTTGATTGAAGCGATTTTACAGTCAGATAAACCACAAGCCGCATTGCTACGTCTCATGCCCTTGGTGGAGTCAGTGATGCGACGCACCGTATATTTGGTCATGTTGATTGAGAGCAAAGGGGCTTTACAACGCTTAGTCAAAATGGCAACAGTGAGCCCATGGATTTGTGAAGAATTAACTCACTATCCAGTCTTGTTGGATGAATTTTTGTCAATGGATTTTGAGCTGCCTCGCCGTCAAGATTTGGAAGATTCGCTACGTCAACAGTTACTCCGCATTGAGCTGGATGATGTTGAAGACTTGATGCGTGTACTGCGCCTATTCAAAAAATCCAATGTGTTGGCAGTCGCGGCTAGCGATGTCTTGGCAGAAAGCCCATTGATGAAAGTATCTGATGCTTTGACGGATATTGCAGAGGTTTCGGTCAGTACAACTTTGAATTTGGCTTACCAAATCACCGCAAAGAAACATGGTTATCCGCTTGATACGGACGGTCAACGTTGTTCGATTGATCATTTGGCATTTGCAGTCGTGGGCTACGGTAAAGTTGGCGGGATCGAACTGGGTTATGGCTCAGACTTAGATTTGGTCTTTATTCATTATATGGATGAGCAGGCTGATACTGATGGGTTAAAGGCCATCAGTGGATTTGAATTTGCCATGCGGGTAGCTCAGAAATTTATGTCACTAATGACGACTCAAACGCTTGATGGTCGGGTTTATGAAATTGATACCCGCTTACGTCCATCAGGGGAAGCTGGGGTATTGGTGACGAGTTTAAAGGCTTTTGAGCAATATCAATTGAAAAGTGCATGGATGTGGGAGCATCAAGCATTGGTGCGTGCTCGTTCGATTGCAGGTGAGGCCAGCCTACGTGATAAGTTTGAAGCACTGCGTTGCCAAATTTTGACGCAACCGCGTGATGAAGAAAATGTACGTGCAGAAGTGTTGAACATGCGTCAGAAAATGAAAGACCATTTGGGTTCTTCTAAAGAACAACAAAAAGATGGAATTTTTCATTTAAAACAAGACGCAGGTGGTATCGTCGATATCGAATTTATGGCACAGTATGCTGTGTTGGCGTGGAGTGGGTCTCATCCAGATCTTGCCCATTATTCCGACAATGTACGAATCCTTGAAGACGCCGCAAAAGCCAGTTGCTTATCCAGCGACGATGCGACCGCATTGATTCAAGCTTATCTCAGTGAACGAGCCGAGAGCCACCGCTTAGCCCTTGCGAATCAATCCATGCAAGTAAATGCTGCGGACTGGCGCGATACCCGAGTGATCGTTTGCAAATTATGGCAAAGATTAATTGATCCAAGCTCAATTGTGAGCATTGGGTAACATGACTGTGTATATAAATTTGGAGTGTGTGTCATGAATTTGGCTGATCGTGATGGTTTTATTTGGCAAGATGGACAATTGGTTGACTGGCGTGAAGCGAAAACTCACGTCTTAACACATACCTTGCATTACAGCATGGGTGTGTTTGAAGGTGTCCGTGCCTATGAAACACCGAATGGCACGGCTATTTTCCGTTTAAAAGAACACACTAAGCGTTTATTGAACTCTGCAAAAATTTATCAAATGAAAGTTCCATTTGATCAAGCAGCACTAGAGCAAGCTCAAATTGATGTGGTTCGTGAAAATAAATTAGCATCTTGTTACTTGCGTCCAATTATCTTTATTGGTTCGGAAAAGCTGGGTATTGCTGCTACAGATAATACTATTCATGCTGTTGTTGCTGCATGGAGTTGGGGTGCCTACCTCGGTGATGAAGCGATGGCGAAAGGTATTCGTGTGAAAACTTCATCGTTTACTCACCACCATCCAAACGTGACGATGTGTAAAGCAAAAGCGTCAGGTAATTACACTTTGTCGATTTTGGCTCACCAAGAAGTGGCACATTCTGGTTATGACGAAGCAATGTTGCTCGACCCACAAGGTTATGTATGTCAAGGTTCTGGTGAAAACGTATTCTTGGTCAAAGATGGTGTATTACATACGCCAGACATCGCAGGTGGTGCACTGGATGGTATTACACGTCAAACCATTATTACCATTGCAAAAGATTTAGGATATGACGTGGTTGAGCGTCGTATTACCCGTGATGAGTTCTATATTGCAGATGAAGCATTCTTTACAGGAACGGCTGCTGAAGTGACGCCAATTCGTGAATATGATGACCGTGAAATCGGTTCAGGTACGCGTGGCCCAATTACTGAACAAATTCAAACCACATTCTTTAATGCGGTTAAAGGTAAAGATCCGAAATATGCACATTGGTTGACTTATGTAAAATAAGTAATTTGATGTGAAAAGGGCTCTTCGGAGCCCTTTTTTATTTTCTCTATTTTATTTTTATTGACTAATTTTGATTTTAAAATGATCAATACAACATTATCTATTAGTTTCTGAAAAAATATAATATTCACAAAGCATACACAATTGAATAAATTTGTTATTATTTGGTAAAAATGAGATGTATTTAAAATTTAACCAATGATTAACAATCTTATATATCAAGCAAAAGTAATTAGAACGATGTTTGTTTCGGATGAAAAATATCTAACAAAAAGGTTTATTAATAAATTGGGATATACTCCAAATTTTAATCAACCAGAAAGTTTTAATGAGAAAGTGACTGCGCGAATGATTTTTGAAAGAAGCGCACTACACACTAAATTAGCAGATAAATTCGCTGTCAGAGAGCTGGTGATAGATCGAATTGGTGAAGAATATATGGTTCCATTGATTGGGACATATTGTGATTTTAATGATATTAATTTTGATCAATTTCCAAACAGGTTTGTTTTAAAATGCACGCACGATAGTGGAAGTGCTACGATTTGTCATGATAAAGATTCATTTGATTTTAATCGGACAGAAATTAAGCTCAAAAATAGTTTAAAGATGAATATGTACTACCGCAAACGCGAGTGGCACTATAAAAATATTTCGCCGCTTATTTTGGCGGAGCATTATGTTGATTTATATCGTGATGCTGAAACACTTGCGACTATTACGACCTGCCGAGTTCACTGTTTTGAAGGGCAACCGATGTATGTTGAGGTTGATGTTCGTGGGCATGATGGTACTGAATATTCAAATATTTATGATACCTCTTGGTCATTACAGCCGTTCACCGTTGACTTGAAAGAAAATACACCGCAACCAGTTATTGAGCCTTGCAGGATGAAGAAGATGATGGAGTTATCTGAAAAACTTTGTTTGGAATATGGCTATAGCCGAATAGATTTTTTATTGTCGCAAGATGCAATACTGTTTAGCGAAATTACATTAACACCAAACGCAGGGCGTATGGTTATTTCTCCTGCTGAGTGGGATATCAAACTGGGAGCCTTATGGCGCTCTTAATGTGGCCTACAGAGTATTATTGGATTAATTTAAAAAAGATTTGATTATTCGATATTCTGAAATAGGATATTATTTGAATACTGTGCAGATGCTCTTTAATGATTAAAAAGCCTGACAATTAAAATTGATTATATCTAAGATTGTCGATTTAAATATCATGGAAAATAGAACCCCTAATCATAAAAAAATTAGGGGTTTTATTTTGTACAGTTTAATGACCACATTCGTCTTTAAACTTGGTAGAAATTTCGATACCACTGTACAAACTGTTGGACGCCGTCTTCAACTGAAACTGAAGGCTTATAGCCTACACTTTGTTCCAAGGCTGTACTGTAAGCAAAAGTGTCGGGTACATCACCTGCTTGTAAAGGTAATAAGTCCAAAATGGCTTCTTTATCTAATGCTTTTTCAATTGCATGAATATATTCAATCAATTTAACAGGATTATTATTGCCGATATTAAAGATACGGAAAGGCGCATTGCTGGTCGATGGATCTGGATGGTTGCTATCCCAGTTTGGATTGGCTTGTGCAATTTGATCGCTTGAGCGAATCACACCTTCGACAATATCTGCAATAAACGTAAAATCACGGGTATGGTTACCATGATTGAACACAGGAATTGGCTTGTTTTCAATGATATTTTTAGTGAATTTGAATAAAGCCATGTCTGGGCGACCCCACGGGCCATAGACCGTAAAGAAGCGTAAGCTAGTGGTTGGCAGTTGGAATAAATGACTATAACTATGAGCCATTAACTCATTCGCACGTTTGGTGGCAGCGTAAAATTGCACCGGATGGTTGACCCCATGTTTTTCACTAAATGGCATGGTGGTATTGGCACCGTAGACGCTACTTGTGCTGGCATAAGTGAGATGTGGTGTTTTCGCATAACGACATGCTTCAATAATATTGGTAAAGCCAATAATATTGCTTTCGACATAACTCATTGGGTTTTCAAGTGAGTAGCGCACGCCTGCTTGTGCGGCCAAGTGAATGACGCGATCAAACTGATGCTGTTGAAAGCATTGATCAACTGCTATTTTATCGGCAAGATTGGCTAGAATGAACTCGAATTGTCCTGCATTTTGGGTGGCTGTTTGATTTAATAAATCAACACGTGCTTGTTTGAGCGTAGGATCATAATAATCATTCATGTTGTCAAAGCCGACAACGCTATCACCACGTTCAAGCAACTTTTTAGCAACATGAAAACCAATAAAACCTGCTGCACCTGTGACTAAAACTTTCATTCATCACCTCCAAAAATATCACGAGTATAAATTTTATCTTCAACATCACTTAAGTCCTGAGACTTGCGATTGGCAATGATGACATCACTTTGCTGCTTAAATTGATCTAAATTATTGACTACTTTTGATTTAAAGAATTCTTCTTCATTTAAAGTTGGTTCATAGACAATCACATTAATCCCTTTGGCTTTAATGCGTTTCATAATGCCTTGGATAGCTGAAGCCCTAAAGTTATCTGAGCCACTTTTCATCACTAAACGGTAGATGCCAACAGTGTTTGGGTTTTTGGCAATAATGGAATCTGCAATAAAGTCTTTACGTGTACTGTTGGAATCGACAATCGCTTGAATTAGGTTGCTTGGCACTTGATTGTAATTGGCAAGAAGTTGCTTGGTGTCCTTAGGTAGACAATAGCCACCATAGCCAAAGGATGGGTTATTGTAATGGTTGCCAATACGTTGATCTAAACATACGCCTTCAATAATTTGACGGGTATCCAGACCGAAGGACTGCGCATAGGTATCGAGTTCATTAAAATAAGCGACGCGCATTGCAAGGTAAGTGTTGGCAAATAATTTAATTGCTTCAGCTTCTGTAGAGTCTGTAAATAATACTGGACTATCTTTTTTAATGGCACCTTCAATCAACATGTCTGCAAACAATTGAGCACGTTCTGATTTTTCACCGACAATAATACGTGAAGGATAAAGATTGTCATGTAAAGCCTTACCTTCACGTAAAAACTCTGGAGAAAAAATAATGTTCTCGGTGTTGTATTGTGCTTTTACTTTCTGAGTAAATCCTACGGGCACCGTGGATTTAATAACCATGGTTGCTTGAGGATTAATTCCAACTACATCTTGGATTACGCTTTCGACACTTTGAGTATTGAAATAGTTGGTTTTTGTGTCGTAGTCGGTAGGTGTCGCAATAATGACAAAATCAGCGCCTCGATAAGCCTCATATTTGTCAGTTGTAGCACGAAAATTAAGCGGTTTCTCGCTTAAAAATGTCGATATATCTGCGTCCTGAATCGGAGATATTTTTTTATTCAACATGTCGACTTTTGTGTCGATGATATCCAGTGCAATAACTTCATGATGTTGTGAGAAGATCATGGCATTAGAAAGGCCGACGTAACCGGTGCCTGCAACTGCTATTTTCATATCAACCTGATTCTATATTCTTCATATGGGAGCTTGGATTCAAACCATTTCTGATTTGTAAAAAGCGACTTCGTATCATAGCACAAACTATTTTGAGTATTATGAAGGCTTTGAAAAAGCCATACACTAACTTCTTGTCAGAGATGTTATGATATGAAACAGAATGCTGGTGGATGATAGAACATGCAGGAAAACGTGAACGATGCGCTGTTAAAACAGGCTGATACCCAAGCAGAACAAAATGTTGTGTTGTGCATGAAATGGGGCACCAAATATGGGGCCGAGTACGTCAATCGTTTATATAATATGGTGAAACGTCATACCACGGTTGATTTCAAAATGGTCTGCCTAACAGATCGTTCTGAAGGAATTGACCCTGCAGTTGAATGTTTTCCGATTCCACCATTGGCATTACCACCGGGGAGTCCTGAACGAGGGTGGAATAAGCTGTCTACATTTGAACCAGATTTGTATGGTTTAAAGGGGAATGCATTATTTCTAGATTTGGATGTGGTGATTGTTGACAATATTGACAGTTTCTTTACCCACCCAGGGGATTTTCTGATTATTCATGATTGGAAACGCCCGTGGCGTATTACAGGTAATAGCTCGGTTTACCGTTTTAAATTGGGCGCTTTCCCGGGATTAATGCCTTATTTCCGTGAACATTTTGATGAAATTCGTCAGAAGTTTCGTAATGAGCAAGCCTATTTGTCATGGTATGTCGATCAAGAGAAAAAGTTGTCTTACTGGCCAGATAGTTGGTGTAAGAGCTATAAATATCACTGCCTACAAAAGATTCCTTTGGCGTATTTCAAGCCGCCTGTGAAACCTGAAGGCGTTAAAATCATTATTTTCCATGGTGAGATCAATCCACCTGACGCGATTCATGGTGGCGGTGGGAAATGGTATCGCTATGTATTGCCATCGCAGTGGATTAAGGATGCGTGGCAATAATTGCCACTAAGTAGACTCATGTTTTGAAGTGATCAAGCGAATGCAAAATATTGATGTTGTGATTGCCTGGGTAGATGGTAATGACATTGAACTGAAAAAAAAGCGCCATAAATATTTGACGGGTGAAGATGCCTCTGATGCGATCAGTGATACGCGTTTCGCCAGCAATAATGAAATTTATTACAACATTGCTTCAATTTTAAAATATGTTCCTTTTTGTCGTCATATTTATGTTGTAGCGGACAATCAACGTCCTGAATTTATTGATGAGTTTGTCGCGCAGGGCCTATGTGCTAAGGATAAAATTCGGGTGGTCGATCACCGCGAAATTTTCAAAGGTTTTGAACAGCACTTGCCCACATTCAATACACGTTCTATTGAAACGATGCTTTGGAATATTGAGGGGTTGTCGGATTATTTTATCTACCTGAATGATGATTTCTTTTTTAATTCGCCAGCAAAAATTGAAGACTTCTTAAAAGATGATCATTTGGTGGTCTATGGTCACTGGCAAAGTAGCTTTGCGCTTAAAGCCAAGCTGAAATATCGCCAGTTTATGAGTCGTCAATTGGGTCAACCTATACAGCCTAAGCATATGATTGCGCAGATGCTTGGTGCGGATATTTTAGGCTTTAATAAGTTCTTTGAAATTCATCATTATCCTCATATTGTAGATCGTGATGCATTAAAGGACTATTTGCTTGCGCATCCGCAGCGTTTAGAAACACAGATCAAGTTTAAATTTCGAAGTGTAGAACAGCTAAATCCAATTTCACTGATGAACCATATTAAGATTCAAAAACAGCAGGCGGAGTTGAAGCCTGATCTTGAACTGGCGTATCTTAAAAATCAGGACAGTTTGAATAGTTTTATACAAGCGCTTCAAAATCCCGAAATTAAATATGGTTGTATTCAAAGTTTGGATCAGCTGAGTAGCGATGCTGCAAAGCAGATCAGTGATGCAATGCATGAAAAATTAGCAGGCTATTTACCCCATTCCGTTTTGGTTTAAAGGTTCATGATGAAAGTTGTTACTTATTTAATTAATTTGGACGGCAGTCAGGAACGACTTGAGCGAGCAACACAGCAGTTGGATCAAGTCAATTGGCCTTTTGAGCGCTTTTCTGCGGTCGATGGTCGAGGCAAAGCACTCACTGAGTTTACAAACTATGATGATCATGGTGCGAATCAAGCACTGGGTCGTAGTTTGATGAATTCAGAGTTGGGGTGTTATTTGAGTCACTACGGTTGTGCGGAGAAGTTTCTAACGACAGATGCTGATTATTTAGTTGTGCTTGAAGATGATATGAAGATTAATCAAGAGTTTAAAGACAAGCTTGATGGCGTACTTACCTATCTAAATCAGCATAAAGAATTAGATTGGTATTTGATCAATATTGCGGCCAAAAAGAAAAAACTAAGCAAAGATGTTACGAATATTGATGGCATGAGCTTATGGCACGCTTTTTATTTCCCTATTCGCGGTCTCGGTTTAGTTTGGTCACGCAAAGGTGCTGAAGCATTTATACATGCAGGAAAATCAATGACCATGCCTGTTGATATTTTCTTTCAAACTTGGCTCAGTAAAAATGGGAAAGGTTTAGGAGTATGGCCTGCATTGGTCAAACCAGCGGGTCTAGACAGTGATATTTTGGGAACTGTAGCCGCACAAGGAATTTCTCGTAAAGAAAGAGAAGGTCGAAGTTTTTCTTATGGGGTTAAAAAGCAAAAACGAATGTGGCGTGACAAATTTTATGCGGTGAAGCATAAGTATTTGTAATTGTCCTAAGGTGTTTTGATACAAGGCTAAATGATCGACTAAAATGAAAATTTTTAAAAAGTTATTTTATATTTTAAAGTTTTATACACTGCTTAATTTAAAACAACGAAATAAATGTGATGCCATAGATAACTATGCAGATCAGATCGTTTTACAGGCTAAGCCAGAGAATCAAAGCGTTCAATTACCTAAAAAGATATGGATCTATTGGGAAGGGAACATGCCAGCTTTGGTTCGGCATTGTATTGATCATATTCAGAAATTACATCCTGACTATACTGTGAATCTGTTAAATCCAAATAATGTCGCAGATTTTATTAGTTTTGACCTAACCTCACCTATTTTGCAAAAAGCAACATCCCAGCAACGCGCAGATTTAATCCGTTTTGACTTGATTTATCATTATGGTGGGATTTGGTTGGATGCAAGTATTATTGTTTATAAAAAATTAGATTGGATTGAAAATCTCATCCAGCAAACAGGAACACAAAGCTTTGCCTATTATCGGAAAAAAAATACGACGCTGGCTGATTTTCCCGTGATTGAAAATTGGTTACTGGCGAGTGTAGAAAAGAATCCATTTTATCAATTATGGTTTGATGAACTTTTTAAGGCGATTGATCTCGGACCAAAGCAATATATCCAATATATCCAAGCCAACTATGATAATTCTCAAGACTATTTTCAGCGTATTGGTCGGTTAGAGTATCTTGTGGCTTATGTCGCGTGTCAGAAGGTGATGCGAGATTTAGTACCGAGTATGGTATTAATCAATTGTGATAAAAATGCGTTTTTCTATCAAGTTAAAAATAAATGGGTTAAAGAAAAGACCCTCATTGATTTAGCTATTCATGAGTCACCAGATGAGTATCCGAATCTCATAAAACTTGCGGGGAAAGAGCGTCAGATATTGGATAAGCATTTTGTGCGAGGACAATATTTCAAGCACTCACTCTTAGATTTTTAGTCAGCACTCGAAAAAATAACCTTGAATCGGATGCATTTTATTGGGATTTAAATAAGTCCTTTGCATTTATTTTTGGAAATGCTTCCACAGCGCTATGTTCAGAAAGGTTATATACGGTAATTCCTTGAGCCTTAAAGAACTGTGCTGCTAAGTCGAAGGCTGGTAATGTGAAATCCAATGATCTGTCTAAAAGCGTTGGTTGTTTATTTTCAGCACTCTCATAGAAACGGGGCTGGGTAAAATTATTCATGTCTAACCCAGCTAAGTAAATCTCTTGATAGCGGAGTGAGTGAATAATCTGTAGTGCAACGTAGGCTACAGTAAAATAATCAAAGATCGCGGTATATATTTGAGTTGAAAAACCCAATTGATTGTTGGTATAGAAATAATCTTTTTGCATGTCGACAGCTTTTTTAGGCTGTAAGATTGGTTCAATTTCACCGCGAGTAATAGGTTCTACGACTCTAATGTTACATTGAATATCCTGAAATAAAACTTTTCGTAAAATCAGATCTAAGCAACGTGGTGTAGTGTAAAACGTACAATTGCTATTGAGAACTTTCAAGACTAAATCAAAACGGCTCTCAACGAAATTATGGTCAATAATGACATAATGCTTAAACACAACATTAGGCATCGAAATTGCGCCATTTAATCCAACATAATCTATATCGGAGCGGGTAAAAGCTTCGGGAGGGATTTGTTGGACTGATGGCCCAGTTGCAATCATCATGCATAGTTTGTTTTCTGTACAAACAGCTTGTGTATTATCGACGACCAACTTCTGTTTGAAAAAAAGTTTTTGTAAACCATTTTCAGTATCACGTTCAACCTGATAATACGGCCAAAAACGGCGATTATGTTTGTATTGATTTGAATGAATCAGTTTGTAAACGACTTTATAAATATTTCTAAAACACAAGTTTGAAAAAAATAATTGTAAGGTCTGTAGCTTTTTAGGAATCATAAACAAATCATTCAGGTTGAACATTTTAAAAAATAGGCTAAGTTGTGACTAAAGCAGTCACTTTAAGCTTTAGTCATCTAGTCTAAATTTGTTGCCACTGAGTTTAGACTTTAATTTATTGAGCTTTTGAGTGAACCAAGATTCTTTCTGCCCTGGGCGTGTAATTTTATTGCCGTGATAGTTGGCTTGAGTTGCTTTGGTAAAAGCGCCAAAAGGTTCAATCATATATTGTTCTGGTTTGTATCCAGCAGCTAGCGCTTCGTCATAATATTGATCAAAAAGTGCTATTAAATCTGTCCTAGGGTGAGGCATGATTTCACCATCAAACCAGTGCTTTTGGCCTGTTGCTTCAAGACGAGGTAATGAATACTTATGACTGAACTGCGTGCCCATATCTGAGTAATGTAGAATTTTGATCTGTTCAATCGACATCCCTTCGCCATCAATATTATTGTAAGAATCTTGATAAGGTTGTACGAGATTTGGTTTTTCTTTTAGAAGGCGCATTAAATTCTTATGTGCATCTGGATTGGCTTGAATGTCTTTCAATGCAGGAAGATATTGTTTGGCTTTTTCGCAATCCCATACACAAGTACATAGACGTGCTGAGCTTTTGCCGCCCTTAGCGATAACAATGGCATCGTCCTGCATTGGATGAGACCAAAGCTCTGCAATATCACAAAGTACAATGACGTCGGCATCCATGTAAATTGCGCGACCTTCGAAGTTACACGATTCAGGAATGGCCCAACGGAAACCAGAAAAAGGAGTAGCCCATTTTTCAGTACGCCATCCCTCACCAGTCTCCTGATTGATGTACCAAGGACTATTTGTGTCATGACTCAGTTGCATCCAAGTAATATTTACCGGATGCGAAGTGTGCTTACGAAGACTATATTCAAGAACCATCATTTGTTCTAAGTCACAATTATTGGGATCACAACCTACAAATACTTGAATTGTTTGAGTCATCTTACACACCGTTTTATATAATTAGATTTTAATACAAAGTCATCGCTATAACTATAATAGGATTATAAGTGCTAAAAGCTAGTTCTGCGTAGTAGTTTTTTGCAAATAGTGTCTTGCTGAATGCGGTGCCGCTAGAGATATATGATGTGATTGGTCGCTTTAAATTGATGAGTTTGGTGGGTTCAACTAATATATTGGATATGAGTTAGAGATCTTCCTTAGATTGAGTTTGGTCATCATTGTATTTTATGATTTTGGCGGAATATTTTGAGTGAGAATAGAAGTACTTTCTCTGTAATTTTTGCATTTATACGTTAAATTTTAAGTATAAGTGTTCGATGATTTATAGATTTAAGTATTTGTAATTAAATATAAAATAGCCTTGAGTGTTTTTCAGGTTTTACAGGATCGGTAATGTTAACAGTTTTTGGTTTCCATACGAACGATAAGTTATATACGAAGCATGCGAATATTTTAAAATGCTCGGCAAATAAATTTGGTATAGATGTACATTTTCAAAGCTTTTCCAAAGATGATTGGCAAAAAATTATTGCTTTTAAACCATGTTATATTGCAAAAGTTCGGCATGAGCTACAAGGGCCGATTTTGTATATAGATGCCGATGCGATTATTCTCGAAGATATTCGACCTTATTTTGAATCAATCACAGAAGATATTGCGGTGCACTATATTCATAATAATCGTTTAATTAGTGCCACGCTGTTTATCAACGATACCCCAAATGCACGTCTATTGGTTGATGAATGGGAAAAAAGACAGTTGGCTGAGCCTGATCGTTGGGATCAGGTTGTATTGCAGGAATTACTGGATGCATGGGTCGAAGAAAAACGCGTTACACTCAAAAAGCTACCGCCCGAGTATAACTTTATTTTTGACACATCACGTAAAGCATACGGGGATACGGTTGAACCGATTATCGAACAATTACAGGCGAGTAGAGACATGCGTTGGGTGCAAAAATATCAGCGTAGAAATGCGTTCTACCGTTGGTTTATGCGCTCAACCACTTTAGCAAAAAGCACACGAAAAATTTTGACGCGTCACGCGGTTGTTAACGCACGGGCAAAGCAATTGGGAATTGATATACAGCTTGAACTTCAAGACCTCATGTAAATGGTGTTGAGGGCTGCTGTAGAGGGAGTTGGATCTGCTGGTAGGGAGCCTTTTTTAAAATATACCTGATCCAGTTGCCAAAGCTGTATTTCTCACGAATTTGTGGATCTACAGCGACATAAGGACTGTCTAAAAAGTCTTTCAATGTATCTAAATTTTTGCCATCCCAAATCAGAATGTTGTTGGGATGGTAAAAATCATAATTGCGTATTTGCGCATTGTTGGTGATTAATTTTTTTTGATAATACAGTGCTTCAAAGGTGCGGAAAGATAATCCTTTATGCACTGGATTGACTACATCTACCAATATATCTGCTTGATTAATATGTTGAAGGTTATCCTCATAGTCAATATTTTGGCTAATAAATTTTATTTCTGAAGTGTGATATTGCGTTTGCGCATCTGCTTGATCACCATGGCGAAATTTAATATTGAAATCTAAAGTAATACCATGCTCAATAAGCGCTTTTGCACAATGATCAATTGGTTGAGAGCGGTCGTCAAAATGTAGACCTACAAAGTAGGCAACAGTACCTGTGTGTAAGTTGGGTTTTGGAGGGTACACATCAAAATAGAAATTGGTACAACCTTGAAATTTGTAACTACTGTAGTTTGGATTTGATAAATCTTCTGGGTCAAATACAAAAAAATGGTCAAATAAATCAACAGATAATAATGTTTTAGGGAAGCGTTCTATGCCATTCCATTGGTAGCCAATAAAATGGTGACTCGAACCTGCTTTTAATAATTCTAAATGTTGATTATCAATTAAGTCTGGACGTATGACGAGTACATAATCAAAGGTATTATTCTGTAAAGCCTTGGAAATTTCTTCGGCAATGATTCGCTGTTTGATGGCATCTTTTGCTTTATCCTTATATGAAAAATCAGCCAAGAATAATTTTCGGAAAAGCGTGTAGATATTCATCCATCGTGAAAGTTTAATTTTTTGGATATTTTCAGGTGAGCTATTAATGAATTTGACTTCAAAGTTATGGAATTCTAAATTTTTCTGAATAGCTGTCGCAAAATTACTATGGCTGGGCATCACTAAGATTATTTTGTTGGTCATGATGTCTGTCTCATACGGGTCTCAATCTATTTTTAGGCCTATTTATACGACGGCTAAGGGGGCAACGCTTCCTAAAACAGTTTATATTTATTGGATATTTCTCTAGGCTGTACTCTAAATTTAACTGAGAATCTGACTAAATAAGATCATGCTTGGGAGTATTTTCTTGTGATCAGTTTATGTGTAATAAGCATAATCAGCCATGATTGGGTAATAGGTGATTTAATTAAACCAAGATCTACAGGTAAATTAAAGTTTTTTTGGTTTGCGAATACATGTTTTTTATGCTGCAAAAAAAGCAATAGGTACCGCCTTAGCGGCACTGTTGCTATACATAATTGCTAGCTTGATCATCAACAAAAAGTGTATTTAGAGTCGTAATATGATTACTCTGGTTTATCCGCATTGCCTTTCAAGACCATATAAATTAGGCCGACAAAAATCACAAAAGCACCCGCAAGACTACTTACACAGAAAAAGACAATCCGATTATAGGTTGTTAAATTAAACAATTGATTGTCTAGTATGTAACGCATGAACAACCATTGCGCGATAGCAAAAACAATTAGCACAATACCGCGACGACGGACTTCAGGACGCATAGCCATTTGCTTGCTCACAACTGATATAAAACAGGACGCTATTATGCCATTGCTGAGAATTGATCTCAAATAAATAAAAGTATGCCAATCAACCCTAAACTAAATAATTTTGATTTTATCTTATCGTCCTGTCTGAATCATGTCTTGCTCTATAGCATTTATACGGGTGGCAGCTTTTTATACGCATTGATCTTGCCTGCACAATTTCTAAAACGTCTATAGGACCAAATGTATTGTTCAGGTGCTTGGTTAATCATGTCTTGCATGGCAAGGTTTAAACAGTCCACAGACTGCTGTAGGTCTTTCGATAAAATCTCTTGAGATAACTTAGTACAGTACACATTAAAACCCGTTGCATCCGTATTACGAACACAACTTAATCCAATCACATTACATTGCGTTTTGGCGGCCATTTTTGAGACAAGAGTTGCGGATAATGTATGTTGTTTGAAAAAATATGAATAAATACCGCCACTCGGTTTTGGCAAATGATCGGGTAAAATTACGGTCAGTCCACCTTGTTTTAAGTGTTTGAAGATACTGCGGATCCCTGTTTCATCAGTAGGCACAAGAGTCGCATTAAACTTCTGGCGTGCTTCTAAAATATAGCGGTTCACTCCCTTCGTTTTATAGGGTTTATACATGATCATGGGTTGTGTATAGACGTTTAACCATGCATTTAACAGTTCCCAACAGCCGAAATGCGGAACAACCACAATCACGCCTTTTTTATTGGCTAAAGCCTCTGTGAGGACAGATTCTCCGTGAATATTTTTGAGTAAATCTAGGCTGTATTGGGGTGACATGCCCCAGCATTTTAAGAATTCAATATAAGTCTGACATTGGCTTTGAATGCTGAGATGAACGCGTTTCTGGAGTGTTGTTGGAGCGAGTTTAGGGTAGGCCAATTGCAGATTGATGTTGGTAATACGTTTGATTGAAGAATCATTATAATAAAGAAGGTGTGCAATTCCGCGAGCGATGTATTGTAGAAAGGGTAATGGCAAAATTGAAATGCTTTTAAGTAAATAATACATAGCCATATTTAAACTCAGAGATCTTATGCAAAAGATGTGATGAGAGAAAATTTTGCAAAGAAACTTAAAAATCTAAGATAGATAAAATCAAAAAAAGATGAGCGTCTTAAGAGCAAAATAAATGAATAAATCAACAGAATGCTTTAGTGCCAGAACTGCTGCAATAAAATATAGACTATCGTGACCCACTGTAAGTGCGATAGATCAAAAGTTCAAAGGAAATTTTGGAAAATTTGAAGCGAAAAATCTGATCTAGGGGGGAGGAGACTGCCTTGTCTTAAATAAAAAACCCTGCACATGGCAGGGTTTTTTAATCATAATCTAAAGATTATTTAGTTTCTTCAGCTTTTGGTTTTTCACGTAAACGAATACCCAAATCACGTAGTTGGTTTGATTCAACTGGTGCAGGCGCTTGTGTTAATGGACATTCAGCAGTTTTTGTTTTCGGGAATGCAATCACATCGCGAATAGAAGCACCACCTGTCATGAGCATGACTAAACGGTCTAGACCGAATGCCAAACCACCATGCGGAGGAGCACCGTAACGTAATGCATTGAGTAAGAAACTGAATTTCTCTTCGGCTTCTTCTTCACCAATGCCCAAAGCTTCAAAGATCGCTTTTTGCATTTCTAGGTTATGAATACGTAGTGAACCACCACCAATTTCAGTACCGTTTAACACCATGTCATAAGCCACAGAAAGCGCAGCACCTGGGTTGTTCTTCACATCTTCAACGCTTGATTTAGGCAGTGTGAATGGGTGGTGAACAGAGGTCCATTTGCCATCATCGGTTTCTTCAAACATTGGGAAGTCAACCACCCAAAGCGGTGCCCACTCGCAAGTTGACATCTTCAAGTCATGACCGACTTTAATACGTAAAGCACCCATGGCATCGTTGACAACTTTAGCTTTGTCTGCACCGAAGAACACGATATCGCCATTTTCTGCACCCACACGTTTCAATAGATCAAGCACGATCGGCTCGATGAATTTCACGATTGGAGATTGTAAACCTTCGATGCCTTTTTCAAGCTCGTTTACTTTAATGTAGGCTAAACCTTTCGCACCGTAGATGCCGACAAATTTCGTGTATTCATCAATTTGGCTACGTGGTAAAGAACCTGCACCCGGAACACGTAATGCAACGATACGGCCTTTAGGATCTTTAGCAGGACCTGCGAATACTTTAAATTCAACTTCTTGCATCAGGTCTGCAACGTCAACCAATTTCAACGGAATACGTAGGTCTGGTTTGTCCGATGCATAGTCACGCATAGCATCGGTATAGGTCATGCGTGGGAATTTATCGAATTGAACATTAAGCAGTTCTTTGAACATCTTAACTGTCAACGTTTCCATTAAATCCATGATGTCATCGTCACTCATGAACGATGTTTCAACGTCGATTTGGGTGAATTCAGGCTGACGGTCTGCACGTAAGTCTTCATCACGGAAACATTTTGCGATTTGGTAGTAACGGTCAATACCACCCACCATTAACAATTGTTTGAATAATTGTGGTGACTGTGGAAGTGCATAGAAGCTACCATTAGATACACGGCTTGGCACTAAGTAGTCACGTGCACCTTCAGGTGTTGCACGGGTTAAAATCGGGGTTTCAACGTCTAAGAAACCATTGTCTTCGAAATAGTTACGAATGAGGTTGGTTAGTTTAGAACGGAAACGTAAACGATCTAACATTTCAGGACGACGGATGTCCAAGAAACGGTATTTTAAACGAATTTCTTCAGAAATATTGGTGTTGTCATCATTCAATGGGAATGGAGGTGTTTCAGATGCCGCAAGAACTTCGATTTCTTTGCCCAAAACTTCGATTTGACCGCTCACCATATTGGCATTTTCTGTGCCTGCATAACGGCGACGCACACGGCCTGTAATTTTTAATACGAATTCTGAACGTACTTTGTCCGCAGTTGCAAATGCTTCAGGAGTGTCAGGGTCAATAACCACTTGCACAAGACCGTCACGGTCACGCATATCAAGGAAGATGACACCACCGTGGTCACGGCGACGGTGTACCCAACCGCAGAGGGTTACTGTTTCATCAATTTGAGCTTCGGTTAAAGAACCGCAGTAATGAGTTCGCATCATGGCGTTAAAAATCCAACTATATGGCTAAAGGTAGCGAATACGTAAACAGCGTACCGCCAGAAATAAAGGTAGGATTATGCCTCTTTGGACACCTAGTCTCAAGGCATAGCTTAAAAAAGGTATAAAATTGCTTGCCAGTCTTGCTGCAAACTTAGCCTAAACGGTGATCACGATCTAAAAATAAAAACAGAATGCAGCCAAAGATCAATATCAGTAAAGCGACTTGGCTAAATTCATTGATACTCCGCCCAGTAAAATAATATAGGTCTGACTGCCAAACTTGCGTAGGGATATAACGCGCATAGTCCCAAACACTCACTAGACCACCCAAAAGGCTGAATATGAACAGCCCAATGGCAAAGCGCCTGATTTTTAAACTGACAGGAAAATGCTGCTGGTATGTTTGGTAATAACGCCAACTCATCCATGCCAACAAAGGCAGAGCCAACGCCGATGTCCCAATTTGTAAAATACGGTGTAGTGGGAATGGGTGTCCTAGCAGAGCAACATTCTGGCTTAAAAAGTCCTGAAAAAATAAGGTTCGGAAGTCAGCATGAGTGAGTCCATCCCAGAATAAATGCGTGGCCGTACCGAGAAGTACTGCCAGAATGGTGCCTGTTAAAAATTTAAAAATACGCATTGCACTGTTGAGCCTAAGCTCATGCTGAATGCCCACAAAACGATAAAAACAGGGCCGTAATAGCACATACCATAAAATACAAAAACTGAGTCCAATCCAAAGATCAGGGTGAATCAGTGACGTCCAATAGTGGGTGATATTTGAACTGGTCTGCGTAAACAGTCGATACAAATCGGGAGTCATGCAACCAATGGCAATCGCCGCAACTGGCAATCGGTCACCACTGAGTTTGGCTAAGGGAGGTGCGAGAACAGCATGTGAAATGGTAAAGGGCATTGTTATGTCTTAAATTACATAGACTTAAAATTTATGATTCAGTTTAACTGCTTTTTAAAATAGAAATGTTTTTTATTGCAATAAAAATGGAATGTTATATTATAACAATATTCAAAACTTGTAACTTGAGTCAGTTCCATGTCTTTTCATAAAAATTTGATTACGCTTTCTATTTTTACTGTCGTCGCACCAGGGGTTTTTGCAGAGGAAGCAACAACACAACTAGAAACGTTGACCAGTCAAGCCCATCCTTTGGTACAAACAGCGGCAGACTTTGCAGTCGCCGATCAGGTGATCGAGCAAAAAACATTAAAAGAACGTGCACCGACCATTGGAGATGCTTTGGCAGATGAGTTGGGGGTGTATTCAAATCAATATGGTTCAGGTTCAAGCCGACCAGTGATTCGTGGTCAAGATGGCCCACGAGTGAAGGTCTTACAACACGCCTCAGAAACCGCTGATGTCTCGGCTTTATCGCCGGACCATGCCGTGACGGTTGATCCGATTTTGGCGAAACAAGTTGAAATCATTCGTGGTCCTTCAACCCTATTGTATAGTGCAGGCACCGTGGGTGGTTTGGTTAATGTGACCGACCAAAAAATTCCAACAAGCATGCCTGAAAAGGGTATCGAAGGTACGGCAGGGTTACGTTACAACACGGGTAGCGACGAAAAATTGGCAAGTGCTGGGGCGACTGTTGCGTTGGGAAGTCAGTTTGCTCTACGGGTTGAGGGTTCAAAGCGTGAAGCAAATGACTATATTGCCCCGAACTACTACCATGAGCATGAGGGTGAACTCGAAAAAGAACGCCGTGTTGGAAATACCTTTGCCAAAGGTGAAACTGTCAGTATAGGGGGTTCATGGATTGGGGAGCGCGGTTTTGCGGGTATCGCCTATACCAATCGTCAAGATCAATATGGTCTACCGGGGCATAATCATGAATATGAAAGCTGTCATCCGCACGATGACCATTTACATTGTGGTGCCGATGGGCATGACCATGATCATGAAGAACACGAGGCAGGGCCTTGGGTTGACTTAAAGTCAGAACGTTATGATTTCCGTACAGAAGTCTTAAATCCGTTTGTAGGGTTCGATAAACTACGTGCTCATGCCAGTTATACTGATTATCAACATGATGAAATTGAAAGCGATAGTGTTGCAACTACCTTTAAAAGTAAGGGTTATGATGCGCGTTTAGAGTTGGTGCATCAGTCAATTGCAGATTGGGAAGGTGTGGTTGGCGTACAGTACAATCAACAAAAATTAGATATCACTGGTGAAGAGTCCATTTTAGACCCAACCAAGACGCAAAAATGGAGCGTATTTGGTTTAGAACATAAGCAGTGGAAGGACTTCCATTTTGAATTCGGTGCGCGTGTCGATCAGCAGACCATTGATATTGAGTCTGATCGAAAAGACTATGATGATTATGGCGTATCTTATTCGGGTGCTGTGAACTGGATGTTTGCACCCAACTATAAACTGTCTTTAGTTGGATCTCATCAAGAGCGTTTACCTTTAGCGCAAGAGCTTTATGCTGATGGTAACCACCTAGCGACCAATACCTATGAACGTGGTAATGAAAATCTCGATGTTGAAAAATCCAATAACTTGGAGTTAGGTTTCCATTACGACACGGATAAAGTTGATTATCACGTGCATGTCTACCACAACTGGTATGACAACTATATTTATGCACAAACCACTGACCGTTATGAAAACTTCCGTCTAGTAGACTACACTCAAGACAAAGCGCGTTTTTATGGGACTGAAGCAGAAGCGTCTTATGCCATCAATGATGTGTATAAGATGAGCGTGTTTGGTGACTATGTACGTGGCAAAATTGACAATGAAAATGCTCCGCGAGTGCCTGCTGGTCGTTTAGGCACCAAAGTGAATGCAAACTTTAGTGATACGTGGTCGGGTACGGCAGAGTATTACCATGTATTTGAGCAAGATCGAATTGCAAGCTATGAAACGGAAACTGCGGGCTATAACATGGTAAATCTTGGCTTGGCGTATAATGGTCAATATATGCAGGGCAATGATTATCGTGTGTATTTCAAAGCCAATAACCTCTTGGATGAGACGGTTTATTCGCATGCTTCATTCCTATCGACCATTCCACAAGTGGGGCGTAACTTCACAGTTGGGCTCGACTTTAGTTTCTAAAATGCTACTTCAAGCTTCAACCCAACCTTTTCCGTAAAGAAGAGGTGCTTCCTCTCCTTTGTGGAGAGGTTGCCAAAACATCGACAACAGAAATCCTCTTGAAAAATCAAACAATAAAACCTAGTCTGAGCATATTGGACTAGGTTTTTTGTTATGCGTATCTTTCGAAAATTACATCAAAAGCTCAACTGGACTGCGACTCGTTACGTTGGTGTCGTGGTGGGCTTGCTGGCTCTAACTTACTTAAGCTCAGCGGTTTATCATACTGTTAAACCACTGCCTGATGGGTTGGACTATACTGGCAAGTTACGTCATGCCGATGTCAAATTTATTGCAGATCAAACCTATATTGATGCACAAGGTAAACAGCAACAAGATCACCATATTTTCAACGAAGTGTTTAAGTTGATTGAAGATGCACAAACCACGATTGTGCTGGATATGTTCTTGTTTAATGATGAAGTGGGTACATCTCAAGTATCACAACGGGCGTTGACTCGTCAGTTGACCGATGCATTGATTGTCAAGCGTAGCTTGCATCCGAATATTGAAATCAAAGTCATCACTGACCCGATTAACTCAGTCTATGGCGGGCTCTTACCTGAGCATTACCGTAAACTGCGTCAGGCGGGTGTGGATGTGATCGAAACTGATTTACGTCCGCTCCGTGCTTCTAACCCTGTTTGGTCAGGTTTTTGGTATATCTGTTGTCAAAATGCAGGCAATAATCCCGATGGTGGTTGGTTAGGCAATCCATTTGGGGATGGAAAAATTACGCTACGCAGCTATTTAAACCTATTTAATTTTAAAGCCAATCATCGCAAAACTTTAGTGGTCGATACCGCACAAGGTTGGAAGACCTTGGTGACATCTGCGAATCCGCATGATGGCAGTTCGCGACATTCCAATGTAGCGCTGTTGGTGACAGGCAATACCGCAATTGATGTCTTGAAAACAGAGCAAACTGTGGCTCACATGTCTCAGGGCGATGTACCGATGGTGATTATGGGGGAGTTTGAAGCCAGTCCATCCCAGCCTCAAGTTCAAGTGCTGACTGAAAAAGCAATCCTAGATGCAACACTCAACTTGTTGAATAACGCAAAAGCCAATGATCAGATTGATTTGGCGATGTTCTATTTGTCTGAGCGTCAAATTATCAATGCTTTAAAAGATGCACAGAACCGTGGCGTTAAACTTCGGATTTTACTCGATCCCAATAAAGATGCATTTGGTCGTCAAAAGAATGGAATCCCCAACCGCCAAGTTGCGTCTGAGCTTAACGATGCCGGTATTACAGTGCGTTGGTGTAATACTCAAGGGGAACAGTGTCATAGCAAAATGGTTTTAAAACGCCATGCGCAAGAAGCAGAGCTCATTTTGGGTTCAGCGAATTTTACTGCACGTAATTTGAAAAATTATAACTTGGAGACTAATTTACGTGTGATTGGTCAGTCTAAAGCAGCGGTGTTTACAGATGCTCAGCAATATTTTGATGGGGCATGGTCGAACTTAAATGGTCGTCAAATGAGTGTGGACTATGAGCAATATAAAGATGAGTCAAAACTCAAATATGGGCTATACCGCTTTATGGAGTGGAGTGGTTTGTCGACGTTTTAATTTCGAATTCCTTTTTCCATTTCTTGCCGTTTCATGAAAAGCGGTACTTCTCCTATATTGTGCAAGATGAAAAATCCCTCTTTTTAAAGAGGGATTGAGGGAGATTTAATTTTTAAGATTTTACTGCTCAGGATTGGGCGGGATGATTTGATCCAAATCTTTATCGGTCATCTTATCGAGTTCATGTAGATCGGTTTTGATTTTCCATTTTTCAGCATTTTCTACTGGACTTGGCAGACGTGCTTCTAACCAGTCACAAATGACATCGGGTGGAAAGTCAGCGTGGTTACACTGAATGACCCATGCTAAGAATTGCTTGGCTTCACCATTCATGTACGGTGGAGGTGAGACAGGTAAAAACTGTGTCGGGAGGCGCTCATTTTTAGAAATATAGTTCAACACATGCCCAAGTTCTTGCACGGTTTGCCATGCCAAAGGATGATCTACATCAATTTGGAACTTAAACCACCACGCACTTTTTCCATCTGTACCATAAGCATCAATCAGATTTTTTTGAATACTGGGAACTTTGCAAAAATATTCATAGAGTCGATCAAAACTTAATTCAGCCACGGCGTGATCATCCAATACAATTATAAACTAAGGCTAAGTATAAACTGAAAACTCCTGTGATTTTTGATTTTCAAAGAAATCCAGTTTGTCACCTTATAGCGACGATAACCAGCAATGATCTAAAATCGACAGTTTGTACATTTTTTATCCATTAAATTGGTTTAAAATAATAATATTCACCTCAGTGGAGGAAGATGATGAAATATTTAAAAATAATCTATGGAATAAGTTTACTCAGCTTATTTCCTGCACTGAGTTTTGCTCAACCAGTGACGCGCTATTATGGAAAACCGCTGACTTCGCAAACGCAACGTTTTCCAACTTATGCGGGGCCTTATCAGGGTTTAACCACGCGACCTACATCACCGCCTCCAATTGAGCCTCCTCATCACAGACCACCTCCGCACCATCCTCCTCATGGCGGGTATCCGATGCGACCAGGTGTGAGTATTATTTATCGAGCGCCTAGTTATTCAACTTATAGTCAGGAAACCAATAGCTATGTGTACGGGGATGGCGATTCCAGCATTGAAAGCCGTGATTATGTATTGATTACCGATTGGCGACGTTTAGGGCTGCCAGACCCACCTGAAGGCATGCACTGGATTTTTGAAAATGGACGTTATGCTTTAGAGCCGGATTCAAAATAAATGAATCTTTGATTGATACAGAAAACCCTCCGTTGTTTATACGGAGGGTTTTTTAATGGTCAATAAAAATTAAGCGAGTTCATCATCTTGTGGACGTGGTGTTTTGCCTTCAGCTAAGGGTTTGTCAGCATGTTTATCCCGAATCACCGAAGGATAATTCCATGACGCATAACGAACCACCAGAATGGCAAGAGCCATAATTAATATTGAGCCTGTGATAATGACTAAATCCATATCGGCTTTGTGGTCGTGTTGGATGTCCGAAATGAGTAGCCGAGTGAGGGCAGTGATCGCAATATAAATTAAGAAACGAACAGGCATGTGGTTGGTTTTAAAGTAGATACCGACCATTGCACCCAGCTCTAAGTAGATGAATAACAGTAAAATATCATCAATCGAGGCATATTGTTTAATGGTTAGGATCTCATAAACAGTATGACCAGCCGACCAAATCACCATACAGCCAATAATAAATAAAGCCACATAGTGAAAACTTTCTACTGCAGTATTGCCTAGTTTATCGAGGAGGGTTTCAATTTTCTCTATTTTAGGATCACGGTTGGTCATGCTAGCCTCCTCATACTTTGCAGATATTATATTGAATCATATGCAAATTTCATGCAAATGACGAGAAGTTGATTATAAAAAGCTGACGTTAAAAAAAACGCCTGACTGGTCAGGCGTTTTTTATCGTGTTTAAACTAATTAAGCTTGGTTGGTGAAGTAGTCTTCAGAGAAGTTCATGATAACTTCTGCACCCGCTTTTACTTTTGCAATACGTAAGTCGATTTCAGGCAAAATACGCTGTGTAAAGTAAGCCGCAAGCGCCAATTTGTTTTGATAGAAATCACCATCTTTGGCTTTGGCCGCATTGGCAATTTTTGCAAACATATAAGCAAAGCTAAGTAAGCCGACTGCATGTAAGTAATCCACTGCTGCAGCATTTGGAAACTCTGCACTTTCAGCAGCACGTTCAAGAATATACTTGGTTACTTCTTCCACTTCAGTTGCTGCATCGAGTGTTGCATCTTTAATGAAGTTTAGGTCAGCGTCTAAGCTGTTAGCAAAGTCACGGATTTCAGAAATGTAGTCTGCGATAAATGCACCACCACATTTAATAGTTTTACGACCAATTAAATCTTGAGACTGAACACCGTTCGTACCTTCGTAGATTTGTGCAATACGTAAGTCACGTACACATTGCTCCATGCCCCATTCACGAATATAACCATGACCACCGAAGACCATTTGTGAATCAATCACTGCATTAAAAGCAGTATCGGTTAAATAGGCTTTTGCAATTGGAGTTAGCAGTGCCACACGGTCATTGGCTGCTTTCACAGCTTCAGGGTCTGTTGAGAACTTGGTGATATCAAGTTGTTGACCGACATAGACAGCAAAGGCACGCGATGCTTCGTTGTTCGCACGTGCATTCAGCAACATACGACGAACGTCACCATGCACAAGAATGCTGTCTGCAGGCTTAGCAGGTGATTGAACACCTGATGCACTACGGCCTTGTAGGCGGTCTGTTGCGTATTGGGCAGCATTTTGGTAAGCAAATTCAGATGCACCTAAACCTTGGATACCCATCGACAAACGTTCGTAGTTCATCATCACGAACATCGCCGCAAGGCCTTCATTTTCTTTACCGACCAAGAAACCCTTGGCACCGTCAAAGTTCATCACACAAGTCGCAGACGCTTTGATCCCCATTTTATGTTCAATTGAACCTGGGCCTGCTGCATTACGTTCACCGACAGAACCATCTGCATTCACCAAGAATTTAGGTACGATGAATAATGAAATACCACGTGAACCCGCAGGTGCATCTGGTGTTTTCGCTAGAACCAAGTGAATGATGTTTTCAGCTAAGTCGTGGTCACCGCCAGTAATGAAGATTTTAGTCCCTGTAATGTTATAGGTGCCGTCTTCGTTACGTTCAGCTTTAGTTTTGATAATGCCTAGATCTGTACCTGCATGTGGCTCTGTTAAGCACATTGTTCCAGACCATTCACCTGAGTAAATTTTAGGTAAATACGTTTCTTTTTGCTCTTGAGAGGCATAGCTGTTCAGTGCCATACCAGCACCAACAGAAAGTAGCGGATAGAGCATAAATGATGGGTTGGTTGCGAACAGCATTTCATCTGCAAGAACGGTCAGCATTTTAGGCATGCCTTGACCGCCCCATTCTTCATCAGCTGCTAAGCCAATCCAACCGCCTTCAGCATATTGCTTAAATGCTTCTTTAAAACCAGCAGGTGTGGTGACTGCACCATTGCTATAAGTTGCACCTTCTTCATCACCTGTACGGTTTAAAGGCAGGGTAACGTTCTGCGCAAATTTAGCCATTTCTTCGAGGATCGCTTCAGCCGTTGCGCTGTCTACATGAGCAAGATTTTCATTAGACTGCCAGAACTGTTCAGCATTGAAAACGTCATTGAGGATAAACTTCATATCCGCAAGTGGGGCATTATAAATTGGCATGTTCGTTCACCTGTTTATTGTTTGAATCTCTGTAGACTTAGGACAGCTTAATGGACAACGGTGGATGTTGTCAGATGACCCAAGCGAAATAACGCTCTATTTATAAAGAAAAAGGACCGTCAAAGCTATGACCGTCCTTTCTCTATTTCTGTACTCAAGAGTACAACATTTCAAATATCAATTGAGATATTCAGCTTAGAATGCAAAATGTTCTGCATCTAATGCGAGTAACGGTTCTACACCACCAGCAATCACGTCAACGTGTGAGCGAACACGTGGAAGAATCTTCTTGAAGTAGAAGCGAGCTGTAGTAACTTTTGCGTTATAGAAGTCAACTTCAGTTGTCCCAGCAGCAAGTGTTTCTTGAGCCACAAGTGCCATACGTGCCCATAGGTAAGCAAGGGTGACATAACCAGAGAAGTAGAGGTAATCGACTGCTGCAGCACCCACTTCATTTGGGTTTTGCATTGCTTTCATACCAATTTGCATTGTGAGGTCACCCCACTCTTTGTTCAGCGCAGCAAGTGGTTCAACAAATTCTTGCATTGCAGCATTGTCTTTGTTCGCTTCGCAGAATTTGTGAACAATCTTAGTGAAGTCTTTCAACATTGCACCTTGAGTACCCAAAACTTTACGACCTAATAAGTCTAATGCTTGGATTTCTGTTGTTCCTTCGTATAGACACGCAATACGTGTATCACGAACGATTTGTTCCATGCCATGCTCTGAAATAAAGCCGTGACCACCAAACACTTGAACACCGTGTTTTGCAGACTCTGAACCTGTTTCAGTTAAGAATGCTTTTGCAATTGGAGTCAGTAGAGACAAGATGTTGTCAGAGTATTTACGTTCTTCTTCTGTCGCACCTTGCTCAACCACGTCTGCATGTAGAGACAATAAGTAAACCAGTGCACGACCACCTTCAGCAAATGCTTTTTGTGTTAAAAGCATGTTACGTACAGCAGGGTGAACAATGATAGGGTCTGCTTCTTTTTCTGGGGCTTTAGGGCCAGTCAGTGAACGCATTGCTAAACGGTCTTTTGCATAAGCAAGCGCACCTTGGAATGAACCTTCAGATGCCGATAAACCTTGAACTGCTGTACCAATACGAGCAGTGTTCATGAAGGTAAACATGCAGTTTAAGCCACGGTTTTCAGGTCCAATCAGGAAGCCTTTTGCGTTATCAAAGTTGATCACGCAAGTTGAGTTACCATGGATCCCCATTTTGTGTTCGATTGAACCACAACGCACTGCGTTACGTTCACCGACAGAACCGTCTGCATTTAGATTGAACTTCGGTACGATGAATAACGAAATACCTTTGGTACCTTTAGGCGCACCAGGAAGACGAGCAAGGACGATGTGAACAATGTTCTCCGCCATGTCGTGCTCACCCGCAGAGATAAAGATTTTCTCGCCTGTGATTGCATAGCTACCATCTGCCTGTGGTTCAGCCTTGGTACGGATAATACCCAAGTCAGAACCTGCATGGGATTCAGTTAAGCACATGGTACCTGTCCAAACACCTGAAACAAGGTTTGGTAAGTACGCATCTTTTTGCTCAGCTGAACCGTGGTGTTCTAAAGTACGTACTGCACCATGAGAAAGACCAGGGTACATACCCCAAGCCCAGTTCGCAGTACCGACCATTTCAGAAATCACGTTACCTAAAGAAACTGGTAGACCTTGACCGCCATATTGCTCTTCAGCAGAAAGAGATGGGAAGCCTAATTCGATATATTTCTGATACGCTTCTTTAAAGCCTGTTGGCGTGGTAACAACGCCATCGTTCCATGTACAACCTTCACGGTCACCGCTTTGGTTGATTGGAGATAATTCGTTTTCACAGAAATCTGCAGCTGCGTCTAAGTATTGGTCAACCAATTCACGGCTTACGGTTTCCTGAAATGCAGGCAGTTTAGAATAATGTTCTTCTGCGTTAAGTAACTCATGCAGTACGAATTGCATATCACGTAAGGGCGCTTTGTATTGTGGCATCTCGTTTTCCTCAATACTGGTTTAACCAGCTTATAATCCTAATAAACATAAAAACGTGTCTTCATTGACACGTGTTGGAATGGTTCAATCGTGCAACATCTTCTAATTTGGTACAAGCGTTTCAGGGGCTTTTCTTGGTGACTGTAAAGTCAAACAAATATTATTTAAAATCGCTAAGTGGGTTGAGTGTAAACAGTTTTGGCTGTTCTAGCATGACATAAATAGTCAAAAAGCGTAAAAAGTTATGTCCAAGAAAAAAGGCGCAGAATGCGCCTTTGAACTGAAACTATCTTTTAAGATGCTTGATTTGGAGCTGGAACGGGTGGTTTTGGTTGGAAGTGAACCATACATTTACCATCCACGGTCTGCGTACCAACTTTTATTTGAACAGATTTACCATCTGATTGGCCTTGGCAAGCTTTAGCCATAGCTTCTTGGTGCGCTTGACGTTCAGCTAAACGCTGAGCATATTGTTTGGTCAGTTCAGCACGTTTTGCATCGGTTAATGGCTCACCGTGTTGCATATGCATGCCACGGAACTCACCACGATCACCTTGCATAGGTGCCTGTCCAGCATGATCATCTTCCATTGGTGGACGTTCGCCACGTTTCATTTCATCACGGTTTGGTTTAAATGAAATGGCGCAGGTACCATCTAAGTTTTGTTCACCTGCTTTAATTTGTACCGCTGTACCTACTGCCTTGCCATCGCAGGCTTTTTTCATGTCTTGCATGACTTGTTTATGTTCAGCGCGCATTTCTTTAAATTGCTCGCGTTGTTCAGGGGACATTCGACGGTCGTTCTTGTCATGACCATGCATGCGTTGAGGTTGGTCCATATCTTTTGGAGGCTGGGTTGATTGACAGGCAGTCAATGCGCCTACAGATAGAATACTGGCAGTGGCTAAAGCAATTTTTGTCATCTTATTCATGTGTAATTCCCCAATAAAGAGCAGGTGATTTTTGATGATTAAAGATTAAGTAATAATGATGTAGAAACAATGGAGAGTTTTTTAGCACAGTGTTCTATACAATACGAAATGAGAAGAAAAAACTGAGATATGTGTTTTGAAAATTCGTCGCGTACCGATTGCCTTACGCTTATTCCTGACCGTCTTGCTGACCACGTTGGTGATTACCACGGTGAGTTTGGGCGTGTTACATTGGACGATGCAAAAGAATTTTGCTAAATACGTTGCAGATGTGGAAATGCAAAAGCTCGATCATTTGATTGACAACTTGGCAGGTGTGTATAGCACTTATCATGATTGGGGCAATGCCATTCAAGCACAGATTTTACAGATTGAAGGTAAAGCGGATCCTGACGATTATGACCGGCTCTCGCATTGGTGGTTAAGACGGCAATATGATATTGCGTTACAGCAGCGTTATTTTGAAGAACATACTTTTGCGAATCTCCCGCCAACTTTGGCCAAAGCTGATCAAGGAAAACCATTACTTGATCAAGATGAATTGAAATGGTTAGAGCTTAATTTACCGTCAGAATATCAACCTTTTGAAGGGCTTAAATTTCCATTGAGGTCGAATGAAAATGCATTTCGCCCCCCTGAACGCAAAGACGGCAAAGCACCACCAAAGGAAAATCAGAAAAAGCAATTTATCTCAATGCCAGACCGTTTAGGTTTGAGCTCACGTTTATCTTTATATGACGCCAAACAACAATTCGTTGTTGGTGAGCCATCTTCAGACCAAGTTTCATATCGCCCCATAATTGTGGATGAAAAAATAGTCGGGTATTTGGGCCTAAAACCCGTGCTTGATCAAGATGATGCACTGAGTATTAACTTTTTTAGCAATCAGAAACGTTATTTATTATTGGCTTATGGTTTAACTGTTTTTGCCAGTTTGATTGTTTCATTATTATTGGCAACGTATTTTAAACAACCGATTCAGCGACTTTTAAATGGTACACGTGAACTGACGAAAGGTAATTTTCAGCATCAAGTTAAAGTGAATCGAAACGATGAGCTGGGTGATTTGTCCAATGAGCTCAACCAATTGGCGGTGATTTTAGATCAGCATGAAATTTCACGTCGTCAATGGGTGTCGGATACTTCGCATGAGTTGAAAACACCGTTGGCAGTGTTACAAGCGCAGATTGAAGCGATGCAAGACGGTATCCGAAAACCAACGCCTGAGCATTTTGCCTCGATGTTACGTCAAGTGACCAGTTTGAAAAAGCTGACTCATGATTTGGCAGACTTAGCACAAGCTGAAGCGCAGCAATTAAACTGTTATTTTGCAAGCGTAAATCCATGGGCGGTGATTGAGCAAGAAGTGGAAAACTTTAAGCCCAAATTTGAACAAGCTCATTTAAGCATCAGTGTTGAAGGTGAGGGGGCTGAGTTACAACTTGATATTGACCGCTTTAAGCAAATCATGGTCAATTTGTTGGGCAATAGTATTCGTTATACTGAAGCCGGTGGACAGGTTCGTATTCATACTGAACAATCTGCAACAGATTGGACAGTCTACGTTGATGACAGCCCTTATGGTTTAAGTGACGAACAGTTGGCACGACTCGGTGAGCGTTTTTACCGTGTAGATGACTCGCGGACGCGGAGCACAGGTGGTACGGGTTTAGGTTTGGCTTTATCTGCTAAACTGGCGCAAGCTTTAGGTGGCGAATTGAGCTTTGATCATTCGCCTTTGGGTGGTTTACGTTGCAAGTTAACGTTCCCAAAAAAATGAAACACAAAAGGAAGTATGTATGAAACATATTATGCTGGTTGAAGATGAAGTAGAACTTGCACAATTGGTCCGCGATTATCTTGAAGCAGCGGGCTTTGAAGTCAGTATGTTTCACGATGGTCAGGATGCATTTGATAGCTTTACGCAGCGTAAACCGAGTCTCATGATTTTAGACTTGATGGTGCCGCGTATGGATGGTTTAACCATTTGCCGTAAAGTCCGCGAACAGTCGGATTTACCGATCATTATGGTTACCGCACGTACCGAAGAAATTGACCGCGTGCTTGGCTTGAACATGGGGGCAGACGACTATGTGTGTAAGCCCTTTAGCCCGAAAGAATTAGTGGCGCGTGTCCAAGCCGTGTTACGCCGTTTAGAGCGCAAGGCTGAGCCTGAAGATCAGTCTTTATTCCGTATGGATAAAGCGCAGCAACGCATTTGGTATCAACAAAAGCCTTTAAACTTAACACCGACCGAGTTTCGTTTACTGGAGTTGTTTTTAGAGCATGTGGGGCAAGTCTATTCACGTGCACAGTTGCTGGATCATATTAATCCAGACAGCTTTGAAGTGGCTGACCGTGTGATTGATAGTCATATTAAGAACTTACGTCGTAAGATTTCGGATGCAGCTGAAACAGGCAACCGTCATGAATGGGTTCAGGCAGTATATGGTGTAGGTTACCGTTTTGAATATCCTGAAGATTAATTCAGTTGTCTAAACAATAAAAAAGCGGATAAGTCTTAGGCTTATCCGCTTTTTTATGCATTCAGGGGAGGGAGTAAGCAAAAATGACAGTCAGTTTGAATGCGAAATTGCTAAAGCGAGACGGGACAATCGGTGATTTTAAAGGGCAAGACTGGTTGATCGCCTGTGCAAGCGGTACAATTCATTTTTTTATCAGATGAGCATGTGTTTTGAGCAGCGAGACGCCTAAACTTCAGCGCCGTTTAAAGAACCGCCATATTCAATTGATCGCCATGGGTGGCGCAATTGGTACAGGTTTGTTCTTAGGTTCAGCACATATTATTGAATCTGCTGGCCCATCCATTATTTTGGGTTATATGATTGGCGGTTTGATTGCATTTTTAATTATGCGTCAGCTCGGTGAAATGATTGTGCATGAGCCAGTGACGGGTTCATTCAGCTACTTTGCCTTTAAGTATTGGGGGCGGTTTTCAGGCTTTTTAACAGGCTGGAACTACTGGGTACTGTATATCTTGGTGGTGATGACTGAGCTGACCGCGATTGGTAAATATGTGAACTACTGGTGGCCGCATATTCCTGCGTGGGTCTCGGTGCTGGTGTTTTTTGTGGTGATCACATTGGCCAATCTTGCCAATGTCAAACTATATGCGGAGTCTGAGTTCTGGCTGTCGATAATTAAGGTTGTGGCGATTATTGCCATGATCATCTTCGGGGTTTATTTGTTGTTGACGGCTGATGTCGGTTCCACTGCCTCCATCACGAACTTATGGGTACATGGCGGGTTTTTCCCACATGGCTTTGAAGGCTTGTTTTATATGTTGGCCTTTATGATGTTTGCCTTTGGCGGCATTGAGCTGATTAGTATGGCGGCTGCGGAAACCGAAGATCCTGAAAAGAACATTCCAAAAGCCGTCAATCAAACGGTGATTCGGGTTTTCCTGTTCTATATTTGCTCGCTGGCGATTCTTTTGTCTCTGGTGCCTTGGAATCAATTGGATTTGGGTGGGCTAGATAAAAGTCCATTTGTGCTTATTTTTAAGCAAATGGGCATTGATTGGGCAGCGCATTTACTCAATTTTATTATTCTGACTGCATCGGTTTCTGTTTGTAATAGTGGCATGTATGCCAATAGTCGCATGCTATTAGGTCTGGCAGAACAGGGCAATGCTCCACAAGTTTTTAAGCAGGTGAATCGACAAGGGACACCAATTGCGGCGGTTTTATTTTCAGCATTATTGATTTTCGGTTGCGTACTGTTGAATTACTTTTTGCCTGAAAAAGCACTCAGTTATCTGATTTATATTGTGGTCAGTGCTGCGGTGCTGAATTGGATGATGATCAGTTTGATTCATCTTAAATTTAGACAGAGTATGAACAAACAAGGCATTCAAACCAAGTTTCCAGCGTTGTTTGCACCGTTTAGCAATTATTTTGTTTTAGCCTTTATGCTGATGATTTTATATATCATGTGGAATCAAGGCTTTATGCTTTCAGTATTAATGCTTCCTGTCTGGATCCTCGTGCTCTTTGTTTTATTTAAAACATTGAAGCCGAAGAAAAGCTAAAGCGTAGGTAACGATGTTGAAAAGGACTCAATATGAGTCCTTTTTTATTGGTTTTTTGATCGTTTAGGATTCTGATTGATTACTAAATTTAAGCATTTTGAATAATGTTTTAATTTGTCTTTTTACTTTTACGTTTGTTTTAGACAAGGTCGATGAGTCTGTATTCAAATCAGCGAAGCATTCTGCTAGCCATGTGCACGTCACTTAGGGTTGGGTTGTGAGATAGTATCCAAATTTTGCAACAATGCGATCAAATAAGCAACTGAGCAGATAAATGACCTAGATTTCATTCAATCTCAGAGGGTCTTCGTATGAGGTTCACCATAGCTTTTGGATTAACTTGGGTGGCGAGTGAGCGACTTCTATATTCAATCTTTTCGGATTGATATGTATAGATAATTAAATAGGCAAAATTGAGAAAAGAGTG
Organism: Acinetobacter sp. ANC 4204; assembly: GCF_002135205.1. Taxonomy (GTDB): domain Bacteria; phylum Pseudomonadota; class Gammaproteobacteria; order Pseudomonadales; family Moraxellaceae; genus Acinetobacter. Next base: position 32,633 of record NZ_NEFZ01000009.1, on the reverse strand, counting down.
GTTGTATTTCCAACAGATTGAAACAGTGGGTTATTAAGTTGCTTTTTAAGTACTCAAAAACTAATTTTAATGAGTAAGGTTCAGCTGCGGTCATACTGAAAACTATCCACAATTTCTGCGGATAATTTTGGGGGTAAGTCTAATTAAGCTTATTTTTTATGTACGTTTTGGCTTACAACTATTCAAGCGGATTGCGTCTAGGTCAGCCCTAAAATGTTTTATATGATGCAGTCATAGAGAACAGGAAGTTCCAAAACATAAAACAAAAATAATAAGTTCAGCACGAGGATGTGAGGTACGACAGGAGTTATACCTAGCTAAGTGATACGAAAAAAGCCCGACAGGATGTCGGGCTTTTTTTGACCTAGCAAATATTCATTGCATTTTCATTTTGTATTTCTTTTCCAAAGAGAAACAGTATATAAAATGTTGAAAAGTTGCACAGCCTAGATAATATGCGTTCAAACCTATGCATCTGCTTGATGCAGTGATAGGGTTCAGCTTTAGAACATGTAAAAGGAGTAATTAAATTCTGTTCATTCAATACATGTTTAGGTGATGGCTTGAAGTGTAGCAATTCGCTGTTTTTGTGGTTTATTCAACTTGGATACCACGAGTTCATAAGAACTTTGTACTAGATCAATAACTAAATCCGAATCTAACTCTTCATCTTCATAAATTGAAATCCAATGTTTTTTATTCATATGCCAACCTGCATGAATATACGGATAAATATCACGTAGCATCGCGCCGTGGTCAGGCGTGACTTTTAAGTTACTTAAAGCCATACCCTTTAAAGATGAATTGAGCAAAAACATTTTATCCATGACTTTATAGACATCACAACCTTCACCAAAGGGCTGAGTACATGTCACTTCTGGCAGGGCAAGTGCAGCTTTTGCAGCAATAAGATGTAAGGACATGGTGATCATCACTCAATGGGCGAAGCCCTGTGGATATTGTTTAATTTATCCACAGTTTAAGCCAAACGCTTAAGAGGAACAACTCACCATCACCTCTGGAACATCTGTTGATAAAGGTGCTACATCCTCAGCTTTCTCTAGTGCTACATTCCGCTCAAACGGGTGGCTGAGGAGGTCAAATAAGCGTTCGACTTCTGAGAAATCATTCCGTTCAGCCAGTTCAATCGCTTTTTGCGCCATGTGATTGCGTAGGATATAAACAGGGTTGGCTTGTTGCATGGCTGCATCGAGTACTACTGTGTCTTGATTGGCACGAATCTGTTCATATTGCGCAAGGAAACTTTCAAACTGACGGCGGTCAAGGCAGTCATCTTTAATTGTTTCATATTGTTTATTCTGCAAACGAGTAAAGCTCTGTGTGTAGTCGAGCTGTTCGGTTTGTAGAATCCGTAAGAAGGTCATGGCACAGTCAAAACTGTCAGTGTGGAAATGAGGTAAGCCCATTTTCTGACTTAAACCCAGTTTGTAGTGCTCCAAGAACGTGGGTTCATAGTGCTCTAGGCAAGTGGCAAGGTCTTGCTTCCATTGTTCTTTGTCATAGTCTTGTGGACAAAGCGGAATGAGGTTATTCAACCATGTCCATAAGTTCCAGTGTCCAATGCTCGGCTGTTGTTGATAGGTATAGCGGCCTTGGTAGTCGGAGTGATTGTTAATCCAATTCGGACGGAAACGTTCCATAAAACCATAGGGGCCAAAATCGAGGGTTGAACCCGTAATGTTTAAATTATCGGTATTCATCACTCCGTGTGCGAAGCCGACCAGTTGCCATTTGGCAATCATAACCGCAGTCCGTTGAATCACTTGGGTTGCAAATGCCAAAATAGGTTGTTCTGCTTCTAAACATTCGGGGTAATGCCATGCGATGCATTTTTGCGTAAATTCGCCAAGTAAGTCAGGTTGATACTGATTTATCCACTCAAAATGTCCCAAGCGAATATGGCAGTCTGATGTACGTAACATCATTGCACCCAGCTCTAATTTTTCACGTTGTACACCTTGAGTAGACGAAGTAAAACCGACTGCATTACTAGAGGGAATACCTAGTGCATTGAGTGCATGACCTGCCAGATATTCACGAATGACCGAGCGTAAAACCGCACGTCCATCGCCCATACGTGAGTAGGGGGTCGAGCCTGCACCTTTTAAATGTAAGTCGATGGTTTGTTGTTTTTGATCGAGAATTTGTGCAATCAGTAAACCGCGCCCATCCCCGAGTTGGCCTGCCCATTGTCCAAATTGATGCCCAGCATAAACCATCGCAAGTGGAGCGAACTCAGCAAAGGTTTTTTGCCCGCTACAAATCTCTACCCAAGACTGTTTGTCGGCTTCAGACCATTGTAATTGCTCTGCTAAAGCGGCATTGAAATGACCTGCTTTTGCCCCTTTTAGTGGAAGGGGCTGTTGATGGTGATAAAGCTTTGAAGGAAGGAGGGAATAGCGTGAGTTGAACTGCATAGTGAAAGATCACAAGGGATAAGCCATGACCTCATCAATATAGCAAAGTTTTAGTGTTAAGATATATATCCAACCGTTTTAGTCGACTATAAACAACTTGGCACCCTTTGAGGTGGATGAGCGATGGGCTTCAGCTTGATCTGCAACTTGGTAACTCATGCCAGCCGTAAGGGTAAAGCTACGGCCATCATCTAGTTCGGTGTGGAGTTCGCCTTCTAAGCACAACAGAATATGTCCTTTAGAACACCAATGGTCGGCCAAATAGTTCTCCGAATACTCCACCATACGCACGCGAATCGCGTCAAATTGCTGCGTGCGCCATAGGGCATAACCTTGATCACCTGTATGGCGGGTGGTGGGTATCTCGGCCCAGTTGGTGATACCGAATGGGATGTTGTTTATATCCATGTTGTTATCCTTTATGAACTGCTAAAAAAAGCCCCTTGCGGAGCTTTCTTTTGAAACGATTATTAGAAATCAATTATTGTGAAACAGGCGCTTTTTTAATGCTACGCATCAGCGTGGTTAAGGTTTGACGATGATGACCTAAACGCTGTTCAACCAATTGAAATTCAATTTTAAGCTTTTCATCCATTTGATGAATTTTTTCAGCTACAGCTGTTTTCTTGGCTTGAATTTCTTGTTCTTTCAATTTTGCCCAGTCATTTAAGGTCTGGGTGAACGCATCATATTCTTGTGCAATACGAGCTTTTGCTGAGCTGATGTCATCACTGACATTCAGACCATGAACTTCTAAGTCTTGCTCAGCATACTTAAACTTCATCGCAAGTTCAGCTTTTTTGATATTAAAGCTCGGAATACGACGTAAGTTTTTAGCTAAACCCAGTTTTGAGCATGACCAAATCAACCATTTGGTTGGGTCATATTGCCACCATTTCACACCATTACGGTAGTCATATTGGAAAATGTGGTGGTAGTTATGATAACCCTCACCCCAAGTCGCAATAGCTAACCAGAAGTTGTCACGTGCGGTATTTTCATCTGTATATGGACGTTTGCCCCACATATGACATAAAGAGTTAATGAAGAACGTAACGTGGTGGCTGAGGATTAAACGCATTAATCCGCCCAACAATAACACGCCCCATAAGTCACCTACGGCCCAACCAATTGGTAATAAAATACCCGTGTGGACGATGATCACTAAGGGCACATAGTATTTGTGTTGGAACATCACCAATTTATCATTGAGTAAATCGGGTGCATTTTTAAAGTCAGGTTCTGCTGATGGATAGTCACGAAGCATCCAACCCATGTGTGCATACCAAAAACCATTGTTAATCGAGTACGGATCTTTCTCGATATCATCGACATGGCGGTGGTGGGTACGGTGACCTGAACCCCAATATAAAATACTGTTTTGTACTGCAAATGTACCCATAATCATCAAAATGATTTTTAAAGGCAAGCTTGCTTCATAAGCACGGTGTGCCCATAGACGGTGATAGCCAGCGGTAATACCTAAACTACTAACACCCAGTAATACAAACATACTGATCCAAGCGGCTAAGCTGAAATCATGATGGTAGGCATATAACGGAATTGCAATGACAGCCACAATGGGAAGAAAAACCAATGCAAAAATTGCAACCCAGTTAAATGGGGCTTTGGGTAGGGGAGCATTCATCTCCAACAGCACTCCTGAAACCTTGGGAGGTATAAATGGAAGGTCAATCCATTACTTTTTGCATGGATTAAGCTACAGCATATTAGCATGAGCGAACCGTGATTCACTAGCATTATTGTACAGATGTATTGTACTAAACAGTAACAGAATAAGAATGTTTAGATATCGAAATTATCGAAGCATTTTTAGGCACTCTAGTAGTAGAGCGATCAATAGGAAAAGTGAACATTTTCAGTCCCACTGCGCATGTAAAATTCAAGTCAATTTTTGGCTTGTTCAATGAACATCTGCCAAATGTTGTAGCATCATTTTAGGAAAATCGGTAATTAATCCATCAATGCCACAGTCACGTAAATGTTTAGCCCGCTCGATGTCATTTACCGTCCAAACACTAATCGCCAAATTCGCTTGTTGTGTGGCTTTTAACAGGTCATCGGTTGCCAGTTGGTTCATCCAGCCGATTTGGCAACAGCCGTATTTGAGCGCTTGTTCAATCGCAAGATGTTGAATATCGTCTTCAATTAATAAACCCCGTTTTAATGGGGAGTGTTGATCTTGGAGTGCTTGTAGGATTTTAAGATCAAAACTGGTGATGACCGCACTCTGCTCAAAGTCTTTAAGCTGCTGTGTGAGATGTTGTATCAGTCGCTCCGCTTCTGCTTGTGTTTCTACAGCTTTGACTTCAACCTCAAGATGTTCGAAGTCCTGCATAATCTGGAGTGCTTGTCGCAGAGTTGGAGTGCCTTGCTTTTCCCAGTCTAACCAAATATGTGCTTGATTATAGGTATCGAGTTCTGTGCTGTTTAATGGGTAGAGTGCTTGGTCGATACCAGTGGTCCGGAGCATGTTGTCATCATGCATAATGATCAGCTCATGGTCTTTGAGCTGACGAACATCAAATTCGACCGCACGGATGCCCAAATCATGAATATATTGAAAACCGCCGAGTGTATTTTCTGGGGCTTCGCCACGTGCACCACGATGTCCGATGATTCTCATATTGAACCTGATTTATACGTCTTTTGATTGATTGTAGCGCTAAAACATCGGATTGGGGGATAGATTCTAAGGTGGAAATATCAGATATACGTCAATGCCGTGTGTAATAGTTAGAGGTCGGATTGAGTTTGAGTGTAATGCCTCTGCGATATTGGCAATAAGCAATGAAGTCCGAAGAGTTTTACGATGGGTAAATGGTTTGGGTTAGTTTCTCGAAAGAAAAGTAACTTCAAAAAGCCTTCCAGTGAATTGATCACGGGAAGACTTTGAAAAAATCTATTTCGTTCTAAAACTTAGAAACGTTTAAATGGTTTCATTAATATTTTTTTGCCAAAGCACTTCTGAGCCGCCTTCAGCTCGTTGTAAGGCACGGGATGCAACAAAAAGCCAGTCTGATAAGCGGTTGAGCAACTGTAGCGCGGTGCTTTGAATATTTTGATCACGGGTGTGTACCGACATTAAGCTACGTTCAGCTCGGCGACATACCGCTCGCGCTTGGTGTGCGTAGCTACATGCTAAAGAACCTGAAGGGAGAATAAATTCTTTCAGCATGGGTAAGTCTTCATTCATACGGTCAATTTCTTGTTCAAGAAACTCAATACAAACTGGTTGGAGCAAATGATAGTTTGGAATACAGACTTCACCGCCTAAATCGAAGAGCCAATGTTGAATGAGGCTCAAGCTTTTATCCCATGTTGCTTTTTCCGTGATTTGGCTTGCACTAATTTGAGCACGAAGTACACCAATTGTTGAATTAAGCTCATCGACATCGCCCAGTGCGGTAATTCTTAGATCATCTTTAGTCACACGTGATCCATCGCCCAGACCTGTGGTGCCTGAGTCGCCAGTACGGGTATAAATTTTACTTAAACGGTGGCCCATAATTTGTCCTGCCTAAAGAATGAAAAAAAGGATAATGTCGGTCAAAACATTATCCATAAACTGCGCTGTTTTAAATTGTTTTTTTGAGTCTTTACGCTAAATTAATAACGGAAAGTGACTCCTGCTGAGGCAAAACGACCGCCATTGATGTACCACGTATCAGTGCTTGAGTAGACTGCTTTGTATTTGACATCACCAATGTTTTGGATATTGGTGAACAATTTGATATTTGGATTTACATTCCAAAATGCATTGAGATCAATCGTTGCATAACCAGGAATTTTAACGGAGTTTTGGCTTGCTTGAGCTTTTGCATGAGAACGAGCGACAAGAGCAGTATTTACACCATAAGTTCCGTCATCATATCCTGCTGTAAAGGTAAAGGTTTGACGTGGACGACGCACGAGTTCAAACCCAGTAGATTCATCTTCTGTTTTTACGTAAGCATATTCAGCAGATGTAAAAAGTTGATCTTTTTTCCAATTTAAACCGAGCTCACCACCAGTCATATTGGCATCATCAATATTGACATATTGCCATGAGGCATTTGATCCAATTAGGTTTTTGACTTTAGTGTAATACACAGACGCATTTGCACTTAAACCATAGTTAAATTGTTGATCTAAACCGATTTCATAAGAAATACTTTCTTCTGGTTTGAGATCTTGATTCCCATAAAAACCAGCATATAGCTGATAGGCTGTTGGCGCTTTAAATGCAGAACCAATATTGGCATAAACACTTGTCAACGGTGCAATTTGTAAACGTCCAGCTATTTGCCCTACAGTGTGTTGACCAAATTGATCATCATCTTCTAAACGGATACCTGCTTGAGTGTGTATGCCCGCATTATTATATTGATGTTGTAAGTAATACCCTGTAGACCCAAGGTTTTTCTTCCCAGATAGGTAATCATAAGTCACATCAGTATCTTGTGTTGATACACCGAACAAAATGTTTTGTTTTGGAGTGAACTTCCAATTTAAATTAATGTCACCTTCATTGCGCTCACTATCATAGGCATACGAATACGTTTCAATATAAGTTGCTTCATCTTGATAATTTGAATAGCGGGCATTTAAAGTTAATGCATCTGTGAATTGGTATAGACCATTCCAGTTGATCAATTGATTTTTAAAATCACGTTTAGCAGTATTTGTACCTGTAGAATAGTCTAAATAGTGATTGATTCCTTCATTTTCACTAATAGATACGTTTGTTTTAAAATTATCTTGTTTGTATCCAATCTTAGCGCTATAACCTTTTTGGTCATAGCTCGCTTGGTCATTATTCTGTGTATTTAAGATTTCTGTGCCATCACTTTCTAAGCGTTGACCTCGAATTTGAGCAAAAAAACCATCTTGAGCTAGATCTAATCCTACCAGTGCTTTATATGTGTTGTTCTCACCATATAAGCCAGTAATGAATGCACTATTTTTTTCTGGGGTGTCTGTCAGTAATTGGATTACCCCACCAATTGCATCAGAACCATATTGAACTGAAGCAGGGCCTTTAAGAATTTCAATTTGACCGACATCAGATAAATCTAAAAGTTCGGTATTATTTTTACCATTAATCCCTTCAATTAAAGCAGCACCATCTTTAAGTACTAAAGTATGATTGGAATTTGTACCACGGGTGAAAATGGAAGTTGTTTGCCCAAGACCACCAGTTTGAACAACATTTAATGCGGCATCTTGTTTGACTAGATCATTTAAGTTAAGAGCTGGATTTTTTTCGATGTCACTTTTTGAAATCACAGCAATACGGGCAGGAACGTCTTTAATCTTTTCTTCAGAACGTGTTGCAGTTACAACGAGTGTGTCTAAAGATGCATTAATACTGTCTTGTGCAGATGCTGTTGCGGAGAAACCCATCGCAAGAGCGATTGCGCCCACTAAAGCTGTAGGCTGAAATAAATTTGGCATGCTGGCTCCATACATTCACCCCCCGTGAATGATTGAGTTAAATGGCGCAATAAGCAGGTCTCCGGACTTAAATATAAATATTGCGAACAATATTGGTATATCCATCTTCCCACACGAGTGCAGTGATGTAAGTGCAAACACTTATAAAGATATACGTTTCGTTTTACCGTTGCGGGGGCAGTGTTGGACTCTCACCAACTTCCCTAAAGCATAGTGCTCAGACTTATTGCATTTGGGCGAAGTATAAGGTTTGTATGCGAATTAAACAATCTATGTAAAGATTTTTCAGGATGAACTTTACGCAAGGCGAAAAAATTGCATTACAATGATTCGCCCTGTTATTTATAGATCAGCTATAAATAGGGTTGAGCCAGAGTTATAACCTATGCGAACCCGTGCCAAAATTTGTGGGATTACCCGTAGCCAAGATGTTCAAGCTGTGGTCAAAGCAGGGGCAGATGCAATTGGTTTTGTATTTTTTCCACCTAGTCCACGCCATGTCAGTGTAGTTCAAGCCAAAGAATTGATTCAACATGTGCCTGCCTATGTGCAAACTGTTGGACTTTTTGTGAATGCCACTGCGGATGACATTGCGGATGTGTTAAAACAAGTGGCACTGGATATCATCCAGTTTCATGGTGATGAAACACCAGAAGACTGTCAGGTGATTGGGACACAAGTAGGAAGGCGCTGGTATAAAGCTATTCAAGTCAAACCTGAATTGGATGTGGTGGCAGAAGTTCAACGTTTCCAACAAGCAGGGGCAAGTGCAGTGCTCTTAGATGCCTGGCATCCTGAACTCAAAGGGGGAACAGGACACAGTTTTGACTGGTCACAATTCCCTACGCTTGATATTCCTTTAATTTTAGCGGGTGGTTTAACCCCCACTAATGTTGAAGACGCTATAAAGACGACTGGGGCTTATGCTGTAGATGTCAGCGGAGGCGTCGAATCCGCTAAAGGTATAAAAGACCAACAACTTATAGAAAACTTCATGCAAGGAGTCCATCGTGGATCAGCAAAGTAATGTGATTGACTATACCCAATACCCAGATGAACGTGGGCATTTCGGTATCCATGGCGGACGTTTTGTGTCAGAAACTCTAATGGCAGCATTAGAAGACTTAGAAAAGCTCTATTTCCGTATGAAGGATGATGAGCAGTTTCTGGCAGAATTCGACCGTGACCTCGCCTACTATGTAGGTCGTCCTAGTCCTTTATATTATGCTGAGCGATGGTCGAAAGAGTTGGGTGGTGCGCAAATTTATTTAAAACGTGAAGACCTCAACCATACGGGTTCACATAAAGTGAACAACACCATTGGTCAGGCTTTACTGGCAAAACTGTCAGGTAAAAAACGCATTATTGCTGAAACGGGTGCAGGTCAGCATGGTGTCGCAACGGCAACCATCGCGGCGCGTTTAGGTCTGGAGTGTGTGGTATTCATGGGTGCAGAGGACGTAAAACGTCAAGCCATGAATGTCTACCGTATGCGTTTACTTGGTGCAACTGTTGTGCCTGTCGAAAGTGGCTCAAAAACATTGAAAGATGCCATGAACGAAGCGATGCGTGACTGGGTGACCAATGTCGATTCAACCTATTATGTGATTGGTACGGTTGCAGGCCCACACCCATATCCACAGTTAGTTCGTGACTTCCAGTCAATTATTGGCCGTGAAGCGCGTAAACAAATTCAAGAGCAAGCAGGGCGTTTACCTGATGCTTTAGTGGCATGTGTAGGTGGCGGTTCAAATGCAATGGGCTTGTTCTACCCATTCTTAAACGATGCTGATGTGAAAATGTACGGCGTTGAAGCTGCGGGTTATGGCATTGAAACAGGTAAACACTCTGCACCGTTAAATGCAGGTCATGTTGGTGTTTTACATGGTAACCGTACTTATTTGATGTCAGATGAACAAGGTCAGATCATTGAAACGCATTCAATTTCAGCAGGTTTGGATTATCCAGGTGTGGGTCCTGAACATAGTTTCCTGAAAGATATGCATCGTGTTGAATATGTGCCAATCAATGACAATGAAGCTTTACAAGGTTTCCGTGATTTAACTCATATTGAAGGAATTATTCCTGCTTTGGAAAGTTCTCATGCGATGGCTTATGTCACTAAACTTGCGCCAACCATGTCTAAGGATCAAATTATCATTGCGACGGTTTCTGGTCGTGGGGATAAAGATTTGATGACTGTGGCACGTATTGATGGCGTGGAAATGGTTGAGATGTAATGACTTCTTTAAAGCCTTCCTATTGAGGGGAAGCTTTAAATATTAGATTTAAAGAATCGTGTTGGGTGAAAGCTCAGCACGATTTTTTTGAAATAGAAGTTTATCCAAAACATGAATAAGGGAAGGCGACATGGATGTTGCCCGTTGAGCAGCATTACAGGGATGTAATGTCTGCTCAATAAGATGGTTTTGTTACTTTTGCCGAAACAAAAGTAAGATATTTCCTGCCAATGAAAACTTTGGTCAAATCTATCTCATTGTATTGGTGATAACGTTATTTAAATTTTGACGGAGTCTTACTGCTTACACCTCAAATGTAAGGAGTTCATAATGTTACTTTGGATAAGCTCAAAGTAACCAAAGGCATTGTCATTCGCAAAACTCGTCCTATACTTTCATGTGATTAATGGAGTTGCAAAAACATTTCTCTTGAAGGGTAGTTTACCTCGAACAATTGCGAATGATGCTTCCGTGAAGCGCCTGTTAGCTATAAAAAAGTATCTCAAAAGAAAGGAAATAGAATGCCCAACCTATTTATGGTTATGCTAGGTGGTCGTCATGCACGTGCCAATACCGAAGTCCATGATGTTGTGTTTGCTGTCGCTGACAGTTTAGAAGACAGTTACCCGCAACTTAAACATGCATGGTTTGGTGAACAAAAAGGCTTACATATAGATGCTTGGGCACGGCTAAATGGTGTTGAAAGTGCGGGGAAAAAATACCAAATACAGTTTAGTGATGCTCAGCCTCAAGTCACAGATGAAAAATTGTGGCTCATAAATTTAGGTGGCTATGACACAGGTGAATTTGGGGAGTTGCATCGTTATGTACTCGTTGTTGCCCCCAATGCAGTAGAAGCCAAACAACTTGGCAAACTACATTTTGATCAAAAGTGGAAAAAGCAACATACAGATCGTGTTTTAGACGTCGATGACTGTATTGCGATTGATTGCATACATGGACGTTATGTGCTGTTGGTTGAAGCTGAGTTTGCACAGAATGTATGGGAAAATACGTATTTGATGTTGAGTTAAGCTGAGTGCGTATTCAGTGCTAGGATGAAAACATAAAGACATCAAAATGTTAATCTGATTTCTTTTCATAAGAAGCTGATGAAAAAATAAACTAAATGCTGTTCAGTGCCAAAATTATAGGCATAATAAGCATACGGATATTAATTAACTTTTGCTTAAGGATAGAGCATCAATGGATTTGATACAGTCCAATGGACAACCCCATTATGGTCGGTTTAGTGAACTTCCAAAAACCATTGATTTAGATAAATATCAGTATAAAACTCCGTATGGTGAAGTGCTTACGGGATGGCGTAAGAAACTGAAATATAAAAAATTTAAGTTTTGCAGCATTCAACATGAACACTATACCATTGGTCTTGCAATTGCCGATATTGCTTGGGCAGGACATGGTTTTGTTTATATTTATGATCATCTTAAAAATGAAGTGCTTGAATGGAATGCGGTGAACTTTTTAGCACGTAAAACCGTATTGGATGAACAGCCTTTATATAATCAAAGCGTGTTTGCAAATTCACCTTTCCAAATTGAAATTCAGCATGCCAATGGTGTGCGTTATGTGCAAGTGACTAAATATGGTGAAATTAAACTGAGTGCACGTATTTTCTGTGCCAGTACAGAACCGCTTAGTATGTGTAGCCCAACAGGAATCAATGGTTGGACCTACACACAAAAACTCACAACTTTGGCTTGTGAAGGATTTTTTACCAATAAAGCAGGTCAGATAATCCAATTCAATGATCGGACATTGGCTTCTTTAGACGATACCTGTGGTTTTCTTAGACCTGAAACAGCTTGGTTTTGGTTATCATGCAATTTTTGGGATGCTGAGGGCAGACGCATTGGGCTCAATTTAGCTTCTGGTGTAAATGAAAGTTTTGGCAATGAAAACTGTTTGTGGATAAATGGAAAATTATACACAGTGAGTGATGTTTTGTTTCAGATGGAAGAAGAAGGTCGCTGGACGATTCGTTCGTTAGATGAGCGTTTGCATTTAACCGTGACTACGGGTTGGCGTCGGTTTGAAAACCTCAATTTACGTCTGGTCGGCAGCCAGTTTAGTCAGTGGCAAGCCAAGATTAGTGGTACGATCCAGCAGGGTGAGCAAGAGCTTATCTTTCTCAATGAATATGGCTTACTTGAACAGCATTATGCAAAGTGGTGACAGCGTAAATAAAAAACTGGCTCAGTGCCAGTTTTTTATTGGTTATGGTTTTTCACTTTATTTTCCAGCTTGCCAAAAAGCTTCGCCCGCTAAAATTGGATCATTCGTTTCTGCTAGGGTGTCGATCCAAACATCATACTGTGCAATCACAGGATGTTGATTTGGGTGAAAGTCTTTCTTAAACCAATCGAAATATTGCCCACGCATCCGAGACAGTATTCCTTTTTGTCCAAAGAACCATGGCAGCCCTTTACGCATCATTTGCAAACGTTGCAGGCGGCTAAAACCATCATGCTTGAGCATGACATCTGCGCGGTAGGTGGTGAAACCAAACATCATCACCGTGGTAAAGGCCAGTGCAAACAAACGGGTCGCTTCTGGAACATGTCCGACTTGTTTCATGACATCAAACGCCACATCACGGTGTTCCATCTCTTCAATGGCATGCCATGCAAATAAAGCACGTACATAGGGATGGGCTTCTGCTAAGGTTGTTTTGTGGCTATAAAACGTTTCCGCCATGAGTGCAGTTAAATGTTCCGCAGCGGCAGTCATCGCAATGTTGTATTGAGGCGAGCGTTTACTCAGTTCAAATTTAAAGATTTTATTTAAACGTTGAATAAATTGGTCAACGGGCATGCCTTGTTCTCGCATGACCTGATTCATTTTGTCATGGGCAATGCCATGTTGCGCCTCTTGTTTAATAAAATCTGTTACGCGCTGCGCTAATTCAGGGTCTGTAATCTGATCGCGAAATAAACGCACGCTTTGAATAAAATAGCGTTCACCATCGGGAAATGTGAGGCTGAGTGCATCAAACATGCGGGTCCGAAATGGGTCGCCACCAAACCAAAAACGGGGCACTTCATCGAGCTTAAAATTAAGTTGGGTTCGTACAACCGGTTCAATAGGGGCACTAACAATGGCATTCATTTTGTTTTACTTCATTTGCCTTGGATGATTGCAGTATGTCGGAGAAAATACAGTTTGTTTTGACAGATATTGCCTTTTTTTATACATTTTACGCCAATATGAAAATGTCGCATGTCAAATAGCGGGTAGGCCGTCATGCAAGAATTACAAATTCCCAATGGTTATTTTCAGCTCTGGAATATGTACCTGATACAGCAGGGCATTGATTTTCATCATCTCGATGTTTTAAATCCATATAAAGTGAACTTAGAGCATGTGCTCAGACTGCCGATTGATACTCAGTCGCCTTTTTCTTTTTTTCATACGATTTTACAGCTCACGCAAACGGAGTTGGACTGTCCACAGTTAACCATGGAAATGGCTAAGCTGATTCGTCCTGAACACTTTGGTGTACTAGGCTATATGGCGACTCGAAGTAATAGCGTGGCTGAAGCCTTACAGTATGTTATGCGCTTTAGTCGCTTGGTGATTGATGGGGCGGAAGTAACGCCGATGCACATGCAACAGCAGGGCAATGAAATATGGCTGACATGGCCGTTCCACCATGAAAAATATGCAATGCTGAATGAAATGACCATGGCCTCGATGGTGCATTTGGCTAAGCAAATTTTCCCCGATCAATTACAGTTCTTAAAAATTCAAATGGCCCATTCCGCGCAGATGGCACTCTATCATTATCAAAAGTTTTATGGCTGTGAAGTGAGCTTTAATCAAGCCTGCTATGCCTATGTGATGAGTGCAGACAGTTTGAGCTTAAAATCGGGCTTTGCTGATCCTTCCTTAACGCAGCTTTTACTGAAACAAGCAGAGGTTGCCATTGCACTCAAACCTCGTTATGAAAGCGTATTACAACAGATTCATAGTGCCGTGGCGGATTATCTTAAAGCACATGCGGAAGCCCCTAAAATCGAGCACATTGCAAGTGAGCTACATTTGTCTACGCGGACCTTACAGCGCCAGCTACGAGACTTAGGCAGTTCATTTAAGCAAGTGCTTGAATGTGAGCGTATGAAGCAGTGTGAGCAGTTGCTTCAACAAGATTTAAGTTTGACTGATATTGCCTTTCAACTCGGCTACTCGGGGCAGTCTGCTTTAGCGCGTGCTTATAAACAGCATAGTGGACAGACCTTATTACAGTTGAAACGACAACTGAAATAACAGCAGGAATAAAAAAGCGCCTTTGGCGAGGCGCTGAAATGTATGAAAGGATCAGACCGATTTCAGTCGTGGAAAACGGAACGCAATCGCAAGAATGGCAAAAATCGCCAGTATCCAACAGTAGTAAATGCTGCCGATGAGTTCGACAGGAGAAAGCTTTGCAATCGAGCAGGCCAATAGAAGTTGTGCGCCATAGGGAATCAGTCCTTGTACCACACATGAAAAGATGTCGAGTAAAGCAGCTGCACGTTTTGGGTCTACGCCATATTCTTTAGCAACTTCACGTGCCATATCGCCCGATAAAATAATCGCTACAGTGTTATTGGCCACAAAAATGTTGGAGAAAACCACTAAAAAGCTCAATCCAATTTCACCTGCACGCTCGCGACCGACTTTAAATAAACGGGTTAGGCTGTAAATGCGTTGAATAAGCCAGTCGAGTCCACCTTCTTTTTGCATAATGGTCGAAAGACCGCCTAAGAACATCGACAGTAACGCCACTTCAAACATACCGACAAAACCATCATAGATGGCTGTGTTGAGTTGAATGACTGTAAATTCTGGCTGTGCAATTAATCCCATCACTCCAGAGAGCACCACGCCAACCATGAGTACAGCAAGCACGTGTAAACGACTGAAGGCGAGGAAAAACACCACCACATAGGGCAATACCAGCCAAAGGTTAAAGTCTTTGGATTGAATACTTTCGGTTTGATGGATGCTAAAGACATAAATCGCGATCGTGACTAAAGCTGCAGGTACTGCAATCCAGACATTGACGCGAAACTTGTCTCGAAGCTGAACTTTTTGACTGGTGGTAGCGGCAATGGTAGTATCCGAAATCATTGACAGGTTATCACCAAACATTGCACCGCCGACGACTGCGCCTATGGCATAGACCGCAGCAATATCAGTGGCTTGAGAGAAGCCAAAGGCAATCGGTGCACAGGCTGCAATCGTGCCCATCGAGGTGCCCATTGCTGTTGCAATGAACGCTGAAATAATAAATAGCATGGGCAGCACAAAGGCCGGCGGAATCGCAGACAAGCCCATTTGCACTGTAGCATCTACACTACCAATGGCGCTGGTGGTACTGGCAAATGCGCCTGCCAGCATGAATACCATGAACATTAAGATGAGGTTCGGGTGACTTGCACCGCGCAGAAAGGTTTCGATGCCTTGATTCAGCTCACCGCGATAAATCAATACTGCCAAAATAATGGCAGGAATGGCCGCAACTGGCGCTTTCATTTGATAGAACGCAAACTCGGTTCCAATCACAGAATGGTAAATACCACTGCCTAAGAAAATGGCTAAAAAAACAATAAGCGGTAATAGCGCAAGCGCACGTGCTTGCACTAAACCTGAGTTATCGGTGGTCATAGGAGATAGAGAAATGAAAGAATGTGCGTAGTATAATGCAGGTTTTGCTATTTCATAAAACTTTAAATGTAAAAGCTAAACCGCCTATTTTTATCATTTTTTTGCAAATAAAAATAAGTTTATCTAAAACTTAGACATTTTGGTATTTCCTAAAATTAGGCATCTTTGATCATTGAGAAAAAAACCGAAATATCAGTAAATGGTGCTTTACGGTTGTTCTGAAAATATTTGACGAAAAATGAATTGGAACGTGAACGCAATGTGCTCTATTCAATGAGTAAAAAATAGCGTTACAATGCAGCGTCTTGTATTTTTACAAAGCCAACTCCTCAGTAGTTTTAATTTTAAACAAGTTAAGGAAAGCACAACCCTATGTCACGTTTAGCCACTCGTTTTGGACAGCTTAAATCTCAACAGCGTAAAGCTTTGGTTTCTTATGTTATGGCTGGTGACCCTCATCCACAGGTAACAGTTCCTTTGTTACAACAGATGGTCGAGGCGGGTGTTGATGTGATTGAACTCGGTCTTCCATTTTCAGACCCTATGGCAGATGGTCCTGTGATTGCCCTTGCAGCAGAGCGCGCATTGGCAGGTGGCACCAATACCTTAGATGCTTTGAATATGGTCAAAGAGTTCCGTCAAAAGGATCAAGAGACCCCAGTGGTATTGATGGGTTATCTGAATCCAGTTGAAGTGATTGGTTATGAAAAGTTTGTATCGACTGCGCACGCATGTGGCGTCGATGGCATTCTACTGGTGGACTTACCACCAGAAGAAGCAGCAGAGCTTGATGTTGTATTGAAGCAATTTGATATGGATCAAATCTTTTTACTAGCGCCAACCTCAACGGACGAACGCATTAAACATGTGGTGAAACAGGCGAGTGGTTTCATCTATTACGTGTCTTTAAAAGGGGTCACAGGTGCAGCAACTTTAGATGTTGCTGAAGCTGCAAACCGAATTGCAAAAATTAAAGCAGAAACAGATATTCCTGTCGGTGTTGGTTTTGGGATCAGTGATGCGACATCTGCCAAAGCAATGGGCGGAGTGGCTGATGCTGTGATTGTTGGTAGTGCTTTTGTT
Source organism: Acinetobacter sp. ANC 4204 (assembly GCF_002135205.1). Taxonomy (GTDB): domain Bacteria; phylum Pseudomonadota; class Gammaproteobacteria; order Pseudomonadales; family Moraxellaceae; genus Acinetobacter. The sequence continues at coordinate 15,742 of NZ_NEFZ01000009.1, read as the reverse complement.
AAGCAATTTGCAAGCTTAGCACCAGAACAAGCCGTGGTTGAAACGGTTAATAAAGTCAAGGAGCTTCGAGCAGCGCTCGATGAGTTAGTATGAGTCAAGATGTTAAATCAGGGAAAATCCTAAGCCCATCGACGCCATGGACTGAACGTGGTGTACCCGGTATTCAAGTACCTGATGAGCAAACCTCACTCAAGGCGACGTTTACAGAACCAACGATAGAATGCCCTGAGTGCCATGCACTTGTTACACGTACTGCAATGTCATTTAACGCTTATGTTTGCCCTCAGTGTGATGAACATTTGCGTATGAAAGCCCGGGATCGTTTGAATTGGTTCTTTGACCAAGTGCAAACAGAATTGGGACAAGAATTTAAAGCCAAAGATCCGCTAAAATTTGTTGACTCAAAGCCATATCCAGATCGTATGACTGAAGCACAGAGCAAAACGGGTGAAACTGAAGCCTTAGTTGTGATGCAGGGTTTGCTTAAAGGTATTCCTTTGGTTGCCTGTGCCTTTGAATTTGACTTCATGGGTGGTTCAATGGGTACGGTAGTTGGTGACCGCTTTGTGCAAGCAGCTGAAAAAGCCATTGCGGACAAACAACCTTTGATTTGCTTTGCTGCTTCAGGCGGTGCGCGTATGCAAGAAGGTATGTTGTCTTTGATGCAAATGGCGCGTACTTCAGCGGCTATCCAAAAAATGAAAGATGCAGGTCTGCCTTATTTAGTGGTGTTGACGCATCCTGTTTACGGTGGTGTAACGGCATCTTTAGCGATGCTTGGTGATGTGCATATTGCAGAGCCAAAAGCGATGATTGGTTTTGCGGGTAAACGTGTCATTGAACAAACTGTGCGTGAAAAGTTAGAAGAGCCGTTCCAACGTGCTGAATACTTGCTTGATCATGGTGTAATCGATCAAATTGTCCACCGTCACGCATTACGTGATACAGTTTATCGTATTGTCGCGAAATTGATGAATTTGTCTTGAACACAGCACCACTTGCAACAGACTCTTTAGCAACATGGCTCGATTATTGGGGCCATGTTCACGTTACGGGTATTGATTTAGGGTTGGAACGCGTCATTCCAGTAGCTGAAAAGCTTGGAGTGACACGACCTGATGCCAAAGTTTTAACTGTAGCGGGAACCAATGGAAAAGGTTCGACCACCACCACATTAGCTGCCATTTTAAATGCACAAGGCTATAAAGTGGGACTGTATCAGTCACCGCACATTTATCGTTTTAATGAACGAGTTAAATTGCGTGGGGTAGAGGTTGATGACCAAAGTTTGGTTGATGCTTTTGTGCAAGTGGATCAAGCACGCCGTGATTGTGATTTAAGCCTCTCGTTTTTTGAGGCGACGACACTCGCGGCTTTTGTCATTTTTAAAGACCAAGCCTGTGATGTTTGGGTGCTTGAAGTGGGTCTAGGCGGTCGTTTAGATGTGGTCAACGTGATTGAACCCGATGTTGCGGTGATCACCAATATTGGTTTAGACCATACTGACTGGCTGGGCGATACCATTGAAAAGATTGCCTTTGAAAAGGCAGGTATTATCCGTCCCAATATTCCTGTGGTGTTCGGCGGCTTACAACACATTCCTCAAGCGATTCTTGATAAAGTGGATGCTTGTGCTGCCACATTATATGCAGTGAATCGTGACTATTTTTATCAACCTAGTGAACATGGTCAGTCGTGGATGTTTGCATCCAGTGGCGCCACTTTAAATTTGCCCCTCGGCACATTGGCCGTTGAAAATATTTCAACAGCCGTTGCTGCTGTTTTATTGAGTGGTTTAACTGTCACTCAAGCGGCTATTTCTAAAGGAATTCAAAATGCAAAATTGCAAGGTCGTTTTGAAATTCGCCAAATACAGAATAAAACCGTAATTTTTGATGCAGGGCATAACCCGCACGGTGTTGCTTTTTTATTAAATCAATTGCGAAATTTCCTAAAATACAATAAACAGTACACTGAAGTAGTCAGTGTTTTCTCAATGTTGACAGATAAAGATGTGAAATCTGTCACAGAGTTATTGAAAGACACCATACAAATGTGGAAAATTGCGGCATTAACTGTTCCGCGTGCAGCACCAATTGAACAATTGGATCAAGCATTGCTAGGACAACAGGTGCAGCACTTTGACAGTGTGAAATTGGCTTTTAAATCAGCGCTCGATGAAACAAAGAATAATCAGCTGATTTTGGTATGTGGTTCATTTCATACCTTAGAAGCGGTATGGGAGTATTTGGAAGAATGTCAATGAATAGCAAACAGCGTTGGATGGGTGGCGTTGTTTTATTAGGTGGTGGTGTCCTTTTGGCAGCATTACTTCTTAAAGGCAAAGAAGAAATACATCAAAATAATATTAAAACACCAGAGCTTGCGACACAATCTGTGCAACGTAATGCTGAAGGTGAGTTAGCTCAACCTCAGTCGTTAACGGTTGATGTTGAAACAGAAAAACGCTTACTGGAACAGCAACGTGTCGCACGTGAAAAATCAGTTGCTGAACAAGAAGCTCGTGCGGCTGAATTTTTAGCGATGCAGCAACAAGCCGAAGCCGATGCTGCACGTAAGGCCGCAGAAGAGTATGCTGCGCTGAATGCACATCGCAATGCCGCACAGCAAAGCTCGGACAACATTCCACCCGAATTGGTTGAGGATGAAAAAGCCAAGCAACAACGAATTGTTGCGGACAAAGCGGCTGAACTAAAGAAGTTGGAACAGCAAAAGCTACAAGCCCATACTGAGGCTGAAAAAGCAGCTGCTGCAAAAAAACTGACTGAGCAAAAAGCCTTAGCGGAAAAGCAAGCGCTTGAAGATAAAGCCAAACGTGAAGCTGAGGCTAAACGTAAAGCAGAAGACGAGCGTAAGGCTGAAGCAAAAAAAGAAGCTGATCGTAAAGCAGATGCTGAGAAAAAAGCGGAAGACAAACGTAAGGCAGATGAAAAGCGTAAAGCTGATGAAGCCAAGAAGAAGGCGGAAGCTGAAAAAGCGCGTGATTTGCTTGAGCATGGCGATAAGCAGTGGATGGTACAAGTGGCATTGGCTGCCAATGAAGCCAATGCAGATGCTCTGGCTGCCAAGCTTCGTGCCAAGGGTTATAAGGTCACTAAAAGTCCAACCTCTAAAGGCGTGCGGATTATGGTGGGACCATCCAAAGACCGTGATACTGCCGATGCAGCTCGCAAGAAGATTACCTCAGATGCAAGCCTCGGCATGAAGTCAGCTTGGGTGATTGACTGGGTGCCACTCGACAAACGTTAAGATTGGGTTTAACCCAATTGCCTTCACTAAGATGGATTCAACAGTTGCTGTTGAATCCATTTTATATTTTCAGGGCTAAATAAAGGCTCAATATTTTGCCAAATCGGATGAAAACCATAACCACCATGTTTCATCTCAGCCAAGGCATCAGCGGTAGACCAGTTTTGAAAAATAATGCGGTACATCGCCACGCTGGCGCCTGTACGGTCTGAACCATGGTAGCAATGCAGTAAAACTTTTTGCTGATTTTGCTCTGCATGTTGAATTTGCTGCATCACCTTTAACAGGTCTTCTCGGTCAATCGCCCATGTATGAATTGGGATATGCACCAGTTCAAACCCTTGGTTGGACAGTTTTTTTAGGTCTTGATTGCGCGAGCGTAAATTAATAATCACGTCAATTTGCTGTGCTTTTAAACTTGGAACTAAATCTTGATCGGGTTGCTCACTCCGAAAAACAGTTTCGCTGATTTGATAGAAGTTATGCGCAGGTTGGATCGACTGTCCCCAGTGTTGTGGGCGCTCTGTCTCTGGCAGCGCAGGTGTAGTCATACAGCCAGAAATACTGACACACAGAGAAAGCATAACAAGGTATTTGGTCATAGGATCAGGCTCTGATGGTATGAGAGTTCAACAGGGTCATGCGCACAAAAGATTTCGATACTGGGTTCAGACTGTGCCAATTGTTGAATTTTATGCAGGTTGCTTAAACGCTGTGAATTATCTTCGGCAAAAAATACTTCCAAGGCATTTAAGCTGCGAAGTTTGTTTTGAGGGTTGAGTTCTAAGTGAGAGTAGTAGGCATCCCCACAGAAGAGTTTCCAACCCTGTTGGGTTTTAATGGCAATGCCACAGTGACCTTCAGTATGCCCAAACAGCGGAATCAAAAGAATCTCATTATGAAATAAGTCAAACCCTTGCACTTGAGTCAAATTAAACCATGCGTCACCGTGGATCGGCTCAATAAAGTGCCAATGGCGATGCTGCTGAAATTGTTGTGTTTTATAACGCGCTTTATTTTTTAATGATTTCAGGTTTTGTGCAGCATTATATTCGTTAGACAGAATATGCACCGTTGCGTTGGGAAAGTCAGAAATGCCACCTGCATGGTCAAAATCCAGATGTGAAACCAAAATATGTTTAACATCTTTCGGGCTAAAGCCAAGTTTTTGGATTTGTGCAATGGCGGTTAATTCTAAGTTTTGTTCAATTTTTCCAATCCGAGCCACTAACTGCCCCAAACGCTGTTTGGTGTGTAGATAGTCTTGTATGCCTAAGCCTGTATCAATCAGCACCAGCCCTTGATCTGTTTCAACCAAAAGACAATGACACACCACCTTGGCTTGAAAACCTTTTTGGCCGAAGAGCGGAGCACAAACTGGACACATAGTGCCACAATGTAAATGGTGAATGTTATAAATCATAAAGTCATTTTTATCGTGTTGTTTGGACTGTTATAGCGGAAGATTTGAGTTTTAACAGTTTGATTTTGTTAAAGAGTCATGTGTGCCTGCTTTAAGCAGAAAAAAGCCTGTCGATTGACAGGCTTTAAAAAGTTCAAACTCGGCTCGTCATTAGAGTTTGAAATGATCATACAAGGTAACTCAGAACGTATTTTTATGGGTTAGTTTCCTCTTTGGATTGCTTGCAGTTCAGTGCCCATTTTTGTTTTCAATCGGTCTGCTCGGTCAAAACTTCGGGCTTCGCTTGTCTAGTGCAAGAGCAGAGTATTTTATCCTTGCTCAGGCTGTGGAGTCAGGCGTAAATATGGTGTTACTGCCTTATAGCCTTTTGGAAAGCGCTGTGCGATCTCCGCTTCATCTTTGAGTGATGGCACAATCACCACATCATCGCCCTGTTGCCAGTTTGCTGGGGTTGCAACTTTGTGATGATCGGTCAGTTGCAGTGAGTCAATCACGCGTAAGATTTCATGGAAATTACGACCTGTTGATGCAGGATAGGTGATAATCAAACGGACTTTTTTGTTTGGGTCGATAATGACCAAAGAGCGAACCGTTAATGTTTCACTGGCATTGGGATGGATAAAACCATATAGCTCAGACACTTTTCGGTCTTGGTCGGCAATGATCGGGAAGTTCACGGTAGTATTTTGGGTTTCATTGATGTCTTTGATCCAGCCATGATGTGACTCGACATCATCGACTGAGAGGGCAATGGCTTTTACACCACGCTTTTCAAATTCATCTTTGAGTTTTGCGGTAAAGCCAAGCTCGGTGGTACATACTGGCGTGTAGTCAGCAGGATGTGAAAAAAGTACTCCCCAGCTATCGCCTAAAAATTGATAAAAATCAATTTCGCCTTCGCTCGAAGCCTGTTGGAAATTGGGTGCGATATCGCCTAAACGTAAACTCATGGTAAACCTCAAATTATCTTTATGTCTATGGAATGAACATCACTATGGCGCAATTTCTTTTGCATGAAAAATAGTGTTTTATTATTTGTTTATACAAAATACTCATAATGAGGCGGATAGGGGTTCTGTATTTAGGTATATCAAAGATGATCTCGTTTTTGCTCTAGAGACCGTTTATTTGCATGTTTACTAACGGTATTTAAACGAAATTATTTCTGCTCTAAAGTGTGTAACTATATAGGATTGATCGCACATACGATCGGCTATAATTCTTTTTATGATTGATTTATATTGGTTTTTTAAAGTGATTCCAAAAATATAACAAATTTGAGCATTCGAACAATGAGAAAAAATAGGTATCGCCCTGACTTTGTTGCTGTGTGTGGGTGCTTCAACTCATGCGCAGTGGGCAATTGAAACAAGCCCAAGTGAGTACTGCTCGTCAAACGCCACAACAAATTACAGATCAATATCTAGCGTCTCAAAAAAGTCTTACACAGCGGAAAGTGGCGCTGTCTTAGGCTCTCGACCGAGAGTTAGCTCAAGGTCAGACTACGAATGCGAGTAATGTCTACAATATTACCTGCGTACAGCTCGTTCCAATTCTCACTGCGATGCGAGTCACTGATGAGTAGCTTTTAGATTTTCTACAGAGCATGAATCCAAGTCAGTCCAACAACGGAGTGAAAGCCTCGCTGCGGCAAAATCCAGCGCATGAAAGCAAAACCTTGAATAACTGCAAACAATTAAAGTCGCTACTTTAAAAAAGACCGTTGAATCCTGATGAGTTCGGATGAAATCTCTATGTCGGCTGTTTAAAATTTGTTACATTAGTTTGCCTTAGATTCGACGGGCTAGAAACAATGAATAGATTTTTTAAATGGTTTTGTGTAAAGCCCTTGTACTTCAAATTTCTAGCACCATAATAACGACTAAGAAAACATATTCATTTGACAAGCAAGATTTAGAGAGTCTATTCATGTTGGCAAGTCTGATCGGAGGAATCTTCGGTACCAAAAATGAGCGCGAACTCAAACGCATGCGTAAAATCGTAGACAAGATTAATGCGCTCGAGCCGACGATATCCGCTCTTGGCGATGCAGACTTATCTGCAAAAACTGAAGAATTTAAACAACGCTATAACAAGGGCGAAAGCCTCGATAAATTACTCCCAGAAGCATTTGCTGTCTGCCGTGAAGCAGCTAAGCGTGTGATGGGCATGCGTCACTATGACGTACAGTTGATCGGCGGTATTACCTTACACGAAGGTAAAATTGCGGAGATGCGTACAGGTGAAGGTAAAACCCTGATGGGTACCTTGGCGTGTTATTTAAACGCGATTAGTGCTCAAGGTGTTCACGTCATTACCGTGAATGACTACTTGGCACAGCGTGACGCTGAATTAAACCGTCCGCTCTTTGAATTCTTGGGTTTAAGCATCGGGATTATCTATTCCATGCAAGATCCAACAGAGAAAACTGAAGCCTATCGTGCTGATATTACTTACGGTACCAACAATGAATTTGGTTTCGATTACTTGCGTGACAACATGGTGTTCTCGCTTACTGAGAAAAAGCAGCGTGGTTTGATCTATGCCATCATTGACGAAGTCGATTCGATCTTAATTGATGAAGCACGTACGCCGTTGATCATTTCAGGTCAAAGTGATGACTCTTCACAGCTGTATGCTGCAATCAACAGCATCCCACCTAAACTGCATGCGCAGAAAGAAGAAAAAGTCGCGGATGGCGGGCATTTCTGGATTGATGAAAAGCAACGCTCTGTTGAAATGACTGAGGTTGGTTTTGAAACGGTTGAAAATGAACTGATTGAGATGGGCTTGTTGGCTGAAGGTGAAAGTCTATATTCATCGACCAACCTGAACTTGGTTCACCATGTGACTGCTGCCATTCGTGCACATTACTTATATCAACGCAATGTGCACTATATCATCAATGATGGTGAAGTGATCATTGTCGATGAAAACACAGGACGTACCATGCCTGGTCGTCGCTGGTCTGAAGGTTTACACCAAGCAGTTGAAGCAAAAGAAGGCTTGGAAATCCAGCCTGAAAACCAAACGCTCGCAACGACAACCTTCCAGAACTATTTCCGTCTATACAAAAAGCTTTCGGGTATGACTGGTACTGCCGATACTGAAGCTGCGGAAATGAAAGAAATTTATGGTCTAGATGTAGTCATCATTCCGACGCACCGCCCAATGATTCGTCTTGATCAAAACGATTTAATTTATTTAAATCGTAATGGTAAATACAACGCGATTATTCAAGAAATTCAACGCGTGCATGAGTCTGGTGTAGCCCCAATTCTAATTGGTACAGCAACCATTGAAGCCTCTGAGATTCTCTCGGATAAATTGAAAGAAGCAGGCATTCAGCATGAAGTGTTGAACGCAAAACAACACGAACGTGAAGCGGATATTATTGCACAAGCGGGCGCACCGCGTGCGGTGACCATTGCAACCAACATGGCAGGTCGTGGTACAGACATTCTGCTTGGTGGTAACTGGAAAGCTTTACTGGCAAAAATTGAAAACCCAACCCCTGAAGATGAAGCGCGCTTAAAAGCCGAATGGGAACAAAGCCATGAAATGGTATTGAGTTCTGGTGGCTTACACATTATTGGTTCTGAGCGTCACGAATCACGTCGTATTGATAACCAGCTTCGTGGTCGTGCGGGTCGTCAGGGTGACCCAGGTGTGTCGCGTTTCTATCTGTCTCTTGAAGATGACTTGATGCGTATCTTTGCGGGTGATCGTGTTGTGGGCATGATGCGTGCGATGGGCTTACAAGAAGACGAAGCCATTGAGCATAAAATGGTGTCGCGTTCGATTGAAAATGCGCAGCGCAAAGTTGAAGCACGTAACTTCGATATTCGTAAAAATTTATTGAAATACGATGACGTTAACAACGAACAGCGTAAAATTATTTACTCACAACGTGATGAAGTTTTAGCAGAAAGCACATTGCAAGATTACATCGAAGAGATGCAACGTGATGTGATGAAAGGCGTGATTTCTAATTATATTCCACCTGAGTCAATTCATGATCAATGGGATATTGATGGGCTTGAAAAAGCGTTACGTGAAGACCTCGCGATTGATTTACCAATCAATCAGTGGTTGGAAGATGACCGTCGTTTAGATGAAGAATCTTTGGTTGAGCGTATTACTGATGAAGTGGTACAGCGCTATCGTAGCCGCCGTGAACAAATGGGTGATGAAACTGCAGTTATGCTGGAGCGTCATTTCATGTTGAACTCGTTGGATCGCCATTGGAAAGATCACTTAGCGGCGATGGATTATTTACGTCAAGGCATTCACTTGCGTGGTTATGCACAGAAAAATCCTGAACAAGAATACAAAAAAGAAGCGTATAACTTATTTGTAAATATGTTGGCGATTATCAAATCGGATGTTGTGACTGATTTATCTCGCGTACATGTGCCAACGGCTGAAGAGCTGGCTGAAATGGAAGCTCAAAAGCAAGCTCAAGCTGAAGCGATGCAATTGAACTTGTCGCATGCAGACTTTGATGGTTTGTTGGCCGATGATCAAAGCCACTTCGCAGAAGTAGATGCACAGTACGAGCCAGTTGAAGAGTTTGCTGCACCTGCAAGTCGTAACGCGCCTTGCCCATGTGGTTCGGGTCTGAAATACAAACAATGTCACGGTAAAATCTAAACTGTGAGCGAGTGAAAAAGCAGAACTTCGGTTCTGCTTTTTATTGGAATGGCTAAAAAATTCTCATTGAGCTAAATTACATATTGCTTATGATGCCAGCTAAAGCGTTGCAGAATGTGAATAGCAATTGCAGTGTTAGGCATTAAATGCTATTTAGTTGCTCATCATCCAAACCTCTAAAGTGGAAAGACAATGAAAAAAGTATTAAAACCAATCATGATTGTAGCTTTAGCGCTTCCAACTTTTGCATTTGCAGATACCACTACCGCAGCTAAAGTTCAACAAGCACGCGGTGCAACCACAGCACCTGCGGCACAAGCCAATGGCAATATTACGGTACAAAGTCCGCGTACAGGTATTCGTTATACTTTTCCTAACCCTAATCAACGTCCTGTCGTATTACAAACAGCGGCGATTGCTCCGGTGAATGCAGTCACAGTGAATCGTATCGTGGCTTCAAATCCAGCACTTTCCCCTATAAGCCAAGAAAATGCTAAACAAGCACTGTTGTCTGAGTCGGCACAGCTTGCTTCAAATTAATCGTATTTTCAAATATAAAACCAATCTTCGGATTGGTTTTTTTATGTCAAAAATGAACTCACTTTGAAAAGTGAAAACAAACAAAGTCTTCTGCTCGATTTTTTCTGAAAATTCTAATAAGCTGTGGTTTTTCTAACAAATGAATTGGACGTTTAAAATGCCAGTAGGTGACGTATCAATGCCACAAATGCACGTGGTGAAAGGGGTGAGAATCGGAACGGCTGAAGCTTATGTGCGCTATCAGAACCGACGAGATCTTGTCATTTTCGAATTTGCTGAAGGAACCAACGTTGCGGGTGTTTTCACCCAAAATGCCTTTTGTGCAGCACCTGTGCATGTGTCTAAAGCGCACTTACAACAAGCAAATCCACGTTACCTTGTCATTAATACAGGGAATGCCAATGCAGGCACAGGTAAAACTGGTCTGGCTAATGCTCAAAGCACTTGCACAAAACTGGCTGAACTTGCCGATGTAAAGGCGAACGAAATCCTGCCATTCTCAACTGGGGTAATTGGTGAGCAATTGCCTTTAGAGCGTTTGTGTAGTGGTTTACAGCCTGCTTTAAATAGTTTGAGTGCTGACGCTTGGGTCGACGCTGCTACTGGCATTATGACGACTGACACAACTCCGAAAGGCGCATCTGAACAGTTCGAGCTAGATGGCATCATTTATACCATGACGGGTATTTCTAAAGGTGCGGGTATGATTCGTCCAAACATGGCCACCATGTTAGGTTATGTTGCAACTGATGCACCTATCAGCCGTAATTTGGTTCAGCAACTTTTGAGTGAAACAGCGAATGTTTCGTTCAACAGAATTACCATTGATGGTGATACTTCGACCAATGATTCATGTATCTTTGCAGCCACAGGACAAGCTGGTGGTATTGAAATTCAGTCCACAAATGATCCACGTTATGCTGTAGTCTTAGATGTATTGACCCGTATAATGAAACGCCTTGCACAACTGATTGTACGCGATGGTGAAGGTGCAACTAAGTTTATTACGGTTGCAGTTGAAGGTGGGAATGATACACAAGAGTGTTGCGATATTGCCTATAGTATTGCACATTCGCCTTTGGTGAAAACTGCAATTTTTGCATCAGATCCGAACTGGGGACGCATCTTGGCTGCGATTGGTTATGCGGGTGTTAAAAATTTAGATGTTGAAAAAATCCAAGTTTGGTTAGATGATGTGCAAATCTGTAAGGATGGTGGAGCGGCAGTTGATTACACGGAAGCAGAAGGTGCTCGTGTAATGTCGCAAGCGGAAATGACCATTCGTGTAGACCTTGGACGCGGAGCGGCGAAAGACACAGTCTATACCTGTGACTTATCTTATGATTATGTGAAGATTAATGCGGACTACCGCTCTTAATCTGAACATGCTCAAGAAAGCCTCCATTGGAGGCTTTTTTATCTTGAGTGCTTTTGAATGATTGGTCAAAAGCCTAAATGCCATTTGACCAATAAATTGAGTGTGGGAATTGCTTGTTGATAAGCATGAAGGGATGGATGAATGATGAACAATGCGACCAATTTAATTGCCAATGAAGCAAAATCAATTGTGCAGGCGCATTTGGACCGTTTGGGTGAGACCAAAGAGTCACAGCTGAGCGAGGAGGCAAAACAGGAAAAATTTGCCCTAATCTTGGCTGAGCTGAAAAAACGCGATGCAGTTTTGGTAGCACATTACTATTGTGATCCAGAAGTGCAGGAATTAGCCGAGTTAAGTGGTGGCTGCGTATCAGACTCATTGGAAATGGCACGTTTTGGTCGTGATCATCCTGCATCTACCTTAGTGGTGGCGGGCGTTAAATTTATGGGGGAAACTTCAAAGATTTTATCGCCAAATAAAACCATTCTCATGCCCACTTTGGAAGCCACATGCTCTTTAGATTTGGGCTGTCCAGTCGATGAGTTTAGCCAGTTTTGTGATGCACATCCTGATCATACCGTTGTGGTTTATGCCAATACTTCAGCTGCAGTGAAAGCCCGTGCCGATTGGGTAGTGACTTCAAGCTGTGCAGTTGAGATTATTGAGCACTTAGATAGTTTGGGTGAAAAAATTATTTGGGCGCCCGATCAGCATTTGGGACGTTATATCCAAAAGAAAACAGGTGCAGACATGTTACTTTGGGATGGGGCATGTATTGTGCATGAAGAGTTCCGTGCGCGCGGTATTGCTCAAATGAAAGCACTTTATCCAGATGCTGCTGTTTTGGTCCATCCAGAGTCACCTGAATCTGTGGTTGATATTGCCGATGCTGTCGGGAGCACATCACAACTGATTAAAGCTGCTCAGACTTTGCCACATGAGCGATTGATCGTTGCGACGGATCGGGGTATTTTCTACAAAATGCAACAAGCCGTACCCAACAAAATTTTAGTTGAAGCCCCGACAGCAGGTGAGGGTGCAACTTGTCGGTCTTGTGCACACTGCCCGTGGATGGCAATGAATGAGCTAGATGGTATTTTGGAGGTTTTACAAAAAGGGGATCAAGAAATTTTTGTTGATCCTGCTTTGGCAGAACGTGCAAAACTACCTTTAGATCGGATGTTGGATTTCAGTGCATCATTAAAACGTTAAATTTTGTATAAAAAACAGCTGAAACGCTTGATTAATATACATTTGACGTGATTTTTTTACTTTTTTTAAATATAGGTGTTGACGTTATCAAGCGTCGCGCCTAGAATGCACACCGTACCGAACGAGATGTTCGATACGAAAAGCTGAGATGAATCGGAGCATAGCACAGCCTGGTAGTGCACCTGGTTTGGGACCAGGGGGTCGTAGGTTCGAATCCTACTGCTCCGACCAATTCTTCAAGGCAAGGTTTTCCATAATACCTCGTATTATTGGTCATGCGCCTGTAGCTCAGTTGGATAGAGCATCCGCCTTCTAAGCGGATGGTCACAGGTTCGAATCCTGTCAGGCGCGCCATTTGGTAGCTTGGTATATAAGAACCGAAACATGATGGTGGATGTAGCTCAGTTGGTAGAGCCCTGGATTGTGATTCCAGTTGTCGCGGGTTCGAATCCCGTCATTCACCCCAACTTTAAAAAGTTGAAATCGGAGCATAGCACAGCCTGGTAGTGCACCTGGTTTGGGACCAGGGGGTCGTAGGTTCGAATCCTACTGCTCCGACCATTTATTAAAATGGTCGAGATAAAGATACCGCGTTAAGCGGTTTTTTTATGCCTGAAATTTAGTGAAGTGCGTAAAAAAAGCCTTCGTGATGAAGGCTTAATTTAAGATACAAGCGAAGCAGATAATGTTTAAGGAATAATAATAATATTCACACGACGATTCAACGCTCGATTTTCTTCACTGTTATTTTCAACCAGTGGTTGTGAAGCACCACGACCAAGGGACTGAATATTTTGAGTTTTGAATCCTGTTTCAATAAAGATTTGACTGACGCTAGCTGCACGTTTTTCTGACAGTGTTTGATTATATGCTGGGTCTCCAATATTATCCGTATGTCCGACCACTTTGATTGTATTCAGATTATATTGTTGAAGTTGTTTTGATAGTGCCTCTAGCGGAGGCTTTTGAGCGGCTTGAATATCGGATTGGTCAAAGCCAAACAATAATTTTTCAGGCAGTCTCAGCGTCCAGCCTTCTTCGGTCAGGGTAAAGCCTTGTTTTTTCAACATGCGCGCCTGTTTATAGTTGAGATGTCCTAAACTGAGGCAGCCAGATAGGATGGTTATAAGACTTGTGACGATAATTAATTTATAAAGATGTTTTAGCATACGGCTTCCTAATAAATATCTTGACAGGGGGTGATATACCACCCTTGAGCTAAGTTTTTGGCTTTATACATGGCATTATCGGCTTCAGCAATCAGGTCTTCGGGCGTTGTTGCACATTTGGAAAAGGCCACGCCAATACTGAAACTGAAATAAATTTGCTGTTGGTCGAAATTCAGGGGAGCTTGGCTACATGCAATTAAGTGCTCACAGATCTGCTCTAAGTGCTCATAATGTTTGATATTGCCAACGAGAATAGCAAACTCATCTCCACCTAATCGTGCAACGACATCATAATTACGAACATTCTTCTTTAAGCGTAGAGCCATTTCTTTTAAAACTGCATCGCCTGCTAAATGCCCATAGGCATCATTAATATCTTTGAAGTTATTATTATCAATAAAGAATAATGCAGTTTGATTTTCCTCTAGATTTTCAAACTGATTACATAAAATATTGTAGAAATAATGTCGGTTTGGTAGCTCTGTTAGTTGGTCGTGTAGAGCTTTATGAGATAGCAGTGAGTTTTCGCTTTGTAGTTTTTCATTGGTGCGTTGCACCTTGTCTAGCAAATTGTTAAAAGCACCACTAATCACTCGAAATTCATAAATGGGTGAAGATGGCAGTCGGGCTTGGTAATTGGTATCAAGATTTAAACTTTCAACGGTGTTAACCATAGGTTGAATAGAGTGCATCAGTTTTCGATAGGTAGAATGTACTAACCACAGCATCACTAATAGAATAATAAAAATACCAATAGATAAGCAGATCAACATCTGAAAGAAAAAACTCATCAGTTGATTTGCACTACCATGAATAATTAAAGTGCCGTACTGGTTATTTTTGTGCTTAATGCTTTGACTAACAGGATCTGCAAAAAAGACCCGATTAAATAGATTTTCCAGCCATGCAAACTCAGTTCGATTTTTGTACACTGCTGCAAGAGTATCTCCTTGCATGTCCTTTACCACAATTGCGCGTATTGGATACTGTTGAATGTGGTTGTTCAGTGTTTGTTGTAGTGTAATACGGTCATTAAAAATGACTGCGGGTTGGATTTGTTCACTTAGGGTTGCACTCAAGATATTTAAGCTTTGCTTGGCATAGGTATTCATGGTGTAACTTGAAATAACAATAAAAATTAAGCTACAAATACCAAGTGTCAGTGAAAAAATTAGCAATTGGGACTGACTAAAAATCTTTTGTAAAGATGTGTTGTAGTGCTTACGAAACATTGTGTTAAGGCTCCGTAGATTTTGCTAATAATAAAACACGCGGATCTACATGAGCACGCGATTGAGAAAGGCTGCTTAAATTCACTTTAAAAGAAGTTCTAGTTTTACTCTGGTATAAGCAAAAAGCACTACCTAATTCACATTCAGCATTATTCGAACTGAATGTAAGGGGCGCATCTTTTAAACTATTAATAATATTTTGCTCTTCACGAGGTGTATATGTTGAGAAAAAGACTGCATTACACATCACTTTATTGAGTTCAGATAAGTTAATAGCTTGAATTTGGTAAGCGCTTTTGAGTTGCTGATTGACTTGTGCAAACTGATTAGAGAGTTGAGTGTTATTTAAAATACATAAAGAAACAGGATTTGGGGTATTCCATCGAACATAGCTTAAGATAGTCAATGTGGTCGTGGGGAGATTAAGTTGAGGTTGTGCCTGTGCCTGTGAAATCATTACACAAGACAAGAGAACACAATAAATTCTGTATTTAAAAGCTGTCATTATTCATTTTGCTTGGCAGCGAGATAGAGCATATCTTAACGAAAAATAAACAAGGATAGTAAAAAATGCTTTAATAATCGTCAAAAACAACAAATTTGACTAAAAAACACCCATTCAAAATAATAATTGCTGTAAAGGGGTTGTGTAGTATTAGGAATGGTGTAGAATGCACATCCATCGGCGGTGATGAAGATTAAAACTTCTGATAAAACAGCAACTTAGTTAAAATTGATTGAGTTGGGTTTTAGAAAGAGAGTTTAAAATAATTTAAATTACCAGTTGACTTTTAAGAGATTGAGAGTAATATAGCCGACCTAGCTTGATGGTGACGAACCATTGAGAAGATCATTAAGAGATTAT
>NZ_NEFZ01000008.1 GCF_002135205.1 Acinetobacter sp. ANC 4204 | reverse complement strand
TTATGTCCTCTAAAGAGCCGTTGAAGACTACGACGTTGATAGGTTGGATGTGGAAGCATAGTGATATGTGAAGCTGACCAATACTAATTGCTCGTGAGGCTTGACTATACAACACCCAAACAGTTGGTGTTGTGGTTCAAATCACTGCAAATACCTTGATTTAGTTATAAAGCTAAGTACAATGTGCAAATTAAACTAACTCAGATGTTCTGTTAATAACTCATTTGATGAAAGTTAGGCATACACAATGTGTAAATAAGACCAAACGAATAGTCATAAACAGTTGTGCTGGCGACAATAGCAAGAGTGAACCACCTGATCCCTTCCCGAACTCAGAAGTGAAACCTCTTAGCGCTGATGGTAGTGTGGCGTTTGCCATGTGAGAGTAAGTCATCGCCAGCTCATTATTCAAAAGCCCCCTAACGATTAAGTTAGGGGGCTTTTTTTATTATGCAGTTAGCGAAATATAGAGGAAAGAAGAGAATGAGAGCGGAGAATATGCGCTAAATTATACAAAAATACATTTATATAAATTAAAATTATGTGAAATATCTACCATTTATCAAAGAATTTGAAAAAGTGCAAATCGTTTTACCGCATTTTTATACAACTTTAGTCTAGTTTTTCCAAAAAGTGCAGTTTTGATTGCTTTATTTATAGACAAAAAATGAATAATGATTCATTTTATATAAAAGTGAACAATGATTCACTTTTTATAATAAAGCTCACAATTGGAGGTGAGGAAAAAATGACAGCGACAACAATGAATGTAAATGCTGTAATCGATCAGGCGAAGTTTAAACCCTTTCATCTAACGGTTGTTTTATGGTGTTTATTTGTCGTCTTATTTGACGGTTATGATTTAGCCATTAATGGCGTTGCTTTACCGCTCTTAATGAAAGAGTGGGGAATGACGGCAGTACAGGCTGGTATGCTGGCCAGTACTGCTTTAGCAGGTATGATGTTTGGCGCAATGCTATTTGGGATGTTGGCGGATAAAATTGGCCGAAAAAAAGTTATTATTATCTGTGTCACCTTGTTTAGCGGTTTCACGTTTGCAGGTGGTTTTGCATCAACACCTACTGAGTTTGGTATTTTACGTTTTATTGCTGGTCTTGGGATTGGCGGGGTTTTACCTAATTTGGTTGCGCTGACTTCGGAATATGCTCCACAAAAATTTCGCAGCACTTTGGTGACAGCCATGTTTAGTGGTTATGCCATGGGTGGCATTATGGCGGCATTGTTAGGTGCAGCATTCACCCCGACGTTTGGCTGGAAAATTATGTTCTTCATTGCAGGTATTCCATTACTTTTTATCCCAATTTTATGGAAATTCTTACCTGAATCAGTCACTTTTTTGGTGAAAGCTCAACAAACTGAAAAAGCACGTAATATTATTCAACGTTTGGTTCCTGACGAGACGGTGTCGCCAAATACTGTTTTAATCTTGAATGAAGCAAAAGTGCCAGATGCGTCTGTCGCTGCCTTGTTTAAGAATGGCCGTGCTAGAGGCACTATCTTATTTTGGTGCTGCTTTTTCATGTGCTTATTGATGGTGTATGCCTTAGGCAGTTGGTTACCAAAACTAATGATGGCTGCGGGTTATTCGATGGGGAGTAGTTTGATGTTTTTACTTTCTTTGAATATTGGTGCGGTGATTGGAACAGCAGGAGGGGGTATTCTTGCAGACCGTTTCCACTTGAAACCTGTCATTATCAGTATGTTGATTGTTGGCGCAGTCGCGCTTGTTGGTTTAGGTTTTAATTCACCCCAGCCTGTGATTTATCTATTGGTTGCTCTTGCAGGAGCTGCGTCGATAGGCTGTAGTATTTTATTATACAGTTATGTAGCGCAGTATTATCCGCTGGCTGTTCGTTCAACAGGTTTAGGTTGGGCATCTGGCATTGGGCGTGTTGGTGCGATTGTCGGACCAATTGTCATTGGGGTGCTGCTGGGAATGGAGCTACCGCATAAAATGAACTTTATTGCAGTTGCTATTCCAGCAATTATTGCTGCAATTGCCGTCTCTTTCATTCGTCTGAATAACGCTGAAGAAACTGTAACGTCTCAAGTGAAAGTTTCAAGCTCAGTCAAGGCACCGTCTTGATGATATGAATGAAATAAAAGGCTCTCAAACAGAGGGCCTTTTATTTTTGAACAACAACGTAATGCGAGTGATGTGCTCAATTTGCATGGCCAATGTTATGCTCATAGATGCTTAAAATAAGCAGGATAAGAAGAATGACTAAAGTGCATCAGCAACTCGACCCTCAACAAGCCAATAATCTATTCAAAATTTTGAAACAACGCTTTCAGACACATATGGAACGTCATGAGCATATCCGCTGGGCAGATATCCATGAACAACTTTTAGGGCAGCCAGATAAGTTATGGTCATTACATCACATGGAGCTTAGTGGTGGTGAGCCAGATGTGGCTGTATTGCCGAATACTCAAGCATTGTATTTCTTTGACTGTGCACTTGAATCGCCAAAAGGGCGGCGGAGTATGTGCTATGACCAGGAGGCTTTACTCACGCGTAAAGATCATCCTCCTGAAAATACGGTGATGGATTGGGTTAAAGAACATGCTGTGATGCTTATGACTGAATCTCAGTATTATGCTTTACAGCAATTGTTCAGTTTTGATTTGAAAACATCCAGTTGGGTCGAAACACCAAATGAACTACGCCAACAGGGTGGAGCGATTTTCTGTGATCGACGTTATGGGCGGACATTTAGCTATCACAATGGTGCTGCCTCATACTATGCAAGCCGAGGCTTTCGAACCTATATTAAACTTTAATATATATAGGTAAATAAAAAGAAACCCCGACATCCTGTCGAGGTTTCTTTGTATTTCAGTGCTTAGATACAACTCCTGTCATATCTCACATCCTGATGCTCAAACTGATTATTGTTGTTTTTCGTTTGGGAAACGTCCTGTCTCCTGATGTTTTAAATATACGTGATGAGCGATGTGTGTCATAGCGGGTTTAACGACGATGCATGTAAGCCTAAACTGACAAAAATGATTTTTTCATAAAATAGGAATATTCTTCATGTAAATAAATAGGCTTTTGGAGCGATTTAACTTGGGATCATAGAAGATCTACTGATGTTGGAGAGCTTCTATTTTAAGCAATTTTAATTTTATTCAGAATGAAATGGACTGCTCAATATCTGTTCGATACTAAAGAAATGAGGATATGGATAATGTAGGTGAGATAAGGGGAGGACAATGGTTTATAGTTTTAACACATAGGTCACATGATCATGGGTTTATCTTCTTCTCTGATAATATTTGAATAAAAACGTGAAAAATATATTTTTCAAATATGGCGTAATAATAGAGATAATTAGAATATATGAGATGTGCTCATTGCTACTTTGGCTTTTGTGATTCCTCTAAATAGTTTAGCTAATAAATAATGGAAACAAATCATTCTAAAAAGTTTGTTAATTCATAACCAAAACAGTACAATAAATAAGCTGATAAATTGAACGGTTGAATCAGTACATATTATAAAAATGGAATATTTGAAGCAGAAATTACAGAATATTTTTATAAAAGTGAGTATTGTTGAACCATATAAAAGGGAAGTTTAATCGACACACTTTAACCAAGGTCTTGTGAAAACTTCTCTGTTTGTCATTTAGAACCGGGTACCCAAAAGGTCGAAGCTAAATCAAACACTCAAGATTAATATTGTATGGCACTTTTTACTTGCGAGATAAGCAAATAAAAAGCAGTTAAAAAGTGTCTAGGTTTAGGTGTTTTATGTCAGGAACTCGTGAAAACTGGACATCACGATCTGGTTTTATTATTGCAGCTGTAGGTTCGGCTGTAGGCTTAGGTAATATTTGGCGTTTCCCTTATGTTGCTTATGAAAATGGCGGTGGTGCCTTTCTTATCCCCTATTTATTGGCGTTGATTACGGCAGGTTTACCCCTGTTATTTTTAGACTATGCAACAGGGCATCGCAGTACAGGTTCTCCGCCTAAAGCCTATCGGGCTTTGTTTAAAGGCGGTGAAACATTAGGTTGGTGGCAAGTCTGTGTGTGTATCATCATTGGTTTGTACTATGCCAGCGTACTGACGTGGGCGGGAAGCTATGTTTACTTCTCGATTGGTCAGGCTTGGGGCAGCGACCCTGAAAGTTTCTTCTTTAATACCTACTTACAAACGTCGAAAGCAACGGGTTTCGATTTACAGTTTGTGAGTCATTTATTTTGGCCAATCGTGGGAATTTGGGCACTGACCTTAATTATTTTGTTTGGTGGGGTGAAAAAAGGTGTGGAATTATCGAATAAGATTTTCATGCCTCTGTTATTTGTTTTATTTACCATTTTAGTGGTGCAATCGCTTCGTTTACCAGGTGCAGCAGAAGGCTTAAATGCATTCTTTACACCGAACTGGTCGGCGATGATGGACTATAAAGTGTGGTTGGCAGCTTATGGTCATACTTTCTTCTCGCTTTCCGTTGGCTTCGGGATCATGGTGACATATTCCTCTTACTTAAAGCCGAAAACTAACTTAACGGGTTCGGGTCTGATCGTTGGTTTTGCCAATGCTTCAACTGAAATCTTGGCGGGTATTGGTATTTTTGCAGCATTGGGCTTTATGGCACATGCGGCGGGTAAAGAAGTACAAGATGTCGTCAGTGGTGGTATTGGTCTGGCATTTATTGCGTTTCCAAAAATCATTTCAAGCTTGGGTGCAGGTGCTGATTTATTCGGTCTGTTGTTCTTCTCGTCATTGTTTGTCGCAGGTATTTCTTCCATGGTGAGTATCTTGGAAGTACCAATTGCTGCGATGCAGGACAAGCTAAAATGGAGCCGTAAAAAAGCAGTGACCATTATTGGTGGTGGTAGTGCACTGGTATCGGTGATCTTATTCTCAAGTGTGAATGCGATTAAATTGGTAGATATCGTGGATCACTTTATCAATAATATTGGGATTATCGGTGGTGCATTGTTGTCGATTATCAGTGTGGCTTGGTTTAAGCGCTCTGCTTTACGTGAGCTTCGTGATCACGTAAACCGTATTTCGACCATTCAATTGGGTAAAGGCTGGGATTTCACTTTAACAGTTATTACTTCGCTGATCTTATTAATCACGTTGAGCATGACTGTATTTAACTTGGTGAAAAATGGTTACGATACTTATAGCATGAGTCTACAAGGCGTCTTTGGGTGGGGCAGTGTGATTTTCTGTGCTGTCGTTGCAGTCATACTCAGTAAAATGAAAGATCGCTAGGAGAGCATATATGAATACTTCAGCAATCGTGATGATGATTATTTCAATGGTATTTTTATGGGGTGGACTGATTTTGTCTATTCTACATTTAATGAAAAATCCAGAAGAGCTCGATGATGTTCTTGAAGATGTCAAGGATCAACATACGTTGTAAGCTTATTCGCTAGAAGGCTTAGTTTTGAATTAGATTGAGTCTTGTTCCACATCAACGCCCAATGAATTTCATTGGGCGTTGTTTTTTGCGCAAAGAGGATAGGGTAGCCATCAGGGTTTGCTTTTATCTGCCTTCTGCTTTGGAGGCTGTAAGTGGCTGAAGGGGGGATGTTGAGTTGGATATATGGGTCATTTATATCTGTAGTTCGACCAGCTTTGAATGATGGATAAATTGCGAAATGGCGCTGTACAAAATTTATCTCATAAATGTGTAAACACAATAACAACTATGATACAAAATAGTATAGAATTGTGACATAGTTTGTACTTTTGCTGGCTAATTCATATGAAAATTAACAAAAAGAAATTTTCTGCTCTGACGTTTATATTTTTTTTTTCATTAGAAGCACACGCATTTCCGCAGCCTGGAAGCTATATTTCTAACGTTGCGTCTGGGGATTATACTGATGAGATGGGGAATGTCTTATTGGTTAATTCCAATCCTGTGGCATTGGAAGTGCAAAAAACCTATGCACTAACTTTAGTACAAAATCAAAACCAATATGGTGTGATTGGTGGCGTGGTAAACCTTCCACATGTGTTAACCAATACGGGTAACACGACTGATCAATATTCACTTAGCTTGGTGCAAAGTAATAGCGATAATTTTGATTTAAGTAATGTTAAGGTCTATGCAGACCGCGATCAAAATGGTTTACCAGACAATACCGAAGACTTATTGACAGGTTCAATTGAGCTAAATGCGGGTCAATCTTTAGCTATCGTAATAGTGGGCAGTATTCCGACCAGTGTGTCGTTTAATCAGCTCAGTAGTTTAGACCTTAAAGCGGTGAGCCAGCAAAATACGACGCTTTCTGCACAAGTCACAGATACGATTCGCGTAGTCGATGATGCTGTGATTTCACTGATGAAGGCCCAGAGTGCAAGCGAAGGAAATATAGGGGATCAGATTACCTATACCTTGACCTATCGAAATACAGGGACAGCAACACGTCGTGTGGTATTACAAGATGTATTGGATGATTCTTTAGAGTATGTCGCAGGCTCAGCAATCTGGAACCAAAATACCACGGCATTAACCGATGCTAATGATACAGAAGCATCGGCCAATACAGGGATTGCTTATCAGCTCAAAGCGGATGGAAAGAGTCTCGAAGCGAATATTGCAGCGGTTGCACCACTCACATCAGGCACACTCAGTTTTAAAGCCAAAGTCAAACAAGGTGCTGCCAATAAAATTCCAAACACAGCAGGTTTTGTGCAATATGACACGGATAACACCACTGTAAAACTAAGCAGTTTTTCCAATACCGTGATTTATAACTTGGCGGCTGTCTATGGTGTGGTTTTAAATAATAAATCCAGTTCAGCAACGAACTTAGGCAACCCGAATAGCAGTCCAGATAACTTGGTGATCCAAGCCAGTTTAAAACCCGGCCAAGAAGTTTTCTTTAACAACTATGTTTGGAACGTTGGTAATACGACAGATACTTATAATTTAAGCTATAGCTCAAGTAATTTGCCTAGCTGTGCCAAAGTTAATTTTTACACACAGGATGGAAAAACCTTACTCACAGATACCAATGGCGACGGTAAAGTGGATACGGGTTCAATTTCCAATGCAGCAGTGAAACAAATTCAGGTTGGGGTGTCTGCTTCTACGGGGTGTACCAGCAGTGTCAGTGATATCAATATTGATGTGGTTGCGACATCCATTGCTTCGAGTTCCGCCTCTGACCCAATTCGAAACCAAATTACAAGCTTAACAGCAGCATCCAGCAGTAGTGACTTATACAACGCCGATCAGTCGGGATTAGGTGTGGGTGTCGTGGATAGTGCAGGCCAACCTTTGCGGACAGTTAAAGTGGTTTCCGGGAAAGCCGTTTTTCCTTTGGTGGCAAAGAATAATTCAACTCAAGCCAATAACTATAATGTGTATGCTTCATTTAGCGTGATTGATGTAGCCAATATCATGCCGACCAGCAAAACGGGTTTTAGCGTCAAATTTTATGAGGGGGATGCCAGCTGTCAAACGGTGGGTAAGCAGATTACCAATACAGGTACTTTAGCTGCGGGTGCGAGCAAGAGCTATTGTGCGGTGGTTGATGTTGATGCAAGCCAACAGAATTTTACAGCACCAATTTGGTTTGCGATTCAATCGCCTGTCAATCAACAAGCGGACTCCATTAAGAACCAAATTGAAAGTAATGTGGCACGCGTACTCACGTTAACCAATGATCAGCAAGGTCAGGTAAGTGTGGGCGGCACAATTGTCTATGCGCATACTTTAAAGAATTTGGGCAATATGGCAGAAGGTGCAAATGCAGGTTCTCAAGTGAATTTGAAAGTGGTTCCACTGAAAAATGATGGCTTTGTTTATACCCTTTATTATGATTCGAATAAAAATGGTCAAATTGATAGTGCAGACCAAATTATAAGCGCAACAACCAGTTTAAATCAGCTTTTGGGTAGTGCGGGTTTAGTGGTTCAGGCTGATATTCAGTTATTACTCAAAGTTCAAGCAGCGCCTTCTGCAACTGAAGGGGTCGTGAGTCAGGCTGATATTTTAGTCGAGATTTCTGACTTTAATGGCATTCATTTAGAGAACTTAAAAAATACTGACGTAACCACGGTTGCAACAGGGCATCTGCAACTACTGAAAACACAAGCTGTGAATAGTAGCTGTACAACCAGTAATTTAGCATCTTTGAGTTATTCCACTCAGTTGGTTTCGGTTAAGCCGAACCAGTGTGTAGTGTATAAGCTAACGCTGAAAAATGATGGTAGTTCCGTGGTGAAAAATGTGCAATTTAATGATGTTGTCCCAGCCTATACCAGCCTAGTAGGCACGCCAGTCATTGTTCCGACTGGAACAAATTTATCTTCAGGTGACAAAGTTTCCGCTTTGGTAAGTAGTTTAGATCCAAATCAAGAAGCCAATTTCTACTTTGTTATTCGTGTTAACCCTTAAGCGTAGGTTCGGAAAATGTTTGCAGAAAAGAAAATGATTCGAAATTTGCGTATGGCGATGTTGGGCTTATTGGGGGCAACTGCGTCGACGTGGGTTTTAGCTGATGCTTTGGTCATCAGTAACATGGCGGTGGGTGAATACAAAGAAGAAGGCTCTACCGTAGTTCAAGTGGCACGTTCCAACTTAGTTCAAACCACGGTGATTCCAGTTTATAACCTCAGTTTAAAGGATAACCGCACGGAATATGTGCGTCCGGGTCAGGCGGTTTATTATCACCATATTTTAACCAATACAGGCAATGAACGCGATCTTTATAATTTATTGGGAAGTCAAGTTACAGGTGGCAGTTTTACCCATAACAATATTGAAATTTATTTGGATGCAGATCGCAATGGTGTCCCAGATAATACGACACCAATTACCCAATATAGCTTAAATGCTGGGGAAGCGGTTGCCCTGATTATTAAAGCAATCATCCCTTCAACAGCAGCTGTAAATAGCACCAGTCAGATTCAACTCGTAGCGACGTCTACACAACAGCCGAGCCTGAGTCAAAATAATATTGATACATCTCGTATCACCGATCAGGCGGTTTTAAGCTTAACCAAGAGTTTTGATAAAACAAGCGTCGTAAATGGTGATATTGCAACGGTTCGTTTAACCTATTTTAATAACGGCAATAACAGTGGTGTAGTCAATATCAGCGACCTGTTGGATACGACGCAATTGACCTATGTCACGGGTAATGAAAACTGGAATGGACAAGCACTGAATTCTGCGACAGGGACAAATGATCCGACAGGCATCAATTATTATCTTGATACGGATGGTAAAACGATTCGCGCACAGATCACCAATGTACCTGCCAATGCGCAAGGTTATATTGAGTTCCGTGTTCGCGTGGCGCGTACAGCGCCGGGTGAAATTCCAAACTTGGCCAATATGGACTATGACCATGACGGTCTTTCCACAACAGTAAATTTAAGCACACAGTCGAACACCGCCGTATTAACCATTAAGCCTACTTATGGGGTGGTGATCAATGCTGATGCAAATAGTGTTAGTGGCGCAGATACACTAACTAAATCAGCGGTGAGTAGTGGTGGAACTGTTGTCTTTGAAAACTATGTCTGGAATACAGGAACGGTGGCTGATCGGTTTAATTTAAGTTTTAACAGCCATAATTTACCCGCAGGCAGTGTGTTGGAACTCTATCGTGCAGATGGTGTTACGCCACTATTTGATAGTAACAATGACGGCATTGTTGATACGGGGTCACTCGATGCGGGCGCGAAGCTTCCGATTATTGTAAAACTTACATTCCCCGCGGATTTTGTGGATACAGCCAACACGACCTATAGCATTGTACCTAAAGCACAATCAATTGCGGACAGTAGTAAAACAGATACAGTACAAGATCAGACATCGTTGATTCAAAGTACAGCCTCTCGTCTGGTGGACTTGATGAATAGTCCAGAAGCCAGCGCAAATGGTACAGGAAATGGCAATGTTTCGAATGGAGGTTCGCCGTGGAAAACCTTAGCTGCAGTGAACAATCAAACGGTGGTGTTTCCACTCACGGTACGTCATACAGGTCAAGCGACCACATATAACTTTAGCGCTGATGCAGACAATAATTTTGCAACTGTGGCACTGCCAAGCGATGTCAGCTCGGTACGCTATTTTGCTACATCGACTACAGACTGTTCGGTACTTGGGGCAGAAATTGCTTCAACGCGTTTGCTCAATAACGGCGAGTCACAGTTGTATTGTGCCGTGGTTGAAATTCGGGCAGATGCCAAAACGACAACACAACCGATTCCCATTTATTTTAAAGTGGCCTCTTCTAGTTTGCCGACCTCAGCACCAAGTAATGGTTATGACGTGATTCAAAACGCCATTACGATTAACTCAAATGCGAGTCAAGGGGGTGTGAGTTTAGAACCTGATTTGCGAGGGCAAATTGCACCGGGGGGCAGTATTGTTTATACCCACACTTTAAAACCGTGGGGAACGTCTGTGCTATCTACAACAGATACTTTAAGCATAGTGAATGATCGAACTGGTTTTACAACAACACTTTATTATGATGCCAATAATGATGGGCAGTTAGACGCGTCTGACCCGATTATTCAAAACTTATCTATTGTGAATGCTTCTATTCTTAGCAGCAAAGCACAGATTCGTATTTTTAATAAAGTTGAGAATACCGCATATAACACGGTCGGAGTGGTAAATACCTCTGTGATTAGCCTAAAAAATAGTGCAGGTACGTTATTAGACACAGCAACAGATATTACCACCATCACCAGTGCGCCTGTGCGTCTAACTAAATTACAAGCCAAGGATAATAATTGTGATGGTGTAGCGGATACGGCGTATACCTCAAATGTGTTACCGATCACGCGTAATTCAGATGGTTCTGGGCAATGTGTTTTGTACCAATTGACAGTGAAAAACTTGGGGGCTTCGGCCATTGGGCGATTTAATTTTTATGACTATACGCCTGAAGCGATGGTGATGAGTAAAGCACCAACTTGTACAAGTTGTGAGTCTGGTTCGCTCAGCGCGCCTACACTTGGACAGTCGGGCGCAATTAAGGGTTCAGTTGCGGCAATAAAAAGCAATGAAAGTCATAGTTTAGAGTTTGGGGTGAAGTATGTGGGGAATTAATAAACAAGCAAGGAATTGCAGTGCTACGCATTCACAGATGCTCAAACTCATGCACACACTTCGTACTTTGTCATTATTCATTACGAGTTTACTTTTTGTCACGCTTGTAAATGCTGCAACGCCTACACTTGAGATTATGTCGAATTCCTATACAGGAACACCTTATGTGGGAGCGACAGTATCAGCACAAAGAAATACCTATGTATTTAATGCAAATAACCCGAATGATAATACTGGTTCCTTAAATTATTTTCCAAAAATCAATGTTGATTACACATTAACGAATCAACTCTACGATTCAAATAACAACCCTGCACTTTCCTTTGGTGCAACTAATCTTACAGTTTTCCCAAAATTAGTTGATCAAGGAAGCCCAAGTAATTCCCACTTTTCTTCAACCCGAACACTGCCGGGACAAGGTATTGATGTAAATTCAAACTATGGTTTACGGATGACAGCAGATACAAGTAAGTTTTTGGGTAGTCCAGCCAATACGGCTAATGTAAATGGAGGATTGGGATATCAAGTAGGAGAAGTTACTTTAACGTGGGATAGACCCGTTAGGAATCCAGTGATTAATATATCAGGCTTAGGCGCTGTCCGTACATTAACGAGTACTGGTGAAATTTTGTTAGGGATATCTGCTCAGTTCAAATTAACTACTACTGCAAATATTAGCAGTGTATATGCGTTATCTGGTGTAAATTTCTCTGTAACCAATAATGGTGAGATAAGAAATACATCTTCTGTATTGGGAGCGAGTGCGTCAAATGGTGGGGCTAGCGGTAGTATCCAAGTTTTAACATCTGCACCTATTACAGTTCTAAAATTTAATGTTTATTTTAAAACAGACCGAACTACTGGAGTAATTACGGAAAGTTCAACAACAGGTACTGCATTGCAGGATGCTTTTGTGTTTAGCAGTTCTAGTGTTGACTCGATGGTTGGAGATTTAGTTGTTTCAAAAACCAATGGTAAAACTCAAGTCTATTCAGGCGACTCAACGATCTATACCGTTCGTGTGACCAACACTGGGCCTGATACGTATACAGGAACCTTGCTGAAAGATGTAGTCGGGACAGGCTTAACCGCCACAGCTGTGGCCTGTAGTACAGTTGCCAATAATAAATGTACCACTGCCCCAGCTCTCAGTGGTTTGGGCTCGATTGATACTGGAGCTTTAGCTGCTGGTGAATTCTATGAAATTTTAGTTACTGCACGTGTGGATGCGGCCGCAGGCAGTACAGTTACTAATACAGCGACAGTTGAACTGCCAACACTTGGTTCATCCACTGGTGTTAGTTGTACGACCTTAAATGCAAACGGTATTACCCGTTCATTTAACTCCACCACAGGTGCATGTACAACAGCAGACCAAGATACCGTCCTTGCCTCTGCCGACCTAGAAGTTTCAAAAACATCAGACAAGACCACTTACAATACGGGCGATGTTGTTAAATATACGATTAAAGCTTGGAATAATGGTGCATTGGCAGTTACCGATGCGATATTAACAGATACTGTTCCTACAAATATTGCGGGTTTAAGTTGGACATGTACCAAGTATGGCACGGCTGTTTGCCCAACAACTGCAAATATGGTCACTTCAGAAAGTAGCAATAGTTTAACTGCGACTGGGTTGAACCTGCCCGCAAATGGGAAAGATGTCAATTATTTAGAGTTCACCATAACAGGATTGGCTTATAAAGCTGGGGCTGTAGCCAATACGGCATCTATTTCAACCACTGTTTTTGACCGAAACTCTGCTAACAACAGTGCAACTGCGAACATGACCATTACGCAGAATACGCCCATTACAACTGGAAACTCGCAAAATCAGTGTCTATCTAGTCAGGCTGTCAATCTTGTCTCGAATACCGCATTTACCAGCTACGATGCTGATAACACGTTGACCGCTAAGAGTTATGATCTGAAAACGGCGGGGACTAATCCAAGCATACTTCCCAATACGGTGATGTATGGCACAGGAGCAAATGGTGCTTTACAAGTAAAAGGTCGACTCAGTTGGTCTTATGGTAGCCCGCGTAGTAATACGACAGGTGTAACTATGCGAGTGCTGGTTGATGGCGTTATTTATGCAGTGTTGGTTACCCCAGGTAAAAGTTCAAACACTACGGCAACTTTTAATGCCTTAAATGGAGCACAAGTTGCACAAGCAGAATATGCTTTGACGTCTTACCAAACAGATCCTGGATCAATTAATTTTACAATTACATTGCCAACGACAGTGACAAGTGTAAAAGTCGTGAGCACAGAGTTTCAGAGCTATGCCAGTTCTGGTGTTGCAGGGGATGATATTGGTATTGGTTTAAATGAAGTCAATGCCTGTTTAAAGCCAACGTTTGCGATAAACAAAGTATCTGAAAATGGCACAGATAGCTTCAACTTTGGCTCTTTTACAAATTTGACCAATAGCAATGCTGAAACTATTACCAGTGGTGAGGTGGTGACAACAGTGGTTGGAACGGCACAATCGGTACGCTTAAAGAAAAGTACATCTCCTGTCGAGCAAGGTTCTTTATTGGCTTATGCGACACCAAATACCGCAATTAGTTTTGCTGAATCTGCCTCAACGCTATATTCGCTCAAGACGGTAGAGTGTACGGATACGAATACAGCTGTTTCGGGCAATAGTACAGGTAATTTGGGTAGTTTAAGTGGATTGACTCAAACGATTCCAGCAGCGAATGTGAAATTTGCGTCCAAGTTTGTTTGTCGTGTGACCAACAGCAAAAATGCTGGCTATGTATTCTCTGGACGAGTGTTTAATGACAATAGCGGAACGACCTCAGATATATCTAAGGCTTATAACGCTGTTGTAGATACAGGTGAAGTGGGCATAGCGGGTAGTGTGGTTGAGTTGCAAGACTGCAGTACCAAAACGGTTCTAGCCTCGACTACAACGAATGCAAATGGCGATTTTAAAATCCAAACATTACAAGATGTCTTTTCTGGACGTAGTAATGTGTGTCTTGTACAACGTAATGTGACAGGTTTTGACTCGGTAAGTTCTGCAAAAGCAAGCACGGTCACAGCGACCGCTGATAGCAGCAATGATCAGTTCACTATTCCTAAAGCGAACAATGTCACCAGTTATGACGGCTTCTTATTTGGGGATGCAGAGTTGCAGTTGGTTCTCACCCAAAATGGACAAAAAACCATTGTGGCGGGAGATGTGGTGGATTATCCACACGAGTTAACTGCTAAGAGTGTGATGAATGTTCAAACGCTAACGGAAACTAAAGAACAACAGCCCGCTAATAATCAGCCTTGGCAGAGTTTGGTTTATGTGGATAGCAACTGTAATGGGCAGTTAGATCAAGGCGAGAGTTTGCTTGCGAGCCGAACGATGAAAGCCAATGAAAAAGTCTGTTTGATTCAGCGTGTGATTTCTCCGACAACAGCTCAAGGAGGAGATCGTTTCATTGCTAGCTTTAAAGTGAACGCAAAAGCCTCTTATACTGCAGCAACGCTGAAGGAAACGAATAGTGTTAATGATATTACGACGATTGGAACGGCTGGCTTAAACATCAGTAAACTGGTTCGTAAAACGACAGCATGCCCAGCACCGAGTAATGAGACAACGCCATTTACAGTATCGAACCAAGCAGCAAAAGGGGATTATTTAGAATACCAAATCACCTATACCAATAATTCGAATAAAAATTTAGTTGATATTGTTTTAAAGGATAGTGTCCCAATTGGTACAGTCTATGGAACGATGTCTTGTACGGCATCTGGGTGTCAAACTCAGGAAAGTTCAGGGCAGTTAAAATGGACGATTCCAGGTGTGTTAGCACCGAAGCAAAAAGGACAAGTTGGTTTTTGTGTCAGGA
Source organism: Acinetobacter sp. ANC 4204 (assembly GCF_002135205.1). Taxonomy (GTDB): domain Bacteria; phylum Pseudomonadota; class Gammaproteobacteria; order Pseudomonadales; family Moraxellaceae; genus Acinetobacter. Next base: position 154,922 of record NZ_NEFZ01000008.1, on the reverse strand, counting down.
TTCCAAATTAGTTCATCTGAGCAGTGAAAAGCCCCTTTTCTGAGTAAGATAAAGGGGCTTTTTTTATCCATCCGTCTTGATATTTTTTCAGTGGTATTTGTGCGTATTTGTTTGAAAAATATATTAAATGGAAGATTTGATGTGAGTGATTTTAAGACAGGTATTGCTCCTATTTTATGCAATAGAGTGGCACATAAAAAGCACAAATTCAGGCTAGAGTTACACATTTTGTATTTTTTTTATATATGTAAGTTTTTGTATCACACAGCAATGTTTCCTTGTGTAAACTCACTGAATAAATAAATATTAATAAATAACAATAAGATAAATATTATTGTGTGACTGTATGTATCCCTTTGTATTTTACTAAGGAGAACCAGTTAACATTTTTTTTTAATAATGTATGGTTGTTTGTGTGTTTTTTGTTTAATATTGCATTGAGATTTGTTGCATTAATTTAAAAGAAAGTGATTAGTGTCACAAAAAATTCGCATTGGTTTGCAATGGATAAAATCATGTTAAACAAAAATTCTATGCTGAAAAAAATGACAATTGCTCTGATGTTTGTTGGAGTTGCAGCCAATGCGATGGCTGTAGCTGCAGCAACCAATAATGAGCCAGTCTCTATTCAGCTTAAAGCTTTCAAAAAAGTTGTCGATAACAAAGGGAATGCACAGTTTAAAGCTGCAGACTCGATTAAGCCGCAGGATGTCATTGAATATCGTGCGACTTATACCAACAACACCACAGGGAATATCAAAAGCTTAAAAGCAACATTGCCTATCCCTGCGGATACTCAATATTTGGGTTCAAGTTTACCTTCAGGTGCACTAGCAAGCACAGATGGGGTCAACTTTGCCGCAATGCCATTAAAGAAAAAAGTAGACGGCAAATTAGTCAATGTCCCATTGAAAGAATACCGCGCTCTACAGTGGCAAATTGCTGAACTACCTGCAAAGAAAGCCGTAACGGTCAGCGCACAAGCCAAAGTAAATACTTCAAACGATTAATTTCTAAATTTCACACACATCATTCTGATGGAGTCGGGGGACTTTCATGTCTATGAATTTGAAAACAACAAAGCGAAATAACCTTTATTTGTCTATTGCGACAGTTCTAGGTGGCTTTGCTTTCTTCGCTACAGGTGCCACGCATGCAGCTGCACCTGCTGCGGGAACGAATATTAGTAACATTGCTACGGCATCGTATGTGGATGGCACATCGACTACACGTACAGTGACGTCAAATGAAGTAAAAACGACTGTATTACAAGTGGGTAGCTTCACACTTGAGCAGAACCGTACCGCAACTGCTAACCCGAATGGTGTAGTGACTTTATCGCACGTATTGACCAATACGGGTAACGGAACGGATGAATTCACGCTAAGTTTAGCGAATGTGACAGGGGATAATTTTGACTTCTCGAACATTGCTATTTATTTAGATGCGAATAAGGATGGTGTGCCAGACAATGGTACGAATTTGGCTGGGCAAAAAGTGACTTTAAATGCTGGTGAGTCTGTAGGCTTGGTGGTGGTTGGTACAACAGCCGCAACAGCTACAGCTGGCAATACGGGTCAATTAGAACTGTCTGCAGCAAGCACGTACATTACTGTCGTAGCAGACAAAACCAAAAAGAATACGGACACCGTAACGATTGTTTCAGGTGCGGTCATTCAAGTGACGAAGTCTGCCAATGTAACGGCAGTGGCACGTGGCGATACTGTAACGTATGAATTAACCTATAAAAACACGGGTAATGCAGACGCAACCAATTTAACTATTGAAGACGTTTTACCTACAGGTGTGACTTATGTTGCAGGTTCAGCACGTTGGAGCGGTCAGACTGCGGCATTGACCGATGCGACTGGTGATGAAGCGGCGGCAGCAGCGAAATACGAATTTACGAGCAATAAAGTGCAGTTGGTGCTTGCTTCTGTGGCGCGCAACAGTACGGGCAAATTAACCTTCCAAGTGACGGTAGATAGTACTGCTCCTGCAGGAAAAATTACCAACATTGCGACATTTGATCCAGATGGTCCAGGCACTGAGACTTCTCAACCAACTAACCCGTATGATGTCACTGTACAGTCTACTTATACAGGTACGATCAACGATAACGCGACCGATACTTATTCGGATGCACAAAAAGTATCTGGTAATACCGCTAAAGATGACTTGATCACTACAACAGCAGTACAAGGTTCTCCTGTTTTATTTGGTGCCTCAAGCTCTACAGAAGATATCTGGATTCACAATCTGGGTAACGTATCTGAAACCTATAACATTACAGTTAATAAATCTGCATTACCTGCGGGTTCTATTGTTGAGCTATTAAAATCAGATGGTAATACCCCATTAACTGATACTAATGGTGATGCAAGTGTGGATAGTGGTCCATTGGCATCTGGTGGTCATCTTGAAATCTCTGCACGTATTACTTTGCCAAATGGTTATACAGGCCCGATTACAGCACCTGGTCTAGATACAATCTTAACCATTACACCTGTACATGCCCCTGCATCTTCAGATACGGTGACTTTAAGAATTACCAATATCACAGCGTCAAAAGTCGATTTAAGTAACGGTAAAGGTAATAAAAACTATACTGAAGACGATACAGGCTTAACGGGTGAGGGTGCTTACGTTTCTGGTAATGTTGTAACTACCGTAACGACTAAACCTGGTGTGGCGGCTACCTTCCCTATTGCTGTAACAAATCATGGTTCAACATCAGATAACTATAATTTTGGTACTGAGCAAGCATTGCCATCTGGTTGGACAGTTGAATACTTTGTTGCGGACTCAAGTGGTGTATGTACATCAACTAAAGTAACCAACACAGGCGCAATTCAGCCAAATGCAACGGCTTATTTCTGTGCCAAAGTAACACCTTCAGCGGATGCGACTCCTACTAATAGCCAAGATATCGTCTTTACGATTAACTCTCCTGCGACAGGCTTAACCGACAAGATGAAAGATCACTTGACGGTAGAGGCAGTACGTGGACTGTCGTTCTTGGCCGACCAACAAGGTCAGGTAGCACCAGGTGGTACCATTGTTTATAAACACACTTTAACCAACAACGGTAACGTTGTAGAGGGTGTTTCTGGTGGTAGCACACTTCCGTTTACAGTTACGCATGATCCATCAAACACAGGCTTTGTAACTTCTGTTTATGTTGATAAAAACAATGACGGTATTGCAGATGCGAGTGAGTTGGTTACAGGTCCTAACCTTAATGCATGGTTAACGGCAACTAACGGTGCAGATGGTCTTTCTCCAAAAGAAAGTATCAACATCTTGGTCAAAGTTGAAGCGCCAAGTAATGCAACAGCAGGTCAGGCCGACTTGTCGATCATTACGGTAACGCCGACAGGTGATCTCAATGGTACGGTAGCTCCAACAGCAGTTACTGTAACAGACAAGACCACAGTCAACATTGGTCAGGTACGTTTGGAAAAACTACAAGCACTTGATGCTGCTTGTGATGGTACGCCAGATGGTAGCTTTGGTACTTCGACTCTTCAGGCAAAACCAGGTGCTTGTATCATTTACCAAATTAAAGCAGTGAACGACGGTAACCAAGCAGTAACTGATGTTGAAATTACCGATGCAGTGCCAAGTTACACCACTTTGGGCTCAACGCCAGTTGCGGCTTTAGAACCTGTGTCAAAAGGGACAGTGACGAATACTACAAATAATTTGAAGTCTTCGAAATTTGCCTTGGCACCTTCTGAAACCGTGACGATGAAGTTCAGCGTCAAGGTCGATGGACAATAATTAAGCCATAACATTAATAACAACTTTTGTGGATAGGCATTTTTTCGTGCCTATCCCATTCATTTGCTTTTGCTCGGTATTGGGGTATTTTCGTGATTAAACGAGTTCAGCCGTTACAGAATCATAAGATCAAGCTTATTTTCTCAAGCTTAGCGACCGCTATGGCTTTGGTAAATCACGCTTATGCTGTGATGCCTGCTGCTGGGCAAAATATTACCAATACTGCGTATGCAAGTTTTGTACAAAGGGACGGTTTGATTGGTCAGGCCGTTTCAAATACTGTTCAAGTCACGATTACACCACAGTACGTGATTAGTCTGACTTCACCTGCGCGACAAGAAATCAATGCGGGTGATAAAGTCATTTGGTTAAATACGTTAACCAACCATAGTAATGCGCAAGCCGAGATTTCAATTGATCCTACTTCGGTTGCAGAATTATCCAATATAAAAATATATGTCGACAGTAACCAAAATGGTGAGTTTGATCGTTCAGACTTATTGGTAACGGGGCATCTCACTTTAGAAAGTGGTCAAAAAGTTGACTTATGGGTCGTTGCAGACTCATCAACTAGTTTAAAAGACAGTCAAAACGTTGATCTGCCACTTCGTGCTTATGTCATTCAAGAGCCTACAGTAGTTGCTGATGCAGTGAATGGATTGGTGAGTTTCTTGCCACAGCTCATCGCAACCAAATCTGTAAATAAAAGCAGTTTTGAACCACAAGCTGGGCAGTCTTACGATTTAACTTATACCTTAAATATTAAAAATACCTCTGCACGTAATTCGGGTACAAAACCGATTGAGGTCGATGGACAGACCATCAATGCAGTGGTGTTATTAGATGATTTACCTGCCAACACCACGTTTAAATCGGCAAAAGCAAATAATTCCAATGCCTTGATTTTATATCCATTAGGGCAAGATAAATTTACCCAGCAGATTCCGAACGATAAATCACTCATCAATACCTTGGTGGTGGCTTATCCGCAGGCTTTAGCAGCCAATGCGACTGAAAGTGTCGAATTGGTTGTGACCATGAACTCGAATATTAGTCGTACCTCGATTTCCAATATCTTTAGTGTCGAGCATGGCTTAGTTTCAAATATTAAAAAAACGCTGTCGAATGAAGTCGTGACGACTGTGGGGGGAAGTTCTTCCATCAGTAATAACAGCAAAGATTATTCCAGTATTTTAGCAACAGGTAGTTTAAGCAAGCCGTTGTATATCGCAGCAAATAGTGCCATGTGTAATGCAACACGTAGCAGTGCCGATAAAGTTAAAATTAAAGTTCAGTCGACGAAAACGGGTGATATTGAATACGTACAAGGTATTGAAACAGGTATCAATACAGGCATATTTCGGTTCTCTTTAGCAACGCAGGAATCTGCAACTGCAATACAAAATGACCAAATTTTACAGACGGTTAAGCGCGATCAAGTGCTGGTGAGTTTAACTGATTGTTTAGATGAAAATGGTAATTCTACGGCCAGTATCAGTGATGTCGATACCAATGTGTTGATTGATCCATATGGTGTGGTTTTTGACGCGAAAACCAATCAACCTGTTGCGGGTGCAACCGTGACATTATTGGATGCCAATGGTAAGCCTGCTGACAATGTCGCTTATAAACTAGATGAAACGACAGGGGACAAAGTTGCTATTCCTGCAACGCAAGTCACCAATAGCGATGGTGAGTTTGTTTATCCTTATGTCGAGAATGGTACTTATAGTTTATATATCGACACCTCAACGATTGCGGGTGGAACCAGCTATAAATTTACCAGCGATAAAACGGTATATAACAATTTTAACAATCGCGTAGTTGATGCGTCATGGTCTTATGGCGGAAACTTCACCTTAAAAACGGGTGATGCGGCACTTAATATTGATATCCCAATTGACCCTGTTGATATTGTGACGCCAATTAATGACAAACTGGTCATCAAGAAAGAAGTGGTGGGCGATAAAACGGCTGAAATTGGTGACTTTAAAGATTATATGGTAACGGTTGCCAATATGGGTGACTCAACGCTATATGATGTCGATATGAAAGATACTCTGCCACGTGGCTTTGTGTATGTATCAGGCACTACGCGTGTCAATGGTCAAAAGAGTAACGACCCACAGGGTGGCAAAGGTCCTTATTTAACTTTAGGTTTAGGGACACTGACACCGAAACAAGAAGCGAAGATTCAATACCGTGTATACATTGGCCCAAATGCTTTAAGTGGCGATGGGATTAACCGTGTTTATGCGCAGGACAATAAAAATACGACTTCAAATGAAGCACGTGCGGCGGTTAAGGTTACGCCTGGAGTATTTAGTCCAGATGGTTTTGTGGTGGGTAAAGTCTTTACCGACTGTAACCGCAACGGTGTGCAAGATGCAGGTGAGCTGGGCGTACCAGGCGTTCGTATTTACATGGAAGATGGGAACTTTGTGGTCACTGATCGTGAAGGGAAATATAACTTCTATGGCATTAAGCCCATTACGCATGTGCTGAAAGTCGACAATACCACTTTACCGAATAATGCTGAATTGGTACTGATTAGTAACCGTCAAGCCGGTGATCCTGCCAGCCGTTTTGTCGATTTAAAACGTGGCGAATTACACCGTGCCGATTTTGCGATTGCGGATACTGCGGGTGAATGTAGCCAAGCTTTGGCTACACAAATTGAGGCACGCCGTAGCAAAATTGATGCGCAACTGGATGCACTTGAACAAACTTTACGTCAGGACTTAACGGTAGATCCGCTCAGCAGTTATGTGACCGATGTTCAAGGTCAACCTGCCAGTGGTTGTATTAGTGCTTCTGGAGCTTCGGCAAACTGTAATATTGAATATAAAAAAGAACAGATTAAAGATGTGAAAACGGTTCAGCTTGAACCAGTTAAAGCGCCTGTAATTTTAGATTTAGAACAGGAATTACAACGTTCTGAATCGAACCAACTTGCCATTTTGAATCTAAAAGAACAACAAGTCTTGCCAGCCCAACAAGCCACCATTCAGGTGAAAGGTGCTTTAGGTACGGATATCCGTTTGTTTGTCAATGACGAGCAAATTTCGGAAAAACGCATTGGTAAAAAAGCCACCTATCAAGAGCATGGCGTTGCGGGTTTAGATTTTATTGGTGTGCCACTTACGGCAGGAAAAAATACGGTTTCTGTGCGTCAGTACGACAGCTTTGGCAATTTACGTGACCAACAGCAATTGACTGTGATTGCACCCGATGCAATGAGCCAATTGGCCACACAGTCTGTAGAGCAAGTGGTCTATGCCAATGGTAAGGACGTTTATCAAGTTGTAGTGAAGATTCTGGATCGTAATGGCACGCCTGTTGCAACGCGTACCCCTATCACTATAGAAACATCGGTAGGCACGATTCAGCTCAAAGATTTAGACCCTGATAAACCGGGTATTCAAGTTTTTGCAGAAGGCGGTTCTATTGTTGTTCCAGTACTCGCGCCATTAGAAGCGGGTTCAGGTGTGCTACGTATTCGTAGTGGTATTTATGAACAGACTGTACCTGTACATTTCTTGGCGGAACTGCGTCCAATGTTAGTTGCCGGGATTATCGAAGGTTCATTTGCACTGAATAAGTTCGACCCAAAAAATCTGTCGAAAAGCTCGACTCAAGATGGCTTTGAAGAAGAACTGAATGATTTATCCAGTTCAGGCGATGGTGAAACGGCCATTCGTGGTCGCGCCGCATTGTTCCTGAAAGGAAAAGTGCGTGGGGATTATTTACTGACTTTGGCTTATGACTCAAGCAAAGAAAATAATCAGCGCTTATTTCGTGATATTCGTCCAGATGAATATTATCCCGTGTATGGTGATGCATCTGCCAAAGGTTTTGATGCGCAATCTACCAGTAAACTTTATGTCCGTGTAGATAAAGGCCGCTCTTATGCGATGTATGGTGACTATGTCACACGTACAGAAAACGATGAAGGGCTTTCATTGGGCCAGTATAGCCGTTCATTGACAGGTCTGAAGTCTACTGCTGAAGGGGAGCGTTACCAAGTTTCTGGTTTTGCAGCTCGTACCAATGCAACGCAAATCGTGAATGAATTGCGCGCAATGGGGGTTTCTGGTCCGTACTCTTTGGGTATAGATAGTGACGATATTTTAGAAAATAGTGAAAAAGTGGAAGTGATAGTCCGTGATCGTAACAATCCTGGCTTGATTATTTCACAGCGCACATTAACCCGTTTTAGTGACTATGAAGTTGATACCTATACCAACAGTATTTACCTGACTTCACCTTTAAGCAGCATTGATGAGAACCTGAACCCTGTTTATTTACGTATCACGGTTGAGTCTGACCAAGGTGGTAAAGAATATACAGTTGCAGGTGTGAATGGTCGTTATAAGCTGAATGATAAAGTGACGGTGGGTGGTTCTTATGTGCAAAATGATGATCCAATGGATCAAGAGAAAATTGCCAGTGCCAATACCGTGATTCGTTGGAATGATAAAACTAAACTCATTGCGGAATATGCCTACTCTGATCACGATGCGTTAAACCTTGATCAATTAACCGATGTGAATGCATCAAATAGTACAGACAAATCTGGCGATGGCACCGCAGCTCGCGTTGAACTTGATTACAAAAATGACAAGGTTGATTTACGGGCTTACCATCAACAGGCGGATGAAAACTTCCGTAACGCCGCATCTTCGATTAGTTCAGGACGCAAAGAAAGCGCAGTGAAACTGAATGCACGTTTAGATCAATTTGGGATTTTACGTGTTGAAGCAGTACGGACTGAAGATATTGCCAACGAAGGTATCCGTTATGGCGTCAGTGCGTCAATTGAAAAAGCAATTAACCGCATAGTGAGCTTGGAACTGGGTACACGGTATTATAACGAATCGGCGAGTGCAGCGAGTGCTTCAACGCAAAGTGTTGAAACGCCGTATGACGGTACTACGGTTCGCGCTAAATTGAAAACAGCGCTCCCTTTTGATGGCTCAAGTGCTTTCTTAGAATATGAGCAAGATATCGCTGATAGTGACCGCCGTGTATTTGCTGTTGGTGGTGATGCTCAAGTCTATAAAAATATTCATGCCTATGCGCGCCATGAGTTCATTTCAAGTATTGGTGGATTATACGAACTCAATGACACGCAAAAACGTAATACGACCGTTTTTGGTTTAGATAGCGAATACATGCGTGATGGTTCAGTATTCAGTGAATACCGTGTACGTGATGGTATGAGTGCACGTGAAGCTGAAGCCGCGATGGGGGTGCGTAACCGTTGGCAGCTCAAAGAAGGCCTATTCTTTAATACCAGCTTTGAAAAAGTGAAAGTGTTTGAGGGTGAAAATAAAAATTCTTTAGAGTCAACTGCGGCAACCTTCGGCTTTGAACATCTGTCTAATCCACGCTGGAAAAATGTGGCACGCATAGAAGGGCGTTGGTCGAATCAAAGTGATAGTTATTTAAATACTTTAGGTACCGCGTACAAGTATTCAGACGAAGTGACTTTATTGGCTAAGAATGTACTGAACATTACCGACAATAAGTCTGCGGACTCTGGCGATCGCATCATTGATCGTGTTCAGGTTGGTGCTGCATATCGTGATTTGGCGACCAATCGTTTTGACTCATTGAGCAAAATTGAATATCGCTATGAAAAGAATGAAACAACGCTTGATGATCCGTATGAACGTAATGTTTATATCATGTCTCATCATATGAATTATCACCCAACACGTTCTATTCATTTATCAGGGCAATATGCTGTTAAATACCTCGATGAAACCTATGATCTTCTACAAACCAGTGGTATGACGCAAATGCTCAACAGCCGGTTTATGTATGACATTAATGAGCGTTGGGATGCAGGTGTCAATGCTGGAGTAATGTGGAATAGTGTTTCGGATGGAACCAAATATATGGCTGGAGTGGAAGTCGGTTATCTACTGGCAGCGAATCTTTGGGTTTCTGGGGGGTATAACTTTGTTGGCTATCAAGATAAAGATTTAATTGATAGTGATACAACGATGGATGGCGCATATTTCCGCTTCCGCTTCAAGTTTGACGAAAACTTATTTAATAAAAATAAAACCTCAGTCAATAAAGCTTTGGAGCCAAAATAATGTTGAGAGTCGCGACTAAGCATCTGTTATGGCTGACAGCAGTGGGTGTTGTGCTGACACATGCTAGCGAAGCCCCAGATCCTTCAACCTATCAGGCTTCGCAGCAGCAGGTGCATGTAGAATTACAAAGTGCATTTGGGCAAGCAACGGATATAAAAGAAAAATATCAGTTAGAAAAAGCGCGAGCGTGGCTGAGCTATGCTGACCATGCCTATAGTGCAAAAGCGAAACGTCAAAATATTGAATTGATTTACCAACAGGTCTTAGACATCTTATATGCAGATCCGCGTGCAAATTTAAGTGTAGAAACAGCAATACTGCCGTTTTCCCAAGTCATGCGTCATGATTTATGGACGCGCGCTGAACGTATCAAAGTACAAACGGGGTTTCAGTGTGCCTATAAAGAACTGGCACAAGCGGAAGTGAATTTGGTTTGGGCGGCTGCTGAGTACCGTCAATTGGGTTGGCGTCATTCGCGTGAGATTTTTGCCTCAGCAGAGCGTCTGATGGATCAAGCGATCTATTTGTCTGAGAACTGCGGTACGCTTTAAGTTTGGTCGGTATTATAACAAGACAAAACGCGAAGATTGCGGTGCATATTGGTATGGGGATTTGCATTTTATCACAATAAAAAAGGAGCCATTTTGGCTCCTTTTTTATTTAAATCTTTTCAATACGGCAATAATAAAAACCATCACCATGGTCAGGTGTCGGGAAAAGCTGACGACCGTGAATCTGCTCAATACCCCAATCTGCGTGAATTTTCACTTCTGTGGCATCTGCATGTTGTGCGAAGAAATGTTGCATCTGCTGTTCATTTTCAGCTTTTAAAATTGAACAGGTGATATACAACAAGGTGCCACCAACTTTCAGCTGTTTCCACATCTGTTCCAAGATCTGCTGTTGTAGTTCAACCGTTTGCTGGATGTCGGTAGATTGGCGCAGTAAACGAATATCAGGATGGCGACGCATCACTCCAATGGCTGAACATGGAGCATCTAAAACGATGCAATCTACAGGTTCAGATGTTTCCCAAGTCGTTGCGTCGGCCGCGAGAATTTCAACCTCGGTGAATTGGTTGAGCTCAAGCCGTTCTAGGTTTTCAGCCACACGGACTAACCGTTTAGCATCCTGATCAAGTGCGATGAGTTTCTTCGGTGTATATTTTTCCAGTAAGTGTGCTGTTTTGCCACCAGGTGCTGCACAAGCATCAACGACGAATTTGTCAGCTAAGTTGGGCAAAAGCGTTGCACAGAGCTGCGCATGTTCGTCTTGAACGGAAAAGCCACCATGCTCAAATCCTGGGAGTGCAGGAATCTGTACAGCTTGTTCTAAAACAATCCCTACTTCAGACAGCTGACAGGCATGAGCATCAATATCTTCTTCAGTCAAAATTTCGAGGTATTCTTCACGGCTGACCACGCGCTCATTGGTGCGTAAGGTTAGAGGTGCAACACCTTTTAAGTCACGGCAAAGCTGTTCAAGTGTGTCGACGCCCCAATCTTTTTTCAGGCGCTTAAATAGCCAGCTAGGTAAGCCATGTGCTTGTTCTAAGCTGTGTTGAAATTCAGATGTTTCACGTGAAACACGGCGAAGAATTGCATTGACAACACCACTTAAGGCTTGATAGCCGAGCTGTTTGACTGCAGTCACCGTTTCTGAAATTGCTGCATGGTCTGCAACACGGGTGCATAAAATCTGATACAGGCCTACATAGAGGCAGGTTTCAACTGTTTCATTGTTCAGCGGTTTGACCAAGAGTGGCAAAGTAATACTTTTTAAGCCGTACCATTGGCGCAATGTTCCGAGAACTAACTCATGAAAAAGTGCGCGATCACGATCGGCGACTTTAAGCAAATGCTGAGGAAGCACGCTTGCTAAAGACTGACCTTGTTGTACAGCTAAAAGTGTGCGAATCACTTGCGCACGTAGGTTTAGGTGAGACGTGCCGGGTTCAATTTTACTCATGCGAAAACTTGTCCTACCTGTAATTTTTGAGTTTGCTGGATTTGTACAGGGTTAAGCGTTTTACCCCCTGGCCATTGTAGTGCGGTTAAACACACCGCTCGTCCATCTCCACACACGACATGCACGCCTTGTTTGTCGATGGCTAAAATACTGCCAGCGGTTTGGTTTTGGGGGTTTTCTGTAGACAGTACTGAACCCCAAACGCGTAAATTATTATTTTCATCCAGTGCAATAAATGCCACAGGCCATGGGTTAAAGGCACGAATATTACGGTCGACTTGCGCTGCAGTTAATGACCAATCAATATGCGCTTCTGCTTTTGACAACTTATGCGCATAAACTGTTAACGCTTCGTCTTGTACTTCACGTTGCTCTAAATGGTGCTGTAATGTGCTTTCAGAGGCCAACACTTTAACGATAGCTTCTGCCCCTTGAATCGCCAATTTGTCATGCAAGCTTGCAGATGTATCTGTGGCTTCAATTGAGCAGTAGGTTTTATACATCATATCGCCAGTATCCAATCCTGCCGCCATTTTCATAATGGTGACCCCAGTTTCTGCATCTCCAGTAGAAATTGCGCGTTGAATCGGGGCAGCACCGCGCCAGCGCGGCAGGAGCGAACCGTGAATATTGAGACAACCATATTTAGGCGTATCTAAAACCACTTGTGGCAAAATAAGACCATAGGCAGCTACGACCATCACATCGGCATTTAAGGCTTTGAGTTCAGCCTGAGCCGCCAAACCCTCTTCCGTTGAAGACTTAAAGTGCAGTGGTTGATAGACAGGAATTTGATGCGCTAAAGCCAGCTGCTTCACGGCTGAGGCAGTCAGTTTTTGCCCACGACCTGCTTTACGGTCAGGTTGTGTATAGACCGCGACAATCTCATGTTCTGTTTTTAGCAACGCGTCTAAGGCTACAGCCGCAAATTCGGGCGTGCCTGCGAAGATGATTTTCAATAAAGACTCGAAAAAAATGACAAGATTAGATCAATTATAACAAAACTGGAGCAGTTACTGATTTTACCATTATAAAAAGCTGACTAAGACCGTCTAAATGAATGATGTATTAATATTTTTATGAAGAAAAAAGTTGCGGGTATTCGGCACAGATCAAGGGGGGATTTGCATTTTATATAAATAAAACTCATGCAAAATTTAAAAATTATTCATAGAAGTTTTGTATTGAAAGGTCAGTGAACGGGTTATAGTAGCTTCAATATGCAATTGAATGTCAACTCATTGGTTAAAATGTAGTGTCTAGCCTAGATGCCTGATCTGTTTTCGGTCGAGATGCCTAGAAACGATATTGGGAAAGAATACGGAGATGCTATGTTTAACTGCTTGACACTCATCGAACTCAGATTTTAGCCAGAGTGAATGTGCACATTCATCTCAAGCACACTTTGTTGGAAAATATAATGCCTGACTATCGTTCAAAAACATCGACACACGGAAGAAATATGGCGGGTGCGCGTGGCTTATGGCGCGCAACGGGGATGAAAGACGAAGACTTTGGTAAGCCGATTATTGCAGTGGTTAACTCATTCACTCAATTTGTACCAGGTCACGTTCATCTTAAAGACTTAGGTCAACTGGTGGCTCGTCAAATTGAAGCGTCAGGTGGTGTAGCCAAAGAATTTAATACCATTGCGGTCGATGATGGGATTGCGATGGGACACGACGGCATGTTGTATTCATTGCCTTCACGTGACTTAATCGCAGACTCGGTGGAATACATGGTGAATGCACACTGCGCTGATGCCATGGTGTGCATTTCAAACTGTGACAAAATCACCCCGGGCATGTTGATGGCGTCTATGCGCCTAAATATTCCTGTGGTTTTCGTCTCTGGCGGACCAATGGAAGCGGGTAAAGTGAAAATTCGTGGCAATGAACACGCGATTGACCTTGTCGATGCCATGATTGTCGCAGCAGATGACAGCTTTACTGATGAAGAAGTAGCTGAGTATGAACGTTCAGCATGTCCGACCTGTGGTTCATGTTCAGGCATGTTCACTGCAAACTCAATGAACTGTTTAACTGAAGCTTTGGGTCTATCACTTCCAGGCAATGGTTCAACTTTAGCAACCCATGCGAATCGTAAAAAATTATTTGAAAAAGCGGGTCAGTTGATTGTTGAAATCACCAAACGTCATTACGAACAAAATGATTACAGCTTATTGCCACGCTCAATTGCGACTAAAGCTGCCTTTGAAAATGCCATGACCCTTGATATTTCAATGGGTGGTTCAACCAATACCGTTCTTCACTTATTGGCCGCTGCGAATGAAGCAGAAGTTGATTTTACCATGACAGATATTGACCGTCTGTCACGTAAAGTGCCTGTACTGTGTAAAGTTGCCCCTGCAAAACAAGATGTACACATGGAAGATGTACACCGTGCAGGTGGCATCATGTCGATTTTGGGCGAATTAGATCGTGCAGGATTGTTGGATACATCTGTACCGACCGTTCATGAAAAAACGCTAAAAGATGCTTTGGATAAGTGGGACATCATCCGTACGGAAGATGAAGAAGTGTATCAATTCTTCCGTTCAGCACCGGGCGGTGTACCGACGCAAACGGCATTTTCACAAGACCGTTACTACTCTCGTTTAGATGGTGACCGTGACAATGGCGTCATTCGTAATGTGGAACATGCTTTTTCTCAAGATGGTGGTTTGGCTGTCCTGTATGGAAATATTGCACTTGAAGGCTGTATTGTCAAAACAGCAGGTGTGGATGATTCCATTTTGAAATTCAACGGCACCGCACGTGTTTTTGAAAGCCAAGATGCTGCGGTAGAAGCGATTCTCGGTGGAAAAATCACTGCTGGCGATGTGGTAGTGATTCGTTACGAAGGTCCACGTGGTGGTCCGGGCATGCAGGAAATGTTGTATCCAACCAGTTACTTAAAGTCGAAAGGGCTTGGTAAGGATTGTGCTTTACTTACCGATGGTCGTTTCTCAGGTGGGTCATCGGGTCTATCTATTGGTCACGTGTCTCCTGAAGCAGCTGAAGGCGGTGCGATTGGCTTGGTTGAAGATGGCGACCGTATCGAGATTGATATTCCAAACCGTACCATTCACTTAGCTGTGGATGAGGCAACCATGGCTACGCGCCGTGAAGTGCAAGAAGCTAAAGGCTGGCAACCTGCTGAACAGCGTCCACGTAAAGTCTCTAAAGCCTTAAAAGCTTATGCGATGCATACCACCAGTGCGTCTAAAGGTGCGGTTCGTGAAATTTAATCGCTAGTCTTTGACTGATTAAAAAGAGCACTCCATTTGGGGTGCTTTTTTATTGATTGATGAAAATAGTACAGTCGCATTTTACATTACGATTTGCACTTTTATTGCGTAGACGAGGTTTTACTTTTGACGGCACAAAAGTAACAAAATGCCTTTGTTTCACTGTATGGCATCCCTGCCATACAGTGAAACAGCGACATCCATGTCGCTTCATCATGTGACTTGATTTGTGTAAAACAACAATAAATGGGTTCATGTAATACCTAGCGAGTCGCTTTCATGTGTAGCCTGCTTTCTATACAATAAAAACAGAAAAAATTGCCAAGACTGTAGAGCAATACGCAGCCATCGCTAAGGACAAATACAATGAGTAAAGACAATATCCGCGAACATTCAGCTCCTGTTTATGAGGGCATTGAAAATGCGCCTGCACGTTCCATGATGCGTGCAACAGGCTTTAAAGATTCCGACTTTACCCGTCCCTTTGTCGGTATTGCGTCTACGTGGGCCAATGTCACGCCGTGTAATATGCATATTAATGAACTGGCGCGTGAGGCTGAGAAAGGGGTCAATCAAGCTGGCGGCAAAGGCATTATTTTTAATACCATCACCATTTCAGATGGTATTTCTAACGGCACCGAAGGCATGAAGTATTCATTGCTGAGCCGTGAAATTATTGCTGATTCGATAGAAGCTGTGGTGGGGTGTCAAGCCTATGATGGGGTGATTGCCATTGGTGGTTGTGACAAAAATATGCCGGGTTGTATTATGGGCTTAGCCCGTTTAAATCGTCCAGGTTTGTTTGTTTATGGTGGGACAATCAAGCCGGGCGCAGGGCATACTGACATGATTTCTGTCTTTGAAGCAGTGGGTCAGCACGCCAAAGGTGAAATCAGTGCCATTCAAGTCAAACAGATTGAAGAAGTGGCGCTGCCGGGGCCAGGATCATGTGGCGGTATGTACACTGCAAACTCGATGGCTTCTGCGATTGAAGCCTTGGGCATGAGTTTGCCGGGTTCCTCTGCACAAGAAGCGGTTTCAGATGACAAAAGGATCGACTGTCAAAAAGCAGGTGAAGCGGTGATGAATTTGCTGCGCTTAGATTTGAAACCACGCGATATCATGACCAAAGCTGCATTTGAAAACTCGATTAAAGTGCTGATTGCCTTGGGGGGGTCGACCAATGGCGTGCTGCACTTACTGGCAATGGCACATACTGCTGGGGTTGAACTGAGTTTGGATGATTTTGTCCGTATCGGGCAAGATATTCCCGTAGTGGCCGATGTGCGCCCATCTGGTAAATATTTGATGTCTGAGCTGATTGCGATTGGGGGCATTCAACCGTTGATGAAACGCATGCTGGATGCTGGCATGCTCGATGGTTCATGTTTAACGGTAACGGGCAAGACCTTGGCAGAAAATTTGGCGGAGGTGGAAGATTACCCTGAAGGTCAGCAGATTATTTTACCCTTCGACGCGCCTATTAAAAAAGACTCTCACTTGGTGGTGCTTAAAGGTAACCTATCTCCAACAGGTGCTGTGGCTAAAATCACGGGTAAAGAAGGCCTGTACTTTGAAGGGCCAGCGCGTGTCTTTGAGGGTGAAATTGGCGCGATGCGCGGCATTTTAGACGGCGAAGTCCAAGCGGGTGAAGTGGTGGTGATTCGTGGAGAAGGGCCTAAAGGTGGGCCGGGTATGCCAGAAATGCTGAAACCGACCTCAGCGATTATTGGTAAAGGTCTCGGTAAATCTGTGGCCCTGATCACCGATGGTCGTTTCTCTGGCGGCAGTCATGGTTTTGTCATTGGTCATGTAACCCCAGAAGCCTATGAAGGTGGGCCAATTGGTTTGGTGCAAAATGGCGATAAAATCTCGATTAATGCAGAAACCCGCGAAATGACGTGGCATGTTTCGGCAGATGAGATCGCTGCGCGTCAAGCGGCTTGGGTGAAACCGCATCCGAATTATCGTTATGGGGCCTTGGCCAAGTTTGCAAAACTGACCACTGGCGCAGAAAAAGGCGCGGTAACTGATCTAAATTTAGATGTCTAATTGATCATTTTGCTGTGAATTGATATAAACCCTTGTAGTACTTTCAAGGGTTTAATGTAGAGGCTTTGCTCATGTCACTGTTGCGTCGATGGTTCGATCCGATTCGATCGCGTTGGTTTTACCAAAAACCGATTCGTCAAACGGTCGTATCTACAGAACAAGGCTTGAGTATTCATTTACGCCTCGACGATGTATACAGCTATTTAGCCGTTCAGCAGTTACCCCAAATTGAAGAAATTTTAGCGGATGAACTAAAACCATTGACGGTGGTCATTTCTCGTCAGGCTGCTGAACCGCCAAATCAGATGTCGGCATTGGAATGGCAGACCTATTGTTTAAATGATGCCAAAATTCTGTCGCGTCAGCACCGTTTTAGCTTTCATGAAACCCCGGAGCAACCCAGTATAGAGGCATTAAGCCAAGCAGAAACTATTTTGCGACTTACGCCGCTACGTGGGCAGGACTTTTTGTATTTGCTCGAAGACGTGTTTCATATGTTATGGCAAAAGCAAGAGGGGAAACTGCGGACTTTATATGCGATGGCCAGTCGTCATCATCAGGAGCAAAACTTTCCAGAACGTATTTTTAATGATGATGTGGTACTGGCGAGCTACTTTCAACTCGGTGACCGCCAATATCATGCTGTTGATGATCTACTACGTTTAACCCGTCGTTTAAAACAACAAAAACTATTTACCGATAATCCGATTTTCTTAATCAATCATATAGATTGGCGTGAGCATTTGATTAGTGATGCGGAAGAGTTAAATGAAATTCAGGCACTTGATCCTGAGTTGGATTTATACGTTGCACTTGAAGATCCGATTTCATGGTTATTGTTAGCTTATATCAAAGAAGAGCTGGCAGATTATTATAATATTCAGCTTAATGTTTACCCACTGAGTTATCATGGTCGAGACTGGTTTGACTGGAGTTTGGCAACGCGGTTGTCTAAGCGAACAGAAGTACAGTTCACGCCGTTTTGTCGCCCGACCCAAGTGGCAACTTTGGCGATGGCACAGTTATTTTATAGTGTGCCCGAAGAGCAACGTATTGATGCCATGTATCGGATATTGAAAACGGTTTGGACTCAAGGTAAGGATTTATCTTATAAAGCACATTTTGATCATTTGATGCAGGAGCTCGATATTACAGCGTTGAGTGTTGACAATGTAGAGACCAAGCTCAAAGAAAACGATATCTTGTGTGAAATGAAGTCTCAACCCGATTTTCCCGTGCTTGAACTGCGTGTTGATGGTCAGAGCTATGTCTTTAATAGTCTGTATCGGGTTTGGATGATTGAAAGTATTTTCAGTAACGTACTGGAAGACCAGTACAAAGCAGATAGTGCTGATGAACAGCAAGGTTAAACGGTTTATTGTGTTTAAGTTGGGTTCAAAGTGCGCTTGAACCTGCATGATAAAATTTATCTTAAAAATAAATACTTAGTTTGCTAATGCTGAAAACGTTTTCAGTTGTCTTGAGGGCATGCTTGTTTAATCTGTGTGAAGGCAAGGCCCCTACGATATAAGCAACATGCTTAATCTGGATCATTATTTTTCAGGCACTTGAATTCTTATTTATAAATTTAATGAGTGTTAACAGTTTAAATCATTGTTAAATTCTATTAATTAATATGTTTACAAATGAAAATGATTATAATTGAGATTCTTTCTGTTTGTTGATTGATGCTATGCGTTTTCATATTTCTTATCTGAGTTTGTCCATTCTTGCTGTAATGACCACGCCGACCTTTGCTCAGAGCGAGGTAGAGGAAACGACATCATCGAAGGTTTTGCCCACTTTACAATTTGAAGCTCAAAAACAAGATGCGAAAGACGCGTATGCGGCAAAAACTGCATCAGCTGTTTTGCGTTCAGATGCCCCACTTTTTGAAACGGCACAATCAATCAGCGTGATTAGTGCAAAACAACTCGAACAAAAACAAGCGAAAACACTGTCTGAAGCCTTGCAGGGTGTAGCAGGGGTCACTGCAGGACAGTATGGGCGTCGTGGCTGGGATGACTTTATTATTCGTGGACAAGTTTCCAGCGCGCAGACTTATGTCGATGGCTTGCGTATTCAAACTTCGGATAATGCCCTACGTTCAGAAGACATCACTGGCTTGCAGTCGATTGAAGTGGTGAAAGGGCCAACATCGACAGGTTTTGGCTTTGCCTTACCAGGTGGTTTAGTCAATTTAACCACTAAGCGTCCTGAGGCAAAGACTTCTTATCGTGGCAGTGTAAGCTATGGTAGTAATGCTTTGATTGATGGAACATTTGACATTAACTATGCACCAAATGACAGCGAAAAGGGTGCGTTTCGTGTAGTGGGTCATGCCTCTGATCAGGATGATCCAACAGATTATGTTTATTATAAAAATTATTATATTGCGCCCTCTTATAATTTTGATTTAGGCGAAAAAGATGAGTTGTCTGTGATAGCGAGCTATCAACATCGTGATTTTATTCGTCAGCAAGGGATTCCTTATAGTAATGGTGCTTATAAAAATTACTCACAGAGTTTGTTTTTTGGCGCGCCGAATTTAAGCAATACGGTTGATGTTTTGCGCTTAGGTTCGAACTATGCACATTATTTTGATAATGGCTGGACCTTTAAGCAAAATTTTGCAGTCACTAAAACCGATGCAGATAATAATCCTGTATTGGCGGGGAGTAATAACACATTACCGACCATCAAACGGACGGTGGAAAGACAGATTAAAGATGATGTAAATTTTGCATTAGATAATAATGTGTCACGTCATTTCGACTGGGGCAAAACCCAATATGATTTAATGATTGGTTTAGATATGATGCATGAGCGTAGTGACTATGAACGCCGTCGCAATAGTTTGTCATCTTTTAATGCCAATAATCCTGTTTACACTGCAATTCCAAAAGCAACAACAACAATTGCTCACCAAATTACCGACACCCAATATATGGGTGTATATCTACGTAATAATTTTAAAATTGATGATCATTGGATCTTGGGCTTATCAGGTCGTCATGACTGGACTCAAGTAGAGGTCGATGATCTTTTCAATGATACGAAATTAAAAAATTCAGATAATGCCTTTACGGGTAATGCATCTTTGATGTATCAGATTAATGATATGTTTGCCCCTTACGTGAGTTATGCAACCTCTTTCTTTCCTGTGAGTGATGCTGGTGCAGATGGTACGCTGCTGGACCCAGAAGAAGGGGAACAATATGAAGTTGGTGTGAAGTTCCAAGGGCTGAATCAAAGACTGCAAGGTTATGTAGCTTATTATGATTTAACCCGTCAAAACGTAACCGAGACGGATACAACAGGTGATTATTCTGTACAAATTGGCGAGCAAAAGACCAAGGGTTATGAAACAGAGTTATCAGCAGCTTTAACTGATCAATGGAACCTGACCGCAACCTATAGTTATATTCCTACAGCCAAAATTACTGAAAGTGAAACCAGCAGTGATATTGGCAAGCGAATTAACCATGTGCCTAAAAATGCGGCCTCTTTATCAACTCAATATTTCTTTGGTGGTGATCAACTGGGCTGGAATGTTGGTGCAGCTGCAACTTATCAGGGTGAGCGTACAGCGCAACGCGGGACTTATTATGTACCGTTATCGAGTTATACACTCTACGATGTCAGTGCAGGTTATGAAGCGAAAAATTGGGGCGCAAAATTCAGCGTAAAAAACCTGTTTGATAAAGAGTATTTAGTCGGAACCACGCCAAATGCACAATTGGTGAATTGGGGTGATCCACGTACTTTCCGCTTCAGCCTAAATTTCAAATACTAAGCAGAATCACAGCGCATCACATCTGGATTCAATAACAGTTGAGTCCAGAGCATGCTTTCCAGTAAGCCTCAATCTTTGATTGAGGCTTACTTCTAAAAACAGTGATATGACCCCGCATTCAAATTTTATAGCATGGCACTAAGTGTTTAGAGAGAATCGTCATGCTTGCTTTTGTTATTTTTGTTTTTGCTGTCGCAGGTATGATTAAAGGCACCATTGGATTGGGCTTGCCCGCCGTGTCGATGGGACTTTTATCTTTGGTGATTAGCCCATTTCAAGCGGCAACTTTGCTCATAATCCCTTCCATGGTCACGAACGTTTGGCAATTGTTCGCAGAAGGGCGTGTACTGCGACTGCTACAGCGCTTTTGGCCCTTGTTGGTGGGCATGATCATCGGTTCAGTTTGGAGTGTTTTTCCTACGCTCGGACATGGCGAATTTCAAAGTGAAGCGTTGTTGGGCGGAATGCTGGCCATTTATGGTCTATATGGTTTGTTTGCCAAAAACATGCCCAACTTAGCCCCCTATGAAAAATATCTATCGCCGATCATGGGCTATTTGGGTGGTGCTTTGACAGTCGCGACAGGGGTGGTGGTGATTCCTGTGGTGCCGTATTTGCAGTCTTTGCATTTAAAGCGGGATGATTTGGTACAATCGCTTGGCCTTGCCTTTACCGTTTCAACTTTGTGTCTAGCTGCATATTTACATCTGAATCCTGTTGAAGATACCCCAATTGACTATCAATTGTCGTTGATCGCACTACTGCCTGCATTGCTCGGAATGTGGTTGGGCACTAAAATTCGCTACCGCATCCCTGAGCAAGCCTTTCGTAAGGTGTTTTTTGTGGGCTTAGTGCTATTTGGCAGTTATATGGTTTTACATCAATTGGGCTGGCTTTAATGCGCAATGAGTTGATCATGTTGGCTCAAGAGGAATTGACTAAAGCGTTGGTAATCTGCGGGGAGCTGATCAAAATACCGTGTCGCTAGCAGCAACTTGCGGTTGGCCCATTTGCCTAGTAGTTCAATCTGCTGAAAGTCATACTGCACGTTTAAACGCTGTGCTGCCCGTTTGGGAATAATGGCAATGCCGACGCCATTGGCAACGACTTGTGCGATTGCGGCAAAGTTCGGGACCCGTAGCCGATAGTGAATCTCATAGCCTAAGCGTTTGGCTTGAGCCTCGATTGACTGTTGTAGGGAATGGTATGGCATGAGGCCTACAAAAGGATGTTGCACTAATTCACCCAGTTCCAGTTGAACCACAGTGGCAAGTGCATGCTGATTTGGACAGATCAGCACCAACGGATCGTCAGCAAATTCTTGGGTTTCAAGTTGTCCTGCATCGAAAAAACTGGAAATCAGTCCCAACTTCGCCGTGCCTATGCTGAGGGCCTGAATAATGTCATTGGTTTCAGCTTCCTTTAATTCGATATGAAGTTTTGGATTTTCCATCAAATACTGTGGCAATAAATGGGGTAAGTACTCACTTTGCGCTGATGAGTTGCACCACAGAATAATGTTACTCGTTGCACTGTGGGCAAAGGGCAACATAGCCTGTTGTAATTGTTGCTGCTGTTGTAGCAAATGTTGTGCATGTTCAGCAAAAGTTTGTCCAGCAAGGGTCGCTTTTACCCCTGTTGCATGGCGGGTAAATAGACTGACTTCAAAATGGTGTTCTAATTTTTTAATCCGTTCACTGGCGGCCTGTAAAGAAATGGCGGAACGTTCCGCACCTTTGGTGAGACTGCCTGTACTCAGGATATTGATAAACAATTGCAGATCAAAAAAATCAAGGCGCATGGCAGGGTCAAAGCGGAAAATGTTGCTTTATCTTAGTCCTTTTTGCGTTTTGAGACATCCCTTTAGCAGAGTGGCATATGAAATTGAAGGTAGCGCATCCGACCAAAAAAAAGCAGCCCGAAGGCTGCGATCAAAAACGAATACTCAAAAATAAGGCCGATTAATCTTTTTGCCCTAAGCTGAAGAACCAGTTGAGGAACAAAGCTGCAAAGGTTGCAGTACCAATACCACCCAAGTTAATACTGCCAACTTGTAAGGCAAAATCACCCGTACCTAAAATGATGGTTACCGCAGCCACCATCAGGTTTTTGTTCTGTGAGAAATCAACTTTGTTTTCAATCCAGATTTTTGCACCCGCGATGGTAATCAAGCCAAAGACCACAATCGACGCACCGGTTAAAATTGCAGTCGGAATGGTATGGATAATCGCACCAAACTTTGGGGACAGACCCAAGAAAATGGCAAATACACCTGCGATGGCAAAAATGATGGTCGAATAAACTCGTGTGACTGCCATGACCCCGATGTTTTCACCATAGGTGGTCATGCCAGGAGCACCTACACCCCCTGCTAAAGTTGTTGCAATACCATCCGCAACAAATGCTTTACCAATCTGTGGATCAAGATTTTCACCTGTCATCGCACTTACAGCTTTAATGTGACCTAAGTTTTCCGCCACCAATATCAAAGCAATCGGTGCAATGATCATCATGGCATTGGCATTAAATTCAGGTGCATGGAAAGTCGGTAAACCAAACCAAGCGGCTTGTTGAATCGGGGCAAAATTAATCGCTGTGCCATAGCCCATGACATTGGTCACAATAAAGTAGACTAAATAAGACATTAACAGACCAATTAATAACAATAGGCGTTGCAATAAGCCACGAGTAAAGACTGCAATTGAGCCCATACATAACACGGTAACCAGTGCCATCCACATATTAAAGGTATTGCCAGCAACGCCTTTGACTGTAACAGGGGCAAGGTTTAGACCGATGATCATGACTACAGCACCTGTCACTACAGGTGGCATCAGTTTTTCAATCCACTTGGTACCTGTTGCCATAACCATAAAGCCAAACAATGTATAAAGTAGACCACAAGCGATGATCCCGCCACCCGCCATGGCTAAATTTGGATTGAGTGCGCCTGTGCCCGATGCAGTATAGCCCGTTGCAGCGATCACCACGCCAATAAAGGCAAAACTTGAACCCAAATAACTTGGAACACGACCACCCGTCATAATAAAGAACAAGATGGTACAAATCCCTGACATTAAGATGGCAAGATTAGGATCGAAACCCATTAAGAATGGTGCAAGAACTGTTGCACCAAACATAGCAAAGGCATGCTGAACACCTAAAATTGCACTTTGTGAAGCTGGAAGATATTCACTTGTGCCAACAGGGCGTGCATCTATGTTGCCTTCGTACGGGCGCCATTTGGGGAACCAATTGGACATTTTTTGAGCACTCTAAAGATAAATTGTGCACATCATACTCTTGTTTTTTAGAAGATTTAATCAGTGATACAAAAAATTGTTCAAACTAATCTTATGACTTTTCAGAACTTTTTACCGCATGGTAAAAGTTTTAATTTTTAAAAATAACGATAAATCAAGGCTTAATTGGTAATTTTTGCCAATTATTTATTCATAAATAATTATGATTAGATTGATAAATTTTTTTAACAGGTTTGACCATGCGGTCAATAAAAAAGCACACCATAGTGATGTGCTGTAAATTAAACAGGCTTAAAATTTTAACCAGTATTTCGTAATCCAGCCGCAATGCCTGCAATACTGACCATCAGAGCATGGTCTACAGGTGTATTGGTTTCTTGGCTACTTTCTAAGTAACGGCGACGACGTTTCATTAACTCTGCCTGAAGCAAATGTAGCGGCAATAAATACGGCTTACGTACACGCATGGACTGGTCTAAAACTTCGTTACTGCTCAGTAGTTTCGATTCACCTTTAAGTGCTAACAGGGTTTGCACTGCATATTTTAAACGTTGACGCAGATGTTCCCCAAGCACTTTCAAATCTTCATCATTGGTCAGGTGTGATTCATAATACAGCGCCACATGACCATCCGATTTTGAGAGCACCATTTCCAACATATCAATCAGGGTTTGGAAATACGGCCATGTCGCCAGCATTTCATCCAAGGTCGCTTTATGCCCTTGATCAATCACTTGGTTAATTGCAGCGCCTGTACCGAGCCAAGCTGGTAGCATCAAACGAATCTGTGTCCACGCAAATACCCACGGAATGGCACGTAAAGACTCAATGCCACCACTGACTTTACGTTTTGCCGGACGTGAGCCAAGCGGCAACATTTGTAGCTCTAGCTCTGGGGTGACTGTGCGTAAATACTTGACGAAGTGCGGGTTTTCTCGCACGGTTTGGCGATACACCTGCACCGACAAATCGGTCATGCTGTGCATCAACTCGCGCCACTCAGGTTTAGGAACAGGTGGTGGAAGTAAAGTGGCTTCTAAAGTAGCAGCGGTATAAATCTCTAAGTTTTGTAGTGCAATACCTTCTAGGCCAAACTTGAAGCGAATCATTTCGCCTTGTTCAGTGACTCGGATGGCACCTGAAATTGAGCCGGGTGGCTGTGAAAACAGGGCTTGTTGTGTTGGTGCACCGCCACGACTGATGGAACCGCCACGACCGTGGAAGAGGGTCAGTTGGACGTCATGCTTTTTCGCAACCGCAGTTAATTCTTCTTGCGCACGGTACTGTGCCCAATTGGCTGACATAAAGCCTGCATCTTTTGCCGAGTCCGAATAGCCAATCATCACTTCATGCTTGCCCTGAATATGCTGTTTATACCAATGCATATTGAATAGGGTATTCATCGTGCTTGCGGCGCCATCTAAGTCTTTTAATGTTTCAAACAAAGGCACCACACGCAGCGGATGTTGGATCCCTGCTTCTTTTTGCAAAAGTAGTACCGCCAGTACATCACTTGGGTACTCCGCCATCGAAATAATGTAGGCACCTAAACTTTCTTGAGGCTGCGCTGCCAAAGTGCGCATGGTGGCAAACACTTCTTGTACTTCGGGTTGTTCAATTAAGCTTTGTGTAGGCTCATTTAAATGTTTCGGCAACAGCGGACGTTTGCTTTGTAGTTCCTGCAATAAAAAATTTTGGCGCGCTTGTTCAGTCCACGTTTCAAAATTACCCAGACCCAGATATTCAGTAATCGCGGAAATCGCTTGGCGATGCCGTCCTGACTCTTGGCGAATGTCCAATTTCAGCAGTTCAATCCCGAAACAGTTCACCCGATGGATAAAATCGAGCAGTTTCCCATTGGCAATTTCAGGTAGATTGCTGGCAATTAAAGAGCGATAACACAGTAGTAAAGGCTGTAACAGTTCATCTTTAGCTTTAATGACACGGCTGTCATCGGCATCGGCACCGCGCAGTTTTTCTGCTAACCAATGGCGCGTAGCTTTTAGCCGTTCGCGAGTATCGCGTAAATATTCACGGTACGGTTCAGGATG
The DNA here is from genome assembly GCF_002135205.1 of Acinetobacter sp. ANC 4204. Taxonomy (GTDB): domain Bacteria; phylum Pseudomonadota; class Gammaproteobacteria; order Pseudomonadales; family Moraxellaceae; genus Acinetobacter. The sequence continues at coordinate 128,652 of NZ_NEFZ01000008.1, read as the reverse complement.
GTCTTGACCCAAGGCTTGACGCAGTTCATCGCTACAGCTTTGAATCGAGAGTTCCCAACGTAAATCTTCAATGTCACGTAAGTACAGATCAGCTGCTTTCCAACGGGATAGCCACAGGACTTCTTGAGTAATATTGTGGGTTACATTTGGGTTGCCGTCACGGTCACCGCCCATCCATGAAGCGAAACGAACAGGTGCGACATGGAGAGGCAGACGTTGCCCACAGTGCTCAATCACCATGTCGTCCAGTTCACGCATGAACTTCGGTACGGCATTCCATAAGGTTTGCTCAATGGTGGTGAAGCCCCATTTTGCCTCATCCACAGGGGTTGGGCGATGTTGACGGATTTCATCGGTCTGCCATGCCGAACAGATCAATTGTTTTAAATCTTCAAGGACTGTTTGGCGCTCACGTGGGGTGAGTTTCTGCTGATCCATTTTAAAGAGAGCGTTATTGATACCATCATATTTTTGGATCAGGGTTCGGCGACTGACTTCTGTTGGATGAGCAGTCAGCACCAGTTCAATATTCAAATCACAGATTTGCTGAAATAGCGTATCAGTGGGAATGTCATTATTCTTGAATTTTTCAAAGAGGTGGTCGAGCGGATTGGGAGACGGGGTGTTTACATCAAATTCGCTTTGACGACGGCTACGTACAACGTGATATTGTTCAGCAATGTTGGCAAAATTCAAAAAGTGAGTAAAAGCACGAGTCAGTGGGAGAATTTCATCATCTTCAAGACTTAAAAAAAGTTGTTCGAGCTGTTTTTCAGCTTCAACTTGTCCGTCGCGAGCACCTTTGGATAAGGCACGAATTTGCTCGACCTGATTAAACAAATCTTGTCCAGCATGCTCCTTGAGGGTTTCACCCAACAAGTTGCCGAGTAATCGGACATCTTCACGTAGTGGAGCATCAATTTGTTGAATCATGATTATTATTCCCTCGTTGTTCTTAATTTGACTATACCCCGATTCGGTGACAATCCAAGTAGGGGCAGACAAAAGTAGGGGATTAATTGCTGAATTTAGAAACAAATGAAAGACTTATATCGCTGCTCTCTATTGATTCAATCACATGAATAAGTGACAAATCACTGAATTTGTTATTAAAAAATTCAAAGTCACTCTATTTGCTTTTCGTGTTTTTGTATCGGGTATCTGAATAAAAAAATGCTGATCGCTTCTTGAATGATTTGTTCACATTGTTCTGCACTAGGAACTTCGTTCATCCCCAATAGCATTTCTTGATGACGATAACCAAAGAGCAAAGACATTAATAAGGTGATGGCATCATTGACTTGTTCAAACTGAAGTACGCCTAGTGTTTGGGCCTGATGAAAAAATTGCTCCCAAATAGTCTGCATTTTAAGATGAGATGCTTTATAGAAGTTATGTAAAAGAGGATTTTGCTCTGCCGCTAGTTGTAATAACAAATGTTCCAGTTTAATTGCTTCGGGCAGGTTAATAATATACATCGACAGCGTACAGATTTGTTTGAGCATAGGTTGGAAGTCTTCTGCACATTGCAATTGAAATGAACGACCCAGCATCAGCTTTTCACAGGTTTCTTCTATGGCACAACTAAACAGGTTGGCTTTATCCTGAAAATGATTATATACCGTCAGTTTAGTGACATGGGCTTCTTTGGCAATCTGATCCATACTGGAGCCATGATAACCATGTTGTAAAAACAACTGACGTGCAACATTCAAAATCCGTTGCCGTTTTTCTAAATCCTTTGGACGTCCTGCTGAAGCTTGCACAAGTGATCCTAAAAAAAAGTTCAAAAAGTCATTTACATCTTAGTGTATCTTTAATTAGTGTACTATGCAGTATATTAATTAAAAAATAACCATGTTGCATCTGGATATTGTGCCTGATGAGCAGGTGATTTTGGAAGAAGAGCAGACTTCAATGAGCAGAATTCAGACCCTTGTGGCAAGTATGATGGTGGTGTGTAGTATCACCTTGTGGGGATGCAGCAAAGACACGGCTGAATCAGAACCCATCCCTCTAGTTATGGTGAGCCAACCGAATACCACTCATTTAGAACAAAAAAGTTATGCGGGTGAAGTACAGGCCCGCCAACAAACCGCACTGTCGTTTCGTGTTGGGGGGCAAGTTACAGAGCGATTGGTCGATGTGGGGGATCAAGTCAAAGTTGGACAAGTCTTAGCACGTTTAGATGTGCAAGATGCTCAGTTACAGTTAAATTCTGCCAAAGCCCAACTCGAGAGTGCACAAGCGGCTGAGAAAAATGCACAGGATGAACTTAACCGTTTTAAGCAATTATTACCCAGTAATGCGGTCAGTCGTTCACAGTACGACAGCGTTGAAAATCAATATAAAGCAGCACTGTCGAGCTTAAAACAAGCCCAAGCCAATTTTAATGTTACACAAAACCAAACCAGCTATAACCAACTGATTGCCAATAAAAATGGCGTGATTACCGAGCGAAATATTGAAATTGGGCAAGTGATTTCAGCAGGACAGCCCGCTTTTCAACTGGCGATTTCTGGTGATCGCGAAGTCGTGATCGGTGTCCCTGAACAAGCTATTCCTAAAATTACAGTGGGACAGGATGCCGTCGTTACGCTATGGTCTCAGCCCGATCAGCGTTTTGCAGCCTATGTACGTGAAATTTCCCCTGCCGCCGATCAGTCCCGAACCTTTAGTGTCAAAGTGGCGCTGCGTGAAGGGCAAAATGCGATTCAGTTGGGGCAAAGTGCACGTGTATTCTTTAGCTCCACCGAGAGTAATGTGCTGAGTGTGCCGTTAGCCAGTGTTTCAGCGAGTGGGAAAAATGCCTATGTCTGGGTGGTAAACAGCGATAACAGTATTCGTAAGGTGCCTGTGGTTGTTGGCGAGTATGGTCGCGATACGGTCACTATTCGCTCAGGGTTACAGCCAAAAGACTATGTGGTGGTGGGCGGAGTCCATTTACTACGTGAAAAACAGAAAATTAAACCGATTAGCCGTGATAACAAAGCGGTCCAGATTGCGGCAGGGAGTTAAGCATGAACTACAACCTGTCCGAATGGGCACTTAAAAATAAAGGTTTGATCCTCTATTTTATGTTGTTACTCGGGATCATTGGGGTGGTGTCTTATTCCAAACTTGCTCAAAGTGAAGACCCGCCTTTTACCTTTAAAGTCATGGTAGTGCAGACATACTGGCCTGGTGCAACTGCGCGTGAGGTATCGGAACAAGTCACAGATCGTATTGAAAAAGAACTGATGACCACGGGTAAATACGAACGTATTATGGCGTATTCACGACCTGGCGAGTCCATGGTCACTTTTGTAGCACGTGATGCCATGCGCTCGAGTGAAATACCTGATGTTTGGTATGATGTTCGTAAAAAAGTCAATGATATTAAGCATGAACTCCCAGATGGTGTTCAGGGTCCTTTCTTTAACGATGAGTTTGGTGACACTTTCGGTAATATCTATGTATTGACTGGTAAAGACTTTGACTATGCGGTGATGAAAGAATATGCCGATCGTTTGCAGTTACAACTACAACGTGTCAAAGATGTGGCTAAGGTGAACCTTGTTGGTTTACAAGACCAAAAAATTTGGATTGAAATTTCCAACACCAAAGCTGCGCAGTTAGGTATTCCCGTCACAGCTATTCAACAAGCGTTGCAACAGCAAAATACCATGGCCAGTGCAGGTTTCTTTGAAACGAAGTCTGACCGCATTCAACTGAGAGTCACAGGGCAGATTAAAAGCGTTGCAGAACTGCAACGTATGCCACTCTTGGTCAATGGAAAAACCATCCAGCTTAGTGACGTTGCTGATGTCTATCGAGGCTTTAGTGAGCCAGCTCAACCCCGTATGCGTTTTATGGGCGAAAATGGTATCGGAATTGCGGTCTCGATGCGCAAAGGTGGCGACATCTTGGCTTTGGGTAAAAACCTAGAGACTGAGTTTTCTAATCTGCAAAAAACCTTACCCCTTGGTATGGAGTTGAAAAAAGTTTCAGATCAGCCCGTTGCGGTGAAGCGCAGTGTCAACGAATTTATGAAAGTGCTTGCAGAAGCGGTCATTATTGTCCTGCTAGTGAGTTTCTTTTCACTGGGTTTCCGTACTGGGCTGGTGGTGGCATTCTCCATTCCACTGGTCTTAGCGATGACCTTTGCAGGCATGAATATTTTTGATGTTGGCTTGCATAAAATTTCGTTGGGGGCTTTGATTTTAGCACTGGGACTGTTGGTTGATGATGCCATTATTGCAGTCGAAATGATGGCCATTAAAATGGAGCAGGGCTATAGTCGACTACAAGCCGCAGGGCATGCGTGGCGAACCACGGCCTTCCCAATGCTGACGGGAACATTGATTACCGCTGCGGGCTTTTTGCCAATTGCAACAGCAGCCTCAAGTACAGGTGAATACACGCGTTCTATTTTCCAAGTGGTGACCATTGCTTTAATTGTGTCGTGGTTTGCGGCTGTATTGTTTGTACCTTATTTGGGCGACAAATTATTGCCTGATTTCAATAAGGATCTCATCCAAAAAGCACCGTGGTATAGCCGGTTGTGGGCACGATTGCGCAAGCAGCCTGAGCCACAGTCAACGGTGCATCATCCTGGTGAGCAGCATGATCCCTATCAAACCAAGTTCTATCAAGGTTTTCGTCGTTGGGTCAATCTGTGTGTGACTTATCGAAAAACGGTCATTGCGACAACGGTTGGGATCTTTGTGCTCTCGGTGCTCATGTTTAAATTGGTACCACAACAATTCTTCCCGCCTTCGAATCGCGCAGAAATTTTGGTCGATTTAAAACTCGAGGAAGGTGCATCTTTAACCGCAACTGAAAATGCAGTGAAAAAGGTCGAACAGTTCCTATCGAAGCAAAAGGGGATTGATAACTATGTGGCTTATGTGGGCACAGGTTCACCGCGCTTTTATTTACCGCTCGATCAGCAACTGCCACAGGCAAGTTTTGCACAGTTTGTAGTTTTGGCCTCTTCATTGGATGATCGAAATGAAATTCGCAAGTCTTTAGATACACAAATCCGTCAGTTACTGCCAGATGTTCGTACTCGTGTTTCTCTGCTTGAAAATGGGCCACCTGTTGGTTATCCAATCCAGTATCGGGTATCAGGTGAAGATTTGACACAGGTTCGTGCATGGGCGGACAAAGTAGCTGCGCTGATTGGCACAAACCCGAACACAACGAATGTACACCTTGACTGGGGTGAGCCAAGTAAGGTGATTAGCTTAGAGATTGATCAAGACCGTGCCCGCCAAATGGGGGTGTCTAGTTTAGATTTAGCCAATTTCTTGAACAGTTCTATTTCGGGTGCCACGATTAACCAATACCGTGAAAAGCGAGAACTGATTGAGATCCGCTTACGCGGAGACCAAGCGGAACGGGCTGAAGTAGAGTCCCTTTCCAGTCTGGCTATTCCAACCTCAAGTGGTGGCACAGTGCCACTCGCGCAAATTGCGAAAATTAATTATGGTTTTGAAGATGGATTGATCTGGCACCGTAACCGCTTACCGACCATTACGGTGCGTGCAGATATTCGGACCAAATTACAGCCTGCCACTGTAGTGGATGAAATGGCTGAACAGATGGATCAGCTGCGTGCAGAATTGCCAAATGGTTATTTGGTTGAAGTGGGTGGTACCGTGGAAGAGTCTGCACGTGGTGGTAAATCGGTTGCAGCGGGCATGCCTTTGTTCTTAGCCGTGGTCATGACCTTGCTGATGATTCAACTGCGCAGTATGTCGCGTGCGACAATTGTACTGCTTACCGCACCTTTAGGCTTAATTGGTGTGGTGCTATTCTTGCTGCTGTTCAATAAACCCTTTGGTTTTGTTGCAATGTTAGGCACTATTGCCCTGTCGGGGATGATTATGCGTAACTCGTTGATCTTGATTGATCAGATTGAGCAAGACATTCAAGCAGGGCATGAAACATGGGATGCGATCATTGATGCAACCGTGCGACGCTGTCGTCCGATTGTGCTGACGGCATTGGCGGCTGTCCTTGCCATGATTCCACTGTCCAGAAGTATTTTCTTTGGTCCCATGGCTGTTGCGATTATGGGTGGATTGATTGTAGCGACGCTATTAACCCTGTTCTTTTTACCTGCCTTGTATGCGCAGTGGTTTAAAGTAAAAAAAATTAGCCATAAGCTGTAAATTTATGCCAATATCAGGTGCGAAACATTGAAAATTTCAATATAGTAGCACCTGAAATTTATGGCATTTTTATAAAGCAGTTTTTGCTACACATTACAAAACGAACGATGTAGCAAATGGGGTTAAACGCATGATGCAAGACAATATTACCAAGTATCGCCGCTCTATAGCGATTTCTTATGTCTTCATGTTTTTAGCTTTGTTTACTGTGATTAGTGGCGCATTTTCATATTGGTATGCACGGAAAGTCACGCAGATTGATCACGCTGAGGTCTGGTTACAAGCCCAAGCCCTTTGGGTGATGCGTAATATTGTGATTTATAGCATCTTGGCTTTGTTTGCAGCATTGTGGTTTATTCCGCTCATGTTTTTCACTTGGGATAGCGCATTGTGGGTCACCGCATGTACTGTTGCAGGTGTCGTTTTTAGCTGTATTGCATTTCTTTTTCTTTTAAATGCATGGTTTAAAGGCTTCTCTAAATTTTTGAAAAATAAGGCTGTTTTCTAAACATACTGATTTTTTTTCAAACATCCCCTTGTAAAACTTGGTTTGACCCCCAATTTCAGACCACAGCCCAGTATTAAATAAATTCCGTGAGGAGCATCGCCAGACATGGCTAAACGTGATTATTATGAGGTTTTAGGTGTTGCTAAAACCGCTAGTGATGATGAAATTAAAAAAGCCTACCGTAAGTTGGCGATGAAATATCATCCAGATCGTAACCCTGATAATGCCGAAGCTGAAGAGAAGTTCAAAGAAGCTGCTGAAGCTTATGAAATTTTGTCGGATAGCGAAAAGCGCAGCATGTATGACCGTATGGGACATCAAGCCTTTGAAGGTGGTATGGGCGGCGGCGGTGGCTTCGGTGGTGGTTTCAGCGCAGAAGATATCTTTAGTCAATTTGGTGATATTTTCGGTGGCGCATTTGGTGGCGGCGGCGGTCGTGGTCAACAGCGTGCACGTCGTGGTTCTGACTTACGTTATGTAATGGAACTGACCTTGGAAGAAGCAGTAAAAGGAGTGAAGAAAACCATTACTTTTACTGCACCAGCACCGTGTGAAACGTGTGATGGCAAAGGTTCTAAAAACCCGAATGATGTTGAAACCTGTAAAACCTGTCATGGTGCAGGTCAGGTTCGCATGCAACAAGGTTTCTTCTCTGTACAGCAGACTTGTAGCACTTGTCGTGGTCAGGGCAAGATCATTAAAAACCCATGTAATACTTGTCATGGTTCAGGTGTTAAAGACCGTCAACAAACCCTTGAAGTGACGATTCCTGCGGGTGTCGACAATGGTGACCGCGTTCGTTTAACGGGTAAAGGTGAAGCGATTCGTGACGGTCAGTCAGGTGACTTGTACGTAGAAGTGGTCGTGCGTGAACACGAAATCTTCCAACGTGATGGTGCAGACCTGTATATGGATGTGCCTGTAAGCATTGCAGATGCTGCTTTGGGTAAAGAAATTGAAATCCCGACACTCGAAGGTCGCGTGAGTTTGAAAATTCCTGAAGGTACACAAACGGGTAAAATGTTCCGTTTACGTGGCAAAGGGGTTAAACCTGTACGTACCAGTATGCAAGGTGACTTACTCTGCCGTATCGTGATCGAAACGCCAGTCAACTTAACAGCACGTCAACGTGAGTTGTTAAAAGAGTTGCAAGAAACTCTGGATGGAGATGATCACAAATCATCACCGAAGAAAAAGTCTTTCTTTGACCGTCTGTTTGACTGATAAAACGTCATATCGGTTAAATAAGATTGAAAAGAGCGGGAAAATTTTCCCGCTTTTTTTATGTTACTGCACTTCTGTTGGAAGTTCAGGTTGATCAATCTGATCTACAGAGACGGTCTCTTCAACAGGTGTAACAGATGGTGCTTGTTGTTCAGTATTGACCTTTGGGTGTGTACTGGTGCTAATTTTGACTTGTGACAAACTTTCCAAAGTGTCGCCTGCTTGAACAGCAGGTTCAGCCTGAACATTTGCCAGACAGCCCCCAAACGCGATCGCTAGAAAAAGTACCTTTGCTTTCATTCTATTTTCCTCATTTTAAAGTTGTTTTTTAACGCGAACCTAGTCTGCGTAATATTGATTGCAAATTTGTGAAAATGACGAGAAATGATGTTTGAAAATAAAGCGATTTTTTCGATGAAAATGGCTAACAAAACTTAGTCTGGGCAATGAGTTTTGCTATAGTAAGAACAATTTTGAAGCTACATTAGGAATATATTATGTCAGCAGCTCCACGCATTGGTGTCTTGGGTGCAGGCGGTCGTATGGGTCGCATCCTTATTCAAGCGGTAAACGAAGCAGGCTATCAATTGGCTGCAGCCGTTGAACGTCCTGAAAGTTCATTGATTGGTGCAGATGCAGGTGAGCTTGCAGGAATTGGTAGCCTTGGGGTGAAGGTGGTGGGTAGCCTAGAAGCGGTAGTGAAAGAGTGTGATGTGGTGATTGATTTCACTGCACCAGTAGCGACTGTTCAGCATTTAAAAATTTGTCGTGAAGCGGGTGTAGCCATTGTGATTGGTACTACTGGCATGAATGACGAACAAAAAGCCTATTTGGATGACTCTGCGACTCAAACACCTGTGGTGTATGCAGCCAATTATTCTGTGGGTGTCAACGTTTCGATTAAACTGTTGGAATTGGCTTCTAAAGTCTTTGGTGACACGGTGGATATTGAAGTGATTGAAGCACATCACCGTCATAAAGTCGATGCGCCATCAGGCACAGCGCTGATGATGGGTGAAGCGATTGCTGGAGCTTTAGGGCGTGACTTGAAAACTGATGCAGTATACTGCCGTGAAGGTCATACAGGGCCTCGTGAGCGTCAAAGCATTGGCTTCCAAACTATTCGTGGTGGCGATATTGTCGGTGAACATACCGCGATGTTTATTGCCGATGGCGAGCGTGTTGAAATTACCCATAAAGCGACCAACCGAATGAACTTTGCTTCAGGTGCCGTACGTGCTGCGGCTTGGGTCATCGGGCGTGAAGCAGGTAAATATGATATGAAAGATGTGTTAGGTTTTAACGATATCCAAGTATAAAACCAGTTTCATTCGTAATAAAAACAAGATAAAAACGAAAATAAGACGAAGAATAGAATGAAAAAAGTCATGTATATGGCTTGTGTTGTTGCCTTAATGAGCACAGCACAAGCCAAGCCTATGGATCAAGCCAAACTGAGTATTCATAAAAATAATATTAAAGTTTGGACTTATCAAAATGCACAAAACCCCGTTTTTTTATATAAGGCTGAAACCACGTTTGATGTGCCGATTGAAAAAGCCGTTTCACTGATTTTGGATGTAGACCACGCAGTGAAATGGGTACCGTATATGGGCAGTGTCAAAGTTTTGTCCCGAGATGATAAAAAAGGTGAATTCCAGTTGTATATGGTGCTCGACTTTCCTTTTCCTTTAAAAGATCGCGACTTGGTGGTGCAAGGCAAAATGATCAAGGACAGTCAGGGGGTGATAAGTATTAAAAACAAAGCCATTGATAAAAATATTCTGAAAAATCCAGACTATGTACGCTTAAACCACTATGAAGGCGATTGGACTTTCCAAAAACTCGGACCAAACAAAGTGAGAGTTTCCACTTCGGGTTATGCCAATCCTGAAGGCTCGATTCCACTGAGTATCGTGAACATGTTCGTCCAACAGCAGCCTTATCAAATGCTACAGAAAATGAAAAAGCAATTGCAGGAACAGCGTGATCTGCCTGTGCAGTTACCTGTGGCTTTACGTTAGAACTGCTGAAAGCCTGCACTGCGGTACAGGCAATTGATTTTGATGGTGGTTTTATTTAGGCTGTTGGTAAGCAGTCAGTTGCTGTAAAGTCGACGCCTGAGGTAAATCTAGGTGCATTAAACTCAGCATGACATGTCCTTCACCAGCAAGTGAGATTTTGAAATGTTTGGCACTGCTTTGATCACATTGAAATTCTAAATGTTTCTTATTGGGTAAATTTATCTGCATTTGTCGTTCATCGTTCAACCGATATTCATAGGTTCGCTGTGTTGCTGTTTCCGTCAAGCTCGGCTGTAAACTTAAAAATTGGTAGTCATTTAAGTTCTGTGTTTTGAGAAACCCTTCAATGAGCGCTTTACAAATAAAGTGCTGTTGCTGTACTTGCTGTGAAACCTTTTGCGGTTGGCATGCAGATAAATTCAATACACAAAATAAAGAAATCATTATTTTTTTCATAAAGGCACCTATTGACGTTCGTTGACGGATGACAGGAGCATAATTCTGTGCGCATAATGGATACAGATACATAAAATTTAAAAAAATAGGTACAGATGCATGGCTTTTCAGTATCAGAGCTTGGCGACGCAGTTACTTGAGAAAATTCAAAATGCGGAATTACCCGCAGGACAGAAATTGCTGTCTTTGCGACAGTTTGCAATTTTACAAAAGGTCAGTCTAAATACTGCCAAAAGTTGTTATGAACTGCTCGAATCGCAGGGCTATATTCATGTAAAAAATAAATCAGGCTATTTTGTCAGCTATCAGAAAAAATCCAGTCCCTCTATTCCTGTGCCACAGCATCCAGACTTTCAGTCCCAAGAGCGTGAGATCTCAAATTTAGAACTGCAACTTGAAATTCAACAGTCTTCTATTAACAGTCGTCTCATTCATTTGGGTGCTATTCAGCTTTCGCCTAAACATGTGCCTGTAGAGGCACTCCGCCGTTCAATCCAACGTGCACTAAAGCATAGCCAACCTGAAGACTTTTTATATAGTGATAAGCAAGGTCATATTCGCCTAAGACAAGCTTTGTCGGAGCATTGGGCTGAAGATGGTTTTTACATTTCGCAGGATGATATTTACATCAGCAATGGCTGTATGCCTGCATTGTCGGTAATCGTTCAAAACTTAAGCCAAGAAGGGGACAGCGTGATTGTCCCAACACCGAATTTTAATGGTCAGCTGCAAATGTTGGCTGGCTTAAAGCGAAAAATCATTGAAATTCCAGCCGATACTCAAGGTTTTGATTTGGAACGTTTAGAGCAAGTCATGCAAACTTCAGGCGCAAAAGCATGTTTACTTACGGCCAATTATCAAAATCCCTTGGGATTTTGCCTAAGCAATGCAGAAAAAGAAAAAATTGCACAACTGGCTGCACGTTATCAATGCTATGTAATTGAAGATGATATTTATGGTGAGTGTAGCTTCAGCTCGAGTCGTCCGTTGCCGATTAAATATTGGGATCAGCAGGGTTATGTGATTTTCTGTGGTTCGGTTTCCAAGTCACTTTCAACTGCGTATCGGGTAGGTTGGTTCTGTATTCCGCAGCGCTTAGCGCATTTGAAGGCTACTTTGCTGATGCAGAATATCACCGTGAATACACCTTTGCAGTTGGCACTGGCTGACCTGATTTATAGCCGTGCCTATCGCGAACATTTACAGCAGCTTAAACCGATTTTGAAACAGCAAGTTGAACAATATCGACACATGATCATGCATGCCTTTGACGGGGTAGAGTTACGGATCAATCAGCCCTTGGGAGGATATGCGCTATGGCTACAACTTCCCGAAAGTATTGATGGTTTAGACATGTACTATTTTGCGCAACAACATGGTATCAATATTGTGCCCGGAGAGGTTTTTGGAGAAGGGCAGCGTTATAAAAACTGCATCCGTCTCAATGCTGGACATGAACTTTCGGTAGATATTCGGGAGGCCGTTAGCTTGTTGGCCGATTGGGTCAAAGCGCAAATTAATCGTTCGGTAGGGGTTAAACAAGCGGTCTAAAAAGCGCCTCTTTTGAGGCGCTCATCGTTTAAAAGTCGGCTTTGAGGACAATACGATAACGTGCTTGCCCTGAATGTAAACGTTCCAGCGCTTCATTTAACTGCGACATGGGATACAGTTCAATTTGTGGCGCAATATTTTTACGTGCAGCGAACTTGAGGAGTTGGCGTAATGCCGCAGGAGATCCTGTCGGTGAACCTGTGATAGATTTGGCTCCACCAATTAGACTACCCGCAGAAATTTGCATCGGTTCTAAGGGCAGTCCCAACATATGTACCGTACCATTCGGAGCAAGTGTGGCTAAATATGCTTGCCAATTGAGCGTGACATTCACCGTACTGAGCAACAGATCGAATTTGCCTCTTTGCGCTTTAAGTGCATCCACATCTCGGCTATTTACGACATGGTCTGCCCCCATAGCCTTGAGCTCTTCAGCTTTGTCTAAATTGGACGTGAATGCCGTAATTTCACAGCCCCATCCTTTCAGAAGCTTAATCGCCATATGGCCAAGCCCACCAATGCCAATCACACCAACATGGTGAATAGCTTGAATTTGGTGCTTTAAAATTGGATCAAAAACAGTAATCCCGCCACACAGCAAAGGCCCTGCTGACTCAGGGTCCAGATCTTCAGGTAAGGGAATAATCCACTGCCAACCTGCCCGAACTTTGTTGGCAAAACCACCTGCATGCCCTACGATGGTTGCTGTTGAACCGCCTGTACAGAGCACCTGCTGCCCCGACACACATGGGTCACAGTGTTGACAACTTTCAGCGGTCCAACCGATACCTACGCGTTGCCCCAGTTTTAAGCCTTTGGCCTCTGAGCCTAAGCGAATGATAGTACCAATAATTTCATGGCCTGCAACCACAGGGTAGACCGATGAATTCCAGTCATTATTGATGACCGAAACATCAGAATGACACAGTCCACAATATTCCACCTGCACTTCAACTTGATGTGCTTGCAGTTCGCCTGCATCGAATTGATAGGGTTGTAAGGCCTCGCCTGCTTGCATCGCCGCATAGGCACGAATGGTGTTGTCAGTCATATTCGGTGTCCTTATTTATCGTTTGAGATGGTTTTATTTAAAATGACAGCCATTTTCATGATCATTGACCATGCCGACCGCTTGCATAAAGGCATAACAGGTGGTCGGGCCAACAAACTTGAAGCCCTGTTTTTTCAGTGCTTTTGACATGCTTTGGCTTTGAGGTGTTTGTGCAGGTGCTGTGCGGTAGTCAGGAACATCATTGTGGATGGCATGTTGCTCGACAAAGTTCCAGAGCCATTCCACAGGGTTGATGCCTTGTTGTTTCAGTGCAACCCATGCAATCGCATTGTCACGAATCGCAGTGAGTTTTCCGATATGCCGGATTAGCCCTGCGTCTTGGACTTTAGTGGCTAAGTCTGCTTCGCTAAAACTTGCAATTTGCTCGATGGAATGCTGGAAAAAATGGCGATGGTAGTGTTCACGTTTTTTCAGGACGGTAATCCATGACAGCCCCGCTTGTTGACCTTCGAGGCAGAGCATCGCAAAGAGCTGCTTTTCATCATGTAGTGGTTTACCCCACTCATGATCATGGTAGTCGATGTAGAGCGGGTCTGAGGAGCACCATCCGCAGCGTTGAGTGGTCATCTGGAAATGCTCCTTTTTTATTTATAGGGTAAACGTTGCCCATTGATCGAGTTGATTATCCCAATAAAATAATTGGGCGTGTTCGAGCTCGGAGAAGTTAATCCAAACATCTTTTCCGGTCTTTTCTGCAAATCCAGTGCTGATTAAGAGTGCATCTTCAGTAATTTCCATGATCCAGCCTTGGTGGCTTTGTCCTGCCAAGATAATTTTTTGTTGATTGCCTGATTCAGCAAATTCGACCAGACGGTTGATCAACGCTTCTGACATGAAAAATTCCTAAAGTTAACGTAAATAAGGATAGGGATTTACTGCACCACGACCTTTGCCTTGTAAATACAGTCCATAATGTAAATGTGGGGCGGTGTATCGTGCATTGCCTGTGTTGCCAACATAGCCAATCACATCGCCTTTTTTAACATAGTCTCCGACCTTTAAACCACGTTTATGATCATCAAGGTGAGCATAATAATGCCATGTGCCAGCGGGTCCCATAATCCAAACCACTTTACCACCCAAATTGTTATTACGTAAGTCCGCGACTAGGCCTTCTGTGGCGGAAAAAACTTTGGTTCCCTTTGGTGCCAAAATGTCGATGCCTTCATGCGTTCGTCCACTGCTGCGTGAGGCACCCCAAGTGTCTTTGAGCGCATGACGTTTGATGCCCTGAACTGGTACCGGGAATTGTTGGGCTAAACGCATATTTTTAAGCTGCTGAACTTGAGCTGCGGGTAATTGGCTACCGCTGGGCACAGGGGGGGTGGTACGACAAGCAGCAAGTAAAAGGAGAAGAATACTTAGACTGCTCATGGCAGAAATGCGAGGCAAACAATAACGCACGAACAATCCTTTCTTATCTCTGTGATCTCATTTTAAAGTGATCTCATTTTAAGTTTTATCATCAATCAAATTGATGACATCACTATGTCACAGTTGAATTGCTGAGATCAATTTTTTCATGGCGGTTGGGATGCCCATTTCTGTGACATTTTGTACATCGAACCACATGCCTGCCAGTTCAATACTTAAATGTTCGAGTTGATCGGCATCGACTTCAAAGCAAAGTGCTTCCAGTTGCCAAGTGAAATGGGTGAAACTATGCGAAATTTCAGCGCGTTGCGAGACTTGTTTTAATCCTAGACTTTGGCACAGTTGCGTGAGTGCATCACAGTTTTCAAAAATAGGTAAACACCATAAACCGCCCCACAGTCCACTATTGGGGCGTTGTTGCCACAGCCATTGATTGTGATGACGCAGCACCAATACTTGAGCCGACTTTATTGGGACAGCTTTTTTGGGTTTTTTAAAGGGTAATTCCGTTTCTAGCCCTTGTGCATGGGCTTTACAGTGTTGCTGCATGGGACAGTAGAGGCACAACGGTTTTTTCGGTGTACAGACGGTTGCCCCCAAATCCATGATGGCTTGGGTGTAGTCATGGTTACGTTCATTTGGGCAAAGTTCGTCAGCCAGTTGCCACATGCTACGCTCATGCGCGGGTTTACTCAGGTCGTCATCAATAGCAAAAAAACGTGCGAGAACGCGCTTTACATTACCATCCATAATGACGCCGTACTGACGTAAACCCAAAGACATCAGTGCCCCTGCGGTAGAGGGTCCAATACCGGGCAGTTCAATCCATCCTTCCAAGGTTTGAGGAAAAGCACCATGGCGTGCCACAATACTAGCCGCTTTATGCAGATTACGCGCGCGTGCGTAGTAGCCGAGACCTGCCCAGTAAGGTGCGACCTCATCCCATGATGCTGTCCCTAAAGTTTCAACCGTTGGGAAGCGTTCGATAAAACGCTCGAAATATTGCAGTACGGTTTTGACTTGGGTCTGTTGTAGCATAATTTCAGACACCCAAACTTTGTAGGGGTCATCGGCCACTTGCCATGGTAGGTCATGTCGACCATGAACATCGAACCAAGTCAGTAACGCATCTGAAAAAGAGAAAGGAGACATCTGAAGCACAAACAAAAAATTCGACTTAGTATAACGGAATGTCTTTTATACGCAGGTATTTTGCCTATAAAAAATGGCGCCGAAGCGCCATTGATCAAATGAGCATTTAGTCGTGTGTCATGCCCCAGCGTGCATCGAGTTTGAGCTCTTGGTCTTTATAGCGTGGAATAATATGAATATGCAGGTGTTCAGACACATTTCCAAATATTTCACCATCATTAAACCCAATATGGAAACCTGACGGTTGATGGCGCAATTGGAGTTCATTACGTGCCAGTTCTAACAAAGACATTAAGCTCTTACGTTCTTTGTCAGTGATATCAAAGAATGAACTGATATGGCGTAGAGGGATAATGACGCAATGACCTTTAGAGAGCGCATTGGGTTCGGGTAAAATCACCCCAAACTCGTTTTTATCAAGCACATCAAATTCATCAAAATTACAATATTGGCATTGGGTCTCAGTCATTGTTATCTCCTCTAAAATCTAATTATCTATCTTACTGGATATGAGCAAGTGATATTTGCTTGCTCGTCTCTAGTTAAGCACTGAGATTGCGTTCTAGCAAGTCATACATTGCTTCAAGACCCTGTCTTTCGGCTTCAGGGTTATAGCCCAAGTCTACACCATTGGCTTTGGCACGTTCATCGGCTAACGGATTACTAAAGCCATGCTTCGCATCTTCAAAAATAATGACTTCATGATTTACTTTCGCTGCATGCATTTCTTCACGGAAGCTTGCAACATCATCCAAGGTGACCATGCTGTCTAACTCACCATGTAAAACTAAAATTTCACCTTGAATTTGACCTTCGACCGCAGGGGCTTTCGGTGCCAAAGTTGCATGGAAGGTTGCGACAGCTTTGAGTGGAGCACCAGAACGTGCCAAGTCTAAAACCACTTTACCACCATAACAAAAACCAATGGCCGCCAGTTGATCGGCATTCACTTCAGGCTGGGCTGCAAGCGTCTCTAAACCTGCTTGAGCACGGTTGACGATGGTGTCTGCATCGGCAAAAGTTTGCATCATCCATTCATAGGCTTGCTTGGCATCAGTGGTGACTTTTTTGTCGCCGTACATATCAATCGCCAGAGCAGCATAACCATGTTCAGCTAGTTCGCGAGCACGTTGTTCAGTATATTCATTTCGACCCCACCATTCGGGTGCAACAATGATTCCTGCATGGGGTGTTTGGCCATTGGGTGCTGCAAAATAACCGACTAAGCGTTGTCCATCTGCTGTGTTATATTGAATTTCCCGAGTTTGAATACTGATCGTCATGCTCAAATCCTGTTAGATAATATGTTCTGATTAAAGCATAAAAACTTTTACAAGGATTTGAAAAACAGCCTGATTTGTAGAAGAAATGTGAGAAATTATTTTTTCAATGCCATAACGAAAAAAGAAGGAAATCATTCCTTCTTTTTTGTCAGTGAAGCATTTAAGCTCCCTATACTTTGCCACGGGACAAGAAGCCGACAATAGCAAGTATGACTGCAATCACTAATAAAATAATTGCAAAGTCTTTCGATAAACCTGCGACACCACCAAAGCCAAGTAAACTTGCAATCAGTGCAATCACTGCAAAAATAATCGCCCAACGAAACATAGCTCTTCTCCATAGATGTTTTTATTGATCACTTATTGAGTATAAAAAGATCCTTCAAACTCACTGTGTTGCTTTTGTTTAAAAAATGTTCTGTTTTTATTTTAAGTTTATGAATATGATGTAAATCTTGAAAATGATCTGACGCTAAAAACTAAGCTGATGATCGGTTATAATAGGTCATTGAGTTTATTGGCAGCCCCCATGGCACACGAATTACGCCCAGAGTTTTGGAAGCATTATACCCTTGCTGAGTTACATCCAGCAGAGTGGGAGGCGCTGTGTGATGGTTGTGGTCTGTGTTGTTTGGTGAAACTTGAAGATGAGGAAAGTCAGGAAGTCGCCTATACCAAAGTGTCTTGTAAGCTGTTGGATTGCCAAACGGCCAGTTGTTGTGATTACCCCAACCGCAAGCAGCATGTACCCGATTGTATCCAGCTCACCCCCGAACTTTTAGACACGATTCATTGGTTACCACCGAGCTGTGCCTATCGTCGTTTACATGAAGGTAAAAATTTACCCAGATGGCACTATCTGAACACGGGTTCACGTGAGAGCATTCTAAAAGCCAAAAAGTCTGCGGCGGGACGCTGTATTTCTGAAGATGAGATCAATCAAGAAGAGATCGAAGACTATATTGTGCGTTGGGTTCGCTAGCGGAGAAAAGCGGCGTGAAATTGCATGAAAAGCTTGTGTCATTTACCTGAATTTGCCATAACATAAGCATTCGATGAACGCATTTAAGTCTTAGTCCTATGTCCGATAGCAATATTCCACTGCCTGAACGTTTACGCCCGCGTGATTTGTCTGAAATTATTGGGCAGGATCACTTATTGGGTGAGCAGGCACCGCTCCGTCAAATGATTGATCAAGGACATTTGCCATCTATTATTTTTTGGGGACCACCTGGGGTGGGGAAAACCACGATTGCTTTACTGTTGGCACAAGCGATCGACCGACCGTTTGTCAGTCTATCTGCACTCAATACGGGGGTCAAAGAACTCCGTGAGATCATTGCCGATGGCGGGGACTTAATGCCACCCGTGGTGTTTATTGACGAAATTCATCGTTTTAACAAATCACAGCAAGACGCGCTACTGAATGCTGTGGAGAAAGGCAAAATTACCCTCATTGGCGCCACCACAGAAAATCCATCTTTTGAAGTGAACAGCGCGCTACTGTCACGTTGTCAGGTCTATACCTTAAATGCACTCGATGCTGATGCGATTCAAACTTTATTATTACAAGCGATTAAGAACGACAAATTTTTAAAAGAGCGCTACATTCAGATCGAAGAATTTGAAGCTTTGGTGCAATTTGCCGCAGGTGATGCACGTAAAGCTTTGAATCTTATTGAGTTGATTGCAGGAACTTTCGAGCCAGACGTTGAAAATATCGTGACCAATGCAATGGTGGTCAAAGTTGCACAGCAAAATATTGCCCGTTATGACAAATCGGGTGAGCAGCACTATGATTTGGTGTCGGCTTTTATCAAGTCGATTCGTGGCAGTGACCCTGATGCTACTTTATATTGGATGGCACGCATGCTCAAAGGCGGAGAAGATCCCGTTTTTATTGCACGTCGTATGTTGATTGCTGCCTCTGAGGATATTGGCAACTCAAACCCGAATGCTTTACTTCTGGCGGGCGAATGCTTCCGCTCTGTTCAAGCTGTGGGTATGCCAGAGTGCCGAATTATTTTAGGGCAGTGTGCGGTGTATTTGGCGACCAGTGCAAAAAGTAATAGTACATATCTTGCAATCAATAAAGCCTTAGATTTGGCTGAAAAAACGGCAAATTTACCTGTGCCGTTGCATTTAAGAAATGCACCAACTAAGTTGATGAAAGAGCAGGGCTATGGTGTCGACTACTTGTATCCACACAACTATCCAGAGCATTTTGTGATGCAAGAGTATTTACCACCTGAACTGAAAGGCACCAAGCTATATGAGTCAGCACGCAATAAGCGTGAGGTTGAAGGAGAGCGCTTACAACAGCGACGTTGGCAACAACAGCAGCAACAACAGTAAACATAGCCCGATTGAAAGATCGGGCTTTTTTGTTGGAGTGGTTTATGTATGCGTTGTAGCCATGTGTAGGGATTTTTATATGCTCATGGCGTTAAACTACTCATCAATCGCAATGCAGTAGGTAAAACAGAGACCAGCAAGGCAATTGCCATCGTGATATTAAAGATAAAAGCAAACTGAGGTTTGATGAGATGCTGACGTAAGAAAAGTCCACTCACCGCCCAAATGCCAACGCAGGGAATCGAAACCAACATTAAAATCAGGGCGGCATAAATGATCTCGCTGACAGGAGGATTTAAAGCAAAATAAGTCGAGACTGTGCTGATAGCGATGATCCATGCTTTGGGATTGACCCACTGAAATAACGCACCTTGCAGAAAGCCCATGGAGGGTTTCTGCTCTAATTCGATGTTGAGTGGCCCACTAGATGCAATTTTCCATGCAAGCCAAAGAATATACATAAAACCAATAAAACCTAAAATAAATTGAAGCTGAGGCAGAGTAAGGAAAATTTGGTTCAATCCGATGCCAATGGTGAAGAGTTGTACGGCAACCCCAAAGGCAATGCCAAGAATGAGCGGTACAGTTTTATATATTCCAAATCGTGCACCAGACAGTATGACCAGTGCATTATTAGGGCCAGGTGTGCTTGTCATAACAATACAAAACAGCAGATAAGGTGCAAAGAGAGACATATTCATAATGGCTGAAAGGTCAAAATAAATATTATTTTATTGTTGATCTAGCACAATTTGATTGTATATTGATCTTTAAAAATGAATTTTATGCAATAAATGATTGAATTAGACCGCTTGGACCGAAAGATATTGTGTGAGCTTGAACGCGATGCACATTTAACCAATATTAAACTGGCAGAACGCGTGGGTTTGTCAGCCTCGGCCTGTTTACGACGCGTGCAAGAACTAGAAAAAATAGGCATTATTCGCGGATATAAAGCGGTGATTGACCGTTCGCTTTTGGGGATTGGTTTAACGGTTTATGTGACTATCGGGCTGTCTTGTCACTCAAAAGAAAGTTTGGTTCAGTTTGAGGATGTGATTTCTGTTGCGGATGAAGTGACCGAGTGTCATACCATTACGGGCTCGGTTGAGTATTTACTTAGAGTAGAAGTGGCAGATATTAAAGCGTATAAAAAGTTCCATACGGATGTTTTGGGGACGATTCCTTGTATTACCTCCATCACCAGTTTTTTAGTGATGGAAACCACTAAAAATCAGTATGCAAATATATAACGTGTCAATAGGACACCGAATGTTCTAGCGAGGTTTTTAACATGAATCGCTATTCGCGAGTTAAACCCTTTCAGTCGTGCGTTGATGTTGAAATATTCTTGTCAGTTTGAGTGTACCGCGATAAAACGTTAGCTATCGGCCCTATATATGCGCCAAGTTGAAAGTGTTGGTTTAGGGTTATAATAAAATGGCCCGATTAAAAAGAAAATGTCAGCCAGTAAATACGCTCCATATTCATTTCCTTAAATTTTTAGCTCCTTTTTGCTGAGCCTTAGCGTTTTTAAGTTCAATTTTCGGTCTTTGTTTTGTTTCTGATGAAGCAAGGTTTGGTAAGAAAAAATCTTGCGATGCGATGTGCCCGACCACAGAACTTGTTCAATTTATATATGTAAAACAACTTTTGCTGTAAAAGCAGTCCATTTTTAATGCTGACGACTTCGTCTTGCACCACAGATAAAAGCAATGTTTTTATTTTTGTTCGGATGGCGGATGACATTAACCAGTATTAAATAAGATCTAGAGTTTAAAAAGAAAATGCCGGTCAGTTTCGGAACTGACTGGCATTCTGTTTAAAACGGGTTTTTCCTGAACAGAGTTCTGAGGGACATCAATTATTTAAAGTTACCTTCTAAAAACTGTTTTAGGCGTTCACTTTTCGGGTGAATCAAGACTTCTTTCGGGTCGCCTTGTTCTTCAATTTTACCTTGATCTAAAAATATAACATGGTTGGACACATGGCGTGCGAAGCCCATTTCATGGGTGACCACAATCATGGTTCGGCCTTCTTCAGCCAAACTTTGCATCACTTTCAACACCTCACCTACCAGCTCAGGGTCCAAAGCACTGGTTGGTTCATCAAACAACATCACCTCAGGCTCCATTGCCAAGGCACGAGCAATCGCGACACGCTGTTGCTGTCCACCAGATAGAAAAGAGGGGTATTTTGTTTCTACACTTTCTGCGAGCCCAACTTTTCTTAAATATTTACGAGCCCGTTCTTCCGCTTCACTCCGTTTTAAACCTAAAACATGAATGGGCCCTTCAACGATGTTTTCTAATACCGTCATATGTGACCATAAGTTGAAATGTTGAAACACCATCATCAGTTGGGTGCGCATTTTTTGTAGCTGTTTGGGATTTGTGGCTTTGAGATTGCCATTTTTATCCAAGCTCGTCTCTAACTGCTCACCATTGAGTTCAATGCTACCTTGGCTTGGCTGCTCTAGAAAATTGATGCAGCGAAGAAAGGTGCTTTTACCTGAACCCGAGGAACCAATAATACTAATCACATCGCCTGCATGTGCCTCAAGTGAAACCCCTTTTAAGACTTCATGATCGCCAAAGCTTTTACAAAGATCTCGAATCACCAGTTTTGCTGAATTTTCCATTTTTTCTCCTAATGATTCGATGGTTTTAAAAACGCCAGCCAGCGTTGTTCCAATTTACGAAAGATCCAAATGAGGATAAATGCCAGACAGGCATATAGCACAGCGGCAATGCCAAAGGCGTCAAAAGTGGCATAAGTGGCAGCATTGACATCTCGTGCAATTTTGAGAATATCAGGCACGGTTGCAGTGAAGGCAATGGTGGTTGCATGCAGCATCAAAATGACTTCATTGCCATAAAAAGGCAGTGCTCGGCGTAGCATAGACGGAATAATAATGCGGGTATAGCGTTTCCACGGCGACATTCCAAAGGCTTTTGCTGCCTCAATTTCACCGTAGGGAATTGAACGTATTGCGCCAGCAAAAATCTCAGTGGTATAAGCCGCTGTATTGAGTGCAAACGCTAAAATGGTGCAATTAAGCCCTTCTCTAAAGAATTCATCGAGCCGTTCATGGGCATGGACAAATTCAAGGCTATAAATTCCCGTGTAAATAATCAGCAGTTGTACATAGAGGGGTGTACCACGAAATACATAGGTGTAAAACCAAACAGGAAGACGTAAAAAAGGATTTTCTGATACGCGGGCAACCGATAGAGGTACAGCTAAAACAAAGCCAATTGCAATAGAAAGCACCAACAACCATGCGGTCATGGCAACGCCAGTCATTTGAAAACCATCGGTCCACAGGTAGGACTGCCAATATTGTTGAATAATCTCAATCATAATTGTCCCTTTTTCACACCAGCAGAATAACGACGTTCCAGCCACATGAGTATTAAATTTGAAAGGGTGGTGATGGCCAAATAAATGACTGCCGCAACGATACTAAAATAGAACACTTGCATGCTGCTTCGACCTGCATCTTGGGTAATTTTGACAATGTCGGTCAAACCAATTAAGGACACCAAAGCGGTGGCTTTGATGAGGACTTGCCAGTTGTTACCAATGCCTGGTAAGGCAAAACGCATCATTTGTGGAAAGAGGACACGCCTGAAAACTTGAAATGGGGTCATGCCGTAGGCATATGCGGCTTCAAGTTGACCTTTGGGGACGGCTTGAAATGCACCACGAAAGGTTTCAGTAAAATAGGCCCCATAAATAAATGCCAAAGTAATCACCCCCGCCACGAAGGGATTGATATCAATTTGCTCCATCTGCAAAGATTCGGTAATGGAGTTCAGTCCAAGTTGCAGGCTATAGAATAACAACAACATGATCACCAGATCGGGAACACTACGAATGAGTGTGGTATAAACAGTCGCAACATAGCGTATGATTTTAATATGGGAGAGTTTGGCACTTGCACCAAACAATCCAATCATGATCGAAAGTACAAGGGATAACAATGCAAGCTGAATGGTCATCCAAGTGCCACTGAGTAATACGGGACCATAGCCAGACAAAAACATACTCAGTTTCTCCGAGTAAAAATATAATATTTTGTAAATCAGCTATATATAAAAAGTGTCGGTATTGAACCGACACTTTATAGGTTAATAAATGCTGAAGGAGAAGTATTTTTTCTCGAGTTTTTTATAGGTGCCGTCGGCAATAATTTCAGCTAAAGCCTTATCAATATTCTTTTTCAGATCGACGTCTTCTTTACGTAAGCCGATGGCAGCCCCTACACCGAGTGTTTTGGCATCGACCACATTATTGCCTGCAAAAGCAAAGCCTTTACCTTTTGCTGATTTCAGGAAACCACCATCAACCATAATTGCATCTTGTAATGTTGCATCTAGACGCCCAGAAACCATGTCTTGATAAAGCACGTCTTGGTTTGGATAAGGAACCACATTCACACCTTTAGGTGCCCAATAAGCTTTTGCATAACTTTCTTGGATGGTCCCTTGTTGCACACCTACACGTTTTCCTTTCAAAGAAGCGGGTGTCGGAAGTAAAGGAGAGCCTTTTTTCGCGACCATGCGGGTTGGAGTATTATAAATTTTATTACTAAACGCGATTTGTTTTGAACGATCAGCCGTCACGGTCATGGATGATAAAATTCCATCAAATTTCTTGGCTTTGAGGGCAGGAATCATTCCATCAAAGGAGTTTTCTACCCAAACACATTTGGCTTTTAATTTGGCGCAAATAGCATTTCCCAAGTCGATGTCAAAACCGACCAGCTTATTGTCAGGGGTTTTATATTCAAAAGGAGCGTATGCGGATTCTGTACCAAAACGAATAGTTTTCCATTCTTTGGCTTGAACAGAGCCGCTCAACGCAGTGAGTACGAATGTGGTCGAAAGGAGTAATTTCTTTTGCCAGTTTTTCATTGTAAATATAGCCATCCGTAAAAAATCAAATCTAGAAAATAAGACGAAGATAGAACTTATCCTACTGATTACTTTTGAATAAAAGCAATATTTATACCAATTTTCCGATCGTTGGTGATGAGTTGATCTTTCGCCATGAGATAGGAGGAAATAAGCGTACTGTTTCGGTTGGAAAATTTTTATCTAAAGAACGTCCTGTTCATAAGTTTTTATCATATTCAAAAACATATCTGATACATAGCTGAAATATACCTGAAGTCTTGTGCGCTATGACGTACAGCGTTGTTGATTTTTTAGCAAATTTCGATGTCCACAAAGTGTATTCTGAGTGAAACGTGGTTTGAAAACGAGCAGACTATAGATGAAGTTTAAACAAAAAAACCGAGCGTTTAAGCTCGGTTTTTTTGAATCTGTAATAGATTAGATATCAGAAAGGTCGATACCTAAACGTGCAGCAACTTCTTCGTACGCTTCAACCACACCACCTAAACCTTGACGGAAACGGTCTTTGTCGAGTTTTTTCTTGGTTTCTTTGTCCCATAGACGGCAGCCGTCTGGAGAGAACTCATCACCAAGAACAATACGGTCGTGGAATACACCAAACTCAAGTTTGAAGTCCACAAGTAGCATGCCACCTTGGTCAAATAAGTTTTTAAGCACTTCGTTCACTTGGTAAGTGAGGACTTTCATTTGCTCAAGTTGCTCAGCAGTTGCCCAACCTAAAGCAATCGCTTGAGACTCATTCACCATTGGGTCGCCAAGAGCATCATCTTTGAAGAATAATTCAAAAGTCGGCGGAGTTAATTCCTTGCCTTCTTCTACACCTAAGCGACGGCATAAAGAACCTGCTGCATAGTTACGAATCACACATTCAACAGGGATCATGCTGAGTTTTTTCACTAAAACTTCTGTTGGTGAAAGAAGTTTTTCAAAGTGAGTCTCAATGCCAGCCGCAGCCAATTTATCCATGATAAAGGCGTTAAAACGGTTGTTCACCTTACCTTTTCGATCTAGTTGTTCGATCTTTTCACCATTGAATGCCGAAGCATCGTCACGAAAGACTAAAATCAGGTGGTCTGCACTGTCTGTTTCATAGACAGATTTCGCTTTACCAGTATAGAGCAAGGTTTGTTTTAACATGAGGGAACCTTTTTCAAAAAAAAATGCCTAGTACGACTAGGCTGGCCAATTTTGGTAAATCTGAGTTAACAATTCTGTGGCTTTTTCAGGCGCTGCAAAACTGTTATCGGCATTGAACACTGCAAGGTTATTGCTTGTACCGACAGCGGTTAGTCTTAACACATAGGTCTGTTGATCGACCTTAATGGTTGCTTCATAACCATTTTTGCCTTGGCCAACGATTTGATGGTTGAGACTGCTGAGGGTGGCAAGTGTGTATTGCCAAATTGTAGCAGAATTTCCTTCAACTTTGAGCAGCGGATTCTTATTTCCGTCAATAATCAATTGAGGGCGACCTACGGCTACAGCTACGGTTTCAGTTGATTCTGTTTGGTTGGTAATCTGAGTTGATTCTGGGCGAGGCATTGCGAAACGGTTACCACGCTTGTTTTCAAGTACTGGTGCGTGTTCTACAGCAAGTGCCTCAACCGTTGGAGCTGGATACAACGGCGTTGCAGGTCGAACCATTGAGCCTTCAGGGTATTTAAGAGGTTCCAAGCTTGCTGTTTCTTTATAGTCCAAACTACCGTTATTGACTGCAAGAGAACTACAACCCGCTAAACTGACGACTGAAAGTGCGAGGGTAAGACCTAAACGTAATTGCATATTAATGTGCTCTTTATTGAATGACACCCGCTTTTGTGAGTGCTTCACGGAGCGGTGTGCGATATTGTTCTGCAAGTGGTGTTAATGGTAAACGAATACCCGTTTCGATTAACTCCATTTCATGAAGTGCCCATTTCACAGGAATTGGGTTCGATTCGCAAAATAGAATTTCGTGTAGATTTGCAACTTGAGTATTTAAGCTTTCTGCCTTTTCAGCTTCACCTGCAAGTGCTGCTGCACAAACATCACTCATTTGTTTTGGTGCAACGTTTGCAGTCACAGAAATATTACCTTGAGCACCTGACAAGATCAGTTGGTAGGCTGTTGCATCGTCGCCTGAATACACAGTCATATCTTTGCCAGCAAGACCCTCAAGCAGAGCTTGACCACGAGCAACATCGCCTGTGGCATCTTTAATGCCTACAATTTGTGGGATATCTGCCAAACGAATAACGGTTTCATTTGTCATATCAACGCCAGTACGGCCTGGAACGTTATAAAGGATCTGAGGCAGATCAACCGCTTCTGCAATGGCTTTATAATGTTGGTATAAGCCTTCTTGAGTCGGTTTATTATAATACGGGGTAACAAGAAGGGCAGCATCTGCACCCAGTGCTTTGGCTTCTTTGGTCAACTCAATGGCTTCGCGAGTTGAGTTCGCACCAGTACCCGCAATAATCGGGATGCGTTTGTTTGCTACACGAATGATTTCTTTGATCACTTGTGTATGTTCTTTCATGCTTAGAGTAGACGCTTCACCCGTTGTACCGACAGCAACAATGCTATTTGTGCCTTGTGCGATGTGCCACTCAACGAGCTTCTCTAGACCCTTCCAATCTACGCTGCCATCTTCAAACATAGGGGTGACGATTGCGACAATTGAGCCTTGGATGGTCTGTGCTTGCTGAGTCATTTTAAAAAAATATCCTATTTGTCCATCCAGTTAGGCCAGAAAAACATAAGATTGGATGGGTACGTATTTTAATTTATAGCATTTTCAAAGCGCTGATGCATTGAATAATGCTTATGCAAATTATGAACGAACACAACATGAAGAACAATATGATTTAGTCAAAGTGTATAAAAACTTTATCTTTTGCTACAAAAATAAAGCCTGTTTAAATGCTGTACAAAGAACATGCTTTTCATCCAAAACCTGAAAATAGTATTTCGCAAGGCAGACGTGAGTCGTTTGGAGCCATCGAAAAGTGGTTTTTTAGATGAAAAAGAGGCCTAAAAGTCTATCAAACCTGATATTCCGTGTATAAAAGTCAGAATTTAAGACCTTTTAAAACTCATACAAGATGTAAATGTGATTTCTGCAAATCTGTTTGCTACAAAAGAATCATTGCTAAAAGGCAGTCTAATCATTCATTTCAGCTATCACTAAAAGGGGGAAACTTGCTTTTATTAAATCGGTGATATGCCTATTTTCAGCATTTTAGTCTAAATTTTTTCCTTATTTTTATTGTTTTTAAGACTATATCTGAACGGATGTTAATACAGGACTAATCCACTAATTTCAGCCATTTGTATGATTTCATTCCACCTTTTGATAGTTATTTCTCCGACCTTGCTCATAGATGATGGCGTTTTTGGAACGCTGATTGAACAAGGATTTCCCAATGCAAAAATCAGATAGGCAACATGCAATTGTCACGGTTGCGATTTGCTTCTTAATTGCAGTCATCGAAGGGCTGGATATTCAAGCAGCAGGTATTGCAGCCGCAGGCATTCGTGAATATTTCGGTTTGGATAGTTCACAGTTGGGGGTGTTTTTTAGTGCAGGGATTCTGGGTCTATTGCCCGGTGCACTGGTGGGCGGGCGTTTTGCTGACCGAATTGGCCGTAAAAAAGTGTTGATTGGTTCAGTGGCTATTTTTGCGGTCTTTACACTCTGTACGGTGTGGGTCAACAGCTTTAATAGTTTATTGCTGGTGCGGTTCTTGGCAGGTGCTGGTCTTGGTGCGGCGATGCCGATTTTAATTACCTTAGCCTCTGAGGCAGTTTCACTACAAAACCGCGGTCGTGCTGTTGGATTGATGTACTGCGGTATGCCTGTGGGTGCTGCCATTCTTTCATTGGTTGCAAGTACTGAGTTTGGTGCCAACTGGAAGAATATTTTCTATTTGGGTGGTTTATTACCGATTATTGTCATTCCTGTGATGATGTGGTTGTTGCCTGAGTCGAAGGAATTTTTAAAGACCCAAAACCCAGAATCTGCCACTGAGGCTGCACCTCAAGCCGCGTTTAAAGAGCTGTTGAACGCGGATAATTTATTTAGAACCTTATTTATTTGGGTGAGCTACTTTTTCACCCTGATGGTGGTGTACATCATGCTCAGTTGGTTGCCATCACTGTTTACTGAGTTAGGCTTTTCACGTAAGGAAGGTGCAACGGCGCAGTTCTACTTTATGCTAAGTGCGACAGTGGGGACCGTGATTTTAGGGATGCTAACAGACCGCTGGAAGAAAGCTTATGTCATCGTACTGATGTATGGCGGCATCTTGGCGGGATTATTGGCATTAAATGCGGCTTCTTCACTGAATCAAATGTATTTGGCCGCAGCATTGGTTGGTGCTTTTGTGATTGGCTGTCAGGGCGTATTGTATGCTTTTGGTGGAATTGTCTACCCAACTGAAGTACGTGGCACAGGTATTGGCGTCGCTTCTGCCGTAGGGCGGATTGGCGCAATGCTAGGGCCTGCAATTGCTGGAGCATTACTAAGCACAGGTTTCGGTGCAGCAGGAGTCATTTCAGCAGCGATTCCATGTATTGTGATTTCAGCGGTGATGATGTTGTTACTGACCCGTCGTATGAAGGGCGTATGACATCATCCATAAGCATGAGTTGGAAAATAGCCTGCTAGAAGCAGGTTTTTTTTCATCAAAATGACAATGCTGCGTAGCGTACTTGCTGATTTGCTTCAATATCCATTGCACTCAAGGCTACAGTCATTTAATTTTGACCCGCGAGGATGAATACTGTTTTATAAATTAAGCTAAGCTTGGCCTTCGAGCACAGAACAAAAAGGACAGAGAAGAATGCAGAAGAATATGGCACTGATTGTGGTGGATGTACAAAATGGTTTTACCCCCGGTGGAAATCTAGCGGTGGCAGGAGCAGATCAAATCATTCCTAAAATTAATCAGTTGGGCGCTTATTTTGACAATATTGTACTCACCCAAGATTGGCATCCAGAAAATCATATTTCTTTCGCAGAGAATCATCCTGAAAAGCAAGCTTTTCAAACCATTGAATTGGACTATGGCACACAAGTGCTGTGGCCACGCCACTGTGTACAAGGCACGCAGGATGCTGAATTACACCCTGATCTAGACCTTGCCAAAGCGCAGTTGATCATCCGGAAAGGATGTCATGCACACATTGATAGTTATTCTGCTTTTTTAGAAGCGGATCATAAGACACAAACGGGGTTGGCAGGTTATTTGAAAGAGCGTGGGATTGATACGGTATTTATTGTTGGGATTGCAACAGACTTTTGCGTTGCGTGGACCGCAATAGATGCTGCGCAACTCGGTTTTCAAACTTATGTCATTGCAGATGCCACCAAAGGTATCGACTTACAGGGATCTTTACAGCATGCATGGCAAGACATGCTGGCGCAAGGCGTAAAACGTCTCTATTGCAAAGACATTGCACAACAATATGCACAAAGGATGCATTGATCCAATCGGGACTCTGTAATCATCAACATAGAAATCATAAGACATGCTGTAGGGAAAGGTCATGGGCACTTTTTTAAGATTTACCACTTGGATTCAAAAAACCTTTGCTTTGTGGGTCGTATTATTTGCAGGGATAGCACTTTTGAGTCCTGAAACCTTTGTCTGGATGAAAGCTTATATCACGTGGATGTTGGGCTTGATCATGTTTGGTATGGGCATGACCATGACGTTGAACGACTTTAAAAGTGTGATGCAGAGTCCAAAAGCAGTTGCGATTGGGGTGGCTGCCCAGTTTGTGGTGATGCCAAGTGTGGCATATGTGTTATGTGTGTTGTTCCGCTTACCCGCTGAAATTGCCATAGGAGTCATTTTAGTGGGCTGTTGTCCAGGAGGGACGGCATCTAATGTGATTACTTACATGGCGAAAGGCAATACAGCATTGTCTGTTGCATGTACCACAGTATCGACTTTATTAGCACCTGTACTGACTCCCGCGATTTTCTATCTGCTGGCCAGCCAATGGATTGATATCAATGCATGGTCGATGCTGAGTTCAATTTTACAGGTGGTGTTGTTTCCTATTGTTTTAGGGCTGGTGGTACGTGCTGTACTGAAACATAAAGTTGAAAGCTATATTTCAGTCATGCCTTTAATTTCAGTGGTCGCAATTGTGTTGATTGTGGCAGCGATTATTGGTGGCTCAAAAGCACAAATTTTAGAATCTGGTTTATTGATTTTAGCTGTGGTGGCGTTACATAACGTGATTGGTTATTTACTTGGCTTTGGAGCTGCAAGGATGTTTCACTTGCCACATGCCGACTGTAAAGCGGTTTCGATTGAGGTGGGTATGCAAAATTCAGGTCTCGGCGTGGCTTTGGCGGCTGTGCATTTTGCTGCTTCTCCAATTACAGCGGTCCCCAGCGCCATCTTTAGTTTATGGCACAACATTTCAGGACCTATTTTAGCCAGCTATTGGGCAACAAAAGCAGACTCAATGCTCAATAAAAAAAAGTGAAAAAGAACATATTTTGGTTTAAATACTGTACGCTGTTCAAGCTTTAAGCATAAAGTCAGGATGAACTTTCTATTTGGGCTGTGATTGTAACTAAACTGTCATAAAGACTGCCTAACATCCCTGCCAAACACTTCATAACAGACTGTTTTAAACAGCATTGAGAGGGTATGGATAATTTTCAGCATTCATCGGTGACGTATTTCAACCGAGAGCTATCGTTATTTGAGTTTCATCAGCGGGTTTTAGCACAAGCATTAGATTTGAGTTTGCCTGTGCTAGAACGTTTAAATTTTTTAATTATTTTTTCACGTAATTTGGATGAGTTTTTTGAGATTCGTATTGCGGGTTTGATGAAACAACGCGATATGAATGCCATTGCCAGAACCCCTGATGCGCTCCCCACAGACGTCGTATTACAAGACCTGTCTCAATCTATTCATACTGCGGTTCAAAAACAATTTGAAACGCTCAATCATTCGATTTTACCCGAGTTACAGGCTCACGGTATTCAATTCCTTCAGTTCCAAGACATCTTAGAAAAACATAAAACGTGGATTGCAGAATATTTTGCCAAAGAAATCCAACCTGTTTTAACCCCGATCAGTCTAGATCCTTCCCATCCTTTTCCTCGTCTCGTGAATAAAAGTCTGAATTTCATTGTGAGTTTACAAGGTAAGGATGCTTTTGGGCGAAGCATTGAGATGGCAATTGTTCCTGCGCCACGTTCTTTGCCTCGCCTGATTTCGATGCCCAAAGCAGTTTCAGGCAGTGTAGACACGCAGATTTTCTTAACTGCGATGATTCAGCAACACATCAGCGATTTGTTCCCAGGTATGAAAGCTACAGGCTGTTATGCCTTTCGTGTGACACGTAATGCCGATTTGATTTTGTCGGAAGATGTTGACGATTTGGCGGTTGCGTTAAAAGATGAATTGTCTTCACGTCGCTTTGGGCGCGCGGTGCGTTTAGAAATTGAAGATGACTGTCCTGAAGCGGTGATTGATTATCTGCTCAAGGAGTTTGATTTAACTGAGCAGGAGCTTTATCGCATTGATGGGCCGATCAATCTTTCACGTCTTAGTACCAGTTGTGATCGACCTGAATTGAAACATCCAGTTTTTATTCCCGTTATTCCCAAAGTTTTGCGTAAACAAAAAAGTACCTTTGATACTTTAAAAGCACAGGATGTATTGTTGCATCATCCGTTTGATTCTTTTCAGCCTGTAATTGGCTTATTAAAAGAAGCTGCGAAAGATCCAAATGTACTAGCGATTAAACAAACCCTTTACCGCAGTGGGCCCGACTCTGAAATTGTACAGGTCTTGGCAGAGGCAGCACGAAATGGCAAGGAAGTCACGGCAGTGATTGAGTTGCGTGCGCGTTTTGATGAAGAGTCGAATATTACTGTGGCCAATATTTTGCAAGAGGCGGGCGCGGTGGTGGTGTATGGCATTGTGGGCTATAAAACGCATGCCAAAATGATTTTGATTGTACGCCGTGAAAATGCTCAGTTGATTCGCTATGCTCATCTAGGCACAGGCAATTATCATGCGGGTAATGCCCGTATGTATACCGACTATGGGCTGATGACTACACAGCCTGATATTTGTGAAGATGTTCACCGCATGTTTCAAGAACTGACGGGGATGGGTAAGATGGCCAAGTTGAAGGCATTATTACATGCGCCTTTTACTTTACACAGTGAACTGTTAAAGCTGATTGAGCAAGAAATTGAGTTTGCACAAGCTGGTCAGGCCGCACGTATTATCATTAAAGTTAATGCTTTAACTGAACCGCAACTGATTGCTGCGTTGTATCGTGCGTCACAAGCTGGGGTGCGGGTTGATCTGATTATTCGTTCGATCTGCTGTTTGATTCCACAGGTCCAAGGTATGTCTGAGAATATCCGTGTACGTTCGATCGTGGGTCGTTTTCTTGAGCATACGCGAGTTTACTTTTTTGAACATGGCGGTGAGAAAAAGCTGTACTGCGCCAGTGCAGACTGGATGGGACGCAACTTATTTTCACGTGTGGAAACCTGCTTTCCAATATTAGATCGCACTTTGAAAAAACAAATTTATAAAGATGGGCTAATAAGCTACCTGAATGATTGTTTAAATGCTTGGGAGCTACAAGCCGATGGTCATTGGCTTAAAGTAGCCTGTACTGATCCAGAGCAGCGCTATAGCGCACAGCAACATTTGGTTGCCCAAAAGCAACTGAAAATTTGAGTTCGACAGAGAAAAAAAGCCTGACATGTGTCAGGCTTTTTTTCTGCTCGGACGTAATTAAGAGGCTTTAGATTGTTTTGCTTTTAGAATTTCAGTTCTTAAAGTTTGTGCCAATTCGGCAGACTCTGAACCCATACCATTGACCATAAAGGCATGACGGGTCAAGACATTGGTTGGATTCGGTAAATTGATCAATTGATAGCTTTCGGAAATGTCTTTCAATAATTCATTGCTTAAATGCACCGCACTTTCTTTGGCAGATAGTTGTTGCACTAAACGTTCAGATGCTTGAGTGGCAGACAGTTGCATTGCATCAACTGCAGTTGAAATACCACAACGTGTTTGCAAAACAAAGCGCTTTTCTTCGCGGTAACGTTTATATAAAACGTCAGACAATAGCTGGAACACACTGCTGATCATCATGAGACATGGCACGGCATTCGGCGTGTCGGTCGACATGGTGAGGGTTGCACCATGCTCATTAAATGACTGATGTGTGCTGACGTCTGAGCTGTTTAATTTAAAGTGCTTTAAGCAAAGCTCTGTACTTTTATTCAGAAAAATTTGGCACAAGTTAAAATACGGAATTGAGACCGTGGTATTGACTGAGTCCATCAATTGTTTTGGGTCATAGAATTGAATATTGAGTGCGACCGAATGGTTGTCCACGATCACAGGTTTTTGCTCTTTCGGCTTAGCACTGGTTTTGAGTTGTTGCTGTGCTTGAGCAATCGCGACCGCAGCATGATGCTTTTCTTGTTCTAGTGTTTGCGTTAACACTTGAATTTCGTGTTTTAAGCGAGATTCATTATTGATCCGTGCTAAGTATTCAGTACGGCTTGGGCGAGCAATCGCACGATAAGCCAACCACAGTAAACCATGAATCGCCAAAGACAATAAAATTGCTAACCATTGCGTCCGTAGAATTTCGCCCATACTTGGTTTGATGAGTGTGATCTCGATACTACCCACTTTCTTTTCGTTTTGTAGCGCATCACGAACAAACACTTCACCATCTCGTGTTCGTACCTGACCACCAGTTGCCAGCACTTGATTATTGGCATCCAATATACGAATGGAAGCTACGCTTGGGTTGGTCGCATAGCGATCCACCAAAAGCGCGAGAGAAACCGTGTTGGCAGGTTCCAGTTCTGTAAGACTGTCTGTCACCAATTGAGAGGTCATCAGTTGACCTTGGCTGGCACGGTTTTCATTCAGTTGATGAGTCGTTGCCAATACCAATAAAAAGGTATGTAAAGCAAAACTTACAATTAATAGGCTAGCAAATAGCCCTTGTCTAGGCGCATTCAACGTAAACTTCCAAAGAAAATATATTCAATTTCGATTATGATTCTAACAATAGTCGTAGCTCAGACCCGAGTCAATTCATGCGAGAAATCATTCTTATTTCATTTTTAGGACCAGACCAGCCTAATCAGTTCACTCGATTAATGCAGGTATTGTCCACTCATTCACTACAAATTTTAGATGTTGGACAAGCAGTTATTCATAACCAATTGACCTTGGGTATAGTTGTTTCTTCAGATGACCAAACCGCAACGGCTTTGGCGATGAAAGAAATTCTAATTTTAGCACATGATATTGGTTTAACTGTACGTTTTAAACCAATCACTACAACTGAATACGACCAGTGGGTGAGCGAAGGTGGACGGACGCGCTATATAGTCACGGCTTTGGCGCCAGAGCTTGAGGCTGCACACTTACAAGCAGTTACAAATATTGTGTCCAACCAAGGTTTCAACATTGAAACTGTGACCCGTTTGTCAGGTCGTCCAGTCTTAAATGGCGAATTGGATGGGCCAAAGCGCGCTTGTGTCCAATTTGGTTTAAGCGGACAAATGCTGGATGCTGCAGCGATGCGTGCGGCTTGCTTACGCTTATCACATGAGTTGAATGTCGATGTCGCGGTTCAAGAAGACAATGCCTACCGCCGTAACCGTCGTTTGGTCTGTTTTGATATGGACTCGACCTTAATCGAGCAAGAAGTGATTGATGAGTTAGCTATTGAAGCAGGTGTCGGCGCACAAGTAGCTGAAATTACAGAACGTGCCATGCAGGGTGAGTTGGACTTCCAACAAAGTTTCCGTGCACGTGTCGCACTGCTCAAAGGAATGGATGCTTCTGTTCTACCTAAGATTGCGGAGCGCTTGACCGTTACAGAGGGTGCGGAACGTTTAATCTCAACTTTAAAAGCATTAGGTTACCGTACCGCGATTTTGTCGGGTGGGTTCCAGTACTTTGCTGAGTATTTACAAGCGAAATTGGGCATTGATGAAGTGCATGCCAATATCCTAGATGTTGAAAATGGCGTAGTGACAGGTGAAGTGAAAGGCCACATTGTCGATGGTGCACGTAAAGCATTATTGCTGCGTGAATTAGCTGAAAAGATGGGGATTTCGCTTGAACAAGCCATTGCTGTAGGCGATGGTGCAAACGATTTACCGATGCTGTCGATTGCGGGTTTAGGGGTCGCATTCCGAGCGAAACCATTGGTAAGACAAAACGCGAATCAAGCCATTTCAAGTGTTGGTTTAGATGGTGTTCTGTATTTATTGGGCGTGCATGATAAAGATTTGAATCGTGCCTAAAAGCATTTGTGAGGATAAAAAACGCAGCCCTTGAGCTGCGTTTTTTTGTTGCAAATTTAAGCAAAAAGCGATGAGTGGTCAGTGAAAAATGTTGATAAAAACAACGATCAACAGAATCGAAAAAAATATTTTTAACTGCTGAAATTAAGGGTTTTATTTTGTAATGACACGCCAAGACCGAGCGTGTCTTTGTTTTGGAAAAGTTCAAATCTAAAAAAATGTAATGACAATATAATATGGCGACAAGGTATGTCGCATTCTAAAAATACAAGCCTTTTTTTCTTTTCAAAACTGCTCATAATGCATGCATAGAGTTTGAAAGCTACACAATCCATTAATTTTAAACGGTATAGGGGATGGGTTCAGCGCAGTTTATAGATCGCTTGAACTGATCTTAGACGGAGGTTTTTATGGTAACAGCGAATTTAGCTACCATCGTTGGCTTGAGTTTAGTCGCCGCTGCGTTGATTGCTGTTTTCTTTTCGCCTTATCGTCGCTGGTTGAGTTTTATGGTGGCGGGTATGGTGTTTTGGGGAATACTGGAAGTCATTCGCCTAGGTGTGCAAGCAGTCTTTGAAATGCCAATCACTTATAGCTACTTAACTGCTTTAACTTCAGCGATGCTTATTGTGACGATGTTACTTCTACGTGAAGACCGTCGTGCAGAACGTGCATTGGCGCAGCGCCGTTGTATTGAACATACACCTGTATATGAAGATGACCAACAGCAATGTTCTAGCCGCTAAGTCATAAGTACATACCGTACAAAAAGATGCCTAGGGCATCTTTTTTACGTTCTTACATGATTGTTATACAAAGCCTAGCAGTAAAAATGGCAACTTGTGGTAGGATTGGAAACAGTCAATTTATCAACAATTACAATAGGCTTACATGTCATGAAACTATCTTCAATTCCTGTGGTTAAACTTCCATTGGTTGATGTCAGCACGGATCCGCTGGATTTAATGGTTACAGGTCTGGCACTGCGTATGAAACAACTGGCACGCACTAGCCCAAAATTTATTGAATTGGTTCATGAGCGTCAGTTCCGTATTCAGATTGGTACGGATTTGGGTATGGCCCGCCAAATTATTGTCAATAATGGACAGATTGATACGGTTTCAGGTGATGCTGAAAAAGCCGATTTTATTTTACAGTTTGCGGACAGTGAGCAGGGTGTGAAAACTTTAATCAAAGGTGATCCAACCGCATTTATGACTGGCATGCAAAACGGCAGCATTAAAATGGAAGGTGATTTTGGTCTCTTGGTTTGGTTTAATCAAGTTGCAAAATTGGTTCCGCCAAAGCTACCAAAGCCTGTGAAAGCAAAAATTAAAGCCGCTCGAGCGTTTTTGAAGGAAAAAACGGGTAAGTAAGTTTTATTGAAAAATAATATATTTATCAATATGATTTCCCCCAAATTATGGGGGTAATTTTTTTCATGAAAACTTTTTTAACTGCAACATTAATGACAGCATCTTTAGCACTAACAGGTTGTGCGAGTATTATGTCTGGCTCAACGCAGACACTGACATTTAAGTCAGTTCCTGACACAGCAAATATTGTGATCACGAATAAACTGGGTGAGAAAATTCATACAGGCTCAACCCCTGCAACGGTCACTCTTAAACGTGGTAATGGGTATTTTAAACCCGCAAGTTATGACGTTACGTTTTCAAAAGAAGGCTATCAACAGAAAACCGTACATGTCACTGCAAAAATGAATGGTTGGTATATAGCTAATATCGTTTTTGGTGGATTAGTTGGCTTTTTGATTGTTGATCCTGCTACTGGTGCTATGTATAGCTTAAGCCCTAATGATGTGAATACACTTTTAGAGATTTCTAATACTGAAAGTAACAAGATGCAAAACAATCAAAATCTTACCGTTATGCTCATTGATGAAGTACCTAAGGATATGTTGGCGCGAGCACAATTCATCAAGCAAATTTAATCCTATCAAAAAGCCCTCAACTGAGGGCTTTTTGATACGTTGCTTTTTTATTCGACTTCTAAATTAAAAGTCACAGGGCCATCATTGACCAAATGTACTTTCATATCGGCGGCGAAAATACCTGTCTGTACAGTTTCAAACTGGGCCTTGGCATAGTCAACCAATTGTTCATATAAGGCTTGGGCATCATTTGGTGGCATAGCGGGTCCAAAGTCAGGACGCAAGCCCTTTTGCGTCTGCGCCATCAAGGTAAACTGAGAGACCAGTAAGATTCCACCACCTGCCTGACTCACGTTCCAACCCATTTTACCTTGTTCGTCATCGAAGAAACGATATTTTAAGATCTTATCGACCAGTTTCTTCCCTTTTTCAAAGGTATCGTCTTTTCCTATACCCAAGAAAACCAAGATACCGTGTTGAATTTCGCCAGTGGTTTCACCATTGACGACCACTTTGGCTTCGAGAACGCGTTGTAATAAGGCTCGCATGATTGATTTGATCTATCGCTTGATTATGCAAAGTGGAATTGTAGCAAACCTATATTGCCTGAGCAGATCATCAAGCATATTTTGCACATAAATGACTGAAGAATAGCGAATAAAGATCACACTATTCCATAAACCGATTAAATTTATGAAAATTATCCGTTTTAGCAATTTGTGTAATTTTTGTATCTTGGCTGACGCAGGAAAGGTAGGAATTTTAGTGAGATAGAAACGATGTTTAAGTTTTCTTTGTTAGTTGCAATGTTGGCAACTGCGACGGGTGTTACACAAGCAGCGACATTAACCAAAGATAATGGTGCACCAGTCGGAGACAATCAGAACTCAATAACTGCGGGCGAATACGGACCGACTTTACTGCAAGATGTTCAACTCGTTCAAAAACTGCAACGCTTTGGCCGAGAGCGTATTCCTGAGCGAGTCGTACATGCGCGTGGTACAGGGGCCTATGGTGAGTTTGTTGCAAGCAAAGATTTATCCGATTTAACCGTGGCTTCCATGTTTAAGGGAGGCACTAAAACCCCTGTATTTTTACGCTTTTCTACCGTCATTCATCCGAAAGGTTCACCAGAAACTTTACGTGATCCACATGGTTTTGGCTTGAAATTTTACACACAAGAGGGCAATTGGGATTTAGTGGGAAATAATCTTCCTGTGTTTTTTATTCGTGATGCCATCAAATTTCCAGACTTCATTCATGCCATGAAGCCAAGTCCTGTGTCAAATGTACAAGATGCCAATCGCGTATTCGACTTTCTACAAAGCCAACCTTGGTCAGTCAACATGTTGACCTATGTTTACTCAAATTTGGGTACACCTGTGAGCTACCGTAATCTGGATGGTTTTGGGGTACATGCCTTTAAGCTTTATAACGCTAAAGGTGAATATAAGTACGTGAAATTTAATTTCCGTACGAAGCAGGGGGTAAAAGGTATGAATCTGGAAGAAACGGCTGCAATGCAGGCGAAGGACTTCAACCATTTAACCAATGATTTGTATAACAATATCAATGCAGGTCATTTCCCGAAATGGGACTTGTATATTCAAGTGATTGATCCTAAAGACTTAAATAATTTTGATTTTAATCCATTGGATGCAACTAAAATTTGGCCAACTCATTTAGTTCCAGAATTCAAAGTTGGAACATTGACGCTGAATCGCATGCCAAAGAACTTCTTTAATGAAACGGAACAATCAGCTTTTGCACCAGGAAATTTAATCCCAGGTATCGAACCATCAGAAGACCGTTTGTTGCAAGGTCGCATTTTCTCTTATTCAGATACGCAAATGTATCGTTTGGGAGCAAACCATCAACAAATTCCTGTCAACCGTCCGCTTGTCGCTGTCCAAAATAACAATCAGGAAGGCGCGATGAATATGTCGCATCGTGATTCTGATGTGAACTATGAACCGAGTCGTGCCGAGCCTAAGTCCGCGGTATTACATGCCAAGGCTGTGAATACACCTCTGGGTGAAAAAGTGTTGCAACAGGCGATTCAAAAAGAACAGCCTTTTAAACAAGCTGGTGAGTTATACCGCTCTTATTCAACACAGGAAAAAAATGATTTGATTCGGAACCTTGCGGCCGACTTAGGTCAAGTCAAAGATCCAGAAACCAAAAATCTGATGTTGTCATATTTTTATAAAGCGGATGCAGATTATGGCAGACGTTTAACTGCGGCAACCAAAGGAAATCTTAAGCAAGTAGAAGCGAAAGCAGCATTGCTACAAGACTAATGGACACGTCTGAACAAAATTGGTGACTAGGGCGAGGACGTCACCTCCCAAAAGTCCTGTAAAACTCAGAACCTTTCCTGCAACCCTAGGGCGAGTTTTACAGGCATTGTATTTTTAACCGCTAAACAGTGGAAGATATGTCATGAAATTTCTATTTAACGGTTTAATGGTTGCAGTGCTCAGTCTAAGTACTTCGGTTGTCTATGCAGAACAAACGACTTCGACAGCATCCTTAGCGCAATCGCAACAAGCTTTAATAGATCTATTTTTTGCTGCAACTCGAACTGGCAATCAAGATGTGATGAGTGAATTTTTAAAGTATGGTTTTCCAGTCAATCAGAAAAACCACGCAGGTTTTACTGGGCTCATGATCGCCAGTTATTATGGTCATCAAGATGTCGTAACGCTGTTATTAATACATGGTGCTGACCGATGTTTACGCGATCACAAAGGCAATACGGCTCTTATGGGGGCAATATTTAAGTTGGAATGGTCGATTGCCAATCAGCTACGCCAAGTTGATTGTGATGTACAGGCCAAACAGACAGGTCAAAAAACAGTACGAGAATTTGCAAAAGTGATTGGTCAAGAACAACAGCTGGAAAAATGGATAGAAACAGAGTCTCAACAAAAGTAAAAAGCACATTTCACTTTGAACCTTGGTCGAATAGCACTAGTGAATTACTAAAACATGGCTATGCAGTTTAAAAAAATGTGCTTTAATGCAATAAGTTGCTAAAAACCGAAAATGATATGTCTGCCATCATCCAATCCTTATTAGATACTGATCTGTACAAATTTACGATGCTACAGGTGGTACTGCATAAGTTCCCTCAAGCACATAGTGTGTACCAGTTTCGTTGCCGTAATTTGGATGACACGGTTTATCCTTTGGTCGACATTCTGGATGATTTAAATCACCAATTAGATTTGCTTTGCCAACTGCGTTTTCAAGACGATGAACTGCAATATCTACGCGGTTTGCGCTTTATCAAAAGTGACTTTGTCGATTATTTAGAGTTGTTTCAACTCAAACGTCGTTTTATTGTGGCCAGTATTGATCACCAAGGTCGTTTAGATATTCGGATTGAAGGGCCGATGGTTCAAGCCATGATGTTTGAAATCTTTGTGCTTGCCATCGTCAATGAGTTGTATTTCCGTCGTATTCGGACAGATGAGGTCATGGCTGAGGGCGAACGTCGACTACAAGCTAAAGTGGCCTTATTAAAACACTATGAAACATCGCAAACCCCAAATGATCCCCCATTTTTAGTTTCTGATTTTGGTACACGTCGACGCTATAGTCTGGCGTGGCAAAAACATGTGATTGAAGTGTTTAATCAAGCTGCACCACATATTTTCCGTGGTACCAGTAACGTCTTAATTGCGAAGCAATTAGGTCTTACCCCGATTGGCACCATGGCGCATGAATTCCTACAAGCCTTCCAAGCGTTGGATGTACGTTTACGTAATTTCCAAAAATCAGCACTGGAAACGTGGGTACAAGAGTACCGCGGTGATTTAGGCATTGCTTTGACGGATGTGGTGGGGATGGATGCATTCTTACGTGATTTTGATCTGTACTTTGCCAAACTGTTCGATGGCTTGCGTCATGATAGTGGCGACCCGTATGAATGGGGCGATAAGGCCTATGCTCACTATAAAAAGCTGAAAATTGACAGTAAAACCAAAATGCTGACCTTTAGTGATGGACTGAATTTAGAGAAAGCGTGGGATTTACACAACTATTTCAAAGACCGTTTTCAAGTGAGTTTCGGGATAGGCACCAATTTGACCAATGACATGGGGCAAACGCCACTAAATATTGTGCTTAAACTAGTTGAATGTAATGGTCAGTCGGTTGCGAAAATTTCTGATAGTCCAGGTAAGACCATGACTGATAACGATACTTTTTTGGCCTATTTACGTCAAATTTTTGAGATTACTGAGGTATAAGTTTATATAACTCCAGTGTTTGTAATGCCAGAATTCATTTTGGCATTACGCTTTTTAAATGAGACAAATAGAGATATCTATAATTCTGCTAAAGGAATGCAAAAAATCAGAATAATTGTAAAAATGAGTTGTGCTAAGATCAAAGCATGACCTGAAAATATACGAAATAATATGACACATTCTGCCTTTAATTTTGGCTTACTGATAGAAGCAGAACAGTTGGTTCCGCATTTAGGCAATGAAAAACTACGCATCGTAGATTTAAGTCGCGCCTCGGTCTATGACCAGTTGCATATTCCACATGCTTTGCATTTAAAGCCAAAATTTTTAGTACGCCAAGACGAACAGGCTACGGGTTTACTACCCGATGCTGAGGGGCTACGAGAACTGATTTCTTATCTGAATATTTCACCCGAGCATCATGTGGTGGTTTACGATGATGAAGGTGGCGCATGGGCAGGGCGTTTGATTTGGAATTTACACTGCTTAGGTTTTGAAAATACTAGCCTGCTGAATGGTGGAATTCATGCATGGCTTGCAGCAGGATTGCCAACGACGTCTGAGGTGGAGCAGTTTGAATCTGTTAGTGCTTTGGTACAGGTCGATCAAGCCAAAATACAACAGTATCGAATTGAATATACTGAGTTATTAGAGAAAGTTCAAAGTAGTCAGGTCCAACTCTGGGACTGCCGAACAGAAGATGAATATACGGGTCTCCGCCTTGCAGCACGACGCGGTGGTCACATTCCAAATGCATTACATTTTGAATGGAGTACTGCACTTAACCGTGAAAATCATTTAAGATTGCACCCTTTAGAACGCACGCAGCAACGCTTAGAGCAATTGGGTTTTAACTTAAATGAACCTGTGGTGGTGTATTGTCAGTCACATCACCGTTCAGGACTGGCTTATATTTTAGGTCGTTTATTGGGTTGGAATATTCAGGCGTATGACGGTGCGTGGAGTGAATGGGGCAACCGCCTCGACAGTCCTATCATTACCGGAGAGATGCCGTCTTGAGCCTCACATCACGCTTAAAAAAACAAATTTTCATTCAGACACAACGTGTTGTACCGCAACATCAATTATCACGTGTCGTGGGTAAAGTTGCAGCCAGTGAAAACCCGATTGTGAAAAATGCAGTCATCACGGCTTTTAAAGCGCAGTACGGCATTGATATGTCGATTGCGGAGCAAAGCAATGCACTGAAGTTCAAATCTTTTAATGAGTTTTTTACCCGTGCATTAAAAGAGGGTGTGCGTGATATTGATACTGATGTGACCAGCATTGTGTCGCCTGCCGACGGGGCTATTTCGCAACTGGGTCCAATTGTAGAAGGTGATATTTTCCAAGCCAAAGGGCAGAAGTTTACTGTTGATAATTTGATTGCGGATCCGCAGTTGGCTGAACCGTTTAAAAATGGTCAGTTTGCAACAGTATATTTATCACCTAAAGATTATCATCGTGTGCATATGCCATTTGCAGGCACATTGACGGAAACGTTGTATGTACCGGGTGAATTGTTCTCGGTCAATCAAACGACTGCTGAAAATATTCCAGGCTTGTTTGCCCGCAATGAACGTATGGTCTGTTTATTTGATACAGAAATCGGTCGTATGGCCGTGGTTTTAGTCGGTGCCATGATTGTGGCGGGGATTGAAACCGTTGCAACTGGTAAGGTGAAACCTACGGGCCGTTTAGAGTTAAATCAGCATCAGCTGTTCTTGGATAAAGGTGCTGAACTGGGTCGCTTCTATTTGGGTTCAACCGCTGTGGTACTGTTTGAAAAAGACAAAATGACGTGGGATGCAGCCTTTAAAGCCAACTCGACTGTGGTGATGGGTGAAGCGATGGGACACACGCTTTAATCGTTTCAGCTCTCGGTCTCTGTCTTTGTTAAACGGAAGATGAGTGACAAAAAAGCACCGATATCGGTGCTTTTTTCATACTTTTGAAGAAAGGTTTATTCAGGATTATAGGTGCGTTCTTTGGGGAAAATCACTTTAAAAATAGAGCCTTGGTTTTCTTTAGATTCAAT
The DNA here is from genome assembly GCF_002135205.1 of Acinetobacter sp. ANC 4204. GTDB lineage: Bacteria > Pseudomonadota > Gammaproteobacteria > Pseudomonadales > Moraxellaceae > Acinetobacter. The sequence continues at coordinate 85,059 of NZ_NEFZ01000008.1, read as the reverse complement.
CTCTAAATGTGCTTGGTGCTGCATCAACACGTGTTTCACAATTGCGAGTCCTAAACCTGTGCCACCCGTTTGTCGACTACGTGCACTGTCGACCCGATAAAAACGTTCGGTTAAACGTGGTATATGTTTGGGATCAATACCGATACCTGTATCTTCCACCGTGAAATAAGCTTGTTCACCATTGTCGTGCCAGCCCATGGTCACGGTTCCACCTTTTGGTGTGTATTTGATGGCATTGGTAATCAGGTTACTAAACGCACTGGCCAACTCCATATCAGAACCGATCAAGTCGCAGTGACTGTCAATGTCAAGATTTAGCGTATGACCATAATCAATATTATAGGCATGTGCATCATCATAGAGTTGGTTCATCAAACTAGGCATATCAATGATTTGATTTTTTGCGATCTGCTTGTCGTTTTCTAAGCGTGACAATAACAGTAAATCATTCACCAAGGCATTCATACGTTTGGCTTGGGCTTGCATTTGGTCAAAAGCCCGCTTCCAACGTGGGTTGAGGTCTTCTTGGTCTGTAAAAGTTTCAATATAACCACTGAGTACTGTGAGTGGTGTGCGTAGTTCATGCGAAATGTTATCGACAAAGTCTTTACGCATTTGTTCAAGATTGTGCATGCGGGTCACGTCATAGGCGACCAGTAAGCGACTTTCACCCCCAAATCGAGTCATTTTGACCTGAACATAATGTTCATCAAAGCTGGATGACTTCATTTTTAAGCCGTCTGGTGCAGCATCAATATTATTGTAATAATCCACAAAATTCGGTTGGCGTAATAAAGTCAAAATATTGCGGCCACGATCATTTTGTTCAATGCCCAATAAACGCTCTGCGGCAGGGTTCCACCATTCAATTTGTTGCATGTCATCGACCAGTACCACTGCTTCTTGTAAAGCGACCAAGGATGACTGTGCTCGATCAATCAGTCCGACCATTTCCGCCTGTACGATTCGTTCTTGGCGCTGGGCACGGTAGACATTGAACAATAGTGCTCCCCAAATGCCCCCCAAGTTGGGTGGAACTTCATAGGGACGGTTAGAAATCCAGTCATTGACCAAATACAAAGAGCGCATTTGCAGAATAAAAAAAACGGCAAAGGCAACCGCGATACACGTCCAAAAATAACCAACACCAAAGCCAATCAAGCTCGCAATCAGCAAGAAAAAGGCAAGCAGACGTAAGTCCTGTTTGGCAAAGCCCCATAAACTGCTGTATCGCGTTTTTTTATGTTCGCGTGCAAGTTCTGGGACTGGGTAGGGTTCATACATAAAAGAAAATTAACCTAGAGCGATATCCGCACGTGTAGAGAATCTATAACCTGTACCACGCACTGTTTGTACAAAGCGATCAGCAGCATAAGGCTCAAGCACTTTACGTAAACGACGAATATGTACGTCAATGGTACGGTCTTCAATATACACGTTTCCACCCCAAACTTGGTCAAGAAGTTGAGCACGGGTATAAGCACGCTCAGGATGGGTCATAAAGAACGCCAATAAACGGTATTCTGTTGGTCCCATATCTAGAATATGGTCACCGAAACTCACTCGTTGGCTGACAGGGTCTAAGATTAAGCCATTGGCATCAATTGATTTTTCACCACTGAGGGCATTGGCACGACGTAGAACTGCTTTAATTCGTGAAACTAATTCACGGGTCGAAAACGGTTTGGTCATGTAGTCATCTGCACCAGCATCCAGACCTTGTACTTTATGGTCTTCTTCACCACGCGCCGTGAGCATAATCACTGGAATTTCAGAGAGATTTTCATCACGTTTCAGGCGGCGGCATAGATCTACACCGCTGACCCCGCCAGGCATCATCCAGTCGAGTAGGATCAATGCAGGACGCTGATCCACAATCATTTGGTGGGCTTGTTTTGCATCTTCTGCTTGTAAGCATTGAAAGCCTGCCATATCCAACGAGGTGTGAATCATTTCTCGAATGGGAAGTTCATCATCGACGATTAAAATGTAGTCATCTTTCACAACGCAATATCCTATTGTAGGTAACGGCAGGCCGTTTTAATTTTATGACAGGCTTATTACAAAGATTAATTATGACAGTATCATTGCAAAAAACAGACGATTGATGAAATTTGCAAAAAAATGTGACAAAAAATCGTCATATTTGATTAAAAAATTAATGGAAGTTTAATCTAAAATTTATTTAAAAGTGCAGATGCAATCCAAATTGAGCGTCTTAGATATCTAGTTTTGCACGTGTATTGGGGTCTGAAAAGGTTTCTAAGAGTGAAATAAACACAATACGGCTTGAAGATAGAACCTCTTCAAAGGATTGTTTAAAGCCACTGACCACCCAGCGGATTGCAATTTGAGTCACATAACCATTCAAGCCTGTCGCAACCAGTGAAATTTCACGTTCAGAACGGTTAATTTGCGGCATCATCAGCATTACAAAGGCTTGAATCATTCGGTCAAAACGGGTCATGGTTTCATGAATGGTGGCTTGATTATGTAATTCTTGGACCAACATCGCGTCAATATAAATAATCCGTGCCATGCGGGGATTGTCTTTTAGTGTAGTGAGCAGAGCACGTAGTCCAGCATCAATCATTTTATGTGGATCAGATGAGGCTTGCATGATGGCTTGCATGACGTTGTGCTGTAACTCATCAATTAGTTTTAAAAAAATGGTTTGAAACAGTTGCTCACTTTTTTTAAACGATTCATAAAAATAACGTTCGGTGAGTTTGGCTTCATTACAAATATCTTTCACTGTTACAGCAAAAAAACCGTGAGTACCATAGGCTTCGATCCCTGCTTCAATCAGTTTTTCACGACGTAGCTGTTTACGCTCAGAAAGTGATAAGCCTTTAAATTGGCGTTCTTTGGTTTTATTGTGATCGCTGTTTTGTTGTATTTGTTCAGATGCAGTCATCAGGTTTCATCGCCCTATTAAAGCCAAGATTTGCTGTAGTTTAACAATAAACAAGGTCTGTACCTATGCGTAAGCAAAGATCTTTATTGGGTTTTCATGGACTTGACACTTTTAGCTATCAAATTTATGACAATTGATATTGTCAATTATAAAAAAAGCATCTACAGTCGATGTACAAAGATAAAGGATAAGCAAAATCTCATGAAGAATTTTAAGAATAAAGTCGCAGCAATTACAGGTGCAGGGTCGGGTATTGGACAACAATTGGCACTTTTATTGGCCAAGGCGGGCTGTCATGTGTCGTTGAGCGATGTCAATGAACAGGGGCTGGCGAAAACAGTTGAATTACTGCAAGGTAGCAATGTACGGGTTACCACGAAAAAATTAGATGTCTCTGACCGTTTGGCGATGAAAGCATGGGCTGAAGAAACGGTACAGAATCATGGTTCAGTGAATATGATTTTTAATAATGCAGGGGTGGCTCTGGGTTCAACGGTAGAAGGGGCATCCTATGAAGAGCTAGAATGGATTGTAGGGATCAACTTCTGGGGGGTGGTCTACGGTACCAAAGAATTTCTGCCGTTTATTAAGAAAACAGGCGATGGGCATATCATCAATATTTCAAGCTTGTTTGGTTTGACTGCTCAACCGACCCAGTCTGCCTACAATGCAACTAAATTTGCAGTACGTGGTTTTACGGAGTCACTACGCCAAGAGCTGGACATGGAAAACTCTGGTGTGAGTGCTTTGTGTGTGCATCCAGGCGGGATTCGAACCAATATTGCCAATGCTGCCAAAGTGAATGACAGCTTGCGTAGTATCGGGATGAATCCAGACAAGTCTGCACAGACTTTCAATAAACTACTACGCTGCCCACCAGAAGAAGCGGCACGCCAGATTTTAGAGGCGGTGCAAAAAGATAAACGCCGTTTATTGATTGGCAATGATGCGAAAACGCTAGATTTGATCCAGCGTATTTTACCGACGGGCTACCAAAAAGTGACCGCTTTTGCGACCAAATTAAGCCAAAGAAAGTCTTAATATCGTGATAAAAAAACCCGCCTTGGCGGGTTTTTTTATGCTTCATTTTTGAAGGATATCTGAAAGAATGATGCGTGGCGTGCGTGTAAGCAAGGCAGCAGAAATCCTATTTTAGATGAGCGTTTCAATAGTCTTTTTCTTCCAGACCAATTGATAGTACAGTCCTTGCATAATGCATAAGCTGACAAAGGCCAGTGCATAAGCATACCAAATACCTTGTAGTCCCCACCATTCACTAAACATATAGGCACAGGGCACTTCGATCGCAATAATCGCCACGATATTGATGACCATCGGCATGGTGACTGTACCGCTAGCTCGCATGATGGAGGCAAAAATGGCGCTGGCACCAAAGAATAAAATCGACCACAGTACAATAAACAACAACTGTTGCCCCAACTCAACTACCGCATGGTCAGTGATAAAGAGTGCCATGAGATATTTGGAGAAGAGGTAGGCCAACACCACCAAGGAGCCTGTAATGATGATGTTCATGCTGAGCGCTGTACGCGTGACTTTGGCCAATAACTCGGACTTGCCCGCACCAATGGCTTGAGCACCAAAAATGGATGCGGCAATCGCAATTGAAAGTGCAGGAAATTGAATATAGTTTAGGACTTGGTTGACTGCGCCATAAGCAGCTGTTGCATCGGCGCCGTGACGGTTAACCAGACCAACAATTACAAGGCCTGCCACGGAAGTGGTGATCATTTGAATGCCAGTTGGAATCCCTAGGCGGAGAATGATTTTACTCAGCTGACGGTCAAAGCGAATATGGCTGAGCATTTGTGCATCAAGTCTTAGAGGGTGCTGCTTATAGCCCAAATAGAAATATAAAAACACCAAAACAGAAACGAAACCTAAGGTTGTTGCAATGGCAGGTGCAACAATCCCGAGTTTGGGAAAACCAAAATAGCCAGCGATGAGGATCGGTGTGACACAAAGCCCAATCAAAATGGTCATGCCAGAGGCGATGAGTGGCGTGGTGCTGTCACCGACACCGCGTAAAATTGAGGTATAAATAATATAAATAAATAATAGTGGGCTTCCAGCCAACATCCATCGTACATAAGGCAAGGATAGGTGCATGACATTTTCATCTATGCCCAAAGCCGATAAAATTGGACGTGCGAAAACTCCCCCTAAAAAGGCAATAAAACTGCCTCCAATCAAGGTCATGAATAGCGTAGATCCAACCACTGCACGAACTTTCTCAATATTTTGTGCGCCCCACGCTTGGCCAATGAGGACTGTAGAACCCGCAGAAAGACCAATCACGAATGCCATTAAGCAAAACAGAATGGGGAAGAAAACAGCAACTGCAGCAATCGCCTGTACCCCCATCATCTGTCCGACGAAAACAGTGTTGATGGTTCCAGACAGATTTTGCAGAATATTGGTTGCAATTAAAGGCATCAAGAAAATGAAAAAGGCTTTCCATAGCTTTTGTTGTTGCACCAATGGGTTGTGTGCTGACATAAGTCATCCTGAAGGTCATTTTTATTACATTTTTCAGTCTTACCCTAGCATAGTTCTGTGCTGAAAAACCGATGTATTTCAGTAAGCAAAGGCGAGTTTTGAACAGAGTGTGGCGGTCAAAAAATTAGACTTTCTGCAAAATTTCGGTCGCTTGTGCCAGCGTTTGGTCAGTCTTAGCAAAGCAAAAGCGAATCAGGCGTAGTGCTTCGGGTGCCTGCTGATAAAACACCGAAACAGGAATGCCAACAATGCCATGCTGCTCTGCCAGAAAGTGGCAAAATTCAACATCGCTTAAATCGGGCCGAATGTGGCTGTAGTCCACATTTTGAAAGTAAGTGCCTTGAGAAGGTAGCCATTGAAAGCGTGAACCTGTTAAACCCTCAATAAAACGATCGCGTTTTGCTTGATAGAATCCCGCTAAGTTTTGAATATGTTCAGGATGTTGCTGCATATAATTGGCCAAAGCCAGTTGTACAGGGGTGACTCCGCAAAAGTTGGCAAACTGATAGACCTGTCGGAATAATTGCATCAGTGCTGGTGCGGCAATGCAGTAGCCAGTTTTCCAACCCGTTACATGAAAGGTTTTGCCAAAGGAACCCACCACCACACTGCGTTCACGCAGTTCAGGAAAAGACAGCGCTGAATAGTGACATTGACCATCAAATACTAGATGCTCATAAACTTCATCGGACAGCACTAAAATATTGGTGTCGCGAATCAGTTCAATCAGCGTCAACCAATCTTGCTGGCTCCAAATGGCGCCACTTGGATTATGTGGCGTGTTGATAATGATCAGTTTGGTTTTGGCTGTAATCGCGGATTTGACCTGCTCCCAATCCACCGAAAAATGTGGTGCATGCAGAGGGAGGTGAACGGCCTTACCCCCAACCAAAGCGACACTGGGTGCATAGCTGTCATAACTGGGGTCAAAAATGATGACTTCATCGCCCGCATGAACCACGGCTTGAATGGTGGCAAAAAGGCCAATGGTTGCACCTGGGGTGATGGTAATTTCAGTCATCGGGTCCAGCTGAATCTGATCGCGCTGTGCAAACTGCTGTGCCAGTTGTTCGCGTAATAACCAGACCCCATCGCCCGGAGCATATTGATTGAACCCACTTTGTGTGGCCTGTGCTAAAGCATCCAGCAGTTCAGCGGGGGCTTCGAAGTCTGGAAAACCTTGGGATAGATTTAGGGCATTTAAGCGCTGTGCCATGGCAGTCATGGTGCTGAAAATAGTGATGCCCTGTGCGGGTAGTTTGGATGTAGGTAATTGAAGCATAAATCTTTATAAGTATTTAAATATTCATCCAAAATAGCACAGTAGGCCACTTTTTCTTATGCAAATTTTGCATGTAGGGCAGGGGTGAAGCATGCATTTTTGTGGATTGCTTTTATAAGAGCAGTTCAACCGCCGCGCGAATAATCCCCAGCGCTAAGCCAATAAATGCACCGACCACCACGCCATTGACTCGAATCATGTGTAAGTCACCACCAACTTCATTTTCGATTTTGTCGATCATGACACTGGAGTCCCATTCGTGGATGCGTTCACTGATAAAATGAATCACTTTTTCACTGTATTGATCGCTTAGATTGACTGCAATGCCGCTTAAACGCTGATTGAGTAGATCTCGTACAGCTTGATTGGAGATGATATTTTCACCAATCTGTTGAATGGATACGCGGATGTTGTGGGCAATGCCTGAGTCGGTTTTTTGTAGATCTTGTTTTATGGCATCACATAAAATGGCGACGGCACCACTAATAAAATTCAGTACTTGTGGACTATCCAATAGAGCATCTTTGGTTTGGTTCAAGCGTTGGCTGGCTGTACTGTTGGCATCTGCCAGTTCGAGCATGAGTTCATGTCCCATCGCTTCAATTTTTTGACGCCATGGATGTTCTGGATCGGCCAGCATTGACTCTACTCGTTGAATGAGTGAGTCAATGGTTCTTTGCTGAATATCTATCCCAATCCAACTGGCTCCTTTGGCCAACTTCCAGACCCCGAGTTCTTTGAACAAGGTTTGAGTCAGCTCGCGACTTTGTTCAGGGTGTTGGGTCATCCAGTCATGTGCTAAATCGAGGCCGCGTTGTAATACATCCTGATGGAAATCATTTTCCAGTACGGCGCGTAGCATTTCACTGGCCAAATGATTAACTTGGGTATTACGCACCCATTGCACGCTATTACTTTGAATAAAACGGCCAATTTGTTCTTGCCCCACAAACTCAAATACTTTAGGCACGGTTTGTTGAATCACTTGGGTGATTTGTAGATTGTTTTGCGGGTTGGCGAGCCATTGACCCACTGCCAAAGACAGGTCGGTACTTTGTAAGCTTTTTTCCACCACTTGGGGTGAAAGAAAATTCTCTTGTACAAAACGCCCCATGGATTCAGCAATCCGTGCTTTGTTACGAGGGATGATTTCGGTGTGGTCGCGCAAAAACTTTGGAATGGGCATTTTCCCAAAAGGATTACGAAACAGCACAGTAATCGCATACCAATCTGCTAAACCACCGACCACACCTGCTTCAGCAGATAACATCAAAATATGAATGATCCACACTTTGTCTGTCGGGACAAACTTAGCAACCACCATCAGCAAAAGCCATGTCACGACTGCAGTGATGAGAGCAATAGTGGCAAAGCGTTTACTGCGTTGTAGGTTAGAAGACGTCGTTTGTGTTTCATTCATAGGCGAACTCTATGTCTTACTTTGTTTTGGTTGTGGGCGCTGGCGTTGTGGGTTCAGGTGGTGGCAAAACCTCACCTGTTGGGCTTAGGCCATACTTTCCACCCAATGACTGTAAAATCAGCGTGGCGTCAAAGGCATCACTTGGTGCCGATTTTTGGTCTTTAAAGCATTGAATGCTGTATGACACTTGTACAGGATCAATGTTTACAAGACGTGGTGTGTCATAGAATGGGTCGGGCCAGAAACCTGGGTGGCGTGAGTAATAGCCATAGGGATAATAAGGCATTGGGTTAGAGTAAACCACGGCCTGCCTTGGTGCTTGATTCTGATTGCTTGGGTCATTCAACACTTTAAAGAAGCGATAACCATTTTGTACGGTGGTTTGTGCGGCTTTAACCAACGTGATTTCTTCAGCTGTACCATGGCTCATATTGGGACGTGCTTGAAAGCTGATTCGGTAGGTTGAGCTATTTAAAGGTGTGTTACTAAAGCGACCCAATTGGTCGAAGGTTAAGGGTTTTGAGGGGGTAGAGGCACAACCCACTAAACTCAGACTAGTGGCCAATGCGCAGGCAATTAAAATTTTTGTCATGAGGTAGACTCCTTAGCACAGAGGGAGAAACCGAACAGTTAAAAATGGCTGTTGGGTTGCGTCAAAAATTCCAGTTCTTCTTGGCTTGAGTTACGTCCAAGGATTTGATTACGATGAGGATAACGTCCAAAACGGTCAATAATGACTTTGTGACGTTGTTCAAAGTCGAGATTGATCGGATTACCCAAGTCTTGGAACAATTTTAAAGCATATTGATGAATAAGTTTTGATTCACTATGCATAAAAGGCATATATAAGAAACTGCGTTGCGTCGCTGATAATTCGATATCTAATTTAAGTGAAATCGCTTCTTGTGCCAAAGCCAAAGCCAGCGCATCTTGAGCAAAGGCCAAAGGGCTGTTGCGATACAGGTTTCTCGACAGTTGATCGAGTACAATAATTTCAGCCAAACGTCCTTCAGCGCTACTGCGCCAAGACCAGAGCTCAGCATGTATGGCTTGCTCATGAATGCTCTTAAATTTTTCTTCGATCAGGGCATCAAAGGCATCATTTTGGCTAAACCACCAAGTTTGGTGTTGAGGATCAAACCAAAAGTCTAAAATTTCTTGATAATTCATAAAGTTTACAATTCTTTAGCATTTATTCTTCAATAGAATCACACTTTTGACATGTCTAATAGCGTAACTTTGTGATAAATATTTTCCGAAAAATAGAACAGATGGTTTACTTGAAAATAGGACTGGGTGTAATGTGCCGAGTTAAAATCACGTTATACTGATTTAAACTGATGATTTTATTTTATTCGTCGTGGTCGTTGTTTCTTCCAAAAAGTGAGATTGTAATGGGTCAACCCGCATCTAAATCTACAGCTGTGTTACCGACTTGGTTCAATTCATCACTTTTGCAAGGGATGTTACGCGGAATTGAGCGTGAAAGTTTGCGTATGCAAAGTAATGGCTTTTTATCTCAAGCTGATCATCCCCAAGCTTTGGGTTCTGCACTGACTCACCCACACATCACGACAGATTATTCAGAAGCGTTATTAGAATTTATTACCCCACCACAGCCGACTATTACTGAGGCCTTGGATTATCTAAAAGATATCCATACGGTGGCACATCGACACTTGGAAAGCGGTGAAAAATTGTGGCCCTTGTCAATGCCTTGTATGTTGGATGACGATGACGAAAAAATCCGTCTCGCTCAATATGGCACATCTAATATTGGAAAGTTTAAAACCCTATACCGTCATGGTTTAGGTGTTCGTTATGGGCGACGGATGCAAACCATTTCAGGACTGCACTATAATTTGTCCTTTCCCGATCAGCTGTTTGAACAATTACAACAACATGAGACAGATGAAGCGCTGAAAGCCTTGTCTGCACAGGATTATCGCAGTCATCGTTATTTTGGTTTGATCCGCAACTTTATTCGTCTCACGCCATTGGTGATGTTCTTGGTCGGGGCAAGCCCATCGGTCTGCCAGTGTTTTATGACAGGACGTGAACACCACCTATTGCCGTTGTTGCGCGGAACCTTATATTTGCCCTATGCAACTGCTCTGCGGATGGGACGTTTTGGTTATCAAAACTCAGCACAAAAGCAACTCGGGATTCATTATAACAATATCGACGGTTATCTCGAAGGTCTACAAAAAGCAGTCAAAACAGCTTATGCACCGTTTAGTCGTTTAGGCCTCAATGATGCGCAGGGCGAACCGATTCAGATTAATGATCATGTCTTGCAAATAGAAAATGAGTACTACAGTTTGGTACGTCCAAAGCAAGTACCACAAGCAGGGGAAACACCGTCCCAAGCGCTGAGTAATCGAGGCGTTGGTTATGTCGAGCTTCGCGCGGTGGATATCAATCCGTATAGCCCGATTGGAATCAATGAAGATACCGCTGGTTTCTTAGAAGTACTGGCACTGTATTGCTTACTGTTAGATAGCCCAGAACTTTTGTCCGCAGAGCAAGATCAAATCGAGAAAAACCAAGCGGAAGTGGTCAATCGTGGGCGCGCACCGAATGCCACAATTGCCGTGGGTGAGCAATCGTTCCCGATTGAAGCATGGAGTCAGTCTCATTTAGAGGCTATGCAAGAACTGGTTGTGTTGTTAGATCAGTGCTATGACACCACACTCTACAGTAAAGCAATGACAGTCATGCAACAGAGAGTGGCCGAAGTTGATGATACTTTGTCGGCGCAGATGATCGAAGATACTTTGGAAGCGGGTGGGACATGGGGCTTTGGTAGCCAAATGGCCGCACAACATGCATCAAGTTATGAGCGTCATCAGCTGAGTGCAGAGACATGGGCTTATTTTGATGATTTGGCTACGGTATCTTTACAACAGCAAGCACAATTAGAGCAAGACAGCCAACTGAGTTTTGAGCAGTATCTTGCACAATTTAGATAAAAAATTAAGAGGATTAACCATGCAATGGAGTTATCGCTTCGTGAGTGGTGTGTTGGTTTTAGCCAGTATTATTGGTATGGCCTTTGCCTTGTATTTAGAGCATGGCCCTGCACAGTTGAACCCTTGCCCACTCTGTGTGTTCCAGCGTGTGGGACTGATTGGACTTGGGTTAATTTCACTGATTGCCTTTTTACATAACCCGGCATCAAATGGTTTTAAACGTTTTTATACGTTTCTTGGTAGTGTATCGGTCTTATGGTCTGCAGGTGTGGCAGCACGTCATGTTTGGCTACAAAACTTACCACCTGATCAAGTGCCGAGTTGTGGACCAGGTCTGGATTATTGGTTAGACACCTTGCCTTTGCGTTCAGTGTTTGAACAGGTACTGACAGGTTCTGGTGAATGTGCACTTGTGGATTGGACGTTCTTGGGTCAGTCCTTACCTGTATGGTCTTTGGTGTTTTTTGTGGCACTGGCGTTGATTAGCTTGTGGCAGCTGTTCCGTAAATATCCGAACCACGCAAAGAAAAAATAATAAAGATAAAAAAACCAACGTCATGTTGGCTTTTTTATGAGCTGTATGAGGGGCTTAGGTCAGCGCAATACCCTCAAAATCATCCAGCCCAACCATGTATTCATGCACCTGACCATATTCCGTTTCAGTTGGATTTGGATAGAACCAATGTACGATTTGCTCTGCCACACTGGCATGGGTATGCAGTTCAAAATGGTTTAAGCCATAGAAAATTGCTTTATGCGAATCAGGCACTTTCAATTGAAAGCGTGGATTCATGTGTTCGCCTAAAGCACTTTTTACACTAACTAGATAATCGCCAATCACATTCAGCGCGCGATATTTGCGCTTTTCAAATTCAATCGTACCTGCGATCAAGAATGTATTGATATGTGAGGGCAATGGGGCAGGTTTACGGTTGTCATCAACTTGACCAATACGTGCTTCATTGTGCTCCCAGTCGTCATCACGCACACTGCCATGACGCAAGTCTAGAATGCCATTACTGCGAATATTGACGACATGCCCGATAATTTTGACAAATGGGAAACGCCCGAGTTTATCTTGTAAATGAAAGCCAAAGCGTTCTAAAACTGCGCCATGGTGTGGAGAACCGATACAGACCATGTTTTCCACTACATGAATCCAGCTTTGCATATTCTGTTTGCCATAGAACAGTGCGCTGCGTGAAACCAGCCCACCCATGCTGTGTCCAATCAGATCAATTGAGCTGATACGGGGGTTACGGTTGAGCAAGTCTTGTAAAGTATTAGAAAAGCTACGTCCATTGGCTGAAATACGACGCCCTGTGTTGTAGTTCAAATACAACATCGTGTTTTGGGCACGTTGTGCCAACAGCTTTTCCCCAATACCGCCATAACGCGCTGTACTCCAGTACAAATGATTCATGCATAGACCATGAACCATAATTACCACACGGCCAGATAACTCACCTTGTTGGACAGCGCCATAATGATCATACAGCACCATCGGTAGTGCCACAGGGTTATGGTATTTGAGTAAATAGTCACCCAAAACACCATTCAGCGCCCCAACTAAATAATGCAAGGTTGGGGTTAAGGGTTTATGGTGTAAATTGGGAAATTTTTCAATAATATGGCGTAAACTCGGTGCTAATAAATAGCTACCGTAGTTTTGTAGGGTATTGAAAGAAAATTGGTAAAGCTTCTCAATGTAGCGGGTAGATAGAAACTTTTTTGAGCTGGCCTCGTTCATCCCAAACAAACTGATTAAAATTTCACGCTGAATGGCCTGAATTAAATCATGGACAACGTCGCCTAGGCGCGTGGTAAGCAGCTGAGCAACCCCTTCAAGCACATCGGCTTGGCTGGGAGGAGTACGATCCCATTTACAATAGGTCTCGTGCAGAGGCGTTAAACTTGGCATTTTTTCTACCCTTGAGTTTCTGTGTCGGCAGGGACTTTATTTTTTTCAACGATCACGGTATAAATTCTTAGCACTCTAGCTTATCTAATTCATCTCGAATAACTTTTACAATAGCGATGAATGTAAGGTTGATCTTATTTTTTTGTCTGACAATATTCGATACATACAAAAAAAATCAGTCAGTTAAAAGGATCTCCTTTGAGTGCACAATATAAATGATGATGTGGAAGAGTAAATTTACAGCATGAATATAATTTATTTACATGGCTTTCAAAGCAGTTCTTCATCAATAAAAGGTCAATTGCTGAAACACTACTGTGAAGCCCATTCAGGGTGGCAAGTACATTTACCTGACTTGAATATGCCTCCGCATTTGGCCTTGGAAAAATTAACGGCTTTGATTCAAGAGTTGGATCAAGTGGTGCTCGTGGGGAGCAGTTTAGGCGGTTTTTATGCGACACAATTGGTCGCGAAGTTGGCAGTCCCTGCTGTGCTGATTAACCCTGCTATGCAACCATGGCAATTGTTCAGAGATTTATTTGGTGTGGCTCAGTTGCCTTATAAGGTGAATGAACATTGGACGCTGGATGATGCACAGTTGGATTATCTTGAGCAGATCGAACTGCCATTTGTGCAAGATGCAGACAAAATTTTAGTGTTATTGCAACAAGGCGATGAAGTTTTGGATTATCGTGACGCAGAGCGCTATTATAATGGCGCAGCGCTTGTGATTTCGGAAACGAAAGGCAATCATGCGATGGAAGATTTCGCAGACAAAATACCGATGGCATTACAGTTTTTATCGGACTGCTTAAAATAAGGAAACAGTACAACGTGTCTCAATATACGGCCCAATCCCTTGAAGTATTATCTGGTTTAGATCCGGTACGTCGTCGTCCTGGCATGTATACCGATACCACACGCCCAAACCATTTGGCGCAAGAGGTTATTGATAATGCGGTCGATGAGGCACTTGCAGGTCATGCCAATAAAATTACTGTCACCGTTTATAAAGATGGTTCGCTGTCGGTGGAAGACAATGGTCGTGGTATGCCTGTCGATATCCACCCTGAATATGGTCAAAGCGGCATTGAAATCATTCTGACCAAACTGCATGCAGGGGGTAAATTCAGTACTGACAACTATCAGTTCTCAGGTGGTTTGCATGGTGTTGGAATTTCCGTGGTCAATGCGCTATCTAGCCGAGTTGAGGTGGAAGTTCAACGTCAGGGCAACCTTTACCAAATGGCGTTTGAGCAGGGGGAGCCGACTGCGCCCTTGGTGGTATTAGAAGGTAAAGCACCGAAGCGTGCGACAGGGACTTCTGTTCACTTTTGGCCTGAAGCCAAATATTTTGATTCACCGAAATTTGCCCTGAAAGCGCTGAAGCATAATTTAAAAGCCAAAGCCGTTTTGGCTGCAGGCTTACAAATCAATTATGTTGACCAAATCAATGATGAAAAAATTGTTTGGCAGTTTGAGAATGGCCTCGTCGATTATTTGATGGATGAAATAGAAGATCGTGAGATTCTGCCTCATCCAGCCTTTGTGGCTACAGGAGATGCTGAGCGTGCCAGTGCCGAATTTGCCATTTGCTGGAATGTTGATGGCGGTGAGTTGGTTCAAGAAAGTTATGTGAACTTGATTCCAACCGCGCAGGGCGGAACCCACGTGAATGGCCTACGTTCAGGCGTGACCGATGCAATGCGCGAGTTTTGTGAGCTTCGTAGCTTATTGCCAAGAAACATGAAGCTTTCTGCTGAAGATGTTTGGGATGGTGTGAACTATATTTTGTCGCTCAAGTTCCAAGAGCCACAGTTCTCAGGGCAAACTAAAGAACGTTTATCCAGTCGTGAAGCAGCAGGGATTGTCCAAAATATCGCCAAAGATGCTTTTGCACTGTGGTTAAACCAAAACTCCGATATTGCCATGCAGTTAGCGGAAATGGCGATCTCGAAAGCGGGTCGTCGTCTGAAAGCTGCGAAAAAGGTTGAACGTAAGAAGATTGTGGCAGGGCCAACATTACCCGGAAAACTGTCAGACTGTGTTGGACATACCTTAGAAGAGTCTGAACTGTTTATTGTGGAAGGGGATTCTGCGGGGGGGTCAGCTAAACAAGCACGTGATAAAAACTTCCAAGCGATCATGCCAATTCGTGGGAAAATCTTAAATACTTGGGAAGTCTCTTCCGATGAAGTCTTGGCTTCGCAAGAAGTGCATAACATTGCGATTGCCATAGGAGTCGATCCGGGGTCGGATGATTTATCAGAACTACGTTATGGCAAGATTTGTATTTTGGCCGATGCTGACTCGGATGGTCTACACATTGCGACGCTACTGTGTGCTTTGTTTGTGAAGCATTTTCCTGTCTTGGTTGAAGAAGGACATCTGTATGTGGCGATGCCACCGCTGTATCGAATTGATGATGCCAAAGATGTGCACTATGCCTTGGATGATGAAGAGCTGGAAAGCATTTTAAAAAAATGTAAAACCAAGAACCCACAAATTACCCGATTCAAAGGTTTGGGTGAAATGAATGCTAGCCAACTACGGGAAACTACACTGGATCCGAATACACGCCGTTTGGTGCAGTTGGACTTGGATGATAGTCATTTCACCGCAGGTTTATTGGATAAATTGCTGGCTAAAAAACGTTCGAGTGACCGTAAAGAGTGGTTAGAGCAAAAAGGCAATTTGGCAGAGCTAGTGGTTTAATGTAGATTGTAGGATAAGTTTATAAAATTGTAGGAATAGTCTATAAATTATGTAGGATAAACTTATAAAAAAGCTTATAATTTGAACAAGGAAGTTCAGGATGAGCTAGAAAATGAATAGCCCTGCGCGTAAAATTCAGAAATCTGCTGTTAAAAATATTGTTCGCTTCCCTTCAATAAAGGCTAATGATGGAAAGACAATTCTTGTTGAATCCATCTTAGAGTCGAAATATTGTCTTTACCTAGAATTTGACGCAGAGGTTGAAAGGTATTTTCCGCAACCTCGAAAATTTGAGATTCCTAAAGATGATGGTGGTAGTAGTATCTATACACCTGATTTTGAAGTTATTTATACTTCTGGTGTTCGGAAATATGTTGAGGTCAAACCCTCTGAAAATACTCAAACCGAACACTATAAGTCCCTCTTTTCTCGCTTTTCCAATTTCTTGCAGGATACTAATACAGACTTTCTGATAGTGAGTGAAATTGAAATCTATCAGCAGCCATTGCTATCAAACTATGAAAAGCTTTATCAATATAGAAAACGCCCCTTATTAAAAATGAAGAATCTTCAGCAGTGTGCCGAAGATATTAAAGATTCGATGCCATTAGTACAGTTAGTAAATAGACTTGGTGATCGTGCACACTTGAGAGAAATATATTCATGGATTGCGCTGGGGTATTTGCGATTTGATATGAGCTCTGAGCCATTGAGTATGACAACAGAGGTGAAATTTGATGTCTGTTGAGTTATGGGAACAAGGTGTAATCATTGAGTTTAACAATGGCATTCCTTTTCATCGTGCTATGGTCAGGTTTGTAGGAAAAGCAGAAGTTGTTTTAGCAGATATCGAGAATGGGGCCGTATCTAGATTGAGTCGAGAAGAACTGGGTACAGTGTATGCTTCAGGAGGTATCAAATTTCTTGCTGAGTCACGAGATTTCGGGGATCTTAAGCTTATTGATCTTTCAGAAGCTGAGCAGCGTGAAACCAATAGAAAATATAAATATATCAAAAGGCTTCAGGAAAATGGTATTAGCAAAATCACTGAGAAAAGTGCCAGAAATACGATAGATGAAGTTGCTTTAGAATTAGGTGAAAAAGCACCACATTGGCAATCAGTAAGAAGTTGGTACGTGAGTTTTGTCGAGGCAGGTCTAAAGATACGAGGTCTTTATCCTAAGCATCGATTTAAAGGTCATAGAAACCCTAAGATTGATATAAAAGTTATTGAAATTATTGAAGATGCTGCAAAGCGATATTACACACTTAGCCAGTCGTCAATGGCTTCGGTAGTTCGTAATGTTGAAGCTAAAATTATGTCACACAATTTAGATCATCCTGATGCGCCGCTTCAGAAACCTACATATCATACCGTTCAGGATCGTGTTTTACGTGGACTTTACCAAACTAAGAGAAAAGGGCGACATGGAGCTCGAGTTTTGCAGGCTGAACTTGCTAAAGCATTAAGTGGAATGACTACCACTAGAGTCTTAGAACGTGTTGAACTTGATCATACTCAGTTGGATATTCATGTTCTGCATGACGACTATAAAACCTTACTTGGCCGGCCTTATATTACTGCTTTGATAGATCATTATTCTGGAATGTTACTTGGGTTTCAAATGTCTTTTGAAGAGCCTTCATATGCATCAGTTTGTTTGGCTTGTTTGAATGCATTTTTGCCAAAAGATGATTGTGTGAAAGAGTTGGGCTTAAACAATTTGTGGCCTGCTCACGGTATTCCTTCTACACTTGTAACAGACAATGGTAATGAGTTTTGGGGACAGAAGTTTATTGCTGTTGCAGATGAATTAGGGGCCGTTTTTCAGTATTGTCCGATTCGTAAAGGTAATTATAAAAGTCGTATTGAACGTTTCTTCGGTATAGTTAATGCACTAGTGCTTGATGATTTGCCTGGTGTGGTTAGAAAAATTGGTAAATCTGGGGACGGCTATGATGCACGGCAGGAAGCTGTGCTCACATTTTCAGAGTTTAAACGCTATTTCGTGAAGTGGGTGACAGAAGATTATCACCATACACCTATAGAAGATTCAGATTTAACACCGTATGAAATTTGGATGAGTTCGGAGGAATGCTTTCCAGTACCAGTAGAAGATAAAGAAGAGTTGACTACTATTTTATTGGCTACTACTACACGTACACTACATAAAGGTGGTATCGAAATTTTTTCGATGAACTATGACTCAAGCCTTCTCAAAGACTTATATAGAAGAGATGGGCCTGGAGAGGTAACTGTAAAATACAATCCTTTTGATATTGGTTATATATTGGTGCTAGATAAGATTAACAAGGTCTATTTAAAAGTAGATTGCTTGAAATATTCTTATGCCTCCAATCTTTCTGAGTTTGAGCATAAGAAGATCCGAGCTGCTGCAAAAGCTGTTCGACAATCCAAATTTGATAACTTGAATCTCCAAAAGGCTAAAGTTCAACTTGCTAAAGAACGTGAAGAGTATCATGCAAGAAATGCTCGAAAAAATAAGCAAGTAACAACATCAAAAGTAGCAAGATCAGATAAAACAGGTATCCCTAATATTAGTCTTGTGGGGGATAACTCACATCGCACGATGAAAGTTGATTTTGAGGATGATGGGGATAATCTCAGCTTAAATGGATGGAGTATGGGTTAATGAGAACTACATTTGAGGATCATCCATTCATTAAAAGTCCATTTCTTACGAAGATGGTGAATCTATTTGATTCTTTGCGCAATAAGAAGAAAAAATACGGTGTTGCTTCTTGTATGTTGGTAACTGGAGAATCTGGGAGCGGGAAATCTGAGTTAGCAAAATATTATGCAAAGAATAATCCGAAAATAGAACAAGCGGAGCGGACACATATCCCCGTTCTACACTACGAACTAAGATCAGTTTCTACACCAGAAGAATTCCTAAGATCGTTGTTAGTTACTATTGGTGATCCACAGTGTGGACGGGGTGCGAGAAACAAAGGTGAGCTTTATGAGCGATTGATTACGCTACTTAAAGTGGTTGGTATCGAGTTGCTAATCCTTGATGAAATTCAAGTGATCATTGAACGTCGTAGTGCAAAGGTTGTTACAGGAATTGCAGATTTATTCAAAGATCTAATCAATGATACTGAAATACCGATTATTTTTATGGGAATGCCTTGGAGTAGATATCTTGTTGAATCGAATCAGCAATTAGCACGTCGAATATCATACCGTTACACCATTCCACCCTTTAGGATCAGTAGTAACGAGGATCGTGATGATTACAGAAGACTTTTGATGTGCCTATCAGAAGCATATGGGTTGTCTAAAAAGATTAAATTGGAAGAAGTTACAATGTCGCTAAGGTTTTTTAGCGCAACGAGTGGAAATCTAGCAACTACGGTTAACATTGTTCGAGATGCTAAGATGATGTCTGAAATGGAAGATATGAAGGTAGATACTGATTTGTTTGCTGAGGTTCTTAGCAGCTATGGTATTGATGAGCGAAATAATGCTTTTTTACAGCCTATTGAGAAGTTGGTTTTGAGAGAGCTCATTGTTCATTCAGATTGGCATTTTGGGTATAGGGCAAATAAAAATGCGATCATCGATGCTGAATATATTGAGTTTGGCGTATCAAAAAGCAATAAAGTGTATTGTTTGGCAGGATAAATGATAAATTGTTTCAAGGTGAAGCATTGTGTTACTTGATCGATTACGACCAAATGATCAGCAAAAATTTAGTGATTACTTGAATGATTTGGGAAAGAAAAATGGTTTCACTGATATCCAAACCTTTAAAAAATTTCTAATAAATTCCTCTAAAAAACGGTATTACATCTATTCTATTGATAGTATTAATATATTTAGAATTATTTCTGGGCTTTATATTGAACTTGGTATTGATCAAGTAGAAGATCCAGATATTATGCGGACACAATGTTTCAGATGCCTTGATCGATACCCAGAAAACTGGTCGTGGAGTCAGATAGCTGAATATCCATGTGTAGGGCCGACTTTTACTAGTAAAAAATATGAGCCATTACAGCAATTATTTAAAACTAAAAATAAAGAAGAATATTGTGGTTTGATACAGTGTTCTATGAGTAAGCTTGGGCTAAATACTTCACCTCTGTCAGATAGGACTTATTTCGCTGATCTAATCCCAGAAGGAACTTTATCTTCAAAGAAATATGGATTGATAAAGAAATATCTATAGATAGACTGATAGTCTTAAGATTTTGGTGGGTATTGGATACTTTACTATTGATTGTGAGATCATTGAGATGCTTCTCGCCAGACCTAGAATCGAACCAAATGAATGCTTAGTTAGTTATTTAATTCGAATATCAGAGAAAAATGGCTTTAAGCACATAGGTCATTTGCTGCGTCACGCTGGTTTGGCTTGGAAAAATAATCGTGTACCAGTTCATCAGATTTTAACTGGTGAGTTTGATCTTAATGTGTATTTATTGCAGCTTGGGTTAACAACTTTCTCCTCTAAAATTGGGCCAATATCTCAATCTTTTCAAAATGTTATTGATACGCACTATCTACTTGTTAAATATCCAAAGGTATGTCCAGATTGTATTGAAGAATTTGGATTCTGTAGATTTGAATGGAGCTTATTGCCATACCTTGCATGTGTTCGACATGGAAAATTATTGATAGATATTTCTGGTACTGGCAAACGACTAAATTGGTATCGTAGGTATTTAAATAAGTTTGATGATACTGATGTTATCAACTCATTAAGTGATGTTGCTCCGACTGAGGCAATCAAACTCAGTCAATATATTGAAGAACTGTTACAAGGAGGAAATAGAATTTCTTGTCCTGAAATTCTACATGGTTTGGAGCTCCGAGAATCTCTTAGCTTAATTCATTTTATTGCTCATTATAGATCAAGGTTATTGGATGGTTCATTTCAACCTCTTTCGATAACGAATGGTGAGCTTGTTCAACATTATCAGTACGTATGGGCAATGCTTGAAAATTGGCCAGATACTTACTACAAGTTTCTCAACCAATATCTTGAGCATCCGATGAGCAATAAAGGTGTTGGGGGCCTACATAAACATTTTAGGGATTTATATGAGTCTCTACATCGTCAGGGTGAAAATAAGGGGATTGCTCGGATAAAAGTTGAATTTGACTATTACATAGAGAAATATTGGCCTAGTGTCTTAGAGTCGACGCGTGTAACACGTATTCAGTTAACTACCCGAGAACGAAATATTGTTTCCAAAAAGGAAGCTGCCAAAATTCTTAATTGTCATCCAGATAGAGTAGATAAATTAGTACAACAACAAAAGCTTAAACCTCGTGTTTTTGAAGGGAAAAAGCACTATTCCCGTGAACAGGTTGAGGGCCTTGCAATACAGATATACTCAAATTGGTCGATGGATGAGGCTTGTGAGGCATTACAGCTCACAAGATACCAGCTAAAGCAGTTGTTAGATGCCGGAATATTACATACGTTTCAGCGCCCAGATGCGTTCAACCGTGATTGGATCATTGATAAAGCACAATGTCAGGAGCTGATAGTAAGCTTGAGCCAGAAAGCACGGAAGAGCCCCACACTTTCGGGATCACTCTCAATGATAAGCATGCAGCGTAGAGGCTACTCAATAGTTCGATTAATTCTAGCTATGCAAGCTGGGCAGATTGAGTTTGGGCAACTCTACGTTGTTGATCGACCTTTAAGTTTTAAGCAATTTACAGATTTTGCTTTCAAATAGCATTTGGGACCACTAAAGATCGATCGTAAGAACCGATAGATTTTGAATAGAAACCGTTGGGGTGCTAGGGTTTTAGCCTTTTAAATTAGTTACTATATTTTTGCTAAATCTTAAGTTTCCTGGTATCCTGGCACTTATTTATTTTCTATTGATGTATTATGTCTAGCACTTTAAAATTTCTTGATTTATTCGCTGGTGCTGGCGGCTTGTCAGAGGGGTTTATTCGTGCTGGGTTCAAACCAATTGCCCACGTTGAAGCAGATGCCTCAGCATGCTTTACGCTAAAAACGCGCCAAGCTTTTCATTGGTTAAAAAACAATAATTCGATAGATTTATATTCAAAATATTTAAAAAATGAGATTACTCGAAATGAGCTGTATAGTGCTGTTCCAATAAGTGAAATCGACTCTGTTATCAACGAATTTATTGGTCCAGATACTCTAGATAATATTTTTCAAAAAGTAGATGAACAATTAGGTAAATCTAAATTAGATTTAATTATTGGAGGGCCACCTTGCCAAGCCTATTCTCTTATTGGTAGGGCACGTGGAAATATGGATGATGATCCCAGAAATCATTTATACAAATACTATGCTGAGTTTTTGAAAAGATATAAACCTAAATATTTTGTCTTTGAAAATGTGCTGGGACTTTTGACTGCAACAAACCCTAATGGTGAACTCTACTTTGATAAGATGAGAGCCCTATTTGTCGAAATAGGTTATACAATTGAGTATAGAGTACTATCTGCAAATGAATATGGTGTTCTACAAAATCGTAAACGCATTATTTTGGTAGGCAAACGAGGTCATCGCAGTAAGAAATCTTTTTATCCTGAACCTGAACAATGGCTGCCACAAGCTAATGTGTGGGATCTATTTAAAGATCTCCCTCAAATACCTGCTGGTGGAGGTCAAACTAGGCCAGTAGAGCCGATCAGTAAGCCGTCAGAATGGCTTGAACAAGCTCAAATTTATTCAAATCTTCCCCTAACTTGGCATGAAGCTCGTCCACATTCTAAACAAGATTTAGAAATTTATCAGTATGCTGTCAATTTATGGAATACTGAGAAAAGACGATTACATTATGATGATTTACCTGAATATTTAAAAAGTCATAAAGGTAGAAATTCCTTTGTCGACCGCTTTAAAGTAGTTGCTGGTAATTTAGCTGCCTGCCATACTGTTGTTGCACATATATCTAAAGATGGACATCATTATATTCATCCAGATATTGAGCAAAATCGGTCGATTACACCTAGAGAAGCCGCTAGAATTCAAAGTTTTCCTGACGACTACTATTTTGAAAATGTATCAGGTAAGCCTGCACGTACTAGTGCTTTTAAACAAATTGGTAATGCTGTACCTGTTTTACTTGCGCAAAAAATTGCAGAAAAATTATTAAAGGATTGGTAATGACTGAAAATTATATTACTTCCGAAGATTTGGCATTTCGCCCACGAGCACGCTTATTGCAAATGTTAGGTGATCAACTAATCGGTTCTTCTCGCCTAGCAATTTTTGAGCTTGTGAAAAATGCTTATGATGCTGATGCCGATACTGTCTTAATTACATTAGATAAAATCAACACCCCAAGTGCAAAAATCATTGTTGAAGATAATGGTGAGGGTATGTCAGCTGATATTATTAAAAATATTTGGCTTGTCCCTGCTCATGATCATAAGGAACAGCAAAAAAAAGAAAAAAGACGAACCAAAGCTGGTCGTTTACCTTTAGGGGAGAAAGGTTTAGGAAGATTCGCAGTACATAAATTAGGAAATGAAATTCAATTAATCACCAGATCTGAAAACTCTGATGAATGTGTTCTTCACATTAACTGGCAAGATTTAATTGACAAACCTTTTCTAGAAGATACCCGTGTAGAAGTAATTACAAGAACACCTATAGTCTTTACGGGAGAAAATACAGGTACTCAAATTACTATAAGTAATTTGAGAGAACAAAGCTGGTCTCGTGGCGATGTAAGAAAACTTTTACGCCAAATTACTTCGATCTCTACACCTTTTAATGAAAAGCGAAGTGACAAGTTTGAAACATTACTTGAAGTTAAAGGACATCCTGACTGGACTGAAGGTGTTTCAGATATTGATAAATTAAAGGAAAGAGCTCCTTGGCATATCTCATTTTCAATCGCCAATGGTTTACTATCTTTAAACTATAATTTTATTGGTGTTCCTGGAATCAAAGTAGAGCCTCGTCAAGAATTATTAGAAAATGAGAAACTTTTATTACCATCAAATTTGAAAAAAAACAAAGTTGTTGTGGAGCCTGAGGACTTACATGGAATTGGTGATATAAGCGGTGAATTTTTTATCTATGATCGCGATAAACTAGTTATATCTAAGTTTGGAGAGCAGCAACTTGTTGAAAGCTTCCTAAATGAAAATGGCGGTATTCGTGTATATCGAGATAACATACGAGTTTATAACTATGGTGAACCTGGTGATGATTGGCTCGGTTTAGATTTGCGACGAGTCAATGTACCTGGTAGGCATATTAGTCGTAATATCATTGTTGGATCTTTAGATCTTAGTGTTGAAGATAGTTTTGATCTTCAAGAGAAAACTAATCGAGAAGGCTTTATTGAAAATGAGACGTACGAAAGATTCCAACAAATTGTATTAAGTGTACTAACTATTGTTGAGACAGAGCGCCAAAAAGATAAAGAACGTATAAGACAAGTAACTGAAACTGGTAAAAATATAGAAGAGAAAAAAATTGAAAAGCCATTAACTGAGCTCAGAAAACTGGCAAAGAAACATAATTTAACTGAGGAATTAGAACCATTAATTGAGAAAACTGAGAAAAATTATAATGAAATGCGTGAAGTAATGCTTACTTCAGGTTTTAATAATATGGGACTAGCTATTGTTTTTCATGAAGTTGAACATGGTGTTAGATCTTTATATCGGACTATTGAGCATAGTGAAGATATTACTTTAATTAAAGATCATGCCTATGAACTTGTGAAAATTTTAGATAGTTTCTCTGACTTATTGAGAAAAGGTGATAATAAGCCTGCGAGTTTAAAAAACTTGATTCGTCGTGCAAGAGATATTGCCTCGATTCGATTCAGAGCACATAAGGTTCAATTCGTTTGTCCATTCTTGGAAGATAATATTCCTGATATTGAACAAAAATATATTTTTAAAATATTAATTGGTTGTTTAAACAATATCTTTGATAATTCAATATATTGGCTTCAAGCACGTTGGCCTGAAGATACTATAGGTCAGAGAAAGATTTATATAGATGTACGTAGAGACTTTTATGGTAAAACAGCAATTATTGTTGCCGATAATGGTCCAGGCTTCCAAGATGAGCAAGAGCAGTTAGTAAAACCATTCTTCACTAGAAGACCAAATGGAATGGGAATTGGTTTATATTATGTAAATCTTGCAATGGAGGTAAATAAAGGGCGTCTAGTTATTCTTGATGATCAGGATGATGTACCAAAAGAGTTTGATGGTGCAGCTATGGCTTTAGTTTTTGATTAATTTTTTGGGTTAAATTAATAATGTTAACACCTCCACGTTTTGTTGTACTTGATGATAAAAAAGAACACCTAGAGCCTATTATTGAGACATTTAAACTTATTGGTTCTTCATGTATTGGGGTTCAATATAATGAAGAAGATGCCTCTCATTTACATCAAGACTATTACAAAGGTGTGAGAGGTTTATTTGTAGATTTAAATTTATCTGGTAGTAGTTCATTAGGATCAAGTACCCATTATGCTGAAATTACTAGAATTTTAGAGACAGTTATTTCATGTGATAACGGCCCTTTTATAATGATTCTATGGACAGATAATCCACAAGAGTGTGATCAATTAATTGAATATATTGAAACTCGTTTAGATCCGAATAAAAAATATTGCAAACCTTTACTTATCAAATCTTTATCTAAAACTATGTATATTGATGCTAATAGTTCAATAAAAGAAAGTAATCGTGAAGCATTCAAAGAAGAAATTAAAAGTTTTTTTTCATCTGTTCCACAAATAGCAGCACTTTTTGATTGGGAGTCGAAAGTCTTAGAAGCTGTAAATCAAACTCTAATTGAACTAATGAATCTAGTTCCAAGTGATAAAAGAAATTTCAATGATTATCCATCTGAAATAGATAAGGTACTCAGTTTTATTACAAGTTCTACTTTGGGTGATGGGCATGTTAATAAAGATCCGCAACAGGCTTTCAATATTACAATTGCACCAATTTTAACGGACAAGATTTTAAATAATAAAAATTCAAGCACACAAATTTGGAAAGATGCTATTACAAAGGTCAATACACCAGATTCCAAAATCACAGATCCGCAAGCTGTGGGTAAATATAATAAGATGCTACATCTTGCTGTTACTGGATACGAGAATATGTCTCCTTTAGATTGGGGTGCAGTATTAAAACCAATCTATTGGGGTAATGAAATGACATGTGATTTATTTGGACTAACCACTTCACAAATTCAAACAGAGGTTTTTGGTCTCAAAATTGAAACCTCTACAAGCTATGAACCCATATTTGTTAGATTGGGTGCAGTTTGTGATTATGCACAACAAAAAGAGGGGCTTATTCCATATTATTTGGGATATAAAATATCAATAAAAGAAAAGCTTAAGAGAAAATATGATTTTGAGTGGGTATCACCGCTATTCTTTACTGATCAAGAGAAAGAACCTTTTCATATTGTAGTGAACTTAAAATATTTAATTTCTTTACCCAAATATAAAACTTCAATGTTTGAAGCGAAATATAGACTAAGAGAGCAATTGCTCAATCAATTAATTTTAAGAGCAAGTAACCATGCTTCAAGACCTGGTATTGCTGAATTATTCGTATCTAAACCTTAAAAAAACTAAGGTAATAAATTTTGTGGACTGATTCCTAGGACTTTAGATAGTTCATAAATTTTCTCAAGAGTAGGATTTACTTCCCCTCTTTCAATCCTCCCCAGATAGCTACGATCTATGTTACAGAGCAATGCTAATTGCTCTTGTGACATATTTATTTCTTTTCTGTACTTGCGAACCAATTGCCCAAATTGAATAGTAAGTTCTGACATAAACATTTAAATGCTTAAAAAACAGAACTATCACTATTTGAGGACTATATATCCACGGATTATAATCCTCTTTTTAAGTTTTCTAGTTTTCACTCATGCAACCAATAGCTTCTCCTATCTTTGAATCTTTTCTTGTACTTCTATCTCAAAACCAGATCGATGGATGGACCTGTAATCAAATTTGGAACACATTGAATCCTTCTAAGGAAGAAAAGCAAAGAATGAATCAACAACAGCTTTATAGACTTCTAAGAAAGCTCATAAAGCAAGGTTATTTAACAAAAAAAATTAATCTAGATAACCCAAGACTTTCAATATTTATTGAAACCGAAAGCATGAATTCAATTAGACAACAATTTAACGATCAAAGCGCCCAAAATGACTTTTTACGAGTTGGATTGAAGACTAAAGAATTACTAGAAAAGCAAAAACTTTATGAAAACCAAATTAGAGCTTCTGAACAAGCTCTAATAGAATTTCCTCAACTAACGTGTGAAATCATGAAAAAGAAAAGACAGTTGCTTCATGATGTAGAACAACTACGAGCTTACGCTGACTTTCTGAGATCATTAATATGATATAGAAATGATTTACTTATATGACTTTAAAATATTGATAAATTAAGGGCATGATGAGTTCTCATTCATTAAATAATTAAAGTTATGTAAGGATAATTTATATGCTCGAATCAAATAACGGAGAATTAAAAATAATATTTCGTTCTTGGGCTGGCTTAGCCAGTCACTTTATAGGTTCTTGTTTTGATATAGCCTCTCCTTATCTTGATCAAGAATATAAAGATGTGAATCCACTTGTTCGCTTCGTAAGCTCACAGTTATTTATTGACTGTCATTTAACCTCCGAAAGTGTATTAATACTACTTATGGAAGGTAAGGAATGGGATGCTGACATATTGTGTCGCTCGATCTTAGAAGGTTCTTTCAAATATATTTATATATTATTAGGCTCTCCTGAAGAAGTTGTGAAAAAAGTTGAAGAGTATTGGTTAATTTTACCTATGTTTTCAGATATCAAACGTAGTGAAAGAGTCTCTTTTTTACTTTCAAAACTTGAAGAAACAGAGCAAGATAAAGAATGGGAAGCTCTCAGAGAGCAAATTATAGATGAAACCCAAATAAATCTGATTAGAAGCAAATATAATAAAAAGCAAAGAAAGGCTATGGAAGAGCAATGGTCTTTCTCTGGTATTTGTAAATATTTTAAAGATTCTAAGCAGGCTCAACTCGAATTCCTTAGTGGCCTTACTTATAGTTATGGGGCAAGTAGTCATCTATTACATAAAGATGCAGATGGAATAGGAATGGTATGGGAGAGAAGAGGCCGAGGAAATGATCGACGTGAAGCAGTGACATTAGGGCATACAGCAAGAATAATTTTTGATATTTGTACAACTACAAAACTACGTTTATCTTATCTTCTACAATATTATGGCAAAGATACGGAATGTATTAATGAATTAGAAATAAAGTACGCTATATTATTTGAGCAATTAAATAACGCGGTTAAGAATTTCAACAAAGTTGAATATCCAGATAAAATTTAAATTGGCTTGAATTTTTAGTATAAAACTTCTCTACTTTCATACAATATTTTGGCAAAGATACGACATGTATCAATGAAGCTATCTACTTATCTTACGTTTAAAAGAGAGTAAGTATCAGTATAAGACTAATAGATATGGTATTCACGGTATATCTGAGGGTGTTCTAAATTGTGTTTATGTATCGTGAGATGATAAATGTATTTATTTTTGGATTGTGAATTTAATGGCTGGCATGATCAAGGTACAGGTGAGTTGATCTCATTAGGTTTGGTGTCTGGTGACGGTAAATATGAGTTTTATGAGGTGGTGGGCTGTAAAAATCCTAGTCCCTTCGTTGAACAACACGTAATGCCAATTTTAGGGCAATCAGCTATTCCTATGTGGGAATTAGTTAATAAGTTATGCAGTTTCTTATGGGAAGTGGACTCTCAAGGAGAGACGCACATTACTATCGTAGCTGACTATCCTTCAGATATAGAGTTATTTAACCGTATTTTGCTCTTAGGACAAGGGCAATGTATCAATGTTCCAGTATTAGGTTTCTTACTCGATTTGTCACTCACTACGAAGAAATCTATGATTCCTCACAATGCATTAGCTGATGCTAGAGCTTTGAGCAAAGATTATGCATTGAAATACGCTCATAAAATTGTAAAGTGAGTTGGCATTGAAATTAGCCACAAAAAAGTGGCTTTTTATAATCTTATCCTACAATTTAATTTATAGACTTATGCTTCAAAAGGCTTAGTTGAGCGGATACTAGGCCATTTTTTATAAAGTTATCCTACAACTGACATTTAAATTTATTATAAGTACATCAAAAGCCCGCATATTGAACTGCACCCCGAAAGTTGGACACATTTAGTCTAACTTAGAGGGTGCTTTTTTATGGGCATATTTAATCTTCGGGTGCGCCTAATTTGTGCACAAATCTTAAAATAAAAGGGCAATAGTGGGCAAGATGGATTGATTTGGAACAAATGTTGTATACAAGCTTGTATGCATAAAAACAACAAAATGAGGTAAATTTAGGGTGCGTAGTGTGATTTTTTGTTTTATTTAAGGTATTGATAAATATTAAAAAATATGTGTTTTAAAGAGTGTTGAAACCTTCATTTAGACCTGCTTGGCATAGAAATTGAATTGGCACCTATAGCGCTAATAACAATCATGCATTGAAAAATGCACCCTAAGTTTCAAGTTTGGAGAAAATGAGATGTTCCAACAAAAATTATTAACGAAGACATTCCTTGCAATAGCAATTATGGGGAGTATTGCTTTAACAGGTTGTTCAAAACCTGCAGATAAAGCGAGCACAGCAGCATCTGAACCTGTTGCCACAGCAGCGAGTGGTGACACCATTAAAGTCGGGATTTTACATTCACTTTCAGGAACGATGGCCATTTCTGAAACGTCTTTAAAAGATACGGCATTGATGACCATCAATGAAATCAATGCCAATGGCGGTGTACTCGGTAAGAAATTAGAACCTGTGGTGGTTGATCCTGCATCTGATTGGCCTTTATTTGCAGAAAAAGCACGTCAGCTGATTACCCAAGACAAAGTGGCAGTAATTTTTGGCGCATGGACATCCGTTTCTCGTAAGTCAGTTTTGCCCGTAGTGGAAGAGTTAAATGGTTTACTGTTCTATCCTGTGCAATATGAGGGGCAAGAACAGTCTAAAAACATTTTTTACACGGGCGCTGCGCCAAATCAACAAGCGATTCCTGCGGTGGAATACTTGATGAGCGAAGAGGGCGGTAAAGCTGAGCGTTTTGTTTTATTGGGCACAGACTATGTCTACCCACGTACCACCAATAAAATCTTACGTGCGTTTTTGAAGTCCAAAGGTGTGGCAGATGCTGACATCATGGAAGAGTACACGCCCTTCGGTCATAGTAACTATCAAACTATTGTGAGCAATGTGAAGAAATTCGCTGCGGGTAAGAAAACAGCAGTGATTTCAACCATCAATGGCGACTCAAATGTGCCGTTCTACCGTGAATTGGGGAACCAAGGTATCAAAGCCTCTGACATTCCTGTCATGGCCTTCTCTGTGGGTGAAGAAGAACTCCGCGGTATTGATACCAAGCCATTGGTTGGACATTTGGCGGCGTGGAACTACTTTATGTCAGTGAAGAACCCAACCAATACCGAATTTGTCAATAAAATGAAGCAGTATGCGGTGGAATATAAACTGCCGAATGCAGACAAAATCGTGACCAATGACCCGATGGAAGCCACCTATGTGGGGATCAATATGTGGAAGCAAGCTGTTGAAAAAGCAGGAACGACCGATGTTGATAAGGTTCGTGAAGCAATGGCTGGTCAAGAGTTTAAAGCACCTTCTGGCTATACCTTAAAAATGGATGCAGAAAACCATCATTTACATAAACCAGTCATGATTGGTGAGATTCGCGCAGATGGTCAGTTTGATGTGGTCTACAAAACACCAAGTGTGATTAAAGCAGAGCCTTGGAGCCCATACATTCCTAAATAATTGTCTTAAGTACTGAGCCTATAGCTTCGGCTGTGGGCTCTTAAATAAAAACATCCCGATACGGGACTTTTTAAGCAACCTTAAGGGAATATTTTATGAATCCAAAGATTTTTTGTGTCGCGATACTCTGCTCAATGGCACAGCTCATGAGTAACAGTGTTTGGGCTGAAAATACTGAACCCGCTTCTGCTACACAAAGTGCATCAGCATCTAATGATGCCATTCAACGTTTTGTTAAAGCAGAATTTGCAGAGCGTCGTGCCATGCTGAGCCAGTGGCCGGGCACGATTGAAGAGTTTGATCGTCTCGTTGCATTTATTGAAAATGATGAGTTATACAAAGACAGTGCAGGCACGACATATATTTTAAAAAATAATGAGAAATTATTGAGTTATCCCGATGAGCAAGTGATTGAAACTTGGCCGGGTGATTTATCTCAAGTGACATTGGTCAATACTTTACGTAAAGCTTTAAACTTTGGTCAGGCACAAGCAAAATTAAAATCTGAAGACTTTTCTCAACGTTTAGAAGCGATTGATATTTTAGAAAATAACCTGTCCGAATTGAATATTGCACAGATTAATCAGCTCTATTTGAAAGAGCAAAATAACAAAGTCAAACAGCGCTTAGCACAGCTCAAAGCACGTTTAGATTTTGAAAATCCAGATGTGTTGGTACAGATTCAAGCAGCAAAAGTACTCGCTGAGTCAAATCGCCCCGATGTTTTAGCCTTAGTAGAACAAACCCTCACCCAGCCTAATCTGAATCCAGATCTCAAAGCTATTTTGGCGGATGGCAAAAGTCAGATTAAAACCCGCATCCAAGCCAGTGAATGGGCTGGACATGTATTTTCTGGTTTTAGTACAGCCAGCATTTTACTGCTAGCAGCGCTCGGTTTAGCCATCACTTATGGCCTGCTTGGTGTGATTAATATGGCACATGGCGAATTGATTATGATTGGGGCTTATACCACCTATGTGGTGCAAAGCCTGTTTAAAACTTACTTAGGCAGTTATGTTGATTGGTATTTAATTGCAGCTATTCCTGCAGCCTTTGTGGTAAGTGCGTTGATTGGCATGTTGATTGAACGGACGGTAATTCGACCGTTATACGGTCGTCAGCTGGAAACGCTGTTGGCGACTTTTGGCGTCAGTCTGATTTTGATGCAATTGGTACGGATGATTTTTGGTGCGCAAAATGTCGAAGTCTCCAATATTTCATGGTTATCGGGCGGTATTGCGCTGAGTCCAAGTTTAATGCTGCCGTATAACCGGATTGCTATTATTGTATTTACGGTTGCGGTGCTACTGCTGTTGGTTTACCTGCTCAATAAAACACGCTTTGGTTTGTTTGTTCGTGCCGTGACGCAAAACCGCCAAATGGCACGAGCTGTAGGCATTCGTTCTAGTCGTATTGACATGATGGCTTTTGGACTGGGTTCAGGCCTAGCTGGTCTGGCAGGCTGTGCCTTAGCGCAAGTAGGTAATGTTGGGCCTGATTTAGGTCAAAATTATATCATTGATGCTTTCTTGGTCGTTGTTGTTGGTGGTGTAGGACAAGTCTGGGGAGCGGTACTGGCAGCACTCGGTTTGGGTATCAGTGGTACGATTCTTGAAATTGGCATGGGCGCTGTTCTTGCGAAAATTATTCTACTGGTTCTTGTGATTTTGTTTATTCAAAAACGTCCACAAGGTTTGTTTGCCATCAAAGGCCGTTTTGTGGAGTAAGCTCATGAAAATCAATTCTTTATTATCTGATAAACCTATCAGTGCAATGGCAATAGCGGCGTGTTTTGCTGTCATGTTATTGCTCCCATGGTTACATTTACTTCCTGCTGATTCGGCATTTTATCTTTCTGCGTATTGGGTCACCCTGATTGGTAAAATCATGTGCTTGGCTTTGGTAGCTTTGGCACTGGACTTGGTTTGGGGCTATGCAGGCATTTTAAGTTTAGGTCACGGCTTGTACTTTGCGCTGGGGGGGTATGCTTTCGGCATGTATCTGATGCGCCAATCTGCAGGGGACGCACTTCCTGACTTTATGCGTTTTTTAAGTTGGACTGAACTGCCATGGTATTGGGTGGGTACCAATCATTTCTTATGGGCTTTGGCCTTGGTGGTGTTGGTTCCTGGTATGGTGGCTTTCATCTTTGGTTTCTTTGCGTTTCGCTCCAAAATTAAAGGCGTGTATTTTTCGATTATTACTCAGGCTATGACTTTTGCGGCGGCACTGTTGTTCTTCCGCAATGAAACAGGCTTTGGTGGAAATAATGGTTTTACAGGCTTTAAAACCATTTTTGGCATGGACATTACCTCAGCATCTATGCGTGCCACACTCTGTTTTCTCACCGCTGTTGTGCTGCTGTTGTGCTTTGTGGGATTGCGTCATCTTATGAATAAACCTTATGGCCGTGTACTGGGAGCAATCCGTGACAGCGAAAATCGCTTACAGTATTTGGGCTACCGCACACTTTGGTACAAGCTATCTGCATGGGTGCTGTCGGCGGTCATTGCAGGTATTGCAGGGGCTTTATACGTTCCCCAAGCAGGTATTATTAACCCAAGTGAAATGAACCCCGTCAATTCGATTGAAATGGCGGTGTGGGTGGCTGCGGGTGGGCGTGGGACTTTGATTGGCCCAATTTTGGGTGCAGGGTTAATTAATGGCGTGAAAACCTATTTCACCGTGGCTTATCCAGAAGCATGGTTATTAATCTTGGGTGCTTTATTTATTGTGGTCACCATTTTCTTACCCAAAGGTGTCATTGGTCTGTTTGACCGTTTTAAAAAGGAGCGTAGCGAATGAGTGAGCTAATACAACCTCATGGTGGCCATGCTTCAGACGGCTATGGACGTCCCAAAGAACAAGGCGCTGACTTTAGCCACGGGATTGCACTGTACTTGGAAAAAGTCAGTGTTTGGTTTGATGCCTTTCGGGCCTTAAATGATCTGTCGCTGTACATCAAAGAAGGGGAGCTACGCTGTATCATTGGACCCAATGGAGCAGGTAAAACCACACTGATGGATGTGATTACAGGCAAAACCCGACCGACCGAAGGCTCAGCTTTTTTTGGGCAAAACTATGATTTGGCCAAGATGAGTACGGAGCAAATTGCAGAAGCAGGCATTGGTCGTAAATTTCAAAAACCAACGGTATTTGAAAATTTTACAGTGATGGAAAACTTGCTACTCGCGGCGCCAAAAGATAAGCGCGTCAAAAAAAGCTTCTTCAGTAAACTGGATCCAGATGCGCAGTTGGCTTTGGATGAGTCTTTGGCGCAAATTCGGCTAGAAGAGTGGGTACATAAACCTGCGGGGCTGTTGTCACATGGACAAAAGCAATGGTTGGAAATCGGCATGTTGCTTATGCAACGTCCTAAGCTGATTTTACTTGATGAACCTGTGGCAGGCATGACTGATGCCGAAACAGAACGCACGGCTGAGCTGTGTTTAGAGTTGAAGAAAAATCACACTTTGGTGGTGGTTGAACATGATATGAGCTTTATCGACACCATCAGTGAAAAAGTGACGGTACTGGCTCAAGGGTCGATTTTAGCTGAAGGCACATTGGCAGAGGTACAGGCCAATGAAGATGTGATTGAGAAATACTTAGGACGTTAAGGAGCCGACCATGTTAGAAGTCAAAGACGTCAATCAGTTTTACGGTGGCAGTCATATTTTAAGAGATGTTTCATTTCAGGCCCCTGTGGGAGAGTGCTCGGTGGTGTTGGGGCGGAATGGTGTTGGAAAAACCACCTTACTGAAATGTCTGATGGGGATTTTACCGATCAAGTCGGGCCAAATTTTACTTGATGGTAAGGACATCTCGAAGATGAATCCTGAACAACGTGTTCGTGCAGGTTTGGCTTACGTGCCACAAGGCCGTGATATTTTTTCGACCCTAACTGTTGAAGAAAATATCCTGATTGGCATGGCCAAGTTTAAGGGGGCTAAAACCCGAAAAGTACCTGAACATTTGTATGAAATATTCCCCGTATTAGATGAAATGAAACATCGTCGTGGTGGAGATTTATCGGGTGGACAGCAGCAGCAATTGGCGATTGCGCGTGCTTTAGCGTCAGAACCGCGGGTGTTAATATTGGATGAACCCACAGAAGGCATTCAACCTTCTATTATCAAAGACATTGGCCGAGTGATTCGTAAACTGGCGGATGGTGGTGAGATGGCGGTGGTTTTGGTTGAGCAGTTTTATGACTTTGCCGAAGAATTGGCTGATACATATACCGTTATGGCCCGTGGGCAAGTGATTGCACAAGGGGCAGGCAGTGAAATGCCTGCAAAAGGTATTCGAGAATTGGTGGCGATTTAAGTCTCGTTATTTTCCCCTCTGTTGAACAAGTGACGAAAAGCCTCCCTGCTAAAGGGGAGGTTAGTACATTGAATGTTAGATATGGATCTTATTCTACTTTTAGAAATACACCGTTTGCTGAAACATTGTGCCCAAAACCACAGCTCATGGTATTGGTTTCGCTGACACGGATGGTATGTCCTATTTTGGGATCGAAGGCAAACTTTAAATTAATTTTACAGTCATCGACCTGATATTGCGCTTGAGTTCGATTGAACGGCATGGTGGTTTCAAACTCACCCATATTGGGTCCATAGATGAGACTGCGTATTCCCATATAAAGACCATTAAATTCAATTTGATATACATGCTTAAGCGGTTTTACCTCAATCTGATTCCACTGCCCAAAGCCTGCATACTGTACATATTTGCCCGCTAGTGTTGCTGATTTTTTAGGCGGTGGTAGTTGCTTTAAATTAAATTGACTAGATTTAGACTTAGCATCATGCAAAAACCACGCTCTAGCCCAAAGCGGTTTTCCCAACTTGCTATAACTTAAACCGACATTGTTGTTGGCAATTTCGACATCACGTTCAGTAAGGGATACACCACTTTCGGGTTGATTCATTAAACAAAAAGAAGACCACGTCGCTTGATACTGAAATTGCTCTAACGCTTTTTGATATTGTTTTTGATCATAAAATTTCTTACCAGCATTGGCAGAGATTTTGACTTTGGCGCAACCTTGGCGAAGTTCTTGTTCAAAGGTCTCATCTGCTGAAGCGAGTGTGCTTACAGTCAAAAGTCCAATCAAGAATGGATACTTGAGCATGATTTGATCCCATTTTCGTTATGCTTTGAATAGAACATAGGGAGCTATTCAAAGTAAAGGGACAATATTTAGGGGTTTCCCGACTCTTCGATAAAGAGAGGTGATGGAAACTGAAAAATATCACAATTATGTCCAGTCCCAATTCGATCAATAACGGCAAAATCACTAGGAGATTCCAGTGTTAAAAGTGGATGGTGCCATGTCCCTATATGATAATTCACACCCTGCGAACCATCTGTAATAAAAGCCTGTAATTTACAAATATCAGGTTGATCCGTATCCAAACTTGGCGCAACCAACACTAGAAATTTTTGACCGTGCATCGGGATGAACGCTTGAGAGCCTTTGGGGTGACGTTCCAACATTGAAATTTCAACAGGAAGTGTAGTGGTCTGGATATTTCGAAAGATACTAATACCAACTTTTGCATGGCCCATAATTTCAGTTTCAGCCAAGGCATGATAGCGCTCAGTGTGTGCATCATTAATATGGAAAAAATCATGCCCTCGGCAGCTAATCACATCACCAAACTCGGCAAAATTTTCATTGCTAATCGGTTGAATCAAAATATGATGGGGCATGGGTTTCTTCCAAATGAAAACTGTATTTTCAAAATTGATGCATATATGAAAATATAGCAGCATAAATCTAAAATAATAATTGAGCTAATCATGTCAATTTGAATATAAATTAGACAATTTTACCCCATAGGCGAATGCGACTAATACCACCGTCGGGAATCATATTGACACGAATATGGGACACTTTGTTCTGTGTTAAAATTTCATTGGCATAACAATGGATATGATCCATTTGCATGGTTTTCGCCTCTAATAAAAAGGGCCAAAACATACTTTGTGGAATCAGTTGTGGGTCGGTAGCATCTTCAATATAAATGGCTTGAACTGAAACTTCAGCTGGGTAATTGCCTTTAAAATGTGCAGTGTCAATTTCAATTTTTTCAATAGAGCCTGCTTGCCCCAAGGCTAAAATACACCAGTCAAAACCAGGTGCCCGACGACGTTTAGTTTCCCAGCCATCGCCCATATTGATCCCTCTACCAGGATTAATTAAATTACGGGGATGTCCAAAATGGGCATCACTATATGCAATGACGCGTCCTCCATTTTCCAATGCCAACAGATCTAATATTTGATTGTGGTCGGTAATTTGGGTTTGCACATCACCATAAACACGAAGACGCGCGATGCCACCATCAGGATAAATGTTTAAACGAATATGGGTATACACCATTTCAGTTTTGACCTCAAAAATATGGTGCTGACTAGGTCCCAATATACTGTTTGGTAAAATTTGGTGCCATTCTACATCTTCAAAGTTACCCTTTGGTGCATAACAGGCTTCAATAGCCGCGGAAGCAGGATAATTGCCAGTAAAGAATGTCGTGTCGATATCAAAAGCTTTAATTTTTCCTGCGACTCCAAGTTTGACCATGGCCCAGTCGTAACCTGCATGGCGCTTACGCCGTGTTTCCCAACCATCCATCCATTTTCCGTGATCGTCAAATTTATCCTCCACAAAAACTGGAGCGTCAAATTGCAACATGCGTTTGGCTTCAGCAAAAAAATCATCCGAGCATTCAATCACTTCAGCCCCAATACGCAGATCTGCCAGATTGGTCAATTGTTGTATATTCGTAGGAAGCTCAAAGCTAGGTGCAAATAAGGTTGCCATGAAATAGGTCCGTGTTTAGGGTCATCAATAGGTGATTTTTCGTTTTAAAAATAAAGAAATTTATCTGCCAATTTTACGAAAATGAAATTACTTTCTTTCCTTTATGTAGCACAGCTTATGCCAACTTTTGATGGACATAAATGAAGGGCTCAAAGATGGCATGCTTTTCGCTTTTTCAATCTGAATGATACAAATTTGAAAAAGAGGAACAGATGGAAATTGCAATTATTGGTGCAGGGATGGGTGGTTTAACGACAGGAATCGCATTGAAAAAATTTGGGCATCGAGTCACCATTTATGAGCAAACAGAGCATATTTTACCTGTAGGTGCAGCCATTTCATTGTGGTCAAATGGTGTGAAGTGCCTGAATTATTTGGGCTTAACCCACCAAGTCGCACGCCTAGGTGGGCAGATGGACCATTTGGCTTATGTTGATGGTTTAACGGGGGATGTCATGACCCAGTTCAGCTTGTATCCTTTGATTGAAGAGGTTGGACAGCGACCGTATCCTGTTTCGCGTGCCGAACTACAAAACATGTTGATGGATGAATTTGGGCGTCAGGATATCAAGCTCGGTAAAAAAATGCTGTCTTTAGCAGAGCACAATGATATGGTCACAGTTCGCTTTGCAGATGGAACAGAAATCCAAACAGAATTATTGGTTGGAGCAGATGGAACTCACTCTTTGACTCGAGCGTATGTTCTTGGTGATCAAGTTGAGCGCCGTTACGCTGGTTACGTCAACTGGAATGGTTTAGTTGAAATATCTAGTGATTTAGCACCAGCAGATCAATGGACGACATTTGTTGGCGAAGGGAAGCGTGCTTCACTTATGCCAGTTTCTGACAATCGCTTCTATTTCTTTTTTGATGTGCCTCTACCAGTTGGTTTGGAAAATGATCGAAATCAATATAAAAAAAAGTTGAAAGAGTATTTTCAAAATTGGTGTGCGCCTGTGCAAAGCCTCATTGATGCAATGAATGAACAGCAGACTAATCGTGTCGAAATTCATGATATTGAGCCATTTACTGACTTCTATAAAGGTCGTGTGGTGATCGTCGGAGATGCAGCACATAGTACAACGCCTGATATTGGGCAAGGCGGTTGTCAGGCGATGGAGGATGCCATTTATTTGGCACGCGCACTACAAATTAATACTTTGGGCTTACAAGACTCGTTACGTCGTTATCAAAATAAACGCAATGAACGTACAGGAGAAATGGTGCTACGCGCACGTAAACGTTGTGATGTGACCCATATGAAAGATGAAAGTGTAACCCAGGCATGGTATGAGGACTTACGTACTGAGCAAGGCCCTCATATCATGAAGGGAATTATTAGTAATATTGTGGGTAATCCGCTGGATTAGGGGATATTTTTTGTGGCGTATTTAAGCTCGGAGTAAAGGACCACTGTCCTTTGCGTTTTTGTGAAAATTACTCATACAAATTGATTGAGCAGTTGGATTTCAGACGCGTTAAGCTAATGGAAAGTAACAACAATAAGAGCAGCCATATGGACACATTATTATTAAGTATTCAACCCAATGCTTTAGAAATGCTGATTTTAGAGTCGACTGATGTGCAAGATGTATTGGATTCGCAACAGCTTGAATCACGTCTGCTTTTAGGCTCAAACTGGAAGATCTTACAAACGTTGTTGCAGGGGAGTTTTAAGTCTGGAACTTCCTTACTGGCTTTGAGTGTACAAGCTGAACATCATTTATCGGAACGTCAGAAACAACTCACAGAGGTGCGCTATAACACGGCAGTTCGTGTAGTTGAAGTCGAAGAAGCATTAGGGAAACTCGATATTGATGACTTTAAAAAGCATATGCAAACTACTTGTTTAAAGCGCCTAGAGCAGGAACATGGGATTCGGACTGAGTCGATAGAACTGCAATTTGCGGAGTTGAGCTTGCTGTTTGCTCAACTCAAAAATTTTTATGAACAAGCAGCAAAGCATAATTACGCTGTGATCAGTGTAACCAGTGACAATTTAACGCCAATCTCACTGATTTAACATCAATTGCATCAGTACTAGATCACGCCATTGGCCAAATTTTTGTCCCACTTGTGGCATATAGCCTGTTTGTACGAAGCCGAATTTTTCGTGTAATGCAATTGATGCAAGATTGGCATGGTCAATTCCTGCAACCATGACATGCATTTGTTGCATTTTTGCTTGTTCAATCAAATAGGCTAAAAGTTGTTTACCTAAACCCTGACGTGCATAGTTGGGTGAAATATAAATAGAATGCTCAACGGTAAAACGATAGCCTGAAAAATTACGGAAAGTGGCATAGTCTGCAAATCCTGCAATCACCTTCTTCTCTTGGTCTTCCATTACACAAAATGGAAATTGCTGATTTTTAAAGTGTTGTAACTGTTTTTGAAAATGCGCTAAATCATATGCATGTTCATTCCACGTTGCCATACCATGTAGAACTTCAGCATTGTAAATATTTTGAATGGCAGGCAAATCGTGTTCAGTAGCAGGGCGGATGATAAAAGACATGGAAGGCTGAGTCGTTGTATTGGAGCTTTATCATGCTGCTTTTACATAAAAAAAAGCAAGACAGAAGTCTTGCTTTTGGATATTCACAAAAGTGAATTAGAAGTGGTATTTGATTAATGCACTAACGTCATTTTGGTCTAAACCTTTGATGCCGTATTTGTTGTTCCATACAGAGTGTTCAACACCCACATAAAGACGTGTATCTGGAGAAATGTGTTTACCAACATTCCATTTCCATTGTGTTGTCCAGTTTAATTCACTTGCATGACCTGCATTTTCACCTGTTGACCAGTCAAGGAAGCCATCAACAAGGAAATCTTCAGAACCTAATTTCACTGGAATACCATAGACAGCAGTCATTTGGTAGTCATCAGTTGTTCCTTTCTCATTATCCGCTTTATAGAAGTTCAACTGTGCATATTGGAAATAAGGAATAGCCAGATCAAAACCAATACCATAGAGGTAGTTGTTGAAGTCTGCACCTGGGTAGTTCGAGCTGTTTGCTTCCCATGTTCCCGCAATTAAAATATCTTTAATTGGACCAGCTTCTAGTTTAGTTCCTGTAACAGCACTTAAGCTTAGGCGAGGTGAAAGCTCGAAATATGTGCTGTTTTCGAAATCATTGTGAGCACGGTCAGCGAAGCCGAAAAAGTCACCATATTTCAATTTAGCTGTATATTCGACAGTAGCCGTTGTTTGCTGGTTATTGTCATCCATATTTACAGGATGCGCATAGTTTTCACCGTATAAAGCAGTGAGGCTAAAGTCTTGCCAGATCGGCGCAGCTTGAGAAATTGCCGCAGCAGAAGATAATGCTACGAAAGCAGCAATTTGAGTCAGTTTCATGAATATTCCCCAAAAAATCGGATACAAGGATACCGATTATTAAGCAAAAATAAAGCCAAATTTGACGAACGTGATGGAGATGGATCATAAAAAAAGGTTATTTATTACACTTTTTTTACCAAATGGTTTAGTGGTGGGCTTCCTGAAGTATTTTATTTTTAGTGACAGACTTTCTTTTTGAAGAAGGAAGATGATTGAATAATAAATTTAATAATATCGCCATGATACAGGTCGAACTGATCCCAGAATGGAACAGGGTTTGCACCCATTTGGGGAAGTTTATAAAGAAAGAATAATCTATGATTGGAATCATGCCTGCTGCAATTGAAGTTGCAACAATAATTAGATTTTTTTGCTCATTATAGTCAACTTTAGCCAATGTTCGGATGCCACTAGCAGCTACTGTTCCAAATAAAACTAAACCTGCCCCACCTAAAACTGGGAATGGAATAGCCGCAATCAAGCGCCCCATAATCGGCAATAACCCCAAGATCACTAAAATGCCACCACCTGCAGCCACTACAAATCGGCTTTTAATTCCTGTAATGGCAACCAGACCGACGTTTTGCGCAAAAGCACTTTGCATAAAGGAACCTAAAATGGGTGCTGCCGCACTCGATAGCATATCTGCACGTAAACCTGCTGCAATGCGCTCAGCATCAACCTTCGTTCCAACAATTTCACCTACTGCAATAATGTCGGCAGTGGTTTCCGTCATAATGACTAAAGTCACAATCAGCATTGAAAGAATTGCGGTGAATTCAAAAACAGGAAGCCCAAAAGCAAAAACACTCGGGGCTTGAATCCAAGCACCATTGGTGATGTGGCTAAAGTCACCAAAACCTAGAATATAGGCGATGCATGTACCTAGAATGATTGATACTAGAATCGACAACCGCCGCATGGTCGGGCTTTGAAGCATATTCAGTCCAATCACGATTGCTAAAGTTAGGAGAGCCAAACTGATATTTTCAATACTTCCCCAGTTCGGTGCCGTTTTATTGCCACCCATCATCCAACGGACAGCGACAGGCAGGAGGGATAAACCAATGATGGTGATGACGGAACCTGTGACGACAGGGGGAAAAAAGCGAATAATTTTGGAAAAATAAGGGGCTAAGAAAAAGCCAATCAATGATGCAACGATGACTGCACCATAAACTGCGGGCAGCCCTCCACCAGTAGTGACAATCGCCACCATGGTAGAGACCCCTGCAAAAGAAACGCCTTGCACCAAAGGAAGTTGCGCCCCAATGTATTTCACCCCTATGGTTTGTAAAATAGTGGCTAAACCGCCGACAAACAACGCCGCAGCAATGAGTAAACCAATCTGTGCCGCGTTTAAGCCTGCTGCAGTACCAATAATCAGTGGGGGTGCAACAATTCCACCATACATAGTGAGAACATGTTGCAAACCGTAAGCTACACTTTTAGTCGCCCCCAAATACTCATGTTCTGGAGAGAGGCTTTTATTGAGTTTTGTCATGTTGTTTTCCCCCATATTATGTTGGTTTGTGTTGTGCTTAGCTTCCACGGTAAGTGGAATAAGCAAAAGGGCTGATCAGCAGAGGAATGTGATAGTGTTGCTCGGTATTTTGGATATAAAAATGAATCACAGCTTTGGGGAAAAATGTTTCAAGACCTTGTTTTTCGAAATAATCCTTTGTATTGAACTCAAGTGCATACTCTCCAGAAATGAGTGCTTCTAAGCCAAAATCTGCTGCTTGAATACGACCATCTATATTGGTTTGTGCACAAGCCAATAATTCGCCAACATGATTGAATAATTTCACATCGACCTGAGTTGCAGGTTGACCTAAAGCAGTATCTAAAATATGGGTGCTGATCATGCGGTAAGCTCCTGTGTAAGGCGAAGGATAGCAATTTCAGATAACTGCTGTTTGACGATGCGTTGTTCCGTTTCAGGGTCGTTTTTTAGTCGATAGTTCAGTGCCGTTAAAATATCATTCACATTTAAACCTGACGCCTTGATTAAGAAGATGTAGCCATATTTTTTTTCATAAGCGATGTTGGCGGTGAGCAATGCCTGTTGAGTCTCTTTATTGGTTTGGAGTTGGGCCTGTTCACGTTCTGAAAAAGCTTGTTCGGTTGGGCTAAGTTCAGTTTTGGCTCGCTTCTCTCCAATCCTTGGATGCATATCTAGAGCAGATTGAACCTCGTCCCATGTCCATGTCTGGCTAAGTTGAGCTGCGTAATCAAGTACCTTTTGTATAGATGAAAAGGGGCGGGCTGCAATAATGGCTTGCCCCCAACTTTGAATAGGCACGCAGTGTTTTAATCGGTTTTCGAGTTCGGCAGGGGGGGATTGATTAAATTCGTTCAGATGCACTATTTTGACCTGATGTTTAAAAAGAATAGCTAAAACTTTGCAATATCAGTGCCAAATACAGACAAATT
Organism: Acinetobacter sp. ANC 4204; assembly: GCF_002135205.1. GTDB lineage: Bacteria > Pseudomonadota > Gammaproteobacteria > Pseudomonadales > Moraxellaceae > Acinetobacter. The sequence goes on along the minus strand of NZ_NEFZ01000008.1, from coordinate 41,829 downwards.
TACACCCAAAAATAGCTAAATAAACGCCCAAAAGAGGCTCCTATTTACATGATGCTTCACATATTAGGGGCATGATGTTGATACCAATGTTCAGCAATCTCTGAGCGACGACAGATCCAAACTTTTTCATGGCTCTGAATGTAATCGAGAAAGCGTTGCAAGGCTTTAAAGCGACCCGGACGACCGAGAAGACGGCAGTGCATACCAATCGACATCATTTTCGGACTGCTTTCACCTTCGTTATACAACACATCAAAACTGTCCTTTAAATATTGGAAAAAATGTTCTCCTGTACTAAAGCCACCAGCGGAACTGAACTTCATATCATTGCATTCAAGTGTATAAGGAATAATCAGATGCGGACGTGTGGTGCCATCGGTTTGCGTTAATGTGGTCCAAAACGGTAAATCGTCGCCATAGTAGTCCGAGTCATATTGAATCTGTGGAAACGCTGCGAGCAATTGACGTGTATTGGGGCTGTCTCGGCCCGTATACCAGCCGATGGGAGTTTGACCCAATAATGTTTCAAGTACGCTCAAGGCCTGATCCATATGTTGATACTCGGTTTCAATATCGACATTTTGATAGTGCAACCAACGTTGTCCATGAGAGACCACATCGTATTGGGCTTGTTTGATTGCTTCGACAATAGGTGGATTACGTGCCAGTGCCATACCTACCCCAAAGATGGTCATCGGGAGTCCACGTTTTTGAAACTCCGCATGGATGCGCCAAAAACCTGCTCGTGAGCCATATTCATACATGGAATCCATGGAGCGATGCTGAGCAGGAAAACTCGCTGCACCGACCAACTCAGATAGGAACTGCTCAGAACCAGCATCACCATGCTCAATATGGTTTTCAGCCCCTTCTTCATAGTTCAAAACAAACTGTAGTGCAATGCGTGCTTGATTGGGCCAGTGAGCGTGTGGTGGGGTTCCTGCATAGCCAATTAGGTCACGTGAATAGGCAGAAGTTTGAATAGAATCAATGAGTTCTTGGCCACGTAAGTAAGTGCTTGTCACAATAATTATCCTTTTCATATTTTTTTTAAAATATCACTTGCATAATTTTGAGTTAGGCCCGATATTCAAAGTAGAAGGACACAGATCTGCAGACTCAAAAGTGTTCATCATTCAATCAGGGGAGGTTGCTTTCCAATAGAAATTGAAGATGGTCGTATGCTGTTAAAACAGTAAGCTACAAGTGTGCCAAGATAAAAAAGTTTTGCACAGAAAAGAGTCAAATAAAGAGAGGATGTTATTTTATGAACATAGAAATCCGTACAGATAAAAACATTCAAAATAGTGACCGTTTAATTAGTTATGTACGTGCAGAGCTCAATCAAGAATTCCAACGTCACAGTGAACGTATTACCCATTTTTCAGTGCATCTGAGTGATGCCAATAGCCATAAAGGCGGAGATGACGACATTCAATGTATGATTGAAGCTCGTCCTGCAGGTTTAAAACCCGTGGTTGTAAATCATAAAGGTCATAATGTCGATACGGCGATTCATGGTGCGATTGATCGCCTCAAACGTAGCCTAGAACATACCTTTGAAAGGAATGATAAACCACGTGCTGGGCAACCTGTTTATGCAGATCAGGATGATGGCCTAGAGGATGAGGAAGAATAAACCTCACGGAATTTTAAAAAGCCCCAGATTTGGGGCTTTTTTCATGTTTGGCACTCACTTTTATCCAACATTACGGATAACAAATGTTCCGTTTATTCGGCATAATAGAATAAAACTGAATTGAAGAGCGTCCTCTCCATGTTAACCGCGCAACAACAAGCTTTCGTGCAAGCACTTGAAGAATTAGATCTTCAGCAAGTTCAACGTTTATTAGCAGATGGATTAAATCCAAATTTTATTGACTCTGAAAAAGGACCTGTGATTTCAGTTTGGTCAGATGGCTTATTTAAATGGTGGGAAGCAATTTGCGAAGCGTATGAAGCGGGTACACCTTTATCAGAACAAGAAAAGCAAGATAGCCTAGCGGTACATTTAGAGATTTTAGAACAGTTAATTCAAGCAAAAGCGAATTTACATTTGTGGGATACAGAGGAAATTTATGGCCCACTTTGGGATGCTGCAAGTGCTGCATGTGCGCCCGCAGTCAAACGCTTATTGGATGAGAAAGTCGATCCAAACACCAAAGATGAAGATGGTTTGACTATTTTATCTTCGATTAGCGATTTGTTCTTTGATTGTGAATTTGATGAAATTAACTGGGCCGAAGCATTAGCTGAAGAAAAGCAAACTTTAGAGTTGCTTCGTCAGCACGGTGCAAAAATGTCAAAAGAATTAGCCTAAACAGCGAGAAAATCATGATGAAATTAAAACATTTGGGTTTATGTGTCACAGCTGGATTCAGTATGAATGCGATGGCTGCAGATTTTTCCTTTGACCGCCCTGGCTCGGGTATGGGTACTGGCATTACGCCTGTGGGTCAGTTGGCATGGGAGCAGGGCTTAGCCAATGCAAATTATGTTGAGTCCACCACTGCCGATGGGGAAAAAGTAAAAACCACCAACTTAAATGCAGATATGTTGTTCCGCACAGGTCTAGCAAAAAACATCGAATTACAATTGGGTTGGGCAGGTCCGTCGTGGCAGCAAGTGAAAGTGGCGGGAAACAAGTCTGAAACAGATGGTTTGGGTGATGTCAGTGTGGGTGTAAAAGCGGCTATTCCACTGGATGATGAACGTTTGAGCATGGCCGTATTAGCGGAAGCGGTTATTGCTACAGGCAATGATGGTTTCACCAATGAAGATGATATTTATAGCCTGACTTCTGCTGTGTCTTATGATTATAGCGATCTCGTGACAACATCTATCACCATGCGTTATGAAGTTCAAAATAGTGATTGGGCAATTTCTGCAATTCCGACACTCGAGTACCAATTTACCGATAAACTCAGTGGCTTCTCTGAATTGGTTTACCGTAAAGCAGAAAGCCAAGACAATGAATATGCGCTGGGTACAGGTTTAATGTATGCGGTCAATCAGCGGATGCAACTGGATGCAAGTGTTGGCGTTGACTTAGATGGTTCAGATAAAAGCTATTACTCAGCCCTTGGCGTTTCATATTTATTTTAATTAGAAAAAGAAAACATTATGGAAAAGCATCTTCATCTGGAACAGGGGAAGAACGGAAGAACGTGGTATCTGGTGCTATCAGTATTGATTATCAATCTGTGTATTTGGGCCAGTATTCTAAACGTTCATGCAGAAACTCCACTGCTTTCAGCCAAGGATGCGTTTCCATTTACAGTGGAGTCCACAACTGAGCATAGCGCTCAGCTGCATTGGGATATCCCTGAACACTATTATATCTATCAGCACAAATTTGAAGTGAAACAGGCAGGACAGGTGCTTAAGTTAGAGCTACCTCCAGCCCATGATTTATATGATGAAAATTATGGGCATACCCAAGTTTATTATCAACACGTACAATTTGATTTAAATACACAAGCTTCGCAAACCTATCAGGTGACTTGGCAGGGTTGTGCCAAAGATCGTATTTGCTATCCACCGCAAACCATTGAATTTAAAACTGATGTTAATGGCTTGATCAGCCTGCAAGATCAGGCCAGTGGTTCAAAACGGCTGTTAGATTTGGCAGCGCAGTCGAATACTCAAGCGCAGTCCTTAGAGACAAATGTGACATCTGAACAAGTAACATTAAGCGCTGATGATTCCGCAGCCCAAGACCAAATGTGGTCAGAGGAATTGGCTAAGAGTTCGTTGGCTTATGGCTTATTGCTGTTCTTTGGGCTCGGCATCCTGCTCGCGTTTACACCGTGTTCTTTACCCATGTTACCGATTTTAACTTCTCTCATTATACGAGACAGTAAAGGTCTTAAAGCATGGATGATTGCTTTGGTCTTTGTCTGCAGCATGGCGATGGTTTATGCCATTTTGGGGTTGGTTGCATCCTCCGCAGGTTTGAATTTTCAGCGTTGGTTGCAGCAGCCTTCAACCCTCATTGCTTTTAGCCTGCTTTTTGTCTTATTCGCGTTAAATTTATTTGGACTATTTGAGCTTAAACTGCCTCAAGTGCTGGTCAATAAACTTGATCATATTCAGTCCATGCAAAAAGGGGGCAGTCTGCTCAGTGCGGGAATCATGGGTATGATTTCTGCCTTGTTGGTTGGCCCTTGTATGACAGCCCCTTTGGCTGGTGCTTTATTGTTCATTTCACAAACGCAAAGCCAGTGGCAAGGTGCAGTTTTATTGTTCACTTTAGGCTTTGGGATGGGAACGCCACTTCTGCTTGCCAGTATATTGGGGGCTAAAATCTTGCCACGTGCAGGGTTATGGATGAATCAAATTCGTGTGTTATTTGCTTTTATTATGTTGGCTTTGGCGCTGTATTTTATTCGCCCAATGCTTTCTGAGACATGGATGCAACTGCTAAGTTTAGTCCTAGGCTTAAGCTTTATTGGCTATGTGTTATATCGTTTAATGTGGAATAAAACCCAGTTACGTGTGTTATATATCGTGGCGTTGCTGATTGGCGGGTCTTATATTAGCTATAGCCAATATCAACAGAGTCAACGTTTTTTTGAGTCACCAGTGACAGACTCTGCGCATTGGCATGTCGCAAGTACGGCGGCAGAGTTTCAGCAGTTATTAGCACAAGCACCGAAAGGCCAAAAAATCGTGATTGATGTCTATGCGGATTGGTGTATTGCCTGTCAGCCGATTGAACACCGTATTTTAAAATCTGCCACAGTACAACAGGCACTTGCGCCGTATTATTTAATTAAACTGGATTTGAGTCATTATGATGCAACCCATCAAGTGCTGTTAAACCAGTGGGATATTTTAGGGCCACCCACCTATTTATTTTTAGATGCCTCACAACAAGAAATTCGCGGTTTACGTTTAACAGGTGCATTTACTGAGGCTGAACTTTTAGCTCAATTACAACGTTTTTAAACCTGAGGGAGAAGGGTGATGCAACGTTTATATATTGCCAATAAAAACTCCTCCAGTTGGTCAATGCGAGCGTGGTTGGTTTTAACCGCATTTAACATCGACTTTGAAGAGGTACTCGTTCGCTTTGATGCGACAAACCCCAGTTTTAAAGAGCAACTATCCCATATTCATGCCAATGCTCAAGTACCTGTTTTAGATGTAGGAGAATTTAGAATTTGGGACTCTTTAGCGATTTGTGAATATTTGGCTGAGCAACATCCAGACTTAGCACTTTGGCCAAGAGCTAAAGCGTTAAGAGCGCAAGCACGAAGTATCAGTGGTGAAATGCACAGTAGTTTTATGGCACTGCGTGAATTGTGCCCAATGAATCTTCAGATGCAATACAGCACAGCCGAAGGTCAAGCACTTTGGGAGAAGCATGCGGCATTAAGAGCAGATGTTGCGCGGATTGAACACATTTGGGCTAAACGTGCAGACGCGCATGCTTTTTTATTTGGCAATTTCTGTATAGCCGATGCCTTTTATGCACCTGTGGTGATGCGTCTCAAGAGTTATGCATTGCCCGTATCTGAGCAAAGCCAGCAGTATATGCAACAGATAATCAAGCATCCTGCTGTCAGTGCTTGGATCCATTCTGGATTAGAAGAAGCTGTCTAGTGACGTGAAATATGAGGGTTATCACGGCATTTGGACTCGTATTCAATTTCAGAAGCACCGATTTCAAAATAGCATTTAATTTGATTCCGTCCTCCGGCTTTCGCTGCATAAAGTGCTTTGTCAGCTTGGTTTAATAATTGTTGGGGTTTTAATTTATGTGCAGATAGGGCAATACCGAAACTGGCAGTGATACGAATCGAACGTCCATCTTCATTTTCAATAACCAAAGATTCAATGGCTGCCCGACAACGTTCTGCAATACGGCGCGCACGATGTTGCGAAGAACGCTTTAAGATTAATATAAACTCTTCGCCACCATAGCGACCTACGATATCCTGTTCACGTAAATGCTCACTCAATTTTTGACCGACTGCAATTAAAACTGCATCTCCCATATGGTGTCCGAACTGATCATTGATATTTTTAAACAGATCGAGATCTAGTAGCACAATTGCATAAGGAGAATGTTTCTCATGACGTAAGTTTTCTAAGTTTTGGCTAATACTGCGTCGGTTAAGCGTGTTGGTGAGGGGATCAATCTGACTTAAACTTTGGATCTGTTGTTCACGATGACGCCACTGGCTAAGTAAAATTTCAAATAAAATTAAGCAAGTGATTAAGATCGGAGTAATGAAATACAACATCGAAAATAACCAGAAGCCATTAAGAAAAAGCTTCCCATCAATGATAAAAAGAGGGGAGTAAGGGACAACGTCAATAAAACTCAGATATCCTGAAAAAACTAAAAAACTCGTGGCAGGAATCAGCATCATATAAATGATTTTGCGTTTAAACAGCACTAAACCCAGCGTCAGTAAACAAATGTAGGCAATCATGGTCATTGGGCTTAAAACCCCAACAAAATAGCTGTCTTGGCAAAGTGAAATCACAAAGATACCGATGGCGACATAAGGTAAAAAGCGTTGCACCCATGCGCGATCCTGTAAAGCATAGCAGGGGTAAATCAGCCCTAAGAGCACCAAACAAAAAATAGAATTCAGCACAAATTGAATGCGAACAAACTCGATATTAACCACCTGCCAGTATTGAGGGTTCATTAGAATAAACGTATCCCAGCCTAGCCAAGCAATATGGATGGTACAGGCTAAAATAAGCATCAGAATACATTTTTTCAATGTACTCCAATTCATAATGACTTCCTCTTCAAGTAGATAGCGAGAAAGTTTATTTTTCGTTAATTTTTTAGAGGCAACGGCTAGTGAATTCATTCAATATTCTTATCCTTTTATTTTCGTATTATTTTTTAATTTAAATATCATTATCATTAATTTTAAAATTGAAATACAAGATAGCACCTAAAATCATAGTAAAAATATCCCTACAAAAAGGGAAAAGTGTTCTATTTTTGAAACATAGTGTTTTACTGAAGTGCATTATTCTGGTAGGGCAATTCTTTTAATATGCTCCTATTAAAGAAAGATTAGTCTGGAATATCCCATGAAAGTTTTACACATTGATTCAAGTATTATGTCTGATGCTTCTGTGTCTCGTCAGTTAAGCCAAGCCATTGTGTCGCAACTTATAGAAAAGCATCCTCAAGCCCAAGTTGAGTATTTGGATTTGGCGACACAACCAATTCCACATTTAGATGCAGAAATCTTGATGGGGCAAAATGCAGAGCAATCGGCTTTAGGTGAACGCATTATTCAACAGTACCTCGATGCAGATGTCGTGGTCATTGGTGCAGCAATGTATAACTTCGGGATTACCTCAACATTAAAAGCATGGATTGACCGCATTAGTGTTGCTGGTCGTACTTTTAAATATACAGAAAATGGTCCTGTAGGTTTGGCTGGTGACAAAAAAGCATATATCGCCAGTAGTCGTGGTGGTGTTTATGGCGACAACAGCCCTGTTGATTTCCAAGAAGGTCTTTTGAAAACAGTGTTTAACTTTACTGGTGTGACAGATGTTGAAATCATTCGTGCAGAGGGTGTGAATATGGGGCCAGAGTTGAAAGATCAAGCCATTACAGCAGCATTGGCACAGGTAAAAACCATCTAATCACAATAAAAAGCAGTTTCATGATTCCTCACTCGGTCAGCCTCAGGCTGACCTTTTTTTATTGAACTAATGATATCTAGTCTTGGTCGAGTGATTGAGCAAAAGTGGCAATATCGTCCAAGGCCATTTTGGCTTCGGGAAACCATGCATTAAACATTTGGAAGTTATGCCACATGCCCGTGTAGAGTTTAAAGGTCACGTCCACACCGGCTTTTGTTGCTTTATCTCTAAACCGTTGTGCATCATCTAACAGAATTTCTTTTGAACCGACTTGCACGAGAGTCGGAGGCAGATCGGATAAATCATCAAATAATGGAGAGACAAGTGGGTCAGCAGAATCAATTTGCTTGGGTAGATAGTACTCGATGCCTGTTTCAAGGGCTTCAATGGATAACAGCGCATCTAACTGGCGGTTATAGCGAATAGATTCACTGGTTAAACTTAAGTCCAAGAAAGGCGAGAGTAGAATCAGTCCACTAACCTGTGAGAGTTGTTCATCGCGAATACGCAGTGCTAAAGCCAATGCTAGATTTGCACCACAAGAATCGCCAGATAAAATAATGTCTTTGGCTTGTATCCCTTGTGCTAATAAAACTTGGTATACATCTAATAGTGCATCAATGGCCTCAGGATAAGGATGCTCAGGTGACAAAGGATAATCCAGATGGATCACCTGCATGTGCGTGCTTGCAGCAAGGTCTGAGACAAATGCGCGGTGGGTATTCATTGAACCTAAAAAGAAAGCCCCGCCATGAATGTGCAAAATGAGCTGAGTGGCCTCGGTTTCAGCTTTCAGTTCTTCCGCACGCAAGCCTGCAAGACGCAGAGGGCGAATTTGAACGGATTTATTGAGTGGGAATGCACGACACATTTGCTCAATGAGAAAACGCTGACTACTGGGAGGGAGGCTAAATCGACTCGGGGTTCGAATCGTGGTTTTTAAAAACTGCTCTGTAATAATTTGTTTCCATGGATCGGCAATCTTCATAGTTATTCCATTTTATTATTTGTTTTACCTTGAGTTTGTGTATTTACCAACATAATTTACAAGGTTACACTAATTAGTCACATTGAAAAATTGAAAAATTGTTGTGACTTTTTAATAATGATAGTCGTCTATACTAGACTAGGGAAATGACAAAAAATGAAAAAAATTGCACTTGCATTAAGCGTACTGGGATTGGCCGCTCTAACTCACGCAGCAGATCCACTTAATGGCACAGTTTGGAAAACGATTGATGACAAAACAAAGCAACCGCGTGCGGTTGTGAAATTCACTGAGCAGAAAAATGGAACTTTAACTGGCAGTATTCAAAGCATTCTGACACCTGGTGAAGAAAATGCATGTACGAAATGTGAAGGTCCGTATAAAAACAAATCATTGAAAGGTTTGACAATCGTACATGGTCTAAAAAATGTCGGTGGTACAAAATACGATGATGGTAAAATTTTGGATCCGAAAAATGGTAAAACTTACAGCTTAAAAGGTGAGTTAACTTCGGGGGGTAAAAAGCTTGAACTCCGTGGTTATCTTGGCGTTGCTGCTTTAGGTCGTAACCAAACATGGATTCGTGTGAATTAATATATAGTCTAAAAAAGCCGAGCAATTGCTCGGCTTTTTTGTTTTTGTTATGCTTTTAAGGCGCGAATTGCATCTTCATCGAAACCCACAACGAAACCATTTGCTGTCGCAATGACAGGGCGCTTAATCAGGCTGTGGTGAGTGGTGAGTGCATCAATCAACCCTTGCTCTGAAGCTAAAGCGGTCTGTTGTTCTGCTTCGGTCAGTTTACGCCAAGTGGTGCCTTTTTTATTCAGAACGACATCAGTACCTAGTTGATCCAGCCATGTTTTTACGGTTATAGCATCAATCCCTTGCTTTTTATAATCATGAAATTCATAGGCCAAACCTAATTCACTCAGTAGGTCGAATGCTTTCTTCATCGAGTTACAATTTTTAATGCCATAAACCTTCAACATGGGAAACCCTTTTTGCTTTTAATCTGGGTTTAGAGTAGCTGAAAAAAGAGGATGGCTCTAGTGCCGTGTTTTAATCTGAAAACGTCATGTGTTTGTCATAAAAGGTATTTAAAATAGAAATCAAGAAGAAGAGAATTGTTAAAATACTAATCTAAGAATAATAATTAAAAAAGAAGAGACTAAAAAAGAGAAAACCCGCATTTAATCATCCTGATCATGCGGGTCTCATTACAACGTCCATTGTCACATCCTTGAGAGCAAACTAAAACTATAGCTTGTTCAATTTCATCCTACGGCTTCCTGTCCTTGTGCTGTCATCCTGACATCGTCCCTTTGCCGTGGAAACATAATGCACTGATTGATTGATCAGAAAAAGACTCAAAAAACGGCAGATAATGTAAGTTAAAAACCCATCCTCAGTAAACACTTGTTCACTGAGTATGGGTGAAAAGTGGATATTTCACTAGATTTGATAGTCAATAATAACGGGTGCATGATCGCTAAACCAAGTCTCTTTATAGACCCAAGCATTGACTGTACGGGCTTTCCAGTCAGGGGAGCAAGCTTGATAGTCAATCCGCCAACCCACATTTTTGGCACGGGCTTGCCCACGGTTTGACCACCATGAATAAAGTTCTGCTTCTTGACGAACTTCACGGAAAGTATCGACATAGCCAAGTTCATCATAAATGTGATCAAGCCAAGCACGCTCATGCGGTAAACAGCCTGAGGCTTTTTGATTGCCTGACCAGTTCTTAATGTCGATGCGTTTATGCACGATGTTGTAGTCACCACAGACAATCACGGACTTATTTTCTTCACGCCATTGTTTCAAAATTTGTTTGTATTCTTCTAAAAAGTGATCTTTACGTACTTGTGCTTCTTCGCCAGAAGAACCCGAGGGTAAATAGAGTGAACAAATATGTGCGGTTTGGTCTAAACCTAAGTCAAATTCAGCGGAAATAAAGCGACCTTGAGAATCGGCCAATTCAAAACCAAGCCCATCCGTGACTGAAACAAAGGGTAGACGGCTATAAATGGCAGTGCCTGCATAACCTGGACGTTCGGCAGGGAACAGGTGGGTATGCCAACCTTCAGGTTTAAATTTATCCGTCCATTGTTCGTGGGTGATACGAGATTCTTGCATGCAAATCACATCAGCATCTGATGTGGAAATCCAATCAAAAATCCCTTTTTTTTCTGCAGAACGTAGACCATTTACGTTAATTGAAACCACACGTAAAATTTTTTGATCACTTGGATAGCTACTCTTTGGTATCATGCGCAAGTCTTACCTCAATTTGAAAATTCGGAGCACCGCATGACAACGCAAGCGACATTTAACCCTCAAGCTTTTATCGAACTCGCATTATCACGTGGCGTGCTTAAATTTGGTGAGTTTACTTTAAAATCGGGTCGTGTGAGTCCTTATTTTTTTAATGCAGGTCTACTCAATGACGGCGAAGCCTTGTCTCTCTTGGCTTCTGGCTATGCAACCAAACTGACAGAATGCAACAATGTTGAGGTGGTTTTTGGTCCTGCATATAAAGGAATTCCTTTTGTTGCAGCGACAGCTGTGGCGTTGTCGCAAAACCATGGTGTGAGTGTGCCTTGGGGGTTTAACCGTAAAGAAGCCAAAGATCATGGTGAAGGCGGGGTCTTGGTTGGTGCATCTGTTGCAGGCAAAAAAGTCTGGATTATTGACGATGTGATTACTGCGGGCACAGCGATCCGTGAAGTGGTCACCATTTTGAAAAATGCAGGTGCGCAGATTGCAGGCGTGTTAGTGGCATTAGACCGTCAAGAAAAAGGTCAAGGTGATTTGTCTGCGATCCAAGAAGTGCAAAAAGAGTTGGAAATTCCTGTACATGCATTGGTGACCATGAAAGATTTGATGAATTATTTAGAGGCTAAAGGTGAGACTGAAGCGTTAGCCAAAATGGAAGCCTACCGTGTGAAATATGGCGTCTGAACGTTGAAATAAAAAAAGGAAGCTACTGCTTCCTTTTTTTATTCGCTCTCTTTTTCGGTTGATGTTTGGCTATGCGCACCTTCCCAGCCAATCATCGCAGTTTTACGTGTTGTTCCCCACATATAGCCACCACGTTGCCCTGAAGACAGAATGACCCGATGGCAGGGAATTAAAAAGGCAACAGGATTGTTGCCAATGGCTGTTCCGACCGCTCGTGAAGCACGTTCTTGCCCAATCTCTTGAGCAATCTTTGCATAACTGCTGAGCCGTCCCATGGGGATTTTAAGCAGACTTTGCCAAACCTTGAGCTGAAAGTCAGTGCCTTTCAGGTGCAGTTTAATCTCTGATAGGCTGTTTTGATCTTGCTGAAAAATTGCGAGCGCTTTACGTTGTAATTCATCCTGATCTTCAATAAATGTCGCGCGTGGGAACTGTGTTTTTAGATAGATCAATGCATCTTGATTTGTTTCGGTAAAGGCCATATGGCAAATGCCTTTAGGGGTTGAGGCAATCATGACTGAGCCAAAAATGGTTTCGGCAAAGCTATAGTGAATGTGGAGTGCTTCACCTCCATGTTTGTATTCTGCGGGCGTCATACCTTCGATTTGGACAAATAAATCATGCAATCTGCTGGTACTAGAAAGGCCAGTGTCAAAGGTTGCTGCAAAAATATTATGTTCTGTGTGATTTTTCAAAACCGACTTGGCATATTCCACACTAATATATTGCAGAAATTTCTTTGGACTGACGCCTGCCCATTCGGTAAATATGCGTTGAAAATGTGTAGGACTTAAATGTACGTGTTCTGCAATTTCGGTCAAACTGGGTTGCTGTTTGAAGTTTTGTTCAATGTATTCAATCGCCCTTGCCACACGTGTGTAGTTGGTATGTTCTGTCATGATTACTCACGGAAATCATTTAACTTAAGAAAACAGTAACAAATCGAGTGAGGCCTGAAAATCCGTTTCTTGCGCTTTATAACAAAAGGCTCAAAGTGTGTATGGATTGGCTCAGTCGTCCTTCGGCAAGCATAAAAAAACGGAACAGTGACCTGTTCCGCTTGAGTTAAAACTTTATTGAAGGCAGTTTAGAACTGGTAGTTTAAACGCATCAAGAAGCTACGTGGTGTACCTGGCATAGAGTCTGAACGCCAGTATTCTTTATTGGTCAGGTTGCTGACAGCTAGGGTTAGGTTCCATGGATCAGCACTATACCCAATGGCAGCATCGACACGATTGAAACCATCCATCTTGGTCAAGTTGTTGATGTTTGGATAGTAAGAGCCAACATACGTTACACCAACTTCACCATAGAGCTTTTCGGTAGGTAAGTAGCGCACAAACAGGTTGCCTGTATTTTTAGAGGTATTAGAAAGAGTATTTCCTACATTTTCAGGCTTTTCTTTGTCCTTTTTGACTTGAGCATCGGTGTAACCATAACCACCACGGACAAAAAGATTATCCAATACGCGACCAATAAAGCTAAATTCTAAGCCTTTGGATTGATGTTCGCCACCCACAGCCCATACGTCTGGAACATCTGGGTCTGGACGGTAACGGATATTCTTTTTACGAATGTCATAAACAGAGAACTGGGTATTGAGGCGTTCATCGAACCAATCACTTTTGACTCCCATTTCGTATTGTTCGTTATATTGTGGCTCAGCATTAAAGATGTTCATATCTTGGCTTGCTGATGAAATTGGATTGACACCCATAGAGCCGCCAAAGGGCGCAAAACTTTTGCTGTATGATGCATACAGACTTTGATGTTCATTCGGTTGCCAGACTACGCCGACATTTGGGCTAAATGAATCATCATTAATAGATCGTTTACGTTTATCTGCAGCGACATTTGGTAGTTTATTGGTGGTAGAAAAATCATAGCTGTCGTAGCGCATACCAAGCATGATTTTGAATTGTTCATTCAAGCTGATTAGGTCTTGGGCAAAGAAGCCTAAACTTGTGCCTTGATTATAATTGTGTTGACTGATTTTAAGTGGGCCTGTACCACGACTAGATTGGCGCTCACCTGTGATTGGGTCTACATAACCATAAATTGCAGAACCGTTTTGGTTGGTATTGGCTAAACGTGGTTCTCGTTGTTCATAGCTCCAGTCACTGCCGAATACAAGATTGTGTTTAATTGATCCTGTATTGAATTCACCTTTAATATCAAAGGTGTTGCTGGTAGTTTTATTGTCTGTTTGTTGCCAATAATAAATTTGAGAGATGTCACCTACATGACCTTGGCATGTACCTGCATTACGGATTACAGTAGTTGCTGTTGCACAGTATCCACCTAAATAAAAATGATCAAAATTTTGTTCTGCTTGTCTATAGCTTGCAGCCCAATGGAAAATCCAATTTGGCGCAAATTCATAGCTTAAATCTGAGCGAATGACTTGTAATACATCGTCGACATAATCGCCATTTTGTGCAAAGCCTGTTTTAATGGATGTTCCACTAGGCAAGATACTATAACTTGGACCACGGTCAGGTACTCGCCCTAATTTGTCATAGGTATATTGTGTGGTCCACGTGAGGGTTTCCTCATCATTTTTATACGTGAAACTTGGCGAGATCATCTCAATTTTACTGTCGATGCCTGAACGGAAACTATCTGCTTCGCCGTATTCACCTGTTAAACGGACAGCCCAATTGTCATTTAATACTTGGTTAATATCTGCTGTCGCGCCATAAGTGTCATATGAACCGACATAGGTACCGACTGAGCTTTTCGAGTCAAAATTGGCGTATTTACTGACCATGTTGACTACACCACCGCCCGCGCTACGACCATATAACACCGAGGCAGGGCCTTTTAAAATTTCGATCCGTTCAATATTGGCTGTGCTACGGCGGACTTGACCACTTTCACGAATTCCATCACGGTAAATATCACCCGAGTCGGCAGAGAAACCTCGAAGGGTAATGCCATCACCGCGCATATCGTAGCTGGTGGATACCCCTGGTGTGCCTTGTAGCATCACACTGAGGTCATTAGAGCCGTAGATTTTATATTTCTGTACATCAATGGTGTCAATGGTTTGAGGGATGTCTTTTTTCTTTAGACCATTACGGGTGACATTGGCCTGATCATAATCGACATAGCTTTTGATTGGATCAAGTTCACTCATTGCCTCAATTTTTAAGGTGGGTAGAACTGCTGCTGTGCCCGATTTGTTTGTCATCGCTTGAGAGGGTGGGTTCTCATTATTTTGTAGTGTTGCTTCATCTGCATAGGCTGCATGTGCACTTAAAATCATAAAGCTGAGTAAGCTATATTTGAATAGAGCGGAGCCACGGAGTGGGTAGGCTTGAAGTTTGGTCATGGGGAAGGCTCAGAGAGATTAAATGGGTAATAAAAGTGAGAATTATAATCATTTACTAAAAATGAACAAGACTTCGTGGAAAATTCATTTTTCCTACATAATTGGATTGGGTTTAAAAGAATGGCTAAAGGTGCTGTTTAATTATTTTAATTAGTTGATAAGTAATAAATTTAAAATCAGAAGGACATTGGAAAAGCGTTATTGAACAGGATTTTCCAGACATTTCTTAGAGTTTAAAAGAACGCCGATTTTTTCTTGGCGTCCGTGCTCAGTTAGTACCCACGGGCGGTTTTGCCATGGTGGCGTATGGCGGACATGCTGTGTGTGACCGCAGGCAAGCTCAGCTACCCAATGATGCTCTTCATCGAGATGAAAACCAATAATCGCTTGTTGCATTAAGCATCTCGACCAGCGTGTTGGGTCTGTTCCAAACCATTTAAAAAACGCTGACACAGTTGATGGATAGTCGCCAAATCATGAGGATCTAGACCTAAAGAACATGCCAGTTCAAATGGAATCGCCATAATTTTGTCTTTAGCTAGGAGTGCTTTTTCCAGAAGCACGACTTTTTTCATACGTTCATCTTCCTTGACTGCGACACGCTTTAAAAATTGTTTTTCTTCTAGCTTCTTAATAATGGGGGTTAAGGTGCCTGAGTCAAAAAAAGTTTTTTGTCCAATTTCAGTCAACGTCACATTGTCCTGCTCATATAGAGCCAATAAAACAATAAACTGCGGATAGGTCAGATCATAGGCTTGTAGGCGTGGGCGGTATTGACGGACCATGGCATTGGTTGCGGAATACATGGCAAAACACACGCGGTTTTCTAAAAGTGGGGTGTCAGCCATGTTGCATGTCCTTGAGGATTGGTATTTAGAAAACAGTATAAATGAAATGGAGGTGGAAGTATATTGCGTGTAATAAACTTGCACACAAGTTAATTGTGTGCAATATTATTTGCCGCTATAGGTCAACCCTTGAAGCGACTTTAACGAATGATATTTTGATGAATGGAAGAGATGTAATGACGACAATTTATGATTTTCAGGCCGAGCTGTTGGAAGGCGAGCAAAAAAATCTAGCCGACTATCAGGGCAAAGTTTTATTGGTGGTGAATACCGCTAGCCAATGTGGTTTAACCCCACAATTTGAAGGTTTGGAACAGTTATATCAGGACTACCAACAACAAGGTCTTTTAGTTTTAGGTTTTCCATGTAACCAATTTGCGCAGCAAGACCCTGCGAGTAATGAAGAGATCGGCAGTTTTTGTCAGCGTAATTATGGGGTTTCTTTCCCGATGTTTGCTAAGGTTGATGTGAATGGTCCTACTGCGCATCCGCTGTATCAGTATTTAACGTCTGAGGCGAAAGGCATTTTAGGCAGCCAAAGGATCAAATGGAATTTCACCAAGTTTCTGATTAATCAAAAAGGGCAGGTGGTGAAACGTTATGCGCCGATCGTTAAACCTGAAAAAATTGCTCAGGATATTCAACGCCTTTTGGCTTAAGTTGAAGCCATTTGCGAGGAAGGTGGAAATAGCAGTAGATTTACTGTTTCTTTCCACCAAGTAAGCACTTTGAATTTATTTAATAATGCTAATGTATTGTAGCTAATTGAATAAAATAGATTTTTTAATATTTAATTAATACACAACTTGTTGTGCCCAAAGCTGAAAACTTCGCTATACTTTTTGCCAAGTTTTAAAAATATGAGCGTGAGACTTATGCGTGTACTGGTAGTGATGGACCCGATTGAAACGGTGAATCTGAAAAAAGATTCTACGATGGCAATGTTATGGGCAGCAAGCCGTCGCGGGCACGAGCTGGGTTATGCATTACAACACGATTTATATATCGACCAAGGCAAAGCCTTTGGTCTGATTTCTCCCTTAAAAGTGTTTGAAGATTACGATCATTATTATGATTTGGGCGAACCACAAAAAGAGTCCTTGGCGGATTACGATGTGATCTTGATGCGTAAAGATCCACCGTTCGACATGAACTTTGTGTATACCACTTATATTTTGGAACAAGCGGAACGTGAAGGCGCGTGGATTATCAATAAACCACAGTCCTTACGTGATTGTAATGAAAAACTGTTTGCTACGCAGTTCCCTGAACTTCAAGTTCCTACACTGGTGACTTCACAACAAAGCCTGATCCGTGAATTTATCAAAGAACATGGTGATGTGATTGTGAAGCCCCTCGATGGGATGGGTGGCATGGGAATTTTCCGCTTATATCAAGATGGTGTGAACATCGGCTCAACTCTAGAAATGCTGACTGAAATGGGTACACGTCCGATTATGGCGCAGCGGTATATTCCTGAAATTGTTGAAGGAGATAAACGCATCTTGCTGATCAATGGTGAACCGATTCCCTACTGTTTGGCGCGTATTCCGCAAAACGGTGAAGTGCGTGGGAACTTGGCTGCAGGTGGTTTGGGTCAAGCCCGTCCCTTGACTGAAAATGATAAGGCGATTGCCGCGAAAGTGGGACCCTTCTTACGTGAAAAAGGATTGGTTTTTGTTGGACTCGATGTGATTGGCAACTATGTGACCGAAATTAATGTGACTAGCCCAACCTGTATTCGTGAGATTGATGCACAATTTGGTACTTCGATTGCCGATACTTTATTTGATGTCTTGGAAGCAGGTAAAGCCAGCTAAATCGACAGAAAGAGGAACCTGAAAAGGTTCCTTTTTTATTTCAATGAATAGGGAAGTTTTGAAATAAGGACATGGCTTACCGCAAAGTGTATAAATTGGGTTGAAGATAAATCACACAGTGCTACATGGCATTACAAATTTTCATTCTGTTCAAATGTTTCAGCTCAGAGGGTATTTCTATTTGCTAAAAATGAGGTTCCCATTCTTTTAGAGTTATATTAAATAATTGATTAAAATCATCTTCAATGTTTTATTTTTAGATATAAAACATGGTGCTGTCGAGCTTAAATGTGTGTGGTAGTTTGAGTAAAAATGTATATCTGATAACAAATCTAGTTTAAACTCGAAAATCAGTAGAAAAAAACAATCAAATGCCTGTTGAAAAAAAGTAAATAATCTTTCGCGGTTATGCGTTTGTGATTACAATTGATCGCTTAAAATTGAATTTTGTTTCCATATTTTAGAATTGAAGAATTAGACTGTGACCGAAGCAACACAAACAAAGCCGAAACATGTAATGATGATGGCTGCCGGAACGGGTGGACATGTTTTTCCAGCACTTGCTGTGGCTAAGGAATTACAGCAACAAGGCTGCCAAGTCTCATGGCTTGCTACGCCTACAGGTATGGAAAATCGCCTACTTAAAAATCACGATATCCCGATTTATCAAATTGACATTCAAGGTGTGCGTGGCAATGGCTTAGTCCGCAAAGTATTGGCACCCTTTAAAATTTTAAAAGCCACGCTAAGCGCAATGCGCTATATGAAGCAGCTCAAAGTCGATGCGGTTGCAGGCTTTGGGGGCTATGTTGCTGGACCGGGTGGATTGGCTGCGCGTGCACTGGGTATTCCAGTGATTATTCATGAGCAAAATGCGATTGCGGGTTTTACCAATACGCAGCTATCACGTATTGCAAAAACAGTATGTCAAGCTTTTCCAAATACCTTTGCTGTACAAGATAAAATTGTGACCACGGGTAATCCAGTCCGCAAAGAAATTACGGAAATTTTAAATCCGTCTTGGCGCTATCAAGAGCGTCAAAAAGCTGGCGTGCCACTGCGTATCTTAATTGTTGGCGGTTCGTTGGGCGCACAAGCATTAAATGAACGCATTCCTGAAGCCTTGAAGCAACTCAATGTGCCTTTAAGCGTTTATCATCAGTGTGGTCAAAACCATGCAGAGGCGACACAAGCGCGCTATGCCGATGCACCTGAACAGCTTCAAGTTGAGGTTCAACCTTTTATTGAAGATATGGCTCAAGCCTATAGCGATGCTGACTTAATTATTTGCCGTGCTGGGGCGTTAACCGTGACTGAGATTGCCACTGCTGGTGTGGCTGCAGTGTTTGTTCCGCTGCCGAGTGCAGTGGATGATCACCAAACGGCCAATGCAAAGTTTTTAGCCAATATCGGTGCAGCCAAAATTTGCCCACAAGCAAGTATGACGTCCGAAAGTTTAAAAGAATTATTATTACCCTTGATGAACCGTCAGTTATTGTCTGAAATGGCAGTGAAAGCACGTCAGCAAGCACAACCCGATGCAACCCAACAAGTGGTTCGTTTAATTCAAGCATTGTAAACCGAGTATTTTATGTCACCATCTACACCTGCTGATCAAGCAAAAAAACTTATTAAAGTGCCAGAAATGCGTCGTATTAAGCACATCCATTTTATTGGAATTGGTGGTGCGGGCATGTGTGGTATTGCAGAAGTGCTCAAGAACCAAGGCTATAAAGTCTCAGGTTCGGATATCAAGGCGTCAAAGACAACAGCACAGCTTGAAGAAAATGGCATCAAAGTTTATATCGGTCATACGGCTGAAAATATTCAAGGTGCCAACGTGATTGTGGTGTCAACTGCGATTGATGCTGAAAACCCTGAAATCAAAGCAGCACTTGAAACCCGTACACCAGTGGTCCGCCGTGCAGAAATGCTGGGTGAGCTGATGCGTTACCGTCATGGGATTGCTGTTGCGGGAACGCATGGTAAAACCACGACCACAAGCCTAGTCACTTGTATGTTGGCAGAAGAAAACCTTGATCCAACCTATGTGATTGGTGGTTTATTGAACCGTACTGGTGTGAATGCTGCGCTCGGTGCGAGTCGTTTTATCGTGGCTGAAGCGGATGAATCAGATGCCTCATTCCTGCATTTGCAACCGATGGCCACCATCGTGACCAACATTGATGCAGACCACATGGACACTTACGGCGGTAGCTTCGATGTTTTAAAAGATACTTTTGTACAGTTCTTACAAAAACTTCCATTTTACGGCTTGGCTGTGGTGTGTGGCGATGATGCCAACATTCGTGAAATCATGCCGCGTATTGGTCGTCCATTGATCACCTATGGTTTTAATGAAGACAATGACATTCGTGCCGTTGATATTGAACAAGAAGGTATGCAGTCGCACTTTACCGTCTTGCGTAAAGATCGTGAGCCTTTGCGTTTAACCATCAATTTGCCAGGTTTGCATAATATTTTAAATGCACTAGCAGCGATTGGGATTGCGACCGATGAAGGTGTATCTGATGCTGCGATTGCTCGTGCGTTGGAAAGTTTCAGCGGTGTGGGTCGTCGTTTCCAAGTACAGGGCGAATTTGACATTGAAGGTGGCAATGTGAAATTGGTGGATGACTATGGTCACCATCCAAAAGAAGTCGAAGCAACCATTAAAGCTGCACGTGCAAGCCATCCAGACCGTCGTTTAGTGATGATGTTCCAACCGCACCGTTTTAGCCGTACGCGTGACTGTTTCGATGACTTTGTGGATGTACTGTCACATGTCGATCAGTTGTTGCTGCTTGAGGTCTATCCTGCGGGTGAAAAACCGATTGTCGGTGCAGATAGTCGTTCACTGGCACGTAGTATTCGGTTACGTGGCGATGTAGAGCCGATCTTGATTGATCCCGTTGAAGGTAATCTGCAACATGCCTTGAAAAAAGTGTTACAAGCAGATGACTTGTTATTGACGCAAGGCGCAGGTAATGTGGGTGCTATCTCGATTGAGCTGGCAAACAATCATTTGTATTTAAAATAATCACGCTTTGTGATTACTCAATCAATAAAACAGTTATAAAGTTTAAGGATATCAACGTGTCAAATGCTTCAAAATTCGGCAAAGTTGCTGTGTTGCTTGGTGGTAAATCTGCTGAGCGTGAGGTTTCTCTAGATAGTGGTACTGCTGTACTTGACGCATTGGTTCGTTCGGGCGTGAATGCTGAAGCTTTTGACCCGCAAGAACGTAGTGTGACCGAATTGGTGGGGTATGATCGTGCGTTTATTGTGTTGCATGGTCGCGGTGGAGAAGATGGTCAAATTCAAGGCGTCTTGGAGTGGTTGAATATTCCATATACGGGAACTGGTGTGCAAGGTTCTGCAATCGGAATGGATAAAGTGAAAACCAAGCAAGTTTGGCAGGGTTCAGACTTACCTACAGCACCTTATCGCATTATTAGCCAAGAGTCAGATTTGGCTGAAGTGGTGGCGAGCTTGGGGCTTCCGTTGATTATCAAGCCAGTACATGAAGGCTCAAGTGTTGGCATGAGTAAGGTTGAAAAAGCAGAAGATTTGGCGGCTGCAATTGCCAAAGCGACGCAACACGATGCTGTGGTGATGGCTGAAAAATGGATTACGGGACGTGAGTTCACCATTTCATTCTTAAACGGTCAACCGTTGCCTGTGATTCGCCTGCAACCGCCTGCGGATGTGGCGTTTTATGACTATGAAGCAAAATATCAACGTAATGATGTGGAATACGGAATTCCGTGCGGTTTAAGCATTGAAGAAGAGCAAAAGTTGCAAGCGCTTTGCCTTCGTGCATTCCAAGCGGTAGGTGCAAGTGGTTGGGGCCGTATTGATGCGATGCAAGATGAGCAAGGCAACTTTTGGCTCCTTGAAGTGAATACTGTACCAGGTATGACCAGTCACTCTTTGGTGCCGAAAGCGGCAAATGCAGTGGGTTACAGCTTTGATGCGCTTTGTGTGCAAATTTTAGAGCAAACACTGACAGGTGCGACTCACTAAATGGCGCAATTACCAGCTTCTATGCGCCGCAAACGCGCAGCGATTACGTCGATACACGATAAACCACCAACGCGTAAGGAAAAGCTTGCGAATTTTGGTGGTTGGGTGATGTTGGTCGTTGCAATAGCGGTCTTGTTGGTTGGTATTTATGGCTTATATCAAGTCATGACAGATGCACGTGTGGCTGAACTCGATGTGGTTGGTGTGCGTTCTGATGCGGAAAAGAGTCAGGTTATGGGGCATGTGTCACCGACCATCACCCATAACTATTTCACCTCAGATTTAGAAGACATTCGCGATCGAACTTTAGAGTTGGCTTGGATTGATCGTGTGGTGGTTTCGCGTGCGTGGCCGAATGCGATTCGCGTTCGTGTCATGCCAAAGCATGCTATTGCACGTTGGGGGACAGGGCGTCTCTTAAGTGATAGTGGTGATGTGTTTAGCGAAGTGACACCGAAAAATAATCAAAATTTACCGTTATTGCATGGCCCAATCAGTCAATCAAAAATGATGATGCGCCGTTATAATGAAATTAATCAGTTATTCCAACCAGTCAACCTCCGTTTAAAAGAATTATATTTAACGGAGCGGATGACTTGGTTTATGCAGTTCGATTCGGGTTTACGTGTTATCGTAGATCAGGATCAAACCATGAGTAAACTACAACGCTTGAGTTATTTGGCTCAAAGTGATTTGAAGCCAGTTTGGGACAAAGTATCCGCTATTGATTTGCGTTATCGGAATGGCTTAGCCATTCAATGGAAGAATACTGCTGCACCAAAGATAGCAAATGGTCATTTTGTTGTAACGATTGATGACACAAGCATTGCAGGTGGAGTGGCAGCAAAGCCATAATACTTGGCTTTAAAACAGAGGCATAAAGCCATAAATTAAACAAACATGTGATGGTAGTAGTAAATAATGAATGAAGCGGTTCCCTCAGTTGTTGCGATTGACATTGGGACGCACAAAGTTTCAGTTTTGATTGGTAAGGTACATGCGCCAGATAATATCCAAGTGATAGGAATGGCAACTGCTCGTAACCGAGGCATGAATAAAGGAAAAATTGTAAGTCTTGATAAAGTCATTACAGCAATAAAAAATGCCGTGCAAGAAGCAGAAGATATGGCCGAATGCCGTGTCCATTCCGCATGGGTATCTATTCCCAGTGCAGAGTTAAAGAGCTTTTATGCGTCGGGACGAACACCAGTTGAAAATACTGACCATACAATTACAACAAGTGAAGTGGTTCGTGCATTAGAGTTGGCCAAAGCTAGCCACATGACCTCGGATCATTATCTGGTCAGTGCGGTTCCGTTGGGCTTTGAGCTAGATGACTCACCAGAATGGGTACAGAACCCAATACGTATGTCTGCACATAGTATGATTGGTCATTATCAACTGATGATGTTACCAATTAGTACTATGCAAAACCTTGATCGCGCACTTAAAGGTGCCAATATCGGGGTGGAAAAGTTGGTCGTATCTTGTTTGGCAACGGCAGAAGCAAGTCTGCTCAAAGATGAAAAAGAGTATGGCGTCTGTTTAGTGGATATTGGTGCAGGTACCACCAACATTGCGGTGTATTTAGATGGGCGTTTAGCACTGACGCATACTTTACAGCGTGGTGGTGAGCATGTCACCCGAGATATTGCTGCTGTGTTACAAACAACCACTGAAGAAGCGGAACGAATTAAACTACTCTATGGTTGTGTTGATATTAAATCGGTTAAACCAGACCATATGATTCAGATTCAAGGGATTGATGGTCCGCAAACGATTAGCCGTATTGAGTTGACTGAGATTGTGGTTGCACGTTATGAGGAAATCTTAGGTCAAGTACGCCAAGAACTTGAGCGGAATGGTGCAATCCATGGTTTGTATCATGGTGTGGTCCTAACCGGTGATGCCAACCAAATTGAAGGCATGGTGACGTTGGCACGTCGTATGTTGGGCGTATCAGCACATTTGGGTAATCCGCCTGTGCATGTGACAGCAGACGAGCAAAATATTGCAGCATTACGTCGTTCGCAGTATGCCACAGCAGCGGGTTTGTTGATGTTTAGTCAAAGTGAAACACAAGAAACGATTGTTGAGCCTGAAGATACAGAAAAACTATCGCTATTCAAACGCGTTGGGCGTGCTTGGTCTGGACTCAATGACAAGCTGAAATCTGTTTTTTAAGTTGAATTTTTTTGGAATATTGTTAAGAAGTTGTACAACGCATCGCTTAAACTTGACAAGCTATGGCTTGCACAGCATGCTTAAAAGCAATTTTGTTTATTAAGATCAAGGCAGTATACGGGCTTAAGTGACTGCCAATAACGAATTAGGAAATCTATAGGTCATGGCCTCATTTGAATTTTTAGAAGATGATCAAACCGATAGCAACGGTCAAGCCCGTTTTACTGTGTTTGGTGTTGGTGGTGCAGGTGGTAATGCCGTACAACACATGCTTGAGTCAGACATTCAAGGTGTAAAATTTGTATGTGCCAATACGGACAAGCAAGCGCTAGACCGTATGAATGCACAATTCAAAATCCAGTTGGGTGAACAAAGTACTCGTGGCTTAGGTGCTGGTGCCAATCCGAATGTGGGTCAAGCAGCGGCTGAAGAAAGCCGTGACTTGATTCGTCAGCACCTTGAAGGCACTGATATGGTGTTTGTGACTGCGGGTATGGGCGGTGGTACAGGTACAGGTGCAGCACCAGTGGTTGCTGAAATTGCCAAAGAAATGGGTATCTTAACCGTAGGCGTGGTAACGACACCATTTAACTTTGAAGGTAAGCGTCGCCTTCAATCTGCTGAGCAAGGGATTGAAGCATTAGAAGCGCATGTAGATTCTTTAATCATCATTCCAAACCAACGCTTGTTAAAAGTTTTCCGTGACATCTCAATGAAAGATGCCTACAAAAAAGCCGATGATGTTCTTCTTAATGCGGTACGTAGTATTTTTGATTTGGTGGTACGCCCAGGTCATATTAACCTTGACTTCGCTGACTTGAAAACAGCGATGAGCACACGTGGTTATGCCATGATGGGTGCTGGGTTAGGGCGTGGTGAGAACCGCGCACGTCAAGCGGCTGAACAAGCGATCCGTAGCCCGTTGCTAGATAATGTGACCATCATGAATGCCAAAGGTATTCTGATCAATGTAACGGGCGGCGATGATGTCACCTTTGGTGAAATCGAAGAAATTACCGATGTTGTGAACCAAATTGTCGATCTAGACGAAGGCCAAGTGTTCTACGGCACAGTATTTGATCCAGATGCGCGTGATGAAATCAGTGTCACTGTGATTGCAACTGGCTTGACTCGAAATTCAGCAGATTCTGCTGAGCCCGTGAAACGTCCAAATGCACATGTGCAAGTAGCACAACATGGGCATACAACGCAAGCGGTAGTTGAAGATGATGATGTACCAGCAATCCAGCGTCAGAACCAAGATGCGGCTGCGACAGCAAATTCTGCATCTGCTGTGAGTGCGGCGCGCCCAACACCAATGAGTATTCAAGATTATTTGAAAAATCAACAACGTAAGTAGTGCTTGCCCGTGTGGTAATTCCGCATTATTTGAAGAAAAGGTAGTCTCTGACTACCTTTTTGTTTTTTATCAATGGCTAAATATGCTAACGTATAGCGGTTTAGTGGTGAGATGATATGAAACATGTTGAAACAAAGAACTTTACAACGTGTCGTAAAAGCAAGCGGTATTGGTCTGCATAGTGGGCAAAAAGTTTTAATTAACTTTGTGCCACATCATGCGGACGGTGGAATTGTATTTCGTCGTATTGATCTTAACCCACCTGTAGACATTCTTGCCAATGCAATGCTAATTCAAGAAGCATTTATGTGTTCTAACTTGGTTCAAGAGGATACCAAGGTCGGTACCATTGAACATGTCATGAGTGCGATAGCTGGTCTGGGCATTGATAATCTGATTATTGAAGTGTCTGCATCTGAAGTGCCAATTATGGATGGTAGTGCTGGCCCTTTCATTTACTTGCTCATGCAAGGCGGCCTAAAAGAACTAGATGCCCCTAAAAAATTTATAAAAATTCTAAAGCCTGTTGAAGCACTCATTGACGACAAACGCGCCATTTTCAGCCCACATAAAGGGTTTCAACTGAATTTTACTATTGATTTTGATCACCCCGCCTTTAAGAAAGAATATCAATCAGCCACTATTGATTTTTCAACTGAAACCTTCGTTTATGAAGTCAGTGAAGCCCGTACTTTTGGTTTTATGAAGGATTTGGATTATCTCAAGGCCAATAATTTGGCTTTGGGGGCCAGTTTAGATAATGCAATTGGGGTTGATGAAACGGGTGTAGTGAATGAAGAAGGTTTACGCTTTTCGGATGAATTTGTTCGTCACAAAATATTAGACGCCGTCGGTGATCTTTATCTGCTTGGTCACCAAATTATTGCTAAATTTGATGGATATAAGTCAGGCCATGCTTTGAATAATCAGTTATTACGCAATGTTAAAAGTGACCCAAGTAGCTATGAAATTGTAACATTTGATGACGAAGATCAGTGTCCAATTCCATACGTGAGTGTGACTTAAGTCATTGTCTTTGCTATGTGATGTTATATTGTAACTTTTGATATTGTGATGTATTTCACATTTAAGTAATTGGGTTTAGACCGTATTCAAAGCTGGGTTACTTTTTTTTGCTTGCCAAACGGCGCATTGCTTGGCTAAGCTTAGGGTCGCTCACAAAGTCAGCAGCACCTCGAATTAGATCTTGAGTTTCGGTGCTGAGCGATCTTGAAATAGATTGTATTTTTGCGGGTGTTTGGGATGGGATTCTCAAACGAACTTGGAGTTTTTGTAAGTCCTTAAACTCGTCAAGTTGCGACAGTTGTGCAATATATTGTTTTTGAAGGTAACCAAGTTGACTAATCATCGCTTGATTTTCGCCGGTAATCGTCAAAATACCATATTGATAACAAACAACCTGCCACTGCTCTGGTTGCGGTAGGATAGGTTGGATCAGTTTAGTGAGTTTCTGCCATGCAGCAACTTGCTTTGAGAGAAACGTTAAGTTTCCTGTTTTTATGTGTTTTCTTGTTTGTTGAAAGAGATTCACTGGTTCGGACATACATATTTCCTTCATGTTGATGTCTTAATCTTATGCGTTCTTTTCAGTAGATATCAAGGACGAGATCACGCAAGAAATGTTTGTAAGAACAGTTTGAAGAGGTTTTTTTATGCATATGCGACGTATTTTGTTGGCTTTTTCTTTTGCGGCATCGGCTGCGTCTGTGGCCTTCGCCGATTTAGTTGAGCTCAATACAAATAACGCATCTTCGGATCGAATTGAGCAACTGACACGCACTTTGTCAGAAGGTGCTTATACTGCAGATGATATTGATCTTCCTGCTGAAACGAAAATGTCAGTGCAGCTCCGTGAGAAAACAGTTGAGCTTAACAATGCTTCCCTGGCTAAAAAATACGGCTCAGAATCTTCTTCAAAAGGTTTTTCAAACAACCCTCATTCATGGCTAATTGCACATCCATTACCAAGCGCACGGGTCAGTTCAAACTATGGCGGTCGTACGATGAATGGTCGTGCAGAACGTCATTCAGGCCTTGATCTTGCTGCACCAAGTGGTACTCCAATTTACGCAACAGGCCCAGGGATTGTGACCAAGTCAGGTTGGGGTACAGGTTATGGGCAATATGTTGAAATTAACCATGGTAACGGGTATATCACACGTTATGCACATGCTTCACGTTTAATCGCTCGTGTTGGTGACCGTGTAGACGCTGGTGAGCATATTGCGAATGTGGGCTGTACAGGTCGTTGTACTGGCCCACACTTACACTATGAAGTAGTTAAAGATGGTCAACGTAAAAACCCATCGACTTATCTCGCAATGTTGCCTTAATCCGTTTTGAACGATGATCCGAATTTACCGTTGGTCTGATGTTTGAAAAGGAATACAGGTCTGACGTAACCTAAATTAGCATCAAAAAATCGCATTAAATGTATAAAAAACCGCCCAAATTGGCGGTTTTTTGTTAACTTGGGTAACGAATGGTCAATGACTATTTAGTTGCTAAATAGTAGGGGTGGGCCATATTCAGCTGTAGCGATACTCTTATAGGACGAAAGTATGATACATATTAGCTCATAAGATTAGGATATCGAAATAGGTGAATTATGGCGTTTTATGGTGATACTGACGCGCAAGAAACGCAAGAATGGCAAGATGCGTTTGACTCCGTTTTACAACACATGGGGACTGAGCGTGCAGCTTTTCTACTGGAAAAACTGTATCAACAAGCAATCGCTAAACATGTCCCTATTCAGCGTTTAAACACGCCTTATTTAAATACAATTTCAGTGGCTGAAGAACCTGCAATGCCAGGCGATCAAGACATGGAGCGTCGTATCCGTGCGTTGATTCGTTGGAATGCTTTGGCAATGGTACTTCGTGCCAACAAAACGGGTGATGACTTAGGTGGTCACTTGGCCAGCTTTGCATCTTCAGCAACTTTATATGATGTCGGTTTTAACCACTTTTTCCGTGCCAATAATGACAGCTTTGGCGGAGACATGATTTATTATCAAGGTCACTGTGCACCGGGTATTTATGCACGTTCATTCCTTGAAGGTCGTTTAACCGAAGAGCATTTGAATAATTTCCGTCGTGAAGTTGGTGGGATTGGTTTACCTTCGTATCCGCACCCATACCTCATGCCTGATTATTGGCAGTTCCCAACGGTATCTATGGGTCTAGGGCCAATCATGTCGATCTATCAAGCACATATTCAAAAGTACTTGATGAACCGTGGTTTAATTAAAGAAGAAGATCGTAAAGTCTGGGCATATCTAGGCGATGGCGAGATGGATGAGCCTGAAAGTACAGGTGCAATTTCATTGGCTGGTCGTGAAAAGTTAGATAACTTGATCTGGGTGGTGAACTGTAACTTACAACGTCTGGATGGCCCAGTACGTGGTAATGGTAAAATCATTCAAGAACTAGAATCTTTATTCCGTGGTGCGGGCTGGCGTGTCATTAAGGTGGTATGGGGTCGTCATTGGGATCCGTTACTTGCTAAAGACAGCACAGGCGCTTTAAAAGCGGTAATGGAAGAAGCGGTGGATGGTGATTACCAACGCTACCAAGTCAAAGGTGGTGCATACACCCGTGAGAAATTCTTTGGTAAGTATCCTGAAGCAAAAGAATTAATCAAAGACCTGAGTGATGAGGATATTGATAACCTCAACCGTGGTGGTCATGATCCGTACAAGGTATTTGCTGCTTATGCAGAAGCGATGAAAGCCAAAGGTCAGCCGACGGTCATCCTTGCGAAAACGGTGAAAGGCTATGGTTTGTCTGAAGAAATTGAAGCAGTCAACAAGACGCACCAAATCAAAAAGATGCAGATTGACTCTTTGAAATATGTACGTGACCGTTTTAACTTGCCATTTACCAATGAGCAGCTAGAAGAAGTTCCATTCTATCGTCCAAGCGAAAACTCTCCTGAATTGAAATACATGAAAGCACGTCGTGAAGCTTTGGGGGGATATTTACCTGCACGTCGTAAAGAAAGTGAACAGCTCGCGATTCCTGCATTGTCCGTATTTGATGCGGTGTTAAAAGGTTCAGCAGGTAAAGAACAGTCAACCACTATGGTAATGGTGCGCTTGATTTCTTCACTCTTGAAAGAAAAAGCGATTAAAGACCGTGTTGTGCCAATCGTTCCTGATGAAGCGCGTACCTTTGGTTTAGAAGGTATGTTCCGTCAGTTGGGTATTTATGCCGCACACGGCCAAAAATACACACCTGAAGACCAAGAACAATTGATGCATTACCGTGAAGCCAAAGACGGTCACATGTTACAAGAAGGGATCAACGAAGCGGGCGCGATGAGTGCGTGGGCGGCGTTGGCAACCAGTTATTCAACCAATAACTTGCCAATGATTCCAATGTACATGTATTACTCAATGTTTGGTTTCCAGCGTATTGGTGACATTGCATGGGCAGCAGGTGATGCACAAGCGCAAGGTTTCTTATTGGGTGCAACAGCGGGCCGTACCACGCTAAACGGTGAAGGTTTACAACACCAAGATGGTCACTCACACATTTTAGCCAACACCATTCCAAACTGTGTGTCGTATGACCCATGTTTCGGTTATGAGTTAGCGGTCATTGTGCATGATGGTTTACAACGTATGTATGTCAACCAAGAGCGTGTGTTCTACTACTTAACAGTCATGAACGAAAACTACGAGCATCCTGAAATGCCAGTAGGCGCTGAGGAAGGCATCAAACGTGGTATGTACTTGTTCCAAGAAGATGAAAAAGCTACGGTTCAGCTCATGGGTTCAGGCGTAATTCTGCGTGAAGTCATCAAGGCTGCGAAAATCTTACGTGATGAATACCAAATTCACTCAAATGTGTGGAGTGTGACCAGCTTCAACGAATTAGCACGTGATGGTATGGCATGTGAAGAATACAACCGCCTACACCCTGTGACTGAAGATGTGAAAGAGTCTTGGGTATCTCAGCAGTTGCGTGGGAAAGAGGGTATTGTAGTCTCTGCAACCGATCATATGCGTGCTTATAGCGAACAGATCCGTGCGTATTTACCAGATGGTCGTCCATTTGTAGCATTGGGTACAGACGGTTACGGTCGTTCTGATACACGTGCGAACTTACGCAGCTACTTCGGTGTAGATGCGGCGCACATTGTGGTTGCTACCTTGAAGAAATTGGCTGATGAAGGTGAAGTAGATGCACGTTTAGTCAAAGATGCGATTTCTAATTTTGAATTAGATACGGATCGTCCTGTGGCGTGGGCACCGCAAGTAACACCTGAGATTCACGCCGTTGCAGACTACAAAGAGGAGAAATAATCATGCAAATTACGACTCCTGATATTGGTGTAGATAAGGCGACCGTCGCTGAAATCTTAGTGAAAGTCGGCGATCGCATTAGTGTCGATGACAGCATTATTTTACTGGAATCCGACAAAGCCTCTGTTGAAGTGCCGAGCACTTCAGCAGGTGTGGTGAAAAGTATTTTGGTGAACTTAGGTGACTCGGTTGCCGAAGGTGCAGCACTGATTGAGCTAGAAGCCGAGGGACAAACTGAAGCGCCAACGGCACAAGCACAGGCTGAAGTTGTACAAGCTGAAGAAAAGCCTGTCCCTGCTGTTGCTGAAACGGTTGCACCAGCTGCGACTACAGCATCACAAGTGATTGATGTGCAAGTGCCAGACATCGGTGTAGAAAAAGCAACTGTTGGTGAAATTTTGGTGTCGGTTGGCGATGAGATTGCTGTCGATCAAAGCATCCTTGTGGTTGAATCAGACAAAGCCACCGTTGAAGTCCCGAGTACGGTTTCAGGTACAGTGCAATCAATTAGCATTCAAGTGGGTGACAGTGTTAAAGAGGGTGTGGTGATTCTGACTGTAAAAACAGCAGTTTCAATTACACAAGCGACTGCTGAGCCTACGCAAGTTGCAACGCCTCAAGCCACTGAAGCTCAGCCTGCTGAAGCGGCACCACAAGTTGCTGCTGCGCCTGTAGGTGCAGTTGAAATTGCAGTGCCTGACTTGGGTGTAGACAAAGCGGCTGTTGCTGAAATTTTGGTGTCAGTCGGTGATACGGTTGAAAAAGACCAGAGTATCATCGTGGTTGAGTCAGACAAAGCAACGGTTGAAGTACCAAGTACGACAGCAGGTGTGATTAAAGCGATTCATGTTGCATTGGGTCAAAATGTCTCAGAAGGCGTGGCTTTGGTGACTATTGAAGCTGAGGGGCAAGCCTCTGCACCAGTAGCTCAAGCTGTTGCTCAGACACCAGCGAAACCTATAACTGCTCAAGTTACAACTGCGCCAGTAGAGACGCCTGTTGTACAGACTGCACCACTAGTTCAAGGCGCAGATAAGCTGACCAAAGAGCAAAATGCAGCCAATGCTAAAGTCTATGCGGGTCCTGCGGTACGTAAATTGGCGCGTGAGTTGGGGGTAGTACTGGCAGAAGTCAAAGCCTCTGGTCCACATGCACGTTTAATGAAAGATGACATTTTTGCTTATGTGAAAGGTCGCTTGACAGCACCGCAAACAGCACCTGTTGCGGCGGTTGCTGCCACTGCGGGCTTACCGAAACTGCCGGACTTTAGTGCGTTTGGTGGTGTAGAAGAGAAAGTGCTGACACGTCTGCAACAAGTCTCTATTCCTCAGTTGTCTTTAAACAACTATATTCCACAAGTCACTCAGTTTGATTTGGCGGATATTACTGAGCTTGAAGCTTGGCGTAATGATCTTAAAGGCAACTTTAAGAAAGATGGCATTAGCTTGACCATTATGGCTTTCATTATTAAAGCTGTTGCGCACCTGTTGAAAGAAGAGCGTGATTTTGCAGGTCACTTGGCTGATGATGGCAAATCTGTACTGTTGCGTAATGAAATTCATATGGGCATTGCTGTAGCAACACCAGATGGTTTGACTGTTCCTGTACTGCGTAATCCAGACCAAAAGTCTATCAAAGAAATTGCGGTGGAGCTCGGTGTACTGGGTCAAAAAGCCCGTGATAAGAAGCTTTCGCCGAAAGATCTTCAAGGCGCAAACTTCACCATTTCAAGTCTCGGTGCAATCGGTGGCACAGCATTTACGCCATTAGTGAACTGGCCGCAAGTTGCAATCTTGGGTATTTCACCTGCAACGATGCAACCGGTATGGAATGGGCAAGGTTTTGATCCTAAGCTGATGTTACCATTGTCCTTGTCTTATGATCACCGTGTGATCAATGGGGCAGATGCAGCACGCTTTACCAATAAACTCACCAAGTTACTAAAAGACATCCGTAGCTTGTTGATCTGATATGATTTAAATTTAGAAAACCTCGCCTAGGCGGGGTTTTTATGTTTTGGGATAATAATAAGTGTGATTTTATTGATTCAGGCTTTCTTTTAAAATAATTTTAGACTGATAAAGATTCTATTTGAGATGAGGTGCAAGGATGCTGGTTATCTATCGAATTGTATTGCCTATATTATTGATTGTTTTTGTATTAATGGGTTTGTGGGTAAGTTTCTTAGATTTTTCATCAGACTGGGTGATGTATATCGTCATGGGGTTGGAGGTGCTTGCGGCGACTATGGTTTTGGCCATGGAGTATCAAGCCCAAAGTGTTGGTGGTGCAAGTGGCTGGGGTATTTTTGGTTTTTTTTGTTTAAGTGTAAATTTAGCTTTTATATTGGGTATTGCTCGTGTGTTGATGTGGACTTACCAAAAAATTTGGATATAGAGATTCAAAAAGTTCTGATTGTTTGGTAAAATGCTATCACTTCATTGGGGAGTAGCCGCTCTTTACGCAAAGTAAAGGGGTGATGATCAACATAATTGTTCAACAGAACATGGTCATCATAGCAAAGAACCAAAAACGACTTTTCAGTCGTGCTTTTGTTGGCAAGACCTTTGATTTACCACTCTGCATCAATCTATTTGATTTTGGCTAGCAGGAGGGGTAGGTCATCGGTATATTTTGCTAGCCAGAGCATTCAACTATG
Source organism: Acinetobacter sp. ANC 4204 (assembly GCF_002135205.1). Taxonomy (GTDB): domain Bacteria; phylum Pseudomonadota; class Gammaproteobacteria; order Pseudomonadales; family Moraxellaceae; genus Acinetobacter. The sequence continues at coordinate 8,682 of NZ_NEFZ01000008.1, read as the reverse complement.
TATGAATTCCTCATCTCCACTTCAATTGTTGCCCTTGCTGAAATGGGTGATAAGACCCAATTGCTTGCGCTTTTACTTGCAGCGCGTTTCCGTAAACCCATCCCGATCTTAATTGCAATTTTACTTGCGACGACGATCAATCATGGTATCTCTGCGGTGTTGGGCCAATGGATTACGACAGTACTTAGCCCCGAAATTCTATTGTGGATACTTGCACTTGGCTTTATTGGGATGGCGATCTGGATGTTGATCCCCGATGAATTGGGGGACGAAACTGAAAGCATTAATAAATGGCAAAAGTTTGGGGTATTTGGCGCAACCTTTATCTTATTTTTCTTAGCGGAAATTGGCGATAAGACTCAAATTGCGACAGTAGCTTTGGCTGCACGTTTTGACAGTATTTTTTGGGTCATGTTGGGTACGACTTTCGGTATGATGTTGGCCAATGCACCCGCTGTGTTTATTGGCGATAAATTGGCAGATAAATTACCGATTTCGTTGATTCATAAAATTGGTGCAGCGATTTTTTTAGTTGTGGGTATTTCTACACTAGTACAGCATTATTTCTTCTAATTCACTATAAAAATCACCAATCCCGACTTAAAAAATCGGGATTTTTTATTGTTAAACCATCCTCAATTTATTGATATATCAAATGATATTGGTCGCAAATGCATTGTAAGTTTGTGTAAATCCATATATGTTGTAGGCATTAAAAAGTCGTTTAAGAAAAACAGTATTTTGAGGGGATTGGTATGGCATTTGACCGTACAACGTCACAGGTTTTATATGATGATGGCACACATAAATGTATTAGCTTTACCAGTTTGGTTAAAGGTGAAGGCGTTCAGGCGAACCAGTTTTTAATTATTGACCATGAACGTGCTGCAGTGTTAGATCCGGGTGGGGATTTAACCTATGTACCACTCACGATGGAGTTGAATAAATATACTCGTTTGACCAATCTTGATTATGTCATGGCTTCACATCAAGATCCGGACATTATCACTTCAATGCCACGTTGGTTAGTGTATACCGAGGCAAAAGTTGTGGCTTCTAAACTGTGGGCACGTTTTTTACCGCATTTGAACTCTGCATTTATGAGTGAGCGGATGAAAGGCAACTGGTTAGACCGGTTGGTGGAATTGCCTGATTATGGTCAAGTCATCACTTTAGGTCAATCTTCCATTATTGCTGTACCTGCCCATTTTCTACATTCGGTAGGCAATTTTCAGTTTTATGACCCGATTGCCAAGATTTTGTTTTCAGGTGATATGGGGGCATCAATGGTGGATGATGCATCTAAACCTTTGGAAAATTTTGCTGCACATATTCCTAAAATGAAAGGCTTCCATCAGCGTTATATGTGTAATAACAAAGTGATCCGTTTATGGGTCAACATGGTCCGCACGATGGATATCGAAATGATCGTACCACAACACGGGACTCCTTTTATTGGTCAAGAGCAGATCCATCAGTTCTTAGACTGGATTGAAGGTTTGGAATGTGGCACAGATTTGATGGACGAGAGTGTATTTACCTGTCCCACTTAAGTGACAAAATAGTCGTAAATTTTGCTTGTTTGGCGACCACAATTTTTTTAATATTTTCTTCCAAAAAAGTTTTTTGAAAACGAGAATATAAAGGATGTTGTCTCAAGTTCCGACGGAAGATGCCTGTTTAAGCTGTGGGGCATGTTGTGCCTTTTTTAGAGTCTCATTTTATTGGGCCGAAGGTATTCCCATGCCTGAGCACTATGTCGAGCCTGTGACGGCTGTGTACTCATGTATGGTGGGAACGAATCAAGCAAACCCGCGTTGTATTGCACTAGATGGAACCATTGGTGAGCAGGTGAGTTGTGGTATGTATGAACAACGGAGTTCATCATGTAAAGAAGTTCAGATTGCTGACGATCAATGCAACAAAGCACGACGTGCACACAATATGATTCCTTTTGTGCAACTAGACGCAGGCTTATCGGTCAATGATGAAGGGTTTAATCAGGTATGCTAATTGCAAAAAGTGGAGCTAAGGCTCTACTTTTTCATTTTTAAATATGACCTAAATCCTTTGCAAAAGAAGAAATAAAAAAATAAGCATGAAAATGATAGCTCAAAAATAAAATACGTGTTTTATCATATTCTTTTCTAAGACAAAAAAATAATTTTTGCAATTGCAATGAAATTTAAGGCTATTTTTGTTTATAATAGCGCACGGAAATTACCAGTGAGACTGTTATGTTGACCATCGTTCAAGACGCGTTAACTTTTGATGATGTCCTATTACTCCCTGCCTACTCTACTGTTCTCCCAAAAGATGTCTCTTTAAAGACACGATTCACGCGCGGCATTAATTTAAATATCCCACTTGTGTCAGCAGCAATGGATACGGTGACTGAATCGCGTATGGCGATTGCGATGGCGCAAAACGGTGGTATTGGTATTTTACACAAGAACATGGATATTGCTGCACAAGCTGCAGAAGTCCGTCGTGTGAAAAAATTTGAAGCAGGAATGGTGAAAGATCCAATCACTGTAACACCTGAAACCACAGTGCGTGAATTGATCTCGATTACTCAAGCCAACAATATCAGCGGTGTACCTGTTGTGAAGGATGGCAAAGTAGTTGGTATCGTGACTGGTCGTGATACACGCTTTGAAACGAACCTTGAGCAACCTGTAAGCAATATCATGACGGGCCAAGATCGTTTGGTGACAGTGCGTGAAGGTGAATCGAAAGAAAATATTCAAGCATTATTGCAAAAGCATCGTATTGAAAAAGTTTTGGTTGTGGGTGAACACAACGAACTTAAAGGCTTAATTACGGTTACTGATTTCCGTAAAGCGGAAAGTTATCCAAACAGCTGTAAAGATGACCTCGGCCGTTTACGTGTGGGTGCTGCAGTTGGTACAGGTGCAGAAACACCAAGCCGTGTTGAAGCACTGGTTGAGGCGGGTGTGGATGCGATTGTCGTGGATACTGCACATGGTCATTCTGCGGGTGTAATCGAGCGTGTACGTTGGGTAAAAGCGAATTACCCGCAAGTCCAAGTGATTGGCGGTAACATTGCCACTGGCGATGCCGCTTTGGCTTTATTGGATGCAGGTGCTGACGCAGTTAAAGTCGGTATTGGGCCAGGTTCAATCTGTACCACTCGTATTGTGGCTGGTATTGGTATGCCGCAGATTTCTGCGATTGATAGCGTTGCCAATGCATTGAAAGACCAAATTCCATTGATTGCAGATGGTGGTATCCGCTTCTCTGGCGATATGGCAAAAGCGATTGGCGCTGGTGCGAGCACGATTATGGTTGGCTCACTCCTTGCAGGAACTGAAGAAGCGCCAGGTGAAGTTGAATTCTTCCAAGGTCGTTACTATAAAGCCTATCGTGGTATGGGTTCATTGGGTGCGATGGCAGGGGCAACAGGTTCTGCGGATCGCTATTTCCAAGACTCTAAAGCAGGTGCCGAAAAGTTAGTTCCAGAAGGGATCGAAGGTCGTGTGCCATACAAAGGCCCGATGGGTAACATCGTACACCAAATGATGGGCGGTTTACGTTCTTCTATGGGCTATACGGGTTCATCTGTGATTGAAGATCTTCGTCAAAATGCGAAGTTTGTGAAAATTACATCTGCGGGCATGTCTGAGTCACATGTCCATGATGTGACAATTACCAAAGAAGCACCGAACTACCGCGTTGGCTAATTCAGCTATACCAATTGTTTAATGTAAAAGCCGTCATAAAAATGACGGCTTTTTCGTTTTGGTGTAAAGTATTTCACAATGAAAAAGGATGATGCAAATCACCCATTAAGAAGTGAGACATACATGAGTTATTTTGGTACCGACGGTATTCGTGGAAAATTTGGCGTTCTCCCTATTACTCCTGAATTTGCGCTGAAGTTAGGATTTGCCGCAGGTAAAGTGATTAAGCGTCATAGTAAAAAAGCTAAACCGGTGGTGGTCATGGGAAAAGACCCGCGTTTATCTGGGTATATTTTGGAATCTGCACTTCAATCGGGTCTTAATGCTGCGGGTGTGTATGTACATTTATTGGGGCCTCTACCAACCCCTGCTATTGCTCATTTGACTCGTGCTCTACATGCAAATTTAGGGATTGTCATTTCTGCTTCGCATAACCCATATTTTGATAATGGGATTAAGTTCTTTTCCAGTGAAGGGAAGAAACTCCCAGATACGCTACAAGAAGAAATCAACCTTGAATTAGAAAATGATATTTTCATTGAAGATACTGAAAACCTAGGTAAAAGTGTTCGCGTTGATGATGCACAAGGTCGTTATATTGAATTTTGTAAATCGTCCTTTCCATACCACTACGATTTAAATGACTTAACGATTGTGGTGGATTGTGCCAATGGGGCTGCTTATCATGTAGGACCAGCAGTTTTTCGTGAATTGGGTGCGAAAGTCATTGCTATTCACAATGAACCAAATGGTTTAAATATCAATAAGGGTTGTGGTTCGACCCATCCAGAAAGCTTACAAAAAGCTGTCGTTGAGCATAAAGCTGATTTGGGTATTGCATTTGATGGTGATGCAGATCGGGTTATTTTGGTGGATAAAACAGGCAAGTTGATTGATGGAGATCATGTCCTCTATATCCTCGCAACGCAAACGCAGAAAAAGCCAGCAGGAATTGTGGGTACTCTGATGTCGAATATGGCCTTAGAGCTTGCCTTAGAAAAAGCAGGTGTTGAATTATTACGTGCCAAAGTGGGAGATCGTTATGTCCTACAAGGTCTAGAGGAAAAAGGTTGGGTTATTGGCGGTGAGCCATCTGGACATATTTTAACACTAGATAAAAGTACGACAGGCGATGCCATCATTGCCGCGTTGCAAGTGTTGACGGTGATGGTTGAGCAGAAGAAAGCCCTGCATGAACTGGTTGCTGAATTTAAACTTCTACCGAATGTGTTGGTGAATGTCCGTTTAGAGGCGATGTTTGATCCTTATGCAGTGCCTGCTTTGGTGGCTGAATTTGATAAAGCAGAGCAACAACTCAAAGGTCGTGGTCGTTTGTTGATCCGCAAGTCAGGGACTGAACCTGTGATTCGTGTCATGGTGGAAGGGGATGATTTGGATGAAGTTAGTACTTTAGCTCATACATTGGCTGATGCCGTACGTGCGAATGCAGCTTAGAAAGGAGTTGAAAAATGACTGATTTAATTAAAGATCTCAGCGAACTTCGTTTAAGTTACCAAAAAGGTGAGTTGTACGAAGCACGAGTAGAAATCCATCCACATGCCCAGTTTTTACTTTGGTTCAACCATGCACTAGAAGCACAATTGCATGAGCCTTATGCGATGTCGCTGGCAACAGCGAGTGGGCAGGGTCGTCCACATGTGCGGACTGTTCTCTTACGAGGTGCAACCGAAGCTGGATATGATTTTTATACCAATTATGATAGCCAAAAAGGCAATGATTTGGCTGAAAATCCGTATGCAGAGTTACTGTTCTATTGGCAGGAGCAGGAGCGTCAAATTCGCATTGGGGGTAAAGTGGTCAAAATTTCTGAAGCGGAATCGACAGACTACTATCATAAGCGTCCACGAGATAGCCAAATTGCGGCACATATCAGTACACCCCAAAGTGGCGTAATTGAAAGTCGTGAGGTATTGCAACAACGTTTTGAGCAATTGCAAAGTCAAGTTGAAGGTAAATCGGAACTGAATAAACCACTATTTTGGGGTGGCTACCGTCTTGAGCCAGACTACTATGAGTTTTGGCAGGGGCGCCCGAACCGTTTGCATGACCGCTTAAGTTATGAAAAACAGCACGATGTTTGGGTGTTGAAGCGTTTGATGCCATAAATGTCATCCATTCAAATTAAGCAAAGACCCTTCATTAGCCGTCCTGAATTATTTCAGGATGTTCCTGCGTTTATTGCAGAAATTTTAGCTCGTCGTGGTGTAGCGTCAGCACAAGAACTGGAATTAAAGCTTAAGCATCTACTAGCACCTAATATGAAAGGCTTAAACGAAGCTATTCAGTTGATAGATGCTGCAATGGATCAGCATCACAAAATCGTCATTGTCGGCGATTATGATGCAGATGGTGCAACCAGTACGGCTTTGATGGTCTTGGCTTTGCGTGAGATGGGGGCACAGGTAGAGTATCTGGTTCCAGACCGCTTTAAATATGGTTATGGCTTAACCCCAGCGATTGCAGATTTGGCATTTACCACCTTTACACCTGATTTATTGATTACGGTTGATAATGGTATTTCCAGCCATGACGGTGTGAAACAAGCGCAAGATCATGGTATGCAAGTGATTATTACAGATCATCACTTGACCACTAAACCCACACCGAATGCTGAAGCGGTAGTCAATCCAAACCAGTTGGGCTGTGGTTTTCCAAGTAAAGCTTTGGCTGGTGTGGGGGTTGCCTTTTATGTTTTAGCCAACTTATCGAGCTATCGTAAAAAACTCAATAAGTCTTCGGCCGTCATGAGTCAGTATCTGGATTTGGTGGCCTTGGGAACTTATGCCGATGTTGCCAGTCTTGATTACAATAATCGTATTTTGGTCGATGTCGGGCTGAAGAGAATTCAGCAGCATTTATGTCGTCCCGGCATCAGTGCATTACTCGAGATTGCAGGGCGAGAGGCTACAACTTTAAAAGCGCAAGATTTGGGATTTGTACTGGGACCACGTATTAATGCGGCAGGTCGTATGGAAACCATGGATATTGGGATTGAATGTCTATTGGCACAGGACTTTGCTACAGCTTATCCATTGGCGGAGCAACTGAATCAGTTGAATGTGGAGCGTCGTCAGGTTGAAGCGACGATGAAGCAGGAGGCTTTAACAGCCTTAGATCAGATTCAACTGGATGATACGGCTTTACCTGCGGCCTTACTGATGTTCGAGCCACATTGGCATCAGGGGGTGATAGGCATTGTTGCGGGGCGCTTAAAAGAACAGTTTCACCGTCCAAGTATTGTGTTTGCAGCAGATGAAGACGGGATACATATCAAAGGTTCAGCGCGCTCGATAGAAGGGATTCATATTCGAGATGCCATTGAGTGTGTTGCTGAGCAATATCCATATTTGGTCAGCCACTTTGGTGGTCATGCAGCAGCAGCAGGATTAACCATTCAAAAAAGCCATTTTGAAGAGTTTAAACAGGCTTTTGAAGCACTGATGGCAGCTCAGGATGAACGTTTATTTACAGCCACTTTATGGACTGATGGTGAGCTCCCTGCGCAAAATATTCAGGTTGAGACGGTCGATATTTTGCAACAACTCAGCCCATGGGGGCAAAAGTTTCCAGCCCCGATTTTTGAAGGAAATTTTCAGATTTTAGATTTCCGTTGGTTGAAAGAAGTGCATTTAAAATTACGCCTTGCTTTAGATAATGGTCAGGTGGTTGATGCTATTGCTTTTAATGCAGCGGACAAATACCAGTTTAATGAGATGAATCATCAAGTTCGTTTGGTCTATGAGTTGGATAAAAATGAATTTCGTGGCAATGTCAGTGTACAACTTCGCATTTTGTATTTAGAACAACATTAAAAAACCGCTCTATAGAGCGGTTTTTTTAAATACATTTTTGTTTCAATTAGAAGCGGTAAGCACCACGTAAACCGAATATATTGCCTTCATCAGCAAAGTCAACTGAACCTTCTAGGCTAACCTGTTGTGTGAAGAATTTTTTCGCACGAATGGTAAATACGTCAGCATCTTCTTCGTCTGTATCAGAAAAACCGAGACCAACGCTCAAGGTTTTATCTAAATATAAGTCAGCAGCTAAGTTATAAGCATCAATATCGCCAAAAGATGCACCACCTTCAAAATTCATGTCGTAGGTGCCGACTTGGGTGACATATTTTGCACGTAAGGTTGGGTCTACATCGTCGCCATAATCATTATCATATCCGAATAAACCGACTGCAACCAATAGGCCTGGAACGGGAAGGTAGCCAAGCTCAGCAGAATAAATTGTTGTATCTAGATCTTCAACATCATCCATTTCATGTTTGGTTTGTCCAATATTCCCGTTGATATAAAAATCTGAGTTTGGCACAAAATATTCGAGTCCAACATTAAAAGCAGTGACTTCATAGATATCATAGTCAATATAAGAAACTGCGCCATTGAGATTACTGGAGCGGTTTAAAAAAGCAGCTTCATTCAGCGGATTGTTTTTGACTTGAACAGGGTTGAAGTAGTAGATGCCATCTACACCAAAACCTGTTGCAGTATCCCCATGATCAGGATCAACGACAGCAATGGTGCCACCAATTTCACCTTGGTAAGCATGTGCAGTCCCGAAGCTCGCAATCAGTGCTGTAGTAAGCGCAAGTTTTTTAAGCATTTTAGAGATTCTCTCTTTGTTATAAGAATAATGACTGTTCTATGACAGTTGCAACGCAGTGTACAAAAAAGTAGCAGAGAGTCAATCTTTATTTATAACAATGCTTTATAGAAACTTAGATTCTCAAATGAAGTGCAACAGAGATTAAATTATTGGAAAGAAGCAAGATGAGCTAGCATTTTGCTTCCGACCGACCAAAGTCAAAGTTGCATCATGAACTATACTCATCTTACCCAAGAAGAACGATATCAGATTTATACATTGTTACGTGAAGGTTTTTCTAAACGTTATATCGCTTGGAGACTGAATCGTTCACCTTCAACCATTTCTAGGGAAATCAAAC
>NZ_NEFZ01000007.1 GCF_002135205.1 Acinetobacter sp. ANC 4204 | reverse complement strand
TTCAGTCTCCAAGCGATATAACGTTTAGAAAAACCTTCACGTAACAATGTATAAATCTGATATCGTTCTTCTTGGGTAAGATGAGTATAGTTCATGATGCAACTTTGACTTTGGTCGGTCGGAAGCAAAATGCTAGCTCATCTTGCTTCTTTCCAATAATTTAATCTCTGTTGCACTTCATTTGAGAATCTAAGAATAAAAAAACCACGTTTCAAACGTGGTTTTTTTATGACATTGTTTTTAAGGATTAACCAATTTGAATATCTGTGGTTGGGTGTTTAAGCCGGCTTTTCTTCGGTGTTGCAATGAGGTATGCCAATGTTAATGGCCCTAAACGGCCTGCAAACATCAGAAGCATTAGAACAAATAAACTGGCAGGTTGAAGTTCGCCTGTAATCCCGCGGGACAAACCAACTGTACAGGCTGCGGAAATGGTTTCAAATAATAAGTCTATAAACTCATGATTCGGTTCAATTAACGTCAAGCTAAAGATGCCTAAAAAAACCAGAGTCGCGGTAATAGAAACAACAGCCATTGCTTTGAAGGATGTTTTTTCAGAAACGGCATGATTAAAGACACGAATTTCATCTTCACGTCTTAAAAAACTAATGACACTAAGTAAAACAATAATAAAAGTACCTACTTTAATCCCGCCTGCGGTACTCATTGAGCCGCCGCCTATGAACATCAGTAACATGGTCACGAGGGTCGAAGCATCTTTCATTTGTGCCAAATCGAGACTGTTAAAGCCTGATGAGCGAGGAACGGTTGCGTGGAACCATGCATTGAGTGCCTGGTCACCTAAACTCATTGGCGCTAAGGTAAGGGGGTTGTTGGATTCAATTGCCCATAAAAGAATAAAGGCGATGATGTTTAAGCCTGCAATCGTAGACAAAATAAGTTTGCTGTTGGTACTTAAGCCTTTCCAACGTTTACTACGTTTAATATCCATCAGCACCACAAAACCAATCCCACCAATAATGTATAACATGCTGATGGTAAAGGTAATGAGATATTGACCTGAGAAGCTCATCAAGCTGTTCGGGAAGAGTGAAAACCCGCCATTATTAAATGCTGAGACACTATAAAAGGCAGCATAGAAAAAGGCTTGATTGAAGTTATAGTCTTCCATCCATGCAATGGTTAAAATAACAGTACCAATGGCTTCAAAAAATAAGGAATAAAGCAGTACGCCTTTAATGGTAAAAGATACTTTGGATAAACTGGTTTGACCAATGGTTTCTTGCGCCATGATTTGTTGTTTTAAGCCCAACTTGGCCGATAGGCTTAATGCCGCCAAAATTGCAAAGGTCATAAACCCCAAGCCACCAATTTGAATTAATAGCATAATGATGACTTTACCTGTTACGGTAAAAGTTTCCCCCACATTCACCACAGATAGTCCAGTAATGGTCACAGCAGATGTAGCTGTAAAGAAAGAGTTGAGCCAGCTGAGTTCACCATGGTGTGAAATAGGGAGTTTTAATAACAGCGTACCAAGAATAATAAAACTTAAAAAACCCAAAGCTAATAAGCTAGGCGGGCTTAAATTAATTGTATTTTGCGGGTTGGGTTGCCATTCTTTTAGATTTTTCATGATTTGAACCGTGCTGAAAGACGACGTAATGTTTCAAGGACTCCTTCAACAACTAAAATATCACCCACTTGTAAAATTAAATTGGGATCTATGCTGTACAAAACTTCTGTACCACGCTTATGGAGTAATGTTTTTACATCAGGTGCTTGATCCATGAGTTGGCGGAAGCGTGTACCTTGCAATTTTTCGTCAATTTCAATTTTGACGATATAGTGATTATCTTCAAGCGCCATGTAGCGACTGACCATCGGGTAACATAAAGATTGTGCAATCCGAACGCCCATGTCTTCTTCGGGGTGAATAATTTTACTGATGCCTAAATGGCTCAAAATCATATGGTGTGATTTGGATTTGGCTTTAACCCAAATTTTCTCGACCCCAATATTTTTGAGGTGTAATACACATAAAATACTGGCTTCAATATTTTCACCAATTGCGACGACAACCGCATCGCAGTTTTTAATATTGAGTTCATCGAGCACATGTTCATCCGTTGCATCGGCAATAACGGCATGGGTTACTTGTTCAGAGATATTTTCAACATACTTTTTTTCACTGTCGATGCCAATCACATCATGCCCGAGTTCAATAAGTTGAGTTGCAACTGTGGCTCCAAAGCTTCCTAAACCAATCACTGCAAATTGCGCCATGTCATCTTTTCCTTAAATTTTTTATACGTCGATTGTTAACGCATGTTGTGCCGAATTTCACAAGATGTCATCTTTATACAGACACACTTTTTTGATCAATCATTTTTGAGTTATACCGAATATATCACTCATACAGAGGAGTATATAAATGCGGAAGACACTATATGAATCCCTTAGAATTGCCTTTCCAGAACTAAATGATACCGCAATTCCTGAAGAACAAGATGAGTTCGAGCACTTTGTTCGTTAGTTAAATACCTATTATTCAAATATACAAAAAATAGCACTCGATGATTTTCAGCAAAATGGTATTGATGAATGCCACAGACTACAACAACTTGGGGTTGATTTAGATCAGCTGAAAAATCAAATCAACGATGATATGGCTTCTTTTTACCATATGTACGACAGTGATGAACTTAAAGAAAACTCAGATATGCACAGCTATGATTTTGAGTTTAGTTTTGATGTGATTTTTAACCACATTAAGATTTTTATTGAACCTTATCAACTTAGCCTGTTGGTGATAGAGCGAGAAAATCCATATTGGCTGTTGGTTCCGCATAATGATGAGCTGATCGACAGAATCATTGTGACATATAACCATACGTTTGGTGATGAAGAGCCAATCCAGCTCATAGAATAAAACCGCCTCGAAGGGCGGTTTTATGTATTGAATCTTTTATTTTAAGAAACGTTGATAACCTAAGTTATTGGTAATTTCTTCGTATGGATATGAAATACTTTCTAGAGTTTCAACCAATCCGTCTGGGTTCTGTTTTGCATCACTTGCTTCTAAACCAACCAGTACACGACCTTCAGCAGCGCCGTGGTTACGGTAGTGGAACAAGGTGATGTTATGCGTTGGGCCAAGACGTTCAAGGAACATTAATAGTGCACCTGGACGCTCAGGGAACTCAACACGGAATAAACGCTCATTTTCAATGTCTGCATGCCCGCCAATCAGGTAGCGAATATGCAATTTCGCCACTTCATCATCAGACAAATCATCGACATCAAACTGCGTTTTCAGTGCTTCAAAAATATCGTGACGTTCTTTTTCGCCACCTTTTAAGCTAATGCCGACAAAGACTTGTGCTGCACTGGCATCGCTCGCACGGTAGTTAAATTCGGTGATGTTGCGACCTTGTAACGCACGACAGAAATTCAGGAATGAACCTTTTTTCTCTGGAATGGTCACAGCAAAAATAGCTTCTTTGCGTTCACCTAATTCAGTACGTTCTGCAATATAGCGCAAACGGTCAAAGTTCATGTTTGCACCGCAAACAATAGAGACGATGTTTTTGCCAATCAGTTCATGGGCTTCAACATATTTTTTAATGCCTGCTAAAGCCATTGCACCCGACGGTTCAACAATACTACGACATTCATCATAGGTATCTTTAATTGCCGCACAAATTTCGTCGGTGTTGACTAAAACTACTTCACGTTCAACGATTGGGCCAGAGTTATCTGATTTTTGTAGCTGAATCACTTCAAATGGTTTTTCACCAATTTGCGCGACAGCCGTACCATCGGCAAATAGTCCGACTTGAGGCAGTACTACACGTTCACCCGCTTCAAATGCAGCTTTTAAGCAAGCAGATTCATCGTATTCAACAGGAATCACTTTGACGTGCGGTGCCACATCACCTAAGTAAGCGGCAACACCAGCAATTAAACCGCCACCACCCACAGCCACGAAGACATAATCAATATCGCGCCATTGACGTAAAATTTCATTACCAATGGTTCCTTGACCTGCCATGACTAATTCATCGTCATAAGGCGGAATGAATGTCATACCATCATCGGTTGCACGTTGAATCGCATATTTATTTGCAACATCAAAAGAGTCGCCATGTAGGACTACTTCACCGCCTAAACGCTTCACTGCCTGTACTTTGATATCTGGGGTGGTTTTCGGCATGACAATAATGGCGCGAATGCCGAGCTTTTTACCTGACAGGGCTACGCCTTGGGCATGGTTGCCAGCAGATGCAGTAATGACACCACGTTCGAGTTGTGCTCGAGGCAATTGACTAATGCGGTTATAAGCACCACGTAGCTTAAATGAAAAGACTGGTTGTAAATCTTCGCGCTTAAAACGAATGTTGTTATTGAGTTTCTCACTAATTCGAGGTGCCGCTTCGAGTGGAGTTTCGATTGCAACATCATAGACTGTTGCTTGTAATATTTGTCGAACCAAACGAGACAGCATGTTAATTTCCCATTTAACAGTTTAAAATAGGGGATCATTGTAACAAACCCCTGTACATTTGGGCTGTAAAATCAGCAACAAATGTCAAAAATAGTTGAGCCAAATTATGAGTCTGTATGCTACCCAAGATGAAAAAAAGCAAGCTGCTGCAAAAGCTGCCTTAAAGCACTTACCTAAAGGTGGCATATTAGGGGTGGGTACAGGCAGTACTGTCAATTTCTTGATTGAACTTTTACCTGAGCTTCAGCTTGAAGCGGCTGTGGCAAGTTCAGAAGCAACGGCTGAGCGCTTAAAGAAATTAGGCATTGAAGTGGTTGATATGAACTCTGTTGGCGGTTTAGATGCTTATGTAGATGGGGCAGATGAAATTGACCGTCATATGCATATGATCAAAGGCGGTGGTGCCGCACTGACTCGCGAAAAAATTGTAGCTTCAATTGCGAAAAAATTTGTCTGTATCGTGGATGACTCAAAATGGGTCAATCAGTTAGGTCACGACTTCCCACTTCCGATTGAAGTGATTCCAATGGCACGTTCTGCTGTAGCACGTAAAATTGTGGCACTTGGTGGAGATCCAGCTTACCGTGAGGGTGTAGTGACCGACAATGGCAATGTGATTTTAGATGTTTATAACCTGAACATCTTAAATGCACTTGAGCTTGAAAAGACCATCAATAACATTCCTGGTGTGGTATGTAACGGTATTTTTGCGATCAATAAAGCGGATATTGCTGTGGTTGCAACGGATAACGGGATCGAAGAACGTACCGCAGTTTAATTTTAAATTTCCCCAAGTCTCTCTTAAAAAAATGAGGGGCTAAAAGCAACAGCATTTTTATGGTGTTTTTCTCCCTCCTTTAACAAAGGAGGGCTGGGGAGGATGATTCAATAAAAGAATAATATTAATGACCTTAACAGACCTACCCGAAATCCAAATCACCCATCATGCACGTGCGACCCGTTTACGACTGCGTGTTGAACCGACTCAAATTCGTTTAACCGTGCCTAAGTTCTGTAGTAAACGACAAATTCAGGAATTTTTAAATCAGTCTGAGCAATGGATGGTTGAAACTTGGCAAAAGCAGCAAGTGAGCCTTGTACAAGTCGATCGAACCCTACCGTCAGAATTACATTTATTTAATCGACAGCATGCATTAACGATCAGCTATAAAACACAAAGACATGCTTATCTTTTTGATGAGCAATCTAACCAACTGTGGGTTAGTGATCGCCAGCCTGAAAGTTATTTAAAATCTTTTGTAATCGCATATGCCAAACAGTACTTGCCTGCCTATTTGCAACAGATTAGTCATGAAACTGGTTTAAAATTTGTACAATGCGCGGTTCGTCAGCCTAAAACCCGCTGGGGAAGTTGTAGTGTAAAGCATGATATTATGCTGAATAGTGCTTTGGCTCTGTTCCCTGAAGCGATTACGCGTTATGTCTGTGTGCATGAGTTGGCGCATACACGGCACTTTGACCACAGTGTACGTTTTTGGTCGGAAGTCGAGAAACATGATCCAGCATTTCAACAACATCGTAGAACGCTAAAAACAACGGCATTGCCGCATTGGTGGTACCAAAAATAAAAGCAAGTTTTGACCAAAAAATATAAAATATATTTCTTGAGACTGATTGAGATGCCATTAAAAAATGCTATAAACCTCATGCAGTAACATCAATATTTACCAATTTCAGTCGACAGACATTTAATGTGAATTTTGCAGATATCCACTATTTTATATTAATTGTTCCAGCATGCCTGATTTTAATGGGTAGCTTACTTTTAATATGTCATTTTGTTTTTAAGGCTCCTGCATATCTTTTGTGGTTGGGTCTAGGGTATATCGTGCCGTCTTTTTCTGTGGCTACGCAGTGTTTCATGTCGAATAAGCAACTAGCATTGTTCGCTCCGATTTTGGGATCATTTTATTTGTTCGGGGCATGGTCTAGTGCTTATGCTATGGGGCTAAGAAAAACAGCCAACGCACATTCGTCTGGATGTGCGATATTGATTGCAATCACATTGGTTTTGTTGAGCTATTATTCTTATATTGACGATCAGTTGTGGATCCGAATGCTCGTTTTAAATATATCCATTGCTGTGGTTGAGTCATTGGTGTTATTTTCAATGTTTAAAAATCATCAAAATGTTGATTTTCTTAATAAAATAGTTGATTTCTCCTATTTATTCATTGTGCTTTATACTTTCGCGCGTGGCATCATCATTTTTTTCTTTTTAAAAAATATACAAGCAGATATGTTGGCAACTTCTGTCTGGTGGTTAATGATGCTTGCTGCCAGCATTATCTTGAGCATGTGGTTTGCTATTGTTTTATTGGGTACTTTAGTCCGAGATATTATCCATCAACTGAATGATGAGCGTTTAAGAGATCCACTCACACATTTATTTAATCGACGTGGTTTTAATGAAGCAGCCAAAGTAAAGCTACATTGTTTATCTCAACAATCTTATTTTTTACTGATGTGTGATATTGACCATTTTAAAAAAATTAACGACCGCTATGGACATTTGATTGGCGATCAAATTTTACAGCAGGTGAGTCAAATTATTGGGCAAAACGTGTGTGGTCATGACCTTGTTGGACGTTTCGGTGGAGAGGAATTTATTATTTTATTGCAAGTGGATGATCTAGAGTTAGCTTATAGTATTGCCAATCGTATTCGTTTACGCATTTCGGATACTCAATTATCTTCAGAAAATATAACTGTGACAGCGAGTTTTGGACTCGCTGCAGTGCATCAACACAATTTAAAATATGCTATAAATGCTGCCGATCAATTGTTATATGATGCGAAAAATTCAGGACGAAACCAAATTTGTTTTGAGCCATCACTGACTGTATTAGATGCGCAGCATTAAATGTCTATAGCACCAAAAACGCATAAATTCCAAGTAAAACAGTTTAGAAAGCAGAAACTTCCTGTCATACTAGGCAGCTACAAAGTGGATAGTTTAAGTTTGAGGTAATACACGTGATTTCAGTTGGTATTGTCGGCGGTACAGGTTATACAGGCGTTGAATTGTTGCGTCTTTTACTACGACACCCAAATGTGCAAGTAAGCGTATTAACATCGCGTACAGAAGATGGTCGCCGTGTAGATGATATGTTCCCAAGCCTACGTGGACATACCGAACTCAAATATTCAGATTTGAATATTGATGAACTGAAGAAATGTGATGTGGTGTTCTTTGCAACCCCGCATGGCGTTGCCATGAAGCATGCAGAAGAATTGCTTGCTGCAAACACCAAAGTGATTGATCTTGCTGCAGACTTCCGTCTACAAGATTTAGAACAGTTCGAAAAATGGTATGGCATGCAACATGCATGTCCTGAACTATTAAAAGATTCAGTTTATGGTTTATCTGAGTTAAACCGCGAACAGATTAAACAAGCCAATGTCATTGGTAATCCAGGTTGTTATCCAACGACAGTGCAACTGGGTTTAGCGCCATTATTTAAGCAAAACGACACATTAGTTAAACCTGAAAGTATTATTATTGATGCGAAATCTGGTGTGTCTGGTGCGGGACGTAAAGCCAGCCTTGGTATGATCTATTCTGAAAATGCGGATAATTTTAAAGCTTATGGCGTTGCAGGTCACCGTCACCATCCTGAAATTGTGGAAGCATTGGAAAATATTTCAGGCTTAAAAAATGTGTTTAATCACATTTTATTTGTGCCACATTTGGTGCCTATGATTCGCGGCATGCTCAGTACGATCTATGTGGATTTAACTGATGCGGGTGAAGCTATAGATGTACAGAGCTTATATGAGCAGTTTTATGCCAATGAAGCTTTTGTCGATGTCATGCCTGCGGGAAGTTCACCAGAGACACGCTCTGTGCGTGGTGCAAATCAATTACGCATTGCTTTGTATAAGCCGCAACCGAAAAAATTGGTGGTAATTTCTGTACAAGACAATTTAGTTAAAGGTGCAGCAGGTCAGGCTGTTCAAAACATGAACTTAATGTTTGGATTTGTCGAAACTGCGGGTCTAGATGGAATTGGTTTATTACCATAAAAAACGTTTTAAAACTTCACACACATTTAGATTTCGATTTAAATGTGTGTTTTGAATTGAATCAAAATAAGAGATGACGATGCCGAACACTGACACAAATATGACGTCACAACAGCCTGAACCTGCAAAGCCGTTTTTACAGACCAATAAGCCCTTAGCGATTGGTGCAGTAATATTGGTTGTTGCGAGCGGATTATTGGGTTATACCGTTGGACATCGTCAGGGTTTAACGGTCGTAGGTTTTGATGCTGATGCTGAGCAACTGGTCGAAGTAGTACAAAAGCAAAAGACCAGTCTGGATGCTTTAAATAAAAACTATAATGCTGCTGTTCAGGAACGTGATGTCGCTGTCACCAATTCAAACGAGCTATATTTGTCTTTGCAAAAAGCGCTAGATCAACAAGCACAGTCTGAAACGACAGCAGTCATTTACCGTGAGGTTTTACGTCAACGCGGCGGTATTCCTTTGGCTGTTCAGCATATTACGATTAAACCTTTGCCTGAAAATGCATTTGAATACCAACTTGATTTGGTTCAAGTCAGTCCCTCAAAACGTGCAGCCTCTGGTACCGTTGAGCTCAGACTGATTCGTGGTACAGAAGTTTTGGTTGTTCCTTTGGAAGACAAAAATTTTAACTTTGAAAACTATGAGCGTTTAACAGGGCGTTGGACGATGCCTAAAGGCTTTACGCCACAGTTTATCGAAGTCCGTTTAACAGGCAGCACGCCAGTGACACGACGCTTTAGTTGGTCACGTGGTGAGGCCGTAGAAAGTCAATCTGCATTTGTCTCTGAAATTCCTCAGGCAGAGGCGAATGCACAATAATTGTGAATTGTAAGTTTATGGGTATTTCTAAGCGTTCAACGTGTTTAAACGAAATTAAGCAGTCTTTTCATGAGTCTGGCTATGTCGATTGGCATATCAGCCCGCGCTTGAGCAATGATGAACCGCATGAAGACGAAAATAGTGATGTCGCTGTCCAAACCGCGCCACCTGAATTGAAACGTCCGCCACTTTATGCTGTCGTTTTAATGAACGATGACTATACCCCAATGGACTTTGTTATTGAAATTTTACAACAATACTTTGCTTTGAATCTTGACCAAGCCACTCAAGTAATGCTAACTGTACATTATGAAGGAAAGGGTGTTGCAGGCGTTTACCCGAGAGACATCGCGGAAACAAAAGCAAACCAAGTCAATAATTACGCTCGGTCTCAAGGTCATCCGCTACTTTGTCAGATTGAGCCGAAAGATTAAGGGGGTTCCATGCTCAGTCGTCAATTAGAAGTATCCTTACGTTTGGCTGTTAGTATGGCTCGACAAAAGAGACATGAATTCCTAACAGTAGAACATTTGTTATTGGCTTTACTTGATAATGATTCAGCCGTGAATGCATTGAAAGCATGTGGTGCGGATATTATTTTGCTTCGTAAAGAGCTCGAAGAATATGTAGAGCAACATACCCCTAAATTGGGCGAGAACAGCGACCAAGCACCGCATCCAACTGAGAGTTTTGACCGTATTTTGCAACGTGCGATATTCCATGTGCAATCGAGTGGCGGAGACCGTACAGTTGAAGGTGCAGATATCCTTGTCGCAATGTATTCTGAGCGTGATTCTTTTGCTGTTTATTTATTAAAACGTCATCAAATTAATCGTTTAACCTTAACTCAGTATTTAGCACATGGTACTCGTAAAGACGAGGTACAAGTGGAAGAAGAAGTTGAAGATTTAGATGGTGAGTCGAGCAGTTCAAGTAATGCTGGCCCGTTAGAGCTTTACACAACCAATTTAAATGTTGAAGCGCAAAAGGGAAAAACAGATCCTTTAATTGGTCGTGAAAAAGAAATTGAGCGTGCAGCACAAATTCTATGCCGTCGTCGTAAAAATAACCCGTTATTGGTGGGTGATCCTGGTGTCGGTAAAACATCCATTGCAGAAGGTTTGGCTTGGCTTATTGTCAATGGTAAAGCACCTAAACCATTGGCAAATGCAGAAGTGTATAGTTTAGATATTGGGGCGCTGGTTGCAGGAACAAAATATCGTGGAGACTTTGAAAAGCGCTTAAAACAATTGTTGAATGCCTTAAAAAAGAAACCAGAAGCGATTTTATTTATTGATGAAATCCACATGATTATTGGTGCAGGCTCTAGTATGGGGAGCACGATGGATGCATCAAACTTAATTAAACCTGCTTTGGCCAATGGTTCATTACGCTGCATTGGTTCAACCACGTTCCAAGAATATCGCCAAGTGTTTGAAAAAGATCATGCATTGTCACGTCGTTTCCAAAAAATTGATGTGAATGAGCCATCTATTTCAGAAACGATTGATATCCTACGAGGCTTGAAAAGCAAGTTTGAAGATTTCCATCATGTTAAATATGATGACAAAGCTTTAATTTCAGCGGTTGAGTTGTCTGCAAAGTTCATTAATGACCGTTTCTTACCAGATAAAGCCATTGATGTGATTGATGAAGCAGGGGCGCAGCGTCGTCTGAAAGCTGAACAAGATGATACGCTTATTACGGTGGAAAATATTGAAGATATCGTGTCGAAAATTGCACGTATTCCACCAAAAACCGTATCTAAAGATGACAAGACTGTTCTTGAAAATCTTGAGCGAGATTTAAAACGAGTGGTCTTTGGTCAAGATGAAGCCATCGAAGCTTTAGGCTCAGCAATTAAGCTGTCACGTGCAGGTTTAAAATCACCTGATAAACCTGTAGGTAGTTTTGTTTTTGCGGGTCCAACTGGTGTAGGTAAAACAGAAGTTACTAAACAACTTGCGAAATTATTGGGCGTTGAGCTGGTTCGTTTTGATATGTCGGAGTATATGGAGCGTCATGCGGTTTCACGTTTGATCGGTGCGCCTCCCGGTTATGTGGGCTTTGATCAAGGTGGTCTGTTGACCGATGCGATTCATAAGAATCCGCACTGTGTATTATTGCTAGATGAGATTGAAAAAGCACATCCAGACGTGTTCAACTTATTGTTGCAAATTATGGATCATGGTTCATTGACCGATAACAATGGTCGTAAATCAGACTTCCGTAATGTGGTGTTGGTCTTAACTACAAATATTGGCGCGGAAAGTATTTCTCGTGTGAGTATTGGCTTCATGGATCAAGACAACAGCAATGATAACCAAGATGCGATGAAAAAAGCGTTCTCTCCAGAGTTCCGAAATCGTTTGGATAGCGTAATTCAGTTTAAAGCGCTGCCTACTACTGTGATTGAAAATGTGGTGGATAAGTTCTTAACTGAATTACAAGCGCAACTGGACGAGAAAAAAGTCATTCTTGAAGTGGATCAAAGTGCACGTGAGTGGATGGCCGAAAATGGTTATGATCGTCTAATGGGTGCTCGCCCAATGCAACGACTGATTCAAGAGCATTTGAAAAAACCACTGGCTGAAATGATTCTATTCGGTGAGCTTGCAGAACATGGTGGCAATGTTGCGGTCTCTGTGAAAAAAGAAAATGGTAAAGCGGTTGGTTTGAAACTCGAAGTTTTTGAAGACCAAACGGCTGAACCTGCTTAAAGATTTTTACATCATCTAAAAACCCGTGTTCGCACGGGTTTTTTATTGAAAGCAAACGATTTAAAGACCAATAGCGAGTAAAAATAGACTGTATGGATATTCAATTCACTAAGATTTTTAGTACATTTGTACTGTTTTTAATTACAGCAGTGATGGAAATATTAGGCTGTTATTTTCCTTATTTGATTTTAAATCAGGCGAGAAGCCATTGGTTGTGGATTCCTACAGCTTTAGCGTTAGGTGCTTTTGTGTGGCTGTTGACTTTACATCCGGCTGCGTCAGGACGTATTTATGCGGCTTATGGTGGAATCTATATCTTTACCGCATTGCTGTGGTTGCGTTATGTCGATCAGGTTCAGCTTTCCCGTTGGGATATAATGGGCGGTGCAGTAGTTTTAATTGGTGCTGCTATGATTATTTTGCAACCACAAGGATTGGTTCGCTAGAGCAGAGAACCAATCACTATAAGGCATTATTATTTGATACCACAGTCTTTCTGTTTTAGCTCTAAATCGTAGCTGTTTTTTTCGGAGTTAAGCTGTAGTTTTACAATGTAGGGATTATGGCGCTGATATTGATGCTCGAAGAAAATATTGCAGTTTTGCAGGACATTCTTTTTAATCACTTTTTGAACTTCTTTTTCACCTAAATCTTGTTCAAACTGGGCGAAATCTGGGGTAATGATCATCCCTTTAAGTTCGGTACGGTCTGCATATAGATTAAATTGTTCAATGATGGTGTTATTATCAATTTCAATGGGAAGTGTTCTGGAGTCTTCTGCGGTTAATACCGTTAATATTTCATTCAACGTTTCAGGTTGTTGAATTTTAAAATTTGCATCAATAATTTGTTTGGATTGTAGGTAGTCATCGAATTCAGAAGCGTGAACCTGACAAAATGTAGTACTTAGGAGTGTAGCAAGGCACAGGCCAGTCTTTTTGAAATGCATGGAAAGTGTCGCTTATAAAAATTATGTTCCAATTATAGCTTTGCACGTATAAAAAAAGCACCCTTAGGTGCTTTTCTTTGGAAAAATAAATCAGTCTTTTTTTGCATTTTCATTGATTAAAAATTCAACCAATGCTTTTTGTGCATGTAAACGGTTTTCGGCTTCATCCCAAACCACAGCATTTTTATGGTCGAGCATTGTTTCAGAAATTTCTTCGCCGCGATGTGCAGGTAAACAGTGCATAAATAAACAATCAGGATGAGCAAGATCCATCAGGCGTTCATTCACTTGATAGTCAGCAAAAGCTGCTTCACGAATTTTTTGCTCTTCTTCTTGGCCCATGCTTGCCCATACATCGGTCACGATCAGGTCTGCATTGACAGCAGCATCTTCAGCAGAGTTAACCAGTTCTACACAGTGTGCAAATTCACTTAAAAATTCTGCTTTGGGTTCATAACCTTTAGGTGCTGCAATTTTGAGCTTGAAGCCCCACATGTGCGCTGCTTCAATATATGAATTACACATATTGTTGCCATCACCAATCCACGCTACAGTTTTACCTGCGATAGGTCCACGGTGTTCAACAAAAGTTTGAACATCTGCAAGCAGTTGGCAAGGGTGGTGATCATCGGTCAAAGCATTAATCACAGGAACTTTTGAATAAGACGCAAAACGTTCAATAATGTCATGTCCGAAAGTACGGATCATCACAATATCCAACATGCTTGAGATCACACGTGCTGAATCTTCAATCGGTTCACCACGACCCAGTTGCGTATCTCGTGGAGAAAGAAAAATTGCGCTACCACCGAACTGGCTCATGCCTGCTTCAAACGATACACGGGTACGAGTACTCGATTTTTCAAAAATCATACCCATAACTTTACCAACAAAAGGTTGGAAGACTTCGCTATTGTGCTGTTTACGTTTCAGTTCAATACCGCGTTGCACAACTTGGTTAAGTTCTAAAGTAGATAAATCGCGTAAGGTAAGAAAGTGACGTAGAGCCATTGTTACTCCACAATAATTGCTGAAAACTGAAATAAAAACAGAACAACAATTAGTTGTTGGTTGGTTAAAAGAAAACGAGAGTTGATTAATATACTATAAGCAAAGGAAATTGCAAAAAAACTAGAGTTTTTGATGACCTGCTAAAAAGCGGTCTACACAATATTCAATATGATTGTTGAGTTCTTCACGATCAAGAACAAGATCGACCCCCAAAATAATTCGCCACTCATAGTCGCGTAAAATACCGAAATACAGCATGGCTGAATTGTTGGGTTGGGGGCAATTGAGTTGTCCCTTTTCATGTGCTTGAGATAAGGCTTGAGCAATAGTTTTTTGAATCATTTGTGCACCATTTTCATGGATGTATTGTGCAAGCGCAGGATCTTTCTGTGTTTGATTGAGTATTAAACGAATAAAGGCAATGTTTTTAGGTTGAATGATGTGTTTGAGGAAGTTGGTTAAAATACGAATAAGATAAGTGCGTAATTCCTCAGTCTCACAGATACAAGTCAGGGTAATATCGCGATAAAATTGATCACGCCGATAATCACAAATTGCTTTAAACAAGCCTTTTTTGTTCCCAAAATATTTATAGATTGAGGCTTTTGATCCGCCTGCATGATTCACAATATCATCCAGTGATACAGCTTCATAACCGTGTTCTAGAAAAAGATTAGTCGCACTCTCTAAAAGCGCTAAGCAACGTTCATGACCACGTTTAGTTTGTGGTGTATCCCGCGTTAGTGGTTCAAGTTGAACAGAAGTGTGCATAATAACTAAAAACAGCCTAATAAAATGTGTATCTCTAGTTGCTATCATAGCAAAAATATGCACACATTGTCTTTTTGAGGTGTACCTGTTTAGCACTAAAGGTCTGCTTATGGAAGAAAATTACACAATAAAAACGTGAACCATGGGACTAAAGTTTTAGAGTGATCATTCTAAAATGTCATAGCCAATTGGAACATTATGGCTATACTCAAAACTCGAAAATTAAAGTAAATGCCGTGGAAAGGACTATGACAGAACAAACGTCTGCAGGCTTAAGATTTAGACAAGCACTGGAAGTGGAAAAACCATTACAAATTATCGGTACAGTCAATGCTTATGCAGCAATGATGGCGAAACAGGTGGGTTACAAGGCCATCTATCTTTCGGGTGCTGGTGTTGCGAACTACTCTTACGGTCTTCCTGATTTGGGAATGACCAGCTTAGACAATGTCTTGGAAGATGTACGTCGTATTACCGAACGTGTAGATACACCACTACTGGTTGATATTGACACAGGTTGGGGTGGGGCATTTAACATTGCACGTACCGTGAAACAAATGATTGCTGCTGGAGCTGCTGCTGTCCACATCGAAGACCAAGTGGCACAAAAACGCTGTGGTCATCGCCCAAATAAAGAGATCGTGACCCAACAAGAAATGGTCGATCGTGTCAAAGCTGCTGTTGATGCCAAAACGGATTCAAACTTTGTGGTGATGGCACGGACTGATGCCCTACAAAAGGAAGGCCTACAAGCAGTGATTGACCGTGCATGTGCTTGTGTGGAAGCAGGTGCTGATGCGATCTTTGCCGAAGCAATGACAGATATCACGATGTACAAGACCGTCTGTGATGCAGTCGGTGTCCCTGTACTGGCGAACATTACCGAATTTGGCGATACTCCATACTACACCAAAGAACAACTTGCAGAACAAGGCATCTCGATGGTGCTGTATCCGCTGTCACCGACCCGCGCTATGCAAAAGGCAGCACTGGAAGTGATGCATGCTATTCGCAATGACGGTACTCAGGTCAATGTACTGGATAAAATGCAACAACGAAAAGAACTCTATGAATTTCTCGATTATCACACCTTTGAAAACACATTAGATAAGCTGTTTAAACAGGAGAATTAAAAATGGCAGAAGGAAAAGTCCTTACAGGCGCAGGATTGCGTGGACAAGTTGCGGGAAAAACGGCACTTTCAACTGTAGGTAAAAGTGGCGCAGGCTTAACCTACCGTGGTTACGATGTGCAAGATTTGGCAGAAAATTGTCAATTTGAAGAAGTCGCTTATTTGATCTTCTTTGGTGAACTACCAACAGCAGAACAACTTATAGCCTACAAAGCGAAACTTAAATTACTACGCCAATTACCGCAAGCGTTGAAAGAAGTGCTTGAGCGTATTCCTGCAGACTCACACCCAATGGATGTGATGCGCACAGGCGTGTCCATGCTGGGTAATCTAGAAACGGAACACTCTTTTGCCGAACAACAAGATGTTGCTGACCGTATTCTTGCAACACTGCCTGCGATTATTTGCTACTGGTATCGTTTTAGTCATGATGGCGTGCGTATTGAAGAAAATACTGATGATGATTCAATTGGCGCTCAATTCCTGCATTTACTGCATGGTGAAAAGCCAAACGAATTGCATGAGCAGGTAATGAATGTATCTTTGATCCTTTATGCAGAGCATGAGTTCAACGCCTCTACATTTACTGCACGTGTGTGTGCTTCAACTTTATCCGATATGCATTCATGCATTACGGGTGCAATTGGTTCACTACGTGGTCCATTACACGGTGGTGCCAATGAAGCTGCGATGGAAATGATTGAAAACTGGACATCAGCTGATGAAGCTGAGCGTGAAATGTTGGGTAAACTAGAGCGTAAAGAAAAGATCATGGGCTTTGGTCATGCAATCTACAAAGACAATGATCCGCGCAATGGCATCATTAAGATTTGGTCAGAGCGCTTAGCCAAAGACGTAGGCGATACAGTGCTTTATCCAGTATCGGTACGCTGTGAAGAGGTGATGTGGCGTGAGAAAAAATTGTTCTGTAATGCAGACTTTTTCCATGCATCGGCATATCACTTTATGGGTATTGCAACCAAATTATTTACCCCAATCTTCGTGATGAGTCGTGTAACAGGCTGGGCAGCACATGTGATGGAACAACGTGCGGATAACCGTATTATTCGTCCGAGTGCAGACTATACTGGGCCTGAGCTACGTAAAGTTGTGCCAATTGAAGAGCGTACAGCTGCATAAGTGTGTCAACAAAAAAGCCTCTTCGGAGGCTTTTTTTATATCAATATCTGTTTCAAAAAAGTGCTTAGATGTCTGGACTGCTGTGATTATTTTTTAATTTCATATAAATGTTTAATTTTCATGAAATATTTTATAAATAGAAAAATATAGTTGCTATAATTTCGACCATTTTCATTCTTATTTTTCTCAATTGTAATTGATTTTATGAAGCTTAAATTTTTGTGTGCATCTGCACTATGTTTTGGGTTGTCTAACTCTGTCTTTGCTATGCCTTTTGACCCACTGATTGGGACGTGGAAGGTTATTGATGACCGAACAGGTTCTTATATTTCAGATATTGTGATTCGTAAGAACTCAAAAACAGCACAATATAGCGCAGTAGTGACGAAATATTATCCTTTGGCTGGCGCACCGATCAGTGATGTTTGTACAAAATGTCAGGGTGGGCTCAAGGATAAACCAATCTTTGGTATGCAAATTTTAAGCGGTTTAGTAGCTGATAAAACAGGCCAGACGTTTGCAAAAGGCGTATGGATAAATCCTCAAGATGGTCGTACATATAATATCAATACGGCACAAATCAACGCAGGTAAAGACCAACTGAAAGTACAAGCTTCAGCAAAAGATGCGAAGGGTGTGAGCAACATGACTTGGAAAAAGTTGTAAAAATCTCAAGATAAGGTAAAGATCGCCATCACACTTGAATGTGGTGGCTTTTTTGTAGGAAATCGCTCGACGTATGTGCTTTATAGGAAAGCTGACTACGCGTATTTGGAAGGGTGACCTTGAAAGTATATTTTTAAGAAGTCGAACTGACCACAATATTGTTTAAGTGAATATTTATTAAAATGAATTACTCATTGAAAATGATAACCATTATTATATGTTAATATTCGTTATCACATGATTTTGTACATGAAAAATGACTCATTTTTATAGAAAGACTTTAAATATTGTATTGGCTTCGTTATCCCTGTTGGGGTTTAGTTCAGGTTTATATGCAAAGCCAGAAATGAAACCTCTAGCTGCGAATATCGCAGAAGTGGGCTCTGAGTATTATAATTTTAAAATTAAAGAGTTTGCATCTAAAGACCCACAAAAAACATATAGAGTGTGGTTAGGTATTCCTAAAACAGCACAAAATGAACAAAAAGCTTATCCATCTGTTTTTATGTTGGATGGGAATTCTGCGATGTCTCATTTGAATGAGGATGTGCTGAAATCTTTACTGGAAAATGATGCGCCTATATTGGTTGCTATAGGTTATAAAACCAATTTGCCATTTGCCACAGCATTTCGCTCGCTGGACTATACGCCAGCGGATTTAGTGACTGGAAAACCTGCGCATGATCCTAGGAATCCAGAGCGGATGAGCGGGGGAAGTGCTGATTTTAGAAATGTGGTTTTGAAGGATATCGCCCCTTGGGTTGAGCAGAATGTAAAGTTGGATGCGCAAAAAAGAGCGTTATGGGGGCATTCATATGGAGGGCTTTTTGTGCTTGATAGTTTGCTTGATGGGCGCTATTTCAGCCATTTCTTTGCTGCAAGTCCATCTCTTTCTTGGGCTGATCAGCGTATAATGAAAAAAACTAAGAACGCAAAAATAGCCCAAGATTCGAAAAAGCATCTATTACTGATGGAAGGCGATCTTTTAGCAAATGTAGGCAGCCAGCAGAGTCCTAATTTTGATGCAAGTGGTATCAACAACAATAGAGAGGTGCTTGCTATAACTAAGCAACATGGAGTGGATGCTAAATTTTTAATCTATCCAAATTTAAAGCATGGTGAGGTGTTTAAAGCGTCTTTATTAGACGTGCTTTCAAATCAATGGTATTGATGGTATTTAAATTATCCGAACATAAAGAAAAGCCTGACCATATGATCAGGCTTTTTATTTTAAACAACGTTAAACAGGATTTTGTTCCAGTAGTACTTGGCCATATTGGGCGCGGAGTTCACGTTTTAGCATTTTACCCGTACCGCTCAGTGGAATATTGTCGACAAAAATCACACGGTCGGGAATCTGCCATTTCGCAATTTTGTCGGTATAGTAGTCTAAGACACCTTGTTCAGTGACCGTGCTATCGGGTTTCTTCACAGCGATGACAATAGGACGTTCATCCCATTTTGGATGTTCGGCTGCAATAACCGCTGCCATAAGAATATCTGAATGTCCCATTGCAAGGTTTTCAAGTTCAACCGATGAAATCCATTCGCCGCCAGACTTGATTAAATCTTTAGAGCGGTCACTGATGCATAAGAAGCCATCTTCATCTAGGGTTGCAATATCACCTGTGTCAAACCAGCCATCGGTCGTGAGTGCGGATTCATCTTTACCAAAGTAACTGTCAATAATCCAGTGACCCTTAATTTGTAGATTGCCAATCTGCTCACCATCGCGTGCAATTTCGTTGTTGCCTTTTTCTTCATCGGTCAGGCGTAAATCCACGCCAAAAGGCGGACGGCCTTGAGATAGACGCAGTTGGAAACGCTCTTGTTCAGAGAGCTGTTGATGTTTGGCTTTAAGTTGGTTGGCAGAGCCTAGAGGACTGGTTTCGGTCATGCCCCATGCATGGATGGTTTCACAGTTATATTCGGTTTTAAACGCCGCTAACATGGAGGGTGGGCAGGCTGAACCACCCACAACGTTGCGGTTCATACTTGTCAATTGACTACCTAATTGTTTTGCTGCTGCCAGTAAACCTTGCCAAATGGTTGGAACACCCAAAGCCACAGTAACTTTATACGAGTCAATCATATTCACTAGACTCGGCCCATCTAAACCAGGTCCAGGCAATACAACTGTACAACCTACCATAGCAGCGGCATAAGGTGTACCCCAAGCATTGACATGGAACATTGGCACTACAGGCAACATGATGTCATTTGCAGACAGATTAAGTGAGTCGGGTAGGCTGATGGCAAAACTATGCAAAATGGTGGAGCGGTGGCTATATAGCACACCTTTTGGATTTCCTGTTGTACCTGATGTATAGCACAAAGAGCTTGCGGTTTGCTCATCAAAGCTTGGCCATGTGAACTGTTCAGACTCTTTGCTGACCAAGTCATCATAAAATTTCACATCGGCGATTTTTTCTGTAATAGCCTCATCTGAGGCATCTAGGCAAATAAAGTGTTCAACATGTGGTAAATGTGCTTTTACCGCTGCAATGAGTGGCGCAAAGGTTTTATCAAATAACACCACACGATCTTGCGCATCATTGATAATAAAAATCAGTTGTTCTGGAAACAAGCGTGGGTTGATGGTATGGCAAATGTAACCACTACCAGAGATGGCATACCAAGATTCTAGGTGACGATGATTGTTCCATGCGATGGTCGCCACACGGTCGCTTTGCGAAAGCCCTAAACCTTTAAGCACATTGGCAAATCGTTTAGAGTTGGCTGCGACTTTGGCCCAGTTGGTTTCAGTAATACTGCCGTCTGTATTTTTAGAAATAATGGCTGTGTCGGCATGATAGCGTTCTGCGTGATCAATCAGATTGCTAATCAATAGCGGTTGAAACATCATACGTCCAAGCATGTATAAATATCCTTATCGTTGCTTTTTTATGAAATTATTTATTGGTTTCTCAAAACATCTGCTTTGAGCATTCATTGTATTTTTATCCTAGCTTGATCCAAATTTAAATCAAGTTTTGTTTCATCTTCTGCCGCATTTTTAAAAGTGATGTGAAGCAGAACTACAAGTAAATGAAACGCATCATTTAAAAAAGTAAATGACCATTGATCACTTTATGCTGTTATTCGACAAAAGGCACTTGAAATTTATAAAAAGTATGTTTAAAAATGTGTATAGCTCATGAAACATGAGTTGTGGGTATTTCAGGACGATATACTCGTTTTAAGAAGCTAATTTTTAAAAAATCACTTACAGGAGTTAAAAATGCTTCAGTTGTTTAAAAAATTATTTTGCATCCACGTTTATGAATATGAACAAATGACTGAAATCGGGGAGCATATGGAATGCCGGAAGTGTGGGGATTCTAAAACCGACTAAATTAAGTAAAAAAGTGAGCGCAGGCTCACTTTTTTAATGTCTATATTTTATGGCTTAGTTTGACTGAATGCAGTCAAAATTGCTTACAATAGCCTGATCACAGTGTTTAGCGTACCTAGATGATGACTAAAAATTTTCAAGCACAGACTTATATTGTTGATGATAATTTGAGTGATACCTTAAGCTGGCTGTGTCAGCATCAAGAGTGTTTTGATTCTTTTCACTATGATGCGATTCGCCAAACATTAATTGTACGCCATGCCAATGGTGAAGATGAGATCTTCCAAGGCGATTATCTGAATGCCAGTTATGGTATTTTAATTACTGCACATAATTTTGCTCAGTCATCTGAACGTTAAACAGATAGAGATTAAAAAAGCCCCTTATTGAAATAAGGGGCTTTTTTGTGCTTAGCAAATCTTGGGAATTAGCTTGCCATGGCATCTAGGCTCAGGTCCGCCACTGTCGGTTTTGGCTTTTCAGCCACTAAACCTAGTTTGCTGAACAGTTGACGGTCTTTACCTTCGCCTGCATTTGGTGTTGTTAGTAGTTTCTCACCCGAGAACAATGAGTTTGCACCCGCCATAAACGCAAGCGCTTGGTCTGAGTCAGAAAGTGCTTCACGACCTGCAGACAAGCGGATATAGCTGTGCGGCATGATAATACGTGCAACAGCAATAGTACGAATCCATTCTGTCACATCGAGTTTTTCGACATCTGCCAATGGCGTGCCTTCAATTGGAACCAACATGTTGATAGGTACAGATTCTGGGTGAATTGGCATTGTTGCAAGTTCTTGCAATAAACCAATACGGTCTTCTTTCTTTTCACCTAGACCAACAATACCACCGCTACACACCTTCATGCCTGCTTGGCGGACATATTCTAAGGTATTTAAACGGTCGTCAAAGGTACGTGTACTAATAATATGTGAATAATACTCGCGTGAAGTGTCGAGGTTATGGTTGTAATAATCTAAACCTGCATCTTTTAAACGTCCAGCTTGAGACTCATTCAGCATCCCTAAAGTCATACAAGTCTCTAAACCGAGTGCTTTTACTTCTTTAACCATTTCTAGTACATAAGGCATGTCGCGCTCATGTGGATTACGCCAAGCTGCGCCCATACAAAAACGAGATGAGCCTGATGCTAACGCTTCTTTTGCCTCAGAGATGACTTTGTCTACAGCAATGCGTTTTTCTGCTTCAAGTTTTGAGTCATAACGTGCTGACTGAGAGCAGTATTTACAATCTTCAGGGCATTTGCCTGTTTTAATCGACAATAAAGTACTTACTTGAATGGTATTGGCTTGGAAATGTTGGCGATGTACGGTCTGCGCTTGAAAGACGAGATCAAGAAAAGGCTGATCATACAAAGCTTCGATTTCTTCACGCGTCCAATCATTGCGTAGGTTCATAATGGCGATCCATTTTTAATTCTAACTTGTATACATCATACATTTAACGTGCCAACTTAAAAGGCATTATTGCTCAGTTTTAATAGTATCTCCCGATTATGTTTCTAATTTTATCTTTTTATGAGATTATGGAAATAGTTGCAAAGTTGAGCACTTTTCTCGAAATTTGGCTGCAAAATTCTATTTCTATGAATCTGTGGATGTGTTGAAAATGCGGCTAAATAGATAAAATAGATAAAATTATGCAAGCAACTGGCTGTTTGATTAAACCCTTTTGGATGGAGGGTGTTCGAAGCAAGTTTTACGACTTTTTCATCAGTTGCTCTTGGATGGCCCAGTCAATATGGACTTGCACAATATCGTTAAGCTCTGAGCGAGAAGTGTGTAATTGTTGCAAAATTTCATCCGAAAATGGTGCGTTGCCCAAACCAATCGCAACATTACGCATAAAGCTTTGATAGCCTGTTCGCCGCAGAGGACTCCCTTCAGTATTTGCCATAAAGGTACTTTCATCCCATTGCCAAAGGTCAAGCAGTTGGATGTCATCCAAGCCATGACGCGGGTTAAAATCATCAATCGGCGTGGTTTTGGCAAAGCTATTCCACGGGCAAATGAGCTGGCAGTCATCGCAACCAAACACACGGTTGCCGATACCACGGCGTAGTTCTACAGGGATAATGCCTTGGAACTCAATGGTTAAATAGGCAATGCATTTACGTGCATCTAGCAAATAAGGTTCAACAATCGCTTGAGTCGGGCAAATATCAATACATGCGCTACATGAGCCACAGTGTTTGGTCGTTGCTTGGTCAAAAGGTAACTCTAAAGAGGTAAAGAGTTCGCCTAAGACAAAAAATGAGCCTGATGTTTTATGGATGAGTAAGGTGTGTTTACCCACCCAGCCCATACCTGCATTTTCAGCCAATGATTTTTCAAAAATGGGTGCCGAGTCTGCGAAGGGGCGAGATTCAAAATCACCCACTTTGGCTTTGATTTTCTGCGAAAGGGTCTTTAAACGTCCACGCATGACTTTGTGATAGTCACGTCCACGTGCATAGCGCGCAATAATGGCACTATTTGGTGCAAAAGGCACAAGACGGGGTTCAGGCACGGCAACTAAATAATCCATACGCACACAAATAATACTTTTGGTGCCTGGAACAAGCAGGGTTGGATCTGCACGTTTTTCTAAGTTTTCAGCAAGAAAATGCATGTCACCATGATAACCAAGCTCTAAATATTTTTTAAAACGTGGCAATTCAACTTGAGCATCTGGTTTGGCGATGACACAATCAGAAAACCCCAAAGCCAGCGCTTCAGCTTTAATCCAAGCCTTAATTTGCTCTGGATTATATTGATCTACAGGGATTTTTGAGGAAGATATGAGTGTTGTCATAACCAAGAACAAAGGAAAAATCATGCATCAGCAAGTGTACCACAGCAGTGAGATTCAAGCATGGGAAGGGCGTTGGTTTGCGCAACAAAATAGTGCTTATGGGTTGATGCAACAAGTCGCATGGTCAACAACTGAGCAGGTGCTGCCTAGGCTTAAACAGCAGCAAGTCAAAAGTGTTGCGGTGTGTTGTGGTCAAGGCAACAATGCAGGTGATGGTTACTTAATTGCATCGTATCTAGCCGCGCAAGGTTATGATGTTGAAATTTATGCAGCGGCTTTGGGTGCATCTACATCACTGAAACAAGCGCATGCAGCGGCTGTGCAACAGGGGATAGTGATTCATACAGGCTTTGCTTTTCAACGTGCTTATGATGCGTATATTGATGCTTTGTTTGGGATTGGTTTAAACCGTGAACTCAGTTCAGACTGGCAAGCAGTGATTCAGCAAATCAATAGACAAGCAGGTTTAAAAATTGCCATCGACCTTCCGAGTGGTTTACAAGCCAACACGGGGCAGGCTTTACCTTGTGCTATTGTCGCTGATTATACCTTTACGGCTCTAGGTTTAAAGGCAGGTTTATTTACTGGACAGGGGAAGGCTTTTGCGGGGGAAGTCACGCTTGTTTCACTGCTTCCAGTAGACAGCGAATTAAAGTCTTTAGCGTCACTTGCTCCACAGCATGTGCAGCTTGAACGGCGTCAAGCCTTTGGGCATAAAGGAAGTTATGGGCATGTACTGGTGATTGGAGGGCATGCACAGATGGGCGGTGCAGTGATGCTGGCTGCAGAAGCTGCCTTTCATGCGGGTGCAGGCAAGGTGACGGTGGTGTGTGATGCAAAATACCATACTGCAATTTTAGCCCGTGCACCGAATATTATGCTGCGCGATATTAACCAAATGTCGCTCCAAGAACGTGAAGCATTGCTAGCACATGTGGATGCAGTCAGTTTTGGTATGGGGTTGGGACGAGACTCGTGGGCTCAACAGCAGTTTGAGGCATGGTTTCCACTCATTCAGATCAGTGCTTTACAGGTGGTGCTAGATGCAGATGCCTTATGGTTTTTGGCCTCAAAGCCAGTAAAGCTTGGTAAACAGGTCTACGCAACACCGCATCCGGGAGAAGCAGCGACTTTACTGGGCATAACTACTTTGGCGGTAGAATCTGACCGCATTGCAGCTGTTTATGCTCTACAAGAAAAATATGCAGGGCAATGGGTGCTGAAAGGTTCAGGAAGCTTGATTTTAGATACGCAACTTTGGATTTGTACCGCAGGTAATCCGGGGATGGGGACAGGTGGAATGGGGGATGTATTGGCAGGCATGATTGCCAGTTTAAAAGCACAGTTGCAAGATGACATTGCGTTACATCAAATTGTGACTTTACATGCCCAAGCAGGCGACCTTTTGGCTCAGCAAGGTGAGCGTGGTTTACAAGCACAGCATATGAGTCAGGCTATTTATACGGTCGTGAACCGAGAGCATACGGTATGAAAGCAGTAAAACTGACTATATTGGGCAAAGTTCAGGGTGTCGGATATCGACGTTGGTTTGCACAACATGCTGTTGCTTTAGGTTTAAAGGGTTATGTACTGAATCTGGATTCAGGTGCAGTTGAAGGATTGCTTTTGGGTGATGATGGTACGGTTGCCGAACTGGTGAATTTTGCTAAAGTCGGGCCAACTCATGCGTTAGTCCAGGATGTAGTCATCGTAGAACTGGCTTTAGAGCAGCAATCATTTACCGCTTTTGAAATACGTCGCGAATGACTAAGTATTCAAAATAAAAAAGGCGGAAGTTAAACTTCCGCCTTTTTTCTAAGCGTGTTAAATCTTAGTGATGGTGACCACCAGCACCGTGCGCATGGCCGTGCTGTAATTCGTCTTCAGTTGCATCGCGGATTTCTACGATTTCAACTTCGAAAGTTAAGTCTTGACCAGCAAGTGGGAAGTTCGCATCAACAATTACGTTTTCGCCTTCAACTGCTTTTACAGTTACGATTTGAACGCCATCATCAGTTTGAGCTTGGAACTGCATACCCGCTTGGATGTTGTCAACGCCTTGGAACATTTGCGCTGGAACTTCTTGAACAAGTTCAGGGTTGTATTCGCCATAACCTTCAGCAGCAGGAACAGTAACAGTGAATTTTTCACCTACAGTTTTGCCTAGCAATGCATTTTCTAAACCTGGGATGATGTTACCTGCGCCGTGCAAATATGCAAGTGGTTCACCTTGTGATTGGTCTAGCGTTTCGCCTTCTGCGTTAGTCAATTTGTAGTTGAAAGAAACCACGTGATCATTTGCGATAGCAGTCATGTTTTTCGTCCATTCATTTAGAATTTAAGGGGTATATCATAAAGTGAAAAGCAGCTTTTGTAGACTAAATTTAGTAAAAAACTGCATTTTCCACGTTCTTATGGCGTTTTTTTATTAGTGGGGACACATTTTTAGATTTCAATGCAATTTTATTTTTGGACCGACTTTTTTATTCATCAGATCCTTTGCGGTCATTAATCCAGCTTGAGTATAACCATGTAGGGTCGCTTGATGGAGTCGATATAAAGAAACATACATGGATTTTGCCAGCACGCCTTGCACATTGACTTGTCCAAGGAGTTCGCCGACTGCTTTATATTGGCTGAGGGAAACCAAAGAACCTTTGTCAGAAAATTTAAACATCGGCAAAGACTGACCGTGAATGCGCGCTTTGAGCGCTCGAACCAAAAAGGCAGCTTGTTGACTAGCCACTTGAGCGCGTGGGCCAAGAACTGGTTCATCGGCAGCAGGTTGGCAGTGCGCACAGTCTCCAAAGGCAAAAATATTGGGATCAGTACGAGTTTGCAATGTCGCGTAGACGATTAAGCGACCAATCTTATCTTTTTGGAAACTTTCAAGGCTATTTAAAACTTGAGGTGCTTTAATACCTGCCGCCCAAACTTTTAAATCAGCATCAATTTGTTGACCATCGGCAAAATAAATATGGTCTTTGTCTAATTTTGCAACACGGTGATGAGTGAGGACTTCAACACCAAGCTTTTCCAATTGCGCATGAGTGTGATTTGCCATTTTGGTGGATAGGGCGGGAAGAAGACGATCCGCTGCCTCAATCAAGGTGACTTTCACTTTGTTTGGGTCAATTTTATTGAGACCGTATTTAAAAAAGGTGCTTTTCGCATGGACCAATTCGGCAGCAAGCTCAACTCCTGTGGCACCTGCACCAATAATAGCAATATTGAGTGCGCGTGTTTCGGGACGGTTTTGTGCATCTAAATACAAATGTAGAAGGTCTTGCTGGAAAATTTCAGCTTGTTGGCGACTGTCGAGGAAATGGCAGTAATGTTTAGCGCCTTCGGTCGCAAAGTCGTTAGAGGTCGAACCAACTGCAAGGACTAAGCTGTCGTAGTTGAGTTCAAACTGCGTGGTTTCACTGCTTTGTTTGGCATATTGGCGTGCTTCAAGTTTTACTTGTTTATGTTCTTGGTCTAAGCCGACAAAACGACCCAAAACAAACTCATAATGATGTTTAGAGGCATGGGCAAAGTAATTGATTTCTTCAACACTAGGGTTGAGTGTACCAGCCGCAATTTCGTGGAGTAAGGGTTTCCAGATATGCGTCAGGTTTTGATCGACAAGGGTGATTTTTGCTTGTTTGGATTTTCCTAAGCTGTCTCCGAGTTGTGTTGCTAACTCTAGACCACCTGCACCGCCACCAATAATGACAATATGGTGTGGCACTTGTTCTGTTTGTACAGCCATATGAAGCAACCTATTTTATTATTAAAAAAAAGAAGATGACATTGAATATGCCATCTTCTTGATTTAATGATAATTAGATTGTCTTACAAGTTACATAAAGTATAAAACTCAAGATATGTCTTAAACCTAGCCTAGAGTATAGGTTTTGGCCTGAGGTTCATCGCTCGATAAAAATGGAAACAGGTTTTTGAACCAGATCATGAGTCTCTGGAAAATATTGGCTTCTTCAATATGTACGTCATCTTCTATAGTAAAAGTTTGAATAAGCTGGTTATTTTGATAAACCTGAACTTTAGCCAGTTGCATTACTTCTGCAAGTGGTGCAGTTAGTTTGTTCTGTAAAACTTCTATATTAAAATGTGTTTTAGTCGATTCTAAAGGTGCGATCGGTTGGATTGTACCATTGCCTGTATTGAGCATAATACGTTGATTGGTTTGATCAAAGGCATGTAAATCAATTGCATAAGGTTGATCGTACAATGATGTGGTCACAATTTTCGGTTGTTTGCTTTCGACTTTGAAAATTTTCAAAGTTGATTTGACAACGGGAAGTTCCGCAATGATTTGTTTATCCTTCAGCGCAACTTCGTTGCGTGTGTAGGTATAAGACAAATTCATGAGATTGTGCGCAACCTCTGCACGTTTTGCTGCACTTTGCGTTCCTAATACAATCACCACCAAACGACGGTTTGGGTTTTCAGGGTTCATTGTTGGGCGGTTCGCTGTTAGGGCTAGGTTATATCCCGCTGCTTTGGTATAACCCGTTTTTAAGCCATCGACTGTTGGGTCTTGTTTTAACAGAAGATTGGTCGCACGGTGAAAGCGTTGGTTATAACTAAAACTTTGCTGTTTTGAATAGTACAAATAGTCGGGTGTTTCATTCACTAAGGCTTGACCTAACAGCGCTAAGTCATGTGCAGTCGAATAGTGTTCGGGCATGGTAATACCTGCTGGGTTCTGAAAATGTGTTTCAGTCATTCCCAGTGCTTTGGCTTCTTGGTTCATTCGTGCCACAAAGTGAGGAATATCACCAGAAATACGTTCTGCCAAAGTCACCGCTGCATCATTGGCCGACATCACCACTAAACCCGCTAAAAGCTGATCAACTGAAATCTGTTCACCTTGTTTTAAATACATTTGCGACTCATCCCACATCACCGTACTAACCACAGGTGTCGCGGTAAGAATTTCGCTTTTGTTTAGTTTTCCTGCATTAATTTCTTTCAGTGCAATGTAGGCAACCATCATTTTGGTGAGCGAAGCGGGAGCACGCTGCACATGACTATTGTGTTCTGCAATGACTTGCCCTGATTGGCTGTCAAAAACGGTCCAAGCTTGAGCTTCAACTGTTTCAGGAACAATGTTGAGCAATGCGGCTTGAGTGAAACTTGAACACAAGGCGAAGAGTGTAGCGATAAAGTAGATGACAGCTTTCAATGAAATTCCCTAACTAAGCCATTCCGTGACTTTTAAACCGAAAACAGCTGCAAATGCTATGCCTTTTTTTCGCCAATGACCAGTCAAAAATGCAGACAAATGTGACTGTGACGCAAAACTGGCTTAAATAATGCTAAGCTAAGTTATAACTCATTTCATTTTATTTTGTATTGCCCATTATGTTGCATTATCAGATCGAATTTGACGATTATCGTCAGCACCTTATACACGTGACTTTACGTTTTGTAGCAGACCCAACACAGGTACTTTCATTACCGACTTGGATTCCGGGTAGTTACCTCATTCGTGAGTTTTCAAAGCATATTGAATCGGTTCGTGCTTATGATGAAGAAGGGCGGTTATTACAAATCCAAAAATTTGAAAAGAATAAATGGCGTCTTTTTAATACCGATCATGAATTGATTACGGTTGAATATGATGTATATGCTTATGATCTGTCGGTGCGCGGTGCGTATGTAGATCAAACCCGTTTATATGTCAATCCTGCATGTGCATGTTTAGGTCTGGAAGGTCAAGAGGATAAAGCTGTTGAAGTTGAACTGTTCCTTCCTGATGAGCTGAAACACTTCCAATTAGCGACAGGTATGGCTTCAAAAAGCCTTGTTAAAGGTCGTTTTACCTTAAAAGCCAAAAACTATGCTGAGCTAATTGATGCACCATTTGAGTTGGCAGAGCAGACTCGTTTTGCTTTTGAAGCCAATAGCATTCCACACGAGTTTGTAGTGTCAGGCAAACATGCCATGAATGCTGCACGTATGCAGCAAGACATTGAAAAAATCTGCGCAACAGAAATCTCAATGTTTGGCTCAGCGCCATTTGCAAACTACACCTTTATGACGATGGCTACAGCAAATAGTTATGGTGGTTTGGAGCATCCAAATTCAACCAGTTTGATTAGTCCACGTGAAGACTTGCCCAAAGTTAATGAGCCTGAAGAACCATCTGAAGACTATCAACGTTTCTTAGGTTTATGTAGTCATGAATACTTCCACTCATGGTTGGTCAAATTCATTCGTCCTGAAAACTTTGTCAATTATGATTTAAACAAAGAAGGCTATACCTCTTTGCTTTGGATTTTTGAAGGTTTCACGTCTTATTATGATGACCTGATTTTGCTGCGTAGCGGTGTGATTTCTCAAGCCTCATATATCAAACTACTCAAAATTCAGATTGATCGTTATTTACAAAATCCAGGTCGTTTTGTTCAGTCTGTGTCTGAGTCTAGCTTTGATGCATGGGTGAAATTTTACCGTCAGGATGAAAACTCGAACAATGCAGGCACCAGCTATTACAACAAAGGTTGTTTGGTTGCCCTATGCTTAGACTTGGGTTTACGGTTACGTGGTTCAAGTCTAGACTCGCTTATGCGTAAACTTTATGAAAACGCGCAAAAGGGCATACAAGTACATGAGCGTACAATTGTTGAGTTGTGTAATGAACTGACGGGTGATAACTGGATTGAGCAAATCAATCACTTAATTAACACCACAGATGAGTTGCCACTGGATCAACTTTTCCCTGAGTTTGGTTTAAGTTATAGCCTGAAAAATGACAAGTCATTACCGTTGGGTTTAAAGCTTGTAGATAAGCCAGAGGGTGTGTTGGTGCAAAGTGCGCGTCGTGATGGCGCTGCTGCTCAAGCTGGTCTTTCTGCCCATGATGTGATCATTGCGATTGATGGTCTCAAAGCAACGGTGAAATTGGTAGAAAAATACGCCAAGCAAGACGATACCTATAGCATTCTGGCATTCCGCCGTGATGAGTTGCTGAGCTTTGATGTAAAAGCTGCTGGTTCAGAACTGACCGAAGTTGAATTGAAAGTCGAAGATCAAGCGAAAGCAGAGAAGTGGCTCAAGCTTTAATGCTTAACCCACTTTATTTGTCATTCTGTTGAGGTAAAAACCGATGCCTAGGCATCGGTTTTTATATTTGTTCGTTTGTGAATGTTAACTACCACGATAAGTTGAATAACCGTACGGACTGATCAATAACGGAATATGATAATGATCCAATGAGCCATCAATCACAAAGACAACAGGTACTTCTGGAAAAAAAGAGCGCTGATTTTTTTGACGAAACCAATCACCTGTTTTAAAAGTAACTTTATAGACACCTTTTTGTAGACTGGTATCTTTAGGGTATAAATCATTGATACGCCCTTGATCATCCGTTGCCGCTGAATTGATTTCAGTCCATTTATCATTTTGTTGTGCTTCAAGCGTTACTTTGACATTAGCTGATGGTAAACCATTTTCTAAATTCAGTACGTGTACACTTAATGGGTTCTGTGCAAAACATAATGAAGAAAAACCAAGTCCAATGAGAGGAAGGAGTATTTTCATCATCTAATTGATCCTTAATGTTGCATAAAAGTATTAAGTTTAACCAAAGTCATAAAAATCATAGGTTTAAAAATGTAAAATTGGTTTAATAAGAAATAAATTTTTTGGCTTTTTTCTTCATCGAGTTTGCGAGTCTAAGCTCTATAATGAAGCAAGTGATTCTATTTTTCTCTAAATTCGCACTGTTTTAGGGATCTTGTTGTCAATTTGCCAGAAGATTGTAGAGCGTTTGCGGAAAACAGGAAGGATTAGAGTAAATATTCAGCATCATTTTTTTTCGAAATGTCGTTATCACAGGATATTACGTTGACTGAAAAGCAATGAAAGCCGATACTTTCAGGGTTTTATTCAAGCACATCGGTTCGCAGGGGCTGAGCCAGAAGCTCATCACCCTAAAAAACTCAATCTAACGCAAGGGGCTATATATGGCTGGTGGAAAGTCAACCATCATTTACACACTGACCGACGAGGCGCCATTGCTAGCGACTTACTCGCTACTGCCGATCATTGAGACCTTTACTAAACCTGCTGGTGTAGAGATCGTTAAAACTGATATCTCTGTTGCCGCACGTGTTCTCGCAGAATTTTCTGAATACCTAAAAGAAGAACAAAAAGTTCCAGACAATCTTGCAGAACTTGGTCGTCTTACACAAGATCCTGATACTAATATCATCAAACTGCCAAATATTAGTGCCTCTGTTGCTCAGCTAACAGCATGTATCAAAGAGCTTCAATCAAAAGGCTACGCGATTCCTGATTACCCAGAAAACCCTACTACTGAAGACGAAAAAGCGCTTAAAGCACGCTATGGTAAATGTCTTGGTTCAGCAGTGAACCCAGTATTACGTGAAGGTAACTCTGACCGTCGTGCGCCTGCTGCTGTTAAGAACTATGCGAAAAAACACCCGCACTCTATGAGCGAGTGGAAGCAATGGTCTCAAACTCACGTTTCTCACATGGATGAAGGTGACTTCTACCATGGTGAAAAATCAATGACTTTAGACCGTGCCCGCAATGTGAAAATGGAACTCGTGACAAAGTCTGGTGAAACCATCGTTCTTAAGCCAAAAGTTGCGCTTCAAGATGGCGAAATCATTGATTCAATGTTTATGAGCAAGAAAGCGCTTTGCGATTTCTATGAAAAAGAACTTGATGATTGTAAAGAAGCAGGCATTTTGTTCTCTTTACACGTGAAAGCAACCATGATGAAAGTTTCACACCCGATCGTTTTCGGTCACTGTGTGAAAATTTACTACAAAGATGCTTTTGAAAAACACGGTAAATTATTTGATGAGCTAGGTATTAACGTTAACAACGGTATGGCGGGTCTTTACGAGAAGATTGCAACTTTACCGACATCGTTACGTGAAGAAATCATCGAAGACTTACACGCTTGCCAAGAACACCGTCCAGCACTTGCAATGGTTGATTCTGCGAAAGGCATCACGAACTTCCATTCACCAAACGATGTAATTGTAGATGCTTCTATGCCTGCAATGATCCGTGGTGGCGGTAAAATGTGGGGCGCTGACGGCAAACCTTATGACTGTAAAGCAGTCATGCCTGAGTCAACTTTCGCACGTATCTACCAAGAAATGATCAATTTCTGTAAGTGGAATGGTAACTTTGACCCACGTACTATGGGTACAGTGCCGAACGTTGGTTTGATGGCGCAAAAAGCGGAAGAATACGGTTCACACGACAAGACCTTTGAAATCTCTGAGGCAGGTGTTGCAAACATCACTGACTTAGAAACTGGCGAAGTGTTGATGTCTCAGAACGTGGAAGAGGGTGACATCTGGCGTATGTGTCAGGTGAAAGATGCACCAATCCGTGACTGGGTGAAACTGGCAGTAACACGTGCGCGTAACTCAGGTATGCCTGCGATCTTCTGGCTTGACCCATACCGTCCACACGAAAATGAATTGATCAAGAAAGTACAAACGTATTTGAAAGATCATGACACAACTGGTTTAGACATTGAAATTATGTCTCAAGTCCGCGCGATGCGTTATACACTTGAACGGGTTGCACGTGGTCTAGATACGATTTCTGTAACGGGTAACATTCTGCGTGACTACCTCACTGATTTGTTCCCAATTATGGAGCTTGGTACATCTGCGAAGATGTTGTCTATCGTTCCGCTTATGGCGGGCGGTGGTATGTACGAAACTGGTGCGGGTGGTTCAGCGCCTAAACACGTACAGCAGCTTGTTGAAGAAAACCACTTACGTTGGGATTCTTTAGGTGAATTCTTGGCACTTGCTGTATCTTTAGAAGAGATGGGTATTAAAGAAGATAATGCGAAAGCAAAACTTCTTGCGAAGACTTTAGACCAAGCGACAGGCCAGTTACTGGATAATGATAAGTCTCCATCACGCCGTACTGGTGAGATTGATAACCGTGGCAGTCATTTCTACTTAGCGAAGTTCTGGGCTGAAGCTTTAGCAGCTCAAGACGAAGATGCTGACTTGAAAGCGAAGTTCGCTCCTCTTGCAAAAGCGCTTGCTGAAAATGAAGATAAGATTGTTGCTGAGCTTTCTCAAGTTCAGGGTCAAGCTGCGGACATCGGTGGTTACTATGCTGTAGATACTGCTAAAGTAAATGCTGTAATGCGTCCAAGCACGACTTTGAATGCAGTACTTGAAGCGATCTAAGTCAAAACTAAATCGGTAAATTTGCCGATGAAGTAAAAAAAGCCGATGTGAAAACATCGGCTTTTTTTATACTAAAAAATATTTCAAATGGCTAAAAAGATGAATAAGAAAAATTTGAATAGGGTTATAGCAATTTCAGTCATTTGGTTGGGTGGGATTGGCTTAACTTGGATATTTGGAAGTTTGAAATCACCAGAATCACTCAATAAATTAGGTGATTTCCTTGCAGGTGTTTTTGCACCTATTGCATTTCCTTGGTTAATTTTAGGTTATATCCAGCAAGGTAAGCAGTTAGATCAAAACACGAGAGCTTTGGAACAACAAGAAAAGGCGCTCAATTTGCAAATTGAGGAAATGCGAGAAAGTGTTAAGCAATAAACTGAATTAGCAGAAATTCAGCAAAAACAATTTGATGCAATCAATTATGCTTCCAATCCCAATTTATTGATTAGCTCATGTGAGTGTGAAATATACTCTGGGGGATACTCAGAGGAAGAAAACGAAGTCAATAATTTATGTAGTTTAAACCTCAAAATATTTAATAAAGGTATTGGGGAAGC
This sequence comes from Acinetobacter sp. ANC 4204, assembly GCF_002135205.1. Taxonomy (GTDB): domain Bacteria; phylum Pseudomonadota; class Gammaproteobacteria; order Pseudomonadales; family Moraxellaceae; genus Acinetobacter. The sequence continues at coordinate 211,175 of NZ_NEFZ01000007.1, read as the reverse complement.
TTTAGATATTAGGATAGAAGTAAACAATAAAAAATTTTTGATAAGTGAAAGAATTTTTGTAGATGAAGTCATTAATGTAGTAATTTATCTTGACCCTGATCTGGTTAAACTATCTAAAAATTTAGATTTTTTAAATATTGAGTTTACTCTTATTTGTGCAAATAAATTCAACTCTCAAATAAAAGAGCATTATGAAATTGAGGTATATTTTATTGAAGATTCATGGGAAACAGAGCGAGTAAATATTATAAAGAGATAAAATTATTGTTTAGATATTTATGATAAAAAAGCCCACTTTCGTGGGCTTTAAAACAATCAAATCTTAACGACCATTACGTCCACGACCACGTGGCGCTTTCGTATTGGGGCGAGTAGTACCATTGGTTTTACGTTTTGGCTTCTCGCTTTCGTCCATTTGCCAAATACGCTTTGTACCTGACTTTTTCACAGAACCATCTTTGTTCTTACGAACCATAGGCTTACCGCCTGTACCACCCGGTTTTTTCACATAAGAACGTGAACGGTAAGGTTCTTCAGCAGGAATATTTTGAAAGTCAGGGTATAAAAGTGGCTCAATTTCTTTAGTTTCACCAGGTTGTAAACCCATTTGAACCAGATCAATTGCACCAATTTTAGTACGGATTAAACGTAAAGTAGGAAAACCTACAGCAGCAGTCATACGACGTACTTGGCGGTTACGGCCTTCACAAATTGAAATTTCAACCCAAGATGTCGGCACGGATGCACGAAAACGTACAGGAGGATCACGTTCCCATAACCATTCAGGTTGTTCAACTTTAGATGCTTCAGCAGGTAAAGTCATACCATCTTTAAGTTCCACACCTTTACGCAACTGCTCAAGGGCTTCTTCAGTGACATCACCATCGACCTGAACCAAATAGGTTTTAAATTTTTTATTGGCAGGGTTGGTAATGTATTGGTTTAAACCACCATGGTCAGTTAAAAATACTAAGCCTTCAGAGTCCATATCCAAACGGCCAGCCAAGCGCAAAGTCGAGTCGCTGACAAAGTCAGACATCGTCATATGTGCTTCATCTTTACGGAACTGGGAGAGGACGTCATAGGGTTTATTCAAGATGACGATTTTCATTATAACCTACTAAAATATATCAATTAATTCTGATGTGGTTTCCTGATTACCCGTTTAAGTACCCGTTTTGGATGAGGTAGGGTGAAAATTAGGAATAAAATGCCCACTAAATTGTGGGCTACTATATCAGATTTAGGCTTATGCTCCTCAACTTTATTCTTAACGTAGGAGGAATACTAGAACACATCCTTATTAGAGAGTCTAACTGGTTGCTGGATATCTCCTGCATTAACCATGTTGTAAAACTTATCTTTTCCAATAGCTAACAGCTGCTTATGTTCACCTAGAATCTAGTTCACAATTAAATTTATTTTTAATAAACAATAAATTTAAATACTTAGGTTGCTAAAACAACAATTTATAAAATATTTGGTCCATGAACCTAGCTATGAATACATAGCTTCCTACTAAAAAGGTCTTAAGAATAGACTAAGTTTGTCTAGGAGAGTGGTGGTAGTCCAACCACTAACTAAAAGGTGTCTACAAAATCGGTGGCTATTCACTCTAAAGATATACTTGATGGCTATAGGGTTTTTATTTAAAGAAAGAACCAACAAACATAACTAAGACACCAGGTAACATTCCTAAGAAGCTTGCTGCCTTTGCATCCATATGATTATTTACTTTTTCACGAAATACATGAGGACCAATAAACGTCCCTACAATACTGATGATTAGTCCAATAAATATTAAAAAATCTCCCACAGCCTTTCCTTCCTTTTTTATTTCGTATAACGTGCATTATGTTAATTTTAGAATAACTTAAAGTTCTGCAAGCACTAATTTCGCTTGTGAGTGCCCATTATTAGTGGCTTTTCTATACCACTCAAGTGCCTTTTTATCATCTTTTCCTATACCTTGACCATTCTGATACAGTGATCCAAGATTATACTGTGCCTGAGCATTACCTTGATTAGCCGCCTTGCTATACCATTCAAATGCTTTTTCATAATTTTGTACAACACCTTCGCCATTGTCATACATCAAGGCAAGGTTAGTCTGTGCTAGATCATCTCCCTGTATAGCTGATTTTTCATACCACTCAAATGCCTTTTTATTATCTTGCGCTACACCCTGACCGCGATAATACATCAACCCAAGGGTATTTTGTGCCATCGCAAATCCTTGATTAGCTACTAAACTGTATAGTCCAAATGCTTTTTGATCATCTTTTTCTACACCTTGACCATTCTGATACAGCAGTCCAAGATTATACTGTGCCATTGCAAACCCTTGATTAGCTGCCCTGCTATACCACTCAAATGCTTTTTCATAATTCTGTATAACACCTTCACCATTGTCATACATCCATCCAAGGTTATATTGTGCCAACACATCACCATTTTCAGCTTCTCTTAATAAATCATCTGAGAACGTTGGATTCGCTAAGATTTCTATGGAAAAGACCAACCCAAAAGTAATAGCGATAAGTTTGAAAAATTTCATTTTCTGCCTTTGAATCGAAATAATATTTAATTCGTTAGATTATTAATAATACTTTATAAGAATGGAAATTTGAATGTATTTAACTTATGTTCACCTAGAATCTAAAAATGGGAGCTTTTAGCTCCCATTTTTAATTTCGTATCAGTGTATTATGCTAATTTTAGAGAAAATAAAGAATCATTTGGACTAATCAATGACATTAAAAGCGTTATATATAGAACTTTATTATGGAGAATATTCTCACTCAGAAACGATAAAAAAATTAATTGAATACGTTGATAAAAATGAAAGTATTCCTGTTGAACTACTAGAGTTATATCCTAACTATGAACCACTATTACTTAATGTAATACAGGCAAAAGATTCTGAATTTTCATCTAATTGTTTAGAGGCTGAAATAATGGCAGCTAATTTCTTTTTAGATGTTTTAGCTGACTATAAAAATGGTAATTTAAGCCCTCTTAAACTATGTACAATTTTTAGTAATTTAGAAAGTGGATTCCTTGATGCTCCACGAGGACTTAAAAATAGCATAGCTTACTATCCGGAATGGATAGGTGACCTCTATGATGCTTGTGACTGGTGCGATGAAACATGGACAATCGAAAATTCGCCTCATTTAATAGATGCTATACAACATCAAATTAATGTAATTCATGAGTGGCTTTTGAAGCCCCATTTAACATAATAGCACTTATATGAAACTCTTGAAACTTTAATATAAGTATCAATGTCTTAGTTATATATGTTCTAGTGCTTAGTGGGCTTGAACGTATTTTTTGGTGATTTCTATAGTTGTAAAAAAAGCTCTCAAGTGAGGGCTTCCAGTCTCTCATTTTTGATTCGGCTTAGGAGGCTGTATTAATTATAAAATGAGAATAAAAATCATTTACGTTTGGTGTTTGTTTTTGTACTATACATGCGGCAATTAGGTAGTCAAATCTCTCCAATGGACACAAAAGGTAAATATTGATCGTGAATAATTCAAAAATGAAAATGAAGCCTTTAGCTTACTCAATAATATTAATTACAAATATTTGTTTTATACATCCATCTTTTGCCGAACAGAATACGATTGATACAGTTCAAGATAACAATTCTCCTGAGACCTTACCTGTCATTAATTTAAAAGCTCAGGAATCGACTTCTAATTTAAGTAAAAAAACACAAACTGGTGTGCTGGGTAACAAATCAATTTTAGATACACCATTTTCTATTACAGTGGTCGATAGCAGCGATATAGAAAAAAGAGGTGCTGATACTGTTGGTCAAATATTTATTAATGATCCTGCTGTCTATAGTCAAAGTGCAGCAAAAGCTACTAACTGGTGGGGCACATCAGTTCGCGGTTTAGGAGTAAAAAACTTTTATATTGATGGAATGCCGATGAGTCTCAATTGGGGTGGTGACTACCCAGCAGAGTTTGCCGATAGTGTTACTGTACTGAAGGGGTTAACAGGATTTATGTATGGGTTTGGCTCACCAGGTGGTGCCATCAGTTATCAATTAAAACGTGCTAAAGAAAATCCTGAAACTGATATTACGGTTGGCTACCGTAATCCAACATTATTTAATGTTTTGGTTGATCATAGCGATCATGTAGATGCTATTGATATGGACTATAGGGTTACTCTTGGAGGGGAGAAAGGCGAAGCATATAATGGCAGTGATCAAAATCGTTTCATAGCATCATTAGCTTTAGATAAGAAAATCTCAGATAACCTAACCTGGAAAGCAAATATTTCTTATGAAGATAAGAAAACTGAACATGAACCACCAATATTTTCTTTAAGTAAATTAACAGATGGTTTGCCTAAAGCTACGTATGACTATGATAAGTTAATCGTCGATAATTCATTTTATAAGACTAAGTTATTTACCGCTAATACAGCAATAAATTGGCAATTTGATCCAGATTGGTCACTTGATTATCAAGTTGGATATACGCGTAAACTACAGCAATCCAATCTTGTTTTTAATTATTTAACCAACACATCAGGCGATTACACTGGAAGTTTATATCAGTTTGCATATCTTGAAAAAAGCTTTATTAATCAGATTGTTCTTGCAGGGAATTTTTCAACAGGTAGTGTTAAGCATGAACTAAACACGGGTTTAGGTTATACAAATAGCACTGTTCAAAATTCTAATTATTATTGGAATGGTAGTCTAACAGCAGATGGCTATATTGGAAATATTTTTGAAAATCAGAATTATATAATTACACATCCTAAGGATTATTCACTAAAACCTAAAAGCTCTGACATTAGTCAATCCTATGCATTTATAAGCGATACTTTGAATTTTAATGATAAATTTCAAGCCATTTTAGGTGCTCGTTATACGTATTACGATTCTGAGGATCTTGATTATAATCCAGCATCAAATTCGGGGTATAGCACAAAAGCAACTACACCTACTTTTGCATTGATATATAAACCAACAAAAAATAGTACGACGTATTTGAGTTATGTTGAGAGTCTTGAGAATGGAGGGATTGTAGGCTCAACCTATAAGAATGCTGGAGAGGTTTTAGATGCGACGATTAGTAAACAATATGAATTAGGGCTTAAGTATGATGCAAATCTATTTTCTGCAACAGCTGCTATCTTTAAAATTCAACGTGCTGCAACTATCACAGATGCAAATAATTATTTAAGTCAAGATGGCATAACGAATTACAATGGCATTGAACTTAACACCAATTTTAAACCTACATCTAAGTTAAAAATTGGTGCGGGTATGATGTATATGGATGCAGAGATTGATAAGGTTAGTGCATCTAATATTGCTTTGATAGGTAATCGTCCAGCAGGTGTTGCAAAGTGGACTGGTACTTTAAATGGAGAGTATTTAATAGATAGTATTGCTGGCTTAAGTTTACATGGCAATGTTAGATATAATGGTGATTCTTATACAGCTAATACAAATACAGTAGAAATACCATCATATATCTTAGTCAATGGCGGACTGGCATATCAATTTAATCTGGGTGGGCATGATGCTACTTTGAATGCCAATATGAATAATATTTTAAATAAAAAGTATTGGGCATCAAGTGGTACATGGGCGAGCATTGGCGAGGGTAGAAATGGTGTGGTGTCACTGAATGTTAAGTGGTAATTTAAAATTAGAATATTCCATATAATATATTATATTCAGCAGACTAAATAATGAGGGTTATACATTGGCTCTCATAATTTAGTTACTGTACTTCAGTAGATCGATAATTAGGATTTACTTAAAATAAGCTGTCTAATCTTAACTGCTTTCTCAAAAGTGATCTAGTTTGTGCTTTAGGTTCCATCAGTTTGTAGTCTCCATCAATAGTTCTGGTTTATCGTTTTTATTTTTGAAGAAAGCATAAAATGATAGACCAATATTTTCTATCCTTGTCCCAATTTCCGCATAACTCCCAGTCAATTACTGGTGTGGATTTAGCTTTCATTGCTTGCGCGAGCATAAAGGGTAACTGTATGAGGGGGGTGATACTTTCATAATTTATGCATTCCAACTATCAATAATATCAGCCCAATCTTGTAGCATTTTTCTACGATCATTTAAATACTTGGCATGATTGTATGCTGCCCGTGTTTTATTTGCTTCAGCATGTGCAAGTTGTGTTTCGATCCAGTCAGAATTGTAGCGAAGGCTATTTAATTCGGTTGATGCTGTAGCTCTGATGTCATGAGCTGTTACTTGATTTAAGCCGATATAAGTCAGCATCTTGTTTAGTGTAGTTCTAGAGATCATGCAGTCTCTTTTTTGTGGAGAAGGGAATACATATTTTTGGTCTTTAGTAAAAGCATACTGTTCATTCAAGATATTAAGCAGTTGATCAGAGATGGGAACGATATGAATTCTATTTTTCTTCATTGTACGTTCTTGTTTTAAGCGTTTTGAAACTTTTGGGAATTTGATAATCCTTTCTTTAAAGTCCACAAAGTTCCATTCCATTTTTCTAATCTCAACAGTTCTGAGCGTAGAATAGAGCATTGCCAAACATGCATTCTTGACCGTTGTAGAACCACCATAAATGTCAATCTTTTCTCGTAGAGCATTCTTCTCATGCTTTTCGAATGGTCGATCATGTTCTATCTTAGGAGACTCAATGGCTTCGCTTACAGCATAGGTGGGATCATTCTCAACACGAAGAGTCACAATTGCATAACGCATAACTAAACCAATAAATCTACGATTAATGTTAGCTGCAGATTCACCTGTACCATGCTTTCCTTGGTTTAATACACGTTCAACGGTGTTCTTCATAATGGATAAGATATCTGCTGAGCTAACGTCTTTAATTGGTTTATTGCCAAAGGCTTTGTAGACATCCTTTTCCATTGAGTTGTTAAAGCGTGCAATATAGTCCTCAGATTTATATTCCATCTTTTCTTGAACGTATTCTTTAGCGATAGCTTTAAACGTGGGGATATTCGCTCTTTGAATAAAAATTAAAAACCCGAAAAATGGTAAAGACATCATTATAAAAGATGTGATTGCCGATGCGTTCTTGCAACAGATTTTAATGCGTCCTGCAGATTACTCAGTGATTGCGACTCTAAACCTGAATGGTGACTATATTTCTGATGCGCTGGCTGCTGAAGTCGGAGGGATTGGTATTGCGCTGGGTGCGAATATTGGTGGGGCGATTTCTGTTTATGAAGCCACGCACGGAACAGCACCAAAATATGCTGGTCAGGATAAAGTCAATTCAGGTTCTATTATTCTTTCTGCTGAAATGATGCTACGGGATATGGGTTGGGTAGAAGCTGTAGATTTGATTATTAAAGGTATTTCAGGAGAAATTGAGGCGAAAACGGTCACTTATGATTTTGAGCGTTTAATGCCGAATGCAACCTTATTACGTTGTTCAGAGTTTGGTGAGGCTATTATTGCCAATATGGAATAAGTCTTAATTGAACAGACTGTAAGAAAACTCGCACTTGTTGCGGTTTTCTTTTTATAAGTTGAAAATAGCTATTGAAATATGTTTGCAATGTAAGACTAGGTTAAGACATTCGTGCTTTAGGTGAGTGAAAGTACAGTCTAACAACACGATAGTTTGATTTATAAAGGGAAATTAGAATTGTCATTACATTGAAGTACTTTGATACAGCTTATAGCTTGGGTTTTTGAGCCAGTGTTGTATGGTGGTCTTTGTCGAATGTTACGGCAGATGATCAAAGGAGTAGTCTCGTGGCTAATCAACAAAATCAGCAGCAGCGTCAACAGCAACCCAATCAACCGCAACAAAAGCCAGATCAGCAACAACAGCAACAGCAGCCAAATCAAGGCCAGCAAAAACAACCGAACCAAAACCAACAGAATCCAAATCAGCAACGTTAAAGTTGTCGTGATTTAATGAATTTATCTTAAAACACAGCACGGAGGAATCACGCAAAAGGAATTGGACTAACAGGAGGACTCTATGTCGAATAATGTTGTGAAAACATTAAAACAGAAGATCAAAGCTCGTTTAAAAAAGATTTCTAAGCATCAGTCTAAGCTGAAAGCCTTAGAGAAAAAACTGAAGAAGCGTAAGTAGTTTTACGTAGTTTATTTGAAGAAAAGCCCTCATTTTATATGAGGGCTTTGCCGTTACATATATAAGATATCTTTCAATATATGAAGCATTTAGTATGAATAAGTAACTTTATCTTATTTGCATATCTAAAAATTAGCTGAGTAGTTGAATCATGTCTCGTTTAGTTCTGAGTGGAGCTATTTTAAGTACAAATCTGCTGATGAGTGGATGTCAGCCACCGGCTTCGGGTGAAGCAGCGGGTTTGAGTTACCCCTATTTATATTGGCAGTTATATAAGACGCCTTTAGCGAAAAATTTAAATGTGCCTGTAGAAGGAGTAAGCCACAAGCAGATACAGGACACTTGGGGGGCTGCACGTGGGCAGGGACGAAAACATCAAGGTATTGATATCTTCGCTAAACGCGGAACACCAGTCTTAAGCGCCACATCAGGCATTGTATTGGATGTTGGGATCAATAGTCTAGGTGGACAAGTGGTGTGGGTGATGGGACCTAACTTAAGCCGTCACTACTATGCACATTTAGATGCTTATGCGCCTGATATTCAAACGGGGGATTGGGTTGAAGTGGGAGAGGTATTGGGCTATGTCGGAAACACGGGCAATGCTAAGAATACGCCACCACATTTGCACTATGGAATTTATAGGACTGGAAAAGGAGCTGTGAATCCTTATCCGTATTTAACTTTAAATGCATTGAAATAGCCAAGTTTTGATCTACAGTTGTAAAAGTTCGAATGCATTCATTGTTTTGCTCATAGATGGTTCATCAATTTTTTTCTTATTCTTACATCGTTCATTTGTAATATTTAGGGGTAAGTTAAAATATCACACGTATTTAACATGGACGACCCTCTATAAAGTAACCTACTAACGCAAGTAGGTTACTTTTTTGATTCTCTTTAATATGAAGGCTTAAAAGGCCTTCTTTTTACTGGTTGGATTGGAGGTGGATGTCGTACGGGTAAAATAAAACAATTGCAGTGTTCCTAAACCGAGGACTCCAGCAGCAAGCATAAACTGAAAGTGATATGACCAACCCAAATGCTGCAAGGTACTAAAACTTAAACCACCAACCAGCTGTACCGTTGCAAAGCTAAGTGTTGCCATACTCCACAGTTTTTTATAGGCCAAGCCGTAGAGTTGTAAGATGGTGTAGGAGGTGAGAAAGACCACTGCAGGGTTCAGTAGGCCTGTGAGAAATGAAGACAGGAGCGTAAATACAGGCGAAAAACTCAGAACTGCAATAAACACTGCCGCAATATAGACACTGTATAAAATCTTTAAAGCCAGAAAGTTGCCAAATTTACGTGCTAAAGCATAAGCTGTTGCAGCACCTAGAGCACTGCCTAGGCCATATAAAATCCAGTTAAAATTGATCCAATATAAATTTAGCGTTAAAACATGGCTTAAATAATCAATCCAAAACAAAGAATGGGGAATATACGCAAAGGCGCTGCAGGCATACACAATGAGTAAGCTATAGTAAATTTTATTCACTGTATGAGTCTGGGGCTGGCTTGTAGGAATACTGTGCAGTTGCTTTTGGAAAGGACGAACCAGTGTCCATAATAACCATGTAATGACAAATGCAAAGCCACAGAGAATGAACCATGCGCTGGTGATGGCAATGCGGTCTAAATACGGCATAAACAGCGTGGCTGCCAATACACCAATTCCTATTCCGCTAAATCCAATTAGATTAATTTTAAAACGGTGCTGTAACTCACTGTACTGCGCCACAATGCTGGGCGATAGAATCATCAGCAAACCACCGCTGATACCTGAAATGATGCGCCACACCAAATACCAAACTTCATTAAAATGTGCAAATGCACAGGCAAATAGGCTGATTGAACCAAACAACGCAGCAAAAATGATATAGATCGGCATTTTTGCATTTTGTGGCAGCCTCATCGCCCAGAACGCGCCGATCAGATAGCCCAGCAGATTAGCACTACCGAGTAGGCTGGCGAAATTGTGTGACCATTCATAGGCTTCGCGAGTGGACGGCAGTAGAGCGGTATAAGAAAAACGTAAGATGCCAATTCCCAAGCACATACTCAGGCAGAGAAAGAGACTCAGTTGTACGGTGCTCGAGAACGTCCTGTTCATCATCATTTGACTATTTGTTTAAAAAACACACTTGAACTATAAGGTGAAATTTACAATAAAACAATCGAGTAATGTTCGCCTTTAGTCGAGCGGAGTAAAGGTGAAGCCAATTTACTCAGTGTCTTTAAGTGTATTGATATCCACTGCATCACCAATGGTATAAAAATGTCCGCCTGCAACATGATGGATACTTTTCCATTCCTCTGCGGCTTCATGGTAGTACCAATGCCCATCTCTAAAAACGCGATCATCTGCATAAGCGGCAATGACTTTGCCAATAAACAAGTCATGCTGCTGCTGATTATGCGGTTCAGGAATGAGTTCACACAGAATCCATGCGCTACAGCCTTTGACCACGGGGATTGGGCTGTGACCAAACTGAAAAAGTTCGACCCCACACTGACGCAACTTTTCAGGCGCATCATATTGACTGATCATGCCGAGTGCGTAGACCATTTTCAGCTGTTTAAGTGTAGGGACTTGCAGTGCAAATAGACCTGATTTTTCAATAATACTGCGGGTTTTCGTCGATTTGTCGAGTACGACCGTCACTTTGGCGGGGCTAAACTCTAGGGCGCATGCCCAAGCTGCAGTCATGACATCAGTGCTTTCATCATCTTGACTAGAAACCAGCACGGTTGGGCCGTGGTTGAGTAGCCGATATGCTTTTTCTAAAGGCACGGGCAGAATGTGAGGATTAAGCAGAGATTGATTCATGTAAAAGAACACTTTAACAGCCGTTTAAATGCTTTATACCACATTCTAAAACTGCCAATTCAGCCTAAATTTGTACATTCAGCGTGGAATATGGCGCAAAACAGTAAGCCCGTTTAAATTTTGATTTATAATTATGACAGCATCATTTAGGGAAACAATATGAATATCCCCTTAATCGTCAATGTCATCATTTTTATTGCATTGCTTATTTTACTTGGTCAAACCCGTAAAACCGATTGGAGTTTAGCGAAGAAAGTACTGGCAGGTCTCTGTCTTGGTATTGTTTTTGGTCTCGCTTTACATGGGTTTTATGGTACGCACTCGCCTGTACTGCAAGAGTCGGTACAGTGGTTTAATGTGGTCGGTAAAGGCTATGTCAAACTATTACAAATGGTGGTAATGCCTTTGGTGTTTGTTTCCATTTTAGGCGCTGTGATTAAGCTGCACGATGCAGGTTCATTGGGTAAAATTAGTTTTATTAGCATTGGAACCTTGTTATTTACCACAGCGATTGCTGCATTTGTCGGCGTGGTGGTGACCAATTTGTTTGGCTTAACTGCGGCAGGTTTGGTACAAGGGACACAAGAAACTGAACGTTTAAATACGATTCAAACTGACTATGTCGGGCAAGTGGCTGATTTGCAAGTGCCTGATTTATTTCTGTCATTTATTCCGAGCAATCCTTTTGCCGAGCTGACAGGGGCACATCCAACTTCCATTATCAGTGTAGTCATTTTTGCAGTGTTTTTAGGCATTGCAGGCTTGAACCTAATGAAAGCGGATGCTGAGAAAGGGCAAAAGCTGTTGTCTGCAATTGAGATCTTACAAGCGTGGGTCATGAAGTTGGTGCGTTTGATTATGATGCTCACTCCTTACGGTGTGTTCGCACTCATGACCAATATTGTGGCCAACTCTAAAATGGCGGACATCTTAAACTTAGGTGGCTTCTTGGTTGCGTCTTATATCGGCTTGGCGATTATGTTTATCGTGCACGCCGTGACTTTGGCGCTCACAGGTATGAACCCAATTCAGTTCTTTAAAAAGGTTTGGCCTGTGCTGACTTTTGCGTTTACCAGCCGTTCAAGTGCTGCCAGTATTCCTTTAAATATTGAAGCACAAACACGACGTCTGGGCGTACCTGAGTCAATTGCCAGCTTCTCAGCCTCATTTGGTACGACCATTGGGCAAAACGGCTGTGCTGGGCTATATCCTGCAATGTTGGCTGTTATGGTCGCACCGACAGTAGGTATTAATCCACTCGATCCGCTTTGGATTTTGACTTTGGTTTGTGTCGTGACCTTGAGCTCGATTGGGGTGGCAGGTGTAGGTGGTGGTGCAACATTTGCAGCGCTGATTGTCCTGCCAATGTTGGGCTTGCCTGTGACTTTGGTTGCACTGCTCATTTCAATTGAGCCTTTGATTGATATGGGTCGTACGGCTTTGAATGTGAATGGTTCGATGACCGCAGGTGTCGTGACCAGCCAAGTTTTAGGTCAAACAGATAAGCGCATTTTTGAGCAAGACAATGTGGACTTAAAAGAAGTCTAAGCTGAGTAATATATCGCCGATGAACTGAAAAGAAGCCTATCTTCATGATTAGGCTTCTTTTTATTGGGGGTGTATCCATAAATGACAAAAAACTGTATCTACTTTTTTGCTCAGTTTTTTGCAAAATAAAGCCTCAATTTAGGAGAAAAACGATGAAAATGTATCAAGTCGATGCCTTTACAACTGAATTATTCAAAGGTAATCCTGCAGCTGTGATTGTGCATGATGAATGGTTAGCAGTAGATTTGATGCAGAATATTGCCTTGGAAAATAACTTGGCAGAAACGGCTTTTGTGAAAGTCATTGATGCTGAAAACTTTGAAATTCGCTGGTTCACTCCTCAGGTTGAAGTGGACTTTTGTGGGCACGCGACTTTAGCCAGTAGTTTCGTTCTGTTTCGTGATTATACCGATGCTAAACGTATCCAGTTTCATGTCAAAGACTTGGGTGTTTTTATCATTGATCAAGATGCTGACGGCAAGATTCATATGAATTTTCCAATTCGTGCACCGCAAAAGTTAGAAGACTATCCTGCGGAAATTCATGAGTTGGTCGATTGTGAAATTAAAGAAGTCTATTTAAACCCACAGGCTTATATTTTAGTCTGTGAGTCTGAGCAGGCAGTTAAAGATGCCAAGCCGAACTTAGATAAAATTCGTCAAATGGCAGAAAAGCATAAAGTCAGTACTGCGATTACGGCTGAAAACTTAGATGTTACCTTGACTTCAACGTCGCAAGATTATGATTATATCGCGCGTTATTTCGCACCGCATAAAGGCATCAATGAAGACCCTGTGACAGGCTCCATGCATACAGGTCTTGCACCCTTGTGGGCGGAGAAGTTGGGTAAAACCTCATTGCTTGCCTATCAGGCATCGAGCCGTGGAGGATTGCTTTATTGCGATATTCAGTCTGAAACGCGGATCCAAATTTCTGGCTATGCCAAGTTATATATGACGGCTGAATTGTACTTAGATTAAGTTGTAATTCTCTTAAAATAAAACTACTGGTGAAAAATAAGCATTGATTAAAATGCTGTTTTTCACCAAATTACTATAAAAATAATTTCACTTTCCTCTATGATGTTGAGAATCATTCATATTTTGTCGAATTATTTGGAAAAATAATGTTAATGCGTTTTAAAACATTGAGTTTGTCGGTATTGCTACTTGGCTTTGGGGGTACAGTATGGGCACAACCCGTATTGGTAAAATCGGAACAGAAAATTGAAGAATATAAATTAGATAACGGTTTACGCATTATTCTTGCGCCAAACGATAAAGAAAATAAAGTGTATATGAATATGGTCTATTTGACTGGTTCATTGAACGATCCTAAAGGAAAGGGTGGTTTAGCGCATCTATTGGAACACTTAGCATTCAAGGGAACTAAAAATGTGCCAGGAGACGAATTTCAGCGCCGTTTAGATCAATACGGTTTAATGAATAATGCCAGTACAGATTATTATTCAACCAAATATATTAATGTGGTTCGTCCTGAACAAAATGCGATTAATGAGCTGATTCATCTTGAAGCTGAGCGTATGGATGGCTTGGTGCTCCAAGAAAAATATGTACCGTCTGAAATCGCGATTGTAAAACGTGAGCGTGAAGTCCGTATGGATCAGCCTTTTTCGGTACTCATGGATCAAATGTGGAAGTCTGCTTATGGTAATCAATATTTAGGGCGTTTACCGATTGGTGATTTAAACGAGTTACAGTCAATCAAAATGGCTGAACTGAATAAGTTTTATCGTGACTGGTATGCACCGAATAATGCGGTGTTTGTCATTTCAGGGAAGTTTGACCAAGCTGCTGTACTGAAGCAGATTGATGAAAAGTTTAGTGCGATTCAAGCGCGCGCTGTGCCTGCGAAAGTTAAAGTACCTGTCTTAGATGCCAGCAAGATTAAAGATCGCCAGTTTGTCGTGAAAAAAGGCAGTAACTTCGCCAAATACAATATTTACCTGAATGGTAAAAACGAGAACATTAAGACCGCGCTGGCGGTGTCGCCGTATTTATATACCATGCAACCTAGCGGGCATTTGTACCAAAGTATTGTAGAAACGGGAACGGCGACAGCAGTTCAGTCAACCACGTGGTTAGACCAAGATTTCAATATGGTGTTTATGGGCGCAGTTTATGCCCCCAACCATGATGTGAAGAAAGTCGAGTCAGCTTTGGTTGCTGGGGTCGAAAAAACACCAAAATTCAACGAGGTTGAGCTTAACCGTGTGAAGAGCATGATTAAAAATGCACAAGAAAGCATGTTCAGTAGTGCAACGGCAGTCGGTGGCATGCTCAGTGACTATGTGGTTTCTGCCAATGGTGATTGGACACAATACTTTAAAGATCAGCAACAGTTACAACAGCTTACCGTTACGCAAGTTAATCAACGTTTAGATGACTTTTTGATCCCAGAGCATCGGATTTCAGGTACTATTTTACCGACCCCAGAAGATCAGAAAAAAGCACTTGAACAAGCGGCAGCAGCCACCCCAGCAAAAACTTTAGATCAGCAAGCCGTTGCTGAAGAGCCATTGAAAGATGCAAGTGTGTATAAAGCGGAAGTTGCTGAGTATGTAAAAAGTTCAAAGCAATATTTAGAAAGTGCTGAAAAACAAATTCAGCGTGGCAAGCTAAAAAATGGTATGCAATATGCGCTGTACCCGAGTACCACGCGTGACGATAAGACCTATGCCACCATTTCGATTGACTTTGGTACGGCAGAAAGTTTGTTTAATAAGGCCGAGTTATTAGACCTGACTTCTTATTTACTGCTCAGAGCGTCAACTCAATATAGTTTGCAAGACATTGCTGATCATTCTATTGATGCGGGCGGTGGTGCAAGTGCAGCAAGTAATGGTAACGGCATCAATATCTCAATCGTGGCGAAGAAAGAAAAGTTTGATGAATTTTTTAACTTTGTTGTAGATGTCCTTAAAAATCCAACTTTTGAACAAAGCCAGTTTGATTTGATTAAGTCACAAAGCTTAGCAAGTCTAGATCGACCATATACTGAGCCTGAAACTGTAGCGGCTTTAACCATTGCGCGTTTACTTGAAACTTATCCAATGGGGGATATCCGCCATCACTTTGAGCCTGAATATGCCAAGAAGCAGTATCAGGCTGCAACACAAGCACAGGTTAAACAGCTGTATCAGCAATTTTTTGCAATGAATCATGCACAAATTTCGGTGACGGGTGTGATTGATACGAAAAAGATGAAAAAGACTTTAAATCAGGCTTTTGCAAACTGGAATTCGGCAGCGCCTTATCAGCGGATTACTTCTGACTTTACGGCATATAAAGCGCAGCGGGTACACGCGCTGTCAGAGCAGCGTGAGTTTGGTAGCTATCAGAGCATTATGACGTTCCCAGTGGGCACGTATCACCCAGATGCACCTGCTTTACAGGTACTCGAGCACATCTTAGGTGAGTCGCAGTTGTCCTCTCGTTTGGCGCAAGAGCTACGTGAAAAGAATGCCTTGGTCTATGGTTTTGGCAGTAGCATTTCGTTGGATGACTGGACGGAGTCAGGGGCGTTGACGATTGATGCAAACTATAGCGCAGGCAAATCAACTCAAGTGTCTCAAGCCGTGTATAAAGTGTTGAATGAGTTACTGGCAAAAGGCGTTACTGAACAGGAAGTCGAAGCTGCAAAGGCTGATATTTTGAAAAAGCGTGTGACTGCACTTGAAGATAGTCGCAATATCCATCGCATGTTGATTCCTCAAATGAAGCGCAATCGTACTTTACTGGATCGTGAGCAACGCGATTTAGCTTTGGCTAAAATCAGTAAAGCCGATGTTGATACGGTGATTCAGAAATATATTCAGCTGGATCAGTTGGTTGAAGTGATGGCTGACCAATATGGCAAAGCGCAGCCAGCGTTGAAAAAGTAAAGATCTCAGTTCTCACCTAAAAAGAACCCCTCAATATAGAGGGGTTCTTTGTTATAAGCCTTATGAAGCAGTTTTCTTAGTTGTCTATTCAAGCCGATAAAACTGTTTGGCATTGTGATGAAATACGCGCTCTAAAGCATCAGGGTCATACGCTGCGACGACATCACTAAAGGCATCAATAATATTGACCAACGATGTACTGACTGAATCCATCGGAAAGTTAGAGGCAAACATCACTCGATAGGTGCCAAAACAGGCGAGAGCATGCGTAATCATGGGATGTGCCAGATCAAAGACTTCTTGTTTGGACGCCAATCGGTCTTCTTTATGAAAACGATGTCCTAATACCGGCATGAAGAGTCCCGACATTTTGGTATAGACGTTTGGACAGCTTGCAAGCTCAGCTAAGTCGTCTTTCCAACGGAAGAAAATATTTTCCCGCGCTGTTTGTGTCATCCCTGTATTTGCACCAATTGGACCAAATAAACCTGCGGGTGTACCCAAATGGTCTAGCACAATGGAGGTTTCAGGGAACTGCTTGGCTAGATAAATCACATCTTCAAGCTGTGTGGAATAAACCCAAGCATCAAAACTCAAGTTGTATTGGGACAGTACTTCGAAGCCTTTGAGAAATTTTTTATTGCGATATAAGTGTGGCTCATCTGTCCACGCATGGATTGCTTTGTCTTCATGAAAAGACGCCATTTTACGAATACCACGAAAGTGTGGTGAAGCTTTATGGTGTAATTTTAGGATCTTCTTAAAGTTACGATCACGCGGATCAGCTGTTGCGACAATGCCACCCAATTTGACCGTATCTACCCCAAAAGCTAAAGACTCAATAAACTGAGTTTCCTCAACCACACCTTTGCCTTTGCTGTGATGCCAACTGGCTTCAACATGTACCACTTGTTCTACTGTGTATGGGCCAGTATCGTGTTTATAGTCATGAGGCAAATAAGGACGTGTGATATGACGGGTTAGACCGACAGTTTCAATCAGATCTTTAGGTTTCACCAAACGAACCATTTTGTCCAAAAGCTTAGGATGCTTGCCCAATAATTTGACTGCCAAAGCCGCTGCATGTGGCGTGTTATAGGGGTCCCACTGGTGAATGTGCGGATCAATGAGTGCAAAGTCCAAATGCTGCATGTTTTTCCCTAAATTATATTCTTTCAGGATTACCTTACTGCAAATTGAGGTATTGCAACATTGTATTTCATTTCAAATACGACGAAATGAAAAAAGCCTGCACGAGGCAGGCTTTGATTGATCAGTGATCGTGTTTGTGGTCATGCTTATTGGCATGAAATTCTTCGTTATGACGGAAACGAAGATAGTTTTCAAACTGTTCACAATATTCATCATAGTTGTCTTCCAGCATCATTTGGAATTGCTGCAAAATATAAGACATGACTTGCTCTTTGGCATCACGCATTTCGTCGCCATCTTTAAAGTTGTTGGCTGCTACCCACGTGTTAAAACGGGCTGTACCAAACAACATTGCTGCGCTGACTTGGCCACGCATTTCAGCAGGTTTCACTTGTGAACCTTTTTCAGTGCGACAAAAATCGTTTGCTTGCTTAATAAATTCATCTGCACGTTCAAAGAATTTAGCATTCAACGCTTCTTCTTCGGTGACATCTGTTGCTTCAATCTTCTGAACCATGAACTTGTCCTAAAATACATAAATAACTCAGACTGCATTATAGGCAAAGCCTTGCAGAAACTAAACCTTTGCCTTAATCTAAAAATAGCCTAAGCAGTAAAATAGAGAATATTCATGCAAGATGCGATTGCGGTACAAAGTTTAAAAAGTGATATTGCATTATTGCGTCAAAACATTTGGCCACCACAAAATTTGGCCAATGTCGAAGGCTTACCGATTTATTACGCTACAAAAGCAGAGGTCGAAGACTACTACCGTCAGTGGACGGGTTTGATTGAGCGGGCGCAAGACTTATTCCAACCCTTTATGGAAGATGAGGTACTGGACGCGATTCATTTACCCAGTCATTTGAATTTACCGCTATTTTATTTTCACGTCGATCGTATTCGGATTAATAAAACCCGTGCCAAAGAGTCTAAAAGTTTTCGCGGTATTGCGAGCTTAATCGAAAAATGTGGGCAGTTTGAACCCGAGCAAATCCAAGCCATGCGCACTTGGTTAGACAGCGATGATAACGCAGCCTTGGTTGCGCATAGGGAGTTTATTGACCTCAGAACCTATGTGTTTCAGCATGGGCAGAGTGAATATACCCGTACCCGATTTTATGTAAATGGTATCGTGTTAAGTACCGAAGCACACTTTGAACTGGTCGATGCGCGAGACAAACCACGTAAACAGCGTAGCGATAGTTATAATGATCCACTCGCAGATAACAACACGTGGAAAGTATACGGCAAGTATCGCTAACTTAGGTGCTGGCAGAATTCACTTATAGAAGAACCTTTCACTGCTGATGTGTGTTCTGATTTAAACGTCTATTTTAACTTTTTGGTTTGACTGAACTGCATCAGCTGTTGTTCAAGCAATTTCAACATTCTATTTTTTTCCGCAGCCATCCAGCCCGCAGCAAAACTATAGGCAACATTGGGTTCTGTAGCTTGTTGAAATAAGGCTTCTGCAACGACCAAATCGTTATAGTATCCCAAGCTTTCTTGCACTACTTTGAGATTTTTTAAATAGGTTTTTAACGCTTTTGCATCGAGTAGAGACGCCACAAACTCAATGCTATAACGCAGTTGTTTGACTTGTTTGCGAATACGGTGTTTTTCTTCATCCTCAAGCTGGCTAAAGTGCTCGGCATGTGCACATATTTTATCGTGTAAAGCATGGATTACTTTAAGTGCATGCTTTTTCAGTTTGGCTTTTGAAGGCGAATCTAGTTTTTGCTCTGTAAATAAAATCAATTCAAGCCAAAGTTGCGTCGTTTCGGGTCGTTGAAATAGGGCAGAGATATCAGTGATGACTTCTGTACTTGGCGCAAGATGATCTAATGGATAACCTGCCTCAATCAGTTGAGGAAGTAAATCTTCATTTAAGGCATCAATGTCGCGGGTTCCACCTAAGGCTTGAAAAATAGTGGTAAGTTCCGTTTTCCAGTGCGGTTGAATGGCGTCCGACCATGCAGCAAAACTTTTCAGTGCGCTACGTAATCGGCGGATTGCCACGCGGGCTTGGTGGACATGTTCACTAGAGTATTGCTGTCGCGCAATTGAACTAGCATTAGGGAGTAGGTGCTGTAAGCAATTGGCCACTATGCTTTGCAGAGCCTCAACTTCGCTTGAGCTTCTGTCCAGTGCAAGAGATGTTTGATACTGCGCAGGAAAGTAACTTTGCTGACGGACAGCTAGAAGTCCATAGTCAGATTTACTGTGTGTGTCGAGCAACAGTTGATACTTTTGAATCCAAGGCCGTATAAGTGCGATAAGATCCTCTATAGCTCCTTGTTTTAATTCAAATTCGATCTCGAAAATATCTACACTGCTTTGTTCCTTAAAAATTTTTCCAATATCGAGTGCAATCTCAACTGTACTGTTCCCAACATCCTGCAAAACACGTAAACGTTGGATGTTAGTTTCAAAGAGCAACTTAAGGGTTGGAAGTGGAAGCCCCAAAGCGCGCTTTAATTGTTTATAGACAGCAGGATAAGCATCATAGCTATGTAAGTCGAGAGTCGTTGTTTCAGGTGGTGCTATATCAAATTCAAGTTCAAATCGACTCAGCGCTTTAGCGTTGTTCACGGCTTTGAAGGTTTGTTTCCATTCATCATTTTCCTGACGACGTCGAATCGCGATGCAATGTTTAGCAAGGGTTTGTTCAGCTGTATCAAAGTATTGTGCTGCCAGATGAATCGGTTCAGCCTTGAGCAAGCTAAAAGCTTTTTGTAAGGCCTTACGCTTCTTAACTGGAACTTGAAACTTAAACTCAATCTCTTGCATAGCGCTTACTCATAACGACCTGCATTTAACTATATGCTAAATCGAATAAAAAAAGACCAATTTTGAATAAATATAAGCTAAAAGAGCAGAAACAGTGTGATAGAGGTCACTTTTAAAATAATGAGGTGGAAGTTAAATGTATGAGGATTAGTAAGTACTGATAGTTGCCGTGAAGTGACGATAACTTTACATTGAGTAGGAATGTATCGCCTTACTTTTTAAGAAAAAAAATGAATATAACCTGTATTGTTCTGATGATAGGCCGTTTTGCCATAGATAAATTAGTGGTTTGGAAGATAACAACCACGATTTTCTATCGTGGTTTTACGACTTTTCAGGTCTTGTGGAGGGGCGATAGCAGTCATATATTTATATAACTGCTTATTATGGTATGCAGAGCGTTATTTCAAGAATTTACGGCTGACTAAGAACTGTTCTGTGGCATCTAAAAGTTTATCTGCATAGACTTCAAGTTTTGCTGTGAGCCAGCCCAAAACAAACCAATCACTGGCTTCAAGTTCTGTCTGTTGAATGTACGTAGCAGAAGTCGCTAAGATTTGATATTCATGTGCGGCTTGTTGGGCATCATTTAACGCTTTACTGTATTTCTGCAAATTTTTCACATCATAAATTGACGTTAAAATAGGAAAGCTAAACTTCAGTTCCTTAATTTTCTGTGCCAATACATCTAAGCTTTCAAAGTGACTAATATCCGCAGCATTTAAGCTTTCTTGTAGCTGTCGATATTGGTTTTGCAGGGTGTTATGTGCATAGGTTTTTAAATCTTGCTTTTGCACTTGATCATGTGAGCTTAAACTAAACGTTAATAATTCAAGATAATGATGGACGTTTTGGGTCGATTTAACTAAATTTCCAAGCTTTTCTTGAGCATACAATATGTCTTTAGCAAGATTTTCTGTTGTGGTTGGATTTTGTAAAAATGCACCTAAGGTATCTTGCATGTGTTGCAAATGCTGTAGTTGGTCGAATTGATGCTTAAATGCACCCAGTTGCATTGCCCATTTATCAGAAATATTGCTATTCCAGTCTTTGAATAACGCTAGCGTTAGTTGTAAGTGCTCTAAAGCAGTTTGTGCTTGATCAATATGACTTTGCTCAGCAACACCTGCCGAAATTGCGGCAATATTGGGCAGTAAGTGCTGCATTTGCTGACCAATCAGCAAACTCAGGTTATGTGCCGCACTTTCTTTTTTTGATAAGACAAATTCCTTTTCAAAACGTGCTGGGCTAACGGTTTGCTCAAGTGCCAGTAAGTTACCCATTTCGGCTTTACTACGAACATCTAACCACAGTTGATACTTCTTCACCCATTCAAAACTAAAAGCCAAAAGCGACTGCACAGAGCCTGATTTGAGTTCAAACTCTACTTCATGGATGGTCTGTTCTCGACCAGATGCACGAACCACACCGACATCCAAACAGACTTCAATTTCAGCATCCTCAAACTCAATAACGCGATAGGTACGTTGGATATCCGTTTCAAAGGTGAGCTTTAACGCAGTTGCATCTGATCCTAAAGCTTGGGTTAAAATCTGTTGAGCTTCTGGAATAGCTTCATAAATACTGAGGTCGAGTTCAGGAGATGACTCTAACTCACCCAAATTGTGATTATGTTCAAAACGGTGTAAATGACTTTTACCTGCGGCTTTGAGTGTTTGAATCCAGCAAGTGCCTTCAAGACGCTGACGCAAAGCAGCGCCGTGTTGAGCCAAAAGGCGGTCAGGCGTATCAAAATACTTGGCTTGAAGTTGAATATTTTCAGATTTTTTAGGATCTAAAGCTTTAAGAAGGGCGGTACGTCGTGCTTCGCTAATCTGAAATTTTAATTCAATTTCAACCATGAAAAATTCCTAATTTGAGGGGCTAGGTCAGTGCCAAGCCTTTATGTATTTAGATGCATGATCTGTAGTTTGTTTTATGTGCGCTAAAGGCACACCAATGGACAACTGAATTGTAGCGAAAAAGAGACCGTATGTAAGACTTGACGACACAATAAAACAAAGTTGCAGTGAGAGATTGATCAAAAAACAATTCTGTTTTTATTGGAAACTTTCTTAGAGGCGATTGCACTTTGCAGACTGAACATTTTCGGCTATGTTGGTAGAAAACCATCAGGATGATGACAGATGAATGCACAGGTTGAACCGAAACAGGAACGTGATGTAGAACCTAATTTTCAGTTGCCGATTAAGGACTTTCAGCAGTTTTATCGTTTTTATCTAACAGAACACCGTAACATCATGAGCCGTCGGTTGCATGTCACGGGCAGTTCGATGGGGCTGTACTTTTTCTCTAAAGCCATACTTAAACGCAAACCACGTTATTTTGTATACGGTTTAGTCTCTGGCTATGCCTGTGCGTGGGTAGGTCATTTTGTTTTTGAAAAAAATAAGCCAGCCAGTTTTAAACAGCCTGTGTATAGTTTTATCTCGGATTGGCGCATGTTCTTCGATGTGTTACGCGGAAACCTTAGCTTACAAGATCGTACTTTGGATAAAATTCCAAGTGAGTGAAGTACTTTATGACCAAATGATGAAAATATTCGTCGCAACCCGAAATTAACAGTTGCAATGTTAAAGTGAATGTTCTAATAATGAAGTCGTTGTATATATTTTCATCTTATTGCAAGTAGGCACATTTAGCTTATCTTTGCTTTGAGTTTTCCAAGCCTAGAGTGACCTTCTCTAGGCTTTTTTTATGTCATATTCAAATAAAATACGCGGCTTTTTAGCTTTTTATGATGTTGTTTGAACATCACTGGTTTAAAAAGCTAAAAAGCCGTTTAGATCGCTGCTCATCTCTTATTCTTGTTATGAAGTTGTTATTTTAATTTTGTTCTTGTTACCTTATGTATCCATTAAACTGCGAAAGCGTTGGGGTGGCTATCACTGATAATAGGTATTTTTAGACGGCACTTGTTTAGTCGCGACTTTTTTGTACAAAGCAGTATGTTTTCAATCTCAATTCATTAAGGTTAGATTGATTTTTAGCTTTATAATAGAACAACATAACCCAAAGGTAGAATTAAATGCGCGGTTTATATCTAATTACAAATGATGATCCATTAGAGCTACTTTTGGCTAAGTTGGAGGGTGCGATGGCAACTGGTGAAATTGCGATTTTGCAATATCGTCGTAAGAAAGTACCCAAAGAACAGCAAGACTATGAAGTTGAGTACATGAAAGCTATGTGTGCTGAATATCGAGTTCCTTTTGTGATTAATGATGACTTGGAAATGGCGGTTAAGTACGGCGTTGGGGTGCATTTGGGACAAGATGATGGTGAAGTTGCTGAAGCTGTTGCCCGTTTGCCTCAAGGCGTGGTTATCGGTCGTACTTGTCTAAACTCGATTGAACTTGCTGAAAAAGCGATTGCTGAAGGGGCAACTTATGTGGCTTTTGGTGCAATATATGCAACTCATACCAAGCCAGAAGCAGGTCATATTGGTTTGGAGACTTTAAAAGAAGCCAAAGCCAGATTGAATGTGCCCATTTGTGCAATTGGCGGTTTAACAGTTGAAAATTCAAGTGAAGTGATTGATGCGGGTGCCGACCTTTGCGCAGTGATTAGTGATATATTAGGTCGATCAATGTCTGCGATTCCCGATCGTATTGAACAGTGGGCTGATTTATTTGCATCTAAAGCTTAAGTGTTTTAGATGTCTTTTTATTTTTTGAGTTGAGTAATTTCATGAGCTTATCTCCAAAGCAAGAACAATTGTTTAAACAAGCTAGCAAACATATTCCAGGTGGTGTGAACTCACCTGTACGTGCCTTTAATAGTGTAGGTGGAACGCCTGTCTTTATTGAAAAGGCGCAAGGTGCGTATTTGTATGATGTGGATGGTAAACGCTATGTGGACTACGTAGGCTCATGGGGACCAATGATTTTAGGTCATGCTCATCCTGAAATTATTAAAGCTGTACAAAGTGCTGCGGTAGATGGTTTAAGTTTTGGTGCACCTACTGTACATGAAACGACTTTGGCCGACATTATTTGCGAAATTATGCCGTCAATTGAGTTGGTACGTATGACCAATTCAGGTACTGAAGCAACTATGACTGCGATTCGTCTTGCGCGAGGCTACACAGGTCGTGACAAGATTGTCAAATTTGAAGGCTGTTACCACGGTCATTCAGACTCGTTATTGGTTAAAGCGGGTTCAGGCTTGTTAACCAATGGTGAGGGGGAAGCCACCTCAGCGGGCGTTCCTGCTGACTTTGCCAAACATACGCTCACACTTCCATATAACGATATTGCGACCTTAAAAGAGTGCTTTGCTAAGTTTGGTTCCGAGATTGCAGGGGTGATTGTTGAACCTGTAGCAGGGAACATGAACCTTGTGAAACCAATTGATGGATTCTTGCAAGCGATTCGTGATGTGTGTGATGAATATGGTTCTGTTTTTATCATTGATGAAGTGATGACAGGTTTCCGTGTTGGGCTAGGCGGTGCGCAAGCTCACTATGGCGTGACCCCAGATTTAACCACCTTGGGCAAAATTATTGGTGCAGGCTTACCTGTTGGTGCATTTGGCGGTAAACGAGAAGTGATGGAGTGTATTGCTCCACTGGGTAAAGTTTACCAAGCTGGAACATTGTCGGGGAATCCACTTGCAATGCGTGCAGGGATTGAGATGTTTAAGCACCTGCGCCAAGAGGGATTCTACGAAAAATTGACAGCGCAGCTAGAAAAACTTCTTGCTGGTTTACAAGTAGCGGCCAATGAAGCAGGTATTGCTTTTAAAACACAACAAGTAGGTGGTATGTTTGGTTTGTACTTTACCGATCAAGAAGACATTACCAGCTTCGACTCGATGCTCAAGTGCGATATCGACGCATTCCGTAAATTCTTCCATGGCATGTTAGACCGTGGCGTGAACCTTGCACCTTCAGCATTTGAAGCAGGTTTTATTTCTGCCGCACATACAGATGAAGACATTGAATTTACTCTTCAGGCCGCAAAAGATGTTTTTGCCAGCATGAAGTAAATTTTCAGTTCTATCATTATACAGCCCATCTTAATTGATGGGCTTTTTTGTATTAGGTATTTGGAGGAATGAAAAATGAAAATCAAACATTGTTTAACGTTGGTAGATGCTGAATTTATACTAAGTCATGCTTTTGATTATGCTCAGACGCATGAACTTAATGTAAGTATTGCTGTTGTAGATGAAACAGGAGTTTTACTGACAATGAAGCGAATGGATGGAGCATCGCCTATGACAGCAAATTTATGTATTGAAAAAGCCAAATGTTCAGCAATGAGTCGTCGCCCATCAAAGTTATTTGAAGACTTGATTCGATCTGGGCAGATGGGTTTTCTGAGCATGCAAAGCTTTTCGGGAATGCTCGAAGGTGGCGAACCGATTATGTATGAAGGGCAATTGGTTGGAGCAATCGGAGTATCAGGTGCAAAATCTTTTCAAGATGCTGAAATTGCGCAACATGCACTTTCTATATTTTTTGCACAGTTCAATTTCGAAACTTGAGGGCTTCAAAGCAGCTACAAAATATGGTTGAGTAAAATTCGCAAGGATGCGAGCAATTTTAAAATTCTAGTTGTGAACTAAATCACAATATAAAAAATGGATTATTAAAACAAGATTTTTTTTAAAAATAAATAAATCATATATTTATATTAATATGTAAAAACAAAATACATATAATAAAAATTATTTTAAATATTACATGGGGTTTTTGTTACACGAAAAAACATTAATTTCGACTATTTTGGTTGGTGATATAAAAATTAAATAATTTTGAAATAAATAATATTCATTTTTATAAATACAACCAATATATTTGCATTTATATTTTCTGAGGCGTATTTTAACAGTTGGAAAATAATTCTTAGTTTTAACAATAAGCCTAATAATAAAAGTGAGTCCATAATATGATTGAGTGGCTACAAGGTGAATTAAAACATAGTCCCGAAATTCTATTGTTTTTGTCTTTGGCAATAGGCTTTTGGATTGGTCAATTTCAATTTGGTAAGTTTCAATTTGGTGGTGTCGCAGGATCATTGCTGGTTGCAGTGATTCTCAGTTTGATTGGTGTCCCTGTTGATAATGGTGTGAAAGCCATTCTGTTTGCCCTATTTATTTATGCGGTTGGGTTTGAAAGTGGGCCGCAATTCTTCAAATCTCTCGGACCTCAGTCGATTAAAGAAATTTTACTGGCTGCCTTTATGGCCATTTGCGGACTTATCACCGTGCTTGCTATGGCAAAAATCTTTGATCTAGATAAAGGTTTGGCTGCAGGCTTAGCCGCTGGTGGTATGACACAGTCTGCCATTATTGGCACAGCAGGCGATGCTCTCTCGCGCTTAGATTTGCCCATGGCAGAGATTCAACGACTGCAAGCCAATGTCGCAATTGGCTATGCCGTGACTTATATTTTTGGTTCTCTAGGTGCGATTATTATTTGTGTGAACATCTTGCCGAAATTTATGGGGCGAGAAATTCATGATGATGCACTTAAAGCGCAGTCTGAGCGTTTAAAAGGTGCTTTTGAACTTGCCCCAGGTCAAGAACTGGCGATGCCAGAAATTGTAGGACGGATTTATAAAGTCCAACAAGCCTCTGGAAAAACAATTGCAGAATTAGAAGCCCAAAAATCAGGCATTACCATTGAGCGGCTTAAACGTAAAGATCAGTTTATTGATGTATCTCCTGAAATTACGTTACAAACAGATGATGTGGTTCTCATTGTCGGTCGCAGAGCAAGTGTTGTTTCTATTGCAGAGAATATTGGTTCAGAACTCCAATCGTCCCAAGGCATGGAAATGGTCATGGATACGACGGATGTCATTTTAAGAAATTCTAAATACATCAATCGAACACTAGGCGATGTCAAAGCCAAGACGCCTGATTATCTTAAACACGGTATTTATGTATTGGGCATTAAACGTCAAGACGAAACACAACTCTTAAATGATGAAACCATGTTGCGTCAAGGCGATGTGGTGACCGTATACGGAACCAAAAGTGATCTTGAGCGTTTAGTCAAAGAAGCAGGTAAGGCCTTACCAGAGAGCTTAAAAACAGACTGGATCTTCCATGGCGCGGGTTTAGTGGTGGGTCTATTAATTGGCTTATTCGTCGTGCGTATCGGTGATGTTCCTCTGACGCTTGGTGCTGGCGGTGGAGCACTTTTATCAGGTCTGTTGTTTGGTTGGTTACGTAGCCGAAATCAAGTTCATGGCAATATGCCTCTAGCCGCTTCGCAGTTACTTAAAGATTTAGGTCTTGCAGGATTTGTGGCTGCTGTTGGTTTACAGTCAGGCTTACAGGCCATTCAAACCATTAAAGACAGTGGCTTGTCATTATTTATGATTGGTGTGGTGGTCACCGTTGTGCCACTCATTCTTTCGATGCTTTTTGCACGTTATGTTCTGCGTTATGACAATGTCGCAGTCATGGCAGGTGCCTTAACTGGTTCACGCAGTGCAAACCCTGCATTTGGTGGAGTGCTTGATAAAGCAGGCAATTCAATTCCTACAGTTCCTTTTGCAATTACCTATGCATTGGCCAATGTTTTCCTCACCTTGCTGGGTCCACTGATTGTGGGTTTAGCTTAAAAATTGATGTTTAACAATAAATCTTTGGCTTCACTATAATTAAAGGAGACTTCCCATGGGGAACGTTGATTACTCAAAATACGCAAAACTAAGCCCATTTGAATTAAAAGATAAACTGATTGCACTCGCAGAAAGTCGAACTGATCGGATGATGCTGAACGCAGGTCGAGGAAACCCAAACTTCCTTGCAACTGTGCCTCGTAGGGCTTTTTTCCAGCTGGGTTTATTTTCTGCAACCGAATCTGAATTTTCATTTTCATATATGCCAGAAGGGCTCGGGGGCTTTCCACGACCTGTCGGTTTGCAATCTCGCTTTGATAACTTTGTACTTGAAAATCGTGATAAGCCAGGCGTAGTGTTTTTAGGAAAAGCAATTTCTTACGTCAGAGACCAGCTGGGCTTAGATCCTGATGCATTTTTACTGGAAATGGTTGAAGGTATTTTGGGTTGTAATTATCCTGTTCCAGATCGCATGTTACGCCTCAGCGAAACCATCATTAAAGAATATGTGCTGCGTGAAATGGGCGTGCAAGGTATGCCAAAAGATGGCTTAGATCTGTTTGCTGTAGAGGGCGGAACAGCAGCAATGGCATATATTTTTAACTCGCTTAAAGAAAATAAAATTATTGCTACGGGTGATCGAATTGCTATTGGTACCCCGATTTTTACCCCTTACTTAGAGATTCCAAAACTCAATGATTATCAGCTAGAAGAAGTATTGATTGAAGCAGATCCAAAACAAGGATGGCAATACCCAGAGTCAGAGCTCCGCAAACTAGAAGATCCATCAATTAAAGCTTTCTTCTTGGTGAATCCAAGTAATCCGCCCTCAGTTAAAATGAGTGATGAAGGCTTGGCGATTTTGGCAGATATTGTTAAAAAACGTCCTGATCTGATTATTTTGACCGATGATGTGTATGGAACATTTGCTGATAATTTCAAATCATTATTCGCCATTTGTCCAGATAACACCATTTTGGTTTATTCGTTCTCCAAATACTTTGGTGCGACAGGCTGGCGTCTTGGGGTCATCGCCATGACCAACAATAATATTTTGGATAAGAAGCTTACTGAATTATCTAAAAAAGACAAAAAAGAACTAGAAGAACGCTATTCATCACTTACGACTGACCCATCGAGTATCAAATTTATTGATCGTCTGGTGGCAGATAGTCGTAATGTGGCCTTAAATCACACCGCTGGACTGTCTACACCACAACAGGTTCAAATGGTTTTATTTGCGTTATTTAACTTAATGGATTCACGTCAAAGTTATAAAAAAGCAGTTAAATCTGTGGTGCGTGAGCGTGATGCAGCACTGTATCGACAACTGGGTGTTGATGTTCCTCAAGATCCAAATGCAGTCGATTACTATACACTGGTGAATTTGGAAAATACTTCGCGGACGCTTTATGGTGATGAGTTTGCAGACTGGGTTATGAAAAATAAAAACCCAACTGAGTTACTTTTCCGTGTAGCGGATGAAACGGGCGTGGTTTTACTTCCAGGCTCTGGTTTTGGTGTACAACATCCTTCCGCACGCGCATCTTTGGCAAATCTGAATGAATTTCAATATGCAGCCATTGGTGATTCATTACGACGCTTTGCGGAAGAGTCTTATCAGGAATATCTAAAATCTAAAAAGAAAAAGTAAGCTTGAACGGTGTGGATTAAACCAGTTGTAAAAAAGCCCATCTCATTTGATGGGCTTTTTTATATTATTTTAGATGCAGAATAAAAAAGAGACGTTAGGTAGATAGGGACGAAAGCTTTTCAATATGCGAAGAGTAGAAAATATATAATTCAGTATTTCTTTACTTGACTGAATTTTTAAATAAAGCATCTGATAGAACAGAAAGGCTATAATTTTCATGAAATACTTGATAATCAATGTCTTGGATATATTTAATATGCTTATTTCACTATAAAATGGATGGTTTAGGAGTAAGTATATAAAATCCATTAATCTCTATTTTCACAATTGGAACTTTCTGGGAATCTAGATGAAGTCACTTTTAGGGGGGTATTAATTACAAATTACGTTGATTAACTCTTGAATGTGAACATCTAAGGTATCCAAAGTAGTGAGCGGTAAAATAGTATCTTTAAATATTAAAGGCAGTTCCGTACAGCCTAATATAATGGCATCAATATCATCTTCCTCATGCATTCGTTGCACAATTTGGAGCATCTGTTTTTG
This sequence comes from Acinetobacter sp. ANC 4204, assembly GCF_002135205.1. GTDB lineage: Bacteria > Pseudomonadota > Gammaproteobacteria > Pseudomonadales > Moraxellaceae > Acinetobacter. Next base: position 181,042 of record NZ_NEFZ01000007.1, on the reverse strand, counting down.
TGTTTCAACGGAAACAATCCCATGTTCTAATTCGCTAGAAATTTTGTCTGCAATAAATAACTGCTCATCCGCGTGAGGCATTACAATATTTATTCCAGCTTCTACAAAAGGCTTTTTAAAAAACGTTGCCTGCATTGTAAACTGTGTTCCGAATAGCCCAATTTTTGCATAATTTTGACGTTGTGCTTCTTTTTTTGTCGCCTCCACAATACTTATTAAGGGTACTGTTGAATTGGCTTGAAGTTGATCAAACACAATATGAGGGGTGTTGCCTGTTAAGGCAATAATTTCTGCACCACCAGCAATGAGGCTATTAATTCCTTTCATTAAGTATGAAATCAGCCCTTCAAAATCTTCATGCTCACAGAACGCTAAAACTTCAAATACATTTAGGCTTTCGATTGCTAAGTTGGGGAAGAATGTTGGTCCAACTTTTTCCTGTAAGGAATAAACCAGTTTTTTATAATAAAGCAGGGTAGATTCGGGTCCAATACCACCAATTAATCCAAGTTTTTTCATTTTTGAGCCTCTAGTCGACGTTCTGTTGTGGTTTTCCCCGCGACACCCCAATTGTCCATTTCAACTTCATCAATAATGACCATCGTTGTTGCTGGATTTTTATTTAAAACGGTGACTAAGAGCTGAGTAATCCCGTCAATAATTTGCTTCTTTTGTTCAATCGTAGGCGCTTCATTTCCACCTGTCACTTTCACATTTACGAAAGGCATCGACATCCTCTACACATTATAAAATTAAGGTCTCGAATGTTAGAGGGTATTTTTCTTCAATAAAATTAAATAATATTGAGTAAATCGTTTAATTTTATTGAATCATGGAAATTAGCCAACTTAAAACACTTATTGTGCTTATTGAAACTGGAAGTATTACTGGTGCAGCCAAAAAGTTAAACCGAGTACCTTCCGCAATTACTATTCGCTTACAACAGCTTGAGGAGTATTTGGGAGTGTCACTTTTTATTCGAGAGAAAAAAAGTTTAGTTGCGACACCCAAAGCATTATTACTATATCAATATGCAAAGCAAATCGTAGCACTGGCGTATGAAGCTGAAAATACAATCAAAGCTGATCAGCCTAGTGGGCCTTTACGAGTGGGTGCATTGGAAAGTATGGCGGCAACAAGATTACCCGCACCACTGGCTCAGTTATATTCGATTTATCCTGCAATTAAATTGGAACTGGTTACAGGTATACGCGATGGTTTATATCAATCTTTACTGGATGGCGAGTTAGATGTGGTTCTAATTGGAGATGCTCCTCAAAATCCACTGTTGAATCGTTCGCTCATTTATGATGAAGAACTTATAATTATTGCGCCTAAGGAGCATCCTAAAATTTTAATGCCGTCAGATGCTGAAAGTGCAACTATTCTTGCATTTAAAGAGGGTTGTTCTTATCGGGATCGACTTTTAAACTGGTATCAGTCCTTTAATATCACACCAAAAAGGATAGCTGAGGTTGCATCCTATCACGCAATTCTAGGTGGTGTAGCCGCGGGCATGGGGATTGCGATTATTCCTAAAACGATGTTAGATACTTTTCCAAATCAAGATTTATTGTCCGTACATTATATAGATTCAGCATTAGGACGCATCCAGATTGAATTAATTTGGAGAAAAGAATTAATTTCTGCAAATATTCAAGCTTTAGAAAAGTGCCTCCTGAATAGGACGTAAATGATTGATTTAATCTTATTCTCGTATGAAACTTTTGGTGATCTTTTTTGCATATTTTATTGGTCAATCTTATGATGTTTCTAGCGTTTGAATAGAAACTATTGAATTCAAAAATAAAAATGGGGGAAGAGTGGATAAATACTTACTGGTCGCCTTGGTGGTTGGTGCATGTATACTTTTGGTGATTTACACTCAACTTGCACCAACAGGTGGGCAAAAAAACTTTAAGCAAATTGTGCAACAGGCATTTAGTCGTTATAAAGTGATTGAAAAAAATTACACCATTATGATTTGTGAGATCAACCATCGCAATGAACCAGAAGAGTTGGTCTTTATCCGTATTGACCCTGCTCAAAAGAAAAATTTGCGCACTTCGGGAAGAATGCTGATCGCTACTTATCCCAAAGCACCTTCGGTACGTGAAATGCGTAAAGATTTTAAAGGCTATGTCACTTAATTCATTAGCGTCGACGAGAGCTACTACGGCTGCGTCCACGTGCCATGCCGCCTAAAGCATTGAGTACAGCAAGTTTGGTCATACTGCCCGAAGCATGCGCATGACAGATGGCAGCAGCAAGCGCATCGGCGGCATCTTGCTGTGGTTTGATGCTTAGGTTTAAAAGTTTCATCACCATCATTTGTACTTGTTCTTTATCTGCAGCACCGTAACCGACCACAGACTGTTTAATTTGACGGGCTGTGTATTCGGCAACTTGTAAGTCTAGGTTTACTAGTGCAGCAATTGCGGCACCACGTGCTTGCCCGAGCTTCAGTGCAGAGTCAGGGTTTTGTGCCATAAAGACTTGTTCAACAGCAGCTTCAGTTGGACCATGAAATTTTACAATACGATCAATCCCTGCAAAAATACGCTTTAGACGCTCAGGCATTTCAGCTGTTTCAGTACGAATGGTGCCAGCATCGACAAAAATTAGTTTTTGACCTTCTTTTTGAATAATACCGTAGCCTGTGAGGCGAGAACCGGGGTCAATACCAATAATTAATGACATGCAAGCCCTTTAAAAAAAATAATATGCCCATATTGTTACATAAGCGGATGAAAAAAGCTTGATGTAGATTGAGCAGTTGATCATTGCACCTTATTCATTTTGTTGAGATTAGATTAATTTTCATGAAATTATTTCTTTTTATATTGGCTGGTGTCATTCTCGAAGTTTTCGTATGGATTGGCGTGGGCGACCTCGTTGGTAGTATGTGGTACGTATTCTTCTGGTTTATTGCTGCTTTCTTTATTGGTATGAGCCTGATTCGCAAGTACTCAGCAGGTTTAATGCCGCAAATGCAGCAAATGCAAACAGGGCAGATGAGCGGTGATCCTGCATTAACCAGTAATCTACCTAAAATTATTGCAGGTTTTCTTTTATTGATTCCTGGTTTGCTAACGGACGTGCTAGCTGTGCTTTTACTTATCCCTGCGGTGCAAAAAGCCATGACAGGCGCATTGATGAAAGTGATGATGAAGCGTCAACAAACGATGATGGAAAAAATGATGGGTGGCATGATGGGCGATATGAATGGCATGGGCGGTGGGGCTCAAGGTCAAAACCCATTTGCAGACATCATGCGTCAGATGCAGGAAATGCAGCAACAGCAGGGTGGTTCAGGCTACCGTGACTCGAGTATTATTGATGGCGAAGCACGAGAAGTAACGCCCGATGCGAAAAAAATTGAAATGAAAGATGTGAATAAATAATTTCATGCCTAATTTTAAAGCCGAGTTCAAACTCGGCTTTTTTTATTGCTTTAAAAATGTTGAGGTGTTGATGATTTAAAATAAATATAACAAACGATATAATTATTTTTTAAAATTATACTTCTTTTTATGTCATTGCTTTTCACGATTTGTGCTTTGCATTTTGTTGCACAGCTTAGTCCCGGTCCTGATGTTTTACTGATTGCCAAAAGTTCAGCTTCGACCACACAAAAAAATACGTTAAAAACTATCTTAGGTATTTCCGTTGGCATCGTGGTTTGGGTGGTTTTAACCTTGTTAGGTTTTACTGTACTCATCGACAAAATGCCATGGATTCAACAGCTATTGATGTTGGTTGGTGGGGTGTTTCTCGCACGTATGGGCTGGTTCATGTTGAAAACAGGCATCAACACAATACAGCAAGACGCAATGCTGGATGATGGTCAAAAACTGGCTACACCGAAGGCCAACCATTATTTCATGTCAGGGTTGCTGACGAACTTGTCCAACCCGAAAACGCTGATTTATTTTAGTAGTGTGTTTTCACTAGCCTTGAGTTCTAGCGCAAGTCCTTACTTAAAAATGCAGCTTGCGGTGATTATTCCAATTCAAACTTTTATGACTTTTGCATTGTTGATGATGCTTTTGTCATTACCTAAAATTAAGGCGGCTTATCAGCGTTCAGGAAGTTATATCGACATTTTTTCTGGTGGGTTGTTCCTGATTTTTGCTTTATGGCTTTGGTATGATGCTCTTGCAATCTACATCTAAGTTCTCTTTAAGTTCTTTAGATGATGGGATCTGTTCCAAGGTGGAGGCCTCGTCTTTTTTACTCTGTGTATAACGGTTAGGCTGCAATGTCGCTTCGGTATTTTCTGAGCCCTTATAGCTACGACTACGGTTGGCACGTTCGCGTAAACCGCCTTTTTTGATCAACTGAACCATTCTTTCTTCCTCATCGTTGCATCGTATTTTAATAAACAATCGCTAGAAAACTAAAGGGTTTTAAGCAAATATGATGGAATACGTCAAAAACTATTATGTTACAAAATGAAATTGTCATGATTGGGTGTTATAACAAGGAATTGTTTTTAATTCAGTTGATTAGTTTTACGGTGTAAGTTTTTGCTGACAGCATTTCAGGTTAATGGTACTTGTGCCTCAACAAATACTCACATAAGATAAATTAATCTAACATTCTGTGAGGCAGGGTGATGGACAATAAAAACAAGAAAGTAAGAAAACAAAGGGGGAAAGTTATGCTCTATCAATATCACTGCGCTTGTTGCGAAACAGTTGTCGCATCAACAGACAAAGACTGCCCAAACTGTGGATCACACAATATTAGAAGCCCTTTTGGATTTTGGATTTTCTGTATTGTTGCATGTTTAGCAGCGGCCATTATTGTTAAATCTGTACAAGTTTATTTGACGGATCGAAATAGTGAACCTACCGCTGTGACTTCACTTTTTGATGTGCTTAATCATGAAAATAAACCAAAGTAAGTGATGTTCAATGACTTCACGATTGAACTGATGGGCTATTTTCCATCAGTGAAAATAAAAAAACCCGCATTAAGCGGGTTTCTTTTGGAATCAAACTTATAGACCAGCTGCAGCTTTAAGCGCTTCCACTTTGTCAGTTTTTTCCCATGTAAATGCAGTATCTGAACCTTCGCGACCGAAGTGACCATAAGCAGCAGTTTGCTTATACATCGGTTGAATGAGGTCAAGCATACGAGTGATACCGTATGGACGTAAGTCGAAGTGTTCACGGACTAATGCAATGATCAGCTCTTCAGATACTTTTGCTGTATTGAAGGTATTGATTGAAATAGACGTTGGCTCAGCCACACCAATGGCATACGACACTTGGATTTCACATTTGTCTGCAAGACCCGCAGCTACAATGTTTTTCGCAACATAACGACCTGCGTAAGCAGCAGAACGGTCAACTTTAGATGGATCTTTACCAGAGAAAGCACCACCACCGTGACGTGCCATACCACCGTAGGTGTCTACGATGATTTTACGGCCTGTTAAACCACAGTCGCCCACTGGGCCACCAATCACAAACATTCCTGTTGGGTTGATGTGGAATTTGGTGTCTGCATGGAACATCTCAGCAGGAATTACTTTTTTCACGATTTCTTCAATCACAGCTTCTTTTAAGTTGCTTTGAGAAATTTCAGGATCGTGCTGGGTAGACAGAACCACTGCGTCTAAACGAACAGGCATGCCATTTTCATAAGCAAAAGTCACTTGGCTTTTTGCATCTGGACGTAACCATGGTAAAGCACCACTGCGACGTAGTTCAGCTTGCTTTTCCATTAAACGGTGTGCGTATGAAATTGGAGCAGGCATAAGCACGTCAGTTTCACGGCTTGCATAACCAAACATTAAACCTTGGTCACCTGCGCCTTGATCTTCAGGCTTTTGGCGGTCTACACCTTGAGCAATCTCTGGTGACTGTTTACCAATCATGTTGATCACAGCACAGGTTGAACCATCAAAACCTAGGTCAGAATGGTGATAGCCAATGCCATTTACGGTTTGGCGTACTACTGCTTCAAAGTCAACATTTGCAGTTGTTGTGATTTCACCGGCAAGTACTACCGCACCCGTTTTTACAAGCGTTTCACAAGCAACCCGCGCATATGGGTCTTCTTTTAAGATCGCATCCAAGATAGCATCACTGATTTGGTCAGCCATTTTATCTGGATGGCCTTCGCTTACAGATTCCGAGGTAAATACAGCGTACTCGCGCATAAGTCCTATCACAGTTAATTTAAAAGACGCAATATGGTACATCGACTTAGCCGTTTGAGCCAGTTCTACACGACCAAAATGACTGAATTTATTTCAATTCAACGACTTTTTATCTGATATAGGCATCTAAAAAATTGATATAGCGTTTATTTTTAGTTCGAAATGGCAAATTAACGGGTTTTTCTTCAAAATATAGAGGCATGTATTTTGGAGTGTTATGCGCTGTTTATATTTTAATATAAAACAAAAACTTGACTTGTTTTTTATTGGTTTTCTTGTTTTAGCATTAAATAAAAAATGCTCAAAATATGTATCAGAAAAGAATCTATAATTTGTCCTAATTCATGAAAAATCTAAAAAAATGAATAAAATTCACCATGCGTGTTTAATTGTATGTAAAAAATACAAATGTATGCTGTGATGTGTTTGATACTCAAAGATAACGGTTTGTTCTGATTAGTGAATAGGATGATTGAGCTTTGTTTTTAAAAGTTGAAGATTCTATCGTATGGGATTTGAACCAGAGAAAAGCTAGTGAGGCATTTCTGAGTGAAATTGTTGTGATTTTAGGCAATGCCCGCATTTATTAGACATTGATGATGAATAAATAGCGAAATATTGTCCATTAGGCTTTACCCATTCCTCTTTTTTTAAGACAATACACCTATCTTTGAATTCTATTCATCTTACTCTTTAAATCATTTGTTTGGACTCTGACCTATGACAACCCCGCTTAACGAACGTCGTATTGCAAACGCAATTCGTGTATTGGCAATGGATGCTGTGCAAAAAGCAAACTCTGGACATCCAGGTGCGCCAATGGGGATGGCTGATATCGCTGATGTGGTATGGCGTGAGTTTTTCAACCATAACCCGACTAACCCACAATGGGCGAACCGTGACCGTTTTGTACTATCAAATGGTCATGGCTCTATGCTGCAATATGCGTTATTGCACCTTACGGGCTATGATTTATCAATTGAAGATTTAAAAGCATTCCGTCAACTGCACTCTAAAACGCCGGGTCACCCAGAATTAGGTTATGCGCCAGGTATTGAAACTACGACTGGTCCGCTTGGTCAGGGGATTGCAAACGCAGTTGGTTTTGCTTTAGCTGAAAAAACTTTAGCAGCGCAGTTCAATAAAGATGGCTTAAGTGTTGTTGACCATTTCACTTATTGCTTCTTAGGTGATGGCTGTTTAATGGAAGGTGTTTCTCATGAAGCATGTTCACTTGCAGGTACTTTAGGTCTGGGTAAACTGATTGCTTACTATGACGACAACGGTATTTCGATTGATGGTGAAGTAGAAGGTTGGTTCTCTGACGATACAGAGCAACGTTTCTTGGCTTACGGTTGGCAAGTTCTTAAAGCTGATGGTCATGATGCAGATGCATTACGTGCTGCAACTTTGCAAGCAAAAGCTGAAACGAAAAAACCAACGATCATTATCTGCAAAACGATTATTGGCCTAGGTTCACCAAACAAACAAGGTAAAGAAGACTGTCACGGTGCGCCACTTGGTAATGACGAAATCGCATTAACACGTGAAGCATTAGGTTGGGCAGAAGGTCCATTTGAAATTCCTGTTGACGTTTATGCAGCATGGGATGCAAAAGCAAAAGGCACAGCTTCTGAAGCGGCTTGGGATGAGTTATTTGCGCAATATGCAGCAAAATATCCAACTGAAGCAGTTGAATTGAAACGTCGCCTTTCAGGTGAATTGCCAGCTGAATTTCTGGCTCAAGCCGATGCGTTTATTGCTGAAACTAATGCAAAAGCCGAAACCATTGCTACACGTAAAGCAAGCCAAAACACATTGCAAGCATTCGGTCCATTATTGCCTGAATTATTAGGCGGTTCTGCGGACTTGGCTGGTTCTAACTTAACACTTTGGAAAGGTTGCCAAGGTGTTCAAGACAATCCAGCGGGTAACTACGTACACTATGGCGTACGTGAGTTTGGTATGACTGCAATTGCAAACGGTGTTGCGCTTCACGGTGGTTTCATTCCTTACGTTGCAACATTCCTTATGTTTATGGAATATGCGCGTAATGCAGTACGTATGTCTGCGTTGATGAAACAACGTGTAATCCATGTATATACACATGACTCAATTGGTTTGGGTGAAGATGGTCCAACGCATCAACCTGTAGAGCAAATTGCATCTTTACGCGGTACACCAAACTTAAATACTTGGCGTCCATGTGACACCGTTGAAGCCGCTGTGTCTTGGAAATCTGCACTTGTACGTTCAGAAGGCCCAACTGCGTTGATCTTCTCTCGTCAAAACCTACCATTCCAAGCACGTACAGATGCACAAATTGCAAATGTAGCGAAAGGTGGTTATGTATTGGCTGAAGAAAAGGGCGAATTAAAAGCGATTATTATCGCGACAGGCTCTGAAGTATCTTTAGCAATGGAAGCACATGCACAGCTTGAAGGTGTGCGTGTCGTATCTATGCCATGCGCAGAAGAATTTGTGAAGCAAGATGTAGCGTACCGTGAAGCGGTTCTTCCATCAAATATTCGTGCACGTGTTGCTGTTGAAGCAGCGCACGTAGACTACTGGTGGAAGTTTGTAGGTCTTGATGGTCGTGTAATTGGTATGACGACTTATGGTGAATCTGCACCAGCGAAAGACTTATACCAATACTTCGGTATTACCACTGAAGCGGTCGTTGCTGCAGTAAAAGAATTGACAGCTTAATCCCCCTCGGTTGACTGTTAAAAAGACGCCCCAGTTTAGGGGCGTCTTTTATTTTGAATGACATATACAACATGCAAAATACTGATGCCAGTAGTTGCATAAATTTTAGGTGAAGATATGAGCTTATATGATCAAATTCATGACGAAGTCGTGTTAATGGATGCGGGCGAACAGAAGTGGATTGGACCAGATCTACCTTTGGAAGCGATGGTGGCGGTTGAACTACTATTGCAAGACTTGGCAGAGGATAAGCAAATTAAGATTCGCCGTAAAAACCATGAAAAACAGACGGGTATGAAGCTGATTGATCGGATTTTGATTGAAAAATTATGATGGTTTTCACGTCTAAAAGAAGCCTTATTGAAGTGATTCAATAAGGCTTTTTCTTTGGGTAGATTTCGGTTTAAATATGAACAATAGAAAAACGAAATGTTACGAAAGATCGGATCAAAATAAGATGTAGAAAAATATTCAAATTGTGCGACTGGACGAAATAAATCAGTCCTATTGGCTGGTGTTGTAGCAGGCCTATCAACGTTTTATCTGGCTGATCTGGATCAGTAAATCTTTGAACATACATGGAATAAACTTACCGATCCTAAGCTTGTACATATGTATGGTTTTTCCACGAAACTCGATGAGCAAATTGTAGGCATTGTGCATGTGATCGAACATGATAGTTGTTGGACGTTAAAGCCTTATGCATATCTACAAGATCTATTTACGCATGAGGAGTATCGTGGGCTAGGGGTTGCAAGAGCTTTAATCGAACATGTCAAAATGCATACCGAAAAGCGAGCATGTGATCGAGTCTATTGGCTTACCCATCAGAATAATTTAGTCGCTCAGCAACTCTATAATAAAGTCGCGAAGAAAACAGGTTTTATTCAATATAAAATGTAGTGCTAAGACTACATTTTAGAACAAATTTATCGTTCTAAACTTGCAACATATCGTTTTATCTTTATGGGTGTATTCGCTGTAAAACTCTATAAACTAAACAGTATTCCAGTGTGAGATAAAAACATGAACTTTAAAGCTTTAACAATCGGTTTGGCTGTTGCAACTGCAACGACATTTGCTATGGCGAAACCTGTAGCATATCAAATTGACCCTACACATACTGCAACAGTGTTTTCATGGAACCACTTCGGTTTTTCAACACCATCTGCAAACTTTAGCGACATTCAGGGTGTCATTAATGTTGATAATGCAAAACCTGCAAATTCGTATGTGAATGTAACGATTCCATTATCTAGCTTGAATACCAATGTAAAAGCTTTGGATGAGCACTTACAGGGTGCAGATTTCTTTGATGCAGCAAAATATCCAAACATCACTTTTAAAAGTACTAAAGTACAAGCGGTTGGTGCAAACAAATACAAAATCACAGGTGACTTAACTGTTAAAAACGTGACTAAGCCTGTTGTATTGGATGCTGTATTGAATAAGCAAGGTGAGCATCCAATGACGAAAGCTCAATCTATTGGTTTCAATGCGACAACTTCATTTGACCGTTCTGCATTTGGTGTAGGAGCTTATGTGCCGAATGTAGGTGATAAGATCACAGTGAATATCACGACTGAAGCATCGGTTGCAAAATAATTTTTGTAATACAAAAGCTTATCAAGGAAGGAGAGAGCCTTGGTAAGCTTTTTTGTTTCTAACATCCTTACAAAAAATGTGATCGTTCTGCTCAAAATAATAATAAAACTAATAGGTTTATAGAAATTTTACCCAAAATGCGAGTATCGGAATTTATTTAACGTGGTTTAAACTTGTGCATTACTATGATTTTTTAGAAGTAATGCTATTTAATTATTAGAAATTCAGCAAAAAAATGCGCAGACAGCAGTCCAAAAGCTTCTTGAACTTAATAGTTAGTGGAAAAGTCATAAAATCAATTGGTGAATTTCACACTAATGATTTCCTCCCTTAGAAAAGCATGTATGTTGAATAGAATAACTATGTATTTACTGCAAATATTTATTTTAAGCTGAATATTAGAAAGATCCTTTTTTAATTAAAATACTTATTTGATGGGGAATCATAAATTTTTCATCTATATAGAGGGGGAATTTAATAAAAAATGGCTAGATTAATCTGACACACCCACCCATTATGATAGAAAAATAAAAGTGAGTAGCTGATTTATTGATTAATCTTTACGGCTTGCAATGTTTGATTCTTTTGGGGTTATCTTAAAACCAAATATGTGGATGAATAAAGCCTTTTTTAGGGCTTTATTCATCTAAATTATACTTGGATATATGAATTAAGCTGTTATGGCGTTACTTTTGTTAAGGATGATATTAATTTGGTTTCGTAGTCATTTAGGACATTGTCAATATTTTCAATCCATTTGGTGCCATTGGCAACTTGTGCAGATTTAACTACTTTACTGTAAACATGAACAGGTTCAGCAGCTAAATTTTTTGTATTGCTAATATCTGTGTCAATTTCAGAATGGATTTTGATGGATGCAAATCCTGGTTGGAACCATGACCAAAACTTATTGATTTTAATGTTGAGAACAAAGTCGGCATTTGCTCGGTTAGTTTCATTATTTTCAAGAACTACATACCCAGATCGTTCGAGAGCGAGGGTAGTACGTTTTTGTAATAATTCTGAGACAGTTTCTTTTTCTAACAAAATATCGCCTAAAGCTTTTCCATATCCATTTCTTTTACGAGCAACAGCTTTTGCTTTATCTGCTTCAGTTGCCTTAGCCAAGCCATCTTTTAAAGATGGGATGTCGGCAGTTGCAGGTTTATCTTCGAAAGTTCGGTCATCTTCAACGAGTGCAATCACTACTTTTTTAGAATTTGCTACTTCTTGATAAGATGTAGGATTATGAGGTGTAGGGACTTGAATCAGTCCACGAGATGTTGCACAACCAGAAAGTGTAGTTATTAACAGCCCCAAAGTAAGAATTATGAAAGAGTGTTTCACTAGTACCCCTAAATATTTATATAGTTGGAAAAACGGGATAAATATAAAGAAATAACCCATAAAATGAAAGAGAATTATTCTCATTTGTTAAATTATTAATTGTCGTTGAATATTAAAATATAAAGTCTAGAGTTCTGTGTTTGAATTGAAAGAGCGCCTGCTAATAAGAACTTCTTTATATGCCCCTAGTTGAAAATCATTGGACTTTATAAATAATACTTTATTTATTTGTAAGATTTTCTACATATTCTTGCCATTCGATGCTTTGATTTTATTCTTATCTGAAATATCACTATATTTTTCTGGAGCTGTATATTTATAACTAACTTAGTTACTCTTTTTATTTTGAGAAAGATGAAAATATGTGCTTTGAATATTGAGCTCACACCGTAGCCCAATAGGGTTAAAAAATAAGTGATATATTTTAAAAAAGCACCTACTAGAAAGAGTTCAGAGGTGCTTTTTTATAGCATGTCAGATAAGCAATACTAAAAGAATGGGTAAGGTATCACTATACTCTATAAAGTTTGAACTCGTTTTCATTTGTATTAAGAAGCAGTTTTCACTTCAACCAGCTGTTGCATGTACGTTGCTATAACCTGACCTGAGACTTGCTCTAAGGGTGCTGCAAAACGTAGATTGTCTGCACGTAGGGCTGGAATATTAATCCGTGCTTGGCGCAGCTCTGCGGTATGCCCGATCAACCATTTTTCTAAACCATCGGTGGCGACTTCAGGGTGGAACTGTAAACCGAGAATGTTTTTGCCTACACGAAACGCTTGGTTAGGATAAACCTCTGAGCTGGCTAAAAGTTCAGCCTGCGCAGGGAGTTCAAACGTATCTCCATGCCAATGCAGGACTTCAGTTCCTTCAAGTGCTTGTAATGGATTATGCTCAAGAGTATGGAGCTGTAACTGACTCCAGCCAATTTCTTTACTATGACCTGCATACACTTTTGCACCCAAAGCATGTGCGATTAACTGTGCACCGAGGCAAATGCCTAAAGTGGGTAAATTTTTTTCTAAACGCACTTTCAGTAGGTCTATTTCTTGTTGTAGAAATGGGTAGTCTTCGGTTTCATACACCCCGATAGGGCCACCTAAGATGACGGTTAAACCGTCATAACTTAATGCTTTAGCTAAGTCATCTTTACCTGCTTCAAAATATCGTACCCGATAACCCAATTGATATAACACATCTTCCCATGCGCCTAGATCTTCAAACGCAAGATGCTGAATGGCGTAAATAGTATCAGGTAATACAGTCATGACAGGCTCGTTTATTGGTACTAAGGAGCCTAAAAATGTACAGGGAAATGAGCCGAAGTTGAAGTCAAGAACGAAGAAAATATGTAGAAAAACACGACAAATGGAATCATTCACTTTGTTTAAGTTGCAACATATTTTTAATCATCCATTTACTTGAGTTTAAGATCTCATGTTGTAAATGTTCATCAGCCATGCTGCGTGCCATGACAATAGCTCCGACCAGTTGGCACAGTACAGCCCAAGCTTGTGTTTCACTGCCCAGATGCTGTGTAAATAAAGCATGACCACGAAGCATTTCCTGTTGAAAGCATTGTTTTGTGCTTTCGCTACTACGTGCAACTTCTGTTGCCAAGGCGGGAATGACACAACCATGATCTGGGCGCAGGACATGAGAGAAAGCTAAATAGCGATCTAGTTCAAAATCAATCCAGTCAGATAGTTTTTCATGAGGATTGGCTTGCCATGCCTGAAAACTGTGTTGTAGCTCTGACTCAATGAGTGCTTCAAATAATTCGTGTTTTGACGAAAAATGTGAATAAAAAGCGCCGCTGGTCATTTGAGCGGCTTGCATAAAGCTATCGACACCAGTACTGGCAAAACCTTGTTTTTTGGCCAGTTGGCCACTGATTTTAAGTAACTCTTTACGTTTTTCTTCTTTATAGCCTGTTTTGTAGCGCATAGTGATTTCATCAAAATATTATTGACTGATTTTGAAAACTATAACATAGTGATCGTTATAATAACGATCGTTATTTTATAAAAGGGAAATATTTATGGATAGAACACAGCAAGAACAACAGTCGCAATTGACCGAAGCTAAAAAGAAAGTGGCATTGGTGATTGGTGCAGGCGATGCAACAGGGGGGGAAATTGCAAAACGTTTTGCCCGTGGCGGTTATATTAGCTGTATGACGCGAAGAAATGCCGAAAAGCTCCAGCCCTTAATTGCAGAAATAGAAGCTGAAGGGGGGATTGCGTATGGTTTCGCTTCCGATGCACGTAAAGAAGATCAAGTCATTGCTTTGGTGGAAGAAATTGAAGCCAATATTGGTGAAATTGATGTTTTGGTGTTTAACATTGGGGCGAATGTGCCGTGTAGTATTTTAGAAGAAACTGCACGTAAGTATTTTAAAATTTGGGAGATGGCATGCTTCGGTGCATTTTTGACAGGGCGTGAAGTAGCGAAGCGAATGGTACTGCGGGAGCGAGGGAGCATTATCTTCACAGGGGCAACCGCAGGAATAAGAGGTGCAGCAAACTTTGCCGCTTTTGCAGGTGCAAAGCATGCATTACGTGCTTTAGCCCAAAGTATGGCGCGTGAATTGGGACCTAAAAATATTCATGTAGCCCATGTGGTGGTTGATGGTGCAATTGATACAGACTTCATCAAAGACACTTTCCCGGAGTTGTATGCACGTAAAGAGCAGGATGGCATTTTAAACCCTGTACATATTGCAGAAAATTATTGGCATTTGTCGCAGCAACCGCGTGATGCATGGACGCATGAGTTGGATTTAAGACCTTGGATGGAAACGTGGTAAAAGGACAAAGCATGAAAACCGTAGAATTTTATTTTGACTTGGGCAGCCCGTATAGTTATTTGGCCTACTATCGGTTACGGCAAATGGCCGAGCAACAAAGTTTTCAAATCATATATAAACCTATTTTATTGGGTGGCGTATTTAAGGAGACAGGGAATAGAAGTCCGATAGAGATCCCGAGTAAAGGTATTTATTCCATGTTAGATATGCAGCGTTGGGCGGATTATTACGGCATTCCCATGCAAATGAACCCACATTTTCCCATGAATACTTTAACCTTGATGCGTATTTTGACAGGCGTTCAATTGTTGCATTTAGAAAAGTTTGAGCAAGTTTTAAAACTTTTATTCGATGCGATGTTTGGTACACCCAAAAACCTTAATGAACCTGCTGTCTTAGCAGAGGTGTTAAAACCAAGTGGCTTTTCTGTAGATGACATCATGAGTATGGTTCAGTCGGATGTGGTGAAGCAAAAACTGATCACTGAAACGGAACTGGCCATTCAACGGGGCATTTTCGGTGCACCGACATTCTTTGTGCGGGATGAGATGTACTGGGGACAAGATCGCTTACATTTTGTTGAGCAAGCACTGCAAAAGTAAGTTAGATAGAGAGCAGATTAGCCAAAGTAATGGCTAATCTGCTTCAGAATTAAAATAAACGTTTAGGGGTATGCGCAGTGTCCAGACTCACCATTTCGTGTTCGTCTTTTAGCTCAACCCCAGAATAGCCAAGTTTTTTTGAACCACGCATGAGTGACATTAGCCGTTGTGTTGCAATTAGAATACTTAAACCCGCAGGACGAACATTAGAAATACAGTTTCTTTTTGCGTCTAGGGTACCAGTACTAGCTTTCCATGTGTAATAAATCCCCATGCTGTCTGGTGAGCTGAGACCAGGGCGTTCTCCAATCAGCATGACCAACATTGTAGCGTGTAGGCATTCGGCAACTTGGTCACCCAAAGCAACTCGGCTGCCTGTTGCAATAACGATAGGAGCAATAGACCAATGCTCAGCTTGCAAATGTGGGATGAGGTGCTGAATAAACGGTACGGCATTTTCTTCAATTGCACGTGCAGAAAGACCATCCCCAATCACAATACAAACATCATAAGCTTGTGGGTTACTTGCTTTAAATGTTTGTAAGCCACGATAGGATTCACTATTAAGCAAACGCCCTAGATCTGGACGTTTTAGATATTCCTGCTTGTCTTCGGCTTGGCTATGTACGGTTAAACTATCCAAACTTTGGTTTTTAAAACTAGAGACCAATAGATCGACATCTAAAGCTTGATGTACTGCATCCTGTGCTTCAGCATGGGCCAGTTGGAATTTCAGCATTTCATGCGTAGGAATACTACAACCTGCACGTCCGATTGCAATTCGTGCATCGGTAAATTTTTTAAGATTTTCCCAAACATCCTGATGCTGTTCGGATTGATAGTTTTCGAGAGGAACAAGTGACATAGGTTGCTCCTTATATATGTAAAAGTTTTTCAAACTGAGGTGGCATGTGTTCAGGCCACTGAATGTATTGTTGCTGTTGTTTAAAAATCCCTTGTTCGGCGAGCCACGTATCAAATTCAGGTGCGGCTTTTAGACCCAGAAGCTGTCTTAAATACAAGGCATCATGAAACGATGTGGTTTGATAGTTCAGCATGACATCGTCTGAACCTGGAATGCCCATAATAAAGTTCAACCCTGCTGCACCAAAGAGGGTGAGTAATACATCCATGTCATTTTGGTCAGCATCGGCATGGTTGGTATAGCAAATGTCACATCCCATTGGTAAGCCGAGAAGCTTGCCACAAAAATGATCTTCTAAACCTGCTCGGATAATTTGTTTGCCATTGTATAAATATTCTGGACCAATAAATCCAACCACGGTATTGACCAACAGAGGGTTAAATTTACGTGCGACTGCATAAGCGCGAACTTCTATGGTTTGTTGATCAACGCCGTGATGGGCATTGCTGGATAAAGCACTGCCTTGACCCGTTTCAAAGTACATCACGTTTTGTCCCACAGTGCCGCGTTTCAAAGCGAGTGTCGCTTCATAACCTTCACGGAGTAACTCAAGATTAATCCCGAAGCCGTCGTTGGCAAGTTGAGTTCCTGCAATAGATTGAAACATCAGGTCAATCGGCACATTTTTTTCAGCCAGTTGAATGCCTGAACTGATATGGGTTAGCACACAGGATTGGGTTGGAATTTGATGCTCTTGAATAATATGATCGAGGAGTTTTAAGAGCTCTGATAAATTTTGGAGGTTATCCGTTGCGGGGTTAATCCCTATGACTGCATCACCATTGCCATACATCAGTCCGTCCAAAATACTGGCCGATATCCCCAAGAGATCATCTGTAGGGTGATTGGGTTGCAAACGAGTGGAAAGATGCCCTTTTAAACCGATGGTGTTGCGAAATTGGGTGATGACTTCACATTTGCTGGCCACCAAAATCAAGTCTTGATTACGCATAATTTTACTGACAGCGGCTACCATTTCAGGTGTTAAACCTAAGGCAAGTTGCTGTAACTTTTCTGTGCTTGCATCTGCACTGAGCAACCAGTTGCGAAAGTCACCTACAGTGAAATGTGAAATAGGGGCAAATAAATCACTACGGTGCTCATCAATGATTAAGCGTGTGATTTCATCTTGTTCATAGTCAATTAATGCTTCAGTTAAAAATTGTTTGAGTGGAACCTCTGCCAAAGCCATTTGTGCAGCAACACGTTCCGTTGCATGTTCAGCTGCAACACCTGCCAATTGATCTCCCGATCGCAATGGTGTTGCCTTTGCCATAAGCGTTTTTAAGTCATTAAAAACATAATGTTGATGTCCAATCAAAGTTTTATAAGCCATTTTGAAAGGTCCTCTTATAATTCTTGCTCAGCCTTGCGAATATTTTCAAACTCTTCTTCAGGTGTTCCTTGCACCAGTTTATGCCGACTATAAAAGATGAAGTAAGCAATAAATACCACATAGATACCAGCCGCCATAAACCAAACTTTAGGGTCGACCACAAAGCCTGCAATTACTGCGATACTGGCTAAAATTAAGGCAATAGATGAAGTCGCAATGCCACCTGGTGTTTTGTATGGGCGTGGTAGTTCAGGGCGACTGATGCGGAGTTTGATGTGGGACAGCATCATTAAAACATAGGAAATAGTCGCACCAAACACGGCCATTAAAATAAGTAGATCACCTTCACCAGTTAGCGACAGTAAAAAGCCAATGATGCCAGGGATGATAATGGCTAAATAAGGTGCTTTATTTTTATTTGTGAGTGACAGGGATGTCGGTAAATAACCTGCACGAGATAATGCAAAAATTTGGCGTGAATAGGCGTAGATAATAGAGAAGAAACTTGCAATTAAGCCAGCCAAACCCACAAAATTGACAAAACTAGCAAGCCACGTATTTGGTCCATAGACTGCAACAAGTGCATCGACCAATGGGGCACCTGATTCTTTTAATTGATCTGCACCAGCTGCTCCAACACCAAGAAACAAAATGAGCATGGCAAATGCAGCAAGGATAAGCATGGAACCGATTAAACCACGCGGGAGTGATTTAGATGGATCTTTAGCTTCTTCTGCTGCAAGTGGTACACCCTCAACGGCTAAGAAGAACCAAATTGCATAAGGCACGGCAGCCCATATCCCAATATAGCCCATAGGTAAGAAATTGCTTGCCCCAATATTTTCAGTTTGAGCAATATTAAACAGATTGGCACTGTTGAAATGGGGTGCCATTGCGACGAAAAATACAAATAAGGCCACAGCAGCAACTGCGGTAATCACAAAGATGATTTTCAGTGCCTCACCCGCACCTTTGAGATGAATGCCCATAAAAATCAGATAGCAGATCAAATAGATGATCCATCCACCGATACCAAATAATGATTCACAGTAAGCACCAATAAAGCAGGCAATAGCAGCAGGTGCGATGGCGTACTCGATTAAAATTGCAGTACCTGTGAGATAACCGCCTAAGGGGCCGAAAGCTGTGCGGGCGAAACTATAACCTCCACCAGCTGTGGGAAGCATGGTCGCCATTTCAGACATGGCAAGGCACATACATAGATACATAATGGCAACTACGACTGTTGCAATGAACATACCGCCCCAGCCACCTTGAGCTAAACCGAAGTTCCAGCCTGCAAAGTCACCAGAAATGACATAAGCCACGCCTAAACCGACTAAAAGTAGCCAGCCGACAGCACCTTGTTTAAGTTGTCTTTTTTCAAAATAATCGTCAGAAGTTTGCACTGTTTGTGTTGATAAAGATATTGAATCTTTAAGCGGAGAGTCTGTCATAGGAAGCTCCATATCTTAAGTTTTTATAGATGGCTTGGTTCATACAATGTTTAAGCAATTTCAGTACCAAGCAATCAGACATCCTGTCTAATTTTGTGTGTAACGCAGAGATAAATTATTATTTTTGAAGGTTGAAGGTTGAAGGTTGAAGGTTGAAGGTTGAAGGTTGAAGGTTGAAGGTTGAAGGTTGAAGGTTGAAGGTTGAAGGTTGAAGGTTGAAGGTTGAAGGTGTTTAGGGTAACGAATCACCCTAAACACATCATGCACAAATATATTTATGCTTAGAAGAAGCCCATTGGCTTAGTGGCATAGCTTACAAGCAAGTTTTTAGTTTGTTGGTAATGATCAAGCATCATTTTGTGGTTTTCACGACCAATGCCAGATTTTTTGTAACCACCAAATGCCGCATGCGCAGGGTAGATATGATAACAGTTGGTCCAAACACGACCCGCTTCAATTGCACGACCCGCGCGATAAGACGTATGAGCAGAACGTGACCATACTCCTGCACCTAGACCGTAAATGGTGTCATTTGCAATTTTAATCGCATCATCAAAGTCTTTGAACGTTGTAACCGAAAGCACTGGTCCAAAAATTTCCTCTTGGAAAATTTTCATGTCGTTTGTGCCTTTGAAAATGGTTGGTTCGATATAGAAACCTGTACCCACTTCATTACGTTCACTACCACCCGTCAGTAATTGAGCACCTTCATTACGTCCTGTTGCGATACAGCCTAAAATTTTCTCTTGTTGTTCTAAAGAAGCTTGTGCACCAATCATCGTTTCAGTGTCTAGTGGGTGACCTGTTTTGATGCGTTTGACACGTTCAATTGCTTTTTCCAAGAATTTATCGGCTATGCTTTCTTGAACTAATGCACGTGAAGGGCAAGTACAAATCTCACCTTGGTTCAACGCAAACATAGCAAAGCCTTCAAGCGCTTTGTCAAGATAATCATCGTCTTGATCCATAATATCTTCAAAGAAGATGTTAGGAGATTTACCACCAAGCTCTAAAGTTACTGGAATAATATTTTCAGTTGCATACTGCATAATCATTTGCCCAACAGCGGTTGAGCCTGTGAATGCAATTTTTGCAATACGTGGGTTAGTTGCAAGTGGACGGCCTACTTCAACTCCATAACCATTTACAATGTTTAAAATACCTGGTGGGAGTAAGTCTTGAATCAGTTCAACCAAGACTAAAATACTTACAGGCGTTTGCTCAGCTGGTTTAAGAACAATACAGTTACCTGCTGCAAGGGCTGGAGCAATTTTCCATGTTGCCATTAAAATTGGGAAGTTCCATGGAATAATTTGTCCCACAACACCTAATGGCTCGTGGAAGTGATAGGCAATAGTGTCTTCATCAATTTCAGAAATACCACCTTCTTGTGCACGAATACAACTTGCAAAATATCGGAAATGATCAATTGCAAGTGGAATATCTGCAGCTAAGGTTTCACGTACTGGTTTACCGTTATCCCAAGTTTCAGCTACAGCCAATTTCTCTAGATTTTCCTCTAGACGATCAGCAATTTTAAGGAGTAAATTAGAACGTGTAGTTGGAGAAGATTTATTCCATTGTGCTTTAGCTTTGTGTGCAGCATCGAGAGCAAGCTCAATATCTTCAGCAGATGAACGTGGGATTTTAGTAAAGGCTTTACCGTCGACAGGAGAGATATTTTCAAAGTATTCACCTTTTATTGGAGCAACCCACTCGCCACCAATAAAGTTTTCATACTGTGCTTTAAATTCTACTTTTGAACCAGGTTGGTTAGGGTCTACGTAGCGCATATTGAAGTTCCTTTGCTTATTGATTTTTTAAAAGCATCTACAGCTTTGGTATAAGGTACATCAGTACAATATTTAAGTAGCATACCTAATATAAGGTTGGAAAAAGGTTGGAAGGATGCAGGTTTACAAGCTTCCGACAAATGTTTACAACCATGCAATACAGTGGATGTGTATCAGGAATTGTTTTGAGAATAAGGAATGATGGCAATGCAACATTTAATACAGAAAAGACAAGAAATAGAAAAGCTTAGAACCAGCAGCAGTATTTCGACGGTACAAGCTGAACAGCTCGGAAAAAGCATTGCAAGTTCGTGGCAGCGTTCTAATTCGGCAGAGATTCCTAAGGATCGTTTTGCAGCGCCCATTTCTGAAGGTTCGATGTCACAAGGTTCAGCATTACAACATGCTTTAAGTTACTGCGCGGATGAGCTCAAGCATATTGCACAGCAGTCCTCAATGGTCGTTGCTGTGGGTGATATTGGTAGTACGATTATTTGGAGTGCTTCAAGTAAGCAAATGCGTAATGCTGCGGAAAGTGTACATTTTGTAGAAGGCGGGCAGTGGAGAGAGGAGTTGGTGGGGACTAATGCATTGGCATTGTCACTTAAAACCCAACAATCGAGTTGTGTGTTTTCTAATGAACATTATATGAGTTCCATCCATGATTGGGTTTGCTATGCAGCACCAATCATCGACCCCTATTCAAAACATGTTTTGGGGGTAATTGATTTATCGACCACATGGAAAAATCATAATAGCCTTGGTTTACTGGCAGCAGAGCGCTGTGCATCTATCATTCAAACAGCATTATTGGAATACCAGCGTCAACAACTGTATATTCGTGCTTTTGGTGTGCCACAAGTGCTTTTTAATGGCAAAGTGATGGTGCTCACACCACGTCAAATTGAAATTCTGACTATTTTAGCGCTATGTCCACAAGGTATGACTTTAGATACCTTACATCAGGCTTTATATGGTGAGCGAAAAGTGAGTATAGGCACACTTAAAGCAGAAATGTCGCAATTAAGGGATTTGTTGGGGGGAATGTTGGGATCTCGTCCTTACCGAATTTTGGCGCATATAGAAGCAGATTTCCTACAAGCAGAGCAGGCATTAGATGCTGCATATATCGAGACGGCTTTAAAGCTTTGCTCAGGTGTGTTATTGCCTAAAACAGAAAGTCCGTTTCTTTGCGCATGGCGCGACTGTTTGGAGTCACGTTTAAGTAGCGCGATTTTTAAAGCCAATGAAACTGATATGCTCTTTAAGCATGTAGCACGCTACCCAGAAGCAATTGATGCTGTTGAACGACTTATTGAGCTGACACCGAGTGGACACCCGGCGCATCAGCTACTTGAGAAATACAAAATTTAATAGTTTTGATTTGAGTTATGGAATAGGTTAATAAAAATTTTGCGATTAAATCTTCTTTTGTTCTAGCCACTGAAATAACTTGGTATAGACTTCGGCACGAACATCTGGTGCAGATAAGACTAAGTCGTGTAAACCATTTTGAATGGTCTCGACACAGATGTCACCTTGTAGATTTTTCGCCTGTTTTTCAATGTCTTTGACATCTAAAATTACATCACTGGTTTGTGCAGCTACGCCCCATTTTTTTGGGTTGAGTGTTTGATGTGAATGCATAATCAGTGCAGGAACAGAAAGCTTTAAACCGCCACAATGAATTTCTTTTTGCGCTTCATGGATGGCACGGACAAAACTGATGCGAACCATAGAATAACTTGGTTGTTTCCACTGCAAATCAAAGTTCCACTCGCCGTGTTCACTCTGATGTAGGCTTGGTACATACCATTTATTCAGTTCACTTGGAAATTTTAAGTCTGGGAAATGCTTTGCAAGTCGGCTGAGTTGTGGCACGCCAAGTTTGCGTTTAATTGGATGCATATTAAAATCATAAAAAGGACTGTTGGCCCATAGCGCTTTGATTAGAGGGTGTTGTGGATGGTGCGCTGCATATAGTGTGGTAATCAAACCGCCAGTCGAGTGTCCTGCCAGTACAACAGAAAGATGACCTTCAGCACCAATAATCTCAAGAGCTTGAGTAATTTCATCGTCATATTCGCGCAGATCACGGACATTGTAGTAGTTTTGGTGGCTTAAACGGGAGCGACCATATTTTCTTAAATCAAGTGCGTAAAAGTCGTAACCATGCTGATTGAACTGTTCAGCCATTTCTGTTTGGAAGAAGTAGTCAATAAATCCATGAATATACAGCACTGCTTTGGTTGTGGTTTGCGTGGCTTTTTTACGAATGAGAGTTGCGCAAACTTCACCTTCGTAGTCATTAGCAAAACTGAGTTTGAGTTGTTCGTAGTCTTCACCAAGGACATCTGGTTGATACGCAAGCGGGTTTTGTAGTGCTGACATAGTTCACTCTGGTTGTTATTGTCATGAGTTCCCTTATCCTTGATGAAGTCAGAATTTTTGTCAACCACAAATAAAAAAAGACAATTTAAGTGCAAAGGTAAGCAAGGATTAGGCTTACCCGAATGAAACAGTATGGACGTCTGTTTCATTCCACTTAAATTGTCAAAGCAAACAAAGTGTTAAGGAGAGAACTTAGACAGCCGCTTTAAAATCTACTACTGAAGCACTTGATTTGAGCGCCGCTTTAAAGATGTCAACCACTTGAGCATGGGTTGCTTTACGAGGGTTAGTCAGCATGCAGGCATCTTTTTGCGCGTTTTCAGACATAATGCCCAAATCTTGTTCTTTTACACCCAGTTCAGACAAGCTTGATGGAATACCAATAGATGCAGATAATTCACGAATCGCATCAATGGCAGCATAGCCAGCTTCTGTCACAGTTAAACCTGCGGTGTTGACTCCCATCAGTTCTGCAATACGTGCATAACGATCAGGGCAGGCAATTAAGTTGAACTCACATACATGTGGCAGTAAAACTGCGTTACATACACCGTGTGGTAGGTTATAGAAACCACCAAGTTGGTGTGCCATTGCATGAACATAACCTAGAGATGCATTGTTAAATGCCATACCTGCTAAGTATTGTGCATAACTCATGGCATCACGTGCTTCAAGGTTCTCACCGTTTGCAACGGCTGGGCTTAACCACTCACTGATCATCGAAATGGCTTTCTCGGCACAAGCATCGGTAATTGGGTTAGCAGCTGTTGATACATAAGCCTCTACCGCATGTGTTAATGCATCCATACCTGTTGCTGCTGTTAAGCTTGCAGGTTTTGCAATCATCAGTTTAGGATCATCAATTGCAATAAGAGGAGTACAGCGCCAGTCTACAATCGCCATTTTTACATGAGTATCTGTATTGGTAATAATACAGAAACGCGTCATTTCTGAAGCTGTACCTGCTGTTGTGTTGATTGCAATCAGAGGAGTCATTGGAACGGTGCTTTTATCAATCCCTTCGTAGTCACGAATATGACCACCACCAGCAGTGACAAGCCCAATACCTTTTGCGCAGTCATGAGACGAACCACCGCCTAAAGACACGATAAAGTCACAACCTTGCTCATTATAAGCAGTTACACCGTTATGTACGTTAATGTCAGTTGGGTTTGGTTCCGCACCTGGGAAGATATGACTATCAACACCAGCATCTTTGAGATATCCTGCGATGGTGTCTGCTACGCCAAATTTGAATAAGCCAGCATCGGTTACGATCAGTGCTTTCTTCGCACCGAGGTTTTGTGCTTTACCACCAATTTCTTTGGCACAGCCTGGGCCAAACAGTGAAACACAAGGGATATAAAAACCGTTCGTTTGATCTGCAATATTTTTAAAAGCCATGGTGCGATTCCTTCTACCATATTTATGTTGTTATCGGTGCTCATTACCGTTTTTAGAGTATCGAATGATTCAAAAAACTTGTGTACCTACCAAATACCTACCATGCGTAAGGAAATGGAAAATACTGATTCTAAATCGAAAAAATAGCTATGATGAAAAGGCATAGCCTGCATGTGTGGAATTGTTTATATTGGTTTTGAAGCGGGATGAACGTCGCCAAATTCGATGAGGATTCACTGTGGACAGAAACGATAGGATTAAGCAATATCAAAACTTTGCCGTCGTGTTAAGGCAAGTTGTTCCGAGTGTTCAGCAGCTTTATCATGAGCAGTCTATGTTTCTCTCCACGCTCAGTGTGCACAATGTTTTGGGGATTGATGCAAAGCAACGCCAGATTCAAATTTTAAACCATTGCTTTCATATTCAGTTCTATCCACCGACCGAAAACAAAACGATTTGTGTCCCACAGTTTATGTATAAGGGGCACTACGCTGAATCACTTGAAGAGTTTTGTTTACATGACATTGTCTTCTGGGTGGGTGAGCAGACTCCACAGCATTCTTTGTATTTACGTAATAAAGTAAAACAGTTACGCCAGTTGTTATTGCAACAGGTTTTTGTTGTGGTTGGGGGGCTAAGCCGGATCCAAACGATTTTGACTGAAATAGAGCACAGCCATGCAGAGCTCTTTCAGCAACTGTGTAAATATATGGGCAGAATAGAACTTTCAGCAACGGATAACAATTTGCTGACTTTACTTGAGCAGTTATGTTACTTAGATGCAGATCAAGCAGAGGATATTCTGCCTATTCAGTCCTTGATGCATAGTTATGATGAGCTGTGTTTTAGTGCCAAGCAATTTCTAGAACCACATGTTTATCGCATCGTAGAAACAGCATTTCCTGAACGTTTTTGTTTACAAGAGCTGATAGATCATGGGCATGATATTTATTTGTTGTATCCGCATGCGAAAGAGCAGCCTGAACTGTTGGGTTTTGCACGTTTAATGAATCGTGATCTTTGGTCATTGCCTGATTTGCTGGCAAAGCAACATTTTTTAGAGGTGCAGACTAAAGTTTGGCAAAAAAAAGTTGCTAAACTCCCTATTTTCGATGAAAAACGTACAGTGAATTGGTTATTCAAACAAAAAGCTGTCGTGACAGACTGGGTTAGCCACAACATTCAACATAGTAGTGTACGTGTTGCTGTGACTGCTTTGAGTTATTTGGATACACAGTCTTATCATCCTGAAATTATTTTAGTAGCTTTAAGGTACTTTCAGCATGTTGCAGCACGTTTGTTTATCCAAAGCTGTTATGAACATGCTATAGAACAGCAATGGTTTGAGTTGGAAGCCAACCAGCATGTCGTCTTAAAAAATAGACGCCAAGATATGGATGATCAGCGTATAGCAATCAGCCCGTCGATTTTGTATTTGGATGAATGGTTAGAACTACTGCACCGTGTAGTACAGCAGCAACCCGAATGGGGTAAAAAAGTTTATACAAAATTGAGTCGAGTCATGCAGGCTTACATTCAGCATTTAGATAAAATTGCACAAAAACTACCTGCTGAATTAGTGATTTATTTCAGTGAAGAAAACCAACAACATCGTGATTTTTATCGCCAATTGCAGCAGTACAAACTGCCTATCGAAAGCTTTAGACAACTTTTTTATCTGAATCATCCGCCATTGCGGGTTGCGGTGTTTGATGCTTATGTCCGAGATTATTTACCTGAACATTTCGAGACGCAAAAGGATGTTTTAAAAAATGTCACATGGAATGGCCTATTTCATCAGGCTGTGCAATGGCATGATCAATTACATAGCCAAGAGTTACTTGCTGAACTGAAACGGAAAGTCGGCCATGTGTCATGGCAACCGATCAGTCATGAAGCTTATTATTTTATTGAAAGTTGGGTATTTGAGGAGCTTAAAGATATTGATCGCATCATCGCAGAGTCTCGTCGGTTTAGACATTGTTTAGCGGCAAGCTTTGCTGAACGAATTATTGTCAATGAATACGTGGCCTTTCATATGAGTCATACTGATGCACAGCGCCACTTAACACTTGGCTGCTATTATATCGCGGGACAGTTGTTATTTGATCAGTTGGAATATCCAAACAACCAAAAGGCACTTCCTGACGATGTGTTAGTGGCAGAGCAGTTTATTGCGATGCTCAACCAAGAACGACAAAAGGGCTGTTAAAATTTCAACAACACTCGACTTAATTTGTCGCACAAGAACTTCTATATGACGAGATCTGCTTAACTTTTTAGCAAAAACTCGGTAGGCTATAGCCGTTCATCAATGGTATAGGTCTTATGAAGCAAGAAACTGCACTCAAACTTCTAAAAGCGGGCGAAAATGTCTTTTTAACTGGTTCCGCTGGTGCAGGAAAAACCTATACATTGAACCAATACATTAATTACTTAAAAGCCCGTAAAGTGCCTGTGGCGATCACAGCCTCTACAGGTATAGCTGCAACACATATGAATGGTATGACGATTCATACTTGGGCTGGTATAGGTATTAAAGATGCGTTAGGGGAAGATGAACTCAAACGCATGAAAGAACGTAAATATTTAAAAGAGCATTTAGAAAATGCCCAAGTGTTAATTATTGATGAAATTTCGATGCTACATGCGAAACAGCTCAATTTGGTCAATAAAGTTTTAAAATTCTTTAAAGAAAGTGAAGAACCATTTGGTGGAATTCAGGTCATTGTTGCAGGGGATTTTTTCCAGTTACCGCCCGTGGGGAAAAATGAAGAACGTAATCGCGATAAGTTCTGTTTTATGTCTGATGCTTGGGTGGAAGCCAAGTTTCGTGTGTGCTATTTGACCGAGCAGCACCGTCAGGGCAATGACTACCTCAACGATATTTTAAATGCTATCCGTAGCCAAACGATCCGCTCCGAGCATTTGCAAGCTTTACAAGCCACACGTCAGCAGGATATTGGTGAAACATTCACACGTTTATACACCCATAATATGGACGTGGACACCATCAACTTCAAACATTTGAATGAAATTGAAAATGAAGGTCGTCAGTTTGAGGCGGTGTGTGATGGCAATGACAAGCTTATTGAAACGTTAAAGTCGTCTGTGCGCGCACCTGAAAACCTCACTCTCAAGAAAAATGCCAAAGTGATGTTTGTAAAGAACAACTTTGACGTGGGGTATATTAACGGTAGTTTGGGTGAGGTGGTTGGCTTTGAAGAAGATGATGATTTCGGAGTCTTACCAAAAGTAAAACTGACTGATGGTACAGTACTGGTGGTTGAGCCTGAAACATGGTCGGTGGACAATGATGCAGGTAAAACCATTGCCAGTTTTCAGCAGATTCCATTGCGCTTAGCGTGGGCCATCACCATTCACAAATCTCAAGGCATGACTTTAGCAGCAGCAGAAATTAACCTGAGCCATACTTTTGAAAAAGGACAGGGCTATGTGGCTTTGTCACGGTTAAAGACTTTGGATGGTTTAAGACTACTGGGTTTTAATGAACAAGCCTTAGAGCTAGACAGTCTTGCCATTAAAGCAGATCGACGTTTCCAAGAACTTTCCGATGAAGCCGAAACACACTTTGAGGTCATTGATCTAGAGCCACAACACAAGGCCTTTATTCGTCACTGTGGCGGAACGCTCAATGAAGTTGAGATTGAGCGTAATGAAAAGAAAATTGCCCGTAATGCAGGTAAAGCCAACTATGCTTCTGCAACACTCGATGAAACACGTGAACTTTTTGAAGGTGGTTATGAAATTGCCGATATCGCCCAAGAGCGAGGGTTGACGGCTGCAACGATTATCAACCATTTGGCGAAGCTACATAAAGAACAGGGCTTAGACATTTCTGTAGCTCATCCAGGCGAAGAAGTGGTAGAGCAAGTGCGAAAGATTTATAAACGTCTCATGAAACGTCAGCAAGCTGAACACTTTAGTGAAGATGGCGCAATTAAACTACGTCCGATTGTAGAGTTAACCAATCCGCGTATGGGCTATGACCAAGTGCGCTTGGCCTTACTCTATATTGAATAATGCTGCCGCAGTTGTACGATTCATACCGAAATTTCTTACTTACTTTGCTGTTAAGTTCGGTTAAACTGAATTTTAAGGGATAAGAATAACGTAAAATCGTAATGAAATTGACAGCTTGGTACATGTTACGCAAATTTGTTTATAACAATTTGCATAATGAAGACTATGAGACACCCTTAAGCCGAGGGCTGAACTATTTCCTCATTGTACTGATTATGAGTAATGCTGCTGCTGTGCTGTTGGAGTCGGTACAGAAGTACTATGTGTTGTATCAGGACTTTTTTTATTATTTTGAAATCTTCTCGATCATCGTTTTTACGATTGAATATCTCTTACGTTTTTGGTCAATTGCTGAAGCTAATAGTTTTGAGTCGGATTGGAAAAACCGCCTAAATTGGGTCAAAAGTGGTGGGGCAATTATCGACCTCTTGGCGATTTTACCTGCATATTTAAACTTCTTTGTTCAGTTCGATTTACGTTTTTTAAGAATCGTTCGTTTGCTTCGACTTCTCAAGTTAACCCGCTACTTTGTCTCTCTACAAATTCTATTGAGGGTCATTGAGCGCGAAAAAGGCTCATTTCAAGCGGTTATTTTCATTTTAATGATTATGATCATTATGGCAGCTGCGGGGGTGTATTTGATTGAAAGTCAGGCACAACCTGAGGTTTTCAGCTCTATTCCAGCTTCCATGTGGTGGGCTGTGGTTACACTGACCACCGTAGGATATGGCGATGTGACACCTATTACACCGCTAGGACGTTTCTTGGGTGCGATCATTACTATTTTAGGTGTAGGTTTAGCAGCATTACCCGCAGGTATCTTGGCAAATGGTTTGGCCAATGAACTAGAGCAGCGCAAAGAACAACTAGAACTCAGATTTCGAGAGTTAATCCAGAATAGCGACATTGACTTTGTCCTAGAAACAGAGAAAATTGAGGAAGTTCGTAAAGAGGTTGGACTGACCAAAGAACAAACACAAGATATTATTTTGCAGCTTATACGTGAGCAAAAAGAAGAGTCATTAAAACAAGAGCGTGATCAGTATGCGTATTGTCCACATTGTGGGAAGAAGCTACCTGAATAAATCGGTGTAAAGAGGCATGTGTATCAACGTTCAAATCGAATGTTGATACACATGCCTTACTTTATCTGAATAGAAATCTAGATTGGTCTAACAGGTTTGATTTACATCATCTTTAGATATAGACATTGACTTTTTTTCATGCTGAAAGGCGAGTAGCAAGATGATTAGACCGCCTAGACTTAATAAGGTACCTACCCAAATCGGTGCTAACCAGCCCAGATTTTGGCTAATGAGCCAGCCACCAATAAAAGCACCAAAAGCATTGGCAATATTAAAGGCAGAGTGATTGAGTGAAGCAGCTAGACCTTGGGCATGACCAGCAACATCCATTAAGCGGGTTTGCAGTAAAGGTCCTAGACCAGCAATACTGAAACTCACTAAAAATAGCGCAATAAGAGCCGTCGCAAGATGATCCATTGATAATGCACAAAGCACATAAGAACAGGCATTGGATATCAATACCCAAATGATGGCTTTGTTTAGGTTTTTATCGGCAAAGTGTCCTGCAACAGCACCTCCAATCACTAAACCTAGCCCGATACATGCCAGTGCAAAAGGAACAACTTGAATGCTGGCATGGGTATATTCAGTCAAAATGGGTGATACATAACTATAAACCGAAAAGAGTCCACCAAAACCAATTGCCCCTACAGCAAGAGTCATCCACATTTGTGTATTTTTAAGTCCGCGGAGCTCATTTTGAATGCTTGCAGTGTGATCACGTTGCATTTGGGGTAGACCAAAACAAATCGCGACAACAGTTAAAAATGCGATAGATGCCGAAAACTCAAAACCTGCCCGCCAACCATAGAGTTGTCCGAGCCAAGTTGCAAGAGGTACGCCAATCACGGTCGCGACATTTAGGCCCATCATCAGCATTGCAACAGCAAAAGCACGCTTTTGTTTTCCTGCAAACTCTGCTACCACCAAAGCGGCAATACCAAAGTATGCGCCGTGTGGAAAGCCTGCAATAAAACGTGAGATCAGCATAGACTCATAGCTGTTTGCGAGTGCTGTACTGGCATTGGCAATACCATAAAACAACATGAGTCCAATTAAGAGTGTTTTACGCGGAACTTTTGCAGCCAAAATGGCAATGACAGGTGCACCAATGGTCACGCCTAAAGCGTAGGCACTAATGAAATGTCCTGTGATAGGAATACTAAGCTTGAAACTCTGCGATATCTCTTGGATGAGTCCCATCGCAACGAATTCAGTCGTACCAATACAAAAACCACCGAGTGCCAAGGCTAAAATAATGACAGATAAGTGACCTGTTGATGGGCTGCTATTTTTTTGAATGGACATAAATAGAGAGTGAAATGAAAAATATTATACGTTCTTTATCACATAAAAATTAGGTTGTTCAAAAATATTATAAGTTAATTCAATAACACTAAAATCTATGCGATGCCTGAGTATTCTTAAATACAGTATCTATTGGTTTGTCTACATTTAATTGATTATTCCATAAAGTCATGCCTAATTTAGATAAAGCAAAAATAGCGCCAACTCAGTGAATATTTGAAATGTGACTTCAGCTACGATACATGTATTTAAGATTGTCCCGTCCCAATTAATAAGGTCAGTAGACCTGCGGCAATTAATGGGCCCACAGGTACACCACGCAGTAATGCAACCCCTGCTACAGTTCCAACCAACAGACCTGCAACTACATCTGGTTGATTCGACATGAGTTTCACACCGCGTCCACCTAACCATGCAACTAAAACGCCAATCGCAATCGCTAATAATGATTTAAGGCTTAAGAAAGATTTAAAAATACTTTCACCGCTAATTTTACCACTGGCAATAGGAACTAAAACGGCAATCGTTAAAATAATAATGCCGATATTTAATCCATGTTGTTGGATTAGTGGGAAGTATTCGCTCAGTGGCGTCATGCGTAAAATAATGAGTACAGCCGCAGCAATGGTTACCGCAGAATTGTGACTGAAAATACCGCAAGCCAGCAGGATGAGGAGGACGATCAGGTTCAAATCTAAGTTCGGCATAGGGGGGGAGACTGGTCAAAAAAACATGTGCATTGTAACGTTTTTTTAGCCAGTCTGCCGAATGATCCGAGTCCTTTGATTGATGTTCCTGTATTTCAGTATAAAATGAGCCTTTATTTGAAAAAGTGGTGTGCTGATGCTGTTGGAAAAAATGTTGCAGTCGCAAGGATTCGGTTCGCGGAAGCATTGCCAACAGTTGATTAAAAATGCAACCATCGAAATTGATGGGCAGATCATTACAGACCCTAAACATAAACTCAAATTAGATGGTTTGCACTTTAAAGTACATGATGAGAGTTTTGAATATCGTGAAAAAGTCTATATTGCCTTAAATAAACCTCAGGGTTATGAATGTTCACATCAGGCAACACACCACTTTAGTGTTTTCGATTTGTTTGATGATGTGCTCTTGAATCGTGGTATTCAGTGTGTTGGACGTCTGGATCAAGACACGACTGGCATGTTGTTGCTTACTGATGATGGTCAATTCTTACAGGCATTGACACATCCTAAAAAGCATGTGGCCAAAGTGTATCGCATGCAAACGGCTGATCCTATTACAGATGAACAAATCCAGCAGTTAGAACAAGGCGTTGAGTTACGTAATGAAAAAGGGATATTTGCAGCAACAGGGGTAAAACGATTAGCTGAATGTGAACTGCAAATGACGGTGCATCAGGGAGTGTATCATCAAGTAAAGCGTATGCTTGCAGCTGTCGGCAATAAGGTGGAATGTTTGCATCGTCAGCAAATTGGAGAACTCGACTTAATCACATTGTCTGATTTAGTCGAGGGAAGATGGGTGTATTTAAATGAGGAACAAGTCGCTTTAGCCAAGACTCGTCATAGCGGCCCTCATGAAAACGGCATATAAATCAGTAGCTATAAGAAGCAATGATAGGTTTTAAATTCGCTATCCGCTACAAAACCCATAGCCTCATATAGGCTGTGGGACTGGTAGTTATTTTTTTGCGTTTCAAGTGTTATGCGAATCGCTTTTTCATGACGAGCAAACAAAATTGCGGTATCAATGAGTTGTTTTGCAGAGCCATGACGACGATGTGGCGGTGAGACATAGACATCATCTAAAATATAATACGTTGCACAAGCCACGGAAGAAAAGCCTAAGTATAATAAGACAAAACCAGTAATCACATCGTCTTTGACATGAATAAAAATCACGCTTTGTTCATTTTCAAGACGAAGTTTGAGGAACTTTTGGGAAAGGCTTAAGTTGGAAGATGCGCCATAGAATTGGCGATATTCATCGAATAATACAGCAAGTTTTTCTAAGTCTTCTAAGGTGGCACGTCTTACGATCATGTATTACTCCATGCTGTTTTTTATAATGTTTACATGAAGCATACCGAAGTTTTGAACAGGATATTTCTAAAATTTGTTTAGAAATGCAACACTGTTAAGTTTTGTCACTTTCACCCAAAATTGCAGCTAATTCTTCAAATAGATCAATGTGTTCATCATCGGCAAATAAATCATTAGTGGCTGTAGAGTCGGGGCTTGTGATTTGTTCGACTGCTTTTTGTTCTTGCTTTAACTTACGTAATTTAATGAGTTGCTCTAAGTTGATGTTCTGATTTTCAATTGAAAATGGGATAGATTTGGTTAAAACCACTTGTTTGAAGAACAAACGAACGGCTTGTGCAGGTGTAATCCCCAATTGTTTAAACACGGCAAATGCTTGTTTCTTTTCTTGGGAATCGAGTCGAATTTGATAGACTTCTGTTTTTCTCATGATTTATTAAATAATTTGAATCACTTAAAGGGTAGAAGTTATTTTAATCAATTTCATTGTAATTTCAATATTCATACAATGGAATTTTAAATTGTTTTGTAATGACAATTATATTACAGTGTCAATTCAAAGTGAGAGTTGAACAGCATAAGTTGTTGAGTTATTGGGTCTTTAAATGATAATTTCTTGGCTAAAAGCTGTAATGGTTGGCTGAAATCATCGTCGGTTTTGTGTACAACTTTAGGATAGAACGGGTCATTTTTAATCGGGCAGCTTAAAGAATTAAGGTGTACACGCAGTTGATGCTGTTTTCCTGTATGTGGTTTAAGCTCGTATTTTGCCCATGTTGAGTCATATTCCAACAGCGAAATATCTGTTTCACTATTGGGTGCTTTGTCTAATACCCGCATAGTGTAGAACGGTTCACCTTTTTGCATGTGTACCCTTACAGTTCGTGGGAAATTAAGTTCTGGGTTAAAAGGTGCAATTGCATGGTAGGTCTTTTGCACCCGCCGTTCCGCAAACATTTGTTGATAAGCCCCACGCGTTTCAATGCGCTTGGAGAAAAGTACTAAGCCTGCAGTTTCACGGTCTAAGCGATGGATAGGGGTTAAATGCTCAATACCTGTCTGTTGTTTTAGGCGAACTAAAAGAGTTTGTTGAACATATTGTCCCGTTGGACTGATAGTTAGAAAATGTGGCTTATCTACCACTAAGAAATGATCATTTTCAAATAAAATCTCATGCTGAAATGGTACTTCAATTTCACGCGCTAAAAAGCGGTAATAAAACACATGTTGATTTTCAAGATATGCCGAATCTGTGCTGAGCACATTACCTACAGCGTCATAGACCAAGCCATCATGAAAACGCTGTCGCCATTCCGCAGCTTCAATGTGCTGAAATTGCGCACATAAATAAGCAAATATGCTTTTAGGCATAGGTTGAAGTTTAGGTAAGTACACCTTACTGGCACTGACGCCATTGAGCATAGGTGGACAAAATTCAGAAGTTTGGTGGTTGGACATGTTTTTTGTAGGTAATATCTAGGCGGTTGATACAGGAAAATACGAGTTTTCAAACTTGCGACTTGGGCATTTTATGGGTGCGATGCTATCATAATTACTCTTTTGCCACTTGTCGTGAGTATTATGCAGTATTCATTCAACTTAACACTCAATAATGAACAAGATACCCAAAATTTAGCGAAAATTTTGGCACAGCATTTTACGACGGGTGTGGTGTATTTGATTGGGGATTTGGGTGCGGGTAAAACTACGCTAACACGCCACTATTTACAGCATTTAGGGCATCAAGGTTCAGTGAAAAGCCCAACCTATACCTTGGTTGAACCTTACCAAGTGCAAGGGCATGATATTTTCCATTTTGACTTGTATCGTTTAAACGATCCGTATGAGTTGGAGTTAATGGGCATTCGTGACTATTTAGAAACACCCAATGCACTGTTTTTATTTGAATGGCCATCTAAAGGGGGAGATGAAATCCCTGCGGCGGACTTAATTATTGATATTCAAAAATCTGAAGATGAGCTGACACGACATGCCACATTGAGTTTTCAGTCAGTAGCATTATTACAAGCTTTAGAGAGCCAATTAAACAATGCGTGATGATTTAAAGATACGTCGTATTCATACTCTAAATCCTGCTTTAGCCAACCAAATTGCAGCAGGTGAAGTCATTGAACGCCCTGCGTCTGTGGTCAAAGAGTTACTCGAAAACTCGATTGATGCAGGTGCGACAGAGTTGATTATTCGGGTAGAGCAAGGCGGCAGTACTTTAATTGAAATCATGGACAATGGTCGAGGGATTCACGCTGAAGATCTCCCTTTGGCGGTGATGCGCCATGCGACCAGTAAAATCCAAACTGTAGAAGATTTACATGCAATTGTCAGCTTGGGTTTTCGTGGAGAGGCTTTGGCGTCTATTGCCGCAGTTTCGCGTTTAACCTTGACCAGTAGTCAAGCGGATGATGGGATTGGCTATCAAGTCGAAGTTAATGGAACTGCATTTGACCATCAAGAGATTCAGGCTGTAGCTGCACCGAAAGGTACACATATTCGGGTACAAGATTTATTTTTTAATGTGCCTGCACGTCGCAAATTTCTCAAAAAACCTGGCACAGAGTTTGGTCATATTGAAGAAATCGTTCGACGTTTAGCATTGACTCATTTCGATATTCGTTTTGTGCTTGAACATAATCAAAGCATCAAGTTGAACTTACCGATTGCTGATAGTGGTGAGTTACGTTTTCAGCGCGTACAACAGTTACTCGGTCGTGCATTTACTGAAAATGCGTATTGGATGGATGCGGATAGTATCAACATGCGTTTAACAGGTTGGTTGGGACATCCCTCCGATGCGCGGGCTCAGGCTGACTTGCAGTATGTTTATGTGAATGGTCGAATTGTTAAAGATAAAACTATCTCTCATGCGCTACGTATGGCTTATGACGGTATTTTACATGGTCATCAGCACGCAGGTTATTTGTTGTTTTTAGAAGTCGACCCTGAAAATATTGATGTCAATGTACATCCAACCAAACATGAAATTCGTTTTTTAAATCAGCGTGAAGTGCATGAGTTTGTCCGGCACTATGCCAAAGAGACTTTATCGCAGTTTCAAACGGCAACCGCAGATTTATCTGATGCAATGAAGATTGCAGAGGATCAAGTTTTGATGTCTGTGCAGCCTCGCTATCAAGAGCCTTTGCAGTTGCATCGTCATGTTGAGCCTGAACAAACTGGTGAGCAAGCCCCATCGGATGTGCTCACTGACTTTAGTTCAAATCAACCGCAAGGTGTTCATTATTCTGCGCAAACCTCGCGTTATCAGGGTTCACAACAGCTTAATAATGCCTTGCAAAGTTATTTAGCGCCTTTGCGTGATACGTCATCTAGTGTTGATCAAGCTCAGCCTTTGGCTGATTTTACAGTGCAAAGCCCTAAAGTCGATGAACATCCGTTGGGAATAGCCATTGCACAATTGCACGGTATTTATGTGTTGGCTCAAAATACAGAAGGACTGATTATTGTTGATATGCATGCAGCCCATGAACGTATTCTGCTACAGCAAATGAAGTCCGCATGGGATAAACCAGAGTTCTGGACTTCTCAGCAGTTACTCATTCCCAAAGTGATTAATATCACACGGATGCAAGCGACAAGAGTGGAAGAGCTCAAAGATCA
This sequence comes from Acinetobacter sp. ANC 4204, assembly GCF_002135205.1. Taxonomy (GTDB): domain Bacteria; phylum Pseudomonadota; class Gammaproteobacteria; order Pseudomonadales; family Moraxellaceae; genus Acinetobacter. Next base: position 144,389 of record NZ_NEFZ01000007.1, on the reverse strand, counting down.
ATTGGCGCGTTTAGGTCTTGAAATTGATCAATATGGTGATGAGCAGGTGATTGTTCGTGGTGTGCCTGCGATTTTACATAAAGCCAATTTTGAGGCGCTGGTACCTGAATTACTTAATGATTTGGATCCAAATGATGAAGCGCAGGGCTTACTGCAAAAGCGTGATCAAATTTTAGCGGGTATGGCCTGTCATGGTGCTGTCCGCGCGCATCGCATTTTAGGTCTTGCTGAAATGAATGCTTTGCTTCGTCAAATGGAACAAACTGAATTTGCCAGCCAATGTAACCATGGTCGCCCAACTTGGCGTGCGTTTCCATTGGCTCAACTAGATAAGCTTTTTGCTCGAGGAGAGTAGTTGTACATGTCAACTCAATTGCCGGTCATCAATTTAATGGGGCCAACTGCAAGTGGTAAAACTGCTTTGGCATGTCAGCTCTATGAGCAAGGGAATTTTGAACTCATTTCTGTAGACTCAGCACTGGTCTTTAAGGATATGGATATTGGTACAGCTAAGCCGACCAAAGAGGAGTTGCTGCAATATCCACATCATTTGATTGATATTATTACACCTTTAGAAGTGTATTCCGCTGCAAATTTTGTTGAGGATGCTTGTCGCCTGATTGACGATATGCATTTACGTGGCAAAACTCCGATTTTAGTCGGTGGAACCATGCTCTATTTTAAAGCACTATTAGAGGGGCTTTCGAGTAATTTACCTAGTGCTGATTATGCTGTTCGTGCCGAGATTGAGTCTAAAGCTGAAAGTGAGGGTTGGAACGCAGTTTATGCAGAATTATGCAGTGTGGACCCTTTGGCGGGCGATAAATTTAAAGTGAGTGATAAACAACGGATTATTCGTGCTTTAGAAGTTTATAAGTTGACTGGGCAGCCCATTACTAAGCTTCAGGCAGAACAGCCTAAAAATGTACCTTATCGTTATAGTTTTCATAATTATGCCTTAGTGCCAGATCGAGCTGAATTGCACCAAAGAATTGCACAGCGCTTGAAAATTATGTGGGATATCGGATTTTTAAATGAAGTGGAAGCTCTTATGAAAAAATACGATTTAAAGGAAAATTTACCTTCTATGCGCTCAGTTGGGTATCGACAAGCACTCGAATTTTTACAAAAAGGAGATAAAACTGTCGAAAAACAACAAGAAATGGAGCATAAAGCACTTTTTGCGACACGACAACTTGCCAAACGTCAATACACTTGGTTAAGATCTTTGCAAGAAGTACATAAATTTACAACCTATTCAACGATCACGCAGGCACAAGAAGACTTGCGAAACTGCTACGGATAAAGCAAAATTTAGCTACTGTCTTTTTTATAATTTTTAATTGAAAAATAAAGATAGTTTTTTGCGCTGATTTTTAATTTTTTTTGGAGTTATAACATGTCTAAAGGTCAAACTTTGCAAGATCCGTTCTTAAATTCTCTCCGTAAAGAACGTATTCCTGTATCTATCTTCCTTGTGAATGGTATTAAATTACAAGGTCATATTGAATCTTTCGACCAATATGTTGTTTTATTAAAAAATACGGTAAGCCAAATGGTTTACAAACATGCAATTTCTACTGTTGTTCCTGCACGTAATCCACGTCCTGCTGGTGCGCCTGCTGGTGCTGGTCAACAAGGCGGCTTTGGTGGTCAACAAGGCGGCTTTGGTGGTCAACAAGGTGGCTTTGGTGGTCAACAAGGTGGCTTCGGTGGTCAAGGTGGCTTCGGTGGTCAAGGTGGCTTCGGCGGTCAAGGTGGCTTCGGCGGTCAAGGCGGCTTCGGCGGTCAACAAGGTGGCTTCGGTGGTCAAGGCGGCTTTGGTGGTCAAGGTGGCTTCGGTGGTCAATCTGCAGGTTTTGATGGCGAATCAAAATTTGAAGACTCTCAAGACGACGAAAACAATCGTTAATTGATAAAAAAAGCCTCTCTGCTGAGAGGCTTTTTTTTATTTAAAATTTTTTAAATGACTTTGTCATAAAAAACCAGCATGAATGCTGGTTTTTTTGTGCCACATTTTAAGACTTGTTATTTTTACGGTCTAAATTTGGATCTTTGATCTCAACATAAGCTTTGTTTCGAATTTCACGTAACCAACTATCTAGTTCAGCATCAAATTGACGTTCACCTAAAACTTGACGTGCCATGCGCTCTTGGTATTCAGTCGTCATATCTTGCTGACGTGTTTCTGTCACTTGTAGGATATGCCAACCAAACTGAGTCTGGAATGGTTTGCTAATTTGTCCAACAGGGGTATTCTTCATGGTTTCTTCAAACTGAGGCACCATGACGCCAGGGCTAACCCAACCAAGACTACCACCATCACGTGCTGAACCTGTATCGTTTGAATAGGTCGAAGCTAAAATTGCAAAATCTTCCCCCTTTTCTACACGATTATACAAGTTGTCGATCATTTGTTTTGCGTTTTCAGGGCTAACTACTTCTGATGGCTGAATAAGAATGTGACGTACTTTATATTGGGGTACAATGGCTTTTTGCTCTGCACCTTTACGTTCAACTAACTTTAAAATATGTACGCCGTCACGGACTGTAATAAGGTCAGTGGTTTGTCCAACTTGGAGTGGACTCACACGTGCAGCAAGTTCACTTGGAATATCAGAAAGTGCTCTAAAGCCCATATCTGCACCTTCAACTTTGGTGTTGGCTGTGCTGAATTTTTTAGAAATTGCAGCTACATCATTGTCGCTTGCGAGAACGTTTTTGACTTGTTTCGCCACAGCGTCAGCATTGTCACCAGAAACACGCACATGTAAGACATGTACTTGATTGCCTAATGCGGCTTGACCTTGTGGGGTATTTAAGAAGTTCTTAACGTCTTGATCTGAGATTTGAATACGAGAGGTGACGATTTGTTGGCGTAAACGGCTAATCGCTAAATCTTCAGCAATACGACTACGCAAAGAGGCATAGGTTCCTGGTGCCATTTTGTCCAACTTTTGTTGAAATGCTTCTAGGCTTGTTGTTCCAGATTGTTTTGCGACATTTAAAACAGCATCATTCAAGCTTTTTTCATCAGGTTGAATGTTGTAGCGTTTAACCTGTTCAAGCTGGGTTTGACGAATAATCAGTTGTTCTAAAGCTTGCTGTGCTAAATACTGCTCAGGTGGAACTTGTTTTTTCTGACTTTCAAGTTGGTGCTTAACTTCAGCCATGCTTGCTTCTAAGTCACTTTTTAAAATAACACTGTTATCGACAACAGCAACAACTTCATCCGACGCGTGTACAAAAGTTGGAATAGCGGTTGCGAGAGCTAAAGCTAAAGCACTCGCTTTAAAAAATTGTTTGAACTGTTTTGTCTTCATTAACGGTCTGTCCAAGTCTGATTAATATTGTTAAAGCCTAGAATACGATTTTCTAGTAATGATGAAAGTTTGCTGTTTAGTCCTCCTAAGCCTTTTAGGGTGACTTCAGCCATAATTGCACGGTTTGGTTTTACACTTGAATCGCTAACGTCATCTAAGTCGTTGTAATACTCGCGCCCATACACCGAGATACCCCAGCAACATGCTTCATAATTGACGCCTAGTAAGTATTCGCGCGCGACATTATTGTCAAGGTCATACTGAGCATGGCCCATAATACGCCAGTTGTTATGTACAGGTTGTACAAAAGATGCAACCACTTGATCGTAGTGCTCTTGGCGGTTCGCGATTTCTTTGCGGTAGTAATAGCCCACATTGTATAAATTGCCTTTATCCCCTGTGTAATACAGCTGTAAATCTCGTTGAGCATTGTCGCCATTTGACATCCAAGCCGAATTAGCACCAAGGGTAAAGTTTTGTGAGAGTTGGCTTGATACGCTAACAATTGGACCAGTATGTTTTTCGTTATCAAACAAATCTGTGGTTTGATCAAGAGTCACACGACGGTCTTCAAAATAATAGCTTTGACCAACACTTGCTTTTAAGCGTTCCAGACCGACAGTATCAAATAAGCTATAACTGAGCCCTAACGACAAGAAGTTATTGTCTTCTAAGCGGTCATGACCGTAGAAACGATTAGGGCTAAATAGTTGATCATAGTTAATGGATGCGGCTACAGAGTCAAAGTTTGGTGCACCATCTTGATTTTTATATGGAGCATACGCATAGAACATGCGCGGACTGAGGGTTTGTAAGAATGTGCCTTCTTTTTCAAAGGTTAAGCCAGCATCAAAGGTAATTTGTGGAACAGTATATGATTTGTCTTTTGATGAACGATTCGTGCTATCAAATTCATTTATCGTGTCTTGGTCATAGAATGTATTTACATTACGAATAGAGATCTGTGGGATCGCAAATGCCCAAGGTGTACGATAGTTGTAACGTACAGAAAAGTCATTGTAGACACGTGTACCACTTGGTTCGAAACTGTCGTTGGTATCGCCATCAATCGTACCAAAATCCTTTTTAAAGTAGGCTGTATCATTATTAAATTCGTATTCTAAGCCTAAAGCATTACCAGTTTTATAGTTGAGTAAAAACTGAGGTAAGCGGGCATAAGGACGGTCAACGTAGGGTGTTGTTTCATCCAGTGTTTGGAAGTCTTCAATTTTAAGCTGAGCTTTTAAGCCTGGGATCCCATTTTTATAGTTGAGTTCCCATGCACGACGAAGATTTAGATCTGTTTTTGTATTTGGATTATTACTTAAGTCCGTAAAATAGTCTTTATCTGATGCGTAGTTATATTCGAGGTTTGTCGAAAATTGTTCGTTAATTTGCCAGTTATGTAAAAAGTGTAAGTCTTTACGGTCTTGATCATCATACTTGCGATCAGATGAAAGGAAACCACCCCAAATTTGGCCAGAACCGAAATTTTCAGTGAGATATCTAAACTCACCTTCAATCATAGGTCCGCGGTCACTGATGTAACGAGGCGTAATGGTTGCATCGTAGTTTGGTGCTAAATTTAAATAAACAGGGACTGCAAGTTCGATGCCTCCATCATTGGTGAAGCCGAAACTTGGTGTCAAGATACCTGTAGTGCGTCGGTCATCAATAGGGAAGTTGAAATAAGGAACTGCGAGTACAGGCACATCTTTAATATAAAGTTTGGTACCACGCGTTTCACCACGGCCTGTTTCTTGATTGAGTTTTATTTCATCTGCTTGAATTTTCCAAGTCGGTGCTTTTTCTGGCGGACATGTACTATAAGTTGCATTTTTTAAGGTAGTGGTTGTTTGCGACTGACGTAAAATTTGTTCTGCACGTCCATGCGCATGTTGTTCTTCAGCAATATAAAAACTATTTTTTAAGTCACCTTGCTGGGTTTTGAGGTTGTAATTGATTTGATCACTTTGAGCCAATAATCCACTTTGCGCCATTTGCACACGACCTTCTGCATTGGCAAAAGTCTGTGTCTGATCAATGGTGATTTTATCGGCACGAATTTGACGCCCTTCTTGGTCAATAAGCACATTGCCTTCAAGAACAGAGTTGCCTTGTGGATTGTAATGACCATAATCCGCAGTGATTGTAGAGGTTGCATTGGTAGCATCAACAGCTTTGGTTTCAGGGCTTACAGGCGTCAACCATGTTCCTTGACAATAGGCTGAGCTTAAATACTTGCCTTGTCGCTGCTGGGCTTCAGGAGACGATTTATCAACATAGTATTGCTCGTAGAACTTTTGCCCTGGATAGCTTTCTTGTAAAGCTTGTTTCAGTGATTGTTGTTCGTCTGAAATAGAAGTAGACGATGTTGCAGCATAGCTTGTGATTGAGCTACCACAAAGAAGGGTAAATATCGCAGTCGCTAAAGGATTAAATTTAAACTGATGCTTCATGTGTCTCATTTACCAAGTATGCTTAATCGCAATTAATTATTGTCGCATCATAGAGAAAAAGTTGATAAGTGGCTACACTTAGCACTTTAAAAACTCAGCCTGTATTAGAATTTATCGCAAATGAATACACAACGTGAACAATTGATACAAACTTGGATTTCATCTGTACTTGGTTCAGATCAATTTGAAATTAACTTTTTAGCAGGCGATGCAAGCTTCCGTCGTTATGCAAGAATCAAATTGAATAATAAAACATTTATGCTCATGGATGCACCACCAGAAAAAGAAGATTGTGTGCCTTTTGTGACGATTGATGAATTTTTCGATGCTAATGGTGTTCGGGTACCGCATATTGTTGCGAAAGATTTAAATCAAGGCTTCTTGTTGCTTGAAGATTTTGGAGATGTTTTGCTGTCTACACAGTTGGATGATAATACGGTCGATGCTCATTATGAGCAGAGCTTTAAGCAGTTGATTCAATTGCAATCCATTGATGGTGAAGGGCATTTTCCTGCATATTCTTATGAAAAATTAATGACGGAAATGAGCCTGCTGACGGACTGGTTACTGCCTAGTTTACAGATTAAACCCTCCGATGCTGAATCTGCGCTGATTAAACGTACCTTTGCGATTTTAGCCAATGCTGCTTTAGCACAGCCACAAGTGATTGTGCACCGTGATTTCCACAGTCGAAATTTGATGCTTTTGGCCGATGAGCAAGAGCAAGGTGTGATTGACTTTCAGGATGCGGTGATTGGTGCGGATACTTACGATCTGATTTCAATTACACGCGATGCATATGTACAGTGGAATCCTGAGCGGGTTTATCAGTGGTTTAAAGTGTTTTATGGCTTGTTGCCTGCTACAGCAAAAGAAGGGCGTGACTTTGAGCAGTTTAAGCAAGATGCTGATTTAATGGCGATTCAAAGACATATTAAAATTTTGGGCATTTTTGTACGTTTATTTGAGCGTGATGGCAAATCAGGTTATCTCAAAGATTTACCACGGGTGATGTGGTATTTACTTGAAGAAAGTAAACCTTATGCAGAACTACAACCTTTTATGCAGTTTATGTGCGATAAAGTGATGCAGAAGTTTGAAGCAAAATATGGCAAATATGAGGTTGTTGCATGAAGGCGATGATTTTGGCAGCGGGGCTAGGCAACCGTATGCGCCCCCTCACACTGTATAAACCTAAACCCTTGCTCGAGGTCGGTGGCAAGCCCTTAATTGTTTGGCATATTGAGAAGCTCAAACAAATTGGGGTCACAGAAATTGTAATCAATTCAGCTTGGCTGGCGAATATATTGATTGGTGCTTTGGGTGATGGTTCACAGTTTGGGGTCGATATTCGCTGGACTCGTGAGGAAGAAGGGTTGGAAACGGCAGGTGGCATCATTAATGCTTTGCCACTTTTGGGTACGCAACCTTTTATCTTAATCAATGGTGATGTCTGGACGACTTTTGACTTTGCATCATTACTTAATGTTGATTTGGGAGAGGATTTAGCTCATTTGGTTTTTGTTGCCAATCCAGTGCAGCATCTCAAAGGAGATTTTATTTTAAATCAAGGACGGGCTTATACCTTTGAACAAGAGCAGTCGGGTGAGGCGCTAACTTATAGTGGTGTTGCTGTGCTTCATCCACGTATGTTTGATGGACTAGACGCAGGTAAGCGACCATTGGCACCTTTGTTAAAAGAAGCGATGTCGGCTGGTAAAATTTCTGCTGAAAAAATGCAGGCAACATGGGTAGATGTTGGCACACCTGAGCGATTAAGTGATCTAGATCTACAGATTCGTCAAGGTAAGTATGTTTAAGTGCATAATCACTAAGCGTTAACTACTGTTCCACGGCTTAGAAATCGGTATACTTCAGTTTAATTTTATTGAGATGTCTTCTTTATGCATCCATTTTTTCAAGACTTAAAGCAAGGTAGTCAAAAGCTTGGCTTAGATTTGAGTGAAGAAGCATTAAATCTATTGCTGAAGTATCAAGATGCCCTTGTGCTGTGGAACAAAGCTTACAATTTAACAGCGATTCGTGATCCTAAAGAAATGCTGGTAAAGCATTTATTAGATAGTTTAAGTATTTTAAGAGATTTACCGCAGGGCCGTTTACTGGATATTGGGACAGGTGGTGGCATGCCAGGCATGATTATTGCTCTTTGCCAACCTGAGCGTCAATGTGTTCTGCTTGATTCAAATGGTAAAAAAATTCGTTTTTTAAAGCAGTTTATTGCAGACTTAAAATTGACCAATGTAATTGCGGTTCAAACGCGTGTTGAGAATGAAGAGAGCATTAACGAGCTTGGGCAGTTTGATGTTATTACCAGTCGCGCATTTGCATCTTTAACGGATTTCATCAGTGCATCTAAACCATATATGCATCAAGACAGCATTATTGCGTCGATGAAAGGTTTGATCCCACAGGATGAAGTCGAAGCATTTAAAGATGAATTTAGCTGTGAAATTATTGCGTTAAAGGTTCCACGTTTGGACGAACAACGCCACTTACTTTTATTAAAACGTATCTAAAAAATTCAAAGGATTGGGCGGGTCATGGCACAAATTATTGCGATTGCGAACCAAAAAGGTGGTGTTGGTAAAACCACAACCGCAGTAAATTTGGCTGCATCTTTAGCAGTACTGAAAAAGCGGGTGTTATTGGTTGATATGGACTCGCAAGGCAATGCGACCATGGGTTCAGGCATTCAAAAAAATGACTTACTATATTCAGTGACCGATGTGTTGCTGGGCGAAGTGCCGATTGAAACTGCAATTACCAAAGCTGAGGTTGGCTATAAAGTTTTGGGTGCAAACCGTGATTTGGCTGGCGTAGAGTTGGCGATTGCTGAGCAAGAAGGTCGCGAGTTTATCCTTCGCGAGGCATTGAAAGAGGTCGAACAAGCATTTGACTACATCATTGTAGACTGTGCACCAAGTTTAAGTCTGATTACGGTCAATGCTTTGGCCGCAGTGGATGGTGTGATGATTCCAATGCAATGTGAATACTACGCTTTAGAAGGTTTGGCTGATTTAACACAAACGATTGATCGTATTCAACAAGCATTGAACCCAGAGTTAAAAATTATTGGTGTATTACGTACTATGTATGATGCACGTAATGCTCTGACACGGGATGTATCTGAAGAATTAGAACAATACTTCGGTAAGAAACTCTATGACACGGTCATTCCGCGTAATGTGCGATTGGCTGAGGCGCCAGCACATGGTTTACCTGTGATTTATTTTGAAAAAAGCTCAAAGGGCGCAGTGGCTTATTTACATTTGGCTGCTGAAATGATTAAGAAAAGCAAAGTGAAAAAAGGAAGTAACGCATGACCGTTAAGAAACGTGGACTAGCAAAAGGTCGTGGTTTAGATGCCTTACTTGGCTCAATCCAAAAAGAGAAATTACAACTTGAAGCACAAGCGCTTGATCATGGTCAACTCAAGCAGATTGATGTTCATTTATTACAACGCGGTGCATATCAACCACGTCGTTTTATCAATGAGCAAGACTTACAAGAGCTAGCTGCATCTATTGAAAAACATGGGGTGATGCAACCGATTGTGATTCGTCCAATTGACAATGAACAACATCCTTATGAAATTATTGCGGGTGAACGTCGTTGGCGTGCGGCGCAACTTGCAGGCTTAACAGAAGTTCCTGCTATTGTGAGGGACTTGAGCGATCAAGTTGCCATTGCACTGGCTTTAATCGAAAACATTCAGCGCCAAGATTTAAACCCTGTCGATCAGGCGATGGCATTACAACGTTTTCATGATGAATTTGGCTTGAGCCATCAGGAAATCGCTGACACGGTGGGTAAGGCGCGTACCACAGTAAGTAATTTACTTCGTTTATTGAGTCTTGCTGAACCTGTGAAAGATTTTATGCAACAGGGTTTACTCGATATGGGGCATGCGCGTGCCATTTTAACATTGAAGGCAAAAGATCAGCTCAAAGTTGCAGAGTTAGTAATTGAGAAGAGTTTGTCTGTACGTCAGACTGAACAATATGTTCGTGATTTTAATGCACCTAAGCAAGAAAAAGAAAAAACGGAAATTGCGCCTGATATTCAACAGTTGACGCAACGTTTGACGGATCGTTTTAGCGCAAATGTCAAAATTGATCATAATAAACAAGGCAAAGGTAAGCTCACGATTCATTATCATTCACTCGATGAGTTGGATGGTATTTTGAATATTTGTTTGGCTGAATAATTTTATTTTCAATTTATAAATACTTGGGGAAGTGTTATGTGGGAATTGGTAAAAGCAGGGGGGTGGCTCATGCTCCCCCTTGTACTCTGTTCAATCTTTACTGTTGCGATTAGCTTGGAGCGTTTTATTCGCCTGAAAAGATCGACGATTCTACCTAAAGATTTACTTTTGACTCCATCACAAAGCATACAAAGCATTTTGCCTAAACTTAAACAGTCTGATTTACAGACGACAACATTAGGGCGAATTTTGGAAGTGGGTTACCAAAGTAAAACTCAAGGTGAACAGTTTGCACGTGCACAGATGGAAGCAACAGCGTCTCAGGAAATTGGCTATCTTGAAAAAAATATTAATTTTCTAGGTACACTCAGTGCTGTTGCTCCGTTGTTAGGCTTATTAGGAACAGTACTTGGTATTATCGAGTCGTTCTTAATGATTGATATTGGTAACAGTAGTAATCCAACTTTGATGATTCCAGGGATTTCAAAAGCTTTGATTACGACAGCGGCAGGGATGTTCATTGCGATTCCAGCACTGTTTGCTTACCGCTATTTTCAGCGTTTAGTACAAGAATATATTGCTGAACTGGAACAGCAATCGACCTTGTTTCATGCCGCTTTATTTTATAAGCAATCAGAAACGTTGCTTGAAAATCATGATGATGTTGTGGTTAAACAAGCGAGCTAAGGTGAACGATGAAATTCAAGCGCACACAAGTTGAAGATATTCATATCAACCTCACACCAATGATTGATTGCTTATTGTTTATTTTGGTGTTTTTATTGCTGACCACAACATTTAATCAATTTAGCCGTATGAATTTAACCTTGCCCGATGCGCAGGGAGTTCCGCCCAAGACATTTGATCATAAAATTGAAGTTGTTGTTGATTCCACAGGACACTATTCAATCAATGGTCAGTCGATTGCATCGAAAGATACATCAGAATTAAATACCGCAATTAAACAGATTTCTAATGACCGTCGTGATCTAATGTTTGTGATTGCTGCTGATGCTAAAGCAACTCATCAAGATGTTATTCGTGTAATGGATGTGGCTGGTCAGCTTGGATTTGTAAATGTCAATATTAGTACGAAAGTGCCTTCCCGAGGTTATTAGTGAAACACGATTTTAAAGTTTATCTACGTCTACTGAGCTATTTAAAACCGTATTGGGGCGTAGCGATTCTTGTATTTATTGGTTTTGCTATAAATGCAGCGACAGAGGTTTCTGTCGCTAAATTGCTTGAAAAAATTATTGAGGCAATTCAGCATCGTGATCAAAGTTTCACTTCGCTATTTCCATTATTGGTTGTACTGGTGATGTTTTTTCGTGGGCTAGGTTTGTTTATGGGTGGCTATTTTACAGCCGTGATCTCAAGAAACTTGGTTTTTAACATTCGCCAAGTCGTCTTTGCTAAATTATTACGCTTGCCCTCACAGTATTATCTCGATAATAACAGTGGTCATATCACTGCAAAAATCATGTTTAATGTTGAGCAGTTAACGGCTGCATCTTCAGAGTCCTTAAAAACCATTGTTCAACAAGGCCTGATTACCATTGCTTTACTTGGCTATCTCATTTATAGCAATTGGCGTTTGACTTTATGTATTTTGATTTTTGCCCCGCTGATAGGTCTGCTTATTCGTAAAGCTGCGAAGCGTATGCGTAAGTTATCTATTCAAGTACAAAATACCATGGGTGATGTGAACCATGTTGTACAAGAAACAGTCAATGGTCACTTGGTGGTCAAAGGTTTTGGTGGTCAGACTTATGAGCAACAGCGTTTTAAAGATACGTCTATGGAAAATTTGCGACGTGGCTTAAAAATGGTGGTTGTACAACAATTAAATAGTCCGATTGTACAGCTTATTATGTCCATTTCGCTAAGTGTAGTGATGTGGATTGCGTTGCGTCCAGAAATCATGCAAGACACCAGTGCGGGCCAATTTGTGGCTTACATTACAGCAGCAGGTATGTTGAGCAAACCGATTAAAGCACTGACAGATGTGAATGAGAAGATTCAACGTGGTATGGCTGCGGCGCATTCTGTTTTTGAAATTTTAGACTTACCAGAAGAGAGAAATACGGGCACTTTAACGCCTGCGCTAAGAGGTAATATTGACTTTAAAGATGTTAATCTGGTGTATACCGATGGTCATCATGCTCTACATGATTTTAACCTCAGTGTAAAAGAGGGTGAAACTGTTGCGCTGGTGGGGCGCTCAGGTGCTGGTAAAACGTCTTTGGTAAATTTGTTGGTTCGCTTCCAAGATACGACATCAGGCCAGATTCTATTTGATGGTATAGATATATACGACATTGAAATCAATAGTCTGCGTAATCAAGTTGCAATGGTTAATCAACAAGTGGTTTTATTTAATCGTACTGTGCGTGACAACATTGCCTATGGTCAGCTTGAAAATGCCTCTGATGAAGAGGTTGTTGAGGCAGCAAAAGCTGCGTATGCACATGATTTTATTATGGCATTACCGCAAGGTTATAACACTAAGTTGGGTGCACAAGGTCTTAATCTATCAGGTGGACAACGTCAACGTATTGCGATTGCTCGTGCAATTTTGAAAAACGCGCCTGTATTAATTCTAGATGAGGCAACCAGTGCACTTGATAATGAGTCTGAGTATTTTATTCAACGTGCTTTTGATGCAGCCATGCGTGACCGTACAACGATTGTGATTGCCCATCGTTTATCGACGATTGAAAATGCAGACCGTATTGTGGTGATGGATAAAGGGCGTATAGTAGAACAAGGTAGCCATGCCGAGCTTATTGCAAAACAAGGTGCCTACTATCAGCTCCATCAGCGTAATTTTGAGGAAAACTAAACCATGTCAGGTGCGCAGTTTATTCAGGATGCTTGGAACTCACAGGCAAAGTGGTTAATTGTGCTTCGACCCTTGTCTTGGTTATATCGAGGTGGTTTTCTTCTGAACCGAAAACTGTATCGGTGTAATATTAAAAAAGCCTATACCGCTCCTGTTCCTGTGATGGTGATTGGCAATATCACCGTAGGCGGGAGTGGTAAAACACCGCTGTTGATTCATCTCGTCAGTTATTTGCAAAGTAAAAATATTCGAGTCGGAGTCATTAGTCGTGGTTATGGTGCAAAAGGGCCTTTTCCAGCACTGGTAGACTTAAACTCGGTGCCCGAATATGTCGGTGATGAGCCTACTTTGATTGTGCAGTCAACAGATGTACCTATGGCTGTGGGACCAAACCGACAAGAAAGCATAGAGCTCCTGTTATCGCATTCTCCTATTGATCTAATTATTAGTGATGATGGTCTGCAACACTGGGCATTGAACCGTCAAATTGAATGGATTGTGTTGGATAATAATCGTGGTTTAGGTAATGCGAAATTATTGCCTGAAGGTTATTTGCGCGAACCAAAGTCAAGGCTCAATGAAGGAACAGTAATTGAGCATGCCGATCATCCTACATATAGGATGCATATGCATTTAGAGGTCGCAGAGCCTTATTTGTTGAACAGCACTGAAGCCAAAGTATTTAATCGGCAAGATGACTTTTATGCTGTGGTGGGGATTGGATTTCCTCAGCGCTTTTATCGCACTTTAGAAGGGATGGGCGTGCAGCAGTTCCAGTGTCATGAATTTGCTGATCATCATGAATATGAATTAGAAGATTTGGTCTTTGATGATGCCAATCCGATCATTACTACTGAAAAAGATGCTGTTAAAATTTTAGCTTTGCTGAAACAAAACCCAAGTTATTCTCGTGATATTTGGGTTGTTCCTGTCGATGCTGTTTTGTCAGCCACATGTTATGACACTTTGCATCAACAACTTGCCTCTGTTGGTATTAAAATTTCTTAAGGTTTTTTATGAAACACATTGTTATCCCTGCGCGCTTTGCGAGCACACGTTTGTCTGGTAAACCTTTGCTTAAAATTCATGGTCGTGAAATGATTTTACGAGTGGTTGATCAGGCTAAAAAGGTAGAGGGTTTTGATGATTTGTGCGTCGCAACAGATGATCAGCGAATTTATGATCTCTGTAAAGCTGAAGGGGTGGATGTGGTGTTAACTTCGACAGATCATCCATCTGGTACAGACCGCCTAAGTGAAGTGGCAAAAATTAAGGGCTGGGCCAGCGAAGATATCATTGTGAATGTTCAAGGTGATGAACCGCTATTGCCTGCAAGTTTAGTTAAGCAAGTTGCACAGCTTTTAGAGTCTCAAGTTGATTGTTCAATGTCGACTTTGTGTGAGCCCATTCAGCATCTAGATGAGTTTAAACGTGACAGTATTGTTAAGGTTGTGATGTCGAAATACAAGCAAGCACTATATTTCAGTCGTGCCACTATTCCTTATGACCGTGATGCAGCAAAACAAGCAGAACCAAGCTTACATCATCAAGCCTATCGCCATTTGGGGCTGTATGCTTATCGTGTGAAATTGCTTCAAGAGTATGTGACATGGGACATGGGGTCACTTGAAAAACTTGAAAGCTTAGAGCAACTACGTGTTTTAGAAAACGGTCATCGTATTGCGATAGATGTTGCAGAAGCGAATTTACCGCCAGGTGTCGATACTCAGGAAGATTTAGACCGACTCAATGCCATGGATGTGGCTCATTTTGCATAATTGGACTTAGGTTTTAGACATGAAACAAACCCTGCCTGAGCAGATTTATCCGTGGCATCAAAGTGTTTGGGAAACGTTGACGACACGATTTCCCAATATTGGTCATGGCTTATTGTTTTATGGCAGAAAAGGTTGTGGTAAAGAGACTTTTGCTGAGCAGTTTTTGGCTTGGGTGTTGTGTGCTAATCGACAAGCTAAGCAATTAGCCTGTGGTGAGTGTGGAAGTTGTCAGTGGTTAAAGGCGGATACACACCCTAACTATGTTCACATCACCACAGATGAAGACAATAAAAAGCAAAATGCCAAAATCAAAATTGAAAAAATCCGTGATCTTTTGCCTTTTGTACAACAAACCGTGGATGGTTGGCGTGTTGTCATGATTGAGCCGGCCGAAGCATTGAATATTGCATCAGCCAACGCGCTACTAAAAACGCTTGAAGAACCGGGTGATCGTGTTGTTATCATCTTATTGGCAGACCACTATTTAAAACTGCCTGCAACGATTCGTAGTCGTTTACAACACTTTGCTTTGGATCGGATTCAACCGCAACAAGCAGAGCAATTTTTAAATCAACATTTGCCCAATAGTGACTTAGCACAGCTACATTTGCTGATGAATTTATCTAACCACATGCCTTTGCAGACTATTGTATTATCTGAGAGTGAATGGTTGGCTCAACGGGCTGAATTTTTAAAAGATTGGCAAAAGTTGGTGGTGGATAAAAATATGCCAATGGCAATTGCGACCAAGTGGAATAAAGTGCTCGCATTCAGTGATTTTATTCAAATGTTTGAGTACTTGTTGTCAGATTTGATTTGTGTCAAGCTAAATCAACAGTTGAAAAACACTGATTTGGATTTCAGTGTGCTAGCAGAACAGTATTCACTTGAAACGTTGTTTTCAATTTATGCTGAGCTGCAACAGTCAAAACAATATATTGAACAAAATGTACAAACTAATTTAGTGCTCGACCAATTGTGTATTCGGTTGATGGATGTTTAAAACAGGGGAATTTTATGCAACCACGTATGGGCGGAATTATTCAAGCCAATATTCCAGATAAAGCAACGTTATATGCCAGTTATATGCCTTTTGTTGTAGGTGGTGGTTTGTTTATTCCATCTAAGCAGCCTGTGAAATTGGGCGAGGAAGTCTTTGTTTTGGCAACATTGCCAGAACAGTCGCAAAAAATTCCACTGACGGGCAAAGTTATTTGGGTTTCTCAAAAACAAAATGGAATCAAACTTCAAGGATTTGGGATTCAGCTTTCTGGAGAGAAAGGGGTTTATTACAAATCTGAGGCGGAAAAATTGCTTGCAGGTCTTAAGTCTGAAGGTCGAACTAGTTACACTATGTGATTATGTAAGTGAAGTAGGAAACGCCTGTGTTTGTAGATACGCATTGCCATTTAACCATGTTGGATTTAACGCCTTATGATGGGAGTTTAGATTTAGCATTAGCGCAGGCACGTAAAGCTGGCGTTCATCGCTTTATGAGCATCTCGGTTGATATTGATGACCATATTGAATTGGCAAAAATAGCGGCTCGTCATAACGATGTAGGTTATAGCGTTGGTGTGCATCCTTGTGAAGATCCTGAAACTATGGCGCGTGCAAGTACAGATTATTTAATTGAACTTGCACAACCTGAAAAGGTATGGGCGATTGGTGAGACTGGGCTTGATTACTTTCATAGCACAGATTTTATTGCAGAACAAAAAGATTGTTTTGCACGACATATTCATGCTTCACAAGCCGTAAAAAAACCAGTTGTTGTGCACACCCGTTCGGCGAAACAAGATACTGTGGATATTATTCGTACTGAAAAATCAACGCATGGTATTTTGCATTGTTTTACTGAAGATTGGGAAACAGCCAAGGCAGTTTTAGATTGTGGTTATTATGTGTCATTTTCAGGTATTGTTTCTTTCAAAAATGCGCAAGACCTGCGTGATGTTGCAAAACAAGTTCCTTTAGATCGCCTCTTGATTGAAACGGATAGCCCCTATTTAGCGCCTATGCCGTATAGAGGAAAGTCTAATGAACCAAAGTACGTTCCTTATGTAGCAAAAGCCTTGGCAGACGTATATGATAAGTCCTTGGAAGAGATGGCTTTCATCACAACGCAGAATTTTGAAAACCTTCTCAAGATGAAGTAAATAAAATTGAAACGATAAAAGCGTATAAGAGAGTGATAGGGTGAAGATGGATCGTCAGGCTCAGTTTCGAGCGAGAGAAGCGTTAATTTTTCAAGTGGCTGAGCAGTTGCTTTTAGAAAATGGCGAAGCAGGAATGACCCTTGATGCATTGGCAGCAGAATTGGATCTGGCAAAAGGTACGCTTTATAAGCATTTTCAAAGTAAAGATGAACTGTATATGTTGCTTATTATTCGTAATGAGCGCATGTTGCTTGAAATGATTCAGGACACGGATAAGCAGTTCCCTGAACATTTAGCTTTTTTTATGCTTCATCATTTGCATCATCCTGAACGGACGGTGTTATTTCACCAAATCGAAGAGCGATTATCGACGACTGGTGTTGGGATCTATCATTTATTTACCGAGCTTTATCAAGTGCGTAAGCAACGTTTGCGTTTGATTATTCGTATGACGGAGCGGTATTTAGAGTCGATCGACAGCCAAATGACGGTACGCGATTATTTGGCTTCTATTTGGTCTTTAACGCATGGTGCTGCAGCCATTTTAAACTCTAGTTTTTATCAACGTTATTTGGGTTCGCGTGATACCTTGCGTGTTGCTTATATTGACCAAGCTTTGGCGATGCCTAAACAAATGGGTGCCGCGGGATATCTTGCTTAGCGGATTAGATCTATGAAACAGAAACCACCTTCAAGGATTCAAGGATTTACACTGGTTGAATTGATGGTGGTGATTGTGATTATGGCCATTATGGCATCATTGGTGATGTTGAATATCAATGGGGTTGATCAACGTAAAGCGGCGCAAGCCCGTGATTTTTTCATAATGGATGTGCAGAAAATTGCACGCGAAGCCAATGATCAGGCACGTGTGTTGGCATTAGAAATTCATCCTGCAACTGATGTCGCCGATTTTTCATATAATGTGATTGAATATAAAAATCCACAACTAACAGCTTTTACACCACAACAAAATAATACGATGCAAAATCAGCAAAAGTGGCAAGCATATACAGAGTTTCCTCAGCAAGTTTTAGCCAAGAATGTTTCTTTCGCAGTGCAATCTTTAGATTATGACGCTTCGAAAGCGGGAAATAATGATTTAATCCAAGAAAATGCCCCTAAATTGATTTGGCTGGGAAATGGGGAGGCTAAGCCTGTACGCGTTCAATTTTATTATGCGAATGAACCAGTGGGGGCGGAAATTGAAATTGATCATTTAGGTAAGATTAATGCGAGCTAAAAGTTTACAACATTGCCTGCATTCTTGTGCTCGGATGAAACAGTATTTCATGACTCCTCGTCCCTCAAACATAGCTTTGAGTCTTTCTTGCGAGGCAGTGCCCCTTAGATCGAATCTTGCTCGAATTAACCACTTCTCAGGATTTACATTGTTGGAGGTGATGGTTGCTCTGGCTATTTTTGCTACCGCAGCGGTCGCTTTAACCAAAGTAGGTATGCAATATACCCAGTCTACAGCACATGCAATTTTACGAACCAAAGCTCAATTTGTTGCTTTGAATGAAATTTCCATGATGGAAATCAATCGTGATTGGTTACAAGGTACAGCCTCTAAACAAATCACTCAGCAAGGAGAAACTTGGCAAATTGATAAATCGGCTCAGGCAACGATTAGTGCCAATGTCCAACGCGTCAATGTTCAAGTGAGCTTGGTGAATATTGAAACTGGAAAAGTGGATTCAGGTGTTACGAGCTTGGTCTTTTTTAACCATCGTGATGGAAGCCAGCCATGAAACAACGCTCAGGCTTCACTTTGGTTGAGTTATTAGTGGCGATAGCAATTTTTGCTGTATTGTCCGCTTTGGGCTGGAAAGTGTTTGATTATCTAATCAAGATCAAAGATCGAAATACGCAACATGAGCAACGTTTAGGGCAGTTACAAGAAGCTTATCAGCAATTGCTACGTGACTCGGTACAAATTGTTCCAATTACAGCCAATGTGGCTGATCAAATTCAGCCTGCTTTGGTACTGCAAGATGGGCAGCTTAGTTTTAGTAAAACGGGTGTGACAGATCCTTTAATGCAAGGTATACCACCTGAAGAATGGGTTGAATATGTTTACAAAGCAGATGAAAAAAAACTGTATCGTTATAAATATAAAAACTTAAATCAAATAGGTCATGACCAACCTGAAACCAGTGTCTTAATGGAGTCGGTCGATCAATTTCAAGTGATGGTGCTCAATCCAAATGAATTAGCACAGTGGCCTGAAGCAGCATTAAATGATCATGATCTAGCACAGGCCAAGCTGTTGCCTCGCGGTTTAAAAATAAACCTCACAGTCAATGATGAGCGTTATGAATGGGTGTTTAGTTTGTTAAATACCGACTTTTTAAAACAAAAAGATTAAGTTGTAGGATATGAAACATACGGGCTTTATACCAAACCATTTGTTTTTAAGTATATTCGTTGCGAATAGGGGCACCTTTTGATGCGGTTTCAGCGTGGTATTGCACTGATTACGATTTTGGTGATGGTGGCTTTAGCAACTATCCTCGCAGCGACTATTGCGAAACATCAGCGCAATACGGCTGAAAGTACTGCTTATCTAATGAGACAAAACCAAGCCTTGTTATATGCAAAAAGTGCTGAAGCTTTTTTTGCTGAATTGTTGGTGGATGATGCGCAGAATGCTGCGGATGTTGATCATCTACAAGAAACGTGGGCAAAGCCTATGCCTGCTTTTCCAGTAGAGGACGGTTTTGTTTCAGGGCGTCTGGAAGATCAGTCGGGTAAATTTAATTTAAATGGGCTGCTTAAATCAGACGGAACAGTCAATGAAGCTGCAAAACTCTGGTTTGAAAAATTGTTAGAGCGTGTTGGATTGCCTGCACAACTTTCAGAAGCAGTTATTGACTGGCAAGATGAAAATGACGAAGTCAGTGGGTCGATGGGCGCAGAATCGACTTATTATCAAAGTTTAGCTCAAGGTTATTTACCAGCAAATCGACCTTTTTATAATATCGAGCAGTTGAAGTTGGTTCGTGGTTTTGAAGGTCGTAATTATCAACTCATCGCACCTTATGTCAGTGCATTATCGAGCAATGCCTTAAAGGTGAATATAAATACAGCACCTGCGTTGGTATTGGCAAGTATTGACCCGAAACTAGATATATCAGCTATTCAAAACATGCAAAAACAACAACAGGCCAGTCTTAAACATTTTTCTAATGTCAGTGAGTTGTGGGAAATTGATCCGTTTAATCAGATTGAAGAAGAGCAGCGGGCTACGGTTAATGATTTTCTGGGTGTTCAATCCAATTATTTTAAAGTAAGAATAGACGTGATGCTCAATGAGCGTAAACGTCAATTTAGTAGTGATTTGGTGCGAAAAGAACAAACAGTTTATGTGGCATATCGAAGTATGGCACCGTTTTAAACGTCGTTGGGCAGGTTGATATGATTTGTCAATCGACTTCAACAATAAAATAAATGAGCATCTATTAACTTTTGCTTTATAATTAAAGTTAATCCTCAGAAAGTTTGATTGCATTACGACATATGTTAATTCGTAAGTTATTTAAGTTTGAAAATGCCCATATTGTACGTAATTGTACTTCGGATCGTTGTAAGCGTTCGATTCATGGTCATAGCTACAAAGTAGAATTACTTCTCAAAGCCTCTAAATTAGATCATGGTCAAATGGTCTATGACTTTGGTTTGCTCAAAGGTGTGATTAAAGATCTTTATGATTCTTTTGATCATGCAATTTGTTTTTGGCAAAACGACGATCCTGAATATATTCAAGCCTGCAAAACATTTAGTGCGCGTTGGGTATCTTTACCAGTTTCACCATCAGCTGAGCAATTTTCGCGTATCTTCTTTTACCTTGCCCAACAAGTACTTGCTTCGACTGTAACTCAAAACGGTGAGGGTGACGTGGAAGTGTATTCTGTGATTGTGCATGAAACAGATACGGGTTATGCGCAAAGCTTTATTGAAGATATTGAAAATGAGCAGATGGGGCTTTTAGCTCTTAATGAAATAGAATTTTCAGAGCAAATTCAAGCAGAATGGAATGATACTGAAATGTATAGCAGGTTAAAAGAAGGTATCAAATTTCATAATCCGAATGTAGAATTGCAAGTCAAATTGTGAAATTTGTCACAGAATATAAAGTCAAGGAATAAGGCGCAAGTATGTCTTTAACAGAACAACAGCAAACCAAGCTTGATAAAATTCAGCTGGATGCCAGTTGGAAATATGGATTAAGTGATTTTTTACTGAGTCCAAAAATGGATGCGTTAAAGCAATTTCTTGTTACAGAAATCAAGGCGAATAAAGTGATTTATCCGCCAAATGCACTGATTTTTAATGCATTTAATACAACACCATTGTCAAATGTAAAAGTAGTGATTCTAGGACAAGACCCGTATCATGGACCCGATCAGGCGCATGGACTCAGTTTTTCCGTACAAAGAGGGCTTGCTTTACCGCCATCTTTACGTAATATTTTCCATGAGTTAAATAAAGATTTAGGTATTGAAATACCTAAACATGGGGATTTAACTCGTTGGGCGCAGCAAGGTGTTTTGCTGTTGAATAGTGTATTAACCGTTGAAGCTGGTCAACCGACATCACATCAAAAACAAGGTTGGGAAGACTTTACTGATCATGTGATTGATGTGTTAAATGAACAGCGAGAGCATATTGTTTTTATTCTTTGGGGAGCATATGCGCAGCGGAAAGGACAACGGATTGATCAAGAAAAACATTTGGTGTTAAAGGCGGCACATCCGTCACCTTTGGCAGCAAACCGTGGTGGATTCTTCGGTTGTAAAGTTTTTTCAAAATCCAATAATTATCTTAAACAACATGGCATTGAGCCTATAGACTGGCAGCTGGACGCATGACATATTCTCCCGTTTCTAAAAACTACCATCCAGATTTGATTGTAGAAGAAGCAAAAAATGGTTGGCGCATTGTTCGTCTGAATCGACCAAAATCACTTCATGCTTTGGATGAAACGATCGTTTCTGCTCTATTTGAAGTATTTCAAGACTTTCATAATGATGATGCTGTTAAAGCCATTTGGTTAGATTCTACGACCCCAAAAGCATTCTGTGCGGGTGGTGATGTGCGTAAGTTGCGTCAATTGGTGATTAATGATGAAGTAGCGACAGCAAATAAATTCTTTGAACAAGAATATGCACTGGACCTACTATTGCATAATTATGCAAAACCAGTATTGGTGTGGGGCGAAGGTTATGTGATGGGTGGTGGTTTAGGTCTGTTTATGGCTGCGCCATTCCGTTTGGTCACACCGCATTCACGTTTGGCGATGCCTGAGATTAATATCGGTTTGTATCCAGATGTTGGCGCAACGCGCTTCTTGGCAGATCGTGGTGCTATTGGCTTGTTTACTGGCTTAACGGGTTCAATTATGACGGCAGCTGGCGCATATGGTATAGGCTGGGCCACCCATATTTGTGATACGCAACGTAGTACCGTGCTTGAAAAGTTGATCAATATTGATTGGAGCCATTATCCAGCAGGTGACTTTAGAGCGATTGATGATACCTTAAATAGTATGCACCGCCCGGTAGGTCCAGGCCCACTACAAAACTCGTTGGATGTGATTCATAGTGTATGTCGTGGTGTGAACTTTGAGCATGATTATGATGCTATTGTCGGTTTAAGTGATGCGCGTAGCGATTGGCTTCGTCAAGCCAGTGAGAACTTGCAAAAAGGTTCACCTACAACTGCTGCATTAACATGGTTGTTATGGCAGTGGGGTAAACAGGTTCATTCGTGGAATGAAGTTTTTGAGCTTGAGACACAAATTTCTGACTGGAAAATTCGCCATGCAGATTTCGTTGAGGGTGTACGCGCGCGCTTAGTGGATAAAGATTTGTCACCAGCATGGAAACAAGGGGTTAATAATAGCTTAAAAGGTATTTTTGCTGGAAATCCGCCAACGACAACTATCGCAAGTTGGAACGAACTTCTTAAGCATTACGACCTAATCTAATTTGACTTTATGACAGATGTTTTAAAAACGGACAGTGAATGGATGCAGCTTGCTTTAGAGCAAGCTGCAGTTGCCGCTTCAAAAGGAGAAGTTCCTGTTGGGGCGGTCATCGTGAGCCAGAATAAGGTTATTGGTTCAGGCTTTAATGCACCTATTTCATTGAATGACCCTACCGCACATGCAGAAGTTCAAGCTCTTCGAGATGCTTGTCAAAATATACAAAATTATCGTTTACCTGATGATGCGGTCATATATGTGACGCTTGAGCCATGCACCATGTGTGTGGGTGCTTTAGTGCATGCACGTGTTGCAAAAGTGGTTTTTGGAGCAACTGAACCCAAAGCAGGCTCTTTAATCAGTGCCCGTAAACTATTTGAAACAGGGTATTATAATCATCAGTTTTTGTTTGAAGCAGGTTGCTTGCATGAGCAATGCTCGTTGCAACTTAGTCAATTTTTTAAAATGCGTCGCGAGCAAAAACGACTATCTCGTTTACAAGAAAAGTGACAGAGATGTTTGTATAATGCTCATTTCATGTAAAATAAAATGACAATTAAAATTGTCAAATAATATATTGGAATCGACCATGAATTATATTCAGATTAAGAAAGAGTTTAGTGCGCCTTTAGAGCAGGTGTTTGATTTACTGTCTAAACACTCCACGTATAACGTTGCATTTGCACCAGTCCAAGTGGTTCGGGTAAAAGACTCGGCAGATCCAGAACGCCCTGATGGTCTAGGTTCTGTTCGTCGTATGGGCTTCGGTCCTATTAAGCCTTTACAAGAACAAATCACATTAATGAAAGTGAATGAGCGGATTGAATACAAAATTATTAAAAATCCACTCATCAAGCATCATCTCGGGATTATTGAGTTCGAAGCAATTGATCCAAATAAAACTTTAGTGACCTATACGATTGAATTACAGGCACGTGTACCTTTTGTCAGTAAATTAATCCTTGCACAGCTTAAATCTGCGATTAAACTAGGTTTTTCAAAACTCGCTAAATCTGTATAACAAACTTTGGGTAAGCAATGACAGTTCAAATTATTACGATTGATGGTCCAAGTGGTTCGGGCAAAGGCACGCTCGCTGCAAAAATAGCAGCGCATTATCAGTTTCATTTGCTCGATTCAGGTGCACTCTATCGTCTGTTGGGATTGTCCTTACATCAGCATGATTTGTTAGATGTTGTGGCGACAGAGTTGGCACAATGTGTGGAAATTGCTACACATTTAGACATACAATTTTTAAGCACTGCGCAAGGCACACAAGTCTTGCTTAAGGGTGAGGATGTTAGTCAAACCATTCGCACTGAGCGAGTTGGTGAGTTTGCATCAAAAGTTGCAACGATTCCTGAACTTAGAGCTGCACTGGTTGATCGCCAGCATGCTTTTGCACAGCCCCCTGGTTTGGTTGCAGACGGTCGAGACATGGCTACATCTATCTTTCCTGAAGCACAAGCGAAGATTTATTTAACTGCTTCAGCCCAATCTCGTGCTGAACGAAGAGTAAAGCAGTTGCAGGGTATGGGGCTGGATGCTAAAATAAACGATATTTTAGCTAATATTGAGGCGCGTGATAAACGTGACATGGAGCGAGAAGTTGCTCCACTCAAACCAGCGGCTGATGCTTATCTCATTGATAGTTCTGAATTGAACATTGATGAGGTGTTTCAGCTCATGACGGCTTATATAGATAAGCAATTAGCAAATTAACGAATTTTATATTCAGCAGAAGCATAGCTTGATCAGTTCAATATGGACTATGTAGACGCTTAACTAAACCGGCCTTGTCTGATCCAAGACCGCTGACTTTATCAGGTATATCATGACCGAATCTTTTGCAGCCCTCTTTGAAGAAAGCGAATTAAACCTCAACGTTGAAAAGGGTGCTGTCATCCAAGGCGTTGTAGTAAACATCGATTCTGACTGGGTAACAGTTGACACTGGCCTTAAATCAGAAGGTATTGTTGACCGCGCTGAATTCTTAAATGAACAACGCGAACTTGAAGTTCAAGTTGGCGACACTGTTGATGTTGTTGTTGAAGCTCTTGACAATGGCATGGGTCAAACAGTTTTATCACGTGAAAAAGCGAAACGTGCTGAAACTTGGACTAAACTTGAAAAAATCTTTGAAGACGGCGAAATCGTTACTGGTGTTATCTCTGGTAAAGTTAAAGGCGGTTTCACTGTTGACATCGGTCCAGTTCGTGCGTTCCTTCCAGGTTCTTTAGTTGATACTCGTCCTATTCGTGATACTACTCACTTAGAAGGTAAAGAGTTAGAATTTAAAGTAATCAAACTTGATGCTAAACGTAATAACGTTGTTGTATCTCGTCGTGCTGTTATGGAAGCTGAATCTTCAGCTGACCGTGAAGCTCTTCTTGCTCAGCTTGAAGAAGGTCAAACAGTTACTGGTACTATCAAAAATCTTACTGACTACGGCGCATTCGTTGACCTTGGCGGTATTGATGGTCTTCTTCACATCACTGACATGGCTTGGAAACGCATCAAGCATCCATCAGAAGTGGTTGAAGTTGGTCAAGAAGTTACTGTTAAAGTACTTAAATTTGACAAAGAACGTAACCGCGTATCTTTAGGTCTTAAGCAATTAGGCGAAGATCCATGGTTGGCGATCATGAGCCGTTATCCTAAAGGTTCTATCGTTAAAGCTCGCGTAACTAACTTAACTGACTACGGCTGTTTTGCAGAAATCGCTGAAGGCGTTGAAGGTTTAGTACACGTTTCTGAAATGGACCACACAAACAAAAACATCCACCCATCTAAAGTTGTTCAGATTGGTGATGAAGTTGATGTTATGGTTCTTGAAGTTGACGAAGAACGTCGTCGTATTTCTCTTGGTATCAAACAAACTCGTGCTAACCCATGGGAAGAGTTTGCTAAGAACCACGACAAAGGTGAAAAGGTTTCAGGTACTATCAAGTCAATCACTGACTTCGGTATCTTCATCGGTTTACCAGGCGGTATTGATGGTCTAGTTCACTTGTCTGATATTTCTTGGAACGAACAAGGTGAAGAAGCGATTCGTCGTTACAAGAAAGGTGATACTGTTGAAGCGGTTATCCTTTCTGTAGATGCTGAAGGCAACCGTATCAGCCTTGGTATCAAACAAATGAACAGCGATCCGTTCAACGATTTCTTAGCTGCTAACGAACGCGGTGCGCTTGTTAAAGGTACTGTAACTGCTGTTGACGCTCGTGGCGCAACTGTTAAGTTAGCTGACGAAGTTGAAGCGACTCTTAAAGCATCTGAAATCAATCGCGACCGCGTTGAAGATGCAACTAAGTTCCTTGAAGTTGGTCAAGAAGTTGAAGCTAAAATCATCAACGTAGATCGTAAATCTCGCTCTATCAACTTGTCTATCAAAGCGAAAGACGAAGCTGAAGAGAAAGAAGCAGTTGCTAACTTGAAGACAGCAGCTAACGGTCAAGACAATGGTCCTAAGACTATTGGTGATTTGATCAAAGCTCAAATGGGCAACTAAGTAGATGTTTAAATTGTATTGTTAATGTAAGTTAACTAATACTTTTTACACAAATACAATAAACGGTAGCGTAGTATTCACTTATTACGCTACCGTTTTGTATTTAAACAGGTTATTATCATTCTATCTACATGGTAGCTTGATAATTAAAGAGGTCGCAGATGACTACGGAAGCACTTAATAAGTCTGACTTAATAGAGCGTATTTCTCTAAAAAATCCACACTTAGCAGAGCCACTAGTGGAAGAAGCTGTTAAGATTATGATTGATCAAATGATTGCATCACTATCTTCTGATAGCCGTATTGAAATTCGTGGTTTTGGGAGTTTTGCACTTCACCATCGTGAGCCTCGTGTAGGTCGTAACCCTAAAACAGGTAAGTCGGTAGAGGTGGCTGCTAAAGCTGTTCCACATTTTAAACCAGGTAAAGCATTACGTGATGCAGTAAACGATTCTGCAGACTAATAAAATTTATCGGGGTGTTTATGCGTTACGTATTATTCGCATTATTAATTGTACTGTTTGGCTATTGTTTAGCTTTAGTACTGCAAAACGGAACTGAGCTGACTGTTGATCTGTTGTTTATACAGGTTCCAGCAATGCGTCTAGGTTTGTTGTTATTGTTAACAATGGCGCTAGGGATTGTTTTGGGTTTGTTGATTGGTGTTCAGGTATTTCGTGTATTCCAGAAAAGTTGGGAAATTAAGCGATTACGTAAAGATATTGATCACCTCCGTAAAGAACAAATTCATGCGGCGCAGTTGGCTGCTGCTGAAGCTGCAGCACATACAAGACATGAAAAAACGGTGTTAGATATCAATCCGAATGATCGTCCATCTACACCGCTTTGAGCCACAATATGAAGTAGGGTTTTTGTTTTACCAAATATTGAAGCTAGTTTGATTTAAACGCCTTTGGATATATGGCCAAAGGCGTTTTTTACTGTGCATTAATCTATTGATAATGATATAAAATTATATGAATAAAGAGCTTGGTTTGAATTTTGAATAGTTTTTAGAAAAAATAGTCTTGGTCGTTTTCGGCTTAATCCGTATAATGCCATAATTTTGTCAGTTTGAAGGGTCTCCTCATGAGTATTATCGTTGCCTTAGATGCAAAAAGTCATTATGACGCAATGACGATTGCTGGGCAATTAGACCCTCAATTATGCCGTGTGAAAGTTGGTAAAGAATTATTTACCCATGAAGGCTCATCTATCGTTAAAGCTTTACATCGTGAAGGCTTTGAAGTGTTCTTAGATTTAAAATTTCATGATATTCCAAATACCACTGCGCAAGCGGTGTGTGCTGCGGCAGAAATGGGCGTTTGGATGGTGAATGTCCATGCTTCAGGCGGCCGAAAAATGATGGAAACTTGTGTCGAACGTTTAAAAGCGGGAAATTATAATACCCAGCTCATTGCAGTAACGGTCCTGACCTCGATGGGTCGTGAAGATTTAGCCGATATCGGCCTCGATATTGAACCCTTTGAACAAGTTAAACGTTTGGCTAAGCTGACCAAAGACAGTGGTTTAGATGGCGTAGTGTGTTCAGCACAAGAAGCAAAAATGTTACGCGAAACGCTTGGTTCAGAGTTCGCATTGGTAACTCCAGGTATTCGCCCTGAAGGTTCGAGTGCAGATGACCAAAAACGTATTGTAACGCCAAAGCAAGCCATGCTAGATGGCGCAACTCATTTAGTCATTGGTCGTCCAATTACACAGTCTGCTAACCCATGTCAAACGCTTAAAGACATTCTAGCAACGCTCTAAATATAAAACTCTAAAAAGCCTTTCATTTGAAAGGCTTTTTTTATACATTCTTTTTTAAAAGAATCATTTGAGCTTAAGCTGACTATACCAAAGCAAAATACTGAATTACGCAGTGCGACTGTAAATGAAGCCACTGAAATGAAGCAGGATTTAAAAGAACAAGATGAAGACTCCACGAAGTCATCTGCTTGGGTATCAGCCATAGCTGTTGTTCAGCTATCAGCTAGGTGCAACAATGGTTGAGGCGGTGGGTGATCTGGTGAAAAAGATTGATATAAACTGAGTCAGTTTATTTTAAAAGATGAAAAGAGAAATGTTGAGTACAGCATCACACCTCATGTGAAGAGGCGTGATGATCGTGAGATGACTTATACTGCTGCCAAGACACTGACAACAATAGGCGCCAGCACAGACAAGATAAAACCGCTTACCATGGCATGTGGGATAAAATCATTTCCACACGCTTGTTTGACCATAGGTAGGGTAACATCCATGGCAGTAGCTCCTGCGGAGGATATGGCAGAGCGTGGATATCGCCAGCCAATAATGTACATGAACACAATTGCAAAGATTTCTCTAAACAGGTCGTTCATGAGGGCAATACTACCCAAATGTGCATTTTTTAATTCCGTGACCACAATCCCCGTCATCGAGTAGAAACCATAGCCTTGAGACAGCATAATTAGATCTTTTAATTGCAAATCAGGTACAAAATAAGCAGTCACAAATGCACCAATTAATGAACCAAGGATACAACCAAGTGGCACGAGCAGTATTTGCCAATTTAACCATGAGCGATCGAGTGGTGAATAGGCCAAATCAAGCCCAATGAGGAACATGAAAACCAAGAGTAAGTTCCATGTGCTGATATGAAGGGTATAGCCGAAACTTGATGATAGCTCTGCCAAAGCATAACCCAATCCTAATGCAATAAATGCATAACTGATATTGATTAAAGACTTAGTCACTAGACTCATGGACACTTTGCCATGACTTGGTTGATAACCTAAAAGTTTGAATAAGATATAGCAACAAACAAAAGCCCCGAGGCTGGTCATAACTGCTAAAAGAGCCGCATGATTAAGTATCTGCAAAGGTTGGGCAATGCTATGTAATGTGGTTGAGAATTCAACCGCAATTGCAATTAAGAGAATATAGGTAAAATAAGGCAGGATTTGAAACGCAAGTCGTTCAAGCCATTTGGGTAAACGACGCGCCAAAACAAATCCAAGTGCCAAACAAATAAGAAGCTGGAAAATCAACCAAAAAGATTGCATGTCAAATAAAGTGTGAAAAAATACTGACTTATTATGACCGCGATCTTAATTGATTGCTTGACTATCTTGCTTGGAATTTAAAAAACGATAGTCTGCAGGATTTACTTTTCGTGTTTTCAGCCAATATTTCCAGGTATAGGTAGGCCATAAAGAGAAATTTTTCCCGTCCTCTTGTTGATACCAACTCACACAGCCAGATTGCCAAATGGTATTGGTAAATTGACTTTGTAGATGTTGATTAAACTGATCTTGAGTATCTGCTTTCACAACGATCGCTTGAGATTGCGTTTTTTGTGTCATCTCGATGAGCTGTAAAATGTAATTCACTTGTGACTCAATCATAAAAATAACCGAGTTATGACCTAAGACCGTATTGGGCCCTAAAAGCTGGAATAAGTTAGGGAAGCCTTTGGTGCTAATCCCATAGTAACTTTCGGCGCCATTTTTTTTCCATGCCTCTGTCAGCTCGACATGATTTAGTCCTGTACAGCTAAAAGATTTGAGATAAATACGAGGGTCAGTCACAAAACCTGTGCCATAGATCAGGCAGTCAATTGCACGCTTTTTCCCATCTTGGGTGATGATACTGTCCTCAGTTAACTCCAAAATATCATCGGTAACCAATTCAACATTTTTACGGTTAAAGCTTGGATAATACTTGTTAGAGACCAATATTCGTTTACAACCCATAATATAGTTAGGAACTAATTTCTCAGCAGTCGCAGGGTCTTTGACTTGATGGCGAATATAGGCTTCTGCTAGTTTTTGTGCATATTTCATGACCTGTGGTTTCATAATGGGAACTACACGAGATTCATTTGTCCAATAGAGTCGGGCACGATGAATTTTTCGAAACCAATCAAATCGATCAAACAGCCTTTTTTCAATCGGTAAATAACGACGTTCATCCCGAGGAATAACCCATGCAGCTGTCCTTTGTAGTACGTAAAGTTGTTTCACTTTTTCTGCAATTTCAGGAATATATTGAATCGCACTGCCGCCTGTGCCAATGGAAGCAACATTTTTATTGTTAAGGTCGTAATTATGATCCCACTGTGATGAGTGGAAAACTTTGCCTGTAAATTTCTCAATGCCTGCAATATACGGGATTTGTGGTACATGCAATGGACCTGAAGCAAAAATCACAAATTGAGCAGTCAGTATTTCTGTTTGATTGAGTTTCAACTCCCAAATGCATTTATTTTCTAAGTAACGGGCTGAGCTGACTTCGGTATTAAAACGGATATAAGACTGCAATTGATGTTGAGTAGTCAGTGTTTGCATGTATTGATAAATTTCAGGTGCTTCAGCATAACGTTTAGACCAATCAGTCTTGGGTGAAAAAGATAGAGAATATAAGTGAGACTGCACATCGCAAGCAGCGCCTGGATATTGGTTCTCACGCCAAGTTCCGCCTATTTCACTGGCTTTTTCTAAAATGATAAAGTCTTGAATATTACTTTCTAACAGGCGAATCGCCATAGCTAAGCCACCAAAACCTGCGCCAATAATAGCGATCCGTGCATGAGGAGCGTTTAAGCTTGAATTTGCTGCCTGCATAAGAATTTCCTTTTTTGTTCTGATTGATTGTAGAGCAATGTTTAACAAGATCTATGATAGAGCTGACATTAAAATTGATAGATTCGGCAATTGTTGAGTGCTGGATGGTTGTAGTAAAACATAGCCCAATATTTTGCTTTTAATTGATTATGAAACGTTCTGTACTTGGCTTGATGTATTTGATTCAAGGAATGCGTAAAGCAGGAGTCGCAGTCGATCAAAAGTTACAAAGCATTGGTTTGCGTGTAGAGTCGCTTGATCCGAATGCGATCATCCATCCTGCTCTAGAGTGGGATATTTTGAAAATCATTGCAGAAGGTATTGAGCCTGAGCAGGGCTTGTTCATCGGTCAGCATTACGCTCTGGCAGGTTACGGTCCTTTACTCATGTTATTGATGACCAGCCCGACGACACACACAGCATTGGAACAGGGTATCCGCTATCAGAGTTTGACGCATTTAAGTGGCTTATTAGGTTTGAAAAAACAAAATGAGCAAGTGGCACTGTGTTATTTACCACGTGACTTGCAAACACCATTGGGACAGTTACGAGCACATTCTGAAATCGCGGGAACCTATAAGTTCCTACAAGATATTTATAAGATGATTGGGTTAGAGATGCCTGAGATTCGGATGACTTTACCTGTTGCACGACCTGAAGATGCGAAGAAGCTTGCGCTCTATCGGCAGGTTTATGGTCAGCAAGTGAGTTTTGGTACACAGCAAGCTGAATTTTGGTTTGATGAGCGTATGCTTAATATACCTATTCCTTCAGCAGATGCTATGACCTTCAACGTGTATGCGGGCAAATGTCAGGCAGAATTGCAACGTTTGGAAGAAACCGCTGAACAGCCAAGTTTGATTCAACGTGTACAAGATTATTTGGAGTTGCAGCGGGGGTTACTACCGACTATGGCAGAAACAGCACAAGCGCTGAACTTGCCAGAGCGAACATTGAGGCACCAGTTGCAACAGTTAAATAGCAGTTATAAACAAATTCGTGAGCAATTAATGAAAGATCGTGCACTACATTTGATGGAATATCAGGAATATTCCATTGAAATGATTGCAGAGTTATTGGGCTATTCAGAGCCAGCAGCTTTCAATCATGCGTTTAAGCGTTGGTTTGGTTATAGTCCACGACAATATGGGAAATAGCCTAAGCATAATCATGCCAAAGTGTTATAGATTAACTTTTCCACTCCGCTATAATTGATATAGCCTAAAAATAGTATTAAATGATATGTCAGATTTTAATTCACCTACCGCATTCAGCCCTTTATCTCCTGCCGAGCGTTATGCTCAAGCCTTAGCATCTGGACAGTTTATGCCCGATGACGCGCAAGCACAGGCCGTACACGAGTTGGATCGCGTTTGGCATGAATTAATTCAACGTTTTAAGGCATCAAAAAAGGCATTCCGTCGTTTCCGCCGTCAAACCTCTCCACGTGGTGTATATATGTGGGGTGGTGTAGGCCGGGGTAAAACATGGCTGATGGATCAGTTTTATGACTCAATTCCGTTTCGCCGTAAAACGCGCATGCACTTTCATCATTTTATGCAACACGTGCATCGTGAGCTCAACAAGCTTTCAGGTCAGCGTAATCCTTTAGATGCAGTTGCGGATCAAATTTATAAAGAAGCGGTGGTCATTTGTTTCGATGAGTTTTTCGTCTCGAATGTGACGGATGCCATGATTCTCAGTGATTTGTTCCAAAAGCTTTTTGCACGTGGCATTACCTTGGTGGCGACCTCAAACATTGCACCAGATGGTTTATATAAAAATGGCATTCACCGTGATCGTTTCATTCCAACCATTGAAATGGTGAAACAACAGTGTGTGATTTTAAATGTGGATGCGGGCGTGGACTACCGTTTACGTGTTTTAAAACAGGCGCAACTCTTTAAATCGCCTTTAACACATGAACACCAACGTTGGATCGCACAGCGTTTTAGCGCATTGACACAAACCCAAACCATTTCAGATGAGCCGATTATTATTAATAATCGTATTGTGGAAACGGTGGGACATACTGAAGATGTCTTATGGTGTGAGTATTCTGAGCTGTGTTTAAAACCACGGAGTCCTGCTGACTTTATTGAAATTGCAAATATTTATAATACGGTGTTGGTAAGCAATGTACCGCACTTAACAGACTATCTTTCTGAAGGGACACGTCGTTTTATTTATTTGGTCGATGAGTTTTATGACCGTGGGGTAAAACTGATTTTAACCTCAGAAGATACGATTATTGATTTGTACTCTGGTGATAAATTAGCCTTTGAAATTGAACGCACGCGTTCACGTTTATTGGAAATGCAATCAGATGATTACTTGAATGAAGCGCATCGACAAATACAAGCTGAAGCAAGTAAACAACAAGAAGAAATCTAAAAGTTAAAGCATCCGAAAGGATGCTTTTTTTATGTGCATTTTCATTGTTTATTTTATCGACTTTTTTTTATAAACATGGCTTAATCAGGGTTGAAAAACAGGGAGAATATTGGTTTTAAGTGTGAAATATAAGCAAAACTGCACTTAAGTCTAATTTCGACATTTCAAAAACTTAATAAACTATTAAAGAGCATTTTGTAAATTGATAGTGCTTGTGCTTTGAGCAGTATATTATTTGGTAGCTTTTTTACGGTATTAAATAAAAAATGATCACTATTTCGCACGGTGATATTACTATTCAGCCAAGTTTAAATCGGTATACTAGAATCTCTTGTATAAAAAGTAGCAATATCAGGAAAGACAATGACTGCACGTATTCAAAAAGGCAAGTTAGCGATTGCTAAAGAACTTTACGATTTCATCGAAAATGAAGCACTTCCAGGTTCAGGTTTGGACAGTGAAGCTTACTGGAAGAACTTTGAACAAGTCGTTGTCGATCTTAGCCCAAAGAACAAAGCACTATTGGCTAAGCGTGACGACATTCAAGCGAAGATTGATGAATGGCACCGCAACAACAAATTTGAACTTGGAGCTTACAAAGCTTTCCTTACTGAAATTGGCTACTTGGTACCAGAAGTAGAAGATTTCCAAATCAGCACAGAAAATGTAGATGAAGAAATCGCATTATTGGCTGGTGCGCAATTGGTGGTACCTGTACGTAATGCACGTTACTGCTTAAATGCTGCAAACGCGCGTTGGGGCTCTTTATACGACGCACTTTACGGCTTTGACGTGATCCCTGAAGACGGTGGCGCTGAGAAAGGTAAAGGCTATAACCCAGTACGTGGCGATAAAGTTATTGCATTTGCTAAAAACTTCTTAAATGAAACCTTCCCATTAGCAAATGGTTCACATGCTGATGCGACAAAATATGCAGTTGAAGGCAAAAAGTTAGTTGTGACCTTGAAAGATGGTTCAACAACAGGCTTAGCACACGAAGCACAATTTGTAGGTTTCAATGGCGAAGAATCTGCTCCAACAGAAATCGTACTTTTAAATAACGGCCTACACGTTATTATCGAAATTGATGCAAATAGCCCAATTGGTCAAACAGATGCGGCTGGCGTAAAAGATTTGGTTCTTGAGTCTGCATTAACCACAATTCAAGATTTAGAAGACTCGATCGCTGCTGTAGATGCAGAAGAGAAAGTTGAAGGCTACCGTAACTGGTTAGGGTTGATGAAGGGTACACTTTCAGAGTCTATCGAGAAAAATGGTAAAACCGTTACGCGTACTTTGAATAAAGACCGTACGCACAAAAACTTGATCGGCGGTGAAACGAAACTTCATGGCCGTTCATTGATGCTTCTTCGTAACGTGGGTCACCTCATGACCAACCCTGCGATCCTTGTAGATGGTGCTGAAATCTACGAAGGGATTATGGATGCATTAATCACTCCGCTATTGTCTTTTGCAGATATTAAAGGTGAAAACGAAAACAAGAACTCGCGTAAAGGTTCAATGTATATCGTAAAACCTAAAATGCATGGCCCTGAAGAAGTTGCTTTTGCGGTTGAGTTGTTTGAGCGTTCAGAACAAGCGCTTGGCTTGCCTGCAAAAACGTTAAAAATCGGTATCATGGATGAAGAGCGTCGTACTTCTGTAAACTTGAAAAACTGTATTGCTCAAGCAAAAGACCGTACTATCTTCATTAATACAGGTTTCATGGACCGTACAGGTGATGAAATTCATACTTTCATGGAAGCAGGTCCATTTGTTCGTAAGGGCGAAGTGAAAGCACAAATTTGGTTCCCAGCATATGAAAACCGCAATGTGATGATCGGTCTTCAAGCGGGCTTACGTGGTAAAGCACAAATTGGTAAAGGCATGTGGCCAAAACCAGACATGCTTCTAGACATGTACAAAACCAAGATTGAACATCCAGAAGCGGGTGCAAGCTGTGCATGGGTTCCATCTCCATCTGGTGCTGTCATTCATGCGATTCACTATCACCAATGCAACGTGTCTGAGCGTCAAAAAGAACTCTTGAATACTCAGCCTTTATCATTAGACGATTTGTTAACACCGCCTTTAGCGACAGATACTAACTGGACTGAAGAAGAGAAAACCAAAGAACTTGAAAATAACCTTCAAGGGATCTTAGGTTATGTTGTACGTTGGGTTGACTTAGGTGTAGGTTGTTCGAAAGTTCCAGACATCAACAATGTTGGTTTAATGGAAGACCGTGCAACTTTGCGTATTTCATCTCAACACGTTGCAAACTGGTTGCGTCATGGCATCGTATCTGCAGCGCAAGTTGAAGAAGTGATGCAGCGTATGGCGAAAATCGTTGATGAGCAAAACGCAAACGATCCGCTTTATACACCAATGGCACCAAGCTTCGATGGTTATGCATACAAAGCAGCTTATGACCTAGTGTTTAAAGGTGGTGAGCAACCATCAGGTTATACAGAGCCACTTCTACATGCTGCACGTTTGAAGTTAAAAGGTTATACAGGTGACTAATCTGTAAACCTAAAAAAGCCTCTTCGGAGGCTTTTTTTATCAGCAATTTTAAATAGTATAAGAACAAGGAATAACAATGTACTTCTGGAATGTTAATAAATTAGTAGAAGATTTGAAGTTAAATAAAGTCTCAGAAACAGATTTTAAAAATTATTATATCGTGAGTGCCATTATTATCTTGTTGAGTTCTTTAGCACTTACACTTGCACCCGAATCTACCGTATCCGCAGCGTGGGCATCATTTATTCTGCAAATTGGTTTGTTGATTAGCTGGATAAATGCAATCTTTAAAGTGAATGGGGGTGAAAAAGGTCGTGATTTTTTAAAGCGTATTATTGCTTTGAGTCTACCTATTACAATTCAATCACTTGTGTTGTTTTTGATAGTTGGTATTTCCTTGCAAGTCATAATTTTGGTTTTTGCTTCCAGTTTGGAAGAGGCAATGCTTAAGCAATTAAATATAGTCATGGATCTTATTTTTGAAGTTATTATCAGTACATATATTTATTGGCGAATTTATGTGGCAGTAAAACAAATTAATCAACTGAGATGAAAAAGGTTTATATTCATAGAGAACTTTTATTGAGCTTTCGACAGGATATATAGTCCACCAAGCACTTGGTTTGCTCTAAAGCCAAGAGTAAAAATAAGGTCTATGTCTACTAGATTTGTTCTAAGATAAATGGATTTCTTGCATAAGTCATTTTTTGAGCTGTATTGAAATCACAATGAAAGTTCCTTCTTCTTTTAAAAGGAGAAGGCTAGGGAGAGGATTGATAGGAAGAATCCGTCATTCTAAGGTTTTCACCAAGAGTGAAGTGACGTTCAGCACTTATTATATTACCAATGCATGATCATTTTTTGACTTTTGCAAGAGCTCTAATGCATGTATTGGCCTTACAGAGCGTATCAATCTTGATTGCTATATGGTGCGAATTTATGGATGAAGTTTCGACATCAATAAGCTGACCTCGATTTAAATATTTCACTAACTGATTGGAAAAAATATCTTATCGAGTCTTTATCCCATTTTATTTTTAGTCGCTTTGACTGGTGCAGACTCATTATTTAGGGCTGAAACTTAGATAAATAGCTAAGATTATACTTTTTCCGTACGGTAGTAGAAAAGTATGCTTTAACAAAAGCTAGGTTGTCGTTTGTTGTGCTCAATATTGGCAGATGGTATCTACAGGTCTCGCATATCTTTTCTAGCTCAAGCTAAGTGATGTATTTTGAAGGCTTTAGTTTGGGCTTTTGTTGATTATGCCTTATGGGTAAAATATCCAAGATGATATGTTACTCTATTGATTAATTTTAGAACTTCGCTTGAGACAAAAAAGCGAAAATGATTTGATGCTATGTGTGCTAATTTTAAACCTCTAACCCTTGCTCAAGTACAGCAGTTTGGTCTACCTGAAATTCCTTTTGATTATGTGGAAGAGGTGTATCCAGGTTATGAGCTGCCCTTATTGTTCAAATCAAATATAGGATTTGAATGGCGTAAGGTGCATTTTGGTTTAATACCGAAATGGGCAGAAGATAAGAGTATTGCAAGCAAAACCTATAATGCCCGAAGTGAGACACTTCTGCAAAAGGCTAGTTTTATTGAAGCGACTTCAAAATATCAGTTTGGGGTAATTCCAGTTTTTGAATTCTATGAGTCAAAATATATAGAGCAAAAACCACAGAGATGGGGTGTTAGACGACGGGATGGGAAGGTTGTTTTTGTTGCCGCTCTTTATGAAATCTGTCGCATAGCAGGCGAGGTAGTGCGGTCAGCAACCATGCTGACGATGGATGCTATAGACCACCCAATGATGCGGGAGTTCCATGAGCCGGGGGATGTGAAGCGCTCAGTGATTGTGATTCCACATGACCGTTTAGAGGAATGGCTTAGCTGGAAATCGTCAAATATTCAATCTTTTGTACAAGGCTTTCCTGTTGAAGAGTTTGAATGTTCTTATGTACCCAAAATAAAAGTCGAAAAAGAGAGTCCCCAGCTCAACTTTTTCGACTTTTAAACGGTTTAGCGCGCTAAATTTTTAAACACGTGTTTCAAGCTTTCCATCATTTTTTCAATTTGCAAAGGTGTTAAACCTTCAAATGATTGCTCAAGTACTACACTGGTTAAATCATTAATTTTACTGGTCATCTCCGTGCCTTTTTCTGTGAGGAGGACACGAGTGATACGTGCATCATCTTCACAAGAATAAGTTTCAACCAATCCTTCATCTTTCAAACGATAAACAATTTTGGTGGTTGTCGACATTTTTGAGACGACCATGTCAGATAGATCAGAAACACTGGCATGTGGTTTTGATTTGAGAGCAAGTAAAATACGACGACGAGAGTTGTCTAAACCATATTTTTTCAAAGCGTGATCGACATTGAGTACATATTGAGCATGTACTTGAGTTACCCAGTAAAATGGAAAGTTTTCCAGTGAAAAATCTTCAGAACCTGGTAGGAACTTACTATACTTTTTGGTCATGTGACGGATTCCCCGTGAATCGTATTTTTATTTTATAAATCAATTGAACACATTTTATGTGAACACTCATATACTTAGCAATATAAAATTACTGTTAAAAGAGATTTGCAGATGAAATATCTTTTAACAGTAATTTGAAGCTAAGTGTGGCTATTAAACAGATAGGGTATAACTGCTTTTATTTTGGTGAAAGCCAACAATAGTCTGCGCAAATTGTATAACTTCATCTTCTACTTCAGCATTCTGGTGAGAATCTAAAGAAAGTTTAGCCATTGGGGTACCGTCTTGTAGAACGATAGGTAGGAGCATTTCAAACTTTTGGTTATTATGCGAAACCACAATTTTAACTTGATGCTGATCAAATGATGAGTCTAAGTTGAGATATGAGCCTTCATAGCTAGTATTGCTAAGCATTTTTGACGTTTTATTAAAAGTCAAAGCCTTTTCATTGGTCATAGCAATGAATCCTATTCTGTATTACTTGATTGGATTAGAAATCCGCGCATCCTTGGTTTTAGCAATTGATTATTTTTACAACAATCTTGGCTGTGTTTCATTTTAGTGAAAAAAATGGATTTGTGAACTAGTGTTTTTAACAAAAAGTTTCAATGCGTAAGGTCATAAATATTATAAATTGATTTTTTTTAACTATTATTAAAATAAATAATGTATAAAAAACATTTATTTGATTCAAATAAATTGAGTCTGAAAATTAATTTTTTAAAAAATGACCAATGCGTCTAGAATTTTTAAACATCGAATATTGGCATTAAGTGACAATATCTAAAGTCAAGTTTGGCGCTTTAAGGGTAAATTTCACTCTATAAGTATCTAAATATTAAAATTTTGTTAAAAACCATAAAAAAAATATTACAAAGCAAACATCTCAGGCATAATTATTTCATCTTTAGTTGAACAGGTCACAAAAATGGATCCGTCGCCGTGTGGGTTTATGCTTTTAAAACAGAAACATAATTCTGGAGTAATGAAATAATGGAATTTCTATTAGATCCGGGAATATGGGTTGGTTTGCTTACTCTTATTATATTAGAAATTGTTTTAGGTATTGATAACCTAGTCTTTATTGCCATTTTGGCTGAAAAACTTCCCCCTGAACAACGTGATAAAGCGCGTGTCATAGGTTTATCCCTTGCACTTATTATGCGTTTGGGTTTGTTATTTGCAATTTCTTGGTTAGTCACATTGACTCAACCGCTTATTTCTATATTGGAATGGACATTCTCTGGACGCGACCTCATTTTACTTTTTGGTGGCTTATTCTTGGTATATAAAGCCGTTACTGAGTTGCACGAAAAAATTGAAGGTAAGCCTGAGCTTAAAGTTACAAGCAATGTTGTCTATGCAGGTTTCACCGCAGTCGTTGCACAAATTGTTATTCTAGATGCTGTTTTTTCACTGGACTCAGTAATTACCGCCATTGGTATGGTAGATAACATTTATGTCATGATGGCAGCGATGATTGTTGCGATGGCCGTGATGTTGTTGGCATCTAAGCCTTTAACTGCTTTCGTAAACCGTCATC
Organism: Acinetobacter sp. ANC 4204; assembly: GCF_002135205.1. Lineage (GTDB taxonomy): Bacteria > Pseudomonadota > Gammaproteobacteria > Pseudomonadales > Moraxellaceae > Acinetobacter. The sequence goes on along the minus strand of NZ_NEFZ01000007.1, from coordinate 104,536 downwards.
CAACCGTGGTTATTTTGTGTCTTAGTTTCCTGTTATTGATTGGTATCAGCCTAATTGCGGAAGGTTTCGGCTTCCATATTCCTAAGGGTTATATCTATTCGGGTATTGGTGTCGCGATTGCGATCGAGGCATTTAACCAGTTTGGTGAGCGTAATGCGGCAAAACATGAAGCTAAAATTCCACTACGTCATCGTACTGCGGATTCTATTTTAAAACTCATGGGCGGAAAAATCGAAGCTGAAGACCCGGAACAGCGTCAAGCACAAGAAGCTTTTGCGGATGAAGAGCGTTATATGATCGGTGGTGTGCTGACATTGGCCGAACGCTCTGTGGCTTCAATCATGACGCCACGTAGCCAAATTTCATGGGTCAATTTAGACGATTCCCCTGAAAAAATTCGTGAGCAGGTATTGTCTGTACCACACAGCTTATTTCCAGTGTGTCGTGGTAGTCTAGACAAGGTCATAAGTATTGCACGTGCCAAAGAGCTGCTTGATGTACTCGATGATGAAGAACAGTTAAAAGATCTGATCAAGCGTCATCGCCCAATTTACATCTTCGAAAAAATGAAAGTGATTGATGCCATTAATACTTTGAGAACATCAAAAGGTTCTTTGGTCTTGGTGAGTGATGAGTTTGGTAATGTACAAGGCTTGGTGTCACCGCTTGATGTGTTTGAAGCAATTGCTGGTGAGTTTCCTGACGCTGATGAACAGCTTGATTTGATCAAAATAGATGATCAGACTTGGAAGGCGACAGGAATGCTAGACTTGTACCAACTTGAACTCGAACTTGGAATGCTGGATTTGGTCGAGGAAGATGCAGGCTATATCAGTGTAGCTGGATTAATTCTTGATAAAACCCATGGTGATGTTCAGGTTGGAACTCAGTTAGACTATCGTGGTGTTCATTTTGAAGTGCTTGAGTTAGATTCAAATCGAATTAAAACTGTCAGTATTGTTCATCGTCTAGTTTAAGATTTGCTTTAAGCTTTTGTAAAAAAATGTCAGCTTTATGTTGGCATTTTTTTTGTATATAAATTAACCATTAGATGTTTGATTAAAAAATCGCTATGCTATGCGCAAAATTTAGTGGCGATGTGCGTTTATCCTTTTTGAGCTGGTGAAGTTTAGTAAAGGTAGGTTTTTATCCCATAATTTAATATCAGATAATAAATAAAGGTAGTGTGGCTACCAAAAATAAAAATGGAAAGAGCTCATGCATCTTATGGAAAAAATGGTTGATTTCACTAAGCTTTCGACTGAGAAGCAACAGGCCTTATTTAAGAAATTGGAAAGCTTTGATCGGAAAATTTTTCCAAATGCAGTTCAAAATGAGTTATATCAACTGCTTTATAATCATGATGTCGTTGCATTACCGATTATTCGTTTTTATCATCGAGGTAAAATCGTCGGTCAAAATATTATTGCCATTTTAAAGCTTAATAGAGAGCAGCAGACCTTGTATATCGTGAATTCACGAGCAGCCTTTTTACCTGATTATAGGAATCAAAACAGAAGTTTGATGTCTGCGATACGAGTGGCTTTAGGTTATCGCCTCAAATATCCCACGCGACAGCTGTGGTTTGTTTCAAGCTTGATGCAACCGAAAGTGTATCGCTTGTTTGCTTCACGCTCTAAGCGATTTTATCCACGTGTTGGTGCTAAGATGCCTGAAGAGTATTTGCAGGTGCTTGAGCTCATGCAAAATCGTCATGAGAATGTACAGCAACGTAGTGAGGATGTATTTGTACATCCTTGTGTGCTGCCACAAACAACCCCTGAACAATTAATTCGACTACGTAATCGGGCGAGTCCACATATCAACTTTTATATGCAGCATGCACCTGACTATTTTATCGGTATGGGGTTGATCTGTATTTGTAAATTAGATCTTTTTACATTAGTAGATGCTGCACTTAACTTGCTCTTAGGGCGAGAAGTCGCCTAACAAGCGAGTCAAGAACAGCTTTATTTGCGCTTATCAAGATGTTTGAATCAGTTGTATATTTGCATATTCATAAATCATTTCAGCTTTGAGTTGGTGAATTTGATCCATAAAAGCTACGGCAAAGCTTCCAATGCTTTGACTTTGGGTATAAGCAAGTTGTCCAGCAATCGCAAAGTGAATATGCGCAGACAGTGCTGCAATAACAGGATTGGTCACCGCACTATAGGCAGCGATCAATGCGCCTAAAGCACAGCCTGTAGCGGTTACTTTCGGTTGTAAATATGAACCACCATTGACTTGAATCACAGCATTAAGTTCTTGAGACAGGATATAGTCAGATTCACCTGAGATAGCAATCACACCTGAATGTGCAAAAAGCGTTTTTGCTTGTTGGTAGACATCTGCGCTATTGGCAGTACTGTCCACACCTTTGGTTTCGATGTGGTTGCCTGCAAGTGTGCTGATCTCTGAAGCATTGCCACGGATAATCGTGGGTTTAAAGGCTAAAAGCTGATCGACCATTTCAGAGCGCCATTTTAAAAATGCACCATAACCAACAGGATCTAGAACCCATGGAATGCCTTGTTGCTGCGCAGTTTGAGCTGAGATTTGCATGGCTTGCATTTGTTCAGAGGTTGGTGTTCCTAGGTTGATACTAAGTGCTGCACTAATGCGGGTGAAACTTTCCGCTTCAAAGGGATTATCAATCATGGCAGGTGAGGCACCCGAAGCCAATAAAACGTTAGCTGCATAGTTGGCTGCAACACTGTTGGTGATACATTGCACCAAAGGTTGTTGTGTTTGCAGGGCAGTCCAAGCTTCAGCAACATATTCCACCAAGACATCGGTTTGGTCTTGAATTGATTGTTTTGAGTTAAGCAAGGAAAGGTCTAAAAGCTCGGTCATAGTGGGTGCCCTTATTTGGTGAAATAGTGGTCTTGGTGCTTACATTTACGACAAAATAATGTCACATATTGGTCAGCATCGTAGTCTACAGTGAGTTCATTTGAACCACAGTACATACAGCGCTTTTGCGAATAGAAACTTAAACGCGGTTCAATTTTTTGCCATGAACGTGAAACAGGTTGGAAGAAAATAGTTTCGTCATAACCCAAGAAGCGGAAAAACAAAATTTCGCTCATTTTACTGAATGCTAAGTTATGAGGACGAGGCAGAGTTGAGGTTTCCCATTTTTCAGCCACACTACGTTCACGGTATTGTTGCAAGGTTTTTTTCAACAAGTTGGTATTGATAAAGTTTTCATTGCGTATTTGTAAGGCTTTACGTTCGTACAAATACTCCAATGCAGTTTGGATTAAATAATAAATTTGTCCGACTGCGAGTACATCGAGTAAACGATAACAAAACACTTGGAAACTGTTATTTCCCGCAATTTGAATGCCCCAAGTACGGCAGTAAAACTGCATAAACTGGATAATTTCCTGATAAAGCAATTGGTACAAGGCATTTTTGACTTCATCTGAGGTTTTAAATGGAACACCGAGGCTCAGGTTCTCGTAAAACCAATAACGAAGCTGTTGGGTAATGCTAAATAAGCTGGGTTCCGAATAACCATCTAAACGGACATTGATATAGTACTGATGTGCTTCACTGGCAAAATCTTTGGCAACGAGGATTTGTTCTTTTACCAGTTGTTTAACAAGGCTATTTTGAAACAGGTAATTGGGGCTGATGCTAAAATATTTGATCTGTTCCCAATCAATAAACTCTTGGTGTTGAGTATGTTCTTGTACGTAGTCATCAAGCAGGGCCAATAAAAATAATTTATGCATAAAACTGAGCTGGCCCAGTTCAAACTCATAAATGTCCTTAGTTTTGGTTTTCCGTTGTTCTTGCTGGCGAGTTTCTTTTAATATTTTTTTGCGCTGCGCTAAACAGCTGTCACAGTGACAATTTAGATTTGAATTACTAAAAACACGATGTTGGCAGTGGCTACATTCATGAAAGTTAATTTCTTTATCGTATTGTTCAGCATCCACCCAAAACATAGCCGCCTGACACAGTGGACATGGCGTGCTTTCATCAAGTTGTTTGTGCAAAATTTGAAGCGACATAGGATGAATCTGAAACTCAGGATTTTCTCAAATTATACACGCTAAAATTTCAGAAAGGCGTTGTAAATTGCAGTGTAATTGAACAAGCAGAGGCGCTTTGTGACGACGAGTTAGAAGAAGGGATACAGGGGCGAATATCGGGCAAAAAAATACGGCATGCGCCGTATTTTTTGTAGAAGTCGAATTTAAACGGGGCAAGGCAAAGAGTCGTCTTCTCTACCTAATTTTTTGGCTTCAATCATAGCTTGAACCTTCCTGTTGGGGAGCTTTTTGCGACTAAGGTTGTCATAGTGGTTTAAGATACTGGTGACGTCATGTGCTTGTAATGGCATTCCTTCACAGCTCATAAACATAGCAATCACTTTATGATCAATTTTTGCAGCATCCAGTGCTTGCAGCATTTTTATATTTTCGACGCGGACGATATGGTCTTTTAAATACATCTCACACCTCTTTTATTTTCTCTAAGTTTTATCATGCGCTATGCATAATGAGATACAAGCAAGAACTGTGCACAAAATGTAGACGATTTGAAAATTAAGTTATAAATTCGAAAACGTCTTTCTTATAGTGCTATAGGGTTTTGAGAAAGCCTGATTTTATTGAATTTGTACCATTTGTATGAAATTGGTTTTGAGTGCTGGTGTAAATATTGCAGAACAACACCAGCACAATGAACGGAATTGCCTATTTCTTATTCAATTGATAAAGATAGTGGATAGCGACAAGGGAAATACAATTGAAAAGCCAATTCAATGTGCCCATATAAATATCATTCAACGAACACAGACAGCATGACAAACTTGTCGTATGATCAAAACATACACAATATAAAGCTGTAGACCAATAGCATTAGGACATGACATGAATATTGCGGCAAATCCAATTATTGAGGCAGATCAAACTGTTTATTTAAAAGACTACCAAAAGACATCTTTTTTAGTAGACAGCATTCACCTCGATATTCAAGTCTATGATGAGCATAGCAAAGTTGATGCTGTACTGGAGTTAACGCGCCAAGCTGAAGGTGATTTGGTTCTACTCGGGCGTGATTTAGAGCTAAAGCGTTTAGTGCTGAATGGTCAGCAACTCAGCCAAGAGCAATATGTACTTGATGCTGAGAAGTTGGTAATTCGCAATGCACCAAATCAGATCAAGCTTGAGACATCAGTGATCATTCATCCTGAGTCAAATACACAACTTGAAGGTTTATACCAAGCCGCATCAGATTTGTTCGTAACCCAAAATGAGCCTGAAGGTTTCCGTAAAATTACCTTTTACCCAGACCGTCCTGATGTTCTTTCAGTGTTTACCACACGTGTAGAAGCTGACAAAAAATATCCTGTGCTACTTGCCAATGGTAACTTAATTGAAGCGGGCGAGGCAGGAGAAGGTCGTCACTATACCGTTTGGCAAGACCCAACCAAAAAACCAGCGTATTTATTTGCTTGTGTGATTGGTGATTTGGCTGTTTTAAAAGACCGTTATGTGACTTCCGAAGGTCGTGATGTGGCTTTGGAAATTTATGCCGAAGAAAAAGATATTCCGAAATGTCATATTGCGATGGAAGCTTTAAAGCATTCAATGCGTTGGGATGAAGAACACTATGGTCGTCCCTATGACCTAGACAATTATATGATTGTGGCGACCAGTGCTTTCAACATGGGGGCGATGGAAAACAAAGGTCTCAATATTTTTAATACCTCATGTGTTTTGGCTGATGAAGAATACACGACAGATGCCGCGATCATGCGTGTACAGTCGGTAATTGCCCATGAATACTTCCATAACTGGACAGGAAACCGAATTACTTGCCGTGATTGGTTCCAATTGTGTTTAAAAGAAGGCTTAACGGTTTTCCGTGATCAATCTTTCTCAGAAGATTTACAGTCTGCTGCAGTTCAACGTATTGACGACGTTGCGGTACTCAAAGCGCATCAGTTCCCAGAAGATTCAGGCCCATTGTCTCATCCACCGCGTCCAGACCATTTTGTGGAAATCAATAACTTCTATACGGCAACAGTCTATGAAAAAGGTGCGGAAATTAACCGCATGATGGCAACCTTATTAGGCAAAGAAAAATTCCGTAAAGGAACCGATGAATACTTTGAACGCCATGATGGTCAAGCTGTGACAGTTGAAGATTGGGTCGCTGCTTTGACCGCGGGTTCAGGTGTAGATTTATCCAACTTCTTAACGTGGTATAACCAACCAGGTACACCAAAGTTAGAAGCTGAAGGTCACTATGATGCTGCTGCACAAACTTATACCTTAAAATTTAAGCAAAGTTTAAAAGCACATCCTAAGTATCCGAACCTAAAAGCTGTTCCAATTCCTGTTGCTTTAGCACTGTTCGATGCTGCAACAGGTGAGCAATTGCTTTTAAACTCAGACAGTTTATTTGAAAATGCAGTCAAAGACGGTGTGTATCTTTTTGATCAAGACCAAGCCAGCATTGTATTTAGCGGTTTAAGCACGAAGCCGGTCGTGTCATTACTGCGTAATTTCTCTGCGCCCGTCAACTTAGAGTTCAACTATACCGATGAAGAGTTGGCGTTCCTGATTCAATACGAAACCAATGGATTTAACCAATGGCAAGCAACGCAAACACTGCTTGAGCGTATTTTACTCAATGGTCATGATGCGCATATTTATATTCAAGCCATTAAAAACACATTGCCTGCGCTTGTTGAGCAAGATCCACTCTTGGCATCGCGTTTATTTGATGTGCCAAGTGAAGGATATTTAGGTAGCCGTATCGACACCGATTATGAACCTGAGAAAGTTCAAGAACAGCGTAATGCTTTGATTGATAAACTTGCACGTGAGTTAGGGGCGTTCTGTAAAGACACGTATTTGGCTTTAGACCCAGATTTGCAAAAAGAGTTCTCACAAGCCATGGGTGTCCGTGCACTGAAAAATATCATGCTCAGTATGATGGCTCGCCAAGGTGATGAAACTGCTTTTGAACTGGCGTATCAGCAATATGAAGCCACAGGCAATATGTCTGAACGTTTAGGCGCATTACGTGTCTTGGTGTGGAACGATGCACCACAAGCAGAAGCTGCATTACGTGATTTTTATCTACGTTTTAAAGATGAGGCTTTGTCATTAGATCAGTGGTTTATGCTACAAGCGGCACATCCTTGTGCGACAGAAGAGACGATTAATTACCTTACTTCACATGCAGACTATGATTTGGGTGTACCAAACCGCATCCGTTCAGTGAGTGGTGGCTTAAATGCAAACCCAGTGAACACATGGAGTTTTGGTGTGGATCATTTCATTGGACTGGCAAAGTATTTGGATGAGAAAAACCCAATTGTAGGCTCTCGTTTATTGCAAGTTTTGTCACGTTGGTACACATTGGCAGAACCACAGCGTAGCGAAGTGAAAGCAAAGCTTGAGGACTTAAAACCACAAGTGAAATCTAAAAATGTCAGTGAGACTTTAAGTAGTATGCTAAGCATTTAACAGATTTCTTTTAATAAAAAACCAGTCATATGACTGGTTTTTTTTTATTAAAACTGAAGAATGACTGCATGAGGTAAATCTATATCAGTATTTATTTTAATAATGACTTTTCATGTGAATAGTGTGAAATGAATCGCATTTTATGAGCTATAATAATCTGCAATAATCATTGATTAGCTCATATTCTGCATTTTTTTCGGCCTATGTATGCAGGATGTTGAGTGAATAGAACATGTAGAGTGTAAACAGATATGTTAGTTAAGATTGAAGATGGGTTTTATTTAAATACTGTTCATATTATTGCGATTCGTATTGTAAAAAGTGTTGAACTGGGAACATTTCAAGTCAATATTGAATATAGTCCACATAACCATCATGCCTCAGGTTTATTTCAAAAAACCTTTATTCAACAGTCAGTAGCAGAGCAATATTTACAAAATTTGCATCAGCAAATTTCCAAAAGCTAGTGCAATATTAATATTTTGCTAAATAAAAAAGACTGCCTAGGCAGTCTTTTTTATTTAGCACTATGTATTAAACTTTCACAATTAAGACAGGAATAGGAGACTGAGTCAGGACATTTTGTGCCACACTACCTAGCATCATTTTTTTAAAACCTGTGCGTCCATGTGAACCCATCAAAATCAAATCTGCACTGACTTCATCGGCGACATGAATAATACCTTCAGAGGGAGATATACCGCGGATGACTTTAGTATCTGCTTCAATTTCATCACGGTCAAAAGAGAGTTTGACTTCAGCTAAACGTGCCTGAGCAGCTTGTTCTGCATGTAGGAAATAGTCTGTGATTGCAGGTGCAACTTTATAAAAATCGACTCCGACAAATGGATCAACGGCAATGACACTCATCAACGTTACACGACTATTGAGGTCTTTAGCCAAAGCAAGTGCCTGCTCAACGGCAGCATAAGACATAGGTGACTCATCAACTGCCACCAAAATGTGTTTATAGCTCATTGGTATTCTCCTTGTTTTTCTTCGCGATGGCTATTTTATGCAGAGAGAATCGTAGTGCATCGCAAAGAAAGTTTATTTTGGGTTAGGCTTTAACAATGAGAACAGGAAGCTCGGTAGACTTCAGCACATCTTGAGCGAAGCTACCTAAAAGAAACTTTTGGAAGCCTTTACGGCCATGTGAGCCCATGACAATTAAGTCTGTTTTCAGCGAAGTTGCTGCTTCAACCACAGCATCTTCCGAAACTTGACCTTTGATGATTTTTGACTGAGCTGCTACACCATTTTCTTGTGCAATTTTAACGGCATCTTGCAGGGCTTTTTCAGCATTGTTATATGCTTCAATGAAATATTCTTTCATGATTGGAGCTGTGTAGTAAAAGTCAGCATCTTTCAAGGGATCCTCAGCGACTAAGCTGATGAGAGTTAATTGACTGCCGAAAACTTTGGCAATTTCACTTGCTTGTTTTACAGCAGAAAAAGAAATCTGTGAACCGTCAACAGGGACTAAAATATGTTGGTAAGCCATCAGTGGAACTCCTGATTGTATAAGATTTAGTTCTTGTTTTATTGATAACATACTGTACTTAAATGTTCAATTTTGATTGCGCTAAAAAATTGAAAATTCATGAAATTTTCAGAAAATAATGTCATTAAATGTGGATTTAGCCAGAATAAATCTTGAGCAAAAAACTCAAGTTTCAAGTTTGAAGGATTTTTTTCAGCGCTTAACTCGAGAGCTATAAAAGGGGCGAATTGGTCTGTTTTAAATATATCTTGCGCAAGATATTGTATTAGAATCACTAAAAAAATTGAGCAAACAATATGGTTTTTCAGTCTCTGATTAAAACAATCAGTATCATTTTTATGATGGTCGTGTTAAGTGCATGTCAAAGTGTCGAAAAAAATACCAAACTGATTGCGGGTACATTTAATACAGCAACCCATATTCAAATGAAAATGCTGGATCGTTTTGCTCCCCCTGATGTCATTGTACATCACAATATTCCATATCAAGCTAGTCCTGCGCTGAATCTTGATATTTATCAACCACAAAATATTGAACAATTAGATACAGTGCCTACAGTAGTTTGGGTTCATGGTGGTGGCTGGGTTTCTGGTTCTAAAGAACATGCACGTGGGTATTTCAAGCTTTTAGCCAACCAAGGTTTCAATGTTATTTCAGTTGAGTATCAGTTTGCCCCCGAGGCGATTTATCCAACGCAACTACATCAGCTCAATCAAGCACTTAGTTTTTTACAAAAACATGCTACTCAGTACCACATTAACGCGAACCAATTGTATCTTGCTGGAGATTCTGCTGGAGCCAATATTGCCAGCCATTATGCTGCACTTTTGACTAATTCTAGCTTTGCTGAAGCATCCGGCTTTCAACCTTCGATTCAAGCTAAACAACTAAAAGGATTGATTCTGCATTGCGGGATTTACGATTTATACAGTTTTGTGAATACGGCTCCTGAAGAGTTAAAGTTGATTGAATGGGGTGTATATAATTTGGTACAGGCTTATACAGGCGAGCGTAAGGACGATGCTGCATTTTTAAAGTCGATTTCAACCAGTGAACATATTACATCACAGTATCCTGCTGTATTTATTAGTGGGGGAAATAAAGACTTTTTAACCAAAACTCAGTCTTTACCTTTTGTTGAAGTACTGAAGCAGCATCAGGTGGCAGTTACAGAAGCTTTTTACCCAGACTCTAAAGAGTATTTGGTGCATGAATATCAGTTCATGATGAGTAAAGAGGCGAGTCAGATCACCTTTGATCGAACCATTGATTTTATAAAAAGAACTTCAGATTTAGTGATAAATTCATCCAAATAATCATGTTTAAAAGACTTGCTTAACTTTTGGGGTTTTATTAACATACCGACCGATCGGTATGTTAATAATTGAGTTTAGTATGAATCCTGTATTAATGGCTTATGCTTTGCTAGCGATGGCAATTATTTCTGAAGTCATTGGTTCGACCTTTTTAGTTAAGTCGGAAGGTTTTACCAAACTATTGCCTTCGCTGGCGGTGGTGGTTTTATTTTCGCTGGCATTTTATTTATTGTCACAAGTGATTAAAGTGATTCCTTTAGGTATCGCTTATGCAATTTGGGCGGGTGTGGGGATTGTTTTAACTGCATTGATTGGCTACTTTATTTTCAAACAAAGTTTAGATCTCGCCGCAATGATTGGTATTGCGTTGATTGTTTCTGGTGTAATCGTAATTAATTTATTTTCAAATTCGACAGGGCATTAACTTCGATGCAACAAACAACTCCACGTAAAAAAGCACCTGAACAGGTTCGCCACAGTATTTTGCAACATGCCATCCGTTTGGCAGCTGAAAAGGGTGTGACTGGGGTTTCTATACAGGCCGTAGCTGATTTGGTTGGCGTGAGTAAAGGAGGGGTTTTTCATCATTTTCCAAACAAGCAAAAGCTACTTGAGGCAATGATTGTAGAACAGCTTGAACAATTAGATCGAGTGGTGGATCAGTTGATAGCCAAAGATCAAGAGTATTACGGATGCTTCACGAGAGCCTATATCGAAATTACATTAGAAAAGCAGGTGCTGGGTTTAGAACACTCTTGGTCAGCTATTTCGATGATCATGCTGACGGATCGCACCTTTAATGAGTATTGGATTGAGTGGCTAGAGAAACGTTTGGCTCGACATCAGGATACAGACAATGATTTGGAGCTTAAAATTTTGCGTTATGCTGCGGATGGTATTTGGCTCACAGCATTTACTGAGGTGGAAAATCTGTCTGAGACGATGCAACTCAAGCAAGAATTGATTCAACGAAGTTATCAGCATTAACTTTTTAAGTTAGCAGTATTTGAAAATAAAAAAGCACCCATCGAGGGTGCTTTTTTATATGAGGGCTTAAACTTTTTTGGTTTTAAACTTAAATATAAGCATAACTGCAAAACCAAAGAGTAGTCCCCAAAAGGCAGAACCAATGCCAAAAAACTGAACGCCTGATGCACTAAATAAGAAAGTCATGAGGGCTGCTTCACGGTCTGAGACTGCTTCAAATGCAATTGCAATGTTATGACTAATCGTGCCAAATAAAGCAATGCCTGCTAAGGCTGTAATAAAGATTGCAGGGAAAGACAACAAAAGACTGGTGAGGGTTGCTGCAAATAGTCCCATTAAGATGTAAAAGAAGCCGCAGCTCATGCCCGCAATATAGCGTTTTGATGGGTCAGGGTGAACTTGTTCATCTAAACTGACAGCGGCACTGATGGCTGCAGTATTCACACTATAGCAACCAAATGGTGCGAGTAAGGCTTGAGCGGTACCCGTCCAACCAATCAGTTGATTGACATGTGGGTTATAGCCATAGCTTTTAATCATGGCAATACCTGGTAAATATTGGGATGCCATATTGATCACAAACAAAGGCAGCGCTAAACCTAAAATAGCAGACATACTGAATTCAGGCGTCATCCAAACAGGTTGCGCTAGGCTCCATGTGATTTGAGGTGTATGGAAGTCTAAGAACAATGGGCAGAGTAACAAGCCTGCAATCACGGTAATGACGATACAATAACGTGGGGTAAGTCGCTTAGAAACAATATAAGCCGCCAGCATGGATAAAATAAACCCCCAATGGTCTTGCATACTGGCGAACAATGAAATACCAAACTTCAGTAGCACACCTGCCAGCATGGCACTGGTTAGGCTTTGCGGGATATAAGTCAGAACTCTCTCAAAGATCCCGAAAAAGCCCAAAATAGCGGTAACTAAACCACAGACCAAAAATGCGCCAATTGCTTCATGTAAACTATAGCCACTGCCCGTAGCAATAATTAAAGCCAGTGCCGCAGTAGACCATGAGGTCGATACAGGATATTTAAGTTTCCAAGATAAAAGCAATCCACTCAAACCAATACCCAGACCTAAAGCCCAGAACCATGAGTTGATTTGTGCGGTATTTGCACCTAAGACTTGGGCGGACTGAATGACCAAGACTGAAGACACACTAATGCCAATGAGGAAGGTAATAAAACCTGCGAATACTGCTGGAACTGAGAAATCTTGAAATAATTTTTGCATGAAGATCAAAACATAATTTGAATGAGTGAAAATAGCGATTGTTCAAGGATCATACGCTGGTTCTTGAAAAAGAAAACAGCATACAATGGTTTTTTTATCGAAAATAACGAGATTATTCACGAGAATTACAGGGTGGAAAGTGCGAGCTTTAAACCAAAACCACAAAACAGTAAACCAACAGTTGCCACTGCGACAGCGGCAACTTTAAACTGACGGTTAAAGTAACTGGCCAATTTAATCCCTGAGAAAATCAAAATGCTAAGATAAGCCATGCTGATGATCTGCAAGATGACTGAAAGTAAAGTAAAGCTGAGTGCAGGATAAGCGTATTTAGGGTTAACAAACTGCACAAAGAAAGACAAATAGAACAAAATAGCTTTAGGGTTTAAAAGACTAATGGTCAGAGCTGATCTAAACGGGTGTAGCGTTTGCAAAGTATTCTGGTTTGCACTTGCTTCAAGATGTTGTGGGGATGAATGCCACGTTTTGACGCCAGCAAATAAGAGTTTTCCACCTAGGTAGGATAGGTACAAAGCCCCTACAATTTTTAATAAAATGAACAGCCAAGGAAAAGCATGTAAAAGAGATGCTGCGCCTAGTACTGTGCATAGAATGAGGATCAGGTCACCCGTGAAAACGCCTAATGCTCCCCAATAGCCGATCTTCGGACCAAAACGCGAGGCAATGGACATCACATAAAGAGAATTTGGGCCTGGTAGAATCACAATTAAAATTGTACCGATGATATAGGTACCGATGTCGATAATCCCAAACACAACATATTCTCAATAAAAAAGCCGATATTGCATGATAGCAAAATCGGCTTTTAAAAGAAGAAAAATCAAGTTAAGCTGAAATTTCTTCATCTAGACCAAAAGACTGACGCAATAGTGTGTTCAGCTGTTGACGGGCTTTAATAAATCCATCAATACCGCCTTGTAACAACTGCGTTGCCATCAAGTCATGTTCAATTTGATTCCTAAACTCAGTTTCACTGAGTGTGTTAAGTGCAGTTGTCGCTGGCGCAATATCACTTGCTGACAGTTGGGCTTTAACTTCACGTGTGTCTTGTTCAAGAGCTGCCAATAAGTTAGGCGCAACAGTAAGAAGGTCACAACCTGCAAGTCCTAAGACTTGGTCAACACTGCGGAAGCTTGCGCCCATAATTTCTGTTTTGATCCCATGTGCTTTATAGAACTGGTAAATTTGCTTCACAGAAAGTACGCCAGGGTCTTTCTCAACTGGATAGCTGTCCACGCCTTCGGCTTTTTTGTACCAATCTAAAATACGTCCAACAAAAGGTGAAATTAAAGTGACATTTGCCTCCGCACAAGCATGGGCCTGATGCACACCAAACAAAAGCGTTAAGTTGGTATGGATACCTTCAGCTTCTAACACTTTCGCTGCTTGAATACCCGCCCATGTTGAAGCGATTTTAATTAATATACGATTTTGATCTACGCCGTAGTTTTTATATAGCGCCAACAGCTCTTTGGCTTTTTCAATGGTGGCATCGGTATCGTATGACAGTGCAGCATCCACTTCTGTAGATACACGACCCTCAATCAATTTGAGAATTTCCACCCCAAACTTGACGGTAAGAATGTCGATTGTGCGTTCAATGAGTAAGTCTTCTTTATAGCCCTCAGTTTTGGCTTGAGCAAAAGCATCCTCAATCAACTCTTTATTTTCAGGTTGAATAGCAGCCGCTGTAATCAGCGACGGATTAGTCGTTGCGTCAAGCGGGCGAAATTGGTTAATCGCCGCTAAATCGCTACTGTCAGCAACAATGGTGGTTAAGCTTTTTAATTGGTTTAATGCAGTTTGTGTCATTGATCGTTAGTTCTTAAAGTTATTACCCATAAAATATTTATAACACAAACTGCTTCTAACCCAAGTGGATTCGGATGTTTTAACAGCAGTTATCACGATTTTTTACGTTGATTTCGGATGTATTGGATTAAAAAACGTGCAGCTGCACCCAATTCACTTTCACGACTCCAGACCAAATCGACAAAATATTCAAACTTTGGGGTGAAATCTAGCAGATCTAATATTTTCAACTGGGTTTTGAGCTGAGGGTTTTCATTCAGCATTTCCAAGGGTAAAACCCCCCAACCGAAATTTTGCATAATGAGTGCGCAGGCAGAGTGATGATTGTCAGTCCGCCAGTATTCTTTAGAAAAAAGTAGTTCAGGCTTAATGCTTTTATCTCGGCTGGCAACCACGATCTGGCGACTGTGTTGAATTTGTTCAAAGCTGACTTGTGAAAATTGCGCCAGCTCAAAGTCTTTGTTTGCGACAGGGACTAAAGTTTCCATTTTTAATTCAACAAACTGTTCGCTGCTTTCCAGCTGTTCACGTTCGAACATCAGTGCAAGTTGCGCTGTACCGTTGAGTAACATTCTTTGTGCATCTTCCTGAGGTGCAGAAAAAATGTTGATCTGTAGACTGGGAAATTCAGCTTCTAATATTGCGATGTAGTCGATCCATTGCATATGGAGCAGTTCGGATACAACGACGATATTGAGCGAGGACTCCAAACCGTGGCTTAGGGCATGAGCATGCTGTTTCCATTGATTCATTTCGGTCAGTAGTTGCTCGGTCTTTTCATACAAGGTTAGGGCTTGCGCTGTTGCTGTAGGCTCACGTCCTTCGCGTAAGAAAAGTTGTAGGTTTAAGTCTATTTCCAAGTTGGCAATTGACATACTCACGGCCGATGGCACTTTGCCCAATTTTCGTGCGGCAGCTGAAAATGAGCCTGACTCAATCACGGTTTTAAAAATGATCAGTTGTTCTTGATTGATATTCATAATTTTCTATCTTTCAGTTTTACTGAAAGAACCTGACTCGATTAATCAATATTATAAAAATAAAATAGCCAACATCCAATCATGAAAGAGTAATTAAAAATGTTGATTTCCAAAAGAAGGATTATTCATGCGCTCAGCTATGAAATCATCCTATTGGTGATCATTGCTGTAGCTTTAAGTTTCATATTCCATATGCCTTTAGAGGTCACAGGCGTACTCGGTATTGCCATGGCAGTCACTTCGGTCATATGGAATATGGTGTTTAACCATTTTTTTGAAAAGTTTGAAGCGAAAAGAAAACTCAAAAGAACCATCGGCGTACGTGTTCTTCACGCGATTGGTTTTGAAGGTGGTTTGATGCTTGCAACCATTCCAATGGTCGCATATGCAATGCAAATGAGTATTTGGCAAGCCATCGTACTCGACTTCAGTTTAACCATGTGTATTTTGGTTTATACCTTTATTTTCCAATGGTGTTATGACATGGTGGAGGCCAAATTGGGTATTCAATCCGAAGCGCAATATTCAAATTAAAAATTAAGCCACGCAATGTCGTGGCTTTTTTAATGTGATGCAATTCTTATTTGAATTTTCTGACATTTAAAATATAAGGGATCATTAAGGCAAAAAAGACGGTGATGGCAGCATGAAAACTATTTGCTATAGCGCTTATATATGGATGCGCAAAGCCTTTGAGATAGATCATGGTTGCGCCTTTCTTTGTACTGGAATTTGTGTATGGGATTTCATCACTGATCAAAAACCAACTTAAGCAGAAAAAGAGCAACATAAGAATAAAAAACACTAAGCCTAGTGGATTAAACATTGAGCGTTGTTGTGTATTCAGTTTTGCGTAGTGTTGCCTGATGTGCTGAACTTGTGGTCGGTTGAGTTGTACACGAAAATAATTGATCAAAATAAGGGCAAGACAGATGAAAGTACAAATAGCAAAAAAGTCATTGAGAAATTTATGCGGGCTGGACAAGTTGGATGCAATGCAGGTTGGAAACACGCCTTGAAAGTGAAAAGTCGAAGCTGACAATCAAAAGCGCTATGACTAAGGGAATGAGGTAAAAATAATAATAGCGAATCGGGGTATTGAGATAAACAATAAAGGGCGGTGAATTTCGCATAGTTTGTATTTGGTTATTTTATGTTTTTATCTATAGAGTAAATTGATGGTTTTGACCAGTAAAAAAAAGCACCTCAAAAGAGATGCTTTTTTACAGCGAAGGCGAGATTATTTCTCAATAATTGCTGTCACACCTTGACCACCTGCAGCACAGATTGAAACCAGTACGCGACCTGAACCTTTTTGGTTAATCAACTTCGCAGCAGTGGCAATGATACGACCACCTGTTGCAGCAAATGGGTGACCTGCTGCAAGTGAAGAACCTTTGACGTTGAGTTTAGTGCGGTCAATTGAACCGAGTGGAGCATTTAAACCTAAACGGTCTTTACAGAATTTCGGGTCTTCCCAAGCTTTTAATGTAGAAAGAACTTGTGACGCAAATGCTTCATGAATTTCGTAGTAGTCGAAGTCTTGAAGTTTAAGGCCAGCACGCTCCAGCATACGTGGAACTGCATAAGCAGGTGCCATCAATAAGCCTTCTTTTTTCTCAACGAAATCAACAGCAGCTGTTTCTTGGAAGGTTAAGTAAGCAAGCACTTCGTGATCGTTTGCTTTTGCCCATTCTTCAGATGCTAAAAGTACACAAGATGCACCATCCGTAAGTGGTGTTGAGTTGCCCGCAGTCATGGTGCGTGCATCGCCTTTACCAAAAGCTGGTTTGAGCTTAGCAAGTTTTTCAACCGTAGAGTCAGCACGTAAGTTGTTGTCACGCTCTAAACCTAAGAATGGTGTGATCAGGTCATCGAAGAAGCCTTCTTCGTAAGCCGCAGCCATTTTTTGGTGTGAAGATGCAGCAAGTTCGTCTTGCGCTTCACGTGCAATACCCCATTCAAGCGCGGTAATGGCTTGGTGATCACCCATAGACAAACCTGTACGTGGCTCACCATTTTTCGGCGCATCCATCAAGTCTTTTAGGTTGATTTTGGTTAAAGCTTTTAAACGGTCTTTACCTGTTTTTGCAATGTTGAGTTCAAGTAATGCTTTACGTAAACCATCACCAAACGCAATTGGTGCATCAGAAGTCGTGTCTACACCACCAGCAACACCCACTTCAATTTGGCCCAGTGCGATTTTGTTGGCAACTAAGAACGCTGCTTGTAAGCCAGTACCACATGCTTGCTGAATATCGTAAGCAGGTGTTTCTGGCGCAAGTGCAGTGTTTAGTACACATTCACGGGTCATGTTAAAGTCACGGCTGTGCTTAAGAACAGCACCAGCAACCACTTCACCAAGGCGTTGACCTTGAAGATTAAAACGTTCAACAAGACCGTTTAGCGCTGCTGTGAACATATCTGTATTCGAAGCGGTGAAATATGCGCCATTTGAGCGAGCGAAAGGAATACGGTTACCACCGATAATAGCCACGCGGCGAACAGTGTTTTGACTCATGGTTTGATCCTGTTGAACAGCAGTTTGAGTTTTTGGTTTTGAAGCATTTGTAGAAGAAGCAGGGCTTTTACTACGAGTTGACGCAGCGCGAGTGCGAGTCGGCTTAGTCGTGTTATTTACTGATTGGGTTGTTGTGCCAGTACTTTTAGTTCTACGCGGTGTACTTTTTGATGTATTTGACACAGTTTCCGTAGCAGAATTTTCTACTGCTGGATTTTCTTGAGTTGTTTTGCTCATAAGGCTTTTCCAAGCATGTTAATCTATTCTTAGGGTGTACATTAGCATATTATAAAAAGGGCTGAATTGACTAGAATGACATTGCAACAGGCTTTCAGGTCAAGACATATCCTCTATAACTCAAGTATGATTCTATAGAAACCGATGGAACTATTGAAATATAAGACTCTAGACATCACTTTGAAGTTAAAAGGATATCTTTGAATCCATCAACAATTCATTTGTATGAGAGATAAAAACATGACTGATCAATACCAAACATTCGCAAAATCTCCGATTGGTAAATTTGTCATTAAAAATTTGGGTTTACCTGCACCAACTTTTTTAGACCGTTTTGAGTCAGCAACGCCTGTGATTAAAGGTGCTGTTTTACTGGGTGCAGCAGCAAACAGTTCACTATCTGGTGCAATTGCGCAAGTGTTGGCAAATGTCCACGCCAATAGCTATGCGGGTAACAATGCGCAACTACAACAAGCTGCGGCTCAAGTGGGCTTAAACTTAAGTGCATTTAATGCAGGCGACAAAGAGTCTAAATTCAAAGTTGTTATTTTTGATGCATCTGGCATTGAGTCATCAGAGCAACTTAATGAGTTATATAACTTCTTTAATCCGATTGCACGTCAAGTGGCTGCTTCTGGTCGTGTGATTGTGGTAGGCACGACCCCTGAAACTGCGGGTAGCGTTAAAAAAGCGATTGCACAGCGTGCACTTGAAGGCTTCGTGAAGTCAGTCGGTAAAGAGTTTAAGAAGGGGGTTGCAGCACATTTGATCTATGTGGATGCAGGTGCAGAAGCAAATCTTGAGTCAACTTTACGTTTTGCAGCATCTCCACGTTCTGCTTATGTCTCTGGTCAAGTGATTCGTGTTTCTAAAGCTGAAGTTGTAGATGTGGACTGGGCGAAACCACTGGCAGGAAAAACGGCTGTAGTAACAGGTGCGAGCCGTGGTATTGGTGAAGCGATTGCGCATGTCTTGGCACGTGATGGCGCGCATGTGATTTGTTTAGATGTACCACAGCAACAAGCAGATCTTGACCGTGTTGCAGGTGAGATCGGCGGTTCAACACTGGCAATTGATATCACAGCAAACGATGCTGGTGAGAAAATCAAAGCTGCGGCAGCTGCTCAAGGTGGTTTAGACATTATTGTGCATAACGCAGGTATTACCCGTGACAAAACTTTGGCAAATATGAAGCCTGAGCTTTGGGACTTGGTCATTAACATTAACCTGTCAGCGATTGAGCGTGTAAATGATTATTTACTTGCGAACGACGGTTTAAATGCCAATGGTCGTATTGTTTGTGTATCATCAATTTCAGGTATTGCAGGTAACCTCGGTCAAACCAACTATGCGGTATCAAAAGCTGGTGTAATTGGTGTGGTTAAATTTACTGCTTCAACGTTGACGAATGGCATTACCATCAATGCGGTTGCACCAGGTTTCATTGAAACGCAAATGACCGCTGCGATTCCATTTGCAATCCGTGAAGCGGGTCGCCGTATGAACTCGATGAGCCAAGGTGGTTTACCGGTAGATGTTGCTGAAACGATTGCTTTATTTGCAGCGACAGCATCGACTGGTTTAAACGGCAACGTGGTACGCGTTTGTGGTCAAAGCTTGTTGGGTGCTTAATTTAAAAACTTGAATTTATCTCTCCTTTAGAGGGGAGATGAATTCTTTATATTATAAATGGGATGGCATTTTTCCCTCATCCCAACCTTTTCCCTGAGGGAGAAGGAACTTTCAAAATATTGAAATAAAAACTTCTCAAAGGTTCAGTATGAAGACTCGCCATTTTAGTCAACTTCCAAAACCATACATGGCTTATCCGAAAGTCATTCAAGGTTTGATTTTTAAAAAACCAAAAGGTGAAAAAGTCTTACCGCAGGTTGAGTATGTGGTAGATTCTTTTAATGTCGATCAAAAGCATTTGAAAGCCTATAACGAAGTATGTGGCTTTAAGAATAATGGTTATATTCCTGCGATTTATTTGGCTGTATTATCGCAAAGCTTACAAATGCACATGATGGGGCAAGAGCCGTTTCCATTTCCAGTGTTAGGTTTGGTGCATATTCGCAATCAAGTCAAACAAATGCGTAAAGTTGGCGTCAATGAAACCCTCACTTTATCATGTAAATATGGCGCGCTTGAGCCACATGATAAAGGTGTTCAGTTTGATTTTATTACTACGGTGAAAGTTGGTAATGAAGTCGTGGTTGAAGCTTTAACCACGTATTTAGCACGTCAAAAGACCGATGGTAAAACAGCACCAAAATTAGTCGAAGCAACGACTCCAGATTATCAGCCGAATGTAGTCTGGGAAGTCTCTGAAAATACAGGTCGTCGTTATGCAATGACTTCGGGCGACTTTAACCTGATCCACATTCATGCGGTGACAGCAAAAGCCTTTGGTTTTAAACAGGCCATTGCGCACGGCATGTGGAGTAAGGCACGAGCGTTGGCTTCGATCACATTGCCTGATGCTTATGAAGCAGATGTTTGGTTTAAACTGCCGATGTATTTGCCGTCAACAGTCGATTTTATGACTGCGACAAAAGGGGCAAATACTGCTTTCTTAATTCGAAATAGTAAGAATCAAAAACCGCATGTGACGGGACAGATCAAAGCACTATAATTTTAAAAAGCCCAGTTTAGATTACACTGGGCTTTTTTATGTCAGCTTTAAAATACATGGATGTGTAAATGAAAATTTTAAAACAATATTTACAAGCGAATCCGAACCATTACCAAGGCTACGTTGACCCACGTTTTCAAAGTGTTGCCCATCTCTTTAGCCGCTTACAAGATGCTCGTTCAGCATATGGCGGTGCGGCCTGTGTTCTATATTTTCAGGGTGAAAAAGTTGTCGATATCTATACGGGTTTGGCAGCGGTAGATTCTCCTTGGCAGGCCAATACGATGTCGGTGTGTTATTCGACAGGCAAAGGCGTGCTCGCAACCTTGGCGCATATTTTAGTCAGTCGAGGTGAGCTGAGCTACGATCAACCGATTGCGGATTATTGGCCTGAATTTGCCCAAAATGGTAAAGGAAAGATGACGCTAAGACATGTACTGAGTCATCAAAGCGGATTATTTGATATACGTAATACCATTGCCGATGCGACAGAAATGTTGAACTGGGCATATATGTTAGACGTATTTGAAAAGGCGCAACCACGCTTTGCAATTGGTGAAGATGCTGCCTATCAACCTTTATCCTTCGGTTGGCTAGTCGGTGGTGCTTTGGAAAAAGCAACGGGGAAAAGTTTAACTGAGCTTTTTCAAACCTATTTAGTTGAGCCGCTAGAGCTAGATGGAGCCTACTTTGGCGCACCCAGTGCTGAATTAAAACGTATCGCACGACCTATTACTCGTCCTGTACCTATCCAAGCAAATCAAACAAGTCCCACGAAGGTGCGTAAAGTTTCAGTGCTTGATAAAGCGATACAGTGGTCAGGGCAAGATCCACAAGACTTTCAGGATGGCATGATTCCCAAAGGCATGAAAAAGGTCAGCTTTTATCATGATGATGCGATTCAGGCGATCATTCCGGCGGCAAATGGTGTCTTTACCGCCAATAGTTTAGCCAAAGTGTATGCGATGCTATCTCAAAAAGGGATTTGGAAAGGTCAGCAGTTGATTCGTCCCGATGTGTTTTCTGAATTGAGTCGAGTGCAATATAGCTATCGAGATCGCGTGATGCCGATACCGATGCATTGGCGCTTGGGATATCACCGTATATTAACCCTAGGCAAAACCGCAGAGCAGGGTTTTGGTCATATGGGCTTTAATGGTTCAGGGGCTTGGGGCGATAGTGAGCGAGGCTTAAGTTTTGCTTATACACATAACTTTGCTACAGGTTCTTTAACTGGGGATTATCGACTTTGGGCTTTGAGCCAAGAAAGTTTACGTTGTGCGGACGCAGTCTTAAAAGGTAAAAAAGGCTGGTTTTGACAGGTCTGAGATTTAGTCATCGTCTAAAATATGTTATGTTCGTCGCGGTTTAGGTTTTGAAGATTTGTGACATGAAGGCTCCTATTCTTATTCCTCTGATGGCTACAGGACTATTGTTGGGTTGTTCCGAGGCGAATCAAACGCAACATGATCAGTCTAAACTCCAAGTGGCAGAACAAAAGCAGATTATTCCTGCGTGGGTTGGGGGTTATCAGGGCACAACGCCGTGTATGGGATGTTTGTCCCGTTGTGAAGACTGTCCGGGTATGGCAGTTGCACTTGAGCTGCATGAAAACATGACCTACACCCTAAAACGAGAAAGTTTGAGTGGCCATAACGAAGTCGAAACTTTGACTGGACTACTTCGTTTTAATGCTCAAGATCAGCACAAGATAGAGTTGGTGAACGTGACCAAGCGAAACTTACTTTATGTCGATTTAGAGGATCGTGTTTTAGAAATACGTGAAGATGTGACCGGTAAAAAATACCAAATGCAGAGTGATTTTATTCTGGTGAAGTCGGCTTAATTTTCTAAATAGCTGTATTTTACGAATTCATTTTAATATTTACCTCTTTTTTACTTTTGCAAAGCTCTCATTTTATTTCAAATCCATAATCTAAATGTATAAATAGCTTGAGATAGAGAGTGGGATAAAAATGGAGCGAATGGTTTTTGGATTATTGATCTAAATCAGGTTTATAGCTTAGAAAAGCGAGAACGGGGTGAAGTAATTCATTCACTCTTTGGCAAAAAAACAGTATGCTTAGGCCTATAAAAAGGAGCATACATGTATCAAGTACTTGCACGGAAATATCGTCCTCGCAATTTTAATGAGCTAGTGGGTCAAAACCACGTTTCTCGGGCACTAACCAGTGCTTTAGAGCGCGGACGTTTGCACCATGCTTATTTATTTACAGGAACGCGTGGGGTCGGAAAAACCACCATTGCCCGTATTTTGGCAAAGTGCTTGAACTGTGAAACAGGTGTGACTTCAACACCATGCGAAGTTTGCCCAACCTGTACTGCCGTGAATGAAGGCCGTTTTATTGATTTGATTGAAATTGATGCGGCGTCACGGACTAAAGTTGAAGATACGCGTGAGCTTTTAGATAATGTGCCTTATGCACCGACGCAAGGTCGTTTTAAGGTCTATTTGATTGATGAAGTACATATGCTATCTACGCATTCTTTTAATGCTTTACTCAAAACATTGGAAGAACCGCCTGAACATGTGAAATTTCTTTTTGCAACGACAGATCCACAAAAGCTCCCAATTACCGTGATTTCACGTTGTTTGCAATTCACTCTACGCCCGTTGGCTGTAGATGAAATTACCGAGCATCTGGGTAATATTTTAAATAAAGAAAGCATTCCCGCCGAGCAGGATGCGATTTGGCAAATTGCGGAATCTGCCCAAGGCTCATTACGTGATGCACTTTCTTTGACAGATCAAGCGATTGCCTATGGTCAGGGCTCTATCCAGCACCAAGATGTCAAAGAGATGTTAGGTTTAATCGACCGTACCATTATTTATGATCTGATCCTTGCGATACATCAAAACCAGAAACAACGGGTGAGTGAGTTGCTGATACAATTCCGCCAGCAAGCACTGGATGTATCTTTAGTTTTGGATCAGTTGATTTCGACTTTACATGAATTGGCATTATTACAATATTTACCAGAACTAAGCCTCAAATATAGCGCTGAAATTAATAAAAAAATCATGCAATTGTCTCAGCAGATTGCTGCGCAAGACCTACAGCTTTATTACCAAATTGCATGTAAAGGACGTGCTGAATTACAGTTAGCAGTCACGCAAGAGCAAGGCTTTGAAATGACGGTGCTACGCATGTTGGCGTTCCGTCCATTACAACCGAATGAAGTACTGGTGACTCAGGCCAATAGCGCTATAGCTGAATCTGTACAACAAACGGTAATACCGACTTCTGCTCCAGCAACGGCTTTGCAACAAGATGCTCAAAGCTTAGATATTGACGCGACATTTGAAGATGCTGCGATAAATGAGGATGCAGAGACTGACTTTAATTCTGAACTTGATGATGTGAATCTTTCAGAAAGCGCCAAAGAGAATAAACCATCAGTTGAAGTATCTCAGCAATCCGATCAAATCGTTTTCGATCCTTCCAGTGATGAAGTTTTATTTGATTTGGATGAAGCTGATGAATTTAATGCACAAAGCAATGATGATGAACCAAATAGTGATGATTTCTTATTTGATGAAATTGTACCGTTAGAAGCAGAAACTCAAAATGAAGCACCCGTTGAACCTGCTGTAGCAATAGTTGAGGTTGTACAAGCGGAATCTTTTGATTTAGCAAGTGAAGTGCTTTCAGTCGCGAATGTTGAGGATACTCAAGTTGTAGAAAATGAAAGCCTACAAACTGTTACTGCCCTTGTAGAGCTTGCTCAACCTGAACAGGTCTCATCTACACCAACCGATTTAATGCCACAAGATATTTTGCAACTACAAGCACAGCAGTTAGTCGGTGAATGGACAGTGGAGAAGTGGGAGTATTGGTTTAGAAACAGCGATTTATCACCCGCGGTACAAGAGTTGGCACAGCAAGGCTTAATGACGGGACAGATTGATGCAGAATCGGTGTTTATGATACCGCAACGCTATGAGCAACTCCTCACCCAATTACGTCATGTCTTGGAAGATGCGCTCAAAGCTGAATGGCCTCAGACGCGTTTTGATGTGAAATATGCAGAAGTTGAAACCATTACGCCATATACGATGCAAGCGCAACGTAAGGAAAAGGCATTCCAACGTGCACATGAGTTACTACAAAACGAAGACACAGTGAAAAGTCTAGTGCAAACTTTTGATGGTGAATTACACAATATTCAGCTTAAGTAATGTCATGGCTTAAATAGTGGCGCAAAGCACTCCGCATTTCAGATGGAATCGGGGTGCTTTTTCGCGTTTCACGGTCTACAAAAACATGGACGAAATGTCCTTGAGCCGAAGCCGATTCTTGACCAAATTTAAAAATGGCGAGTTCGTAAGTAAGTGAGGAGTTTCCTATTTTGGAAATAGTCACACCTACGTCAATAATCTCAGGGTAAGACAACTCATGTAAGAAACTACATGCTGAGTCGACCACTAAGCCAATAATAGGGGATTGGTGAATATCAAAATTTGCTTTTTCAATCAGTAAGGCATTTGCGGCAGTATCAAAATAGCTATAGTAAGTGACGTTGTTGACATGGCCATAGAGGTCATTGTCCGACCAACGTGTCTGAATCGGTAAAAAATAATGAAATTGGTCACGTGTCTTTGCGGCTTGTCTCATCGACGTCATCCTTAAAATCTGATTATAAATAGCCTAAGTTAATTATATGGGTTAGCTGTAAATGGCTTGATAAATCTCGCGTGCCTGTTGCCACTCCAGTTCTCTTGGGTTGTTTTGTAGTAGGCGTGTTTGCAACATGGCGTCTGTTGCAAGTTGATCTAGACTGTGTTCAGGAACATTCAACGCCTTGAGTTTTAAGGTTAAACCGCTACGGTCTAAATGGTTTTGTATATGATCGACAAAGAGATCAGAAAGACCATCAGTACAACCTGTACTTTTTGGGTCGAGCCAGCAGATCAACTCTGCATAATGGTGCTTGGCTTGCGGAAGATTAAACTTTAAAACCTCTGTCAGCACTAAGGCATTGCTATGTCCATGTGAAATGTGAAAATGTCCACCCAGTGGATAAGCAAGTGCATGTACAGCACCTACTGGGGCATTGGCAAAAGCTTGCCCTGCCAACATTGAACCGACCAACATATTTTGTCGGGCTTCTAAATTTCGACCATCTTCTAGCACCAAACTGAGGTTTTGATTCAGCAGTTTTAAAGCCTGTTTCGCTAACATGTCTGCATAGGGGTTTTTCTTGATTTTAGAGGTATAGGCTTCAATGGCATGTACCATCGCATCAATGCCTGTAGCTGCACTAATATGACGCGGCAGCTTTTCAGTAAAAGTCGCATCCAAAATCGCTACATCGGCAAAAAGAACAGGTGCGACGATTCCAGTCTTTGTCGTTTCACCTGTGGTAACAATTGAAATCGGTGTGACCTCAGAACCTGTCCCTGCTGTGGTTGGGACTAAAATTAACGGCAGGCGAGGTGTTTGGGCATTATTTACCCCATAAAGATCAGCTAACTGTTGCTGCTGTGCAGGATGGCTGAGTATGGCAATAATTTTTGCAACATCCATAGAGCTACCACCACCAAAGCCTAAAACGAGATCTACCTTTTGCTGTTTGGCAAAATTAACCGCATTTAAAACAATCTGCTCACTCGGGTCGGCTTTAACCTCACTGTATATACTGTAAGTGAGAGAGAGATCCTCTAAAATTTCTAAGATGGGAAAATGCAGTTGATGTTGTAGCATGCCTACATCTGTAACCAATAACAGATGTTGATAAGGGCGTGCTGTTAAAATGTCTCTGAGTTGCTGAATGCTGCCCAAGCCTGAAATAATATTCGGCACAGTTTGAAATTGAAATGAGTTCATACAGCATCCTTTTTTATATCTTATTCAACAATAATGTTTTGTACTTCTATAGGATTCATCCTCTAAATAACTTAACATAAGACACTTGAAAATAAAGCTGTTTCGAGGTGGTTATGTCATTCACAACGCCCTATAAGGTGTTATGTGTCTGTTTAGGAAATATTTGTCGTTCTCCCACGGCAGAAGTAGTTCTCAGACATTTTTGTGATGCGCATCAACTTAATATTGAAATCGACTCAGCAGGGACGAGTAACTATCATCCGAATAAGGCACCTGACTTACGCAGCCAAGAACATGCTTTGAAACGTGGTTATGATTTGTCTGGTTTACGTGCACGACAGTTACAGACCCGTGATTTTGTCCATTTTGATTTAATTTTAGCGATGGACCACAATAATTTTGATGAGATTCAGATGCTGTATCAAACAGCATCACGTGAATTTGGTACGGGGCAACTACGTGCTAAAGTCGCTCTCATGTCCGAGCATGATACGCAATATCCACAGCAAGCCTTACCTGATCCTTACTATGGTGGATCTGATGGTTTTGAGCGTGTATTGGATCAATGTGAATCAAGTAGCCAAGCATGGGTTCACATTTTTAAACAACAAATTGAAAGTTATTAAGGTTAGCGCATGCAAATCGAAACACTAAAACAGCTTAAACCTTTTAATACTTTAAGTTTACATGCAGTTGCATCGCATTATGTTCAAATTCATAGTGCAGATGAATTGGTTGAAGCCCTAGATTATGCGCAGCAACAAGCGCTGAATGTCATGATTTTATCAGGTGGAAGTAATATGCTTCTGCCTGCACAAATTGATGCTTTGGTTGTGCATATGAATATTCTAGGTATAGAGAATCTGTCTGAAGATGCGAATACCCAAACCATAAGAGTTGGTGCAGGGCAAGTTTGGCATGACTTTGTACTTTGGACGACAGAACAGCGTTTATTTGGTTTACAGAATTTAGCCTTGATCCCAGGCTTAGTCGGTGCATCCCCAGTACAAAATATCGGTGCTTATGGTGTCGAAGCAGGTGAGTTCATTGAAAGTGTGCAGGTCTATGACAGACAACTGAAACAATTTAGTGATATTCCTGCTGAAGATTGTGCATTTAGTTATCGCCATAGTATTTTTAAGGATGATCCGAATCGCTATGTGATTACTCATGTCACATTTAAACTCTTGAAACACGAAGACTTAAAAATTAGTTATGGTGATTTAAAACAGGCTGTAGGGGATAACTTAACTGCATTAAATTTGCAGCAACAAGTGATTCAGATTCGCCAAAGTAAATTACCCGATCCTAAAGAGTTTCCAAATGTAGGGAGTTTTTTCAAAAACCCAATTATGAGTCAGCAGGCGTATGACGATTTAGCCCAACAATTTGACAAATTGCCACATTATCCACAGTCAAATGGTGATGTTAAAATTGCCGCTGGTTGGTTAATCGACCAGTCGGGGTGGAAAGGCAAGCAACTTGGGGCGGTGGGTATGTTTCATAAGCAGGCGTTGGTCTTGGTGAACTATGCCAATGCAAATTTAGACGATGTACAGAGCACATACCGAGCAGTACAACGGGATGTGTATAATAAATTTAAAGTTTTACTAGAGCCTGAGCCAGTTTTATTTAATTCGCTCGGTTTAATTCAATCTCATCAGGATCATTAAAAGTATGAGTAAAACCCATAAAATGGTACGTTTAGTGCAAATCGCTTCGGTGTTATTTGCACTTTTCGGCTGTTTAATGATTTTTATTTATACGCCTTTTTATTCTAAGCTCATTGTTGCTGCGCTTAATACTTTTGTTCCTGTCGATGTTAACGAAGTGGCCGCACAGAGCCAAAAGATGGCAGCACTGAGTGAGCAAGAAAGCTTAGAACCGGGTTCTGATTTGTGGATAGCACGTCAAGCTTATTTACAGCTCATGGAAGAACAGATTAAAGAGCATAATTCACAAAACTTAACCACCATTCAGGCGCGCTACAAAGCCTTACAAGAGTTGATTGTTGCTGAGCAAAAAGAGGAACAGGAAAAAGAACAGAAGCCTCAAATTCCTTTGGTGGTTGAGACTGCAAGTTCAGAAGTAGACCCAACAGAGAATGTAAAAGAACTATTAGAACTCAACAGTAAAGAAAATAAAGCGTTAATGGAGCATTATCTAGCGTTCTTAAAAACGCATAAGGTTGAACAACTCGAAGAACAGCCCGTTGATGAGCAAATTTATCAAGATATTGCACAAATCTATGCACAAAATGAAGAGAAAAAAGCAGCTTTAAATATGCCGAATGCCATCGTTGTTCTAGGAGGCGGGTTAACTTTAGATAAGAATGGTAAGGATATCGTCGTGAATGAATATACCCGTTTGCGACTTGAAACCACATTAC
Organism: Acinetobacter sp. ANC 4204; assembly: GCF_002135205.1. Lineage (GTDB taxonomy): Bacteria > Pseudomonadota > Gammaproteobacteria > Pseudomonadales > Moraxellaceae > Acinetobacter. The sequence goes on along the minus strand of NZ_NEFZ01000007.1, from coordinate 75,544 downwards.
AAGTTGAACAGCAGTTTAAGCTGCCTATTGTACTGAGTGGGGTAGAAGCACCGTATATGCAAAAATGGTTAAAGGCACGAGGAGTCGATGCAAAACTGTTGGAAGATCGTAGTATGAATACCTGCGAAAATTCACGTTTTAGTTCCTTGTTACTACAGAAAAAAGGTGGCGCACCTAGAGTGATTCTAATTACAGATCAATACCATATGCCACGTACCCGTCGTTTATTTGCCTTAAATGGTATAGAAACCCAGCCGATAGAAGCACCTATGCCGACCCAATTAACACGTTGGCGACCAAGTCAACAAAACTATGATCATAGTCGCCGTGCCAATTATGAAATGCTTGCAACTGTGCGTGATGTACTTGTCGGCTCAAGTGACTGTAGGGAGATTCCATAATGCCTGAACTTCCTTTTTTAAATCCTTCAGTACTCAAACAACTTGAGCTTCCTGTCCCAAGTCGTGAGACCACACCACAACTTTTAGAACCACTCAATTTAAACCAGTCTTATGAAGCGTCTGTTGAAATTATTTCATACCGTAGGCTCTATGGCTTAGACACTTTGGACTGTGAGCAGTGGCAAGGTTATGTACAAATGCCTTTGTTTAAATTGCATGTACAGGTCTTTGCGCCTAAAATTCAGAAGATCAAGGGAACCGTATGTTTATTACACGGTTACTTAGAACACAGTGGTATTTACCAACCCATCATTAAAGAGCTGCTTGAGCAAGGGTTTAGCGTACTGACTTATGATTTGCCTGGGCATGGTCTGAGTGATGGATCGCCTGCGAATATCCAAAACTTTGACCATTATCAAGATGTGCTTCATGCTGTAGTGCGTTATGTAAAGCATGCTGATCAGCTACCACAGCCGTGGTTAGGCATCGGGCAGAGTACGGGTGGTGCAATTTTAATGCATCATTTACTCGAATTTGCCGAACGCCGTGAAAACCCTTATGTACAGCGTGTTCTGTTGCTTTCACCATTGATTCGTCCTGCGAAATCGGCTTGGTGGCATAATTCAGTTGGATTAGGCATTATTCGTCGGATAAAGCGTCAAGTACCGCGTCATTTTAGACGCAATAATCATAATCCTGAATTTTTGCGCTTTGTCCGTTTAAAAGATCCCTTGCAACCGCGTATGATGGGTATGGATTGGATTTTGGCGATGTCAAAGTGGATGCTGGAAATGGAACAACGTCCAGCCTGTCGTATTCCTGTGTGGTTGGCTCAAGGCGCTCTGGATCAGACGGTAGATTGGCGGTATAACATCGAGTTCATTCGAGAGAAGTTTCGTTTACAGACCTTGCTAATGCTAGAGGAAGGTTCGCACCAATTGATCAATGAACGTGCTGACATTCGTGCTGCATTAACAGGTTTAATCCCCGCTTTTTTACATGCGCAGGGTTCATCTAGTGGATATTACTAATAGTCTGTGATTTTGCTTATCGAGAATAAAAAGGAGGCTCTATCAGCCTCCTTTTTATTTAGAAGTTTTCTAATTGGGACATGTTCCACATACGGAAATAAAAATTTTCCTCGTCTTTATTTTCACAAGACAGCAGTTCGCCTTCTTTTAACCAAAAGTGGAGTTGCGCATAGTTTCGAATTTCTCGGTCATTAATGCGCTGTGCTAAATGGCGGGCTTTAATTTCTGCTGGATGTTTCAAACCTGCTGAGGCAATCATTTCTGAAAGGGCTTTCAATGTATTGTCATGAAAATGTAGAACCCTTTCGGCTTTGGTGGGAACGTGTAGTGCTTTTTGACGTTCTTTATCTTGAGTTGCAACACCTACAGGACACTGGTTGGTATGACAACTTTGTGCTTGAATACAGCCTACAGCAAACATGAAGCCTCGTGCAGAATTCACCCAGTCCGCACCGATTGCCATAATGCTTGCAATATCAAAGGCGCTGACCAATTTACCACTGGCCCCAATTTTGATTTGATCACGTAAACCTGCACCAATCAGCGTATTGTGTACAAAAAGCAAGCCCTCACGTAGCGGTACACCCATATTGTCAATGAGCTCAATCGGTGCGGCACCAGTACCACCTTCGGAACCATCAACGACGATAAAATCGGGAATAATTTGGGTGTGTAGCATGGCTTTGACAATACTCATAAATTGCCAAGGCTGACCAATACACAGTTTAAAACCGATAGGTTTTCCTTCAGATAATTCACGCAGTTGTTGAATAAAATGCATCATTTCAATCGGTGTTTTAAAAGCCGAGTGACTTGAAGGAGAAACACAGTCATGGTCACGACTGACACCTCGTATTTGAGCAATTTCTTCAGAAATTTTATCTTTAGGTAGAATACCTCCATGTCCAGGTTTAGCACCTTGAGATAGTTTGATCTCAATCATTTTAACCTGAGGGCGTTTAGCTTGAATGGCAAATTTTTCTGGGTCAAACTGGCCATCTAAAGTACGGCAGCCAAAATAGCCACTACCGAGTTCCCAGACAATATCACCACCATATTCTAGATGGTAAGGGCTTAAGCTGCCTTCACCTGTATCGTGGTAAAAACCACCCATTTGTGCGCCTTTGTTTAAAGCACGAATGGCATTGGCACTCAAGCTGCCAAAACTCATGGCAGAAATATTAAAAATAGATGCACTATAAGGCTGAGAGCATTGCGCATTGCCTACTAATATACGGAAAGTTTTTGGGTCGGCAGGTTTGCATGGACTTAATGAATGCGTCATGAAACGATAGTTGTCTGCATAGACATTGACAATAGAACCAAAAGGCTTATCTGCATTTTGGTTTTTTGAGCGTTGATAAACTAGACTGCGTTGCATTCTTGAAAATGGCAGTGCATCTTGATCCGCTTCAATGAAATACTGGCGGATTTCAGGTCGAAAATCTTCAAAGATAAAACGAAAGTGTCCCATGATCGGGTAGTTCTTCAAAATAGAATGTCTGTTTTGCAAAACATCATGTAAACCGACAAAACTGAGTAAACCTGTAATGAGCCAAATACTGTTTAAGAAAGTGTTTGAGATAAAGTAATTGATGTAAATAGGGGTATGGCTATAATGAAAAAAGCTAATACTTAAAAAGATAAAAATACAAAGCAGCCAAATAGAATGTCTGGAAAAGAAAGTGTTGAGTAATTTGTGACGTATGGATTGAGCAGGGCTAGACATATGGCTTGGCTTCCTTCCGTGTTGTTTTAGGACTAATGTGCCAAGTCTTTGTTTCATCTACAAGTAATAAATTGTTGTTCATTCTGTGAATAGATTTTGAATATGGCGAATGTTAAAAATGGAGGAATCAATTACACATAGATTAGTATCTTTCAGTTTTTAAAGTCGATAAAATGATTTTAATGAATGCGTATTCTTCAACAATAAAAATTGATAAATTACTTACTTCTAGGGATAGGTTGCTTCGAGTTAGCATCGGTATAGTGTTGTTAAAGAATGATAAAAAGGGGATGCTTCAGTGAAAAATACGGAAACAGTTTTGCCTGCACCTGTTTTAATTGTAGAAGATGAAGCGATGATTCGCTCTCGCCTAGACCTTATTCTCTCGGAATTAGGTTATAGCCATGACATGTTGATTTTTGCTAAGAATTTAGCGGAGGCAATGGCAATAATTGCATCGCAACCAATTTCTTTGGCATTGGTCGACTTGGGTTTACCAGATGGCAATGGTATTACGCTGATTGAAAAACTCAGAGACATTGACCAAAGTGCTTTAATTTTAGTGATTTCGGCTTGGAGTACACAACAAAGCCTATTTGCCTCGATTAAAGCAGGGGCGAATGGTTATGTACTGAAAGAGCGTGATGATGCTGAAGTACTTATGTCTATACGTAGCATTTTACGTGGTGGGGCTCCTATAGATCCATTCATTGCTCGTGAAATTCTGAATCAAATTTCAACATCAACTACACCCCAAACAGAACGTGTAGATCAGTTAGATGGTCAAGATTATGACGAATTGACGAATCGAGAAACTGAGATTCTAAACTTAGTTGCACAGGGCTTAAGTAATCGAGAAATTGCAGAGCAGTTATTTGTGTCTCGCTATACTGTTGAAAGTCATATTAAGCATATTTATCGAAAGCTTTCAGTTACCAAACGCACCAAGGCTGTGAGTACAGCACGTTCTTTAGGTCTTTTATGAAAAATGGCTGGCTGAGCCTTTTTTTCACACTATGTTTGTGTGCGTTTAGTCTTGCCAGTTATGCAGAAACCCGCTTCAGTGTTGGCTCCACTTGTAATGTGATTGTCGATAAAATTTCTGCAGTCAAAACAACATCTATGAATGAAGTGCCTAAAACGGGCTGGGTCGAAGTTAAAAATCCTGATGTTTGGACCAAGCGTTGGCCATATTATGATGGTGGTGTTTGGTACCATTTTGCGTGGCATTGGAGCTGTAGCGATAGTCATGAGTTAAAAGAACCGATCGCATTTTCAGTAGAAGGTATGAGTAGTGCGGGTGCTGTCTTTTTTAACCGTAATTTGATGTGGAAAGATAAACATTTAGTTGAACCTCTATCAAAAAGTTGGAATACTCCGCGTTTTTGGATTCTTCCTGTCGAAAGTTTAAAACAACAAAAGAATGATATTTGGGTGTATGTGGTTGGTAATAGCTATGAAAGCCCCGGTTTAGGAAATTTAGAATTTTCAGATATTACAAAAGCCTATGATAAGCAGCAAAGACGGCTTTGGAATAAAAGAGCACTGTTTCAGGTTAATTTGGTGATTTCGACAACCTTAGGTTTAGTATGCTTTGTCATTTGGTTTTTTAGGCGCAATGAAACAACTTTTCTTTGGTTCTCCATTAGTTGTTTGTTTTGGGTGCTGTTTATTTGGAATGTGATCAATCGGGAAGTGTTTCCTTATCCAAATTCTTTATGGGTTATGAAAGCTAACCTAACTTATTTTGTTTTATACAGTGTTTGCTTTTCTATTTATTTGCTCCGTTTTGTTAAGGTGAAGTTTGCTGAGTTAGAAAAAACATTATTTTTGGTTGCAGCGGTTTGTATTGTTACGATTTTATTTATCCCGAGTCTGATGGTCAAAACCGTTTTTGCGATAATTTTTCTTCTGTGTATTGCCTTATTCTTAGCCTCTTTTTTATTTGTGGTTTATCGTGCGAATAAAACAAAGCGTCGTGATTACATTTTACTTGCTGTGTGTTTGAGTGTTGTTTGTATTGTAATGATGTATGACGTTTCACTATTATTTGATGAGCGTATCAATGATCATCAGCCATTATCCCCCTATACTTCACCGATTATCACTTTCTTTATTGTGATCATTCTTGCAACTCGTTTAGATAAAAATATCAAAAAAATACAAAGATTTAATAATGAGCTAGAACAACGTGTGAACTTTGTCACCAGTAATTTATCTTCAAGCCTATACGCGCGACATCAATTAGAGCTTGAAAACGTTCGGCTACAAGAGCGTATTCACTTGTCACATGATCTACATGATGGTCTGGGTGCATCTTTGGTTCGTTCGATGATTTTGGTGGGGCAGAGTTCTAGTGCTATGTCGAATCAACAATTTCTTTCGATTCTTAAATTATTGCGTGATGATTTAAGGCAAATTATTGATAGTGGTTCATCTACGAATAATAAAATTCCAGACAATCCAGTGCTGTGGATTGCACCTGTTCGGCACCGTTTTAGTCAAATTATGGATGAATTGGATATTCAAGCGACTTGGACGATACCAGCTACATGGGAGATACAACCTACGGCTTTACAGTGTTTGACTTTGATTCGTGTACTTGAAGAAAGCTTGACAAATATTGTGAAGCATAGCCAAGCAAGTCATATTGAAGTCAAAATGTATTATCCAAGCACAACTCGATTGGTCTTAATTGTTCAAGATGATGGTGTTGGATTCGACGTAGAGTGTGTGCTGAATCATGGAATGAGTATTGGTATGCGAAGCATGAAGATGCGTTTAGAAAAAATTGGTGCTGAGTTGGAAATTGAGTCTAAAAAAGGCTGTACCAAAATCAAGGCTTGTTTAAGTTTTGGAGAAGGTGAAAGTGCTGAGTAAGAGACTCAGCACTTGATGTTGTTAAACTTCTTCAGGAGGTAGAAGCATCAAAACAGACTCGTTCATAAGCATTGCGATATCTTCTAGAATATCGGCATCATATAAACTTTCATCAAGCAATAATGCCTCACCATCAGCTAAACTTTTAAGTAATGGTGCAAATTGGTCTGAAATACACAATCCTTCACCATTAGCCCAGAACAAGAACGCATTTTCGTCATACGTATAAAGTAGGCGAGATGCAGGCTCTAAAATGAGTTGGTAGCCTTGGTCTAAAATACCTTCCAAATCTCCCGTGCCAATTTCTTCAGCTTCAGGAATATTTTCAGGATATTTCGGCTCTGACATCAAGGTCATAATAGCATCTTCAAGCAGAGTTGAATTTTGTAATTGAGCTAGAATTTCTGCTTTTAAATAATCCAATTCGTTTTGTGTTAATTGACCGATCGGGCTTTGTTGGTCACGGACAATATCGAGCAAAGGATTACGCAGCAGGGCATTATCTGATAGTTTGTCACCTACACGGTCAACCATATCAGTGACGTTTGGCATACGGAAGCCAAAAGAGAAGGTCAGGCAGTCATCTTCAGCGACGCCATAATGAGCTAAACCTGGTGGTACATAAAGTAGGTCACCTGGGGCTAATACTTCATCGAAATGGGTGTCTATTTCAGGCAGTAATTTTAAAGGCTGGCCTGCAACAATCTCAGATTCAGCATCGCACATTTGACCCAACTGCCAACGACGATGACCATAGCCTTGCACCAAAAAGACATCATAAAAGTCAAAATGTTTTCCTACAGAACCACCCTTAGGTGCATAAGAGACCATGATGTCATCACGACGCCACTGTGGAATAAATGGAAATTTTTTCCATAGCGCTGCCAAATCAAAAGAGTAATGGTCGACGGCTTGAACCAACATAGTCCAAAGCTTCGGCATCTTTTGAAAATCTGCTTTTAAGAGTGGAGAAGACTTTACCGACCATTGATTTGGATCGCGATCTTTTTGTTTGATGAGACGGGCTGTGACATTTTCATCCAAAGCCAGTTCCATTACATCACTTGGTTCTAAGAGATTGGCAATTTCAGGAATAGCATTACGCACCAATAAAGGCTTTTTTTGCCAATATTCGGTAAGGAATTGTTCGGCTGTAATACCGCCAAGAACATCAAGAGTTTGGGACATGAAAATAGCCTAAGCAAATTTAAAACAATATTGTGTATTGTCTTATGATCGAAGGCCTATGCGCAAGTATCGTTAGATTTATTTGAAAGTGATTCGCTGATTTAAATAACTAACGCCTGCATCAGCCGTTAGGCTACTCACATTAAAATTTTTACAGAATAATATGTTTAAAACATAGCAAATAAACATAATGTTAAATAAAGACAATGCCCAGAAAATAGCGAATCAGATATGACAGAAGGAAATCGAAAAGAGTGAGTATAACTTATGAAAGAGATCTAATCATGTGATTAAGCTTAGTACTAAAAAGAGAACAGCAACACTTAGTGCTGTTCAATTTATTAGACATAAACTAAAAATCTTTCTATAGAATTAAGGCACAAGCACTTTTAATTCACGCAGAATATTACATAACTGGATCATCGGCATACCCATAAGAGTAGTTTGATCTTGTCCTATCATTTGTTCAAATAAACTGATCCCTAAGCTTTCACATTTAAAACTACCAGCGCACATGAATGGTTGCTCAAGTTCAATATAACGTTGAATTTCAGGCAGGCTAAGTTTACGGAACTTAACTTTATAGTGTTCAACTAGACTATGTTCAAATCCAGTAGAATGCTGTTGAACACTCAAAGCGGTACTGAAGTAGACAATCTTGTCTGAATTGGCTTGTAATTGTTTAATCGCCTTTTCAGCAGACAATGGTTTTCCAATAAAAATATCGGGCGCACCTTCACGCCATGCGACTTGGTCGGAACCAATCACAATCGCATCTGGATGTTGTCTAGCAATTACATGCGCCTTTTCAAATGCCAAGCGTTTAGCCAAATCATCCGCATGGCTTTCTCCACGAGGCGATTCGTCTATATCAGGGACAATGCAACGGTAGTCTAAGCGTAAGCGATTCATCAAATCTTTACGAGTTTGACTGCTGGATGCCAAGATAATTTCGGAAGTATTCATTCGACTGCATATTCCATGAGCACATTCAGCGGTACGTAAGACAGTACGGCCTGATGGCAAGCTTGAACTTTGACTGGAGGAGCAAAACCTGCTTGATACGCTTCTACCCAACGAGTCACACAGATACACCAAAAATCTCCCGGTTGTAGTCCCGGAAAGTTAACTTCAGGCACAGGGGTAATGAGGTCATTGCCCACTTGTTGCGAAAAATTTAAAAACTCAGAGGTCATTTCGACACAGATGGTGTGTTGTCCCAAATCTGAGGGTGCTGTATGACAAAAACCATTACGGAAATAACCAGTAATTGGGGAGTAACAGCAGCTCGCTAAAGGTTCACCCAAAACGTTTAAACGGTTCAGATTTGGATCAGGATGAATAGACATAAATGATAAATCGAGTGAGACTTTTCACTATGATAGCAAAACTTTGCCTTTCGTTTGCTTTTCTGCAAAAGAAGCTAACCTTTTTCTGCATAATCATTTAAAATCGACGCGATTTTTATATATAGAAAGAGAGCTCTACATGAATTTTCAGCGTATGACTGACCTCGATTTAACAGGTAAACGTGTTCTTATTCGCGAAGATTTAAACGTTCCTGTTAAAAATGGTGTGATTACAAGTGATGCGCGTTTACGTGCCGCTTTACCAACAATTAAAGCAGCGTTAGCACAAGGCGCAGCCGTAATGGTTTACTCTCACCTTGGTCGTCCTGTTGAAGGTGAGCCAAAACAAGAACAATCATTAGCACCTGTTGCTGCATATTTGACTGAAGCATTGGGTCAAGACGTTCAATTAGTGACGGACTATCTCGATGGCGTTGACGTTACAGCAGGTCAAGTGGTACTCCTTGAAAACTGCCGCTTTAACGCAGGTGAAAAGAAAAATAACCCAGAACTTGCAGCAAAATATGCGGCGCTTTGTGATGTATTTGTAATGGATGCATTTGGTACAGCACACCGTGCAGAAGCATCAACTGAAGGTGTAGCACGTTTAGCAAAAGTTGCAGCAGCAGGTCCACTCCTTGCAGCTGAACTTGATGCTTTAGGTCGCGCATTACAAACGCCTGAAAAGCCAATGGTTGCGATTGTTGCGGGTTCTAAAGTATCGACTAAGTTGGATGTGTTGACATCACTTTCTGATATTTGCGATCAGTTGATTGTGGGTGGCGGTATTGCTAATACGTTCTTGGCAGCAGCAGGCTTCAATGTCGGTAAATCATTGTGTGAAAATGATTTGATTGACACCGCAAAAGCGATTGCTGCAAAAGTTTCTGTACCGCTTCCAACGGATGTTGTCGTGGCGGATGCTTCTGAAATTGATTTTGCAGACTTCTTGGGTTCATTGGCTGCTGCTAAAGCAGTCGTGAAAAAAGTTGAAGATGTGACTGACAATGACATGATTTTGGATGTCGGCCCAGAAACAGCAAAAGCATTTGCAGACATTCTAAAAACGTCAAAAACGATCTTGTGGAATGGCCCAGTCGGTGTGTTTGAAGTCGATCAATTTGGCGAAGGCACTAAAACTTTATCTTTAGCGATTGCTGAATCGGCTGGCTTCTCGATTGCGGGTGGTGGTGACACTTTAGCTGCTATTGATAAATACGAAGTTGCAGACAAAATTGGTTATATCTCAACTGGTGGTGGTGCTTTCCTTGAGTTTGTCGAAGGCAAAACCCTTCCAGCAGTTGCCGCATTACTAGAACGTGCACAATAAGTATCTTGTTTAAAGTTGTTGTAAAAAAGGTTGACTTAGGTCAACCTTTTTTATGGGCTTAACAAATCTATTCATCATTTAGTCATGAAAATGAAATATTGCTGAAATAAACTACAGGGCATTAAATCATCTGTTCTAGGAAAACATTATGAATTTAAAAATGACTCTTGCTGCACTTTTGTTAGCACCACTAGCTTTGACTGCTTGTAAGAAAAATGAAGCACCAGAACAACCCGTTGCAGCATCTGAAACAGCAGCAGTTGAAGAAGCTGTAACAGCTGAACAACAAGCAGCAATTGATGCGATTGATCAGCCAGTATTAGATGAAAAGAATAAAGATATTCCTGCTGAAGTCGCAAATGCACCAGCCGATGCTGCAACAGCGGATACTGCGGTAGAAGCTTCAGCGGCTCAAGCACATTAATTAGATGTGAAATTTGTAAAAAGTCCCTGCAATTGCGGGGATTTTTTTTAAATAGTGTTATTTGTTGCTGAATTGAAACCTTTGACCATGTAGAATATGTCGCATCAACTGGGAGGACATTATGGCTCTTATTTCATTGCGCCAGCTCTTGGATCACGCCGGCGAACATGCTTACGGCGTACCAGCATTCAACGTAAACAACTTAGAACAAATGCGCGCAATCATGCTTGCAGCAGATGCGACAAATTCACCTGTTATCGTACAAGCATCAGCGGGTGCGCGTAAATATGCAGGTGCTCCATTCTTACGTCATCTTATTTTGGCAGCAATTGAAGAATGGCCACACATTCCAGTGGTAATGCACCAAGACCACGGTACAGATCCAGACGTTTGCCAACGTTCAATTCAATTGGGCTTCTCATCAGTGATGATGGATGGTTCATTGGGTGCAGACGGTAAAACACCAACAACTTATGAATATAATGTTGATGTAACACGTCGTACAGTACAAATGGCGCATGCATGCGGTGTTTCAGTTGAAGGTGAAATCGGTTGTTTAGGTAGCCTTGAAACGGGTATGGCGGGTGAAGAAGATGGTGTGGGTGCTGAAGGTGTACTCGATCATTCTCAACTTCTTACTTCTGTTGAAGAAGCACGTCAGTTCGTTGCAGATACCAATGTCGATGCACTTGCAATTGCAGTCGGTACTTCACATGGTGCGTATAAGTTTACACGTCCACCTACAGGCGATATTTTGGCGATTGACCGTATTAAAGAAATTCATGCGGCGCTTCCAAATACCCACCTTGTTATGCACGGTTCAAGCTCTGTTCCTCAAGAATGGTTAGCGATCATTAACCAGTATGGCGGTGACATCAAAGAAACCTATGGTGTTCCTGTTGAACAACTGGTTGAAGCAATCAAGCACGGTGTTCGTAAGATCAACATTGATACAGACTTGCGTTTAGCATCAACAGGTGCAATGCGTCGTATGATGGCTGAACAACCAAGTGAATTTGACCCACGTAAATTCTTCGCAAAAACTGTAGATGCAATGAAACAAATTTGTGTTGACCGTTATGAAGCATTTGGTACAGCGGGCAATGCTGACAAGATTCGTCCAATTTCTTTAGAGAAAATGGTTGAACATTATAAATAATTCATTTTGAATGATTTATATTGGAAAAGCCCACCTTGATGTGGGCTTTTCTATGTGTGTTTATATTCAAGGCGACAATAATAAGAGTGTGCTATGGAACTGATATTTGCTGCGGCCTGTTGTAGTGTGGTGGTCTCCATTCTTTTAAAATGGGGTAAAAACAAAGGCTTTGATCCAATTCAGATGATCAGCTGGAACTATGCTTCAGCCAGTTTGTTGTGCTATTTCTGGTTTAAACCTGACCTTAGCCACGTTTCTATTTCAAATACGCCTTGGTGGTTAATTGTTGCCCTCGGTGTCTTGTTGCCGAGTGTATTTTTATTTTTAGCCAAGTCTTTGCAATATGCAGGTATTGTCAAAACAGAAATCGCACAACGCTTATCGGTAATTTTGTCCTTATTGGCGGCTTATTTTATTTTTCAAGAACAGTTTAATCAGCTGAAAATTGTTGGGGTAGGGTTAGGTCTTGCTGCCGTGATGTGCATTTTATTTACCAATGCATCGGGTGGCGGAGAGGGGCAAAAGCAGGCTGTATGGTATTTAGCACTTGTTTGGTTTGGTTATGCGCTGATAGACATTTTACTCAAATATACTACAGGCTTAGGTGTCCAATTTTCTGTTGCATTAAACCTGATGTTTATTTGTGCATTTTTATTGTCAGTTAGCTATGTTGCCGTGACCACAAAAAATGTCGGCTTAACCAAAAACGTTGTGGCTGGTTTATGTCTTGGCGTGTTGAACTTTGCCAATATCGCACTGTATGTCAAAGCACATCTGCTACTCAAGGACAGCCCTGCGGTGGTTTTTGCGGGCATGAATATTATGGTGGTACTTTTAGGTGTGCTGAGCGGACTGGTTTTATTTAAAGAAAAGCTGAAGCCCGCAACAGCGATTGGACTTGTATTGGGTATTACCAGTGTAGTTTGTTTAGCTTATGCAATGTCTGTTTAAAAAAATTGCGGACAAAAGACTGAGGGTGTTTGAGTAGATCTTCAAGCACAGCAATACCGAGTAATAAACCTGGTTGCTCACAACTGGGACAGTTAGGGTAATGGGTGTGTATTTTATTTTCATACTGACGTAAATAGATTTTATTGCAACGAGCACACTCAAACTTCATTGGCATATACGGTGTAACTGACATCAGTAACCTCACTATTTTTGTTTTGTTTAGATTGAAATGATTTAGCTTAAAAATAAATAAGCAATTTTCAGACCTAAAATATAAAGAAGGGACTTAGAGTCCCTTCTTTATATATAGCTATCATTACAGCTGCGTGAAAATATCTACGTTGTTTAGTCGAGACTTGGGTAATTTGGCATTAAAGTCGGCATCGCTACGGTAGCCCAATGTGAGTAGTACAGAGGGAATTAGACCTTTCGCGACTAAATCGAGTTCTTCACTAATGATTGACTCATCAAAGCCACCGATCGGTGTTGCATCAATTTTTTCACTAGCGGCTGCTAATAGAATTTGGCCTAAAGCAATAAAGGTTTGGTTTTCCGCCCAACGCTGAATATCGCCTTTTTCATTACGATAATAGTCTACATAACCAGAGCGACTGTCTTTTTGTCCTTGTTTAGCGGCATCGTCTTTAAAACGTCCGTTGAGCTCATCCTGATGAAGTAAATTTTCTAAATGCTGTTCAGAAATGTCGGCTTTAGTACAAAATAAAATGGTATGTGATGAATCTAAAACTTTGGGTGCATTGTATGCATATTTACCCACCAATGCTTTGGCAATTCGCTCTTTGGCGTTTGTATTTTCTGCAATGAAGAAGTGCCAAGGCTGGATGTTAATAGATGATGGCGTTAAGCGGAGAATTTCTAATAATCGAACAAACTGTTCATGAGGGATCTTTCTATTCGGGTCATAAGCTTTAGTTGTATATCGTGTTTTTGCAGTAATCAGAGTGTCCATTAGTCATCAGTCAAATTGAACTTAAAATAATTGTAATAGATAAAATAAGTTTTAGGTCCAATTTCAGCATATTTTTCGCAATGGCTTAGAGTTGTTTTATATCTATAAGTTTTCTCTTGGTCACTGTAAAACGTTAATGGTTGGGATAGCCGTAATCTATCGGGCTTATGGCAATTGATTTAAATTGATTTGTATTTGACACCTAAAAGGATAAAAGTTGCTAGGTTTTGGGATAAGTGACTGGATTTAGATATTTTATACTTTACATATCAAGAGGTATAACAATAGGGTTATCTTATATGCGTCATTTATTTTTTAAGTTATTGATTTCTAGTTGTATGTTGGGTATTGGTGCAACATCTTGGGCCGATGAATTCATACTGAAAAGTACCGATATTTCACAAGATCAATTAATGAGTCAAGCTCAGGAGTTTCAAGGGTTTGGGTGTAATGGTCAAAATCTATCACCACAACTTTCTTGGCATGGCGCGCCAAAAGGAACGGAAGCATTTGCTGTTCTAGCGTATGACCCCGATGCTCCAACGGGGAGTGGGTGGTGGCACTGGCAAATTGTTAATATTCCGAAAGATGTGACTGTATTAACGACAGGGGCAGGTGATCTTAGTCGAAACTTGGCGCCGAAGGGAAGCCTAAGTATTAAAAACGATTATGGTGTAGCAGGCTTTGGCGGTGCATGCCCACCCCAAGGACATGGTGTACATCGTTATCAATTTACAGTTTTTGCTTTATCTAAGAAGTTGGATCTACCTGAAAATGCATCAGGTGCTTTAACAGGGTATATGGTTCGAGCAAATGCTCTGGCTTCCAGCACAATAACTGCTTTATATCAGCGTGATTAATCTATATAGCCAAATACATCTCACACTGTTTCAAGCATTTACTCTGCTTTAGACAGTGTTTTTGGGAAAATTTGAATTTAATATGACTTTATTCACATTAGGTTGTATTTTATCAAAAATTAATATGATTATTGATGTATGCAAGAAGTATTAGGGTTAGTAAAAAAACTCGTAAATGAAAAGAAAAAATTACCTTTTTCGTTGTATTCATCTAAACAAGAGCAACTTATATTGAGTGCTCCGATTATAAAACCGTTAATCATATTTGTACTTTCTGGTGAAAAGCAGCTCGGCTCTAGTGGTGAGATTGTATGCCCACAAGGCTCCTTTGTATTTTTATCGAATAGCCCAAAAATAGATATGAGAAATATTCCAAATGAACATGATGAATATGTTGCAGTGCTTATAGAGTTTGATTATCAGGATTTTGTTCAATTCAAACATGCAGGGGTGAGTCAGAAAAATTATTTTCAAGGGGAAATACACGATATTTTAAAAACAACGTTAATGCAATTGATTGAATGGTCACTCGTCTCCCCACCTGAGACGTGGCACTTTAGAAGGCAGGAAATACTACAGCTACTTTACTGTTTAGGGTATGCAGATGTGGGCGCGATTGCGAGAAATCCTTCTCTTGGGCATCGAATACATGACATTATCAGTCATGATGTGAGTATTGCATGGAATATGAAGCGGGTATCAACGCAACTTGCAATGAGTGAATCGACCTTAAGAAGAAAACTTATTGCCGAAGAAATTGATATTTTATCTTTGATTCGCCAAACCAAACTAGGGTATGGTTTACATTTGATACAAACAACAATGGAACCAATAGGACTAATTGCAGAGCAATGCGGCTATCATTCACAATCAAAATTTACCAGTAAATTTAAACAGTTATTTGGAATTACACCCACCGAACTTAGAAAAACACGGACACATAAGTAATGAATCATTGTAGTACTTTAAGTTAATGGCGACATAGTGTGCTTGGATTAGATGTTTAAAAGATGATTAATACCGCCACGTGTTTAAATACAATGCATGATCATTTTGTGTCGGGTCAATTTCTAAAATCTGAGCAGAATCTTCTTTCCAGTCACCAAGTACAATTCTTTTTTTACTTTCGACATCATGAATATTGGCACGGTGAGTATGTCCATGGATGAGTAAATCGACATTTTTTAGGGCTGTTTGAACCGCGTCTTGATTCACATCCATCACTTCATAGCTTTTCAACTGCTGTGCTTGATGACTTTTTTTACGGAAGCCGTTGGCTAGTTTTTGTCTAAAGCTGAGAGGTGTATTTTTTAATAATTTCAGCAATAGTGGGTTTCGAATAATCTTCCGGAAACGCTGATAAGATATATCGTCCGTGCAGAGTAGGTCACCATGTTCAATACGAATGATACTCCCTGCAATATGAAGTGTCGTGATCTCAGATAAAAGTTCCCCATTGAATTGATCAAGAAATGTTTGTCCAAGAGCAAAATCACGGTTACCTGTTAAGAAGTAGATATGATTGCCTGCATTTGAAAATTGTTGTAGCGCACTTACGATTTCATCTAGCCAAGGAGCTGTGTAGTCGTCGCCAATCCATGCGTTGAACCAATCACCTAAAATATACAGCTGGGTATTCTTGTTTTTATAAGCATCTAATAAATCTAAAAACCCCCGAATGAGTCGAGGGTGATCTGGTGACAAGTGTAAATCGGCGATAAACAGATAGGTCACGGAAGTTTCCATTTTAATTTAATCTCCCTAAATCCCTCTTTAAAAAGAGGGACTTCCTCCCTTTTTTAAAGGGAGGTTAGGAGGGATTTTTATTCAGAAATAATCTTAGCAGATTCAATTACAACGTTTTCTAGTGGAACGTCAGCATGGTAGCCACGGTTGCCAGTACGAACGCCTTTAATTTCGTTTACTACGTCTAGGCCTTCAGTTACTTTACCGAAAACTGCATAACCCCAACCTTGAGCCGTTTTGCCCGAGTGGTTAAGGAACGAGTTGTTACCCACGTTAATAAAGAACTGAGCAGATGCCGAGTGAGGTGCTTGTGTACGTGCCATTGCAATTGTACCAAGGTCATTGGTTAAGCCGTTATCAGCTTCGTTTTCAATTGCATCACGTGTTGCTTTTTCTTTGAAGTTTTCATCCATACCACCACCTTGGATCATGAAGCCGTCGATCACGCGGTGGAAAATTACGCCGTCATAGAAACCGTCACGTACGTATTCTAAGAAGTTAGCAACAGTAATCGGTGCTTTTTCGTTGTTAAGTTCAAGAATAATACGACCTTTATTGGTGTTTAATTCGACTTGAGGAAAACTCATTGTGTAATCTCCTGATCATGGACATCAAAGCCATGGGTTTTTTGGTTGTGAGAAGCATAAGCAAACTGTAAACTACAAGGCAAGTAAAAACGTTATTTTCTTTGTAAAATAGATCAAATATCGTTTAAGGGGCTGTAAAATATTCATAAATTAGCCGATAGATCGGTTAGAATTATGCTGATGTAGCACAGCCTGTTTTTCCTCAATTTTTTCATCAAAGTGATTTTTAAACTATGAAGCCGAATGATGTTGTTTCAACACTGCCAAATAACCCGACACCAAGTAACAATGCCTCTGTCGCAGCGCAGCAAGAACAACAGCCAGGCTTAGACTTTGTGCGCCAAGTGATTACCGAAGATTTGGCCGAAGGACGTACGCAAAAAGTTGTCACACGTTTTCCACCAGAGCCGAATGGTTATTTACATATTGGCCACGTGAAAGCGATTTGCCTAAACTTTGGTATTGCTAACGAATTTGATGGTTCTTGCAACCTCCGTTTTGATGACACCAACCCTGATGCAGAAGAACAAGAATATGTCGATGGGATCGCCAATGACGTTAAGTGGTTAGGTTTTGAATGGAATGGCGAACCACGCTATGCGTCAAGCTATTTCGATCAACTCCATGCATGGGCGATTCAACTGATTAAACAGGGTGATGCTTACGTTGATTTACAGTCACCTGAAGAAATCCGTTTGAACCGCGGTAACTTTATTGAGCCAGGTAAAAACTCGCCTTATCGCGATACTTCAGTTGAAGAAAACCTTGCGCGTTTTGAAAAAATGAACAATGGTGAGTTTGCAGAAGGTGAAGCTGTTCTGCGTGCCAAGATTGATATGGCATCTCCAAATGTGCATATGCGTGACCCTATTTTGTACCGTGTACTCCATTCAGAGCATCACCAAACAGGTGATAAATGGAAAATGTACCCAATGTACGACTATGCGCATCCATTATCAGATGCAATTGAAGGGATTACTCACTCATTGTGTACCCTAGAGTTCCAAGACCACCGTCCGTTTTATGACTGGGTGGTTGAAAAAGTTCACTCGGAAGCAGTACCACGTCAGTATGAGTCGAGTCGATTAAATGTAGACTACACCATTACCTCTAAGCGTAAATTACGTAAATTGGTTGAAGGTGGTTATGTTAATGGCTGGGATGACCCACGTATGCCAACGGTTGTCGGTATGCGACGTCGTGGTTTTACCCCAGAAGGTCTACGTGACTTCTGTAAGCGTGTAGGTGTATCGAAGTCAGATGGTATTGTTGATGTTGCAATGCTTGAATACTGCATCCGTCAGTCTTTGGAAAATACAGCTGCTCGTGGTATGGCAGTATTGAATCCACTCAAAGTCACACTCACAAATTTGCCTAACGATATAGATTTAACTCATTCACGTCATCCAAATGTAGACATGGGTGAGCGTGTGATCCCATTAACATCTGAAATTTATATCGACCGTAAAGACTTTGAAGAAGAACCACCAAAAGGCTTCAAGCGTTTAATTCCGGGTGGTGAAGTTCGTCTACGTCATGCTTATGTGATTAAGTGTGATGAAGTAATTAAAGATGAAAACGGTGAAGTGGTGGAGTTGAAATGTTCAATTGACCCTGAAACTTTAGGTAAAAATCCTGAAGGTCGTAAAGTTAAAGGTGTGATTCATTGGGTATCTGCGACTAAAGGTATTCCAGCTGAAGTCCGTATTTATGATCGTTTATTTAACGAAGCAGCACCTGATGCGGATGATGATTTCCTTGTACATCTCAACCCTGAGTCATTGAAAACTGTACAAGCAGTGATTGAGCCTGCACTTGCACAAGCACAGCCTGAAGAACGTTTCCAGTTTGAACGTGAAGGTTATTTTGTTGCAGATCAGTACGACCATAGCAGTGATAAACCAGTGTTTAACCGTATTTTGGACTTAAAAGATAGTTTTAAGCCGAAATAAGGCTTTTGCTTAAACACTAAATAAAGCTATGCTTTTATGGATGTGAAAATAGATATAAGGCTCAACTTCGGTTGAGCCTTTTCGTAGCGAAATCAAGAGGAATGAACTGTGATTGTTCGAGATAAAACCAATAGTTTTGCATTACTCTTTGCATGGCGTGGCACCATACTCCCCAAGGTTTTTCCTGCACTAATGGTTGGTGTTCTGATTTCAACGCTATTGGTATATTTATCTACACAGCATTTTGTTTCTGTTCCTGCGGTACCAACTATTGGTTTCACCGTGTTTGGTGTGATTCTTTCTATATTTTTAAGTTTTCGAAATACGGCATGTTATGACCGTTGGTGGGAGGGGCGCAAGCTGTGGGGTGCATTGATTGCCAATTCGAGACATATAATTCGTGATAGTTATGTATTAAATGATACAGCGCGTGAAGTTTTAATGTATCGCGTCATGTTATTTAGTCATTTACTCCGTGACCGTTTACGCAAACAAAGCTATGCATTTGAACATTATCGAGAAAAAACACAATTCAAAGATGAAGAGTGGCAAGTGTTAAAGAATCACTCAAATCAACCTCAATACGTATTAGAGCTTGCACAAAAAGATTTGACCGTCCTTTATAAGGAAGGAGAAATTAGCGACATTATTTACAGTGGTTTACGCCAGCATACAGTTGCAATGGGAGATATTCATGCAGGTTGCGATCGTATTTCATCGACGCCATTACCATTCTCTTATTCTGTTCTATTACATCGCGCCGTGTATTCTTTCTGCGTGATTTTGCCCTTTAGCCTAAGTTCCAGTTTAGGTTTCTGGTCACCTGTGATCGTGGCATTAATTGCTTATCTTGTTTTAGGTTTAGATGCGTTAAGTGCAGAGTTAGAAGAACCTTTTGGGCTTCAGGAAAACGATTTGGCTTTGGATGCAATTGTTCGTGGAATAGAACGTGAAATGCTCAGCTCTCTCAAACATCCTCTACCTCCCGAAATGAGTCCACATAAAGCGAATCTGCGTTAACTAAAACAAATACTCAAGAGAAGATCGGCATCATCTAAGCCATAACAATTCTTCGATATTCTTGGTTCATTAAGATGTGCTATCACTAAGCTTAAAAATGATTAGGATATAAAAATGACTACAGTAATTGAAACCCAAATGTTGATTCGGCGTTCTGTGAATATTGTGTTTAATGCTTTCGTTGACCCACTCATTACCACTAAATTTTGGTTCAGTCAGTCATCGGGTTATATTGAAAAAGGGGCTGTTGTGGATTGGACATGGGATAAATACCAAATTACGCACTCTATTCATGTATTACAAGTCGTTGAGCATGAACTTATTAGTATTGAATGGGGAGCACCTAGAACCAAAGTTGACTTCGTATTTGAGCAAATCGACAGTATGAATACCTATGTCATGATTCGAAACTATGACATTGAGCTTCAGGGCAATGAGTTGATGCATTACGTGATGGATGCTACGGGTGGTTTTACGACCGTGCTTGATGGTGCGAAAGCTTGGTTAGAGTATGATATTCAACTCAATTTGGTTGAAGATAAGTTTCCGCCATTTCAACTTCGTTCGCGTTAGTGATTTTTTTTAGAGCGTTGTTCTTTAAACTCAAGATAGCTACCAATCTGCCGTTTGGCTTTATCACGTAATTTTTTCTTGATATAGAGTACCAAAGCAAAACAGGTCGTGGTGAGCGTTAACATGAGGCTGTTCATAAAGCTCATTACAGAACTGACGTAACCAATAGTCGTCAGTCGGTTCATCATCTTAATGACTTGTGGGCTGCTTTCAACGCCCGTAATGGCCCAGGTACACAAGTGTTCACAGTTGTTAATAATAAGATGATAGTTGTTTTCATGCATACGTGACCGCATTCGTCGCACAACCTTACGGCCTTTATATTTGGGGTTTTGGTATTGATTAACAATAATTTTACGTCCATGACTGAAATTTTCAATCGAGGTCATTTCAATGGGATGCTTTCTAAAAAGATGAGCAAAACCTGAATAATGAATCACACGCCCACGCCCAGCATAGATGCCGTGATGCGTATAGCCAAAATGCTTGACTATGAGATGAGCTCCCAAAGGATAGTGTGGTTTTTGTTGTTGCATACCTATATGTGCTAATTCATTACAGTTGTCTTTTATCTCTATTTTAAAGCTTCTGCTTAGAATAAGCGACTATTTAGTAGGATTAGCTTTGATCTGAGTTTACGATACTGTTATTCAATAAAGCGAATTAGCATCAAATTTAAAGTCACGTTTTCATTAGATATGCAGTCTGGAAAGCAAAGCTGAAAGCTTATAATTTAAGATAATTTTTATAAAAAACACAATCCTGATGTGTATGCTTTGATTTCAACCAAAGCTTAATATGCATATTTCATCGCCTACTTTTACATCTATCTACATTCACAACTACATCATCCATACGGTCTCACAATGAGCACTGACATGGTGATTTAGGATACAGATACAATTTTTTGTCACGGCCTCGATAATGAATAAACTAAACCAATGGATGATAGTTTTGTTAATCAAGGTACAAAAAATCTTTCTATAAAGCATCTATATACGGGTTAGGTTGACTCTATAGAATAGCCTAAGCAAAAAAAATATAATAACAAATAGCCTAAGCAAAAATTTTAAAAATTTCAGATTTCAAAAAAAGATGTCTTTTATTTTCAGACAAATTCTTATGCCAATAAATACCAATATTCATTTTCGGCAGTTCAATAGGTACATCAAAAATATTGAGAGACGGGGAGATATTGAGATGAGTCAGAATATTTTTAGGAATCGTTAAAATTGCATTGGGGTATTGCTCTAAAATTTGCAATGCAGTGGAATAGTGTTGACAGCGTAAAAAGACTTGCCGAGATAGTTGTTTCCGATTTAAATAAATGTCTTCAACCAAAATGCCAGTGCGCCGCGAAGACACACCAATATGTGGGGCAGCCAAGTAAGTATTCGCATCAATCTGTTTAAGTAGTGTACATGCGACAAATTGGTCCTTAACTAAGCTATTAAATTGAATTCTTTCACCAAAATTTTGCTCTAAGTCAATCACAAAATCAATTTGCTGAGAAACCAAATCAGCATCGACTGTTTTGCGGTCGAGTTTGCTACTTACGAATTGAATACTTAAGCCAAGTTTCTGAAAGTGAGCAACTAACTTTGGGAAAATAATAGGTTCGATTTCATCATGAATGGCAATTTTTAAGCTGTTTACCATGTTTGGATCAAAGCTTTGCTGCTGAATAGAGATACTTTGAATTGCAATTAGAGCACTTTTAATGATGGGATAACTTTGCTCGGCAAAAGGGGTTGGAAGCATTTGGCTGCCCGAACGAACGAACAAATCATCTTTTAAATGCCCCCGTAAGCGTTGCAAGGCATGGCTTGCCGCAGATTGTGTAATCGACAAGATCTGCGCTGCTTTTGAAATACTTTTTTGCTCATAAATGGCAATAAAAAGTGGGTATAAATTAATATCAATACGATGAAAAAGTCCCATGTCGATAGGGGACTTACTATGAATATTAGTCATGTTTGTCTATAAAATAAAATCATTTTGTTCATATTAGTTTTCAGGTTATGTTGATGTAAAGCGAAAATATCAAAATATATCGAAGGAAGTCGTCATGTTTGAACTATCGGCACGTGCTCAAGATTATGTACAACGTACTAAACAATTTATTCAAAATGAAATTGAACCTATTGAAACCGAGTTCTGGCATGAAGTACATGAGCTCAATCAAGGTGGGGACTGGACTAAATGGCAGTGGCCTGTACAACTTGAAGTGCTAAAAGCAAAAGCAAAAGCTGCTGGGTTATGGAATATGTTTTTGCCGTGTCCAGAGTTGGGCCAAGGTCTATCCGTACAAGAGTATGCTCACATTGCAGAACTCACAGGTCGGAGTCTTCTTGCGCCGACCGTATTTAACTGTAATGCACCTGACAGTGGCAATATGGAGGTATTATGGCGTTATGGTTCAGAAGAGCAAAAGCAACAATGGTTGACTCAACTCCTAGATGGAAAAATTCGCTCTGTTTTCTGTATGACAGAACCTGCTGTTGCTTCATCTGATGCGACCAATATGCAAGCAACAGCTGTGATCGAAGGCGATGAAATTGTTTTAAATGGACGTAAATGGTGGTCTTCAGGCTTAGGTGACCCAAATGCCAAAATTATTATTTTTATGGCGCATACACCCGATGAAACCAAAGATCGCCACCATCAACATTCGATGGTTCTAGTGCCTGTTGAAACTGCTGGAGTCAAAATAGAACGGATGTTACCAGTCTTTGGTGACTATGATGCTCCACATGGTCACGGCGAAATTAGCTTTAATAATGTTCGTGTACCTGTTTCTAACTTTATTGGTGGCGCAGGTCAAGGTTTTGAGATTGCGCAAGGTCGTTTAGGGCCTGGACGTATTCATCACTGCATGCGTTGTATTGGGGCTGCGGAAAAATCTTTAGAGTTAATGATTGACCGTGGGATGAGCCGTACTGCATTTGGCAAAGAAATTTTAAAACTAGGTGGGAACCTAGAGCGTGTGGCAGATGCGCGTGTTGCGATTGATCAAGCACGTTTATTAACCTTGTATGCTGCGTATAAAATGGATACTTTAGGGAATATGGCGGCATTAACAGAAATCTCTGCCATCAAAGTGGTTGCACCAAGTGTGCTTGAAAAAGTGGTCGATATGGCCATTCAAATTCACGGCGGTGCAGGAGTATCACGAGATACACCTTTGACTGGCTTCTTTGCTCAAGCTCGTTCACTGCGTTTGGCAGATGGACCAGATGAAGTGCATAAAGGCATGATTGCCAAATTAGAGTTAGCAAAACGTGGACATAGTACACGTCGTAAAAAATAAGAGTGGGATAGATCATCTATTTGGTTCGCAGTTTGAAAAGAATAGATGATCTTCTAAACCGTGAAGAAAAGATTGATAGTTTGGGAAAAAGAAAATGTCAGCGATTGATGTAGGTGGAACAGTTCGGGCGGGTGAAGAACTAGATGCTGTAGCCGTAGAAAACTGGCTCAAAGCACAAGGTGTCGACTTACAAGGGCCGGTCGAGGTGACACAATACTCTGGTGGTGCATCGAACTGGACGTATCGGTTGAAATACGACAATCTTGACCTGATTTTACGTCGCCCGCCGAAAGGGACCAAAGCCAAATCTGCACATGATATGGCACGTGAATATCATGTACAGAAGAACTTAAGTCCGTTTTATCCTGTTTTACCTGAAATGGTTGCATTGTGTCAGGACGAATCTGTTCTTGGCTGTGACTTCTATGTAATGAAACGCGTAGAAGGCATTATTCCACGTGCTAATTTGCCTAGAGAGTTGAATTTCAGTGAAACCCAAGTTCGTGAGTTATGTGTCAATGTGATTGATAAACTCATCGAGTTGCATCAAGTACCTTATCAAGGCACAGAACTGGAAAACCTAGGCAAGGGTGAGGGTTACTGCCGCCGTCAAGTTGAAGGTTGGGATGCACGCTTTCAGAAAGCCAAAACCATTAATGTGCCTTCATTTAAATATGTGCGGAATTGGCTCAAAGACAACATTCCTGCGGATTCAAAAACCTGTGTGATTCATAATGATTGGCGTTTTGATAATGTCATTTTAGATCCGAATCATCCGACGCAAATTATTGGCGTTTTAGATTGGGAAATGGCAACGCTTGGCGATCCACTCATGGACTTAGGTTCGGCTTTGGCTTATTGGGTTGAAGAATCTGACAATGCTTTGTTTAAAGCGACACGTCGCCAGCCGACTAACTTAAAGGGAATGTTCACACGTAAACAAGTGGTGGATTATTATTTAGAAAAAACAGGCTTAGAAACGGACAATTGGACTTTCTATGAAGTCTTTGGCATTTTCCGTTTAGCTGTAATTGCACAACAGATTTATTATCGTTATCACCATAAACAGACCAATAACCCTGCCTTTAAAGATTTTTGGATAGTCATTCATGCTTTACACATTCGCGCGCTCAAACTGATTGGTTTACAGAAAATTGAGGCCAATGATGTGGCACAAAAATATATTGTCAAAATGAAGGAAATTTTAGGTAAATGACCACTATTTATTTCATTCGCCACGGACAAGCATCTTTTGGTGCTGAAAGTTATGACCAACTTTCACCAAATGGAGAGTTGCAAGCCAAAATTTTGGGTCAATATTTTGATCAAATTTTAAAAGAAGCACCTGTAGCGGTGTCTGGCTCTATGCAACGACATCAGCAAACCGCGTGTATTTCTTTGGCGGAATGTTTTCCTGAAGTGGATGTTTTGACCAATTCTGCATGGAATGAGTTTAATCATCAGCAAGTCTTTGCCCACTATGAACCGCGTTTTAATGAGCCGCACTTACTCAAAGCTGATGTGGCCAAAGAATCCAATCCACGTGCTTATTTGGCCAAGATATTTGAAGGGGCAATTGAACGCTGGACAGGTGGTGACTATCATCATGAATATGATGAATCGTGGCCTGCTTTTAAAAGTCGTATTGAAGGTGCTTTACAAGATTTGTGTGATGAACTGGCACAAACTAAGCCGCGCTATGCTGTGGTGTTTACTTCAGGTGGTGTGATTTCAGTGGTGGCTGGTAAGCTGTTAGGACTGAGTCCAAATAAAACCTTCGCTTTAAATTGGGCCATTGCCAACAGTAGCATGACCACTTTGCGCTTGGTGGGGAATGAACCACAACTGTTAAGCCTCAATGAACATCATTTTATTAAAGCCGAAAACTCAAACTTATTGACATGGATCTAAGGGAAGGATTAAGACATGGCTAAAACAATTTTAATTACAGGGGCAAGTTCTGGTATTGGTGCAGGTATGGCACGCGAATTTGCGCAAAAAGGCTACAATTTGGCTATTTGTGCACGGCGCTTGGAACGCCTTGAAAGCTTAAAGCAAGAACTTGAAAGCCAGTACGGGGTAAAAGTCATAACTAAAGTTTTAGATGTGACCAATTATGAACAAGTCTTCGAAGTGTTTCGCGCATTTAAACAAGACTTTGGTCATTTAGATCGAGTCATTGTCAATGCTGGAATTGGTGATGGGCGTCGTATTGGTAAAGGAAGTTTTGCAATTAATAAAGCTACGGTAGAAACCAACTTTATTTCAGCTTTGGCACAGTGTGAAGCTGCGGTTGAAATTTTCCGTGAGCAAAATGCAGGACATTTGGTTGTTATCTCGTCTATGAGTGCAGTCCGTGGTATGCCGAAACATTTGACAGCATACGGTGCAAGTAAAGCAGGTGTTGCACATTTGGCTGAAGGGATCCGTGCCGAACTGCTGAATACCCCAATCAAAGTCACCACGATTTTCCCTGGCTATATTCGTACAGAAATCAACGAGGGTGCTAAACCACTGCCTTTTGAAGTGGATGAAAAAACAGGTTCACGACTCTTGGCAGCAGAAATTGAAAAAGCTCCAGTAAAAGCCTATGTTCCTAAATGGCCTTGGTTACCGCTCGGTTTAGCGATGAAAGTTTTACCACTGAAATTGGTTAATAAACTGGGCTAATTCTACTTTTAGAAAGCTGATTTCTGCCCAAGTCAGCTTTCTTTTGCTTCAATCATATTTAATATGCTGTGATGTCACCAATAAAAATATAATGACTTTAATTGCCGAAATAAATCACAGGACTTGTATTGTTTCATTTTTATATGAAAATTTGAATAAATATGTCGTTAACTTAATCCGACTATTACGCTATGAATTTCCTTGATTTTAAGGAGGATATTCTGATCTCAAGAAAATCATTTATCATGTTTATTAAGTTTAATGGCATCTGCTTCGCAAGGTGATTTCCCCCCTTATATTTATGTTAATAGTGTGATATGAATAACGAAGAGGAAATTTCATTTCCCATTAATACTTTTAAAAAGGTTTTAATAATGAATAAATACGAATTACCAAAAAAGTTAAAAGTTATAAGTACATATTTGTTGCTTGCAACAGCGCCAGTTTTATTTGCCACGAATGTATTGGCGGCCACCCCCTCACAGAGTTACCCAGACCCTTTATTAACGACGCCAATTAATCCTGAGGCTATTGATGAAGGATTGGAGATTGATGGCTATACTCAAGGGGTGCAGGCCTATATTTGGGGTTACCCACTTGTACGTATGGAACGAATAATTCGAGAATATATTGATGTACCTAACCCAAAACCTGCAACGAGCTATCGTGCACCACTGAACCAAATTGGATGGGCGCGTGAATTGGCAACGGATACTGCCAAGGATATGCCAACACCTAATAATGACACAGCTTATATGAGCAGTGTGGTTAAACTCGATGAACCTTATATTCTCACTGTCCCAGATACGCATGATCGCTATTATGTCATTGATGTATTTAATATGTGGCAGGAGTTAGAACACTATATTGGTCGACGCACAACTGGAACAAAGGCTGGTAAATTTGCGTTGGTGCCACCTGGATGGAAAGGCACCTTACCTGCAGGCGTTCAACGACTAGATGTAACAACAGATAAAGTTTGGTTATGGGGACGAATTCGTATCACTCAAGGTGAAGACTTAACTGCTGTTCATAAATTGCAGGATGCATTTAAGCTTACTCCGCTCAGTGGTAAAATACATGTTAATGCTAAATTAGATCCAATGCCTGAAATTGGTAATGATCCTTTAGGCTTTATGACACATCTCGCTTTTGCTCTTAAGTACAATAAAGTACGTGCGGCTGATGAGGCAATGTTTGCTCAATTTTCTCGTCTTGGTTTAACCAAGGATGGTTTCGAGCCAAGCAAGATGTTTCCTGCTGAGAAAAAAGGTCTACTAAAGGGCTTAGAAGATGGGCCTAAAGCAGTTGTTTCTGCGTTCCCTTATTCTTCCTCAGTTCGTAATGGTTGGGACTGGGCACCTAATAATGATAACTTCGGCTTTAATTATCCATTACGTTCCCTGATTACTGGGCCTTATTTGGGTGGAAATGGGCAAAAAGAAGCCATGTATCCAATTCGCTATACTGATGCTGATGGTCAAGTCTTAACAGGTAAAAACCAATATTCGATTCATTTCAAAAAAGCACCACCTGTGAATGCTTTTTGGTCTGTTACGATCTATGATGAGCAGAGTAAAATGTTGGTAAGTAATGAGCTAAATAGATTTAAAATTGGTTCTGATACGCAAGGTTTTAAGGTGAATGCCGATGGTTCATTTGATATTCTAATTCAGAATAAAAAGCCAGCTGGCAAAGCGGTATCTAATTGGTTACCAGCACCTAAAGGCAATTTTTATCTAATTTTACGTTTGTACCAGCCAAATGACGCTATTTTGTCTGGTGAATATGCTTTGCCACAAGTGGAGCGAGTGAAATAGAACTAAGCAAGACAATAAAAGCTTCTTGTGCAATGCAAGGAGCTTTTGGGGTTTAAATTTATAAAGAGCATATTTTGATAAGGGTAGTACTCAAGCAGAGCAGTGACCAAGAGTTTTAAGCCCCAATGCTTACTATAGATTACGGTGTCTTTTCTGCATTCAGATTTAAATGCATTCATGAGTTAGTCATAAAATCAGTGTAGCATTGAAGAAAAGAGGTGATGAAGATGTCAAATCAGTTCGACTTTGTTTCGGTAAGAAAAAAACCCAATGTTCACTTTGGTGGGCGCTCAATCAGTCATGTCATTCAATGTGAAGATGGTTCACAAAAGACCCTAGGGGTTATTTTGCCTACAGATCAACCTTTAACTTTTGAAACACATGTTGCGGAACATATTGAAATTGTTTCAGGTCAATGCCAAGTCAAAATTGGGTTACAGACTGAGATGATGCTTTATCATGCGGGTGAAAGTTTTGATGTGCCTGCCAATAGTCGCTTTAGTATGATGGCAAGCGAAGTGGTTGATTATATTTGTCATTTAGAAAAATAAAAAATTAAGCTGAAAAAAGATGGATTTTTGACTTGATCTGCTGAGAGTTAAATTGCTCAACTGGCATGTTTATGGTTGTTCATATATTAAAAATAGTGAATTTGAATGTAGGAAATGCCAAATGTTTACTTTGCGTGTTATGGCAGTTTTCTAAATATGTTTTTTAACTTTACAGTTTTTCATTCTTTGCATGGATTCAATTCAACGTATACTGTTTTTATATTTAGGCTACCGGAGATCTAGTTAGCTAACATGCGCTTAAAAATTTATACACTTGTTTTAGTTCCTGTCATTCTTGTACAGGGTTACCAAGTAAAAAAAAATACACCACGACTGCCCGAGCCAATTGGTGAGCGTGTTGGAAAAAAAGGTGTAGGCAAAACACTGTCATTACTCATTTTAGGTGACTCAGCGGCAGCAGGTGTTGGTGTAAATGTGCAGGATGATGCATTATTAGGTTCAATTTTAACTGAGCTGTCATCTGAATTTAGTATTCAATTTTATTTACATGCAACGACTGGCTTCACCACAGATCAAGTCATTCATGCCATTCAAACACTTGAGACACGGCATTTTGATGTGATTATTACTTCTGTCGGTGTCAATGACATTACAAAATTTACCTCGCCACGGGCTTGGATCGTAAAACAGAAACAACTTTATCAAATACTCAAACATAAATTTAGCCCACAACTGACGATTGCATCGGGAGTACCTCCGATGGATCAGTTT
Source organism: Acinetobacter sp. ANC 4204 (assembly GCF_002135205.1). Classification (GTDB taxonomy): domain Bacteria; phylum Pseudomonadota; class Gammaproteobacteria; order Pseudomonadales; family Moraxellaceae; genus Acinetobacter. Next base: position 46,311 of record NZ_NEFZ01000007.1, on the reverse strand, counting down.
CCTGCACTTCCAAACCCACTTGCATGGTTATTTGGTCAATACGCTAAAGCGATGAATTTAAAACTCAGTCAATTTGTTGCGCAAGAACAGCAGATGGATTGGATTGAATACGATTTAGAGAAATTTAAAAATCTGAATTTGGATATGGCAGAGGATGGCTTTCACCCGAGCAAAGAAATTTATCAGCTATGGGGTAAACAAGTAGCTGAAAAAATACGTCAGCATTTTGAACGGGTTTAAAATAATTTATGACGACCTCAGTTGAAATTGAAACACATCCACTCAAACCGTTTTTACCACAGAATGCCAAATTATTAATGCTAGGTAGTTTTCCTCCACCGAAAACACGCTGGAAAATGGATTTTTATTATCCAAATTTTCAAAATGATATGTGGAAAATATTTGGTCTGTGTTTTTTTCAAGATAAAAACTATTTTCTCAATATCGAGCAGAAGACATTTAAAGAACAACAAATCCGTACTTTTTTAAATGAACGAGGTATTGCGATATTTGATACAGCCTATAAAGTGATCCGCCAAAAAGGCAATGCTTCGGATAAGTTTCTACAAATCGTTACCCCGACCAATCTACAACATTTACTTAAACAGATGCCCGAGTGTCATAATGTCATGACTACGGGTGATAAAGCCACTGATACGCTCATGCTGTCTATGCCTAATGGGACTTTAAAACCACAAATTGGAATGAAGTCTGAGACACATTTTGCAGGACGAGACTTGGGTCTGTATCGCATGCCATCCTCTTCGCGCGCTTATCCTTTGGCTTTAGAGAAAAAAGCTGATGCTTATCAATGCTTATTTAAAGAAATAGGCTTACTTTAAGTCATTTTAGTTGATCTGATGGATAAATGATTTGTATTAATCATCATATTCAACATAGTCCCATAAATTCAATCGTGCTTTAATTTGCTGGCGTAGTTGTGGTAGTAAGGGAAATAAAGTTCCATCTAACCAGAGACTGAGTGCACTTGAGGAAAGAGGACTTCGACTTTCATCTATTAACTGGGCACCTTTGATGAGAACAAAGGTTTCTTCGGTTACTGGCGTTTCTATTCCTTTAAACTGGATCAATAGTTCATGTCCAGTATCTTGGATGAGCCATTCGAGTTCGATTTGAATATTTTCGTTGGACTTTAAAACCACTTGTCCTTCTATATTGTCTTGATCACTTAAACAATCATGCTCTACACGAACTTTACTTAGAACCCACTCTTGCTTAGCCAAATCATCAAGTGTTTTATATGGGGTTAAAATATTGCTTAAATTAAACTGTTGGCTTAAATCAAAAAATTGCATTACTGAGCTTTAAAAGGAGGGATATAACGAAAGCTGGACATGTTAAATCAAAGTCTGGAGTGAGTAAAATCTTTCAAAGCTATGAGCGAATTTAAGTATTAAATAAGATGAGTTTGGGCTTATTTTTTCATAACGTTCACTACATTTGGCTTTTAGCTCAACTTATTTTTTAAACCAAATGATCAATATGAAGACTTTGTGCAGTGTATAGTGAGTCAGAGTAAGTGAGTTAAAATGTTTAATCGTCATCTCTTTGTCATTACATCATCCATTCAATAGGTAAATATGAGACAGTTTTCATCATAAATCTTTGGAATTTGGTTGTTTCGGGTTCTTTGTGGTGTTCAATAATAGTGCCATCTCTTTGACGGTCGAGCCAAATGAGTTGCCCTTGTTTATCGAGTTTTAATTCATAGGCAATATGAGGCAAATACTGATCTAACTTTTCAGAAATTGCATTTTGTAATTGATCCGACTCCACGACTAAGCCCACTTCCGTATTTAAATGAGCTGAACGCGGGTCGAAGTTAAATGAGCCAATGAATACTTTTCCATCAATGTCAAAAAATTTGGCATGTAATCGAGATGAGCTTCTGCCTTTTGCTGGAATCACATTACCTGTAGCAACTTCATACCATGTTCGATTTTCTCTTTCAATATAAGGTTTAAACTCATACAGCTTTACGCCATTTTTAAGTAAATCGTGGCGATATTTTTTATAAAATGCATGAACGATTGCCACATCATTGGCAAATAAAGAGTTGGTCAGAACGCGAACGCGAGTACCATTTTGCGCAAGGCTTGAAAGATACTCCGTACCAGCCGTTGTTGGAACAAAATAAGCTGAAACTAACTCCATATGCTGTTCGGGCTTGCCCATCAAATTAAACATTTGATTGACAATCATTTCATGAGGCTTTGCATTCGCTCGAATTTTATTGGGAGAGTCTGCAATAAAATGTGCTTTAGCCCAATTTACAGGATGTTGATTCAGCTCTGTATTGACTTCTGATCGTGCCCGATCAATTTTTCGCTCAATAACGTTTTTATCTAAAGCATCAGCTTCGTAATGTTGTCTTAAATCAGTCAGCGCTTGTTGAGTTCCTTGACCGATTAATTGTGGTACAGCGTAGCTTAAGTCATCATTCCAAAAGTCTAGAAATACACGATTGGCTTGCTCTACAGCTTGCCCATAAAACAAAATGTCTAAATCGGTAAATTGGAAGTTTTCACTGGCGTCAAAGTATTCACTACTGATGTTACGACCACCAGTTACGGCAATGGCGCCATCGGCAATGATAAGTTTATTATGCATACGATGGTTGATGTGCTTGAAGCGGAAAGCATAATCAATCACACGTAAATGTCTGTATTTGTAAGGATTGAACAATTTAATTTCAAAATTGGGATGGGCGACTAATGTTTTGAACGTTTCATCTAATGCAGTGCCGTTTTGGTCATCAATTAATAAACGTACTTTTACACCACGATCCGCAGCATTTAGCAGTTCATGTAACATCATATGACCAATAAAGTCATCCCCCCAAATATAGTATTGAACATCCAGACTGTGTTTAGCTTCGCGAATCAAATGTAGACGTGAAGCAATACTCATGAAAGCCTCATCAAGCGCCAAATAGGCTGTAAGCCCTTGCTTTTGTTGTGTAGATACGTCTTGCTCATTGAGCCAATGCTGTGCAAAAACTTCGACTGGGGCTGAGGGCTTAGCCTGATTGGGGGCGAGTTGGCATCCCGCGAGTGTAAAAGCTGTACTCAGTACAATTAGTGGTCTACAAAAAGTTGATATCTGCATATTGGTTTTAAAGACCTAATTTTTATAAGTTATATATTTCACATGTTATAGGTTGAAACCGTGAATAAAAAGCGGTTACTGTAGCTCATCTGTTAAATAGCTGTTAAGGATAGCGAAAATGAAATCACGTGCGGCCGTTGCCTTTGGACCAGGACAAGCTCTGGAAATTGTAGAAATTGATGTTTCTCCACCGCAAAAGGGTGAAGTTTTAGTCAAGATTACGCATACAGGTGTTTGCCATACCGATGCATTTACTTTATCTGGTGATGATCCTGAAGGTGTTTTTCCTGCGGTTTTAGGCCATGAAGGTGCGGGTATCGTGGTTCAGGTGGGTGAAGGTGTCACTAGCGTTCAGCCGGGCGATCATGTTATTCCACTATATACAGCTGAGTGTGGCGAGTGTTTATTCTGCCAGTCAGGTAAAACCAATTTATGTGTAGCTGTTCGTGCAACTCAAGGTAAAGGTTTGATGCCAGATGGTACCACTCGGTTCTCATACAATGGTCAACCGATTTACCACTATATGGGCTGTTCAACTTTTTCTGAATATACTGTAGTGGCTGAAGTATCTTTGGCGAAGATTAACCCAGATGCGAACCCAGAGCACGTGTGTCTATTGGGCTGCGGCGTAACCACTGGTTTAGGTGCAGTTAAAAATACAGCCAAAGTACAAGAGGGCGATACCGTTGCTGTCTTTGGTTTAGGTGGTATTGGTCTAGCAGTTGTACAAGGTGCAAAAAAGGCTAAAGCCAGTCGTATTATTGCGGTTGATACGAACCCTGACAAATATAAATTAGCAGCAGAATTTGGAGCAACGGATTTTGTAAACCCGAAAGAGCACGACCGTCCTGTGCAGGAAGTCATTGTTGAAATGACGGGTTGGGGAGTTGATCACTCTTTTGAATGTATTGGTAACACCAATGTCATGCGCTCAGCATTGGAATGTGCTCACCGTGGTTGGGGACAGTCGGTGATTATTGGTGTAGCAGGTGCAGGCCAAGAGATTTCAACACGTCCGTTCCAACTGGTTACTGGTCGTACTTGGAAAGGGACTGCTTTTGGCGGTGTAAAAGGTCGTTCACAACTGCCGGGTATGGTTGAAGAAGCAATGAGTGGAGACATTCGTTTAGCTCCATTTGTCACTCATACTATGGGGCTCGACAAAATCAATGAAGCGTTTGATTTGATGCATGATGGCAAATCTATCCGTACAGTGATTCATTTTGAAGACTAATTCAGTGTAATACATTTAGAAAACCAAGCTTAGGCTTGGTTTTTTTGTTTTTAATGAAACGAAAAGTGGGGTGGCAAAACTGTTCATATTGTTAGACAAAAATGATAGAAAATGTCAATTTGTTAGATTTTGTCCTTTTATGACATAGCTGAAAACAACTTCTAACCGTATCTTGATGATTCAATAATGCACACTTGTATAAAAATAAATTTAGATCAGAGGGTGACTATGGGAAAGCATATTGAGTACCACCCAGAATGGGTTCGAGAAGATTTTGTGGATTTTCTAGCTGAAAAAGTAAATCCGCTGTGGGCTTGGAAAAAGGCCAAAGCACAGATTGTTGCAAAGCATCATTTGTCAGATGACTTCGTGTGCATGCAGTTACAGCCAAATCGTCATTTTAAAGTCGCTGGTTATCAAGCTGGGCAAAGCATCTTAGTGACGGTGCTTATAGGTGGTGTACGTTGGCAACGTAGCTATTCGATTGTCGAGATTTTAGACAATGGTAATCTTGTGATTGCTGTAAGAAAACAGGGAAAAGTCTCAAATACGCTTACTCAGCAGTTCGAAAAAAGTGTAGTTGAAATTTCCCAATCGCAGGGTGAATTTGTTTTAAAAACGCAGCCTCATTCTGCACTAATGATTGCCTCTGGAAGTGGCATTACTGCAATTTACGCATTGATTAATGCTGCATTAAAACAAACACAAATAGTTTCCCATATTGATCTAATTTACTTTACGCGGGATGATGCCTTTCACGTAGAACTGCAACGTTTAGCGGAACATTATCCGCAGTTTAAATATCATCATATAAATACCTTGCTGGATAAACAACATCTGAGTCAAGACTTGCTTAGCCAAAAGGTTGAAGGTTTTGAACAACGCGAATGTTATGCCTGCGGTGCTGCCAATATGATGCAAAGTCTGACACAAATCTATCAGGGTTTAGACTTAATTGACCATCTGCATACCGAATACTTTCAAATTACTGTCGATCACACTCAGAACGCTCAAATGGTCACATTTCAACGTTCGCAGCAACAGTTTCAAGCTCAAAGCAATTTATTAGAAAGTGCCGAACAGGCGGGTTTACGTCCCGCACATGGCTGTCGTATGGGGATTTGTAATACTTGTTCATGTACCAAAGTTCAGGGTGTGGTGCGTAATCTACTCACAGGTGAACTGGATCAAAACAATAACACTCAAATTAAGTTATGCATTTCACAGGCGGTTAGTCCTGTTGTAATTAACCTTTAAGAAGGTATAGATATGAATCTTCCCGTATATTTTAGTGAAAGCAGTAAATCCAAATATTTAAGTCCTGCACAAATCGAAGAGTTTGGCTTAAAGGTTGAAGCGATCCGCCGTGAAGTGATGGAAAGCCTCAATGAAAAAGATGCCGAATATATTTACACAATCCGAAATTTTGTCCGTTATAGCGAAATAAGCGCACGTACAATGCTCATGTTTGCAGGGTGGTTACCTCCAGTATGGCTTTTGGGCACAGGTTTATTGGGGGTATCTAAGATCGTAGAAAATATGGAACTTGGGCATAATGTCATGCATGGCCAGTTTGACTGGCTAAATGATCCGAGTCTCAATGGTAGCAATTATGATTGGGATACTATGGCCACAGGTCCCGACTGGAAGCATACACATAATTACATCCATCATACCTATACCAACATTGTCGGGATGGATCATGATGTCGGTTATGGCTTAGTCCGTGTGAGTGATGCACAGAAATGGGAACCTCGCTTTTTGCTGAATTTGCCTTTAGCTGCTCAGTTGATGGTATTTTTTGAGTGGTACGTTGGCATACAAAATCTGCATATCGAAGATGTGGTCGCTTATAAAACCAAAACATGGCGTGAAGTTTGGGTAGAGTCATATAATTTTAGACAGAAGATGAAACGCCAAGTGATTAAAGACTATGTCTTTTTCCCCATCATCGCTGGGCCAAATGCATTGCCTGTCTTTGCAGGAAATGCTGTAGCGAATGTTATTCGTAGCTTGTGGGCATCCGCGGTGATTTTTAATGGTCACTTTACCGAAGACGCTGAAAATTTTGAAATGGACAATATCGACAATGAAACACGGGCTGAATGGTATCTGCGTCAAATTCGAGGTTCGAGTAACTTTACTGGAACACAGTGGCTCCATATCTTAAGTGGCAACTTGAGCCATCAAATTGAACATCATCTTTTTCCAGATATGCCTGCAAATCGCTACGTCCAAGTAGCCCCAAAAGTTAAAGAATTATGTGCGGATTATGGGATTCATTACAATGAAGCCAGTTTTATCAAACAGTTTTCATCTGTTTGGGCAAAATTGGCGAAATATTCATTACCAAACCAGTGCTATGAAAAGAATGAAAATTCATTTTCATTTATTAAACACAATCTAAATTTATTGAAGAAAGCGCTACTGAATTAATGTATTTAAAATGCATTAATTCAGTAAAAGTCTAATTGGAATGGATCTACCAATTAGACTTCTTTTTTTGCTCAAAATTAGCGCATAAAATACTGATAAATAATGTTTCATTCTAACTAAAAATAATCAGTGATCTGTCTGCATGTTTGAACTTTTATTTTATCTAGTTGTTATTATTTAAATTTTATTACTTTTTTTATATGCTCTTTTCCCCAGCAAGGATAGGCTGAGTTTAATTTCAAATATCGCTTCTGTTTATTTGTCGGATTTGTGTAAATGTTGCAATTTTTCATTGGTATAGGCTCATATAAGTTGTATATGATGCATGGTGTGATGGCAATCACGCAACGTCACTTCACATTTGTTTTTCTTTGTTTTTTTAATTTATATTTATGACTTTGCTTGATTTCTTTTTTAAACAATATGTCTGATTACGGATTAAATCAGCTAGTTTAAGTTGCAGATAATTATTATGTCGCGAATCCAATCACAGCCGAAAATTAAATCTAAAAATTTTGCTTATGAACATGAGGCAGGGAAAACTGCCATTTCTAAAAATGACAGTTTATTGATTGATTCTATTCCTCAGCTTTTTTGGATGCATAGTCATGTATGTAAGTACCTAAACTTACCGCTACGCCAATATTTGGGTGTGATGAATATATCAGAACAAGAATTTAATTTACTTCATTATATTCATCCTGAAGATGTTCAAGTACTCGATGATTTTTTGCATCAAGCAATTGTAGTCGAGCATAAATTTGAAAAATCCTGCCGAATTCGCAACCAACAAGGCGAGTATCACTGGTTTTTAATTCAAGCTGAGTTGGAAAATAGTCCAATCGGTGGGTTTAAAATCAGTTGTACCAATATTCATCAGGGCATGAAAATCCATATTGAATCATTGGCTCTTTTAAGAGCTCATGCCGATATGTTGGATGCCAGTGTGGATTGTATTATTGTGGTTGACCCTGATGGCACAATCACACACATGAATAAGTCAGCATGTGAAAATTTTTTTGGGCGTGCAGATTTAAAAGAGTTTGGCATGTCTTGGATCGGAATTTTGCCACAAGCGATTCGTAAAAAAGCTAAAAAGGCGATGCTCGATGCTAACAATGGAAAAAACTCACGTTTTAATGGCATGAGCTTTTCTAAAGACAGTGTCTATTACTGGGATAATGTGCTTACACCTGTACTAGATGTCGATGGTAAAACCCAAAGTATTTTATGTGTTTCACGTGATGTAACTTTACAATACTTGGCAGAACAAAAGCTTAAACAAGGAAATGAACGGGATGAACTTACAGGCTTAAATAACCGTAGAGCGTTTAAAGAAAAAATAAGAAAACTATATACAAATGCACGGGATAAAAAGCAAAAGCTTGCTGTGATGTTGTTGGATTTAGATCACTTTAAAACAATTAATGATACGCTGGGTTATGCTGCAGGCGATCATCTTTTGCGCATATTATCTAAACGCTTAAAACAGACTCTTGAAGGACGAGCATTCTTGGCGCGTCTTGGCGGTGATGAGTTTGGAGTCATTATTCCACATGTACGAGATATTGGTGAACTCAATGAAATTGCTCAACTGATTTTAAAGCAATTAGAGATCCCGATTACATTCGCAGGTAATTATATTAATGGAGGCATGAGTATCGGCTGTGGCTTATATCCAGATGATGCTAGTGATATTGTCGAGTTAATGAAGTGTGCAGATACCGCACTTACCGATGTTAAAGCCCAAGGGCGTGGCGGTATGCGAATGTTTGATCAAGACATGTTTAATGCTGTTCGAGAGCATTCAGCACAACTGAATTGCGCACATCAAATTATTCGTAACTTGACTATTGAGGCTTATTTTCAGCCTAAAGTCTGTTTAAAGTCTGAAAAAATTATTGGTTATGAAGCGCTATTACGTTGGCGAGATGAACATAATAATATTCAAAGCCCTGCAAGAATTGCTGCTGCGTTTAATGATTATGAGCTATCTAGTCGTATAAGTGAAATTATGCAGAATCAGGTTTTTAAACAGATTACTGAATGGCTAGCAAAAGGGTTAAAGGTTGTTCCTATTTCAATCAACGCTGCACCTGTTGAATTTATGCGAGATAACTTCGCAGAAATATTTTTAAAACGGCTTAAAACACATGCTATTCCAGCAAAATTTGTTGAAATAGAAGTCACAGAGTACCATTTAGCAGAACGGGGTTATGAGTACGTTATTCGAGCTTTAAAAAAACTTAAAGCCAATGGTGTGAGAATTGCATTAGATGATTTTGGCACGGGGCATTCTTCACTAACTCATTTACGAGACTATCCTGTTGATATCATTAAAGTTGATTGCTCATTTGTACAGCGATTAAGTGAAGATAAATCAATTTATGCGATTGTTGAGGGATTAGCTAAACTGGGCCCCTTATTATCTATGGATATTATTGCTGAAGGTATTGAAACAGCTACTCAATTACAACTTTTAAGGGAAATGGGTTGTCATATTGGGCAGGGCTATTTGTTTAGCCCTCCAGTTTCGGCTCAACAGGCTGAAATTCAATTATTAAAACGACACTAAACATTGATCTTTAGACAAAGACAGCTTGCATGATTTCCGATTTTCCTGGAGGGTTGTGTTTATGGAGATAGAACAACACTTTTCTATAAAAAAGTGTTGTAAAAGCAAAAAAATCAGCGTATTTTAAATTTCAGATAACATATTTTTGAAGATATAAAAATGTTAAAGCAACCTGTAGTTTCTAACGCGACATATTATTTTTGGCAATTTAGATAGTTGCCTGAACGCGTTCGGGCATCAAAAGGTTGCCCACCCAGTTAATACCTGATCGGCAACCCTGATCAGGTTTTTTTATATCTGCTGTTTTAATAAATTTTGGAGAACTTCATGAAAACGATTAACTATTCATACTTTAGCAACTTTTATTGGTTTTACTTTAGTCAATTTATGACTTCAGCCGAACAATCCATTAGACCCATAACGCTCAAATAAAAGCTCGGACTGAGACCACAGTCCAAAGGATACAAACCAATGAATGCTCTAAATACTGCACTACAACAAGCTCAACAAACAGCTCAAGAAACGTCTTTAAGTTCACCACAGCAACTCAAAACACAGCTACCACTTTCAGCAGCATTAAACTTACAAATTGCTGAACAGCGTCAAACGATTCAAAAGATTTTGAGTGGGCAGGATCATCGTCTTATGGTGATTACAGGACCATGTTCTATTCACGACCCGATTGCAGTATTAGAATATGCTGAAAAATTAAAACAATTACAGAGCAAAGTTGCAGACCAAATTTTCTTCGTTATGCGTGCTTATATTGAGAAACCACGGACAACCGTTGGCTGGAAAGGCTTTTTATACGACCCAATGTTAGATGGTTCCTCAAATATGCAGTTAGGCCTAGAGCAGTCTCGTGCATTGTATTTAAGCATTATTGAAAAAGGACTGCCTATTGCCTCAGAAATTTTAAGTCCAATGGCAACTGCATATTTTGATGATCTGTTGGCATGGGGGGCGATTGGTGCACGTACGAGTGAGTCGCAAATTCACCGTGAAATCTCAAGTCACATGCCATTCAGCATAGGCTTCAAAAACGGGACAGATGGTTCTATTCAAATTGCATTGGACGCGATTCAGTCAGCGACAAATCCGCATCAGTTCATGGGGGTGGGTCAGCAAGGCATGGCATGTATGTTGCACTCTACTGGAAATCCGAAGCCTCATTTAATTTTACGCGGTGCAAATTCTGGACCTAATTATGACTTAACACATATTCGCCAAATGCAGGATAAAGTGAAAGGCGAATTACCGGCTCTAGTGATTGACTGTAGTCATGGTAATAGTGCCAAAAATCCGCTCAATCAACCTGAGGTATTGCGTAGTATTGTTGAAGAGCGTGCTCAAAGTAATGTATGTGGTGTCATGCTTGAAAGTTACTTGGTAGATGGTCATCAAAAGATCTCATCAGATATGGTCTATGGCCAATCGGTAACGGATGGATGTTTAGGATGGGAAAAAACACAACAGGTACTATTAGATATTGCTGATACTTTAAGAATGCATGCTATACAGCGCAGCGCATGATTGAAGTACCTATAAAAAGACCTTCAGATTTGAAGGTCTTTTTTTGTGATGTAGTTCAGAAAATACTGATAATAATTTGAAAAATAAGTTAAAAATTATTTATGAAAGAATAAATGAGGTTGAGCTAGCGGTTAAAGTTATGCACAATCAGTAACCTTAGAAACATGATAACAAATTGTATTTTTAACAAAAATGCTTTTTAGGGTCAGCTATTTGCACTAATTTTTAGAGAATACTATGTATACTGCAGAACTCTTAGAAGAAGCTCGTCGAATGATGTTCCACATGCTCACCAAGGTGGTTGAGTATGGCGGTTCAGATTTATTTATATCTGCGGACTTTCCTCCGAGTATCAAGCATCAAGGCTTGATGAAGCCTTTAGGGCAACAGAACTTAGCAGCAGATCAAACTAAGCTGTTTGCCTATAGTTTAATGAACGAAAAGCAACGTCAAGAATTTGAAACTGAGCTTGAGTGTAATTTTGCAATTAGTGTTCCCAATGTTTCTCGTTTTCGTGTCAATGTCTTCCAGCAACAACTACAAGTAGGGATGGTTATTCGTACGATTGCTGCGGAAATACCGAATTTTACCAAGTTGCAGCTTCCAGAGTCCTTAAAAGATGTGATTATGGAAAAGCGCGGTCTGGTATTGGTTGTTGGTGGTACAGGATCTGGTAAATCAACCTCTTTAGCAGCCATGATTGACCATCGAAATGAAAACTCAGCAGGGCATATTATTACCGTTGAGGATCCTGTCGAGTATGTACATAAGCACAAAAAATCAATGATTACTCACCGAGAAGTAGGTGTGGACAGCCATTCTTGGCACAATGCCTTAAAAAATACACTTCGCCAAGCACCTGATGTTATTTTAATTGGTGAGATTCGAGATACTGAAACGATGGAGCATGCAATTGCCTTTGCAGAAACAGGACATTTGTGTCTTGGAACTTTGCATGCCAATAATGCCAATCAAACCCTAGACCGTATTATTAACTTCTTTCCAGAAGAACGAAGAAATCAGCTTTTGATGGACTTATCTTCAAATATGAAGGCGATTATTTCGCAGCGTTTAGTTCGTACTGAAGATGGTCGTGGTCGCCGGGCAGCAGTGGAAATCATGCTCAATACGCCTTTGATGTCAGACTTGATATTAAAGGGGAATTTTCATGAGCTTAAGGAAGTGATGGCAAAGTCAAGAGAGCTTGGAATGCAAACATTCGATCAGGCTTTATTTGATTTGTATAATCAAGGTGCAATTGCCTATGAAGAAGCATTACGCAATGCAGACTCGGTAAATGAATTGCGCTTACAAATTAAACTCAAAAGCAGTAGAGCAAATCCACATTTGAATACAAGTAGTGTTTTATCTTTTGATCAAACAACTCCTGAGAAGTCAAAAGACTTAGAAGAAACACAAGCTGAAAGCTAAGCTTTGAGTCCGTATGTTTAATGATCAGAACCTGCGGACACTTCTATTTAGATATATTTTTACGATTTACGACATAAGTATAGAAGAGTAAACTTAAAGCTGTCGTTGTTGCACACAGTAAATAGGTGAAACTATAGCCCTGTTTTGAAATCAGTAGTCCCAGCAAAATTGAACCTAAAGCAATACCTAAGTCATACATGGTAAAAAATGTGGAAGTTGCATGTCCAATCCGATGCTTTTCAGCACGTTGAATGGCTAGGGTTTGTAGGCAGGGTTGAGCTGAACCGAAGCCCATACCTACACATACTGCTGCAATGAGCAAGCCCGCTAATGATTGAATTTGACTTAGGATTACAAGACCTAAACTAAACAAGAGAATAGCAGGATAAATTACATAATTTGCACCATGTTGATCATAAATCTTGCCAGTAATAGGGCGTAGGCTCATCATAGCAATAGCAAAGACAATAAAAAACAAGCTTGCATAATTAAGCAGATGCTTAGACTCTGCATAGGTAGAGATAAACGACATGATGCTGGCATAGGAAAAAGAGATAATCATGGCCATAATCGAAATGTTTAAGGCTTTTATTTCTATAAAATCATCTCTACTGAGCTTATGTTTTTTACTAGATTTAGAATGTTTGGGCTTCGAAGGAATTGGGATAAAAAAGCAAAAGAGAAAACCAAGCCAGACACTAAATGCCAAAAATCCTGCAACCATTTGATAAGACATAGACTGAATAAGCGTCAAAGCGATGAATGGTCCCAGAACAATACCTAGGTTAATTGACATGACAAAATAGCCCATACCTTCGCCTTTACGTTTCTCTGGGATAAACTCATTCACAATAGGAACAGCCACAGTTGTAACAATGCTGAACCAGATGCCGTGCAGAAAACGAATTAATAAAAGCACCTGTAAGTTATCAGCTAAGAGATAAGCTAAGGAAAATAGGCAAAATAAGGCCTCAGAAATGAAAAGTGTTTTCTTTTGACCAAATTTTTCAATAATCAGTCCACTAAAAGGTCGAACAGCAATGGATGAAACCATAAACAAGGTCATGGCTAAACCTGCTTGCGTAAGATTTCCGCCCAAATCTTTTAAAATATAAATTGGTAGAATGGTGGTTTGTGCAAAATAAAAAATGAATAAGAACAAATTATTGAATAAGCAAAGAATAAAAGACTTATTCCATAGCGTTGGGGTATTGGACGTGGGCATGCTGAACCTTTGGTTTGAGGCTAAGTCACAAGGCGCTTTTATATTTTTTATGCAGGGATCTTGAGACGCTATCGTACAGTTTAGAATTGTTTAATTATAGTACAAAAAACGTGAAAAGTGTAGTTATTGTGATAAATGGAAATAAATAGACGGTCACTGTGCTATAGAAAATGATTTATTTCTTAAAATAGGAGGATAATAAAAAGTCAGTCCGAAGACTGACTTTGCTTATTTCAAATGCTTCAGTTTTATTTATAGTCCAGCTTCATAGGCTGTATTTGATAGAAGCTGTTCAACATCGGCCATATTGTCAGGCTTAATTTTATAAATCCAACCTTTACCATAGGGGTCATCATTGACAAAGTCTGGGTCATCTTCCAAATTTGCATTGATTTCAACAACGGTGCCTGATACGGGTGCATGAATGTCAGAAGCTGTTTTGACTGATTCAACGACGCCTGCTTGTTGACCAGCTGTGATCTGTTGACCAACTTCTGGGGTTTCAACATAGACTAAATCGCCTAAAGCATCCTGTGCGTGGTCTGAAATACCAGTTACAACCAGATCACCTTCAATACGCACCCATTCATGTGTACTTGCATACTTCAATTCTGAAGGATGATTCATGAATAACTCCTTAAAATACAAAAAACATTTTTGCATGATTTATACATGCTTTTTTATAAAAACAAAAGGCTTATAAATAGGGATCTTTACGCCAATTACTTGGGCTGCGACCACTCCAGCGTTTGAATGCACGGCTAAAATTGGCTACATCGCTATATCCTAGTTCATCTGCAATTTGTTCCAGACTATAGTCAGTACGAGAAAGTAGTGAGGTGGCATGGCGGTATCGAACTTCGTCAACAATGGTGGAAAATGAAGTACCTTCAGCAGCCAATTGGCGTTTCAGTGTTCGATCAGACATGTGTAATAGGTCAGCCACGTGCTCGATGCTTAAGTAGTGTTGTTCCGATCGGGTTAGAATGTCACGAACTCGCATAGATAATCTTCGGCGTTCACCCATAGCGGAGAGTTCGGCTTCACACTGATTAATCGCAATTTGGCTTGCAAGTGGGTCGGCATTGACCATTTTAAAGCCTAAGTAATGTTTATCAAAGCTTAAAAGTAGATGAGGTTGATCAAAACGAACACTATGGTTAGGCAACTTTGTGCGGTAGCGGTCAAAGCCTTCTGGCTCTGGAAAATCGAAATCAATTTCACCAGCCAGAGCCTCAATACCAGTGAGTGCCTTACTCATTGACACAATCCCAAAAATAATACTGATCGCAATATCCGTACGCAAAGGTTCAATATCAACATCGCAACGTAATTGTAAAGTTGCTTTTTCGCCAAAGGTAGAAAAGAAAAGCTGCAAAAAAGGCATACGTAGTTGAATAAAACGATTTGCCAGAACCAAAGCTTCACCAATATCATGTGTGGTCATGATGGCATAGCCAATGAAACCATGAATTGAAATACGCATCTGCGTACCAAGATGGTAGCCTAGAGTGGGCTCACCAGTCAGACGACTGGCTAATTTAACCAATTCATTCGCAGTATGCACTGGGATACGAAAATCAGGCTCAGCAAGTTGTTCGCTGGTGAGTTGAAAAGGGGAAAAGAGTGCCTCTGCGTTATAGCCCCAGCGAGACACAACATCTAATAACAATAAGCCATAAACACCAGGAATTCCTTGATCTTGGCGAAGTGAAACTGTTTTCATGCGCGATCCATTGCATTTTTCTTTCTTTTCGGTCTGAAGTTATATTGGCATGAATAATGAAAATCCATGAAGTATATTGTTTGACAATATACTTTGAGCAAATATAGGTTCAGTTTATCGGTGTTTGAATTCCTTTCAAGTAAATAATAAATAGCATAATTTTTCGTTGCACACATAAGTATTTTACTGTGCTTATAACGATTGTTATAAATAGGCTAATCGTGACTATAGATAAGTTAAAAAGCCTAAATCACCTCTAAGGAGATCTAGGCTTAAATGATCATTCAGTCAATAATATTGTTTAGTATATTAAGCTTCCTTTTGCGCTTTGATCGGATGTTGTTCTGTTAAAAAACCACCTGTCTGACGCTGCCATAAATGTGCATAAATGCCATTTTTCTCAATCAGTTCCTCATGCGTCCCTTGCTCAGCAATATGACCTTCATCGAGCACAATTAAACGATCCATTTGTGCAATGGTTGAGAGTCGGTGTGCAATTGCAATTACCGTTTTACCTTCCATGAGGTCATCTAAACTAGATTGAATCGCAGCTTCAACCTCAGAATCCAAGGCACTGGTGGCTTCATCTAAAATCAGAATAGGCGCATCTTTTAAGAATACTCGAGCAATTGCGATACGCTGACGTTGTCCACCTGAAAGTTTTACCCCACGCTCACCGACATAGGCTTCATAACCCGATTTGCCACGTAAGTCTGTTAGTTGTGGGATAAACTCTTCAGCTTTGGCTTTGCGTACGGCAGCAAACATTTCCTCATCTGTTGCATTTGGACGACCATATTTAATGTTTTCAGCGACACTACGATGAAGTAAGGAGGTATCTTGAGTGACTAAAGCAATATTGCGACGTAAGCTATCTTGAGTAATGTCTTCAATATTTTGTCCATCAATTAAAATTTCACCTTGTTTTAACTGATAAAAATGTAATAAAAGTTGAATGAGGGTGGATTTACCTGCACCAGAGCGACCCACAATCCCAATTTTTTCACCTGCACGAATATGTAAGTTTAAATTGTCGATGACATTTTTACTGTTATACGCAAAAGTTACGTCATTAAACTCAATCACACCTTGTTTAACTTCAAGGTCTTTAGCATTAGGCTTATCTTGGATATTAATCGGGCGACCAAGCGTTTTCATCCCATCTTGAATGGTACCGACATTCTCAAATAAGGCTGAGGTTTGCCACATGATAAACTCAGCAATACTACTCAGCTTTAAAATCATGGCTGTTGCTGCTGCAATGACACCAAGTTCAGCCTGTCCATTCATCCATAACCAGACAGCTGTGCCGAGGACACCAACGTAGAGCACGACATTTAAAAATAGGATGCTAATTTCATACTTTGCGCCCAACCGCATTTGCTTATAGACCGTAACCATAAACTCTTGCATCGAGGCTTTGGCATATTGGCTTTCACGCCCAGCATGGGCAAAGAGTTTAACGGTTTGAATATTGGTATAAGCATCGGTTACACGGCCTGTCATCACCGCACGAGCATCAGCTTGTTCGTTAGAGACTTTGCTTAAACGTGGAATAAAGTAATACGCAGCACAAATAAATAAAGCCAACCAAACTAGCAAAGGCACAATTAACAACGGTGAAATAGCACCAAGGACTAGATTGACAGTGATAAAGTAAATCAATACATAGGCCAACATGTCGCCTAAAATGACCCAGAACTCGCGTACGGCGAGAGCTGTTTGCATGACCTTTGCAGACAATCGTCCTGCAAAATCATTATGAAAAAAGTCGAGACTTTGTTTCAGCAAAAGATTGTGAAAGCGCCAACGCAAACGCATTGGGAAAGAACTAAACAAAATTTGGTGCTTAATAATGGACTGGAGGCTGGCAAAGAAAATGTTGGCTAACAAAATACAAAACAGCAGGCTAAGGTTTGAACTGTGTTCTGCTAAAAAGGTTTCAGGCTGACTTTTGCTGAGCCAATTTACCAGTTCACCAATTTTTGCATAAAGGAGTGCTTCAAAACTGGCCGCACCAGCAGTGAATAAAACTAAAATCACTAAATATTGACGGACACCTTTAGCTGCCTGCCAAACAAATGGAAAGAAAGTGGTTGGTAAAGGCTGGTTTAGTCCTTCTTCTGGATAGGGATCAACACGCTTTTCAAACCATTTGAACATAAATAAAACCTTGTAAAAATAAGCTGTTTAGGGAATAACAGTTTGTTTTATAGATAATCAGAGTTCGAGAATTTTAGCATGAAAAGGTCGTTCAGTTGTTTGTAAATTACAAGACCATGTGTCTGTTTAGGAAATGGTAGTTTTGTCCAGAGAGAATTGCTTTTAATACAAATTTTGTGCTTAGACATGGTGTTTTATACAAGGGAATCCAATTTAAGTTGGACTCCCTGAAACACTTAATGTGTTAGTTTGCTTGAGCTTCCGAAGTCGCCGTAACATCAGCTGCAGTAGCTTCCGAAGCAGAAGTCGTGTTTTCAGTTGTAACTACCGCTTGAGTTGTTTCTACAGATTGCGCTTCTGCTGCAAAGGAAGAAGTCGCTGCAACAGCTAAAAGAGTAGCCATGAAAGTTTTATTTAAAGTATTCATTTTAGAATGTCTTACTAAAGTTAAAAGGAATGGCTAATTTAATGAAGAGAAAAGGTGGATGTTGTGATAAAGACGTATATTTCATGTAATTATTCATGTAATTTATTTACACAATACTCAATCTAATTAACACAGTTTTTAATCATTAATGTTAAAGCAGAATAGATTTTCCCGGGAAAGGATGAAAATTAAGCCAATAGACTTAGTAAGTATTTTTATATATTTGAAAAGTTTGGGCACACTCAAATTGAAACTATTTGAGTGTGCTAAATAAGAAATTTAATGTTCAGATAGTGCAACTTGCATATCATGCCCTGAAGGTGCTTGGTAAATTCTGAGTCCAAACTCTGGAATAATCGCAATTAAATGATCAAAAATATCTGACTGAATAGCCTCGTAGTCTTTCCATGCAATTTGGTTGCTAAATGCATAAATTTCTAGTGGCAAACCTTTTTCCGTTGGCTGTAACTGACGTACGATGAGGGACTGGTGTTTTGAAATATTGGGATGCTGATTAAGGTATAACTCGACATAAGCACGGAACGTTCCGATATTGGTCAAGCGTCTTTGGTTACACGGTGATGTATTGTCAAGTTTTTGATTAAACTCAATCAATTCACTACTCTTATGATCTAAATACTGATCTAGTAACAGGAAATCGCGCAGTTTAACTTGCTCTTCTTCTGACATGAAATGAACACTGCTTTGATCAATATAAATGGAGCGTTTAATACGCCGAACGCCAGACTGTGACATTCCACGCCAGTTTTTAAAGGTATCGGTGACCAATTTGTTGGTTGGAATGGTGGTGAATGTTTTGTCAAAATTCTGTACGGTAATGGTATGTAATGACATATCAATCACATCGCCATCGGCATTAAGTGAGGGCATTTCAATCCAGTCTCCAATACGTACCATGTCATAAGATGAAATCTGCACAGAAGCCACCAATGACAAAATTGTATTTTGGAAAACCAGCATCAACACTGCAGCCATTGCACCAAAACCTGCAAGCAAAGTGAAGACATCTTTTTTCAGGAAAGTCCCGAGAATCATCAAACCACAGACAATAAAGATAATCAGCTTGATGAGTTGCAAATAACCTTTGATGGGTTTATTGCGTGATTTAGGATTACGCTGATACACCAAATTGAAGATATTAAGCAATTCACCGATGGCTAAGGCGATGGTCAAGAAGATGAATGCTTGCGCTGCCATTTGCACAAAGCTGACCATTTTCGCAGACAGGTGGGGAACGGTGACGATACCATTCATAATGACGATTGCTGGGACAATGTTCGCAATTCGACGAATCACACTATGCTGCGACATGATGTCATGATTGGCAAATTTTAGCTTAGTGATGAGATGCCGAATACCACGGACAACAACATGTTTAGCAATAATATAGGCCAATATTGCAATTAAAATCAGTATGCAAAACCCTGTGAGCATTTCGATCCAAGGATACTGATCTGACCAGTCTTTTAAGTTCTGTATAAAATGAAATTTATCCAAAATTTAGTCTTCTTTTGATTAAAACACTGAAAATAGTGTAATCAGCTATACAGATTAATCAAATCATGTCACTAAATTTATACACGTTTTCAACGACTTGATTATTTACTCGTTGTTGGGAGCGTTGGCTGAATTATAGATAGATTCAATAGATGTGTTGGATTGAAAGATAAAAGACCAACATGATAACGAGGGATTTATCACTATCATTTTATTGTAAAAAAGCCTCCTTGTCGGAAGCTTCTTGAACGTTAAATGGTCAAATCATTACCACATTAAGTCATCTGGAATGACATAGGCTGCATAAGGATCTTCTTCATCAGTGACAGCTTCATTCTTTTCTGAGTTATTGACAATAATAAAACCTTCAAGTTTAGCATTGATACGTTCAGCTAAAGCTTTTGGTAAGAAAGCATAGTTGTCATGATCACGAGCAATCACCAAACTGCCTGCAACTAGGGCATTATAAATTTGTTGATTGATATATTGTTTTTTGATTTTGCCATCATCAATAAATTGGTAGATGACTTCGCCATCCGTATCACGGATTTTATGCTGTGAGATCATTTGAATAATGGCTGCTTTGAGCTCTTTTTCTTGCAACAGTGTTTTCTTCTCAAGCTCTATGGCTTGATCTTTCTCTAATTTTTGCTGTTTGTCTTGCGCAATTTTTGCCTTAATCTCAGCTTCATTGCTTTGACCAGTTCTTTGCTCATGCACTGCTTGTTTAGAGAGTTTTTTTGCCTTTTTATTATCGACTAAACCGGCTTTGAGTAACTGAGCCTGTAATGCATTTTTAACCATAACGAATTCCACAATTGCGTTTAAATACGACGATATCGAAAATAGATGATCCAATATACAACACTAAGGATCAAGCTTAATGCTGTCGGGATTAAGAAAGAGTTGAGTTTGAAATAAGGGTAGATCAAACTTGCGCTGAGTCCACCAATGAAAAAACCAATTAAAATAAGAAGATGTAATACAACACGGCGTCGCTCGACCACGAGACCTCTTGCCCGATAGCCGAGTGCTAAACCTAAGTCGGTTAAGACACCAGACAAGTGTGTGGTTCGAATGATGGTTCCTTTGTAGTGGCTGACCATGGCATTTTGTACACCCATTGCAACACATGCCCAGAGCAGTGCATAGCGCGGAAAGTACGGCAGGAACAACCAGCATAGAAAAATAAAAAAAGCCACCAGACTAAGGGGTAAGCCATAACGGCGACCCAACTGAAAGTGGCTATTTCCTAAAATGATACCGCTGTAAAATGACCCTACCACATAGCACAATGTAACAAGCGCAAGGTATAAGATGTGCTCAGGTTGCCAGTTCGCAAGTGACATGGCTAAAACACTGATATTACCTGTCATGTGGGAAACGGACTGGTGTAATACTGTGACCAGTCCTAAAACATTAATCATTCCAGCATTAATTGCTAAAAAGAATGCACCCAGTTGTATCCAAAATGGTAAGTGTTGAAATGGCATAACTTCAAAAATGAAACAATGTACTGATTCTACAATATATTATTTTGAAGCTCGGTCAACTGCTGCAGTGAATAATACATCAGTTGATGAGTTAAGCGCTGTTTCAGTTGAGTCCTGCAATACGCTAATCACCATCCCGATAGCAACGACTTGCATCGAAATATCAGAAGAAATACCAAACAGGCCGCAAGCAACAGGGATCAACAGCAAAGAACCACCTGCAACACCAGAAGCACCACATGCTGACACGGTCGCAAGTACTGATAAAATCATCATCGTAGTAAAGTCAACATCAATCCCCAAGGTATTGACTGCTGCAAGTGTAAGTACAGTAATGGTCACAGATGCGCCAGCCATATTGATGGTTGCACCCAAAGGGATTGCTACGCTTGCCGTAGACTCAGGAACGCCTAAGCGCTTTGCAAGGTCCAAGTTAACTGGAATATTCGCAGCAGAACTACGTGTAAAAAATGCAGTAATACCGCTTTCACGTAAACATTGGAATACTAAAGGATAGGGGTTGCTGCGTGTTACAACCGCAACCATAAGTGGGTTAATTACTAGTGCCACAAAAGCCATAGTACCCAGCAATACTGCAAGCAACTGAGCATAGCTTTCTAGAGTACTTAGACCCGTTTCAGCAAAAGTGACGGCCACTAAGCCAAAAATACCCACTGGTGCAAAGTTAATTACGAGGCGGATAACACTGTTTACCGCATGAGCTGTGTCATTTAAGAAGTCTTTAGTCGTGTCTTTTGCATGGCGAAAAGCTACGCCTAAAGCAACAGCCCAAGCTAAAATACCAATGAAGTTTGCTTCGCTAATTGCAGTTACAGGGTTAGCGATGAAACTGAGCAGTAAATTCTTAAAAATTTCAATCAGGCTACTTGGTGCTTGTAGATCCGTATTTGCAGGTAAATTTAAGTATAATGTACTTGGGAAAATAATACTGACGGCAACCGCTGCAAACGCAGCGAGCAACATACCAATTGCATACATGATGATAATTGGACGTAGATTTGCACTGTGGCCCACTCTAAAATTGGCAATAGAGGCAAGAACTAAAACGAAAACAAGTACAGGCGCCACAGATTTTAACGCTTTAATAAACAAGTCGCCTAGTAGGCTCAAATAAGGTGCAACACCGGGAAAAACAAGAGCTACACCAATACCTAAAATAATGGCAATGATAATTCGAGTAACTAAACTCATTCGCGCTAAAACAGAGAACATAGAGGCGCCTTGAAAATTACGAGGACAAAATACGGATTTTAAGTGCGCCATTTTATACCTAATTTCCTAACTGACTGAAAAATATTTAAATATAAAAATTAAGTTATTGTAATTTCAGTTTTTATTATTCATTCTTATTCATAAAAATGACATATTTAATGGGTTTTTATCATAAAAAGACATAGAAAGTTTTTCATTTATGCCAAAAAACTTTCATATATAGATCATATTGAATGTGTCGATAGAAGCTGTGGTGCAAGCGTTTGAATTGCTTGATAATGAGTCAAGAATATTTTTCCACTTAAATGCTTTAACAGTTTTGAGCCTTGTAACCGATCCATCACAGGGCCTTTAACTTCCGATAAATGCAACTGAATGTTTTGTTTAGATAACTCTAGATTGATATCTTCTAACATTTCTAAAGCACTTAGGTCGATACTGCTGATACTTGAACAATTGATCACTACATGAACCAGTGTAGGTTGCTGGCTGACTGCATTAATCAGTTCACCTTTTAAGACATTGGCATTGAGAAAACTTAGGTTTTCATCTATACGCATGGAAAGCACTTGTGCAGCTGTTTGAACATCATGACGTTCAACATTGCGAAAATGTTGTGTACCTTCGACCAAACCAATCACCGCAATATGTGGACGGCTAATTCTCCAAAGCAATAAAACAAATGTTGAGATCATGCCAATGATCAGACCTGTTGAAATATCTATACATACGACCCCAAAGAACGTGATCCACATAGCAATACCATCTGCTTTTGAATATTTCCATGCTTCAATAAAGGGTCTAAAGTCTACCAATTTCCAAATAGAGACAATAATCGTTGCAGCCAGAATGGCTAAAGGCAGGTTTTGAAAAAAACCAGTAAAGTATAAGCTCACTACAATAATCAATAATGATGATATCACTCCTGCCATAGGGGTTTGAGCGCCTGCATCTGCATTAACGACAGTACGAGATAAACTGCCTGTGACAGGAAAGGCTGAACTCAAACCAGCGCTGATGTTGGCTAATCCCAAAGCGATCAGCTCTTGGTTACTATTCAGTTGACTTCGATTTTGTAGCGCTGTTGCTTGGGCAATAGACAATGATTCAACAAAACTGATCATTGCGATCATGGTGGCGCCTGGCAACAGTTGCAGAACTAGAGCCCAGTTCCAATACGGCATATCGAGCGGAGGCATACCAGATGGAATGATTCCGACCGTTTTGATGCCAAGCGTTTGCAGTTGGAAAAAATAGACTAAGGCGATCGACGCAACCACTAAAAATAAAGGAATGGTGCGCGAAAGTAATACAGTCGATCGGAACCAAGACTTAAAGGCATGGCTGTTTAGCAGTTTGGGAGTGTAAATTAAAAAAGCGATGGCGCAGAGTCCAAAGACTAGCGTCCCTACGTGAGTGAGACTAATGTATTGCCAAACACTAGTTGCAAACTCGGGGATATTATTGGCTTTTAAAGGCAGATCAACAATAAACTTCAACTGACCCAAAGCAATGAGTAAGGCCGAAGCAATAATGAAACTTTGAATAACGGGATGACTAATGAGTTGAATTAAGAAACCAAAGCGTAGCATCCCCAAACACAGAGAAATAACACCGACCATGAGCGCCAATAGGTAGGCTGCCTGTATGTAGACAGGTGAACCAACTTCGAACATCGAATTCAAAGTCGCAAAGGTCATCATGGAAATGATGGCAACGGGACCAATCGAAAGCGTGGGACTGCCGCCGATGATGGCATAAATAATCATCGGGATGATACTGGCATATAATCCTGTAATTGGAGGTAAACCTGCCAACATGGCGTATGCCATACCTTGAGGAACCAACATGGCAATGACAATAAAGGATGCAAGTAAATCTGATTTAAAAGTAGGCGTGTCATAGTGCTTGAGCCACTGCCATGCGGGGAGATAAAGGCCTAGACGACGATTCCAATCAGACATAAAAAAATCTAAATCATAAATTTAGATATATTATGCATAAAAAATGCT
The DNA here is from genome assembly GCF_002135205.1 of Acinetobacter sp. ANC 4204. Taxonomy (GTDB): domain Bacteria; phylum Pseudomonadota; class Gammaproteobacteria; order Pseudomonadales; family Moraxellaceae; genus Acinetobacter. Next base: position 22,176 of record NZ_NEFZ01000007.1, on the reverse strand, counting down.
AAGAAGTCTTAGCATTCATTATACTCACATCAAAAATAGCATAATTATTTGATTTTAAAGACGTGGTTTAGGGCAATACAACTGATATAAAGTATTTAAGACTTCTACCATACGTTCGTCTTTAATGGAGTAGTAAATTTGCTTACCGTCACGACGTGTATTTACGACATCGCTTTTGCGTAGCATCATCAATTGCTGAGAAAGTGTTGGCTGTTTGATGTCAGTAATTTCTTCAATTTGTGAAACATTAAGTTCTTGTTGCGACAAATGGCATAGAATTAATAAACGATCGGTATTGGCTAGAGATTTTAAAATACTCACAACAACTTCAGCAGAGTCGCGCATAGACGTGATTTCAAGTCCTGTGTTCATTTAAAACCTACTCATAAAACAAAACAACTGTGCGCTTAGTATAAAACCAAGCAGTTCATAATGTTGTGTTTTCATGTGTAATATGCATGGCTTTTAGTGAAATAAAATATTAGTTAAAGTTATATATACGTTCTATTTACATCAAAAATAGTTATCTTGAATATCACTTAAGTTCTCGATATTTATATAATTTAAGGATAAAAATTTAATAATATTTGTATTCTTTATGATTATTTATAATAAGCTTTTATTATTTTTTCATATATGAGTCTAATGACAGCATAATCTCTCATCTATTTATAAAATAGCACTATAAAATTTAAAAATATATGTATTTATTAAAGGCATAATTATTGCAACTTATTTTTTTTGACCAATAAGTAAATTTTAAGATGAATGTACAAATTTTTCCCTCAAATGAAGAAAGTGCAGAATATGTGGTTCTATCGTCTGGTTTAGGCGGACATGGTCAGTTTTGGCAACCCCAAATTCAAGCGCTACAGTCTAAATTTCATGTATTGATTTACGATCAAGAAGGTTGCTGTGCTGATGCAGCATTATTAAAACCAGATTATTGTATGCGAGATTTGGGGCAGCAACTTTTGCTGATCTTAAAACAACATCATATTCAACGATTTCATTTTATTGGTCATGCATTGGGCGGCTTTATTGGTGCCGAATTAGCATATTTATGCCAACTGACAGCGTATCGTATGTTGTCCATCACGATTTTAAATGGCTGGGATACGCTAGATGCGCATACTTATAAATGCTTTGAAACACGAATCAATCTTTTAAAATGGGCTGGAACAGAAGCTTATGTCAAAGCGCAAGCATTGTTCTTATATCCACCCGCTTGGATTTCAGCAAATATAGAAAGTATTCAAAAACAAGAACAGCTCCAAATTCAAAACTTTCCACCACATGAAAATGTATTACGACGACTGAGTGCTTTAATGGCTTTTCAACTGAGCGAGGAGATACGAGTGGCTTTGCAGAATATCCCTATGCATTTGATCGCGAATCAAGATGATTTCCTTGTGCCTTACCAACGCTCACAAAAGCTAAAACAGTTATTTCCGCATGCGCAGTTGACTCTTTTAAGGCAGGGCGCTCATGCGGCGACTGTAACTGAGACAGCACGGATGAATAACGAAATATTGGGCTTTTTAATAGCACAGGAAAGTTTGGTTTAAATGTTAATTGTTTAATTCAACTTTATAAAATAAAGGTGTCTAGATTTTATATCTAGACACCTTTTTCTTTAGGCGAATACATCTAAAAAAACTAGTTTGGTTCATTTTCTGCACAATGTTCGACCATAGATCACAAATATAGTGCATGGTGATAATTATTATTTTACTTTTTGGTAAAAAATAAAAATAATTAAAATGCAATAAATATTTGAAAGTAAGTAATAAAAATAAATTGGCACGGCTTATGCAAATGTATTTTTATCAAACAAAGAGTAAAAACTTTGCGCTGATTGAATATTTTTAATTCAGCAGCATTCACCGAGGCCAGAGGATAGAAGAGATGAAAATAGGTGTGTTTTGCCCGATTGGAAATAATGGCTGGCTGCTTTCGGAAAGCGCCCCACAGTATATGCCTTCATTTGAACTAAACAAAAAAATTGTTCAACGCGCTGAGCATTATGGCTTCGACTTTGCTTTGTCGATGATTAAGCTGCGTGGTTTTGGCGGGAAAACTGAGTTTTGGGATCATAACCTTGAGACATTCACTTTGATGGCTGGGCTTGCAGCAGTAACCAGCAAAATCAAAATTTATGCAACAGCAGCGACATTGGTAATGCCACCTGCAATTGTGGCGCGTATGGCATCAACGATTGATTCTATTTCAAATGGGCGCTTTGGTTTAAATGTGGTGACAGGTTGGCAAGCTCCAGAATATACGCAAATGGGGATGTGGCCAGGAGATGAATATTTTGCACAACGTTATGAATATCTCTCGGAATATGTAGAAATTCTACGTGAACTTTGGGCAACAGGGCGTTCAGACTTCAAAGGAGAGCATTTTACCATGCAAGATTGTCGTGTGAGTCCACGTCCACAAGCAGACATGAAAATTATTTGTGCAGGTCAGTCTGATACAGGACTTGAGTTTTCTGCCAAATATGCCGACTACAACTTTGTCTTTGGTAAAGGGTTGAATACACCAACAGCCTATGCAGAAATCAATGACCGCTTAAAAGTACAAACGGATAAAACAGGCCGTGACGTGCAAACCTATGTGTTGTTCATGGTGATTGCTGCACAAACCGATGAAGAGGCACATGCAAAATGGCAAAAATATAATGCTGGTGCAGATATGGAGGCCATCAATTGGCTAATGAATCAAGGTGGTAAAGATACCAAATCTGGAGCAGATACGAACATCCGTCAAATGGCCTCTTCAGTTTCACCTGTGAATATCAATATGGGAACCTTAGTAGGCTCGTTTGAGCATGTTGCACAAATGTTAGATGAAATTGGTGAGATCCAAGGGACGGAAGGCATTTTGCTTGCCTTTGATGATTTTGTACAAGGGGTCGAAGACTTTGGTCAGCGCATACAACCCTTAATGAAATGCCGTGAACATATCGTGGTTGAAGAGGACGTATCCCAAGCTATTTTGGAGAAAAGTGCATGAATGAGCCGATTGTCTGTACAGAATTTACTAAACAGTGCCTGCACGCAAAAACATTGAAAGCCGAACCTGAACATATTGCATTGGCACCTGAGCACACGGCATTGATTGTGATTGATATGCAAAATGCCTATACCTCAGAAGGTGGCTATTTGGATTTGGCTGGGTTTGATGTATCTAAAACTAGACCTGTGGTTGAAAACATTCAAAAGTCCGTTCTTGCTGCACATGCAGCGGGTATACAGGTGATTTACTTTAAAAATGGTTGGGATGATCAATATCGCGAAGCAGGAGGGATTGATTCGCCGAATTTCCATAAGTCGAATGCTTTAAAAACCATGCGCAAAAATCCTGAGCTACAGGGAAAGCTATTGGCAAAAGGTGGTTGGGACTTTGAGTTGATTGATGCCCTAAAGCCGGAACCACAAGACTTGGTGATTGAAAAGCCTCGTTATAGCGGATTTTTTAATACCGCACTGGACAGTATGTTGCGGGTACGTGGAATCCGAAATTTAGTTTTTGTTGGTATTGCGACCAATGTTTGTGTTGAGTCAACTCTCAGGGATGGTTTTTTCTTGGAGTATTTCGGGGTAGCTCTTAAGGATGCGTGCTATCAGGCTGGGCCCGTCGAAGCACAAGAAGCAAGTCTCTATAACATCAAAACCTTTTTTGGTTGGGTGTCTGATACACAAAGTTTTGTAAACACCTTTCAGACCTGTGGCAATAAGCCTCTGGCAAAAACAGCATAAGCCAAACATACAGTAGATTAAAGGAAGTCTCATGCCTAAAGAAATTATTGTGCCAGAAGGCACAGCGAAACCACTGGCTCCATTTGTACCTGCGACTAAGGCTGACAATATCGTCTATGTATCAGGCACTTTAGCTTTTGATGAACAGAACAATGTTGTCCATGTGGGCGATGCAGCTGCACAAACTCGACATATTTTAGAGACTATTAAACGAGTCCTTGAAACAGCTGGCGGTACGATGGATGACGTGACTTTTAACCATATTTTTGTGAAAGATTGGGGGGATTATGGCGCGATTAATGCTGTATATGCCGAATATTTTCCAGGTGATAAGCCCGCGCGCTATTGTGTTCAAACTGGATTGGTTAAGCCTGATGCTTTAGTGGAAATTGCTTCGGTTGCACATGTGGCTTGAGTTGAATAATCAAATTTTAACGTCCTGAATGGAGGAATTCGACATTCAGGACATGGAGAATACGATGAATGCAAAACTATTACACCAAGATCAGGTTGAAGCCATGCTAAACACTATAGTGCCTGAAGAAAAAGCGGAAGTGATATTGGATCAACACCTGTTCCGTCAAGGCATGGCGAATCTTGGTGCTGCGGTTAATGTGATTACGACGGATGGTGCTGCGGGTCAGGCAGGTTTTACTGCATCGGCAGTATGTAGTGTGACAGATACACCACCGACCTTATTGGTCTGTTTAAACCGTTCATCTTCTGTGTTTGATACATTTAAAACAAATCAAGTACTGTGTGTGAATACGCTATCGAGCCAGCAACAACATTTATCTAACGTATTTGGAGGCAAAACTCCAATGTCTGAACGTTTTGCTCAAGGCACATGGTCCACACTTTTGACCAATGCTCCAGTCTTGGATGATGCCTTAGTGAGTTTTGACTGCGAAGTGGTGCAGAGTATGTCTGTGGGGAGTCATGATGTTCTGTTTTGCCAAGTCAAAGCCATGAAGCAAAGTTGTGGACTGAATGCACTTATGTATTTTAAGCGTGGTTATTGCGAGCCATTACCAATGTGTTAATTCAAAAAATCCTACTTTTTAAGGGAGGGGAAACCCATGCAAACAAAAGAATCGTGGTTTCCAAAATTTAAGCCTTATCAAGGCGATTTAGATACAACTGCTGTGCAAACAGATGAGTACTTGCCCGTAGGCAAAAGCATTATTTTAGGATTACAACATGCTTTCGCCATGTTCGGTGCAACTGTGCTTGCGCCATTGCTGATGGGTTTTGATCCGAACTTAACTATCTTTATTACAGGGATTGGTACGATACTTTTCTTCCTAATGACTGGCGGACGTATGCCAAGTTATTTGGGGTCTAGCTTTGCCTTCATTGGTGCAGTGGTTGCAGTCACAGGCTACACGGGTGTCGGATCAAATCCAAATCTTTCGTTAGCATTGGGTGGAACCATTGCATGTGGTGTATTGTACGCTTTAATTGGCTTAATTGTGATGCGTACAGGCACAGCATGGATTGAAAAGTTGATGCCACCTATTGTGACAGGCGCTATCGTAATGATCATTGGTTTACACCTTGCACCTGTTGCAATTAAAAGTGTATCGGCCAATCAATTTGACTCTTGGATGGCCTTAATCACAATTATTTGTATTAGTGTGATTGCGGTATTTACCAAAGGGATGGTGCGCCGCTTATTGCTTCTTTTAGGCTTGGTTGCATCCTATTTTATTTACTTCTTACTGACCAATGTCATGGGTTTTGGTACTGCAATTGACTTTGCCAAAGTTGGTCAAGCAGCATGGTTTGGTTTACCGACTTTCCATAGCCCAACCTTTGATGTAAATGCCATGATGTTGATTGCACCTGTTGCAATTATTTTGGTGGCGGAAAACTTAGGACATTTCAAAGCAGTTTCAGCGATGACTGGGAAAAATTTGTCTCCTTATATGGGGCGTGGTTTCTTTGCGGATGGCGTGTGCACTACGCTTTCAGCTTCAGTTGGTGGAACAGGGATGACGACTTATGCTGAAAACATTGGAGTCATGGCGGTCACTAAAGTTTATTCAACCACAATCTTTGTCTTTGCAGGTGTGTTTGCCATTTTACTGGGGCTTTCCCCTAAGTTTGGTGCAGTGATTAGTACGATTCCCGTTGCACTCTTGGGTGGTGCATCCATTGTTGTTTTCGGTTTGATTACGGTTGCGGGTGCAAAAATTTGGGTCGATAACAAAATTGATTTTACCAAGAACAGTACTTTAATGATTGGTGCGGTGTGTCTGATTATGGGAACAGGTAATTACAGCTTACAAATTGGTAGTTTTGACCTAGGTGGTATTGGCACCGCAACACTAGCAGCTATTCTTCTTAATCTTTTCTTAAACCGAGGCAGTGAAAATGAGCAGGCCATAGAAAAGTCGGATGACCAAATCAATAGCACTATTGCACACGGTTAGGAGTACGTTTTGAGTCTGAATATTGCATTTATAGGACTGGGCGCAATGGGTTGGCATATGGCCTCCCATTTGCCAAAACTGGGTCATAATGTTTGGGTGTGGAATCGCACAGCGGAAAAAGCTGCATTGCATGCACAAACCTTTGGCACTGAGCCCGTTCAAATCCAACAAGCGGTGCAAGCCGATATTATATTTTCATGCTTACCGACCAGCGCAGATGTTGAAGCTTTAATTGCATTACATCCACCTAAGTCTGAAAGTTTATGGGTGGACTGTACCAGTGGCGTGCCTGAGTCTGCGCAGCGAATTTCCACTGATTTGGCAGCACGTGGTGTAACTTACTTAGATGCACCTGTTTCGGGTCAAACCATTGGTGCTGAACGCGGTACTTTAACGGTTATGGTAGGTGGCAATATCGCTGGATTTGAAAGGGCAAAACCGATCATTCAGGCATTTGCGGGGCTGATTGAATACGTCGGGGAAAGTGGTGCAGGCTTTGCAGTTAAGGCGGTGAACAATACACTCATGGCAACACACTTATGGGCTCTGTCCGAGGGTTTGTCTATTTTGAAGCATCGAGGCGTTGATTTGGTCGGAGCATTGAGTTGTATCAATCACTCTAGCGGTAAAAGTACGATGTCTGAAACGGTGATGGCGCAAAAAGTTTTGAGCCGAACTTTTCAAAAAACTTTTGCTTTAAACCTGTTGCAAAAAGATATTGGCATTGCGTTGGATTTGGCGGAGGAAGGACAGATGAAAACTCCTATTTTTCATACAACGCAGGAATTGTTTTTAAAAACAGATCGAGAACAGGCTACGCAAGTGGATTTTAGCGCGGCAGTCACGGAGTTAGAAAAGTGGAATAGCCTAACACTAATATAAGTGGCTCACTTGGTACTAAAAGTATGGGGAAACCCATACTTTTTCCGTTTAAATGATTTATTTATCAAATAAAAACATATGCACGACCAAATGTCAGTTTGCATTTAAAAATCAAGGTATGATAATCAATACATCATTAAAAACAACATAGGAAACATTGCTATGAGTACGGATTCAGCTTTTCCAACGCCTCATAATTTAGGGATAGCGGTTTATAGTAATAACGCAGAAGCGATTGGTAATACCCCATTGGTTCGTATCAACCGAATTATACAAAGCCCAGCAACCGTTTTAGCCAAAATTGAAAGCCGTAACCCAGCATTTTCAGTCAAATGCCGTATCGGGGCTGCACTTATTGCAGATGCTGAAGCGCGTGGTGTACTTAAAGAGGGAATGCACATCGTAGAGCCTACCAGTGGGAATACTGGGATTGCTTTGGCATTTGTTGCTGCAGCAAAAGGCTATGCATTAACCCTGACTATGCCATCAAGTATGAGTATCGAACGCCGTAAAGTAATGAAAGCTTTAGGTGCTAACTTGGTGCTTACCGACCCTGCAAAAGGCATGCGTGGTGCGGTAGAAGAAGCACAGCGTTTAGTAGATGAAAACCCAGAAACTTATTTTTTACCACAGCAGTTTGAAAATCCAGCAAACCCAGCTATCCATGAAGCAACTACAGGCCCTGAAATTTGGGAAGCAACAGGTGGTAAAGTTGATATTTTAGTGGCTGGTGTCGGAACAGGCGGTACGATTTCTGGGATTTCAAGTTATTTTGAAAAAGTAAAAAAACAAGCCTTGTACTCAGTTGCGGTAGAACCAGCGGAGTCGCCGATTATAGGGCAAACCAAACGTGGCGAAGCTTTGACACCTGGACCACATAAGATTCAGGGGATTGGCGCTAATTTTATTCCTAAAAACTTAGACCTTGACTTGGTCGATGAAGTGATGCCAATTGATGCTGCAACAGCAATTGATTGGGCACGTAAAACAGCAAGTCAAGAAGGTATTTTAGTGGGTATTTCAAGTGGTGCAGCGATGGCTGCAGCAGCAGAACTTGCAGCACGCCCTGAAAATGCGGGTAAAACTATTGTGGTGATTTTACCTGATGGTGGTGAGCGTTATTTATCTTCAGTTTTGTTTGAAGATATTTCAGCTGATTAATTGGATGTAAATGTAAAAAGCCAAACATCAACTGTTTGGCTTTTTATTATTTTAGTCGCTTAAGCAGTTTTGAAACTTAAAGGACTGCGTGTGAAATTTTATCAGGTGTCATGAGGGCTTGATTAACATACAGTTTAATCAGGCGTTCGCGTGAACCAATTGATTTTTGATAATACGTTGAATTGAGCAACAAAGATGCACCGTAGGTCACTGTCCATACATAAGATAAATAATCACGAATGGACATTGCACTATCTAAAGACTTTAAGTAGTCAGAGGTCATGTCTTTAATTTCGATAATACGTTGCTCACGTATTTGATAGAGCTTCTCAAAAAGTTCTTTAAGTTTACGTTCGCTATTGGTTAAACGTTCTTCAATAACGTGCAGTAAAATCGTACGATTTGAATTTAACATGTTGTACAACATGTATTCAGAAACATAGGTCTTAATATCATTATTGTACTTCTGAGAAATTTCCAGCAAGCGAGTTTCATTCAATATAATCAACTCCAAATAGAGTTGGTTCTTACTTTTGAAATGCTTGTAAATTGTACCCTTGGCAATATCGAGTTCCGTTGCTAATTCGCTTAAGGTGATGTCTTGATTATTATCTAATAACAAAGTCTCAGCCATAGCTAAAATTTTCTCTTTGCGTAATAGAAAATTCTGTTGGCGTACTGAAGTCATTGGCTTTTCCAGTATATTTTATGAGAACTATAGAGAGGCTATTTAACTCGGTTCAATATTTAAATTCAACTAAGGTCTTGAATATTACTACAATCGTTTTAAAAATATCCACTTGTTCAAGAATTGAAATAAATTTGTTTGCAACAGCTGAAGACAACTGTCAATAAAGTTAGCCTCTAGAGATCACTTTTATGGAAATACATTTCATTTTTGTGATTTTTACACTATTGTCAGAAAAACTATATATTGCCTTAAACGTAGTGATGGATAGTTCTGGCTCAGATCTAAGCCTACATTGGTTATTGCGTGTTGAACTATTCGGATGCTTCGATTCTATCGAATATTACCGATTGCGCAAGATCATAACGTTGTGAGCGAAATCGTGGACTAAAGGCATCAAAAATAAGGCGTTTAAATTGAGCCTTTATTAAGACGAAGAATAGTTATGGAGCGTTTTTGAGTGCATAAAATGTCGCTTAAAAACAAATAAACATCAAAAAGGATGAATGGAAAATGATTGTTATTGTAGACGGTGTACGTACAGCAATGGGTGGCTTTCAGGGTTCGTTGTCGGCATGTACAGCACCTGAACTTGGTGCGGTCACGATTAAAGAAGTGCTAAACCGTTCTGGCTTACAACCGACTGATGTAGACGAAGTCATTTTTGGTTGTGTCCTTCCAGCGGGGCTTAAACAGGGCCCTGCACGTCAAGCAATGCGCATTGCAGGTCTACCAGACTCAACAGGTGCAACAACCATCAATAAAATTTGTGGCTCGGGGATGAAAGCCGTCATGCAAGCGGCTGACGCGATTAAAGCAGGTTCAGCTGAAATTGTGGTGGCAGGTGGTATGGAGTCGATGTCAAATGCGCCGTACCTACTTGAAAAAGCACGTGCGGGTTACCGTATGGGACATGGTAAAACAACCGATCACATGTTCCAAGAAGGCTTAGAGGATGCTGAAACAGGTCTGTCGATGGGTGTCCTTGCTCAAGAAATGGCAGATAAAAAAGGCTATACCCGTGAACAGCAGGATCAGTATGCCATTGGTTCTTTAAATAAAGCCGTTGCTGCGATTCAAGGTGGCTACTTTAAAGATGAAATCGTGCCTGTGACAGTGAGTAGTCGTAAAGGTGATGTTGTAGTTGATCAGGATGAGCAACCCCTCAATGCCAAAGTGGATAAAATTCCAACTTTACGCCCAGCATTCAAAAAAGACGGCACGATTACCGCGGCAAATTCGAGTTCTATTTCAGATGGGGCTTCTGCATTGGTTGTAACTTCATCTGATGTTGCAGACGCACGTGGTCTCAAACCATTGGCAAAAGTTGTGGCTTATGCCAGCAATTCTCAGCATCCATCTGAGTTCACTATTGCCCCTGTAGGTGCCATTGAGAAAGTTTTAGCCAAAGCAGGGTGGTCTGCGGGTGATGTTGACCTGTGGGAAGTCAATGAAGCCTTTGCGATGGTCACCATGCTTGCAATTGACGGTTTTCATTTAGACCCTGCTAAAGTGAATGTGAATGGTGGTGCTTGCGCACTTGGACATCCATTGGGTTCTTCTGGTTCTCGTATTATCGTGACTTTACTGCATGCTTTGAAACGTACTGGTGGGAAAAAGGGTGTAGCTGCTTTATGTATCGGTGGTGGCGAGGCGACTGCTATTGCCGTCGAGCTGTTGGGTTAAAGCTGTAATATCTTTAGCTGTGCCTGTGAAGAAAATGATTTAAATATCTATAATTCGGCATGGTTGATTTCATCAAAGGTTCGATTGATTCGGGCCTTTTTTGTTATGTAAAATATATGCAGAACATGCGACATAAATTTTCAGGAAAAGTATCTATTGTTTAGTACAGCTAAAGGTATAATTCATGTGCTTTTATTGTTGAAACGTCTGATATTAGACCTAGATGCTTATAAATGTAAGTTTTGAGCATTGGATCATCGCTATAATGGGTAGATGATGGATCGTCTACCATCACATGCATATAAGGAACATTTTTTTCGTGTTTGAACTGGACTGTAAATTACTCAGTATCTTTTTTTACGTTTATAAGTTTAAGAGTGTATCGCTTGCGGCAGATCATTTAGAAATGAGTCAACCGACGGTGAGTAACATTCTGAATAAAATTCGCCAACATTATAATGATCCGCTGTTTTTGCGGATTGGCAACGAAATGATGCCGACAGAGTTGTCTAAGCAATTGTTTCCGTTGGTCAGTGAGGCTTTAAACAAGGTTGAAATCATCAATAACTTTACGATTGATTTCGACCAAGCCACTTCGCAGCAACAGTTTAGTTTGGCTATGACTGATGTTTCGCATTTGGTGTTGTTGCCGAAAATTTCGCAGTATTTAAAGAAACATGCACCACATATTCGTTTGAATATCCGTCCGATCACCTCTGAAACCAGTTATCAAATGGCAAATGGTGAAATTGACTTGGCGTTGGGTTTTTTACCGCAATTGGAAAATGGCTTTTATCAACAGCAACTGTTTGAGCAGTATTATGTGGTGATTGCAGCCAAAGACCATCCGCGTTTGACCGGTGACAGTATCAGCACAGCGCAATACTTGGCTGAGTCACATATTGATATTGATGCAGGCATGGGACATTACCATATTGAAAACGAGCTGCTTAATTTAGAACTAAAGCGTGACATTTTAATGCGTTTACCGAGCTATTTGGGGGTAGGCTTGGTGGTACAAGAAACAGATGCAATCGCCACAGTCCCATACTATTTGAGTGAAGTTCTACTTTCACGTGGCAATTTAAAGATCTTCAATGCGCCGATTGCCTTTCCAAGTTATGGAGTGAAACAGTATTGGCACATGTCTTGTCATCATAAAACCAGCCACCAATGGCTGCGTCATATGTTTCATGAAATTTTAATGAAATAGCATTCTTAAAAATTTGATGCTTTTTATTGGTGCGTATAGCAAAGATATTCGTGCTGAAAATTGAAAGCGCCCGTTTATTGCTCATAAATGGTATTACAAAGCTTGAAAATCGTAATACTAGATTGGCACGGCCTTTGCACAATCTAAACTGAAAGAGTGATCTAGGGTTCCGATACATTTTTGATGTATGTCTGTGACCGAGAGTTCACGGTTCGTAAGAACTACACGGAGGGATAAAAGCCCGGGAGGTAAACAGTTACGATTTAGGCAGAGGCGCATGAGCACAATAACATATCACGACGATAACGCACTATGGACTGAACTTTTACCGGGTGGACATCACTGGTCTGGGCGTATTCAACGTGGCACAGTCTTACAGTTTAAAGCCTTAGGGGCACAAGCTAACGTTTCTCTTTTCTGCGTCAACAGTGAAGATAAGCTCGAACGTTTTAATATGCCAGATAGTTTAAAGGCGCAGCATACGGCATTTCTAAGTGCAGGACATGTGTTGTATTCGGACTTAGGTCGGGTTATGGCCTCAATTGTTCAAGACGATCATGGTTGGAATGATGCCTTGTGTGGTCCAAGTCGCACAGAACAAATTCAAAAACAATTCGGCACTCAAACTTTCCAAGATGCACGAAATAAGATGTATCGGAGTGGACGAGACAGTCTGTTACTTGAAATGACCAAGTTTTCATTAGGTCAAACCGACCTGTCAGCTACGGTCAACCTATTCTCCAAGGTTCGTCCTGATGATGCGGGCAACTTATCTTATATTGATACTGACAATACCCATCAAATCATTGAACTGCGTTTTGAGATGGACTGTCTGGTGTTCTTATCTGCCGCACCACATGGTTTAAGCCAAGTCGTAAAGTATCAGCCTGCCAATATTCAAATGAGTTTATTCAAAGCCTCCGCTTTAACCGCACATGATATTTGTCGTGATTCATGCTCGCAAAACCAACGCGGTTTTCAAAACAACGCGCGTTATTACGCATTTGATGCTGTTTAAGCCCAAGGAGAGTACACATGACCATTTTACAAGCATTTGATCAAGCTGTTTTAAATGAAGTCTGTCCAGCGGGTGAGGCATGGATGGGTGAAGTCAAGAAAGGGCAGTATTTCCGTATTATTGATCTCGAAGGCAATCAAGCGGTCGATACCTTATTTATTTCTGCGAGCAACCCTGAAGAGCGTTACAGTGCAACTGATACTTTAGCCATCAATCAGCAGATTTATCTCGAAAAAGGCACAGCTCTATATACCAACTATGGCAACAAAATTGCCACGATCCATGATGATAACTGTGGTCGTCATGACACCTTGGGTGGCGCTTGTTCATGTGAAAGTAACACCGTACGTTATGCACACGACACATTTCCGATGCACAGCTGTCGCAATAACTTTATGACAGCTTTAGCTTTGCACCCAATTGCGAAAAAGCATGGACTGAATGTTCGTCATATTGGGCCGAATATTAATTTCTTTATGAATGTTCCTGTGAGCAGTGAGGGACATCTCAAATTTGACGATGGAATATCGGCACCCGGTAAATATGTTGAAATTCAAGCGGAGATGGATCTTATCGTGCTGATTTCTAACTGCCCGCAGCTGAACAATCCATGTAATGCCTATAACCCGACCAAAATTCAACTGATTGTGCGTGAAGGTAAGGAGTAATTAGCATGTTTAAAAAAGTTCTCATTGCCAACCGTGGTGCAATTGCCTGCCGAGTAATTCGTACATTAAAGAATTTAGGCATTCAGTCTGTTGCGGTGTATTCAGAAGCAGATCGTGATTCCTTACATGTGACTTTGGCTGATGAAGCGGTATTTATTGGTGATAGCCCAGCCAGTCAAAGTTATTTAAATATTGAAAAAATTTTACAGGTTGCCAAAGAGACGGGCGCTGAAGCCATTCATCCGGGTTATGGATTCCTGTCTGAAAATGCCGAATTTTGTGACTTGTGTGAGTCACAGGGCATTGTGTTTTTAGGGCCAAATTCTGCACAAATGCGTAGTTTTGGTTTAAAGCATACCGCACGCGAACTTGCCATTCAGGCGGATGTGCCATTGTTACCGGGTAGCCAGCTTTTAGCAGACGAAGCGGAAGCACTGATCGAAGCAAATCGTATCGGCTATCCCGTTATGCTGAAAAGTACCGCAGGTGGTGGCGGTATTGGTATGCGTTTGGTGTGGAACGAAGTTGAGTTGAAAGATGCTTATGCAACCGTATCTTATTTGGCACAAGCCAATTTTAAAGATGCAGGTTTGTATTTAGAAAAGTTTGTAGAAAATGCGCGGCATATTGAAGTCCAAATCTTTGGGGATGGCCAAGGTTTGGTTTTGGCTTTGGGAGAGCGAGACTGTTCAGTACAGCGCCGTAATCAGAAAGTAATTGAGGAAACTCCAGCACCGCATTTAAATGATGAACAACGTGATTATATTCAAGGTGTTGCAATTCAACTGATGCAGTCAGTGAATTACCGTTCGGCAGGTACGGTTGAATTTGTGATGGATACTGACACCCAAAAATTCTATTTCTTGGAGGTGAATACACGCCTACAAGTTGAACATGGTGTGACCGAGCAAGTGTTTGGTGTAGACCTTGTGGAATGGATGGTCACTTTAGGTAGCGGTGACTGGACTGCACCGATAGAGGCGCTTAAATCTAAAGGTCATTCGATTCAAGTCCGTTTATATGCTGAAGATCCAATTAAGAACTTTCAACCCAGTGCTGGCTTACTGACTTATGTCGACTTTGACCCACAAGCACGCAATGAAACATGGGTCGAAACAGGTTCAAATGTATCTTCCTTTTATGATCCGATGATTGCCAAAATCATTGTGACCTGTGAGAACCGTGAAAGGGCAATTCAAGCCATGAGTGATACTTTGGCAAAAACTTCAGTGGCAGGAATTGAAACTAATCTTGAGTATTTACAAAATATTATTGACTGTGACGTGTTTAAAACAGGGATACAGACCACACGTTTTTTAAATACTTTTGAGTGGAAAACCCAAAAAATTGAGGTGTTACAGTCAGGTATTCAAACCTCAATACAAGACGTCAATGGTCGTTTGGGTTACTGGGATGTTGGAGTGCCACCATCGGGTGCGATTGATCCTTTATCTTTAAATATAGCCAATCAACTATTGGGGAATTCATTTAATACCGCAGGGCTAGAATGTACATTACAAGGCCCAACTTTAAAGTTTCACTGTGACAGCCAAATCGTGATTACGGGTGGTGAGATGTTTGCGACATTGGATGGTGTCGACGTTGCCATGTGGCAGACCCTTAATGTTAAAAAAGGGCAAATCCTTAAAACGGGTAAAATCACCACAGGTTGTCGCAGTTATATTGGTATTAAAGGCGGGCTGAATGTACCCGCCTATTTAGGCTCGCAAGCGACTTTTACTTTAGGTCAGTTTGGTGGTCACGCAGGACGCAATTTACTCATTGGAGATATGTTGCCCATTACGGCTTATACCTCAGCAGAAACTGTTGCACTCAGCGCAGCACAGGTACCAAGCTTTAGCAATGCTTGGAACATCGCGGTGATGTATGGACCGCATGGTGCGCCCGACTTTTTTACTAAACGTGATATTGAGCGCTTCTTTGAGCAAGAGTTTGAAATTCACTTTAACTCAAGTCGTACAGGCATCCGCTTAGTGGGGGAAAAACCTGAATGGGCACGTACCGATGGTGGTGAGGCAGGACTACATCCTTCGAATATTCATGATAATGCTTATGCCATTGGCGCGATTGACTTCACTGGAGATATGCCGATTATTTTAGGGCCCGATGGTCCAAGCTTAGGCGGTTTCGTTTGCCCAGCGGTGGTGGTTAGTTCAGAACTATGGAAAATTGGTCAGCTTAAAGCGGGGGATAAAGTTAAATTTATCCCAATTTCTTATGATCAAGCTCAAGCATTAAATCAAAAATATCATGCCGCGTTAAAAGCGGATACGACTGAAAATGTAGATTTTGCCCCAAGCTTGCATGCTGAAATGGACACACTCTCAGATGCAGTTTTGGCGACTCTAAAAGGTGTGAACGCTGCACCTGATGTGACTTATCGCCCCGCAGGGAACAGTTATTTATTGGTTGAATACGGAGAGTTGGTTTTAGACCTCAATTTACGTTTCCGTATTCACGCTTTAATGCAATGGGTCAAAGACCAAAGTATCGAAGGGATTATTGATTTAACCCCAGGAATTCGTTCGCTACAAATTCATTTTGACTCATTAAAACTTGATCAAAAACATTTATTGTGGCTTTTACAGCAAGCAGAAAATGAATTGCCTGACGTGACCGCAATGGAAGTGCCGTCACGCACAGTCTATTTACCTTTGGCTTGGGAAGACTCGCAAACCCAGCTGGCAACTGAGCGCTATATGCAAACGGTACGTCCAGATGCGCCGTGGTGTCCAGATAATATTGAATTTATCCGCCGCATCAATGGACTAGAGTCAAAACAAGCGGTGAAGGATGTTGTGTATAGTACCAATTATTTGGTCATGGGCTTGGGGGATGTTTACTTAGGGGCACCTGTGGCAACACCACTGGATCCACGCCATCGTTTAGTAACCACCAAATATAATCCTGCACGTACATGGACGCCTGAAAATGCAGTCGGCATCGGTGGAGCGTATATGTGTGTCTATGGCATGGAAGGCCCTGGCGGTTATCAGTTTGTTGGGCGTACCACCCAAATGTGGAGTCGTTACCGCAAAAATCCAGACTTTGAACAGGATAAGCCATGGTTACTGCGCTTTTTTGATCAAATTAAATTTTATGAAGTATCTGAAACAGAATTGATGCAAATGCGGGAAGACTTTAAAGCAGGGCGCTTAAAGCTCCGTGTGGAAGATGGGGTTTTAAATCTAAAAGAATATAATGATTTCCTCATTGAAAATGCAGCATCCATTTCAAGTTTTAAAGCAGTACAGCAAGCGAACTTTGATGAGGAACGCCGTCGTTGGCATGCAGCAGGTTTGGTTGAATATGTTTCTGAAAGTATTGATGCGGTTTTAGATGACAGTGAAATTCAGATTCCTGAAGGTGGCTGTGCAGTAGAGTCGCACATGCCGGGTTCTATTTGGAAAATTGAGTGTAATTCTGGAGATGTGGTAGAAGAAGGAGCGACATTAGCTGTGATTGAAGCTATGAAAATTGAAATTCCAATTATTGCCCCAGAACGTATGCGTGTTGAGTCCATTACTATTGAAAAAGGACAAACGGTCAAAACAGGTCAGGTGCTGTTTACGTTAGCCCCTGTTGCTTAAACTCAAATATTCCTAAATGAAAGGATTGCTAGGGCAGTCCTTTTTATTGCGTTTCAAAGCAGATGAATCCAATCACTACATCATTTTGTTAAATAAAGCTTCCGATGCGTAGCAGAAAATAGATTGTTATGAAATGGTTATAAAATGATGTTTTGCATGAAAATATGCTAATTTAGTACGACGCTAAAAAACATTATGGCTTGTATGAAAAAAACATTACTCGGCATGTTATTCATGTTAACTACATCAGTAGTTATGGCAAATACGCCAAATCAGACTGAGGTCACTCAAGCATCAAATCAAAATAATATTCGCGTGATGACTCGCCCAGAAATCGTGGGTTTGTGGGGAATGGAGCTACCAAACAACAGGAAATGCGTTGAATACTATAATTTTAAAAGTAATAGCGATGTCGTGATCAAAAGTGGCGAGGAATGGTCTACAGGAATTTACGACTATCAACCGTCAAACGATCAAAATGTTCAGTTGCCCGCACTCATTTTGCAAGTGAAGTATGATAATAATGAAGTCGATTGTTCTGGCTTAAAAGAAGATCAATCTGGTGAAATGTCTCAATACTTTGTGAAATGGAAAAGCCCATCAACCATTAATTTCTGTGCCAATGATAAAGGTCAGCAGTGCTTTGCAACACTACGCCGTGTTTTGCCTTAAGCATTTGTATTATCTATAAAAAAACCGCGATTAATCGCGGTTTTTTTTAGAAAGACTAATTAACTCTTTAGATTAGTCTTTATCTTGATGACCTTCAATTTGCTTTAACAAGTGTTTCTCAAGATAGTGAATATCCATCGCTTGTTCGCAGAACTTTTTATCTTGAAGAATCAAATCTTTGTGCAATGGAATATTGGTTTTAATTCCAGTCAAAATCATTTCATCAAGTGCTTGGCGCATACGTGCAAGAGATGTTTTACGATCTTTACCGTGCGCAATTAGCTTCGCAATCATCGAGTCATAATAAGGTGGAATGCTATAGCCTTGATAGATATGTGAATCAAGACGAATACCTGCACCACCTGGTACATAAAAATTCTCAATTTTACCTGGTGAAGGTAAGAAGGTCGTTGGATCTTCAGCATTGATACGACATTCAATCGCATGGCCTTTGACTTCAACTTGATCTTGTTCAATTTCAAGACCCAAACCACCAGCAATGCGGAGCTGTTGTTCAATAATGTCGATACCTGTCACCATTTCAGTTACAGGGTGCTCAACTTGAACACGTGTATTCATCTCAATAAAGAAGAATTCACCATCTTCAAACAAGAACTCAAAGGTACCTGCACCACGGTATTGCATTAATTTACAAGCATTTACGCAAGCTTCTAAAATGTCAGCACGTGCTTGCTCAGGTAAGTTTGGTGCAGGCGCTTCTTCTAACACTTTCTGATGGCGGCGCTGTAAAGAGCAGTCGCGGTCATAGAGATGAATCGCGTGACCATTACCGTCAGCAAGAACTTGAACTTCAACGTGACGAGGTGTTTGCAGGAAACGTTCCATATACACCGTGTCATCGCCAAACCACATTTCAGCATCACGCTGTGCAGCTTGAACAGATTCAAGTAGGGTGTCGACACGTTCTACAATACGCATACCACGACCACCACCACCAGAAGCAGCTTTCACGATCAATGGGAAACCAATTTCTTTGGCTTCTGCTAAAGCATTTTGAGGTGTAACTGCATTTGCAGATCCCGGTACGGTTGGAACACCTGCCTTACGCATTGCGGTAATGGCAGAAACTTTGTTACCCATCAAACGAATATGTTCAGGGCGTGGTCCAATAAAAATGAAACCTGAGTTTTCTACAATTTCAGCAAATTCAGCATTTTCTGATAAGAAGCCATAACCTGGGTGAATGGCATCTGCACCTGAAATTTCAGCTGCTGTAATAATGGCAGGAATATTCAAGTAGCTTTCACTGCTTGCACCTGGTCCAATACATACTGCTTCATCTACAAAACGTAGGTGCATTAAGTCTTTGTCAGCATCTGAATAGATCCCTACAGTCTTAATCCCTAAAGTTTTGCAGGCACGGGTGATGCGCAGGGCAATTTCACCACGGTTTGCAATTAAAACTTTTTGCAACATTATGAGTCCCCGTCTATTACGCGCGGTAGCGGAATAATGGTTGACCGAATTGGATCACTTCGCCGTTTTTCACTAAAATTTCTTCAACTACACCGCTTTGCGTTGCTTCAATCGGGTTCATGATTTTCATTGCTTCGATAATACCAAGTGTTTCACCAGCCGTGATTGTTTGACCGACTTTAACAAATGGCGCTTCACCTGGGCTAGGAGCAGCATAGAACACACCAACCATTGGAGAAGTTTCTACAGCACCACGTGGTGTTTTTGCTGCTGGAGCTTGGGCAACAGGAGCAGCCATAGCAACAGGAGCACCAGTTGCAACAACTGGACTGCGACGAGTAAGAGCAATAGATTGATCGCCTTCTTTAACTTCAATCGCTTGTAAGTCAGATTCAATCATCAGGTCGATGAGTTTCTTGATTTTACGAATATCCATGTGACAGTATTCCTAATTATGATTGCGTAGAGGATTGAATTTTGTTGAGAGCGTAATTGAGCGCAGCGCTATAACCTTGAGCGCCTAAGCCACAAATCACGCCAATGGCTTTATCTGATAAATATGAATGATGTCTAAACGCTTCGCGCGCATGAACATTTGATAAATGAACTTCAATAAATGGAATGGCTACACCAAGTAGCGCATCACGAATTGCCACGGAAGTGTGGGTGAGCGCAGCAGGATTGATAATAATAAATTGCACGCCATCCGCTTGGGCTTGATGAATACGGTCGACAATGGCACCTTCCCAATTACTTTGGAAAGTGTCGAGAGAAATGGAAGCATGTTTAGCTTGGGCGATGAGTTGTTGGTTGATGTCTTTCAGCGTTAGAGAGCCATAAACTTCTGGTTCACGCATTCCTAGCAAATTTAGATTCGGTCCATGAATAACCAAAATGGTCGAACTCATTTAGCTTGCTCCATTTATAAGTTGCAATAATTCTTTGCAAGATGGCTGCAAAGTTTGCGTATTATGGCATAAAGTTCTACATTTTTTTTATAGTTTGTTTGAATTGACGTAGATGCTTAGTGCCAAACTTCGGCAATATAATGTAAATTTTGCAAGGAATTGGCAATGTTAAAAGATTACAAATTTTCGAATGATTACTCTTTTTTACATTGTAAGTTAAATTGACCAAAAACTGCATTTTTGTTTTAGGTTTACAGCATGTAAATGACGTAGTTACCCATGCGAAAAACAGTATGATTCTGTTGATCACGCTGAAATTTATTACAGTATCTTAACCGATTTTTAAGTGCTAACACTGTATATCAAAATAACAGTACTGTCTGAAAGTGTTTGTATCTGCTGACTTGGCTATCAAACCGCATTATCGCGCAGGCTCGAATAAATCAGATTTCAAAGTCTTTATAAAGCAGCATATTTTCTAAAGTGAATAGAAATATAACATCACTTTCTTTAAATAAAACATAAGTTTGTTACATCAATATTTAGAAATGCTTTATTTTATTCACGGATGTATTCTGACAGTTACATGTTATGAAAATAATGGAATTATCCTAGGCGGGATGTGGCCAAGCCTAAAGCTATAGTTATTTCTTTAGTTTTCGACTTGTTTTTTTTGCCTATGTTTAGTTGTGAGTGAATTGTAGCTTGTATGTCTGAATACTTGGTTTTGGGTAAAAAAAATACAGTCATTTCATATGGTTTTTTGATCCAAAGATTGGCTCAATCACGCCATGATTGGCTATTTTGTTCACGAGAGCGTTCTTGATCATGACAAAAGTAGCAGAGTAGTGCAGGTTGGGTATTGGCAATAAGTACGATAGAGTCGGAAAAGGTCTAAAATACATAAGTATTTATGGTTGTTTTATATGCAGTTTTTAATTCGCTGACGACAGAAATATAAAAAACAGCCCGCAATGAGCTGTTTTTTTATCAGGTAAAACGATTAGGCAATAAAATCCAAGATGACCTGATTGAAAATTTTGGGCTGTTCAATATTTGAGATATGTGATGCATCTATTTCAAATAAAGCACTACTACGTACATGATTGACCATGTATTGAGCATCGGCGATTGTAGTCACAGGATCTTTACTACCTGCAATCACAAGTAGAGGTACTCGAATACTTTCGAGTTTTTCACGTAAATCCGCTTTAGCCAAAGCTTCACAGCAACTCGCATAACCTTCTGGGCTGCCAGCACCTAAGTCGTTTGAAAGCGCTGCTACTGTTGCTGCGTTGCTTTGGATAAAGGGTTCGGTAAACCAACGGCTCGCGGCCGTTGATGCAATCGGTTCTAAACCTTGGCTACGAACGAGAGATGCTCGCTCATTCCAAGCCTGTTCACTGCCAATTTTTGCGGAAGTATTGCATACAATGGCACGGTGGAAACGTTCAGGCTTATGAATGACTAACCACTGACCTGTGAGACCGCCCATAGAAATGCCGCAAAATATGGCTTTTTCGATGTTCAGGTGGTCGAGTAAATGGATCAAGTCTAGACCAAGTAGTTCAATATCATAAGGTCCTTGAGGTGCAGAAGACTGGCCATGCCCACGAGTGTCATAGCAAATCACGAAATAATTTTTCTGGAAAAAATTGATTTGTGGCTTCCACATGTTGAAGTTTGTACCCAGTGAGTTTGAAAAAACAAGCGCAGGATTTCTTGAATCACCAAAGGTCTGATAGTGAATTTCGGCATTATTTGAAGTAAAACTTGGCATAAGTTCTTCCTTAATTCATTAAAAATTTTCAGTGTTTCTACTGTTGTTATCAGCAATAAGTGTTATGAGTAGAAACACCACGTCAGATCAGAAGGATGGTTAAACGCGCTGAATAATCAAAGCAATCCCTTGACCAACCCCAATGCACATCGAACACAAGGCATAGGTTCCACCCGTTTGTTCTAACTGGTTTAAAGCTGTGGTGACTAAACGCGCACCCGATGCACCGAGTGGATGACCGATGGCAATT
>NZ_NEFZ01000006.1 GCF_002135205.1 Acinetobacter sp. ANC 4204 | reverse complement strand
AACGATTCAGTCTCCAAGCGATATAACGTTTAGAAAAACCTTCACGTAACAATGTATAAATCTGATATCGTTCTTCTTGGGTAAGATGAGTATAGTTCATGATGCAACTTTGACTTTGGTCGGTCGGAAGCAAAATGCTAGCTCATCTTGCTTCTTTCCAATAATTTAATCTCTGTTGCACTTCATTTGAGAATCTAAGATATTTGAATTTTTATAATAAATTAACCAAAAATGAGAATAGAAATGTTTGCGCAAATATATAAATCCATTAAATATCCATAATTGATTTATAGCATTGGAATAATAATTTATAGCATAGAGGTACATCACAATGAAAAAAGTATTAACGGGTTTAATTCTAGGTTTGGGGACACTTGCTCTTGCTGGCACAGCCTTAGCTGCAAGCTCACAAAATACGCAAATACAAAAACAGCCTGCTTCAAATCAAACGCAAGATTGTCCTCCACCACCAAAAGATATGGATAATAAAGATAGACCACGACCTCCTAAAGACGCACAAGGGAAAGACCATCCGCAGCCTCCTAAAGACGCAAATGGTTGCCAGATGCCACCCAAAGATTTGAATGAAAAAAATCGTTCGTAATGATTGAAGCCTCAATGTTTATTGCTTCTTAAATTATGGAATGGATATATGCCGTTTTGATGCGAAGTAATTTTCACTGGAATAAAAACCGCCTGTAAGGGCGGTTTTTTTATGGATTATAAGATGCTAAAATTATTTGATTTACAAGATGTTATTCTCCAATTAGTTTCATCTCTCTTTCATCCCACCAGTGTTGGGCATAAATCGTAGGATTAGTTGTAAGTATTTCATTCAAAATAGTAGCTAGGAATGTAAGTTGCTCTGATATATCAATTTTCTTAAAAAATCCTTTCTTAATTATTGGCTTAGATGGGTTTATAAAAACTAAGAAACCATTCTCATACTCTTGATAATGATTGCAACCAATCCAAATATCTTTAAAGCTTTCATCTGCTAAAGGTATTAAATATCCCCAATCCTCATTTAAGAACTCCGATACAGTTACACCATGTTTAGGAAGTTCTTCTGATAAGTATTTGGCTAATGTGTAGCCCCAAATTTGCCCATCCCAATTTTTTTGTTCTTCAGAAGTTTGAGGGAAGTTATCAGATCGAAACTCTATATGTGTTTTTAATAAGCTCATAATTTTCTTATTCTTTAATATTGAATGATTAAAATAAGAGTTCTTATAGAAGTTGTCTATCTTGTAAACTAATTTTTAAAAATTAAGTCATTAATTGAGTTGTATTCCCTTCATTTATATAATAGAGCTGATATGAATATTTTTTTAAACGGAAATATAAGTAAATAATGAAGTAAGTCTATATTTTTACGAAATTTATCGCTTTGTAAGTAACTTAATTATGTTCTGTTAACCTAAAAGGATCTTTAACTTTTAATAAAGCTGTTTGTATTCAAAATTAGGTTTAACTAAATTTTGAAGAATATCTTTCTCCAATATTACCCATTCTGCAAACTCTGGCTCGACCAGCAAAGTCTGAGACACAAAGCCATAACACACACGTTGCACATTTAAACTCAATTGCTTGAGTTGCTCTGCATCATCAACATAAGGCTCAAGGATACTGCGCCACATTTGCACCATCATTTCATAACTCTTTCGATAGCTTTCAATGTTTGAAACCTGCCGTTCCAGCAAAAAAGTCTGCGCCCAGAGAAACTGTCGAGTCTGAATCTGTTCGAGCTGAAAGTGAATAATTTGTTGTAAATAGTCCTCAAAACTTAGTTTTGTGGATAACTCTATCAGGCTTTGTGCATAACTTTTTAGTTGCTCCGCATTGGTTTTTACGTGCTGATGAATGGTCAATGCAACCAAATCTTCCTTCTTTGAAAAGTACTCATAAAAAGTCCCTAAACCGACACCTGCCACATCGGTAATTTCCCGAATGGTAATTTCATGTGCATGACGCTCATGCAAAAGCCGAACAAAACTTTCTTGCAAAGCTTCTTGGGTGAGTTTAGCTCGCGACTGGCGCGGTCTACGGCGGACTTGGATCTCAGGATTCTTCATAGCACAAAGCTGAACATGGCAGACTCAATTTTTCTCTATACTGAAATGAAAAGCACAGCATAACAAGAGCAAAGTGATATGAATACGACAGGGATGACCCATCAAATCAGCAATCAGTTTGATGAACTGGAAAATTACAATCTGTTTGAAACAGATACCGTTTTACAAGAAATTCTCACTCGATATGGCAGTCAGGATCAGGCAAGACTCACGGAGATGGGTAAAGTCATCGGCTCTGCGGAATATTATGATTATGCTGATCTGGCCAATAGGCATACGCCCATATTACATGCCTTCGATGCTCGCGGACGCCGTAAAGACTTTATCGAGTTTCACCCTGCATGGCATAAATGGATGGGACTGAACCGTCAGTTCGATACCCATGCACATCCGTTTAATCATCCCCATTCATCCTCAAAATGGGTCGAGTGGGCAGCACGTTTTTATTTGGCAGGGCAGGTCGAGTGTGGAAACTTGTGCCCAAATTCGATGACTTTGGGCAGTATTCCACTGATTCAACGTGAGCCTGAACTGTGGGCCAAAATCGGCGATAAGTTACTTTCGACTGAATACGATGAACGTGATGTGCCCATCAGCCAAAAAAAATCAATTTGGCTAGGGATGGGCATGACCGAAAAGCAGGGCGGTTCGGATGTACGTGCCAATGAAACCATTGCAGTACCTGTCGCAGCGTCGGGGCGTGGACAAGCCTATTTGCTCACAGGGCATAAATGGTTTTTCTCTGCACCGATGTGTGATGCACATTTGGTGGTGGCAAAGACGGAACAAGATGGTTTGGCCTGTTTCTTTGTGCCACGTTGGCTAGAGGATGGCAACAAGAACCCAATTCATGTGCAACGCTTAAAAGACAAAGTGGGCAACCGTAGCAACTCAAGTTCCGAAGTCGAATTTAAAGACGCGTGGGGCATTATGATTGGGGAAGCTGGACGCGGTATTCCCACCATTATTGAAATGGCGAATTACACCCGTCTGACCTGTTCCGTAGGCAGTACTGCCATGCTTAGGCAAGCCTTGGTGCAATGTATTGTTTATACCCGTCAGCGCAAAGCTTTTGGCAAACATTTAGCACAGCAGCCTTTGATGCAAGCGGTACTAGCAGATTTAGCCTTAGAAACGGAAGCGGCGATGCAACTCAGTTTCCATCTTGCACATTGCTATGAAGCGGATGACGCATTGTCCGTAGCATGGAAACGCATTATGACCCCAGCTTCGAAGTTCTGGGTATGTAAGCGTGCAGTTGAGTTGACTGGCGAGATGATGGAAGTCTTTGGGGGCAATGGCTATGTTGACAACGGCATCATGGCGCGCATTTTTAAAGAAGCCCCAGTCAATACCATTTGGGAAGGTTCAGGTAATGTCATGTGTTTGGATGTATTGCGTGCTATCAGCCGTGATGTAGAGTCGATTGAGATCTTGTTTCAAGATTTAGCATCCACCGCGATGCAAGATGAAAAGTTGAAGCAAGAGCTACAAAGTCTATTTAAATTATTCCAGCAGGCACCTGAAGGACTACAATTTATGGGGCGCAGTTTAGTGAGTCGTTTAGTCATTTTGGCTCAAGCAGACCTGCTAAAACGGCATGCACCAGACTATGTGGCTGATGGCTTTATTCAAAGCCGTTATAGTCCATTTCATGGTCGGGTTGTCGGGATGCTTGAGATGAAACAACCCGACGTAGAACGACTGCTGCATAGAGCATTTGCGGTTTAAGGCACATTATTGTACTGAAAGTTTTTGCGCCTCATGTTGTTCGAGTTTGACGTTGGGGCTGTCCTCAGCCTGAATAATATCAATCGGAATAAAACGGACTTGGACTATACTGGGTTTATTGTTTGAGTCTGACGAAAGTTTCTGATTGAGTGTTGCAATTTGTGCAGGGCTAGGCGGGATATCGCCACGGATAGAGACACGGACTAAAGTGAAATCATCTCTTTTATCGAATTGGATGGTATCAATAATATTATTATCATGATTCAGCGCAGTACTGATGGTTGCTTCAGTACTGCTTTCATATAGTCGAGCATTGAGCAGAGTATAAAAATTAAAGGAGAGATAAATCCCCAAAAGCGCCAAGAACATTAAGCTAATAGCATTACGTTTGAGAAACTCTTTGACATTACTCTGCACTTCTTCGCTGGAACCACGTCTAAAGCCTGCAATCCAAAGGACTAAAGATGAGCTAATCTGAATGGCAAAGATATTGGTCACCGCCAGTAAAAAAGCATTGGCTGAATTTTTCCATTCCATATGTGCAAATAAAATCCCACTGGCCACCAAGGGCGGAACCAAAGCAGTGGCAACAGCGACACCGACGACTGCTACAGACAACCGAGGTGAAACCGAAGCAAAAGCTCCTGCTGCACCACCTGCTAAAGCAATCATCAAATCTAAAATGGTTGGTTGCGTGCGCGATAGAATCTCATTGGTCATAGGCAGGTCATAGTTTACTAAACCAATCACGATTCCTATGCTATAAATCATGGCAATGCCAAGGAGTAAAGTGGACAGCGCGGTTTTAAACAGTAAAAGGCGGTTGTCAATTAAAGCCAAGGCAATACCTGAAATAGGCCCTAACATCATCGCCACTAGCATCGCGCCAATCACTACCGCAGCTGAGTTTGAAAGCAGGCCATAACCTGCAATGACGGCCGCCAAGGCATTCATAATAAAAAAGGTTTTACTGGGAAGAGCATCCGCTTGAATATTCAGTCGAACTTTTTGATGGTCAATTTTTTTTGAATTTTCGCGTAAAGCTTGTTTATAACGAATCTTCTCTTTTAAGAATTCATACTTTTCTTGGTCAGGGGTGTCGTTGACCACAATAGTTGCATCTTTGTCTTTTTCTAATGGCATGATGATGCTCTTATTTTATATCGAGTTAAGTATTAATTTAGCGCTTTTAAAGAAGGAAACAAATATAAACAATAGTGAAAAATAAGATAAGTTGCGTATAAATTTTCAGCATTCGTAAATAGAATTTTTTCTCTTTATACGCGTAGTATGGCTTCGCTCATTTACCTTTAGGTTGGATTGGTCTTTTGTCGTTCAGCTCATCCATCGAACTAGGGTAAGTATTGCGTTGTATGACGTTTCTCACTGAATGGTGGGGTGGATACCACCGTATAGTGTTCTTTTTAGAATAAAACACTCCGATTTGAAATAATATTTTTCATGACCATAGTGGAAATCAGGCGTTGCACATTGGGGAGTGCTGACAGTTGTTCATCATAGAGTTTTTGATAACTTTCCAAGTCATAGGTGACAACATGCAGTAAGTAGTCGGGGTCACCAAAAAGCCGTTGTGCTTTGACAATTTGAGGAATCTGCAAAATAGCCTCTTCAAGGCTGAGCACTGAATTTTTATCGCCATTTTTGAGTGTGACAAAAACAATGGTCGAAAAATTTAAACCCAACTGAGAAAAATCGAGCTGTGCACGATAGCCTTTGATAATACCTGCATCTTCTAAGGCTTTGACTCGTCGATGACAGGGTGAAAGACTCAATCCAACTTTATTTGCTAACTCAGTAACCGATAAACGTCCATCTGCTTGTAGTTCAGCAAGAATCTTCTTATCAATTTTATCCATGTGGAAGAATCTCCCTTTTTTAGCCGTTATTGCACAAAGATTTGAAAGCACATTTTAGAGCCTAAAGGATATCCTTTCAAAATTATTTGAGGCTGTTTGAATGATCAACTCCCCAAATTTTAACAACGATAACCGATAAAAGGGGAAAGGGATGTCACTCAGCATTTTGATTGCGTTTTGGAGCGTTTCTATACTTTTCGTGATCACACCAGGTATAGATTGGGCTTATGTGATTTCTTCAGGAATCCAAGGTAAAAGAGTCTTACCTGCGGTGACGGGGCTATTAACTGGACACTTGATGGCGGCTTTGACTGTTGCGGCTGGTGTTGGAACTTTGGTTGCGAGTCAGCCAATGTTACTTCAAGTGCTTACAGCTATTGGGGCACTGTATCTGCTTTGGATGGGTTTGAACTTGTCGATGCGTCCTGCAAGTATTAGTCGTGATCAGGTGGCATTGACTTCCTCGAAATCTTGGTACATTCGTGGGGTGTATTTGAGTGGTTTAAATCCGAAAGTCCTGCTTTTATTTCTAGCGTTGTTGCCACCTTTTATTGATCCAAAATCTGCTGTATCGGCAACTTCTCAGATTATTTTATTGGCAGGAATCCATTTGGTTAGTTGTGCGGCGGTTTACTTTTTGGTCGGGTTTAGTGCGCAAAGAGTTTTAGCAACACGTCCTCATGCAGCTATGATCGTGAGTCGAGTCTCTGGTGCATTGATGATTTTGATTGCAATCATTTTATTGTTAGATCAATTTTATTTTTAAGTGTATGTTTCAGCAGACGCAAGTTATGGCGCTTAAATAGTTGTATGAGCTATCTCTTTAAAAATAGGCTACGCTAAGAGACAGAAATGACATGAAAGTCGCTTGTAAAGTATACAAAAAAGCGTAAAATTCCAGCCATATCCTATGCGATATCATCCGTTCAGTTAGGTGGGAAAATGGCAAAGAAGAAAGCTGAGCCAAAAGTTGTGATTCACAACTTCGTGGCAAAACACATGCATGAAGTCAACCAAAGCCAAGTCTTTGTAGACCGAAAGAAAAATGCAAAACGAGGCTATGACAAGCACAAAAAAGGGAGATATTCAGATGATTATCTCCCTTTTTTAATGCCTCTTTTTTGTGTTTAAAGGCTTCTAAGCCGTCACAATACGTGTCGCTGATTTGACCATATCGCCTAAACCGTGTGTTTTAAAATAATATTCCATTTGGCTTTTTACAATGAGTGGATTACTCATTTTCAATGCGTGTTCTAAGAGTTCAATCGCGTCAGGCATCGGCACATGACAAATAGCTTTGCGTACACGCAGAATGTTACTTGAGCTCATCGACAGCGTATTAAAGCCCATTGCCATCAGTAAGATCGCAGATAAAGGGTCTCCTGCCATTTCTCCACAAATGCTGACTGGTTTGTTGTACTTATGACACTCTTTGACTAAGCGAGTTAGTGCACGCAAAATTGAAGGGTGGAAATGTGAATAAACGTTAGCAACCCGTGGATTGTTTCGATCGACTGCCAGTAAATATTGGGTTAAATCGTTTGAGCCGACCGAGAAAAAGTCAACCAATTCGGCAAACTCATCTATTTGCAGCAGCACGCTTGGAACTTCAACCATAATACCAATTTTCGGTTTGGTGATTTTTACTTGTTCCTCTTCTTGCACTGCGACCCAGTCACGCTCAAGAAGGTACAGCGCTTCTTCTACTTCACTGACACTGGTGACCATCGGCAGTAAAATATGCAGGTTATTTAAACCAATACTGGCTTTAAGCATGGCACGAATTTGTGAAGAGAAAATTTCAGGGTGGTCGAGCGTAAAGCGAATGCCGCGCCAGCCCAGTGCGGAGTTTTCTTCCTCAATGGAGAAATAAGGTAAGTCTTTATCGGCGCCAATATCGAGTGTACGCATCACCACGGGTTTGTTGGCGAAGTGGCTCAACTGCTGACGATAAATCGCACGTTGTTCTTCTTCGCCAGGGAAGCGGTCACGGAGCATAAATGGAATTTCGGAGCGATATAGACCAACACCTTTAGCTCCACGTTGTACACCGCGCACCACATCAATCATTAGACCAGTATTGACAAACAGTTTGACTGCGACACCATCAGGGGTGATGGCATCTTTGGTTTCATACTGTTTTAAGTCTTTGGCAATTTGCTCTTCTTCTTTTTGAATCTCTTTATAACGGGTACGTAGACGACGAGGTGGATTAATAAAGACCCGACCTTGATGCGCATCGACAATCATTTCAACGTCATCGAGTGTATTAATCGGTAGTTCAGTCACCCCCACAACGGTTGGAATGCCGAGAGCACGTGCCACAATTACCATATGTGAGTTCATGGCACCTTCTGTGGTGACAATCGCAGCAATTTTATCGACAGGAAGTTCAACCAAAGCTGCGGTTGAAATTTCCTCTCCAATCAGAATACTTTCATCGGTAAGTTCACGGTGACTCGAATCCGCTTCTTGCAAATAGGCCAAAATACGTCGACCTAAATCTTTTAAATCTGCCGCACGTTCACGTAAGTAGTCATCTTCCATTTGTTCAAACAGATCAATATGGTTATCAATGACGATACGTACTGCACCTTGTGCCCAGTTACCTTCGCGAATTTGCTCTTTAATTTCAGCAGGTAGCGCATTTTCATCCAACATGCGTAAGAACACGCTAAACAGGGCACGTTCTTCAGCCATAAGGGCGTCTTGCATCTTGTCATCAAGCGATTTGATTTCATCACGCACTGAGGTTAGGGCACGATCCAGTAGGGCTAATTCTTCACTGATATCATCGGCTTCACGGTCAGGAACAGCCGCCAAATCTGCAGGTGGGTAGAGAATGACAGCACGGCCTAAGGCAATTCCACCTGAACCAGGGACGCCTTGGAAAGTTTTGTAAGCGGGTAAATTGCTGGGCTTACGAAAAACGTCGATATTACCCACGGCATGTGCGTGCGCAATGACCCCTGAAAGTTGTGCACAGAGGGTGACAAGGAAGGATTCAGCCGCTTCACTAAAGTCTTGAGGCTCTTTATTTTGCACTACAAGCACGCCCATGACTTTACGGCGGTACATGACGGGTACGCCAAGGAACGAGTTATAAATTTCCTCACCTGTTTCAGGTAAGTACATAAAACGTTCATGTTTCGGGGCATTGTCAAGGTTGACGATTTCTTCGCGTTGTCCGACTAGGCCGACTAAGCCTTCACTGGTATGTAGTGAAACATGGCCGACTGAATCGGGGTTCAAACCTTTCGATGCCATCAACAAATAACGTTGATTACGCTCGTCCAATAAATAAATGGAGCAAACGTCAACGTGCATGGCTTCTGCCACATGGTTGACCATAATGTCGAGTGATTCATGCAAACTGGTGGACGCATTGATTTCTTGCACAATACGTCTAAGGGTATCCAGTTGCATATTTGACATCGCATCTACTCCAAAAAAAGTGCGTCCAACTTATTTATAACAAGAGAACCTTAAAAAATCTGTAGGACGTCTAGATTTTTTAAGGCTTTTTTTGAGGGAGCTGATTGCACAACTCCACCATCGCTTTGCGGTATACATCGCGTTTAAAATTCACCACTTGCCCCAGTGGGTACCAATAGCTGACCCACTGCCATTGGTCAAACTCGGGCGGATCAGACAAATTCAAACGAATATTCTGAGCGGGGGCAGTGAGTTTGAGTAAAAACCACTTTTGTTTTTGTCCAATACATACGGGATCGGAATCTGTACGAATGTATCGGTGCGGCAAACGATAACGCAGCCAACCTTTAGTTTGCGCTACTATTTGGACGTGTTCGGGCAGTAAGCCAACTTCTTCTCTCAGCTCACGATAAAGTGCCTGTTCAGGGGTTTCTCCATATTGGATACCTCCTTGTGGAAATTGCCATGCATTGTGTCCAATGCGTTTTGCCCATAAAACTTGTCCAAACTCGTTTGCCAAAATGATCCCGACATTGGGTCGGAAACCTTCCGAATCGATCATTTGGCTACCTAAATATTGTGTAATTTATGACTTTGCGATCGGGGATTTTTATTTCTGTATCCAACTCGAAAAAAGCAAAGTTTAAAAATGTTAAAATTGCTATGATCTTAACGAATTTCTATCGACTAGCGGAGATAGATTTACAAATTTTTTCTTAAATTTCAGTTTTTACGAGTATTTTCATGAAATTGGCACTATTTGATCTCGATCACACCTTGTTAAACACCGATTCGGATCATTCTTGGGGAGAGTTTTTGGTGAATGAGGGCTTGGTTGATCCAGTTCGCCATCGTGCCATGAACGATAAATTTTATGAAGATTACAAAGCAGGGCAACTCGACCCGATTGCTTATAATGAATTTGTGTTTGAATTTTTAACTCAACATGACAATACCTACCTCACTGAACTGCATGAGTTATTCATGCAAAAAGTGATTCGCCCGCAAATGCGTCCTGATGGTTTTCAAGCCATTCAACGTCACAAAGAGGCAGGGCATGCTTTGGTTGGGATCACGGCCACTTCAGACTTTATTACCGCCCCAATTTTTCGCGAGTTTGGGATTAGCGAAATCATTGCAACCAATGCTGAAGTGGTTGATGGCAAATACACGGGCAAAGTGATAAATACGCCGTGCTACCAAAAAGGTAAATTGACGCGTTTAGATCAGTGGCTGGCAGGGCGTGATGTCAGCGAGTCTTGGGCGTATT
This sequence comes from Acinetobacter sp. ANC 4204, assembly GCF_002135205.1. Taxonomy (GTDB): domain Bacteria; phylum Pseudomonadota; class Gammaproteobacteria; order Pseudomonadales; family Moraxellaceae; genus Acinetobacter. Next base: position 228,477 of record NZ_NEFZ01000006.1, on the reverse strand, counting down.
CGGACTCTATTAATGATCGTTTTTTACTGGAATACGCCGACCATGCGATAGCTGTTAATCCTGATGATCGTTTGGAAGCATTGGCTAAAGATCAGGCATGGGAAATCCAAGACTGGTCCATTTAATTATTTATCTTTCGATATTGAAAAGGCTACTTTCGGGTCGTCTTTTTTATTGCAAAGACATTGAGTCAGTCAATTTCATTGAAAGCAAATCTATTGATAAAATATTGCGGTGATGGGACGACAAATCTTGGAAAACTAACTAAATATGCTATGTTAAAACTTGGCTAAAGCTATTTTGACTATGTAAAAATTAGAACAGTATCGTGGAGAATAACATGAGTGTACGACCAAGAATGACCCATCTGTTTGAGCAACTCGGTTTAGATGCAAATGAAGATGCGATTGCCTTATTTATTGTAACGCATCAGCTTAATGCGCAAACCATGATTGTTGATGCGGAATATTGGACTGAAGCGCAACGTCAGTTTTTGGCAGAAAAAATTAAATCGGATGGTGAGTGGGCAATTATTGTGGATCAACTCAATGAATCTTTACATGAAGATTCATTGATTAAAAAATAAGTGATATTTTTGGGGCGATGCTGAAAAGCTTTGCCCCCATTTCTTCAATAAAATAAAAAATAAGAAGCAATTTATGTCTTTAGATCAACAATCTTTTCCGTCGCCTCGTGTTTTAGAGAGACGGGCTTCAGTCGATCAGCTCGAACTAGGTCGTGCTGTATTTATCGGGGAGAAATATGCGTCGTACTATCAGGCTCAATTTGAAAAAATCACACCCAAGAAACAATATGCAGGATTTAATGTTGCGGCTTTTTTCTTGGGCGTAATTTGGTTGTTTTATCGGAAAATGTACAGTTATGGCTTTATGTCCATAGCTCTGATTGTGTTCATCGGGATTGTTGAAGCACTTTTGGGGATTGACAGTTCGGGGGCAAATATCGGCTTGGCTGTTGCATTTGGCATGCTGGGTAACACTTTGTATAAGCATCACGTCGATAAGCAGATTACTAAAATCCGCCAGTTCGGAAATGGCAATGTCGAAACAGAATTAGAAAATCGTGGTGGTACAAATCTCTTAGCCGGTGCGATTTTGTTAGCGATTTGGCTTGGACTGATTGCATTGGCTATAGGCGGTTCTTAAGTCACTCCTCGCACCAAATAAAAAAACCATCCTACAGGATGGTTTTTTTATTTGGTGCAGCGCTTATTTCATCATCGTAATCAGTTCTTGCACTGCACGCGACTGCGTTCGCCCAGGATGCCAAACCATACCCAATTGGCGGTTCATTTCAAATTTAATATTTAACTGTTGTAGGTCTTGATTGATCAAAGTCTTGGGAAGCACTGACCAGCCCAATCCAATAGATGCCAACATGCGAATTGATTCGAGTGGATTATTACTCATGCTAATTTTAGGTTTTAGCCCTTGTTTCTCAAATTCTGCCAGTGTGATTTGGCTGGTATAGGTTTGAGACGCAGGCAATAAGCTTGGGTACTGAATCAGATCTTCGAGTTTTAAGTTTTGCATTTGTGCCAGCGGATGAAAGGGCGCTGCTACAAAAACTAAGGGGTCTTCCCAAATGGTGACATATTGCAAACGCTCATCTAACTTCGGTGGAAGCGTCAAAAAAGCCAATTCTAAGTCACCCGCCAGTACTTTTTCATGCGCTTGCTCTGAGTCGACAAAGTGTACATCTAAAGTGACATTGGGAAAGGTTTGTACATATTCACGTAAATGATTGGGTAGGTGATGTAAACCAATATGGTGACTGGTGCCAATTTTAAGTTTGCCTTGAACCATGCCTTGTTCATGACTCAAGGTATGATGAATGTCACCCAGTTCATTGAGCCAATTTTTGACTTTAGGCAGCAGTGAATGTGCGGCATGCGTGGCTTGTACACCACGACCTGCCGACTCAAACAGTTTCACACCAAAATATTCTTCTAAACTATGAATACGTTTGGTCACAGCAGGTTGCGTAATGAAGAGTTGATCTGCGGCTAAAGAAATAGAGCCGGTTTCCATGACTTTTACAAAAGCTTCGAAGGCTGCAAGATTCATAAGGATAATCTGGTTATGAAAGTATAATTGAATTATAAAATAATTTTATATGAATTGCGATCTTTAAAATAAATCGGGTGTTATTTCATCTGCATTGAGATAAAAAAAGATCACTAAAAGTGATCTTTTTAAGTTAATGAGAGGAGATGGGGCTTAGGCCGGAATATTTTCTTCTGGGCTACGGCTTTTTCTTTCCCAAATTCGCTCATGGAAGAAGAAGGCAAAAGCTTGAACAGTCGGTTCTAGCAAACTTAAGGTAACCGCCATCCATAAGTTACCTGTGACCATATACGCAACTAACATAGCGACCGTAATATGCATGATGTAGTAGCTTAAAGTTTTTTTGAAGATGCGTTGATTTTTTGCTACAAATTTTTGAATGTTTGACATGATAAAAGTCCTCTCAATAACACTTTACATTTGTAAATAATAATTATTATCATTAGTAAAGTCAAAATGAAATTTTGATTGGTCTCGATTGAATTTTTGAATCAAGTGAAATAATGTGCTTCGTTTTATGTTTAACATTATAAAAAACAGAGATTAAGGCTTTTGCTTGAACCATCAATCCTTTTGTAAAAATACAAGTAGCTTCAAGTTATGCAAAGAATTAAGAGCGTTCGTTCAGCATAAAATGGATGTTACTAGTGAATTTATGTCGGCAATGTCGAGCTGAGTTTGTTTTGTTGTTTGACTCTATTGGATTCTCAGCGCTACTTTTATGTCTAATTCAAGCATAAATAATTTTAAGCATTAATTGGGAGAAAATAAACGTTGGTTTAGGATGGTTCAGTTTAGAAAAAGCACGGTATACAATGTGTTATGAGCTTAGGTAAAATCGGCTGAAAGCGTCTAAACTCGGTAGCAGAGCATGAACTTGAGTGATTTAAAAATAATTCCAAAAAGTTTTTAAATTAATAAAAATGATAAATTAGATTTATGTGAAATCACCGTTATAATCGTTTTTAATGAAAGAATTACCCAGTCCAGTGGAGTCAATCGACATGGCAGGCGAAAACCAACAAGCAAAACCCCAAATTCCAAAAACATTGTATGACAAATTGTGGGATGACCACTTAGTAAAACAGCGTGATGATGGCTCAGCTTTACTCTATATCGACCGTCATTTATTACATGAAGTGACGTCGCCACAAGCCTTTGAAGGTTTGCAACTTGCAGGGCGTAAGCCATGGCGTTTAAGTGCGAACGTGGCAACACCTGACCATAATGTTCCAACCTCAAGCAAAGAGCGATCAGAAGGTATTGCAGGCATTGAAGATGATACTTCACGCATTCAAGTCCAAACCTTAGACGACAACTGCAAAACTTTTAATGTAGTGCAGTTTGACATTAATGATGTGCGTCAAGGTATTGCACACGTGGTGGGACCTGAGCAAGGATTAACTTTACCAGGCATGACGGTGGTGTGTGGCGACTCTCATACGGCAACGCATGGTGCTTTTGGTTGCTTGGCACACGGGATTGGGACATCTGAAGTAGAGCATGTATTGGCAACCCAGTGCTTGGTTCAAAAGAAGATGAAGAACATGTTAGTGCGTGTTGATGGAAAGTTAGGTCAAGGTGTCACTTCGAAAGATGTCGTTTTAGCCATTATCGGTAAAATTGGTACAGCGGGGGGAACTGGTCATGCCATTGAGTTTGGTGGTCAAGTCTTCCGCGATATGTCGATTGAAGGTCGTATGACGGTTTGTAATATGGCGATTGAAGGTGGTGCCCGTGTGGGCATGGTCGCTGTTGATGATAAAACCATTGACTATGTGAAAGGTCGTCCCTACGCACCACAAGGTGAACAGTGGGATGCAGCAGTGGCTTACTGGAATACTTTACATTCGGACGCAGACGCACATTTTGATACTGTGGTGGTGTTGCAAGGTGAAGAGATTGAGCCGCAAGTGTCTTGGGGCACATCGCCTGAAATGGTGATTCCAGTTTCTCAAGCGGTGCCGACTTTGGAACAAGCCAAAGATGATGTACAGCGTAATGACTGGACGCGTGCTTATCAGTACATGGGTTTAACCGCAGGTCAGGCATTGGCAGACATTCAGTTAGACCGTGTTTTTATTGGTTCATGTACCAACTCGCGTATCGAAGACATTCGTGCAGCGGCGGAAGTTGCCAAAGGCAAAAAAGTGGCAAGTACCATTAAACAGGCGATGGTGGTCCCGGGTTCTGGTTTAGTGAAAGCTCAAGCTGAAGCGGAAGGCTTAGATAAAGTTTTGATTGAAGCTGGTTTTGAATGGCGTGAGCCAGGTTGTTCAATGTGCTTAGCCATGAATGCAGACAAATTACAACCTGGTGAGCACTGCGCATCGACCTCCAATCGTAACTTCGAAGGTCGTCAGGGCAATGGCGGTCGTACGCATTTGGTGAGTCCAGCGATGGCAGCGGCAGCAGCGATTGCAGGTCACTTTGTCGATGTGCGTTCATTTTAATTCGGGCTTGGGAGCATAGACATGAAAAAATATACCGTTGAACAGGGTATCGTTGCACCTTTAGACCGTGCCAATGTCGATACAGACTTGATCATTCCAAAACAGTTTTTGAAATCCATTAAGCGCACGGGTTTTGGTGAAAACTTATTTGATGAATTGCGTTATTTAGATGAAGGTTTTTTAGGACAAGATAATTCAAAACGTCCTAAAAACCCCGATTTTGCATTGAATCAGCCACGTTACCAAGGTGCTTCGATTTTGATTTCTCGCGCGAACTTTGGTTGCGGTTCTAGCCGTGAACATGCGCCGTGGGCACTGGAAGAATATGGTTTCCGTACTGTGATTGCACCGAGTTATGCAGACATTTTCTTTAACAACAGCTTCAAAAATGGCATGTTGCCTGTGATTTTGTCTGAAGAGATTGTTGACCAACTCTTCAAAGAATGTGCAGCAAATGAAGGCTATCAACTGACGATTGATTTGGATGCGCAAGAAGTGCGTACACCATCGGGTGAAGCTTTCAAGTTTGAAGTGGATCCTTTCCGTAAGCATTGTTTGTTAAATGGCTTGGATGATATTGGTTTGACCTTACAAGCAGCAGATGAGATTCGTGCTTATGAAGAAAAGACCAAAGCTGCGCGTCCATGGGTGTTTTCAGAAATTCATGCTTAATTGAAGAAACGATATAACTAGTGCTGCGGTTTATCTCTTGTTAATATCAGAGCAAAAGAATTTTAATCGTTTTGCTACTGGTAAAGGTTGGACTTGAACAATGGTGACGAGTTATGGTCGTATCGCTCTACTTGCTTTGATAGGCACATTAACTGCCTGTCAAAGTATGAATACGGCAAGTATAAAGCGTATTCATGAAACCCCAGCAAGTAAAAACAATGCACAAATTTATTGTACAGGTACAGTGAACTGTGAGTTTGAGCGATTGAATAAAATCAAAATCGTCAATGCAGACAATCATCGTGTGAGCCGTGATGCAATTCGAGAACAAATTGTTCGTTTGAAGCGAGATGATTTGAATGATGCAAATTCACTGTTTTTGTCGGTGCCTGCTGGGCAGCATGAACTGGTCATTCGCTTCTATCCAGTCTCAGCAGACCGAGCAGAAACCTTACATGTGATTCATCGCTTTAAGCCTGCTGAACGTTATACTTTTAGAATGTTTCGTGCGCGCAGTCGACATCAGGGAAGTTTATTGAATATGTCTGCACCTGACCCTTTATGTGTCGATTTAAAGCAAAACCAAAGAACAATTCGTCGTTTTTGCAAACCGTACAATGTCCTAAATGGCTTGGGTGAGTTTGTAGAACAAAAACTTTAATCGTGTGAGTTAAAACTCACCAACAATGGAATTTTTCATGTCTAAACATATTTTGATTTTGGCGGGTGATGGCATTGGTCCTGAAATTGTAAAAGCCGCAGAACAAGTGCTTACACGAGTAAACGATCAATTCAATTTAGGTTTAACGTGGGAACAAGGTTTACTGGGTGGCGCTGCGATTGACGCACATGGTTCACCTTATCCAGAGGTAACTGCAGCACAAGCCAAAAATGCAGATGCGATTTTACTTGGTGCAGTTGGCGGACCAAAATGGGACAACATTGAACGCTCAATTCGTCCAGAACGTGGTTTATTAAAAATTCGTAGTGAGCTCAATTTATTCGCAAACTTGCGCCCAGCGATTTTGTATCCGCAATTGGCAGATGCATCAAGTTTAAAGCCTGAAATTGTTGCAGGCTTGGACATTTTAATCGTTCGTGAATTGACTGGTGGCATCTACTTTGGTCAACCACGTGGTATTCGTGAACTGGAAAATGGCGAAAAACAAGGTTTTAACACCGACGTATATGCAGAGTCTGAAATCAAGCGTATTGCCAAAGTCGCATTTGAACTTGCAGGCTTACGTGGCGGTAAAGTGTGCTCTGTAGACAAAGCCAATGTACTTGAAGTGACAGAGCTTTGGAAGCAAACCGTAACGGCGATGAAAGAAGCTGACTATCCAAACATTAACTTGTCGCATATGTATGTCGATAATGCTGCAATGCAATTGGTACGTGCGCCTAAACAGTTTGACGTGATTGTGACAGGTAATTTATTTGGTGACATTTTGTCTGACGAAGCAGCAATGTTAACGGGTTCGATTGGCATGCTTCCGTCGGCATCTTTGGATGAAAGTGGCAAAGGTATGTATGAACCATGTCATGGTTCTGCACCAGATATTGCAGGTCAAAACGTTGCTAACCCATTGGCGACCATTCTGTCTGTTGCAATGATGCTACGCTATACTTTCCGTGAAGAAGCTGCTGCAAAAGCGATTGAAGATGCGGTAGGAAGTGTGTTGGATCAAGGTTTACGTACTGCTGACATTATGTCTGAAGGCATGAGCAAAGTGGGTACTGCGGAAATGGGGCAGGCGGTTGTGGTTGCACTGAACTAAGTTAGATACACTGGAAAACGCAGCCATTCGCTGCGTTTTTTTTGCCCAAGATTTAATCACCTTTACAGGCTTTGCCTTGGTATTGAACAGATTGGGCAATATTGTCTTTTAATAAGAAATGAACTTGGCATTCTAACTGTACATCATAATATGGGGTTGCTGTTGGAATAGGAATCGCGCCGACACTGCTGTCGCTTCGCATAGTGGGCATAGGGGTTGGAATTTGAATCCGTCTGACGATGGTGTAACTCAGTTGGTTTGATGTTTGAATTGGTGATCCTAAGGTTTCATAACCGAGTCTGTGTAAGTTGAGCTGACGCCGTATGCTCGATACATCTTGGCCGATATATTGATCTAAATAGTCGGGGAGCGCAATTTTAGTGGGTGAAATGACGGTGTGATTTTGCGCTGGAGCGCTGCTACAAGCTTGAAGTAGTAGAAAGCAGATGGAACTCAAGGAACTGACAATAAAGGGCTTCATGATTATCCCCCTAAGCAGAGAGACACCCTTTTAGTATTCTATATCTGGATATTCGTTTGAGTATGGTTCGAGTAATTTGAGATAAACGGTATGTAGGTGGCTCAACATAACACAGCCGTTAACACGCTTTACCGATGTAGTGAATAGATTCCACAAGATCATCATGCAGTCTGAACTCAATTTTACATTTCATTTCAATATTCAGGCTACCGCTAGAAGGTGTTGGAATGGGCGCACCCATAGTGACACTGGTTCCAAGGTTGGGTGTTCCCATCGGAATAGGCATATTGCGTAATAGGGTGTAGGTCAGTTTCTCGGGTGTATGTACAGGAGCACCGAGAACTTTATAACCCATGCTATTGAGGTTGAGTTGGTTTTGAACTTGATCTGAAGATTGTCCGATATAGTGTTGTAAGGTTTGGTTGAGCTGAGTTTGGTTGGTTGTGGCACAGGCAACACATAGCATGGGGAACAGTAAAATTGCGAGCTTCATTAAAGTCGTCTTCATTATTGTTTTGGTGTATTTAGTTGTTATCGCATTTAATTATAGTTTGATTATTGGTTTAAATATAGTCGATGTATAACGTTTAGTCTAAGCGCAGACATTAAAAAAGCCACTTGAAAAGTGGCTTTTTTGCTTCGCTAAAACTTAGCGCGCACGATAAGTGATACGACCCTTAGACAAATCATAAGGTGTCATTTCTACTTTAACACTGTCGCCAGTCAAAATACGAATATAGTGTTTACGCATTTTACCAGAGATGTGAGCAATCACTTCATGACCGTTTTCTAAACGTACACGAAACATAGTATTAGGAAGCGTCTCGGTGACAACGCCTTCGAACTCGATGAGTTCCTCTTTATTGGCCATAGCCTACCTGAATGAATAAATTGGAAAGGCGCAAATTATAGTCAATTTTTTTGCATAAAACAAGGCGGAATGGGCGGTTGCATGATCATCTGTCAGTAAAATAAGCGAACAAGAGTAATAAAGATTTTCAACAAAAAAACTGCATAAGTTGTTGTCAGTTTGGTCAATCGAAGTTAATCTAATTTTAATGTTTTATGTATAAATGAAGAACATACAAGGAAGGTTCTAGCGTGGGTCAGCTAACGGATGCATCGGTTGTATTGCGATTAGGCTACCAAGCGATTCGTCGTTCAGGGTTGCCAACAGAAGAAATTTTAACAAAGGCGGGTGTGGCTTTAAACCAAGTTGAAACCAATGACCGTACGCCTTTGAACGCTCAATATGCTTTTTGGGTGGCGGCTGAAGAGGTGAGCCGCGATCCTGATATCGGTCTACATTTGGGAGAAAATCTACCTTTATACCGTGGTCAAGTAATTGAACATTTATTTATTTCATCTGAAAATTTTGGTGAAGGTTTAAAGCGTGCATTGGCTTATCAACGTCTGATTAGTGATGCGTTTCATGCCAAATTGGTGATTGAGGATGACCGGTGTTATTTGACTAACGGTGAACAGCCTTGGGCTGAAAATTTAGTCAATCGACATTTTTCTGAATGTGCAATGTCAGGTATCTTGCGTTTCTTTAAATTCATTACGGAAGGGCGTTTTGAGCCGATCTATATTGATTTTAATTTCACGAAAGGCGCATCCGATGATGAGTATTTTCGGGTGTATGAATGCCCAGTAAGTTTGGGGCAAAAAGAAACACGTTTATATTTTGATCCAAGTATTTTGGCTTATCCCTTGTGGCAGGCAGAGCCCGAACTGTTGCAACTGCATGAGCAGTTAGCGATTGAAAAACTTCAAGAATTAGCACGTTATGACTTGGTTGGTGAAGTGCGTCGAGCCATTGGCTCAACTCTTGAGAGCGGGGAGACCACATTGGAAACGGTGGCTTCTCAGCTCAGTATTACCCCAAGGCGTTTACGGACTCAGCTTTCTGAAGCCAATACTAGCTTTCAACAGATTTTGTCCGATTACCGTTGTCGTTTGGCGAAAAAGCTCTTGGCCAATACGGCTGAAAGTGTAGAACGTATTGTATATTTGACTGGTTTTTCAGAGCCAAGTACCTTTTATCGTGCGTTTAAACGCTGGACCAATGAAACCCCAGTGGAATATCGCAAGCGGAAGCAGCGTTAAACAATTCTTCCTAAGTTCCCTTTTATCAAGGGAGGAGTCTCATGTCCTTTGAAAAAGGAGTGACTAGGGAGAGATTGAAAAATAAATTATTCTGGCATATTCAGCCAATGCGGTCCAAGGGGCTGTTTAGGTAATTCAAACTGTGCTGGATAGTCGGCATGAATAAAATATAGTCCATCAGGAGGCGCAGTAATGCCAGCAGCTTTACGGTCTTCTGCTGCGAAAATAGCCTCAATATGTTCGACTTCATACATACCTTGCCCGATTTCTAGTAAGCAGCCCATGATATTGCGGACCATATGGTGTAAGAAGCCATCAGCCTGAATGTCGAGCACTAGATATGGACCATGTTGAATTAAGCGACAATGGCTCACATGGCGTACAGGTTGATTAGACTGGCATGCTGCAGCACGAAAGCTTTCAAAGTTATGCGTGCCTTCAAACTTTTGCGCAGCTTGCATCATCTTCGCCACATCTAGTGCATAATAAGCATGCGTGACTTGTTTATGCATCAGGGCAGGTCGCTGCGGATGGTTATAGACCACATAACGATAACGACGTGCTTGTGCTTTAAAGCGCGCATGAAAGTCTTGATCCATTGCTTTGATCCATTGGATCGAGATATCTTTGGGTAGTTGGCTATTGCTACCCATTAGCCAGCTACGTTCGGAGCGAAGCGCGGAGCTATCAAAATGCGCCACCATATTGGTTGCATGAACGCCAGCATCGGTACGGCCTGCACCATGTAGACTAATCGGTTCATTGGCAATTTTCGAAAGCACCTTTTCAATCGTCTCTTGTACGCTGATCACGCCAGTTTGCTGAGTTTGCCAGCCACGATAATGTGTCCCACAAAATTCAATGCCGATCGCAAAACGTTGCATATGTACCTCAAATTAACCCAAATCATGCCAATGGCTGAAGCGTGCTTCAGCGGTGGGGTATTGTAAATACATTTTGAGGGCTTTGGCATACAGATCTGCATGCCCGAGGCAATCACTGACAATTATTTTGGCTTGGGTTGTCCACGCGGCAACGGCATAGCGCTGATCAGTGCGGCCGAAAGGAACTTGGGTGCTTAAGATAACAACACAGCCTTGTGCATAAAGGTCATCGAAAAGCGCAGTCAACTCGGCATTCACGGCTAAATTACCCGTCCCAAAACCTTGTAAAATGAGAAAGTGGGGTGGGGCCACTAAGAGGTTTCTTAAGTTCTGCATTTGCTGTTCTAAGCCAACAGGTTGCATCATTAGATTAAGACAGTTGAACTGTTGTGATTGTTCTACATCACGTGTTTGTACAATATGTGCTTTTAAATTGTGCGAAATAGATTGTTCAGCAGGCAGACCACTAAAGGCATCTAGTTCAGTGGTATGTCGTTTTATAGCGGTTTGGGCGTGAAACAAATGTTGATGGAATGCTAAATAAACGCCGATAGGGTATTTCACTACGGCATCTAAGGCAAAATTCAAATTGTTGATGGCATCACTAAATTCACGGGTGTCAGTTCCTTGTACATTGAGTAAGGGGTACTGACTACCTGTGAAAATCACATGAGCTGAGTCAGCGATAAAGTGTGCTGCCACGGCGCTGGCATAGCTCAAGGTGTCTGTGCCGTGAATCACGACAAAATGTTGGAACTGTTGCAACTGTAAGTGCTGGATCTGTTGAATCAACAATAACCAATCAGCGGCTGTGCATGCACTACTGTCCTTAATGACAGGTGCAACAAAACATTCTATGTCGAGATGAATCGGCAAGACATGGGTAAGTTTGGGAATAAAGTCTTCGGCAGGCATGGGTTGTAAAGGTTCACCAATACAGCCAAAGGTTCCACCCATATAAATAAGCGCAATTTTTTTCATTATAAAAAAAGCAGTCGGTGATGACTGCTTTAGTTTAAAACGAAATGACTTAGGATGCTATGCGACCTAGCAATTGTTCAGCTTGATCTCGTTGTTCAACGCTGTAGTTTGCTTCTTGTTCAGCCAGAATTTCACGTGCAGCTTCAAAAGCACCCAATTGAATATATTGCTCAGCTAACTCAAAGTTTAAGAGGATTTCGTTAACTTCGCTTAGTTGAGGGAAAGATTGTACCAGAGGATCACTTTCAGTCTTATGGGTAGGTATCGTAGACTCAAGACTAAAACTGAGGCTTGGCGTAATAACTGCAGGTGTTTCGTCTACTATTGCTGCATTTGGGCTAATAGTGTCGAAAGAAACAGGAGAAATATCTGTTGTCGCTTCAGTTGTGGGTTGGTTTGAAAAATCAAATGTAAATTCAGGACGCTCGTCTGGTGTCGCAATCAACGAAGTTTCAGCTTCAGTTGTTGTAGAAGGCGCATCGAGATTGAACGAAAAATCTAAAGGTTTGATATCTTCTGTAGGAAGTTCCGTTTGAGCAGGGGTGGGGTCCAATGACAACGAACCAAAATCAAGGGGTTTAATTTCCCCAATTGGTTGAGATGGTTCAGTTGCTATGGTGCTTAGGCTGGAAGTATCAAATTCTAAAGTAGGTACTTCAATACGTGTTTCTGGTTCGGGTTGAGTTGTTGTGAATGCTGAGGTATCAAAATCTAGTGGTTTAATGTCTTGAACTGGTTCAACAGTAATACTTTGTACCGGAGGTAGTGTTGTGCTGTCTGATGACATTAGTGCATCGAAATCAGCAGTATTTGGTGTTTCTACAGGTTTTGGTGCAGGTGGTGCAATTTCAGTTGGTTTAAACTCGATCGTGTCACGGCTATTTTGATGTAATTGGTCGTAATCCGATTTTTTGGATTCTGCTTGCGCTAAAATATCATCGAGCTCTAAAGAACGTAAATGATTCAGCAATTGGCTAATTGCAAATTCATCTTTTTGTAGTAAGTGAATATCCAATAGCAGTAAATATAATTCGTGTTGTGAATTGTCTTTATTTAATGCTTGGTTAATCTGCGCTTCAGCTGAAAAGAAATTGCGATCACGAATTTGCCCTTCAATTTTATTGCGGAGATCGGTTGCAAGAGGTGTTGTGGCTTTTTTAGTGACCACATCTTCAACGACTTGAGTTTGTTGAGGTGTTTTTTTAGACGGGCTAGTTTTTTTGGCTTTATTTTTTGCAGCCACTGCTTTTTGAGTTTTTGGCTCTGCTTCTTTACTCGCCTCACGCTTTTTTAAGACTATGGCAACAACCAATAGTAAGATAAATGGAATCACATAAATCAGCATGTTTTACCCCTTTCGAACTTGTCGTTGTGCAAGTTCATCCAAAATCAAATAATCAAAATAACACTTTAGTGTGTTGGCTTTTTATCAGTTTGTTGTGCTTTCAATTGTTGTTGCAATTGTGCAAGACGAGCGTTTAGTAATTGAATTCTCTGATCTTTCTGATTAAGTGCCAGTTCTAATTGCGTTACGTTTCTCTGTAATTTAACGGTTTTTTCACGGGATGTCATAACTTTTAATGACAACTCGTTCGATGTTTGATTTTTTTCTGTCGACTTCTTGGCAGAACCATTGTTTGAATCTTGCTCTTTCTCTGCAACCAAACTCATTTCCGCTTGATTGAGGCGATACTTGGCTTTGCCTGATTGCTGTGAGCTATGTTTTGGCAGTGAAGAAACGGAGACTTTTTGCTCTGTTTTTGCTGTTTGTAGACCCGTTAAATTAAGATTTGCACCACGTCGTAAACGGTTGACATCCCCCTGAATAAATGCATGTTCATTCTTGGATTTAATTTGTTGCATGACTTCACCAACAGGACGGTTTTGTTCTGTGGCAATACGCGATGCAATTCCCCATAAGGATTCATTGGATTGAACAATGTGGGCAGGCGTGCTTGATGTCTCAGCCGCTTTGGGTGTGACCGTTTTCGATGTTTGAGTTGTAGATGGTACAGATCTTGATGCCTGAGTTGAATTGGGTACAGGTTGAGGGCTAGCTTGTGTTGCTATCGGTGCTTCCGCTTTTTTAAGGGAGTTGGCATACTTTTGCACCAAGGGATCTGACGATTTCTTGTTTTGTGTGGTGGTTTCAATGTGTTGGGTTGGCGCTTGTGCAATTGTCGCGATTTGTGTCGTAGCTGTTGAGATGACCTGTGTTGGTGTTGTAGTGGTCGTGGTACTCATGCTCGGTGGTGTATGACCATTGAGCTTCAACGGTGTATTGCTTGTCGTTGCTACTGTTGCTGTTTTTAAATTATTAAACTGTGTGCTAACTGGTAAGTTCAACGCAATATCTTTTTCATTGACGATCACCATAGGTTTTAACGCTTTTTCATTATTATTTGCGCGTGCTTGAAGTGATGCCGAGCGTTTATTGGCTGTTTTAATATGTTGCAGTCGTGCCGCATTACCTTCTTTGATTTTGACCACAATGTTGAGTTCTGCATCAGTCAATGGGCGAGATGAGGTAATTGTAATCACACCTGTACTGGCACTGGTACGACGGGTAAAAAAGTTCAGATTACTGGGCGGCTGATGCATGACACCCAGAGACATTAAATCTTCTGCGCTGGCTAGACTGGCTTGAATGGGAGTATTTGGATCGGCATCGTGAAAGTTCAATTCTGCATATAACAGTTCCCCAGGTGCAGACTGAATTTGAATAGGATCGACAGTGATCGCATTCACATTTTGCGAAGCAATAATGGCTAAAATGGCTATCTTTAATTTGTTATTTACGGTCATCTTAATCTTTAGCTCGGTCACAGATCGCAAAGCGAAAATTATAGATTAGCGAGTTGTGTGTTATTTGTAAAACGTTAACATCGGGGTTACAAAAAAAAGCCGATCAAGTGTGATCGGCTTAATACTTTAGCGGTAAATGCTTAAGTATTTTTGTAGTCAATCAGGATGCGGAGCATACGACGTAAGGGCTCTGCAGCTCCCCAAAGCAATTGATCGCCGACAGTGAAAGCACCTAAGTACTCTTTGCCCATATTCAATTTACGTAGACGGCCAACAGGAACTGTTAATGTGCCTGTTACCGCTACAGGTGTTAAGTCAGTCATAGATGCTTCACGGGTATTTGGAACCACTTTTGCCCATTGGTTCGCGCGACGTAACATATCTTCGATTTCATCGAGTGGCACGTCTTTCTTCAGCTTTAAGGTTAAAGCTTGAGAGTGACAACGCATCGCGCCAATACGTACACAATGACCGTCAATCGGAACGATTTGCTGGTTGCCCAAGATCTTGTTGGTTTCAACTTGACCTTTCCATTCTTCTTTCGACTGACCGCTGTCTAATTGTTTGTCGATATAAGGAATGAGTGAGCCTGCTAATGGCACGCCAAAGTTAGCAGAAGGGAAACCTTCGCCACGTTGTAATTCCGCAATTTTAGAGTCGATGTCTAGAATTGGAGAGCGTGGGTCATCTAACAAATCTTTGGTGTTGTTGTACAAATAGCCCATACCAGAGATCAGTTCACGCATGTTTTGCGCACCAGCACCTGACGCTGCTTGATAAGTCATCGAGGTTGCCCATTCCACTAAATTGTTTTGGAATAAACCACCTAAGCCCATCAACATCAGTGAAACAGTACAGTTACCGCCCACGAATGTTTTGGTGCCGTTCACTAAACCATCTTTAATTACGTTCATGTTGACAGGGTCAAGTACGATGATGGCTTCATCTTCCATACGCAGTGTAGATGCCGCATCAATCCAATAGCCTGTCCAGTTTTCCGCTTTAAGCTTCGGGAAAACTTCTGAGGTATAGTCGCCACCTTGGCAGGTAATAATGACATCCATTTGCTTCAGACTGTTAATGTCTGATGCATCCATAAGTGCTGGGGCAGTTTTACCGCCAAACGCAGGCGCTTCACCGCCAGCATTACTGGTAGAGAAGTAAAATGGCTCAAAATGAGCAAAATCATTCTCTTCAACCATACGTTGCATAAGGACGGAACCAACCATCCCGCGCCAACCGACCAGACCTACTTTCATGTCACTTTGCCTCGGTGCGTTAAAAATTAAAAGGGGATTCGAGTGTATCAAAAGAGCGCTTAACTGCAAGCACTACACAATGAAAACAGCAATTATATTGTGCAATATATCTTGTTTATGTTACATGCAAAATTGATATTAATTTATGAATCTACAAAAAATTAAGAATATAAGAGTTGTTGCTTATGATCTGGGTTGAGTTGCTGGCATGTATTGTGATTTGGTTAAGCTTCTGGTCACTGATTCCACGTGATGAATGGTGGTTTCGTGGTGCAGATTTTCCACGGCTCCAGATTTTGGTATTGGGACTGATTGCATTTATTTTGATGTTGCTTTGGGATGCACCTTGGGATTGGGTACGTGAAGTCATTTTTCTGGGATTAATTGCGGCAGTGGCGTATCAACTCAAAATGGTGTTGCCTTATACCTTTGTATGGAAAAAGCAGGTTAAAACGGTTGCCAAAACAGAGTTACAGCCAGAACGCCAGATTTCTTTAATCGTATCGAATGTACTGACGCCCAATACCCAATACCATTTATTACTGCAACAGATTCATCAGCATCAACCTGACTTGATTTTGACTTTAGAGTCAGATGGACATTGGGAACAAGCTTTGGGTGAACTGGAAAATGACTATCCTTATCGGGTTGCAGTGCCTTTGGATAACTTGTATGGCATGCACTTATATAGTCGTTTAGTGCTTGAAAATATTGACGTTAAGTTTATTTTGAGCGATGAAATTCCTTCAATTCATGCCACAGCCATTCTAAGGTCAGGTCAGCCAGTACAGCTATATTGCTTACATCCGAAACCACCGAGTCCGACCGAAGCCAAAGACTCCACTTTACGTGATGCTGAATTGTTGATTGTTGGTGATCAGATTAAAGATTTGGATGAGAGTTGCATTGTAATGGGGGATTTGAATGACGTGGCATGGTCTCGTACCACACGCCTTTTTCAACGGATTAGTGGGCTGCTAGACCCCCGAGTTGGACGTCACTTTGTCAATACGTTTCATGCTGACTATCCTTTACTGCGTTGGTCACTGGATCATGTTTTCCACAGTACGGATTTTGCTTTAGTACAGATGCAGCGTTTACCCCATATTGGTTCAGATCATTTCCCCGTATATGTAGTACTGCAAACAGGTTGGGTGTTTGAGCAAGTACAAGAAGAGCTGGAACAGACCGAAGCCGATGAGCAAGAGGCGCAGGAGGCGATCGAAGAGGGAATTGAGAAAGCAGAACGAGAAGGTAAGCAGGTTACAGATGAAATTGCCAAAGATTACCAATAAACACATCAGGTGCTTGGATTTCATCAGTGTAAGATATGGCTTACAGGGATTTGGGAACCTGACGAATGGTGAGTCACTCGGTATGGCTTTATTCTAAGCTCATCAGCACATGGAGCGGGAATGGATCATCCCAGTATGGAAGTTGACGCTGATGGAAATCATCATGGATATGATGTAGGTATGGAACGCCACCGAATAAAACAAGAATAACATTGAAAGCACAACCTCATGTACCCGAGTTTTGCAGGACGCAGAACTCGGGTGATGACTTTTTATATTTAGCGTTTCTTAGAATAAATCTTCTCATGACCTTTTGGACGCGTTTTAAAGCGGCGGTGAAACCACATATATTGAGTCGGAGCAATGCGGAGTTGATTTTCAATAATTTGATTCACTCGCGTTGCGTCATCCAGCTCGTCTTCGCTAGGTAGGTTTTCGACCGCAGGTTCAATCAGCACTTTATAGTGTGGGTTTCGAATGTCCCCATCACGATAAAAATACAATGGAATAGCCGCAGCCTTGGTCATTTTCAATAAGCGACGATGTGCCGTAACCGTTGCTGCAGGAACACCAAAGAAGGGTGCCATCACGCCTTGTTTTAAACCAAAGTCTTGGTCTGGACTGTACCAAATGGCATGCCCATTTTTTAAGTTGCGAACCAAACCGCGCATGTCATCATGGTCGATTTGGTTTGCGTAAATGGTGGAACGGCAGCGGTAAATCAGCATATCCAACAGTAGATTATTTTGTGGGCGATAGACCACATCTGGCTCAAAATACTGTGCACAAAGGTAACCGCCTGCATCAAGCAAAGTCGAATGGGTCCCTAAAAGCAGCGCACCTTTACCTTCTGCTTGTGCTTTTTCAATGTGCTCTAAACCTTCAATACTGACACGACCAGTAAACCATTTTGGGCTATACCATGCATTCAGCGTTTCAAATACGCCCAGCATTTGGTCGACAAAAACTAAACGTGCATTTTCACGCACTTCTTGGGTAGACCATTCAGGAAAGCAGACTTCGAGATTACGAATGGTGGTGTCTTGGCGCGATTTGAGAAACTTAAAACTGAGGTTGCCTAAGAGGGTGGCCAGTCGGTGTTGAATTGCCCAAGGCAGAATTGCCAGTATCATAAGGAATACAATACCAATCCATATACCCCAATATTTAGGTTGCAGGAAAGACCATTGAAATTCACCGGGTTGATAGTCTGGCTGAGAACTCATAAATTGCGATAAGTGCTGAAAAAGAATGTTCTGAGTTTAGCATGAAGCATGTATGAAGGGACAAGCTGTGCTCGATGCCACCGCCATTCAAAATTGCGGATAATCATTGTTTAGAGACTTTGATAGGTGGGTTTTGAAAAGACAGGTGTACTGATAGAATTTATTTTTATTAACTAAAATTTTGATTATAAAAGAAATTTATAAGATTTCAAAATAGAAATTAAAACAACGAAGAAATGGGGCGGGAAAGGAATCAATATTAAAGGCTACATCGTGAGTAGCCTTTAATGACTAATGAGGGAATAAAGAATTCATGAAGATTATGATTTAGCAGCGGAAGTTTGGCCCTCTACTTTTTTGGTTGTCGTTTTAGCCACGTGCTGTTTTTTTGCATGATCTGTTTGCTGTTTCTTGTGGATTTGATGGGTGGCTACTTTTTGTTCTGTGGCTTTGTGAGTTTCATTTGGTGCAGAAGTTGCGGCCATTGCAGAACCTGCAAAAATTGCGGTAGTAAATGCTGCTAATACAATTGATGCTACTTTTTTCATGATCATTCTCTCTTTGAGTGTTTCGATATCTGATTAGATTCGATAGGTATATATTCAAGGATTTGTATGGAAAGATCATGGAGCCAATGTAGAGAAAAATAGTGCGATTGAAATGAATAATTGTAAGCTTTCAGTATTATGGTAAGTATCTCGTTTTTTTAAGAAATCATTAATTTTAATGTTGTTTGGGTGTTTTGGACATTCAGCTTTATTTGTAGCTGGTTTTAAATAGAAAAACAGAAAATTTCTCAATTAGATATGCAATGCTACAACCAATGAAACAATAAACAATCCGGAGTAGCGCACCGTCTATGGTGCGATGCCCGACATCATAAATCGTCACAATTAAGAAACTCGATAATGCAATGCCTGTATAGGCTCCTTCTCTAAAAAGGACGCAAACTAAACTGGTCATAAAAATACCTGTAATTAAAAAAAGATATTCTAAATTAATACTAAAATTATGAATAAATGCAGAGTGATCCATGGCGAGCCAGATCAGGATGCCGACAGCAGAGCCAATAAAATTCCCTATCAATTGGTTAAAATTAATCTTTTTACCTGAGTCCATTTGAATGGTTAAAAAGGCTGTCAATGATGCCCATAGAAAGAAATTGGTATCTTTATTACTATCAAAACAGAGCGCTAAAATGACAATGACGACTGCACATCCAAGTATTTTAAAAAGATAGAGTGCATTGCTCAGGTGGTTTCGGTTCATTATCATGCAAAAACCAGATAGATAAATAAAGTTGAAGAACTGTGCTGAATTATAAGGCGAATTCTTGGGTCTAACTTAAATTTTCGTATCTGATCTTTATTTGTAGATATATTTTTCGATAAAAAAACGCTGCGTTCAGCAGCGTTTTTGAAGAAAAAAATAAATTACTTCGTTAGGTTGTCTAGCTCTTCCCAACGTTCAAGTTTTTCAAGCAATAAGTCATCAATTTCGCTCAAACGATTAGACAGTTTAAGTGCTTTGTCTGCATCGGAGATAAAGAGCGAACCATCTGCCAATACAGCATTAATTTCCACTTGTTCTTTTTCCAATGCTTCCATTTCAGCAGGCAGTTGTTCGAGTGCGCGTTGATCTTTATAGCTAAGTTTTACTTTCTTTGGTGCTGCAGGCTCTGCCTCAGCTTCGGCTTTTGCCACAGCCTTTTTCACCGCACTTTTCTGATCTACTACAGTTTGGTCTGGGCGTTGCTGTAAATAGTCTTGGTAACCGCCAATGTATTCGTCAATATTGCCTTTACCATCAAACACCCACGTTGATGTCACGACATTGTCCATAAATGCGCGGTCATGTGAAATAAGCAGTAAGGTGCCTTTGTAGTCGGACAACATTTCCTCTAACAGCTCAAGTGTCACCATATCCAAGTCATTGGTTGGTTCGTCCATCACAATTAAGTTAGAGGGTTTAAGTAGTAATTTTGCTAAAAGAATACGGTTACGCTCACCACCTGAAAGGGCCTTCACCGGTGTACGTGCACGCTCTGGAGAGAACAAGAAATCTTGTAAATAGCTGTAGATATGACGACGGTTTCCATTCACATCGACATGGTCAGAGCCTTCTGATACGTTATCTTTGACTGATTTTTCAAGGTCGAGAGCATTACGTAATTGGTCGAAGTAAGCCACTTCCAATTGCGTACCGGTTTTCACAGTACCCGTGTGTTGTTGCTCACCTAAAATGGCTTTAATGAGGGTGGTTTTACCGACACCATTGTCACCTACCAGACCAATCCGATCACCACGTAACACCAATGCTGAGAAGTCGTTGATGATAGGTGCATCATTGCCAAAGCGAACGCTTAAATTCTCAATTTCAAAGACGACTTTGCCTGAGCGATTGGCTTCTTGGGTCGCCATGCTGACTTTGCCTTGCTGGAAGCGACGGGCTTTCGACTCTTCACGCAGTGCTTTTAAGGCACGAACACGGCCTTCGTTACGCGTACGACGGGCTTTAATGCCTTGGCGAATCCAAACTTCTTCTTCAGCTAAGCGTTTATCAAACAGTGCATTCTGCTTTTCTTCTGCTTCCATTTGCTGTGCTTTCAGTTCGAGGTAACGTGAGTAGTTACCTTCATAGCTGCGCAGAGTGCCGCGGTCGAGTTCAACAATTCGAGTGGCAATGCTGTCCACAAATGAACGGTCATGCGAGATGAACAGTAAAGTTAAATTATTTTGATCGAGTAAAAACTTTTCGAGCCATTCAATACTTTCAACGTCCAAATGGTTGGTTGGTTCGTCTAGTAATAGCACATCGGGTTGGGTAAGGAGTGCACGAGCAAGCAGCACACGACGCTTACGACCACCCGATAAATCGGCCAAATCAGCATCTGGGTCTAGGCCCATTTTACTTAAAATAGAATTGACTTTGGTTTCTAAAGCCCAGCCATCCAACTGATCTAGTTTGTGTTGTAGGTTACCCATGCGATCACACGCTTCCATGTCTCCGAGCACACAAGCATCACTGGCTTCATGATATGCTCTGAGTACATCCGCGGCTTCACCTGCGCCGTCTGCCACGATATCCGCCACTTTGCCCGAATCCATCGGTACGTCTTGCGCCAACATGGAAATGGTGATGCCGTTTTGTAGAGAAACTTCGCCAGAGTCGGCTAATAAACTTCCCTCGATCAGTTTAAGTAAAGTAGACTTACCCTCACCATTACGACCAATTAAACACACTCGTTCACCGCGTTCCAATGAAAAGTTCGCGCCGTCGAGCAAGGCAGGTCCACCAAACGCAAGTTGGACATCCCTTAAAGTAATATAGGCCATAATGTTTCCTGAAAAATCTCAAATGAGGACTTGAAGTGTCTAAACAACAAAATATTGATAATCAAGCGCCATTGTCCGCACCCATTGAAGATTTGCAAGTCCGAATTGCATTTTTAGATGATTTAGTTGAACAACTCAATGAACAATTGGTGATTCAAGGGCTGGAAATTGCTGATTTAAAAAAACAAATGCAAATTTTGTATCAACGTGTTGAATCTTCAGATTTGTCTGATGGAATTGCGACATTTGACCCGATGGCCGATCGTCCGCCACATTACTAGAAAGGATGAGATATGCTGAAAAAGTTTAGTGAAGCAATTGGTCACATTACTTGTTTTGCAACATTTCTTATCGTTTCTATAACGTTGAGTGGCCTAATATTTTTTGATTCTTTCACTAAAGGCCTAAAATACAATATATCTATTTTAGATATTGATTTTTATAGCTTATTAGTACAATTTTTAATTGTAAATCACTCTGGTCTCATAGGGTATAGTGTAAGTGTTTTTATAATACTCTTTATTTTTTTTGAGTTTTTTCCAAAAGCATTTAATTTTATTTTGGGCATTTTTCATTTTTTATATTTAATTTTACTAAAGTTTTTTAAAGGTTTGGTATTGTTGCTTTTGCAATCATTATTAATGCCAATTGTAGCAATTTTAGTTGTTGTAAATTGGATGTTAAATGATTGGCTTTATAAATCATGTATTTGGTTTTTAGATATAGTTACTAAACTTTTCAAATATTTGGATCGACACTCGAAAACGGAGCAAAATCAGATTAAAAATACATACCAAATAGAAGAAGGGTATAAACATTATGAAAAGGGTAGTTTTTGGATAGTGGTCGCTTTGGGTTTGCTAATTGTTTGGTTAAAGTGGATTGTTTTATTTGGCACAACTGCTGAAAAATATATTGAAAATCTCAAAAAAGCAGATGCTAGACATTGGGTTTATCTAAAAATGGGAGATGAAAAGATCAAGCCTGTTCCAAGTATTTTACTTTTTAAAACAAGAGAAGGTTATCTAGTTATCTCTAAAGAAACAGACAATTTTAATAAGGCTGTAATTTACAGCAATAACATTGTTATAAAAATTGAGCCAAAATAATTGACCTTTGATGCAGTTCCGACTCTAATACGTGCTTTCTGGTGTATCCCATAAAAATGGCCCTATGACTTCAAAAGTTGTACTTCTTGATCTTGAAAATAATGTTCCTACGGCAAAGCTTTTGCGCGAAATAATGGAGCACTATCCAACTGTGTATTTGTTTAATTGCCAAGGTCAATTTGAATATGCATTGTCCGATTTAACTGAATTGGCAAGTTGGATCAGTAGCGGTCAAGTGGTGGTATTAGAAACGCCAAAAGCCGAACAAAAAGAATATGAATATGCGGTTGTTGTGGGGCAGTTAATGGCTTTACTTGAACCTGAGACGCATGTTGAACTTATTTCTGCTGTCAGTACAGCCGAGCTATTGTTGGCATTGATGCATTCTTCTCAGATCAGTTGTCATTTGATCCAAATTCAGACAGACTTGCAAACGGTAAAAGGACTGATTCCAAGTTTAGAGACTATTCAAAACCAGCCCTACTTGAAAATGGTCAAAAAATATTGTGATGCTTTGGGCAAAATGTCAGGTAAACCAACCACACTGGATGGTTTAAAAAACTCAATCAGTAATATTTTGCAACTCGTACCTGAAAAGACCCAACGAGTGGTCGGTATGCTGATCAACCTAAAAATTGTGAAGCGTTATGATGAGCAAATCAGTTTCCGTAAAAAAGTATTGAAACAATGGTTGGCATTGAATATCGAAAAACAAGACTCGGCTACTGAACCGAAAACGTTACAACAGGTATTGCAGCAATTAAAAAAAGATGATGAGAGCGATACTGTTGAACCTGTTGTGGAAACTTTGTCAGCACAACAAGCGTTGTTTAAAAATTTTGCTCAAATTGACCCCGTACAGCTTGAGGTCGCACGCAAATTGCGTGAGCTCAAAACCAATAAACCTAAAGATATTTATGCACTCCGTGATTTGCTTGAGCAAATGTTTCCGAAGTCAGATGTACGTATGTTACTGAAAGAGTTGCTTGATAAAGGCTATATTTATTGGAATGGACATGAAGTTTTATATAGTCATGAAATGTTCTTAAATTAATTTTATCGTTCAAACTTGCGTTTTATATTGTGCTTATGCAACTCTAATAAAGGAATAAAAAGGTTGTGCTATGGAAAATATTGGAATTTGGGTTGCTGGATTTATTATCTTGTTCGTTCTCGGCTCGATTTTTGGACTTCGTGTGAGTCCAAGAGAAAAAGCTTTGGGGGAGATGCGAGAAAAAGCCCGCAAGATGGGCTTGCACCCACGTTTAGTTGCGGCACCTGAATGGACGAAAATACCGATGGCATCGGAGAACCGTGCCAGTATGGTGGCGTACTACAGTGTCCTGATTCCAGATGCACGCCTACCTTTAATGCGTGCTCGTGTTGTTGATCAGCAGCTTGAGCTCATTACAGGTGATGACAAGTTTAAACATTTACCCATTGAATTAAAGGGTATTTATGCTATTGATATGCAAGCAAACTGCGTGGGAATCTATTGGGATGAACATTCTGACTTAAGAGCAACCCAGTTAGATGCCATGAAAGCATATTTACAGTCTTTGGCTGAACTTTAATTTTACAGACCCATTGAAACAGGATTAACGGTTAATATGGCGAAAGCTCCTCGCTCCACATCCAAAAGTACTACAGCAGATTCTCCTGAGGCTGGGAAAAAACGTGCTTTAGTAATTGTGGAGTCGCCTGCAAAAGCGAAAACAATCAATAAATATTTAGGCTCGAATTACATTGTGAAGTCTTCCGTTGGTCACGTTCGTGATTTACCGACGGGTGGCTCAAGTAAGACTGCAGAAAAAAAGCCAGCGACACGAACCAAACTGACCGATGCTCAGAAAGCTGAAAAAGCACAGAATGCCTTGGTCAATCGTATGGGGGTTGACCCTGAACATGACTGGAAAGCTCATTATGAAGTGCTTCCAGGCAAAGAGCATGTGGTTGCTGAACTGAAAAAGCTTGCTTCGCAGGTTGACGAGGTTTATCTCGCAACGGACTTGGACCGTGAGGGAGAGGCCATTGCATGGCATCTTAAAGAGGTCATTGGTGGTGCGGACTCTCGTTATCAACGTGTCGTTTTTAATGAAATTACCAAAAACGCCATTCAAGAAGCTTTTAAACATCCAGCACGTCTTGATATTGATAAAGTCAATGCGCAACAGGCCCGTCGTTTCTTAGACCGCGTTGTTGGCTTTATGATTTCCCCTTTACTTTGGGAAAAAATTGCCCGCGGTTTGTCTGCTGGTCGTGTTCAGTCTGTTGCCGTGAAACTGGTGGTTGAACGTGAACGTGAAATTCGTGCGTTCGTCCCAGAAGAATATTGGCAAGTTTTTGCAGATACCAAATCACAGACGGATGACATTCGTTTAGAGGCGGTCAAGCAAGCGGGTAAAACCCTAAAATTACGCAATAAAGCCGATACCGATGCTTTACTGAAGCTCATTCAAGACGCAGATTACAAAGTGTCAGCACGTGAGGATAAACCGACCAAGGTGAATCCGAGTGCGCCGTATATCACCTCGACTTTACAACAAGCCGCGAGTACACGTCTGGGTTTCTCAGTGAAGAAAACCATGATGTTGGCGCAGCGTTTGTATGAGGCGGGTTTTATTACCTACATGCGTACCGACTCGACCTTTTTGAGCGACGATGCGGTGAATATGGTGCGTCATCATATTGAGACAGAGTTTGGGGCAAAGTATCTGCCTGCTAAGCCGAACCGCTATGGTAACAAAGCGGGTGCACAAGAAGCCCATGAAGCGATTCGTCCATCAAATGTGGCTTTAAAAGGTGACAGTTTAGTGGGTGTGGAGCGTGATGCTCAGCGGTTGTATGACCTGATCTGGCGTCAATTCGTCGCGTGTCAAATGACCCCAGCAGAATACCTGTCATCAACTATTTTAGTCGATGCAAACGGTGTTGAGCTCAAAGCTAAAGGTCGCACACTGGTATTTGATGGTTTCACCAAAGTCCGCGGTCAAAACAAGTCAGATGACGATGTGTTATTGCCAGCGGTCAAAGTGGGTGAAATCCTCAAACTTGAAAAACTCGATCCATCGCAACACTTTACCAAGCCACCTGCACGCTTTACCGAAGCGTCACTGGTGAAAGAGCTTGAGAAGAAAGGGATTGGCCGTCCATCAACGTATGCGGCGATTATCTCAACCATTCAAGATCGTGGTTATGTCAAACTAGAAAACCGCCGTCTATATGCAGAAAAAATGGGTGAGATTGTTACAGATCGTTTGGATGAAAGTTTCAATAACCTCATGAATTATGACTTTACCGCGGATCTAGAAGGTCAGTTGGATAAAGTGGCAGATGGTGAGCGTAATTGGAAAGAGTTGCTTGACAGTTTTTATGGTGATTTCAAAAACCGACTGACCAATGCTCAAGGTGAGGGCGGTATGCGCCGTAACCAACCTGTTGAAGTCGAAGCCGTTCACTGTAAAGAATGTGACCGTCCTATGCAGATTCGTACAGGAACTACAGGTGTGTTCTTAGGGTGTTCAGGTTATAACTTGCCACCGAAAGAGCGTTGTAAAGGCACGTTGAACTTAACACCAGTTGAATCACTTGCAGCACTCTCGGACGATGATGCAGCAGAAACAGCAGACTTGATGTCGAAAAAGCGTTGTCCGATTTGTGAAACCGCAATGGACAGCTATGTGATTGATGGTGGTCGTAAATTACATATCTGTGGTAATAACCCTGATTGTGCTGGTTTTGAGCTTGAAGAAGGTGAGTTCAAAATCAAAGGCTATGATGGCCCAACCATTCCATGTGATAAGTGTGATGGCGAAATGCAGTTAAAGACAGGGCGTTTTGGCCCTTACTTTGCTTGTAACAGCTGTGACAACACGCGTAAAGTACTGAAAAGTGGTCAACCTGCACCTCCGCGTGTCGACCCGATTAAAATGGAACATCTACGTTCAACCAAGCATGATGACTTTTTTGTCCTGCGTGATGGTGCGGCGGGTCTGTTCTTAGCTGCAAGTAAGTTCCCGAAAGTACGTGAAACACGTGCTCCGAAGGTTGCTGAATTGCGTACGGTGGCTGATCAGCTTGATCCAAAGTATCAGTTTATTTTGCAAGCACCTGATGTTGATCCAGAAGGCAATCCAACACTTGTGAAGTTTAGTCGTAAGAATCAAGCGCAATATATTGGCTCTGAAACGCCTGAAGGTAAGCAAACCAAGTGGTCATTGGTGTTCAATGATGGAAAATGGGTTGAAGCCTAAGTTTTAATTGCTTAGAAATATTCAATAAAATGCTCACTTTGGTGGGCATTTTTTATATGATGCATAGCGATAAATAAAAAAAATTCTGGTTAATGTATGATTCCTATTCGCTCTATTGTTGTATCCGCTGTTTTATTGTCAAAAATTGAGGGTGAAATTAAACTGTTATTGATGAAGCGTGTTAAAGGTGATTATTGGTGTCATGTCGCGGGAAAGGTTGAAGAAAATGAGACCGCCAGCCAAGCGATACTTCGCGAAATCAAAGAAGAAACCGCCATTCAGCCTCAACGTTTATTTAGTGCAGATTACATCGAGCAGTTTTATGAGCCAAGCTTGAATGTGATTGAAATGATTCCCGCATTTGTTGGTTTTTGTGCTGAAAACCAACCTGTTCTATTGAATCATGAGCATACTGAATATCGATGGTGCAGCTTATCTGAAGCTAGAACTTTGGCTGTATTTTCAAATCAAAGAAAATTATACGACTTTATTTGGGAAAACTTTGTATTACAACAACCTGTAATACATTTAGAAATTACGTAATGTGCTGATCATTGTGATAAAAAATTATTAAAAATTGGGGATCAAAGATGTGGAAAAAACTTCGTATTTTAATCTTACTGCTGATTCTATTGGTGGTTGCTGTGAATGCTTATCGGGATCAGAATCAAGATTGGAGCAAGCCCATTATTGTATTACTCCATCCAGTTAATGCAGATGGACAGGCTACAACTCAGCAATATATTCAGCAACTGAACCTTGGAAACTTACAAGGGGTACAAGGCTATTTAGAGCAGATGTCAGCACAATATCGTGGCCAGCCGATTTCAATTTATTTCCAACTTGGACGCGAGCTCAAGCAGTTACCACCTAAAGTACCCGAGCAGGCGAGCTTGTTGGATACTGTAATGTGGAGTTTAAAGTTCCGTTATTATGCGTGGAAAAATCATCAAGGTTCAGATGGCGCACCAGCTGTTACTTTGTATTTGAACTATTATGACCCTGCACTGACCAAAGAACTGAAACACTCAACAGCTTTGCAAAAAGGGCGTATTGGTTCAGTGAATTTATTTGCATCGACCAAGCAAACAGAGCAAAACAAAGTGGTGCTTGCACATGAGCTTTTACATGCCTTTGGTGCCAGTGATAAATATGACTTAGCTACTGGGCAACCGATGTATCCCGTAGGTTATGCATATCCAAATCAGCAGCCCTTGTTCCCACAAGCCAAAGCTGAGCTTATGGCTGGACACATACCAACTTCGCAAACACAAAGTAAAATGCCAGAAACGATTGATGATACCTTGGTGAATGAGATCACCGCGATAGAAATTGGCTGGAAAAAGTAACTGTGGATAATGTCGAATTTATCCACAATCCAGTGTGCTTATGTGGATAAATTCATGCCTACAAGTCTGTTGAAAAACATGTTAAAACTAAATGAACGAAATCAGACTTGAGAAGAATATGAAAACAGTAGGTAATGATTTAGTTCGCCATCAACTGCATGAAAACCGTAAGTGGTATCTGGGCTTAGGGATTTTATTGGTCTTGTTTGGTTTAATCCTTTTTGCATCGCTACCTCTCGCGACTTTATCTGCAGTCTTTATCTTTGGTGTATTGATGATGTTAGGCGGTGTTTTGCATTTGATTGCGGCTTTTAAGATTTTTGAGGGCGGTTTTCGCTGGTTATGGGCGCTGTTTGGTGTGCTGTACTGGGTTGCGGGTTATTATGCTTTCACAACACCAGTCAAAACAGCCGTTGTATTGACCAGTATTTTGGCCGTATTCCTGGTCATTGCAGGCGTGATTCGTATTTTTAATGCGATACTATTTCGTACATTCCAAGGTTGGGGGTGGACACTTTTTTCAGGTATTTTAACCCTAATCGCTGGGATTATGATTTTAACTACCCCAGATGCTCCATTTTGGGTGTTGGGATTATTTTTAGCATTCGATATTTTATTCCAAGGGATTAACTATCTTTCTTTAGCTTCTTATATCAAAAGAGAAGTCCCGAAAAGTTCAGCAGATGCCTAAATGATCAATCTGAACAAAAAAGAGTGCTTTAGCACTCTTTTTATATTTCAACACTCTTTTTATTTAAGTTTGAGAGCTGGCAAATATAATTTATGGAATATTTCACACGATGAAAACTTTTGTACTTGCGCCCGATTCATTTAAAGAAAGCATGACTGCGGAGCAGGCCTGTACAGCTATGCAACGTGGGATTCAAAAAATAATTCCTGATGCTGTATGTATACATGTACCCATGGCAGATGGTGGTGAAGGTACGGTTGATGCCTTACTCACATCATTAGCGGGTCAAAAAGTCGAATGTGAGGTAACAGGGCCATTGCCATCACAACGAATTAAAACGTATTGGGGTTTATTTGATGGTGGGCAAACGGCTGTTATTGAAATGGCCAAAGCCAATGGGATTCATCTGCTTGAATCTGCGCAGCGGAATCCACTCCTAACCACAACTTTGGGAACGGGGCAAATGATTCGGCATGCCTTGGACGCAGGTGTGTCAAAAATTATTTTGGCACTCGGAGGCAGTGTCACCAATGATGCAGGCAGTGGCATGGCTCAAGCGCTTGGAATCAGGTTTTTAGATGTACAAGGGGCTGAACTGGCCGTTGGTGGTGGTCATTTACAAGAGATTGAACGGATGGATATGCAGGCTTTAGACCCTCGCTTGCAAAAGGTTCAAGTTTTGATTGCCTCCGATGTCACTAATCCGCTGTGTGGAGCACAGGGTGCGTCGTATGTGTTTGGCCCGCAAAAAGGGGCGAGTGCAGAGATGGTTGAGCAGTTAGATCAAAACTTGAGTCACTTTGCAGATGTGGTGGAAACACAGCTGAATATGCAGATACGTAATGTTGCAGGGGCAGGGGCCGCAGGTGGACTAGGCTTTGGCTTAATGGCATTCACAGGTGCTAAGCTTCAGTCAGGTGCGACGTGGGTGATTGAGCAAACCCAACTGGCTGAGAAAATAAAGCAAGCTGATTATGTCTTCACTGGTGAGGGCAGTATCGACTTCCAAACCAAGTTTGGCAAAACGCCGTGGGCGGTGGCTCAGTTAGCCAAACAGTTGAATAAACCAGTGATTGCCTTTGCTGGACGTGTTGGAGAGGATATTGAGTCATTATTTGATGAAGGGTTTAGTCAAATTGTTTCGATCAATGAATCCGACTGTGATTTAGCCACAGCATTGAAAAATGCAGAACAGCATTTGCAAAACAGCTGTGAGGACATCACTCGACTTTTGCTTTTAAATCATGTTGAGCAAGCTTGATTTAAAATATTTGAGTCGGTAATTGATTCGAGCATAAGGCCTTGGCCTAAATTTGAAGATGTATTCCAGACAGAAATGGATAATCTTTGTTGTAGGCTCATATTGACGTCATAGATTTGTTAAACTAGTAGCATCCACGAATTGATGAGTGATTATGAGTTTAGCCAGCCTAATTGATGAATTAAACCCGCAACAAAAACAAGCTGCCACGACTGAGTCACAACACAGTCTGGTGCTTGCAGGGGCTGGCTGTGGCAAGACCAAAACTATTGTGGCGCGAGCGGCGTACCTGATTGATCAAGGGATTCCAGCCAACCAAATCCAGATTTTAACCTTTACCCGTCGTTCAGCCAGCGAGATTGTGGCGCGAGTGGAGTTGGCTTTAGGTGAGCAGGCAAAAGGTCTGCGCGCATCTACTTTTCATACTTTTTGTATGTATTTGTTGCGCCGCGTACCAAAAGCCTTTGGTTTAGAACAGTTTTCAATTATTGATCGTGATGATCAGCTGATGATGTTCCGCCTGATTCGGGGGAAAGATGATAAAAAAAATCCCAATCAGTTGCCTAAACCGCAAGAACTGTGTGATCTGTATTCTTTTGCACGAAATACGCGTCAAAAGTTGAGTGATGCTTTAGAAAAACAGCATCCTGAGCATTTGGCTTTTAAAGTTCAAATTGCAGAAATCATGAAAGAGTATGAGACACGAAAACGTGCCCGTAGTTTTTTAGATTATGACGATATTCTTGCAATCGTGGCCTCAGCACTCGATCAGTCAGACGGTTTAGCCGACTATGTAGCATCGCTCTGCAAACACATGTTGGTCGATGAAATGCAGGATACCAATCCTTTGCAGTGGGCCTTGCTTGAACCGCTTAAAGACAAAGTGAGCCTGTTTTGTGTGGGGGATGATGCGCAGTCAATCTATGGTTTCCGTGGGGCAGATTTTGAAAATATTCACCATTTTAAAGACCGTGTGCCGAATGCTCAGGTGTTTAAATTGGAGCAAAACTATCGTTCCACTCAAGAAATTTTAGACCTTTCTAATTGGCTGCTTGATCAATCGGAGATTCAATATAATAAACGCCTAGATGCTCATCGGGGTGAGGGTGTAAAGCCTCGCATGCACATTTTCCCAAATGAATTTGATGAAGCAAAATGGATTGCGATCGACATTAAAGAGCGCCATTATTTACAAGGACAGCGCTGGTCGGATCACATGGTCTTGGTGCGTTCCAGCTTTGCAGCACGGCATATTGAGGCAGCGTGTATTGCGGCCAATGTTCCCTATCGTTTTATTGGGGGCATGAAACTGCTTGAAACCGCGCATGTGAAAGATCTACTGAGCTTGTTGCGTGTGATTGCTAATCCTCTAGATGATATTGCGTGGATGCGTTTTCTCACCCTGTGGAATGGGGTGGGGGATGTGGGGGCAAGTCGTCTCGCTCAGCAACTTTTACTGGAGCCTGAGTTTGATTTGATCTTTGATAAATTAGAGAAATTTGGGCGAATTCCAGCTGAAAGCGTGTTGATCATGAAGCAAATGACGGTACTAAAACAGGAAGTGCAGGCTTGCGTCAGTTTGGGTATTCAGGCGATTGAAGCGCAATTGGCAGAAAATTATAAAAAAGACTGGAACCGTCGCCAAGGTGACTTTGAGTTAGTGAAGCAATTGGCATCTAAACATACCCAGTTGAGTGAATTTCTTGAGGAATATGTACTTGATCCAGTGTCTATTTCTGAAATCGAACGACAGTCGGATACGGATGTCGTCACATTAATTACCATTCACTCGGCCAAAGGTACAGAGCAAAAAGTATGTTATGTCGTTAATGTCACGCCAGGGCAATATCCGCATGCTCGTGCCCAAGGTGATTTTAATGATGTTGAAGAAGAGCGTCGGGTCTTGTATGTGGCACTGACCCGTGCCCAGAATGAGCTGATTTTGACCAAGCAAAATTTAAGTCTGTGGGCGCGAGATATGATTGATGAGCAAGGACGGAAAGTCGAAAGTTATTTTTTGAACGATTTGACTCGGAATTTATGTACGATGGAAACCCATCATAAGCCCCGTCAGCAAACCGTTAAAAGTGCACTGATTGAACGACAGTCGATTAATTTAGATTTTGGGATTAATCTCGATTAAACTAAACTGATTACATTGTGGTATTTGTTGTGCAATGTTCAGAAAGTAGCGTAGGCGATTGCTTTTTGATGATTTTGCCTATTTTTGAAGGTTGTTGAATGAAAATTTTAGTTCGTAGTTTAGAACGTACAGTAACAGAAGCAGAATTACTTGAGTTGTTTAAACAATACGGCACAGTTGCATCATGTACTTTAGTGCTGGATGCGGCTACAGGTAAATCGAAAGGTTTCGCTTTTGTGGACATGCCACATGCACGTGAGGCGATTAAAGCTATTAAAGGCTTAAACACATTGCGTTTGCATGGTAGCGGTATTCGTGTGAAACAGGCGGAAGATAAGCCTGAGAAGCCAGAAGCATAAGTATGAAGGAGCAATTGATGCTCCTTTTTTATTGAGTCAAGCATGAAAAAAATCTACCCAGCATTATCTATTGTTGCTCCGATGGGGCAATACATTGCACAAGGAAAAAAGACTTTAGAAATACGTTCTTGGCGCCCTACACATTTGCCGTTGAAAGATTTATTGATTGTTGAAAATCAGCATTATTTGACACAAGAGGGTGATGAAGAGTTAGGATATGCTGTGGCTATGGTCGATGTTGAGGCGATTCATCCGTGGAAAGAGGATGAGCTTGAAGTGGCTAAGGCATCATATTGGGACGAAGGATATTGGGCTTGGGTATTAAGTAATGTACGTCCAATGCTTGTCCAGACTCCCGCTATGGCCAAAAGAAAGATTTATTTTATTGAAATAGATCATGCATAATTTTCATTATGCACTGCTGTGCATAAAGTTTAATCTTGGCTTTGTAAAAAACGCCAAACATTAGGAACACCATTCATGACCCGTGTTGCCCGCTATCATGCAGATCGTACCAATCAAAAACTCTATTTTGCTCGCCTTGCCTGTCAACAAGCTGAGCAGAACGATCATGTGCAGCAAGCGCAGGCGCACCGTGAAGCAGCCGTCTTTCATTTACACGGTGCTGTACTGGCCTTTTTACAGGAATTGGTAAGATACTACCGCTTAAATGACTTTAACCCGACCTTGAAATCTATTGAGGAACAAATGGCAGTTAAAGGACAAGTTTCACCTGAGGTAACGGTGTTGCAGCAGTTATCAAAAGAAGGGTTTATCGCAGAGTTAAAGCGTGCTTATCGTTTATGCCAGTATGCGCCAGAACCAACGAGTCCTGAACCAGAGTCTGAAACATCATCGAACTTGATCATTAAAGTGACGCAAACACCGCAAGCATGGTTACCTGATACCAAAATTCTAAGAGAGTGGCACCGCGACTTGACGGCTTTGATTGATGGCTTCCGGAATGAGATGGTCGAGTTCTAAAAGCGATGACCAGCGCTTGAAGTTTGAAAATTTGTCCTTATATCAATAAGTCTAAGCGAAGCAAAGTGCAACTGCCTTTGCCACCATGTTGAACATGGAGGAAATATGTCTATAGAACAGTTGAAAGAATTATTTGGAAATCAAGAGGCCATTTTGGAATTGGTTCAACTTGAAGGTGGCGAATTGGCACTACGTAACGCAGGTTCTGAAAGTGCGCCTTTAGTCACGATACAATTTAATGATGAAGTTAAAGCCCTATTGGGTGATCAAGCAACTGTGGTTGCACAGCATATGGTGCAAGCGGCTTTATACGCCTTACTTGAAAAGCAAGTGGGTGAGTGGCAAGCTGAAGTTGTAGACGAAAAACCACAGTTCTTGAGCTAAACTGAATAAGAAAAAACGCACTGAACAGTGCGTTTTTTTTGTATCTCGTGTTTGTTCTTTAGTGGGTGGGTGCCTGATGATGCGCAATCTGAATTTGATTTAAAATATGATTGCTCATATTTTTTGCCATTTCTTCTTTGGCAAAATACACTTCACCAATGTTGTCACGACGAATTACTTCGGCTTCTTCTTTACTTTCTGCACACACCAAGACCTGAATCTCAGGATTGAGAGTTTTGGCAATATCTACGATCTTATGAATATCTAAAATATCCATTGGAGAAAGTACCAACAGGCGCGCATGTTGAATATGGGCTTGAATCAGTACTCCAGGATCGGTTGCTATACCAGAAACAGCCGCAATGCCTTTCTCACGGAGGTTCTCTACAATTTCACGGTTTTCTTCCGCAATCACCACTTTAATGTCTTCGGCCATTAACTGTTTGGTAATACGACGTCCCACTTCACCATGCCCAACAATCACCACTTGGTCACGTAAGTAGTCCTGTGAGACTTCATCAGGCAACATTGCTAGTGGATCCCCACTACGTTCCAGTAAGCGGGCTAAATGAGAGCGTTCACGAATCCAACGTTGTACAGGTTCAATGGCAGAGAACACAAAACTGTTTAAAGTGATGGAGATCAAAGCGCCTGCCAATATCAGGTTTTGTCCTTCTAAAGACAGAAGTTTGAGTGAAACCCCAAGCGTTGCCAAGATGAAGGAAAATTCTCCGATCTGTGCCAGTGAAGCCCCTACAGTGAGAGCTGTATTGATGGGATAGCGGAAGAAGAGCACCAGTGCCATAGCTGCAATGGTTTTGCCAATCATGATAATGGCAACGACAGCAAGCACATGCACAGGTTGTTCTACTAAGATGCGTGGGTCAAATAACATGCCCACTGCAACAAAGAACAAAATGGCAAAAATTTCACGTAGAGGGAGAGTTTCCTCTTCTGCACGATGGCTAAAGTCAGATTCTTTGACGACCATCCCTGCAAAGAAAGCGCCCAGCGCCATGGAAACACCAAAAATTTTATAAGCACCGAAAGCAATGGATACCGCGGCAGCCACTACGGTTAAAGTAAAGAGCTCACGTGAACCAAGGCGAGCGACGAACTGCATGATCATTGGAACCAGACGTTTCCCGATGATCAGCATAAAAGCGATAAAACCAGCCACTTTAAGTAGGGTGGTGCCGAGGGTAAGCCAAATGTTGGTATTTTCACTGCCTGCAAAAGCTTCGCCACCGAGTAAGACCGCTGTTGCAGGTAATAAAACCAGCACCAAGACCATGACTAGATCTTCAACCAAAAGCCAGCCAACAGCGATTTTACCGTTAACTGAATTGAGTAGACCGCGATCTCCTAGGGCTTTGAGTAATACCACTGTGCTTGCGCAGGATAAACTGAGACCAAAAACCAGTGCAGAACCAAAGCTCCACCCCCAGAGCATGCTGACACCTATACCAAGTAGAGTTGCCACAGCAATTTGTAAAATTGCACCAGGTAAGGCAATGCGTCGAACTTGTAATAGGTCATTCAGAGAGAAGTGCATGCCCACACCGAACATGAGGAACATGACTCCAAGTTCAGCCAACTGGTTTGCTAGATGCATGTCTGCGACAATACCAGGGGTGTTGGGGCTGATGATAATACCGGCAATCAGATAGCCAATGAGTGGAGGGAGGCGTAAGCGTACGGCAAGATAGCCGAAAATGAGCGCAAGCCCAAAGCCAACAGCAAGTAATATAATGAGATCTACGTCATGAGGCACTAAAAACTCCTTAAGCAAAAAAGTTAAGGGTGAAAAATAAGCAAAGCACAAACGGTGCCAAAAGAGATTAAAAGTTTAACAAGTCGAATGAAAAAAAAGCAAAAAAAAACGACCTGATACAGGTCGTTTTTTCCAAAAAACTAAAATTATTTAATTTTAGCTTCTTTGAAGATTACGTGTTGACGGATTTTTGGATCAAATTTTTTGATTTCCATTTTTTCCGGCATAGTACGTTTGTTCTTAGTTGTGGTATAGAAATAACCTGTACCAGCAGTAGAAACTAGGCGAATTTTATCACGCATGGTTCAGACTCCTTAGATCTTTTGACCTTGAGCACGTAGGTCAGCAACAACCTTTTCGATACCCAATTTGTCGATAATACGCATACCTTTTGTAGTTAGGCGAAGACGTACAAAACGTTTTTCGCTTTCTAACCAGAAACGGTGGTGATGCAGGTTCGGCTCGAACCGGCGTTTGGTTTTGTTATTGGCGTGCGAGACGTTGTTGCCAACGACTGGACGCTTGCCGGTAACTTGGCAAACCTTAGACATGGTGAACTCCATTGCTAGACAGCACCGATTGTGCGGCTAGTCATTAAAAGTAAACGGATGAAATCATTCAAGGGGCGTTTTATACCAAAAATGCGCTTAAAAGACAAGCGATTTTCATTAAAACTAGGCATGATCGAGTGTGATAGATCATGCCTTGATCATTTAACGAAGAAGGGTCTTTGAAATCAACTTGTGAATTGGCTTGTTAAACGGCGGAAGAATGAACTTCAAGCTATATAACTTGGGATTCGACATCACTGACCGTTCATGCGACAAACTGAAGAAACCTTCTGGACCATGATATTTCCCCATACCTGATGCACCGACACCACCAAATGGTAAATCGTCCTGTGCGACATGGGTTAAAACCGTGTTTTGTCCGAAATGCCCTGAATGAGTACGCTGTGCAACATAATCTGCACGCGCCTGATCAAAGTCGAAGTAGTATAAAGCAAGTGGACGCGGACGGCTATTAATAAACTCGATAACATCGTCTATTTGATCATATTCCATGATGGGAAGCAGCGGGCCAAAGATCTCTTCTTGCATAATGCGCATTTCAGGCGTGACCCCTGTTAGCAAGGTAGGGGGAACTTTACGTGTCTCTGTGAATATTTCATTGGCTGGATTGATTTCAATCACTTGTGCACCTTGTTCACGGGCATTTTCAAGATAGCCTTGTAAGCGATTGTACTGCCGTGCATTAATAATCGAGGTATAGTCAGGATTATGCAGAATGTCTGGGTACATTTCTTCTACGCATGCTTGGAAGTAATCAATGAACTCTGCGGTTTTACCTTTAGGCAAGAACATATAGTCAGGTGCCACGCAAGTTTGACCTGCATTCCAGAGTTTGCCTGCAGCAATACGTTGCGCAACATCTTTTAAATGAATAGAAGGATGCACTAATACGGGTGACTTACCGCCAAGCTCTAAGATTAGCGGTACCAGATTTTCAGCCGCAGCAGCCATGACCGTTTTACCGACATTGGTTGAACCTGTGAAAATCAGTTTGTCAAAAGCTAAACGACAAAATGCATCGGAGACTGCGCCCCCGCCATTGGTCACTGAAACCAATTCTTGAGGGAAAGCTTCAGAGAGTGCTTTTTCAAGAATACGACCAAAATTAGCCGATGAGCTAGAAATTTTGATCATGGCATGGTTGCCTGCAGCCAAAGCACAAATCAGGGGTCCAATCGAGAGTAATAAAGGATAGTTCCATGGGGTAATAATGCCGATCACCCCTAAAGGTTGATACTGCACCCACGCTTTTGCTGGTTGGTGAATGATTGAAACATGACGTTTCGATGGTTTCATCCATGAGCTCAAATGCTTGCTATAATATTTAATATGCTCAAGGCACGTCAGTAATTCGCCAATTTTAGTCTCGCTGGTTGAACGGTTGCCGTAGTCTTGATTAATTGCCTCTGCAAATTGATCTTGATACTTAACTAAGATACGCTTAAGTCGTGCTAGACGGTCAATACGCTCTTTTGCAGTTGGCAGTGGGTAGCGTAAATAAGCGTACTTTTGCTGTTCAAGCACATCATGCAGATGCTGAATATCATAAGAATGTGGTGTCAATGAAGTTGTTTTTGTTTGACTGTTCATACCGCACTACCATTTCACATTTCAATTTATGTTTAATTTTTAGAGCAATTACTCTAATTAGTCAAGTTACTTTATGTGTTAGTCTTCTAATGCACTGAATGAATGGTTATTTTAGGATGTCCCAAACTAAAACGTTGAAAACCAAAGAACGTATTTTGCAGCTCAGCTTGCAGCTTTTTAACGAGCGTGGAGAACGTTCTGTTACGACTAACCATATTGCTGCTGAATTGAATATGAGTCCAGGCAATTTGTATTATCACTTTCGTAATAAAAGTGAAATTATCAAAGAGTTAATGGAGCAATATCAGGGTGAGACCTTGCAAATGCTTGCACTTCCTGATGACCGAGCATTGGATGCGAATGATAAAATTCGTTATTTTCAGGTGTTAAGTAGCCAATTGTGGGCATATCGCTTTTTACATCGAGATGTCTATCATTTGGTTGAAAATAATGAAGATTTTCGTAAGATGTACCCGCGTTTTGCAGGGCAAGTAATGCAGCAAGGGCAAAAGATTTATCAAGCCTTTGTGGATGCAGGTCTGATGCAAATGACCGCCTCTGAAATTGAAGCCTTGATTATCAATTTATGGATTGTACTGACCAACTGGACTAACTTCCTTTATATGTCAGGGCATATTACTGACTCAAACCATTTAGAAGAAAAGTGGGTCTGGCAGGCGCTACGTCAAATGGTGTTCTTAGAAGGGGCATATTTACGTGGTGAGAGTCGTGAAACCTATGAGCGTTTATTAGATACCATGGGACCTTCGGAGCTGTTTTCGAGTTTGGCCGCATTTAAATCAGATGATAAGCCATAAGGTGTTTTGACAGCCGAGTAAAAAGCGCTAGAATACTCGGCTTGATTTTCATTTTACTGATTTAAACTGACATGAATATGACAACTGCTAACACAGCACGGTTACTGATTACTTGTGAAGATAAGCCAGGGATCGTGCAAGCTGTATCGAGCTTTTTGTATCATCAAGGCGCGAATATTACTGCGCTTGATCAATACGCGACCGAAGCTCAGGGCGGACGTTACTTCATGCGTGTTGAGTTTGAACTAGACAATTTGCAGTCGCGTAAAGAAAGTATCACCCAAACCTTTGCTGCAAATGTTGCAGAGCGTTATGAAATGCAATGGCGTTTGGCGCTAGTGAGTGATGTCAAGAAAGTTGGGATTTTGGTCTCTAAAGTCGACCATGCTTTATTGGAGCTCTTATGGCGACATTCACGCGGTGGTTTACCTTGTGAAATTACCAAAGTGGTTTCTAACCACGAGACTTTACGTGAAGCCGTTGAAAACTTTGGTATTCCATTTGAAGTGGTGCCTGTGACCAAAGACAATAAACGCGAAGCTTATGCAGAAATAGATCAATTAATGCAGGGTAACGATTTATTGGTACTTGCGCGTTATATGCAAATTCTAGATGAAGAGTTTGTGGCAAAGTGGGAAATGAAAGTAATCAATATTCACCATTCCTTCCTTCCTGCTTTTGTGGGGGCAAATCCATATAAGCAAGCACATGAAAAAGGTGTCAAACTGATTGGTGCAACTGCGCACTATGTCACTGCGGATTTGGATCAAGGCCCAATTATCGAACAAGACGTAGAACGTGTAAATCATGACTTTACGGTAGATCAATTACGTGAATTAGGTCAGGATGTTGAACGTAATGTCTTGGCACGCGCAGTGAAATGGCACTTAGAAGACCGTATTATTGTGGATGGTAACAAAACAGTCGTTTTCCAATAAAAATAGATTGCGGACATGATTAGAAAAGGCATACATTAAGTATGCCTTTTTTGCTTTTGTTTTATTCGAAAAAACCATAAAAAGTGATAAATTAATAGTTGCAAATGAAAACACTTCTCATTTATCATTGCGCTACTTTATTGTACTAACCGATAAGCATGATAGTGGAAACCGACAATGTCTCTGCTAAGCTTAAATTAGGTAACAGATTTTAATGAGTTCAACAGTTACTTCTCCTATGCAAACACCTAACCCCATGAAAAAGAAAGTTGTTGCTGCTTTGGTTGCGGTTGTGGTGGGGCATATGGGTGTATTGTGGGCGGTGAGCCACATGAAAGCTCCTGAACTCAGACCCATCGAAAAAGAACCCATGAAGGTTCGTTTCGTTAAAATTCAAGAACCACCAAAACCGCTACCGCCTAAGCCGAAGGAAGAACCTAAAAAGGAACCGACTAAGCCGAAGGAAGTGAAGATTGTGGAAAAACCACAACCGACTCCACCGAAAAAGGTAGAAAAGGTTCAACAAGTTAAAAAGGCGGAAGTAGTCAAGCCTGTTGTTAAACCAACAGAGACTCCTATTAAGCCGACAGTTACCA
This sequence comes from Acinetobacter sp. ANC 4204, assembly GCF_002135205.1. Lineage (GTDB taxonomy): Bacteria > Pseudomonadota > Gammaproteobacteria > Pseudomonadales > Moraxellaceae > Acinetobacter. Next base: position 188,291 of record NZ_NEFZ01000006.1, on the reverse strand, counting down.
CGACCATTTCAGAGAAAAAAGTCGAAAAACCTGTCGTACAACCAGAACAAGCGAAACCTGTCACGCAAGCTGAACCTGCTGATACTTCACCTAAGTCGGTGTCGATTGGTGGTTCAGGTGTGCAATGGAGCCGCTCTCCAAAACCAGTTTATAGTAATCAAGATTTACAAGGTGAAAACCGTCAAGTAGTCGTACAGATTGAAGCAAATGAGAAAGGGGTCATTGTAAGTGCCCGCATTACGCGTTCAAGTGGCGTTCCTGCTTTAGATGAAAAGATTTTAAGAGCTGTCAAAGGCGCTAAGTTTAAACCTTATAAAGAGAATGGTGTGGCTTACCCAATTCGGGCCGTACAACCATTTGATTTAGAATTGAATACAAAACGCTAACTTTATCAGGAGTTCGAGTATGAACTTTTCAGTTTATTGGCAACATGCTGATGCAGTCAGTAAAACACTGTATTTCATCTTGTTGGCAATGTCGATTGCAACGTGGACCATTTTTGTTTTACGTATTATGGGTACACGTCAATTGAAACAACAAGCTTATGCTCAACTTTCACAGGCTTTAGCTAAGTTAAAATCAAAGATTGCTACACTAAACTTTGATCAACGCAAAGCTGTTGCTGAACAAGCTTTGCTTCGTCAGATTTCTGCAGAAAAAGCAAATGCTGAGAAAGGGGTTTCTATTTTAGGAACTATCGCATCACTTGCGCCTTTCGTTGGTTTGTTCGGGACCGTATGGGGGATTTTCCATGCCCTTGTTGCAGTCGGTAAAAGCGGTCAAGCAGGCTTAGCACAAGTGGCAACACCTGTGGGCGAAGCACTGATTATGACGGGCTTAGGTTTGGCTGTTGCGATTCCTGCTGTATTAGCGTACAACATCTGCGCACGTGTGAACCGTACCTTAGCACATGAACTTCAAGATCAAGCTCATGGTTTGTTGATTGACACTATGTTGCAGCAAGATTCAGCACCAGCAAGTGCTGAGGCGAAAACAACTCAATCAGGTTTAGTTGGAGGTCAAGCTTAATGGCTTTTCAATTGGGTGACGATAACGATGCTGGCATGAATGAGATGAACCTCATTCCGCTGATCGACATTATGTTGGTATTGATGATCATCTTTTTGGTGACAGCGACCGTTGCCAACCCATCAATTCCATTAACTTTACCAAAAACGACAGCGGATATTATCGACCCGCCGCCTAAAGCGATTACTGTTAGTATTAATGCGAAGGGCGAAGTGGCTTGGGATAATCAAGTGATTAGCTTGGAAGAGCTGCAAACTCGCTTTAATGAAGCGGGTGCGTTAGAAACCAAGCCAACAGTTCAACTTCGTGCAGATAAAGAATCTCGTTACGATATGGTCGCGCAAGTGATGTCTCGTGCAAGTGAGGCTGGACTGGCAGATATTGCTTTTGTTAGCGATAACTAAAAATGTAGATGATAAAAAAAGCGACTCTTGAAGTCGCTTTTTTTATGGTCAGTTATTGAGTTATTTGCTGTCTTTCAATAAAGCCTGAAACTTAGAACGGAGTTTCATGAGTTTTGGGGGGATAGCAAAGTTGCAATAACCTTGGGATGGATTCCGCGCATAAAAATTCTGATGATAATCCTCTGCGGCATAGAAGGTTGGTACTGGGCTGAGTTCCGTTACAATATCGAGACCTTCAGCTTTTAAGTCAGCAATCGCCTGTTCCGCTACAGCACGTTGAACATCGTCAAAATAATAAATGACAGAACGGTATTGTGTTCCAATATCGTTACCTTGACGGTTAAGTGTTGTTGGGTCATGGGTGGCAAAAAACACATCGAGCAATTGCGCATAGCTGATTTGCATTTCATCAAAGTCAATCAAAATGACTTCTGCATGATTGGTATCGCCACGACAAATGTCTTCATAGGTTGGGTTATTGGTATGTCCACCTGCATAACCACTGGTCACTTTATGTATGCCTTGAAGCTCTAAATACACAGCTTCTACACACCAAAAACATCCACCGCCAAAAAGTGCCTGTTGCATTTTAAAATCCTAATTGTGTTTATATCTGTTGATATCAGGGCAGATTGGTTCACTACAATGTTGTTCGTTACGGATTAAAAAAGCCTGTGTTTACAGGCTTTTCTTAGCAACGATTTAACGTGGTTGAATCGCTGAACCAAACTGTAGCAACAAGTTGCCATGTCGATCGAGTAGTTTCAGCGTCTTGCCAAACACTTGGTAATGAGTCACTTTTGCAAGTGCCTCCTGAAATTGTTGTGGAACTGTACTGTTGTTTAAACAAGCCATACGTGTAGTTGCGAGTTGGCTCAAGGTGAGCGTATCGCGTCCTACGGTATAGCTACCCATAATACGATTACAGCCATCTGCTCCGCTGATGCGGTTATCTGCTGAAAATTGAAGGCTTGGGATGTTACGTTCATTTGGCGCTGTTTTAATTTCAGTATTGCCAATCTGTGTCAAAATCCAAGCCCTTTGCTGGAGTTGTTGAATATTGGCTATTTCAATGGTATCGGATGGGGCAGGTGTAGTTTGGCAGCCAGACATAATTAAGCTACTCGCTAAAAGACTGCTTGCAATCAGTTTTTTTAACATGGGTCAGACTCTTATTGTGATGTATGCTGAGAACTATCAAAGCAAATTTTGTTTTGAATTGCTAGTTTTAACTTGATGACTTTTGGTTGTATCTATTTACCTGTTTGGTCTACAGGTAAACCTTGGCGGATCAGTTGAGAGTACTGTGAACTGGTTAAAGGTGTATGACTGTTTACACGTGGATTAATATGGGCTTTTTGATACCACGTTTTCATATCCCATTGTGGGCTGATCGCCCCTAAATCATATAGATAATTCGGTAAATAGCCCGAGGCTAAAATACGATAGTCTGTTGGCCATTGCTCTTGGGAAATGGCTTGAACCATATCAAACACCAAGGTTGTGCAATTACTGGTGAGGGTGTTATACCATTTAGGATGTTCGGCTAACTCATCCGCCTTACGTAAATACTCGGCGAACAGTGCTTTGCTTTCAGACTGTCCAAGGCGAATGGGAAAGAAATAAACCTGTTCATGACGAATATTACTGCGGGTATACACAATATCATGTTCGTCTGAGGCGATTAAACTCAACTCATATTTTCTAAAAAAACCACCGATGGCTGAAAATTCTTCATTTTTTTCTTTACGAATTTCAATAGAAAATGTGAGTGGTGCAGTATTGGCAAAGTCAAAACTGACGAGAGTATGCGCGATTTGCGGTCCCATCCAGTAGGAGGTGATGATGTTGACACCTGTAATTTGATTCAAATCAAAACTACGTGTATCCCACTGTTCAGTATATGAGCCATCTGAATGCCAAGTGAAATTACGAACATTGTGTAAGGTGACAAGGTCGCCTTGTTTTTCATAGGACAAAATTTTAGCGACTTCTGGGTTCCAGTCACGATCTTGGCGGGCCTCTAAACCAAAATACCAAGATAAGCTCAGTAAAAAACTAAGAATATAAATAACAATATCGCGGCGGCGGCCAAAAAAGTTGTGACTAATGTAGATGCCTAATACGCTGAGTGCAAAAGCAATCCATGTTCCAATCAAAATACGACTAATGAGCCAGCCGAAAGGCTGTTGAATCCAAAGTGCAAAACATAGCCAAATAGAACTGAGCAAAACAAAAATACTAAACAGGGTGTGAATTAATCCAAAACCTAGCGTTCGCCAAAATTCTTCATTTGTCATGTTCTGCATCATGTTTTAGCAAGAAGAATATGCTTTATTTTTGATAGGTTGCGAACTCAAATGCAATCCCTGTTTTGTCATCAATATGTTGTTCTGACGCGACTTTTTTAAATGTTGACGGAATGGTAGGATAGTACGCATCACCTTGCACATTGAGCTCAACATGCGTGAGTTCTAAACGATCAGCAATGTCGATGGTTTGTTTAAAAATTTCACCACCTCCAATGATGTAAAGGCTATTCGGCTTTTCTGATGCTTGAACATCCGCAACAGCTTGTGTTAAAGCCTCTTCGATACTATATGCCACTTTGGTTCCTTCAAATGACCAAGTGCTGTCGCGAGTAATCACCCAATTGACACGTTTAGGTAAAACACGCCCCATAGACTCCAGTGTTTTACGTCCCATGATGACGACACCACCTTGCGTAATTTCTTTGAAGTGTTTGAGGTCAGCGGAAATGTGCCAAGGCAGGTCATTGCCTTTACCAATGCAACGCTGTTGATCCATGGCAACGACATGTACAACTTCTAAGTTTTGAAAGGCCATAAGGTGCTCGAATGTGAAGTTTTATTATTTATTTTTCCTCAAGCAGAGGAAGAATATCTCTTTATAAATGCGAATCTCGCTGATTGAGCGAGATTCAATGAGTCTGTTTAAACAGCAACAGGAGCTTTAATCCCAGGGTGCGACTCATAACCAACGATTTCAATATCTTCAAACTTGAAGTCGAAAATATCTTTAACTTCTGGATTGAGTTGCAGTTGGCACAGTCCTAAAGGGTCACGGCTTAACTGAAGCTTCGCTTGCTCAAAATGGTTGGTATACAAATGCGTATCACCACCCGTCCAGACAAAGTCACCAACCTCTAAACCACAGACTTGCGCGATCATGTGGGTAAGGAGCGCATAACTGGCAATATTAAAAGGCACACCTAAAAATACATCTGCACTGCGCTGATAGAGCTGACAAGACAGTTTGCCGTTATGGACAAAAAACTGGAAGAGGGTATGGCACGGAGGAAGAGCAACTTGCCCTGCTTCTTGTGGATTCCAACCCGATACAATCAAACGGCGTGAATTGGGATTGGTCTTAATTTCATTCACTAACCAAGTAATTTGGTCAAAACCATCTTGTTCATATAGACCATCGGCTTTTTTCGTTGCGCCGAAGTTACGCCATTGATGACCATAGACAGGCCCTAATTCGCCTTCTGGGCGACCGAAACGTGCAGTTTGTTCTGCGGTAGACCATTCATCCCAAATAGAAACTTTATGGTCTTTTAAATACTGAACATTGGTATCCCCTTTTAAAAACCACAACAGTTCAATTACGATCGAACGAAAGTGCACTTTTTTAGTGGTTAATAAAGGAAAGCCTTTAGAAAGATCAAAGCGCATTTGATGACCAAAGACAGACCGCGTTCCCGTACCAGTACGGTCGCCTTTGTCGCCACCGTTGTCGAGGATGTGTTGTAAAAGGTCCAAATATTGACGCATATTTCTCTCATATTTTTGGGTAATCACTTATGCGCATTCTAGCTGTTTTTTACTGAGGATGGAACTTCGCGGGATTTGAGCTTAGTGCGATTATTTGCTGTTTTGGCATGCTTCACTTTTTGCCATTAAAAAGGATTCTGATGCTTCAATGTGAGGTTTTCTTCAGGGTTGAAACCAAAGAATATAGCTATTTTTGTGCCGCAAGACGTACTCATTTGGATCTATATAGAGTTCAATATGCAGGAAATTTGAGCGAAAAATGATAGCCCACAGGAGACTTTTAACTGATAGATTGTTTGATAATTAATTTTTTAAATGAATCTTTATTTCAAAAAATACAGTGAAAATAGAACTTTAGAAAAGTGGCTTGGTTCTTTGAAAAAAAATATTACATTTAGAACATGAAAGTTCAATGCTGAGCGGTTAGTATTTCCAACTCGAAAAGATGTAAGACCCTGATGATTGGGAGGAGTGTTGGTTTTAGTATGCCTTATGATCAAAACGTGAATATGAACGAAGTCTATGCGCCTGCGCAAACCAATATCATAATACGTTCCCAGTCAGAGAGAAACGTTACAGCTTCTGAAATCCTGACCTCGAAGAAGGCAAGAGAAAGAGCAATCAATAGTAATCAACGCGTAGATATTGAAAAATTTACGGGGTTTCTAAAAAATATTACTCGTCAAACCAGTACTCAGAAATGTGCGAAAAGCATTCGCTTAGGTCTAGAGTCTGCGGGTGCTCAGTTTAAAAATCATCCTGTTGCTGCGGCGGATTGGGGGAGAACCTTAACCAGTATTGGCTACCGCAAAATCAACCTGTCTTTTGATCAGCCTAAAAAAGGCGATATCTATATTATTGACCGGACTGCAAAAAATCGTTATGGACATATTGCCGCTTATTCAGGTAATGGCTGGGTTTCAGACTTTAAACAAAGTGGTTATGCAGTTTACCGTAATCAGAATGTGAACTATAGCTACTATCGAATGGATTAAAGGATATAAATATCCCTCCAATATTCTGCTTAAAATCTTCTTTCGCGTTGTGCATAGATTGACACTAAAAATAAACCAATTCCGCTAAAGCCGATACACTGAAGCGCAAGCACGATTTTATGCTGATGAGGTAAATAGCCGATTAAGCAAATCAGTGCAATGACGGGAAAGAATGTCACTAAGCGTGAAAAACCTTCACGATAAGGGTGATCTGGTACCATTCTCAATGGGATAAGGCGTAACAGATGCGTTGTAATACCAATCACTAGACTCAAACCAATAAAAATCGTGCCAAGCTGCTGAACTTGTGCTGCCATAAAAATCATCACACAAGTTGCAATAGACACGATCAGTTTAATTTGACGGGTACAGCGTTCAGAATACCAAAAATTCAACATGGTTTATTTGGACTCAGATGCAGTGTTGTTATGCAAAAGAGATAAGGGTGAGAATAAGCAAATACCTAATGCCATAAAGCCCACACCTTGTGCACCAGGAATAAGGAGCTCGCCATCTTTAATATTCATAAAAATCAATGCTAAGAGTAGAGCAATCGGAATCCATGTGAGTAAGCGATATAAAAAACCTGTAGGATTTTTCCCTGCAAAATGAATTTTACAATAACGACAAATCAGAAAAATAATCCCTGTGCCCAAGAACATCAAGACTGCATCAAGACGCAATGGTTCCATCCAATACAATAGGCCTGTTACGATCGCAATCGCGACAAAAATAAATAATTTTTTTAGAACAGAAATCGAGGGATTAAACCAAAATTCAAGCATGGGGATGATGTATTTTAAACTGAGATAAGCACCACTTTAGCATAATTTAGCCATAAAAAAGGGGGCGATGATGCCCCCAATATTGAATCATAGCGGTTAATTAACCATTGTTCTTTTGTGGACCCCAATCATAGATTTTCTTTTGGTAGGCATACCACATCATCCAGATTCCGACCAAGATCATTGGTAGGCTAAGGAACTGACCTTTACTCATCCATGCGATGAACAGTTGACCATTGTCTGGTTCCCGGAAGAATTCGACGATGAAACGCGCTATACCATAACCAATCAGGAAGAGGGCAGACACAGCCATACGTGGACGTGGTTTTGAGCTGAACCACCACAAGACGATGAACAGCAGTAAGCCTTCAAAAAAGGCTTGATAGAGTTGAGAGGGATGACGAACCAGTTGTAATGGGTCGGTTGGAAAGATCATGCCGAGCGCAAAGTTCGGGTCGCTTACAGGGCGTCCATAGAGTTCCCCACCAATAAAGTTACCAAAGCGTCCAAACATAAGACCTGTAGGTACACAGGGAGCAATGAAGTCGAGGGTTTGGAACCATGTCATGGTGTACTTCTTACACCAGAACAGCATGGCAAGCATTACACCTAAGAAGCCGCCATGGAAACTCATGCCGCCTGTCCAGACTTGGAATAGCCAAATCGGATTGGCAAGGAACTGCTCAAAACCATAAAAGAGGACGTAACCGACACGACCACCAATCACTACACCGAGAGCACCGTAAAAAATCAGATCAGAGACCATATCGGGTGTCCAGCCACGCTCTTTAGCGCGATAGCTTGCCAGTCCCCAAGCAAACAAAAAGGCCAATAAATACATCAGTCCGTACCAATGGACTTGTAAAGGGCCAAGTGCTATTGCGACGGGGTCAATATTTGGATAGGTCAGCATGCATATTCCTAGTCATTATGTTTTGAACAGATTTTAGCTGAAAGAGATGAAAAATGTTGTACATTCAATGTGTAAAGATGATGAGTATCGTTTATGTGCATTGTGGCAATTGCATGGCAGGTCTTGGATGATCTGCCATTGTGTTTGATTTCAAATCGAGATGAGTTCTATCAGCGTCCTTCGAGTCCTTTAAAACAGTGGGAAAATAGTCCGATTATTGCAGGGCAAGATTTGCAGTCTGGTGGTACGTGGATGGGTATTACACCCACAGGGCGCTGGGCGGTTTTGACTAACTTTCGTGATGGTCGTGATCAAACCAGTTATCCCACATCTCGTGGGCATTTGATTCAATCCTTTTTAGAGTCGGAACAAACGCCAATTCGTTTTGCACAAGACTTAGAGAAACAACAATGTGACTATGCGGGCTTTAACTTGTTTATGGGTGATCGTCATCAAGCTGTTTATATGAGTAATCGTGGTGAGGCACCACAGATTTTGCCTAAAGGCGTATATGTAGTGTCAAATGGTTTAATGACCGAACATTGGGAGAAGACCAAACATTTACGCAAACGCTTTACTCAAGAGTTTTTACCAATGTTGCAACAAAGCCATATTTTACAAAGTGATGTGGAGATGGCTGCATGGGATATTTTGGAAGATGAGCGTAAGATTATCCCCGACTTGTTACCACAAACGGGGATTAGTCAGGACATGGAGGAGTTATTGTCTTCGACTTTTATTCAAAGCCCAATTTATGGCACACGTTGCTCTAACTTCCTGCGCATGACTCATGAACATTGCTCTTGGCTGGAAAAGCAGCAACAGGGCGAGTTGAAAGGGCTTATTACTGAGCAGAGGGTAGTCGTTAAGACTTAAAAAATGCCGACTCGTTGTCGGCATTTTTTTAAGGTCGGTTTTAAGAGGCTTTGGTTTCAGTCTTTTTCTTTTCAATAGATGGCATCAAGTCTGCTGTTAAATAACCCACACTTGCACTATAGCCATTATTGTAATTGGCTAAGGTTGCGGCTTTCAAATCTGCTGATAAGCTCTTCATATCACCCGCATGCTGGAAATTGCTCATGATATAAGTCCAACCATTCACAGAGTCTACCGCATGTAAACCAGTTGACTCTGCACCAGCAGGGGTCGAGAGTAAACGTACAGGATCTGCTTTGGTATCAACGTTATATGCCCATAGGAAGTTATTTGGGTGGTTCCCACTGTCTTCACCAATGAACAACGTACGTAGCGTTTCAGAGAACTTTAAGTTGTCAGGGCTTGCGATTTTATCTGGATTTGCAGTGTTGCCTAAACTATCTACTGTGATGTCTTCACCCATCAATAACATTTTAGATTGATGTGGAACCCACTCACTGTCGATTGGTTGACCATCGGTTGTGTTCTGTCCTGCTGTTAAATCATGTGCCAGCACGCCACCTGCGGTGATTTTTTTCGTAAATGAAACATTGTGCGCAGCAACCCATGCCGCATTGTCTTTGATCATTGAATCTTGAATGTTGGCTAAAGCAGAATACGCCACTTTATCCTTAATGTTGATGGTGGTGCCTTCCATTTTGGTGAAGGCCATACTGCCACCTTTGAGTGCTGCATAACGGTGGGTTTCAAGGAAGGCTGCTGCTTTTTCCATACCCGGTTTTACTTTTACCCAAAGTTTCTTTTTATTTAAGATAATTTCGGTGTATGACGTGTCATTTGGATTGGTGGTTAAACTTTCCATAATATCGCTAGGTTGAATATTGTTAACATTCACCATGTTTTCAATTTCTTGACTGGTTGCATGACCAAGTTCAATCCATTTGATTTGACCTGTGCTACTCTCTGTCAGTTCAGATACATATTGAGCGACATAAAGCTTACCAGCCGACAAATCTTTTGCGACATCGGCAATGAACATAAAGAAACCGCCGTTGGTGTAGTCATCGCCCATAATCACGGTACGGTTATCAGGCATAACATGTACAAGCTCATGCGAGATACGCCCCATGCAGAAGTGTTTTACAATGCTACCGCTACCGTCTTTGTTGACAATCACCTCAGGTAAATGACCATAGTTATATGGTTTAGCGACCGTTTCATCCCCAAAGAAGTTTTTGCTGATTCCTTTTGGACTTGGCCCGCCAATACCTTGTTCAAATGCATCAGGTTCATATTCTTCGCTCGATAAATGTGTGTTCCACGGCGACAGACTTGCTCCACACGTGATCCATAGTCCATGAACTGCCGATGTATCAACATTAAAGTATTTTTTAAGCTCTAAATGGCCTGTCGTTTGGTTTTGGTCTAGCGTTAAAATCGCGATTGGGGAGGGTAAGTTGCCATACTCGCTCACGCCAGCTAAGTTTAGGGATGCATATTCAAATTGCACCACATGGAACACTGGATTGCTTACACCTTCAACCTGAGCACCTTCTAAATGAATCAGTGATGAGCCATCTGGGCAGTCTGAAAAGAATTGGCGTGGTGAGCTTGGAACAGATGTATCCATAATGGCTTCACCTTTGGCATTAAAATAGCCCCCAGCAATGATTTCACCACCGCCCCATTTAGGCACTGTATTACCCGTTTCAAAAAAGCTTTGATAGCCGAGTTGGTACTCTGAACTGGTCGAGTCATCCCAGTCGATTTTGAGTTTTGAGCTGACCGAAGTTTTAGCACGGTCAGCAATTACAATCGGTGCTGCCATTGCTGTAAATGTTGCTGTTTTTAAGTTTGCAGGTTTTGTCACTGGTGGTGTTACATTGGTTTCGTTGTCGCTGTCATTACAACCGCTTAATGCTGCTGCGGTTGTCATTGCCCCAAGCGGTAAAAAAGGAATTCCCGCAAACCATTTTAAAAGATCACGACGACTTGGCTGATTTGTTGTGGCTGTCATAGTAAGTCCATATCAATAATTGTAAGTAAGTTGAGCTAGATTGTAGGAAGCGCAAATGACGTTTTATTTACAGTTTTGGGTCAATTTAAAGACAGAAGTTGATAGGATGATGCTTTAAATTACAAATGAAAAATCCTCCATACAGTGTTGGAGGAAAGAGAAGAGAAACTGATTCTTTTTAAGCTTTAGTGGCTTATAGTTTTTCTTTTTTCTAATAGTTTTCCGAAAAATAAACCAACTTCAAATAATAACCACATTGGTACTGCAAGCATAATCATCGAAAGTGCATCAGGAGGTGTGACAAACATGGCAATGAAAAAGCATCCGACTACGATAAAGCGACGCTTTTCAGCCAAACTTTGAGTGCTAACCACACCAATTAAAATCAGGATGAGGGTAATAATTGGAATTTCAAAAGTGAGTCCAAACACTAAAAAAAGTTTCAGGCAAAAACTGAGATAACTATTGATATCTGTCATCGGTGCAACACTTTCAGGTGAGACACTGATAAAAAAATGTAATATGGCTGGAAGGGTAATGAAATAGGCGAAGGCTACGCCAATATAAAACAGTGCAATACTCCCTACGAGCAAAGGAATGGCCAAAAAACGCTCTTTCTCATACAGTGCGGGTCGAACAAATGACCAAAGTAAATAGATGATAACTGGCATAGCCAACATCAGCGCAACAAATAAATTTAATTTAAATGGCGCCATAAATGTTGCTGTGACATCTGTCGCAATCATGGTGGAGTTGACGGGGAGTTGTTGGCGTAATGGCTCTGATAGCAATTGATAGGTTGTATTACGAAATGGCAGTAGGCAAAAAAACAACAACAGGGTAATACCAACAATTTTAAATAGGTACTTACGCAGTACAATTAAGTGCTGCATGACAGGCATTTGTTCTAATTGTTCATCTTGGCCTGTGCTTGAGTCGGGCCTTGTTGACACTTGATTCATACTGCGATCTTCAATTCAGGTTGGATAGGTACATTCGCTGCGTTGGGCATAGGTGTAGCATGTTGTTTAAGATGGTTGATTGAAAATGGGGCTAAAGGAGAAGGGGCTAGCCACTGATATTTATAGGTTATTGCATTTTCAACTTTGACCGTTGGAGCAGATTGACTGAGATGATCAAGCTGCTTTTGTAGACGCTGTTCCAACTCAGTCATGCGTTCAATTTCTTTTTGGATTTCTTGACGAAATTCAGAAAGCTTCAGCTCACGATCGACTTCTGTTTGAACACTATTGATAAAGCGTTTGGCTTTGCCATACCATTTGGCTGCAAAGCGTGCCGCTTCAGGTAGCTTTTCAGGACCTAAAACTAATAATGCAACAATAGCGAAGCATAATAGTTCTGTCATACCGACATTTAGCATGGCAATGCTCGCTTAGCTTTTGATCGTACTTTCTGTACTTTTGACATGAGCATCAATTGTTTTTGGCTCATTTAACTGTGCCTGTTCTGTTTCATCATCTCGAATCGACTTTTTAAAGTCTTTTACAGCACCACCAACGTCTTTACCTAAGTTTTTGAGTTTGGCTGTACCAAAAAGAAGAATCACAACAATTGCAAAAATTAGTACATGCCAAATTGATAATCCCGCCATGGGTCGTTCCTCATCATTTTTCATTTTCCCTATATCAACAGGCTTGTATGACATGGAGGTGACGGTCATATTTCAGTTTCAAGACAACATGCGATAAAAAGACATTTAGAAAAGTGAACTTTCACCTATTGGATCGTTATGACTGTGCTAGGATTTAGCCTTTCTCTATATGAAAAAATAACTCAATGGCGCTCATTCTTCCTCTCATTTCATTTCTGATCGGGTACTGGGGAGCCGAAAAGCTAAAATCGTTTCGTGCACTTTTAGCTTCATTATTGGCACGTTTGCTGATTCCTGTTGTCATTATCTACAACATGGTGTTTTACAAAGAGGGAAGTCTGTGGCTGATTGCATTTAGCTTTTTTAGCTCTATTTTTTTCTTTGTTATCTTTTATGCCATGCTTAAAGATAAATTACGTGTACTGTGCTTGAGTTATTTAAATGGCGCATGGTTGGGTTTTCCATTTGCCTTGGCGATATTTGGTCCCGAAGCCAGTAGCACGATTGTCGCTTTGTATATTGGAGGGTCACTTTTTGGTAATATTTGTGCCGTAATTGCAGTGAGTGAAACCAAGCAAGATCCAAAGTTTATTTTAAAAAATGTCCTGCTTTCTCCGCCTGTAGTTGCGCTTTGTGTCGCCGCTCTACTGTCAGTTTGGGATTTAAGTCTGTGGGAACATCATCCAGTGATTCAGTTTCTGTATCAGTTAAATAAAGTTTTGGTGACGTTTTCAGGGATGTGTGTTTTGGGCATGTGGCTCAGTAAAGTCAGGATTCATTGGATCGACTTAAAACAGAGTCTCGTTTTGATTTTTAGTCGGATGTTAATTGCCGTTTTATTGTGTACTGTGGCGTATTTTTGGTTACCCATTCCGCATGTGGTTTTGACTTATGCCATTATGTTGATGTTCTTTTTATTGCCACCAGCGGCAAATATTGTGGCTTTAGAAACATATTATCAAGGTACAGGACATTCTGCGAAATACATTGCATCAGGTACGATTGCCAGTGCGATATTGATTGGTGCTTATGGTTTACTGATCCATGCTTTGATTCCGAGTTTATAAAGAATCCCTCATCCTGATCTTTGAAAAGGAGGAGAGGGATCTATTGTAAAGCTAGATTTTAGTGTTTCAAACTGGCTTTAAACAGTTGCATCGCCTGACCACGATGGCTGATTTTATTTTTTTCTTCTTTGCTCATTTCTGCACTTGAGAGCCCTAAGTTCGGTAACCAAAACAGTGGGTCATAACCAAACCCATTTTCACCGCGAGCAGCTTCGAGTACTTCACCTTTCCAAATGCCTTGGAAAATTTGAGGAAGGGGATCATCGGCATGTTGTACTAAGGCTAAAACGCATACAAACATGCCTTCAATCACTTGATCGTCTTTACGCAATGGCTTGAGTTCAGCCAATAGTTTTTGGTTATTGGCAGCATCATCGCCGTGTTCACCTGCATAACGCGCAGAGTAAATCCCAGGTGCACCACCTAAAACTGGAACACAAATCCCTGAGTCATCTGCAATGGCAGGTTTTCCTGAAATTTTAGAGGCATGGCGTGCTTTAATGATGGCATTTTCAATAAAGCTCAAACCATCTTCAATGGCATCTTCAATATTCAATTTACCTTGAGCAATCACTTCGACAGGTAAGTTGAGTTCTGCAAATAATTTTTCAAATTCAGCAATTTTGCCTTTGTTATTGCTTGCGAGGACTAACGTGCCTTGAGATAACCAATCAGTTGATGCCATGTGAAAGATCCGTGCTTTAAAAATTATGCGGTTATTTTAACAAGTCCTACTCATGGATAGGCAATAAAAAAGCACCCGAAGGTGCTGAGTATGGAAATAAAAGCTTATTGAGCTTGAATCCATTTGTCTGCACGGTCACGTGCTTGACGAATTTGATCTTGGGTTAAGTTTGCTGCCAAGGCTGTTTTCTTGCCTTCAGAAAGCGTGATTACTTTATTGTCGAGCATGCCATCACGGGTTGAAAGTTCATACCATTGGTAAGCACCCATATAATTTTTCTTTTGCTCTTCCATCATGGCTAAGTTAAAGCTTGCGCGGTTATCACCACGGCTGGCTGCTTTTTCAAAGTATTGACGTGCTAAAGATTCATCTTTTTTGGTGCCTAGACCATCTGCAAGCATACGTCCCACATTCAGCTGAGCCGCCGAAAGACCTTGATCAGCAGCAGCTTTATACCAAGCAAAAGCCTGTCGTTCATCTGCAGCAATGTCTTTGCCTTGTTGGTACTTGGTTGCAAGATAGAACTGTGCAGCAGGCTGGCCTGCTTTTGCTGCTTTAATTAAGCTATTGATATCCATAACAGAATATTGTGCAGCTTGACTCGCAACAGACGTGGTTGGGGAAACATAATCTGCATGAGCTTGAATGCTCAAAAGTCCAACCAGTAGCGTCGTGCTTAAGAATAGTTTTTTCATAGAGCGCTCACTCGATAAATTGCGACTTCACCAAACAAATTCGGGAGACGTTTACTGAGTAAACTATCTTGTTGATCCCCATTTACAGCGAGTCGATTAATAATTCTGATGTTATTTTCCGCACAAAGTGCTTCAAAATCACGGAAAGTACATAAGTGGATATTGGGTGTGTTATACCACATGTACGGCAAAGCTTCAGAAACGGGCATCATTCCTTTCAGTGCCAAGAAAGAACGGGTCTTCCAGTGGGCAAAGTTAGGAAATGTAATGATTGCCTGTTTCCCTACGCGCACCATATCACGTAATAAAACATCTGGTGCATCTACCGCTTGCAAGGCTTGTGCCATAACGACATAGTCAAAAGACTGGTCTGCAAAACGGCTTAAACCCAAGTTTAAGTCTTGTTGGATAATATTTAACCCGCGACCGACCGCAATTGCAATCTTTTCTTGATCAATTTCCAGTCCATATGCGCGAATATTGTGCTTTTTGCTCATATGGGCCAGTAATTCACCGTCACCACAGCCCAAATCGAGTACGCTGGAATCAGGTTTGATCCATTTTTCTGCCAGTTGATGATCAATACGCATTACACAGCCCCCTGAGATGTTGCTTGAAGGTGTTCAGAACCGCCCAGAAATGCACGTAATGCTTTTACATACAAAGGAATCGGGAACAGGAATGAGTCATGGCCTTGTTCAGCGTCGATATCTAAATAGCTCACTGGTTTGTGGTTGGTGATCAGCGCATCCACAATTTCTTGTGAGCGTTGCGGGGTAAAACGCCAGTCGGTGGTAAAGGACACCACGAGGAACTGACATTTGGTCTGTGACATGGCTTTAACTAAAGACTGCTCATACTCACGCGCAGGATCAAAATAATCCAAAGCTTTGGTCATAATCAGGTAAGTGTTGGCATCAAAGTTACGGCTAAATTGCTCACCTTGATAACGCAAATAGCTTTCGACTTGGAACTCGACATCGAAACCATACATAAATTTGCCTGACTTTAGGTCACGACCAAATTTCTGCTTCATGGCTTCTTCAGATAAGTAGGTAATATGGCCGACCATACGTGCCAAAATTAGGCCACGTTTTGGATAGCTGTCATTTTCAAGATAGCGACCATCATGGAAGTCTGGATCAGACAAAATTGACTGGCGTGCGACTTCGTTAAAGGCAATATTCTGAGCCGATAATTTCGGCGCACTGGCAATAATCACGCATTTTTGCAAGCGATCAGGATAATCAACCGACCATTGCAAGGCTTGCATACCACCCAATGAACCGCCAATCACCGCGCTCCAGACATGAATGCCCAGATGATCAGATAAAATGGCTTGGGTTTTAACCCAGTCACGGACGGTGACTAAAGGAAAGTCTGGGCCATAAGGGCGGTTGTCATTTTCAGGGTTTGGCGAAGTTGGACCCGTAGAACCATTACAACCGCCAATATTGTTCAGTGCAAGCACGAAAAATTTCGAGGTATCAATCGCTTTACCTGGGCCAATACAAGCATCCCACCAACCCGGTTTTTTATCATCGGCATGATGATAACCCGCGGCGTGATGATGTCCTGATAGCGCATGGCAAATTAAAATCGCATTGGATTTATCTGCATTGAGTTCCCCATAGGTTTCAACCATCAATTCATAACGAGGAAGAATACGACCGCATTCGAGCTCTAACGGCTCTTCAAAAGTAAACTTTTGTGGAGTAACGATACCCACGGAGTCAGCAGGAAAAGACACAGGAATAATACGCCTTAAATCTTTGGGATTAATAAACAAAAGGATACCACTTGAGGGTATCCTTCTAAAGTCATTTTAGTGCTAATTATTATTGCTAATACTTATACCGCAGCAGCAATGACTTGATCTGTGCTTAACACACCTTGATCAATTAAGCGGTTGGTACACGCAATAATCGCTTCGATAGATGAGGTCACAATGTTGTCGTGAATACCTGCACCGAAGGCTGATTTGCCAGTGCCTTTGACTTGTAATTCAACCAAAGCCAGTGCTTTTGCATTGGCACCCGAACTAATACCACGCTCTTCATAGCTCAAGACATCAATTGGTAACTGTAAAGCATCTAACATTGCAGAAATCGGGCCGTTGCCTTCACCACGTAATTGCTGCGTTTCACCATTTACTTCAACATCAAGTTCAACCACTTGCTTGCCGTTGTTGTCATATAAACGGTAGTTTTTGGTTGAATAATGTGTATCTTTGGTGTTCACATAGGTTTCTTTGAACAATTTCCAAATTTCTTGTGCGGTAATTTCAGTGCCTTCCTCATCGGTACGTTTTTGTACGGTTTGAGAGAATTCAATTTGGATACGACGTGGCAAGACCACGTTGTAATTTGCTTCTAACAAGTAAGCAATACCACCTTTACCTGACTGTGAGTTGACGCGGATTACAGCATCATAGTCGCGACCCAAGTCTTTCGGGTCGATAGGTAAGTACGGCATATCCCAAATTTCTTCGTTCTTTTGGAACTCGAAGCCTTTTTTGATGGCATCTTGGTGTGAACCAGAGAACGCTGTGAAGACCAAGTCACCTGCATAAGGGTGGCGAGGGTGAACAGGCAAGCCTGTACATTCTTCTACCGTTGCAATAATTTCATTAATATTTGAGAAATCTAAGTTTGGTGTAACGCCTTGGGTATACATGTTCAAGGCAATTGCAGCAACATCGACATTACCTGTGCGTTCGCCATTACCAAACACACAACCTTCGACACGGTCTGCACCGGCCATAATCGCCAATTCTGATGCCGCAATCCCACAGCCGCGGTCGTTGTGACAGTGTACCGAAATGATGACACCATCACGACGTTCAATGTTACGGTGCATCCATTCGACTTGGTCTGCATAAACATTCGGTGTTGAAACTTCAACTGTTGCAGGTAAGTTTAAGATTACTTTATTGCTTGGAGATGCTTCCCAAATTTCCGTGACTGCATCACACACGTCTTTTGCAACGTCTAATTCGGTTGCAGAGAAACACTCTGGACTGTATTGGAATATCCACTCCGTTTCAGGATATTGTGCTGCATATTCTTTAACTTTGGTCGCTGCATTAACTGCTAATTTTTTCGCACCAGCAACATCGACATTTAAAACTTTTTGACGGAAGGTTGGGGCGTTTGAATTATAAATATGCACAATTGCACGTTTTGCACCGACTAAAGATTCAAAAGTACGTTGGATCAAATGATCACGTGCTTGAACCAAAACTTCGATATAGACATCGTCTGGAATGTGATTTTCTTCGATCAATTTGCGAGTAAAGTCAAAGTCAATTTGAGATGCAGAAGGGAAACCGATCTCAATGTGTTTGAAACCAATTTTGACCAACATTTGGAACATTTTAAATTTTTGTTCCATATCCATCGGTTCAAAAATTGCTTGGTTACCATCACGTAGGTCAGTACTCATCCAAATAGGCGCTTTTGTAATTTCGTTGTTTGGCCATTGACGGTCTGGCAAGTCAACACGTTGGTACATGCGACGATATTTTTTACTTGGATCAGCTAACATCATGAGGTAACTCCTTACATAGTATGGGTTGCATTTGAGTGGGTAAGAAAAAGCAACCTACTATTTATATAGATTGTGTCTATGTGCTCTATTTACAAGGGAGTCTTCAGGGAGTGCGTAAACATAAATGTTTGATACGACTTAGATTTACCGTGAGTAACCTTGTAAGCTTATATTGAAGAGTTTAATGCAGTTAAGTCGAAAAGATTTTTCTTTTTTTATGGCTTTTAGTCGTATCTGAAAAAATATTTCCCGCTATTGGGCGCTATAGGGGAAATATTTCCGCATATGTTTTCAATGTGTTTGATATTTTTCTATAAATAACGAATTTGATTCATTTCATTCGCTATTTATAGAGGGTTATGAAAACTCTATAACCATATCTGTCTGTATATCTGCAAGAGTTGCAGTGCCCATCAAAGCCATGGTGATTTCAAACTCTTCTTTTAAGATTTTAAGCACGTGGGCAACGCCTAAAGCACCTGCGGTGGCCAGACCATAAATACACGGTCGCCCAACTAAAACTGCGGAAGCACCTAAGGCAATCGCCTTAAATACATCTGAACCGCGACGAATACCTCCATCATATAAAAGCGGGAAGTCACTAGGTACGGTCTTTTTGATGAGCTGCAAGGCTTTCAATGGGGGAATGCAGGTATCTAAAACGCGACCACCGTGGTTGGAGACAATCAGGCCTTGTACGCCGTGTTGAATGGCCAGTTGCGCATCGAGTGGACTGACGATGCCTTTTAACAGAATGGGTAAATCAGTCTGTTGAACTATCCACGCGATATCTTCCCATGTAGGGGCAATTTTCATTAGGCCATTAAACACGGGATGATCACCTTCTTGCAGTTCAGGTAGCGGAATATGAGCAGGGGTATGTGGGTGTTGCATGCCTTCAGGTAAGTGAAAAAATGCACGACGTTCACGGTCACGAATCCCTGTATGTGGTGAGTCTACAGTGATGACAATGGCGGTGAAATTTTGTCCCTCAGCGAGTTTAAGCAAAGCCAAAGATTTATCGCGGTCACCTTGCCAGTACAGTTGAAACCATTTGTAGGGATTCTCTGATTTAAATGTGCGCATATCGGTATTGGTAAAAGTACTCAAAATCATATTACTGCCGAGTACTTCAGCCGCCAACGCGGTTGCAGCTTCTGCGTCAGGATGAAACTGCTGTTGATGACCAATCGGTGCAACAAAAATAGGATGTGGAAAGCTTTGTCCTAAGATTTCACAGCTCGTATTGCCGTGAGTGAGATCTCTTAACATGCGTGGTATTAAGTGCAGGTTTTGGAATTGAGCGAGGTTATTCTGAACACTGAGCTCATCCATTGAACCACCTTGCAAATAGTGCCAAACCATTTCTGGCAGATGTTTTTCTGCTTGGCGCTCATAGTCTGCAACGGTTTGCAGGGAGGCAGGAATTTGGGTGAGTGGTGCTAAGATTGGTGCAGGGTTCATAAGTCAGCCCATTGACGTAATAAATTATGATAATGGTGAGTGAGATTCAGCACTTCTTCACTGTCCCCGAGCTGTTGGCGTAGTTTTAAGATGGTCATGTCCAAGTTAAATAGCATACTGCGTTGCCAATCATCTTTGACCATACTTTGCATCCACGTAAATGAAGCAATCCGTTTCCCTTGGGTCACGGGTTCAACACGATGTAGACTGGTTGCAGGGTAAATAATCGCATCGCCTGCGTCGAGTTTGACTTCATGGCTACCATAATGATCTTCAATGATTAATTCACCGCCTTCGTATTCATGCGGTTCTGACAGAAAAACGGTGATGGAAACATCGGTACGAATTGCTTGTCCTGCATCCGAGCTAAACTGTATTGCACTATCCACGTGGTTGCCGTATGCGCCAAGGGATTGATAGCAATTAAACATCGGGGTTAATACATGTTTTGCCAAAGTTGCAGATCGAATTAAAGTGTTTTGTTGGATGGCTTGTGAAAGTATAGGGTGAAGTGTTTGATAAATTGCACTATGTACATCAATTTGTAAGTTACTTTTAATTTTTTGTGCTTGTGCACCTGCGCTATCCTGTCCTGAAACCCATGCATGGCTATGATCCAGTTGGTGTCGAATTTGCGCTACTTGTTGTTTGGTTAACACAGCTGGAATATGTAGCATCATATCGTTTTAGGCTCCCCTTGGGACAAGCTGGCCATGGGCTAAGATAGATTTGAATGTAAAAATGTAGTGTATTGGGATAATACACTACATTTGTTTGAGGTCTAAACGCGTTTTAGTTTGGTTCTTAGAACTTATAGTTAAAGGTCAGTGCCGCAGAGCGTGGTTGTCCCATTACTAATCGTGCACCGCTATTATTAAGCGTACTAATGTAATCTTTATCTGCAAGATTGTAGATGTTTAGATTTAATGAGGCATGTTCATTAAAGGTATAACCTAGTAAGGCATCAAATACGACATAACTTGGAATAACAGGCATGGTTGTTGTTGCGGTTGAACCTGTGCTAATTGCACGCTTTTGTTCATCTACATAACGCGCTCCAAGACCCGCTCTAAAACCAGCTACGCTATAAGTCGTCCACAACGTTGCAGTCCAGTCAGGCGACCAGCGAACTGAATCATTTTCAGTCCACACTTTAGTCGTTGCATTATAGGTTTGCTGGTTCTCTTGTTCTGTGTCCATAAAGGCAACACCTGCTGAGACATTCCACGCACGTGTCAATTGACCAACAGCACCTAACTCTAAACCTTTAACTGTTGTTTTTCCTTCAGGAATGTACAGTAAGCTAATCGGATCTTGAGTAATTTGGTTTTCATTTTCTGTATGGTAAGCCGCAGCAGTTAAAATGAGTTTGTCTTCATTGAATGTCCATTTTGTCCCAATTTCATAATGATGGGTTTCCTGTGGCTTAACAGTTGGATCATTCGCAGCATTTGCGGCTGAGCTGGCACTATTGTTGAGAACGAATGCCGTACCTGGTGGTGTCAATGATTTCGCATAAGAAGCATACACACTACTTGCAGGGGTTGGTTTAAACACAGAACCGAGTTTCCAACTGACCAGTGTACCATGCGTACTCAACTGGCTTGGTGTGCGGGTCACGGCTAAAGTAGAAGAATTCGTCGTGACGGTTAAAGCATCGGATTGGGTGTCGTAATAATCGACACGGACCCCACCATTAAGCTGGAAACGTTCGCCAAATTTTAAAGTATCAAATAAATAGGCCGCGACAGTATCTGTTTGGCCATTGGCATATGCCCCCGTGTAGACGAGGTCTGGTAAATTTTGATAAGGGTTAGGTGTGTATAAACTTGCAGATGTAATGCTTGGAGCAGCTTTCCCTGGGGTTTGTGTGCTTAATGTTTTATTGTATTGTTCTTCGCGTAAGAGCTCTAAACCAGCAACGATGTCATGTTCAATCGCACCCGTTTGAGTGTTGATGTTGAGTGTAGTTTGGTTGGTCAAAATCTTATTTTCTTGATCGACCCCTTGGCGAGTTCGAGCTACAGACCATGAGTCTGGATCTTTAGGTGTTGCAAGATTGCTAATGACTAAAGCATTCACTCCCGTTAAGACGCGATTCATTTCAGTTTTACCAAATCTTGAAATATTGGTGAGTTTCACACCTTTGCTTAGATCACTTTCAACTTTGGCTGTAAACATGTGGGCTTCAACGTCTTCATAATCATTAACGCTACCGTAGAAGTTCTCACGATCAACAGGTTCTGCTGCATTCACAGCAGTATTGATGATGTCTCTTTGAGCTTGGGTTAGTTTTGTATCCGTGTTGTTGTAGTAAAAGCCGTCCATGCCAATGGTTGGAATACCACCATCTGGGATATTGTTTTGTACTATATGCTGTGAATATAAATAAAAACGTGTATCGCTATCTAAGCCAAAGGCAATAGATGGAGCGATGGCATAACCATTATTTTCTACATAGTCACGACCATCTACTCCGCCTTGCTGACCCATTACATTTAGACGAAGTGCAGACCCTTCAGAAAGGGCTTGGTTGATGTCTGCAGTAAGACGTGCATGTTCTGCTGTATTGTAAGTTGCAGAAACTTCTTGGTTGTTTTCTAAATGCGGTAATTTGCTGACGAGATTAATATATCCACCCGCACCACCACGACCAGCTTCTGCCCCTGATGGTCCTTTAACGACTTCAATTTGCTCAAGATTATAGATATCACGGCTCACGGCGCCAATATCACGAATGCCATCGACATAAATTGAGTTTTTGGTGTCGAATCCACGCATTTGAAAAGAATCGCCTGCACTGGTATTACCATTTTCCCCAAGTTGTAACGTAATTCCTGGTGTATTACGTAATGCTTCAGTTAGAGATGTTGCACCTTGTTCTTTGAGTAATTCTTTTTTAATTACAGAAATCGTTTGTGGTGTATCAACTAAAGGTTGGGTGTATTTTGCAGAACTAACTTTGTCTGTTTTGTATTTACTTTCGACTTCCGACTTCACTGTAATGGTAGGTAGCACAGTTGAATCATCTTTTGTTGGCGTTGCTGCATGTGCCATCAGTGGGAGAGAAGCTGCTAATGCAACAAATTGTGCAGTACGGTTATGTTTACGGCTTTTGATTTTTGCCATTGTCGGTGTCCCAAATAATATACGACAGAGTTCCATCACTGCTCAGTTCGGGTCGAACCATAAAGTGCAGTAATCATGGAGGTATTGTTAAGCTATGTAACTGTGGTTGCGAATTCTATTGATAATAATTATCGTTAACAATGGTTTTTAGGCTGAAAAATTCACTTGTATGTATGGAAATAATGTTTAATAAATCTTTATTAATTAAGGAAAACAATAATGATTGGTGAAAAGTAAACTAAATATAATGGTGAATTAAAACAAATGGTAAAAATATAGTTAAACCAATATCTTATAATTATATGAAAAGTGTATGGCTTCCATTGAAGCATAGTCAATCCATGCTTCAAAATGGACTAATTCTATTAGTTTTACTTAAAGCTCAGCCCATTTTCGCATCAGATTATGATACAGGCTAGTGAGCTTTACCACCTCTTCATGTTGGTCGCTCAGTTGCACACGTAGGTTTTGGATAGTTTGGTCAAGATTAAACAAGATATGACGATCAGCATCATCACGAATCATACTTTGAACCCAAAAGAATGAAGCCACGCGGCAACCCTGAGTTACAGGGGTGACTTCGTGTACGCTAGTCGATGGATATAGAATCATATCTCCAGCAGGTAGTTTTACTTCATGATAACCATAAGTATCTTCTACGACCAAATCTCCGCCTTCATATTCGTCAGGCTCACTCAAAAAAACAGTACAGGATAAATCGGTACGAATCCGATCTTTGCTTCCAGCAATCCAACGAATGGCATTATCGACATGGAAGCCAAAGGTTTCCCCCTGTTCATAGCGATTAAAATAAGGTGGCAAAATATCTAAGGGTAGGGCGGCGGATAGAAATAATGGATGCTTTCCGAGTGCTTCTAGAATGATATTGCCTAAGTGTTGAGTGAGAGGGTGATCTTCAGGGAGTTGTTGGTTTTGTTTTACATTTTTTGAGAGCGATCCTGTGGTTTTTTTACCATCAATCCACTCGACTTTTGCCATTTCATGGCGAAAGTATTGTACTTGTTCTTTGCTTAACACATGGGGAATATGGTGGATCACAATACGGCCTGCTGAAAAGGAAAAACATCTTTAATATTTAAACATATATAAAAATAGCCTCAAAGAGAGGCTATTTTTATATAATTCGATCATGAATGCATGAGATTCAGTCGGTTCACTTAGTATTTGAAGTTCACAGACAATACTGCATTGCGACCTTCAGCTTCAGTTGCATAGTGAGAAGCATACGCTTTAGTGAAATAACGTTTATCTGAAAGGTTATTTACGTTTAATTGTAAATTAACATTTTTATTTACATTATAACGTGCCATAGCATCGTAGCGTACATAGCCTGGAACCCATTTGGTATTTGCAGCATCACCAAAGACTTTGTCCATAGCGATTGCGCCAGCACCTAAAGTTAACTGAGGCATAACTTGATAGGTGGTCCAAAGAGTTGCACTATTTTCAGGAACGTTTTGAAGTTGTTTCCCTTCGTTCGCCGTTGCATTATACGCAGCCTTTGTTAACTCACTATCTAAATAGGTGTAGCCTGCACTAACAGCCCATTTGTCAGTAATTTTACCATTAGCACCTAACTCAATACCATCAACTTTGCTTGATCCTGCATTGGTATAAGTAGTCGCATCTAATAAAATACGCGTATTTTGCTTTTCAGTACGGAATATTGCAGCACTTAAATTTAAGCGATTGTTGAGTACATCCCATTTTGTACCAATTTCGTACGTTCGAGCTTCTTCAGGCTCTAGGTCTTTCGTTGTTGCACTAAGAGATGTCTCAGAGCCATCCCCTGCATCAATACCAACAGGATTTGCGGAAGTTGCAAAACTTGCATAGATACTGCTGTTTTCAGTTGGCTTGTATGTTAGACCTGCTTGATAACTAAAGAAGTCAGTATTATTTTCAATGCTTACGCCTGTTGCATTTGTTTTTAATTCGGTATCAAATTTGTCCCAACGAAGCCCAATATCTAGTAACCATTTAGGCGTAAATTCAATGTTATCAAGTAAATAAATACCAGTTGATTTTGCTGTTGAAGTCGTTACTGCTTTATTAGCAGAATAGCTACCTAACCAAGGATCACTTGAATTAGGATTGTATGCATCTGTACACCAATAGTTTGATGCTGCACCAATCAGCCCATTACAACCACCGCTCGCATTTAAATTATGTGTTGCTGCTGCACCAGGCAGAGTAGTTGTGGTTGTTCCTAAATCTTTAATTTGGTAATTACCTTTGTCAGATTTAAGCTCGCTGTATTCCACCCCTGTGTTGAAACTGTGTTTGATTGTTCCAGTATTGAATTTACCATTTAGGCTTAATTGATCTGTGAAACCATTGGTATCTGTAATACGTCCATTTGCACGACGAGCAATACTACCATTTGCTATATTTTTTTTAGAATCATCTGGTTGAGTCCAAATATAGTTATTTTTGGACTTGGTATACATTGCTGTATTGCTAATCGTAAGGTTTTCAGTCAGATCATGTTCTAACTTAATTGTGCCAATTTGATTCTCTTGTTTTTGAAAATCACGATCTTTCCAGCCATAGTAAATACCTTGTTTAACATTTAAAGGTTTACCTGTTGCTGTATTATTTGACGAATTCCAATAAGGTACACCTGAATCAGGGGTATCATCAGATTTTAAATAATAATAACTTAAGGTTGCACGCGTATCGCTATCTAAACCAAATGTAATACTTGGTGCAATACCAACACGAGCATATTCAGCTCCATCTTTTTGGCCTGCTTTCTCGTTATGGTGTCCCATCACTGCAACACGAGCTGCAATACCATTGCCGAAGTCTTTGTTACCATCTAGCGTGATACGCTGGTAGTTATCCGTTCCCGCACCAACAGAACCTTCTAGAGAGTCGCCTTTTTTAGCCACTTTAGAAATCATGTTGACACTTCCGCCAACTGAACCTGCACCACCCATAGTAGATGCAGAACCTTTCGTTACTTCAACTTGCTCTACTGCAAACATTTCACGGTTTTGAGAAGTTGAATTACGAATACCATCCACATAAATTGAGCTTTCAGAGCTATAACCACGGATAAATGGACGATCTCCATTTGGGTTTCCGCCTTCACCAGCACCGAGGGTAATACCTGGTACGGTACGTAAAGCATCGCTTAACGTTGTAACTTGAGTGTCTTCAATCAACTGTTTAGAAATAACAGCAACAGACTTTGGAGTATCCAGTAGAGGAGCAACAAATTTGCTGTTTGCAGATTTATCGACTTTCAAACTTTGTTCTGCTGCCGCTTCCGTGTGAATTGTTTCTAGTTGCGTAACTTGATCTTGTGCAACAGCATTGACTGCAATCACTGAAAGTGTTGAAGCGATTGCTGAAGAAACCAGCTTTTTACGTGTTTTGATGAAGGCCATAACGAGTCTAGTTCTAGCGTTGTAAATTAGTATGCGAATAATAATGATTCTTATTTTTTGTTTCCTAATTGTTACATTGAAATTTTAGATGTTAAGAATGAATTAAACTGGAAAAATAAATGTAATAATATAATAAAATCAACATATTTAATTGATTTTTATATCTATTGGAAAAGTAGATTGTATTTTTGTAATATTATTGAAATTTAGAATCTATATTTTTATCAGTCATATTTTTGAAAATGTCTGATGAATATGAAGGAATTGTGTTGGATCTATATGCTCCATGTAGCTTCTCAAAAAACCTGCCGAAGCAGGTTTTTTACATGATGCTAAGTATCATTAGAAATCATAAGAAATGGATAGCCAGTAGTTACGACCAGGTAAATAGGTTCCTTCAGAGCTTCTGCCAATAGATAAATATTTATAGGCTTGCTGAACATTGCCGTTGGTATCGACATAATCCATATACTCGGTAAAGTCTTTATCTAATAGATTATTTACAGCGGCATTGATGCGGACATGATGATTTAATTGATAGCTTGTCCCTAAATTGAATAGGTTGTAAGCAGAAAATTTATTGTCTGTATGTCGTTCAATACTAATTTCTCCACCAGTTGGTGTTGCTAGATAGCGAGGACGTCCTGACTGATATTCGTGTTGTAACCAGACATCAAGGCGATCATTAATATGCCAAGTCGATGTTAGGTTAAATAAGTGTTTAGCCGTTGACTCAAGCGCATAACCTTTATTTGCACCTTTAGTGATTTCAGATTCGGTAAAAGTATAGGCCGCTTTGACATCCCATTCGGGAATGATTTGATATTTAAGCGATGTTTCTAAGCCATAAATTTCTGCTTCATCGGCATTGAAACTTTTGCCATAAGAAGTCACATTGCTATTGAAGTTTGAGCAATCATTGGTTGCACATGAAAAATTCCTAGACACAATCTTGTCTTCGACGACATTAAAAAATGCAGTAGCATTAAAGTCTAAAGTATCTGTAGGTTGATAGTTTAAACCGAGTTCGTAGTTAACAGATGTCTCTGGTTTTAAGTCCGGATTACCAAGGCTTGGTGTTGTACCTTGACCGCTATAGCCAATAATACCGTTGTATAAGTCCTTGGCTGATGGTGTTTTATAACCTGTACTTACACCACCTTTAAGCGTTAAAGCATCCGTTGTATTCCATACTAGGTATGCACGTGGACTAAAGTGACCACCAAATCCTGAATGATCTTCATAACGACCACCGAAAGTGAAATGTAAGTTATCTAATAAACTCCATTCATCTTCTGCATAGACTGACCATGTATCTTGAGTAAACTCTTTGCCCATACCTGCAATATCGTCAGCAATAGTGACATCTTTATATTCTGTACCCACAGTGAGTTTATGGTTCGCAATTGGAGCAACCAAATGTGAATCAAAAACTAAATCTATATTTTCTAAGGTGCGTGGTAGGCCTGCTAAAGTAGGGAAGGCATCAGTTGGAATAGTACGACCTTTGGTCTCAGTTTTATTTTGACTAATGTACGTTTTCCATTGACCAAAATCGTAGTTACCATCGTGTCCTGCTGAGATTTGCACACGATTGAACTCTAACTCATCTTCATAGCCTGCAATGCCACCACGGCTAAAAAAGTTACCTAATCGCTGGTCAGAGTTGTCATAGGTTTGGTTTGAAGTAAAACCATCAACCCAGAAAGAGTTTTTATCATCTAATGTAAATTGTAACTTTCCACCGATATCATAGTTTTCAGCTTTGCTTGGACGTGGGTCGCGAGAGGTTGAACCCGCCACAATGCGTTCTGAACGTTGACGATCTAAATAACTCCCGCGGAGTTGTAAGCCTAAACGATCATGCATGATTGGGCCATTCAAGACAAAACTGGTTTTCCATGAGTCAGCTTCAGCATTACTTTCCATGACATTGCCACTGACAGTGACGTTACCATTCCATTCATTACTTATTTTTTTGGTAATGATGTTAATCACACCACCCATCGCTTCGGAACCATAGCGTGTTGCCATTGGTCCGCGGATGACTTCAATACGTTCAATAGAGGCTAAAGGTGGTAAAAAACCATTTGATGTTTCGCCAAAGCCGTTTGGAGTAACATCTGATGAGGTGGTTTGGCGGCGACCATCAATTAAAATCAGGCTATAGTCATTGCCTAGGCCACGCATTTTGATATTCAATCCTGATGTTTTTCCCACACCAGAACGAACGTCAATACCCGGCACATCAGCCAATAGGTCGGCAATGCTGGTCGCATTTTTCTTTTCTATATCTTCTTTAGTCACGACACTAATAGAAGCAGGTGCATTTTTAATATCTTGTTCAAAGCCAGCAGCTGAAACCACAATGGTGGAAAGCTGGTGGGTGGATGAATCTTCAGTTGTTGTTTCTGCAAAAACAGGAGTGGCTATTGCCCCGAGCAATGCCAGTGAAAGAGGGTGTAGATTAAACTTACTCATAACTAGAGTTCCAATGACGGACGAGAAAAAAAAGAAAAAATGTTCAATTATGGTGCAAATCTTAATGGTAGTATTTATCATTTGCAACAAAAACTATAAAAAATATAATACTTTGTACTTAATTTGGTGGGAATGTGGAGATGAGGGGAAAATAAAAAACTGCTAAAAGAATTAAAAAATATATGGTTTCAATCAGGTGTTTTGTATATCGTTCAATGTTGTCATATAATGTGGCACTTTTTAAAATTGTTATTACCAAAATATTGAGGAAGCCATGCAAGTAACTTCTGAAGCGGTTTCGGGTGTTACCCGTCGTTTAAATGTATCTGTACCGACGAGCCGTGTTAACGAGCAGTTCGAAGCTCGCTTAAAACGCACTGCTAAAACTGTGAAGATCAACGGCTTCCGTCCAGGTAAAGTGCCAGTAAATGTTGTTCGTCGTGAATATGGCGCGGGTATCTACCAAGAAGTCGTAAGCGACATCATTCGTGACACGGTATTCGAAGCAATCCAACAAGAAAAAATCAATGCTGTTGGTATGCCAAACATTGAAAAATCTGAATTAAAAGACGACGCGCTTGTATATGAAGCGACTGTTGAAGTTTATCCAGAAGTTGAAGTTAAATTTGCTGGTTTAGAAGTTGAACGTAAAGCATCTGAAGTGAACGACAAAGACGTTGACCAGATGATTGAAAACCTTCAAAAGCAACGTGCTTCTTGGACTGAAACAAAAGGCATGGCTAAAAAAGACATGCAAGTCACTTTTGACTTTGAAGGTTCTGTAGATGGTGAGAAGTTTGAAGGCGGTTCTGCTGAAGACTTTAAACTTGTTTTAGGTTCAGGTCGTATGATTCCTGGCTTCGAAGACGGCATCGTTGGTATGAAGAAAGGCGAAGAGAAAGTGATTGATGTTACTTTCCCTGAAGACTACCAAGCTGAAAACCTTGCAGGCAAAGCTGCACAATTCAAAATCACTGTGAAGCTTGTTGAAAAGCAAAAACTTCCTGAAGTTGATGCTGAATTCCTTCAAATTTTTGGTCTAACTGAAGAAGAAGGCGTTGAAAAATTAAAAGCTGACGTTCGTAAAAACATGGAACGTGAAGTGAAAAATGGTCTACGTAACCAAGTGAAGGGTGCTACTTTTGATGCGCTTGTTGCTGCAAACGAAGTTGAACTTCCAGCATCTATGGTTGCTCAAGAAGTTGACCGTCAACGTCAACAAATGATTCAACAGTTCACACAGCAGTTTGGTGCTCAAGGTGCGAAAGCATTTGACTCAAGCATGCTTCCAGATGAATTGTTCAAAGAACAAGCTGAAAAATCTGTAAAATTAGGCGTACTGGTAAGCAAGGTTTTAGCTGATGCTAAAATCGAAGTAGATCAAGCACGTGTTGATGCTTACATCGAAGACATGGCTTCTTCTTACGAAGATCCAGCTGAAGTGATCGAATACTTCAAAAATGACAAACAACAACGTTCGCAAATCGAAGCTGTTGTGTTGGAAGACCAAGTGGTTGATCACATTTTGGCATCTGCTAAAGTAACGGATACTGCTGTAAGCTACGAAGACTTATTGAAAGAGCAACAAGCTCGTCAACAAGGCTAAGTTTAGCTAAAGTAAAAAAGGCGCTTTGAGCGCCTTTTTTATTGTGATTTAGGTTTGTAAAAGGTCTTGTGTTCACAAAGCTTATGCAAAAAATATCTGTTATTTACTTGGGAATATTTTGCATTTTCAGCAATTATCCCTCATATTGTGACTATGAGTTGAGTAACAAAAAATTTAGGAATAAATAAACGTATGTATATTCCAACTATCGAAAATGCTTTAGTTCCAATGGTTGTAGAACAGTCATCTCGTGGTGAGCGTTCATTTGACATCTATTCACGTTTGTTGCGTGAGCGTGTCATCTTCTTGACTGGTGAAGTTGAAGATAACATGGCAAATTTGATTGTCGCGCAAATGTTGTTTTTAGAAGCGGAAAACCCAGATAAAGACATTCACCTTTACATCAACTCACCAGGTGGTTCAGTGACTGCAGGTATGGCGATTTACGATACCATGCAATTCATTAAGCCAGACGTTGTGACTTATTGTATGGGGCAGGCAGCATCAATGGGTGCATTCTTGTTGAATGCTGGTGCGAAAGGTAAACGTTATTGCCTTGAAAATGCACGTGTTATGATCCACCAACCGTTAGGCGGTTTCCGTGGTCAGGCATCTGATATTGAAATTCATGCACGTGAAATTCTGTTTATTAAAGAGCGTTTAAACCGTTTAATGGCAGAGCACAGTGGTCAAGACTTTGAGACTGTGGCACGTGATACTGACCGTGACAACTTTATGACAGCACAAGCTGCAAAAGAATATGGTCTCGTGGACGAAGTGTTATCTAAACGTCCATAAGTTTTAAAAGTTTAGAATTGGAGTGAATATGTCCGAACATCCTCAAGGACAAAAGCATTGTTCATTTTGCGGTAAAACGCAGTCTGAGGTCGGGAAACTGATTGCAGGCGAGGACGCGTACATCTGTAATGAATGTGTGGACGTATGCTTAGACTTGGTGCAAACCAGTCAACAAGTTGAGTCGGGTGACTGGGCTGCAAAACCATTGCCTAAACCTCACGAAATTCGTGCGGCATTAGATCAATATGTCATTGGTCAAGATGTGGCAAAGAAAACCTTGTCTGTTGCTGTCTATAACCACTATAAACGCCTTAAAGCGAGCCATGGTGGGCATAAGCACGATGAGGCTGTTGAAATTGCGAAAAGTAATATCTTATTGGTAGGGCCAACAGGTTCGGGTAAAACTTTACTTGCGCAAACGATGGCACGTCTGCTCGATGTTCCTTTTGCTATGGCTGATGCAACGACACTTACCGAAGCAGGCTATGTCGGTGAAGATGTTGAAAATATCGTGCAAAAGCTTCTACAAAAAGCAGACTACGATGTAGAAAAAGCGCAAAAAGGTATTATCTACATCGACGAAATCGACAAGATTACCCGTAAGTCTGAAAATCCGTCGATCACGCGTGATGTGTCGGGTGAAGGCGTACAACAAGCTTTACTGAAAATGATCGAAGGTACGGTTGCCTCTATTCCACCTCAAGGGGGGCGTAAGCATCCGCAGCAAGAATTTATTCAAATTGATACTTCAAATATCTTGTTCATCTGTGGTGGAGCATTCTCAGGTCTTGAGAAAATCGTACAACAGCGTCAAGAAAAAGGCGGCATCGGCTTCACTGCTGAAGTGAAGAAGAAAGATGAAGGCAAGAAATTGTCTGATTTGTTCCGTCAAGTTGAAGCGACAGATTTGGTGAAATTTGGTCTGATTCCAGAATTTATTGGTCGTTTACCTGTAATTGCGACTTTGGAAGAATTAGATGAAGAAGCCTTGATGCAAATTCTGACTGAACCGAAGAATGCATTGACACGTCAATACCAACATTTGTTTGATATGGAAAATGTTGATCTGGTTTTTGAAGACTCGGCACTGCGCGCTGTGGCGAAAAAAGCGCTAGATCGCAATACGGGTGCACGTGGCTTACGTTCTATTTTGGAAAATACGCTGCTTGAAACCATGTATGATTTACCAAGTCGTACCGATGTTGGTACGGTTGTGGTGAATGAAGACGTGATTAACGGCACGGCTGCGCCATTATTTAAGCCAGAGCGTTTACCAAGAATCGAACAGAAAGATACAGCTAAAGTTGATTTAAAAGTGATTAACTCAAAGTCCGCTTAAGTTGTTATTCATCTGAAACGTGTGAAAATCGAGTATTTTCACACGTTTTTTTGTATTCAAAAAAAAGAGGGAATGTTACTCTGCATCATAGGCTGGGATGCCTAGATTAAAACTAAAAATTCAGTATCAAAATAAAAAATATGCCGTGAGGAATAGTCATGCGTGCAATGACGATTACGCTTTTAAGCAGTTTAATTTTATTGGGTTGTCATGGGAAAGTTGCAGTGGAGCAACCTGAATTAACATCAACCCTCAGTCATGAGGTCGATTTTGATCACGACCCTAGCATGATTGAGCAGTATCGTATTGGGGTGTTTAGCGTAGGTGGTTGGGTCAATCAAAAATTAGGACAGCGTTTTCAGCGTGTTCAACCTCAACATGAACAAGCAGCGATCGTCTATCTATACCGTCCAGATTCAAAATGGAATCGTCAAGAAATTGTGGCTTCGAGCTTATTTATCAATAAAGAACGTATTCCAAGCCTGCTTAACAATCATTACTATTGGGTCGAATTGCCCGCGGGAACTTATCGTTTATCGAGCAGTCGGCCTTTGGGCATTAATCATTTCCAAAAGCCAAAATATCTCGATTTTAGTGTAGAAGCGGGGCAGTCTTATTTCATCAAGTATGATGAAGAGAACTTGGCTACCCGACGAGAGGTTGCAGGGCCTTTGGCGGTTATCCCTGAAAAAATTGCGATTCAGGAAATTGCATTTACCCAGTTAAAGTCCAACAGTTATAACTTTGTAGCTGAAGATCAACACACGGGTGAGTTACGAAAGAAAGCGCAAAAACTTAAACCTGCAAAATATGACCCAAATGAAGATGTTCAACTGATGAAGCCGTTTAAGCTGTGGAATCCTTTAACCTGGTAAGTAAACTATTTTGCTTTTTTGGCTTGATCAAATAATGGTGTAAGGGTCTTTTCAATTTGACGATTCATTTCCTGCTGAATAGCAGGATCTTGCATCATTTCCGCAGACATGGCGATGCTATTGCGCATGATTTCGCTCATCATTTTACTGCTTTTTTTATTGATAGACTGACCTAGAGGTGTTTCGAGAAACTGAATGTTGGCCAACACTTCCTCTTCGGTAAAGGTCTGCATGTAGACATCTTTTAGCATTTGCATAAATTTTGGATCTGAAATCAATTTGCTGCTAAACGATGCGGTGATTTCAGCGATTTGCTTGGCTGCTTTTTGTTGTTCAGGATTAAGTGTAGATGTTTTAAAAATATTCTTAATAATTTCTTCGGCTTGTTGGTCATAGACAGGGCGCATCTCTTGCTGAGACTGCGCTAAAGTGCCTTTAATATCGCCTAGTTTAAGCGCCTTTTCTACCGATGCTTCGGTCGCGGGTTTTGCAAAAGAAGCTGTGCTGAGGACACATAAGGCGATACCGTAAAGCATGTGATTTAATTTTTTCATTGTTGGTCTATATCTTTTGATTAAGTCTATAAAAGTAGGTAAAAAAATACCCTTAACATGAACTTAGCATGTTAAGGGTATCCAAAAAAGTAAAACTTAAGTTTTAGCCAGCTGCAGCATCGACTACTGGAATTTTACCAATTTTGGCTTGCCAAATTTTTGGTGCTGTTGCGTGAATAGAGGTACCATTCACATCAACTGCTACCGATACAGGCATGTCTTTCACTACAAATTTGTAAATCGCTTCCATGCCTAAGTCAGCAAAAGCAACCACTTCAGCTTCACGAATCGCTTTAGACACAAGGTAAGCTGCGCCACCCACAGCCATCAAGTAAGTCGCTTTGTTGTCTTTGATTGCTTCAACAGCAGCAGGACCACGGTCTGCTTTACCGATCATGCCGAACATACCGGTTGCTTCAAGTACTTGACGTGTGAACTTGTCCATACGTGTTGCTGTTGTTGGGCCAGCAGGACCAACCACTTCATCACCGACTGGATCTACAGGGCCAACGTAGTAAATGAATTTACCTTTTAAGTCGACAGGAAGCTCTTCACCATTGTTCAGCATGTCGACCATGCGTTTGTGTGCAGCATCACGACCCGTATAAATGGTACCGTTCAGAAGTAAGGTGTCGCCTGGTTGCCAAGTGTTCATTTCTTCTTGGGTGATGTTGTCGAGGTCAACACGTTTAGAAGTTGATGAATCCCAAGTGACAGATGGGTAGTCTTCCAGTTTTGGTGCTTGAATGTGTGCAACACCTGTACCATCAAGTTGGAAGTGTGCGTGACGAGTCGCTGCACAGTTTGGAATCATACCGACTGGTTTGCCCGCAGCGTGACATGGGTAATCTTTAATTTTAATGTCTAGAACTGTGGTTAAGCCACCTAGACCTTGCGCGCCAATGCCGAGTGCGTTTACTTTTTCGAAGATTTCCATACGAAGTTCTTCGATTTTATTTTCAGGGCCGCGACGAAGTAATTCGTCCATGTTGATTTCTTCCATGAGCGATTCTTTTGCAAGCATCATGGCTTTTTCAGCAGTACCACCAATACCAATACCCAACATTCCTGGTGGACACCAACCTGCACCCATGGTTGGAACAGTTTTTAGTACCCAATCCACGATTGAGTCTGATGGGTTGAGCATAGCCAGTTTAGATTTGTTTTCTGAACCACCACCTTTTGCTGCAACAGTAATATCCACTTTGTTGCCTGGAACAAGTTTGTGATAGATCACAGCAGGGGTGTTGTCTTTGGTATTTTTACGACCAAAAGCTGGGTCAGCCAATACAGAAGCACGCAGTACATTTGAGTTTTCTAAGTAACCTTGACGTACGCCTTCGTTGATTGCATCGTCTAAGCTCATGGTTAAATCAAATTTAACATCCATACCCACTTCAACGAATACGTTGACGATACCTGTATCTTGACAGATCGGGCGGTGGCCCTCTGCGCACATACGCGAGTTAATTAAGATTTGCGCGATCGCATCCTTCGCAGCTTTGTTCTCTTCACGATCATACGCACGGCTCATCGCTTGGATAAAGTCTTGTGGGTGATAGTAAGAAATGAACTGAAGCGCGTCTTTGACCGATGTGATCAAATCATCTTGCTTGATAATAGTGGTCATACAAATATCTCTTGAGCGGGCTGATAGCTAGCGGGCTAAATTATAAGACAAAATGTCGAGGTTGTGGATGTTTTACGCAGCCTTTGGGCGAAAGTTTAATAGTTGAACAAAATTGACGAGAAAGTGAGGTCATATAAGGTTGTAAATATGACAAAATTGCCTAAGTTGAATGAAATATTTCATGCTAAAAGTGAATCAATAGGTATAATTTTTATATTAAGATTTTGAATATATTGAAAAAATACTAACATTTAAAATATGACAATATTGTCATAAATTTGTCATAAAACTTTCGCATAATGCACTTATCAAACTACAGGACATCGAACATGTTGACAGGTTTAGTGATGGCTGCGGGCTTTTGTGTATATATCGCAGCGACTTGGATGTACGGTCAAAAAGAAGATCAGGCTTAAGTTTTATCTTCTTTTTTTGTTTTAAGCTCTCTTCAAATCTTCAAATCTTCAAATCTTCAAATCTTCAAATCTTCAAATCTTCAAATCTTCAAATCTTCAAATCTTCAAATCTTCAAATCTTCAAATCTTCAAATCTTCAAATCTTCAAATCTTCAAATCTTCAAATCTTCAAATCTTCAAATCTTCAAATCTTCAAATCTTCAAATCTTCAAATCTTCAAATCTTCAAATCTTCAAATCTTCAAATCTTCAAATCTTCAAATCTTCAAATCTTCAAATCTTCAAATCTTTAAATCTTTAAATCTTCAACTAGCTAAAGATTGTTTAACGCCTTAAGATTCCAGATTTCAAATCTTAAAACAAATACAATGAAATATTATTCCTCGACTTCAGCCTTGCTATTTATCGGATGCTTTTTCTTGTGGTCTATTTTCCTGTTTTATTTAATGGCTCAAAAGCATGCAGGCAATGTCATTGTCGAAGATATATTTAAATTTAATTTTTACTGCATGATGCTTGCAATGTTGCCTTTGCTTTTGAAAAAAGCTCCGCCTAAAAACGATGTCGAGATGACGATTTTTGAAGAAAAGCAACATATGGAAATGCGCCATCAAGTCCTGAGCCAATCTGCTCAAGAGCGTCGGAAAGCTTATTTGATGAGTGCATTTTTCGGTTTTTTAATGTCGAGTCTAATGATGAGCTTTATTTTGATGTTAGATAAATAAGCTGAATGTGAGTTTATCCGATCTAATTTTTCTAACTTTTCCGCATTTGGGATGGAGAGTAGCCAAAGTGCTTTTTAAAGCGATGACTAAAATGGCTGCTGGAGCTAAATCCATACTGTTCCGAAATCTCCGTCATATTGGCAGTCGTCTGCTGTAGAGCTTGGTGTGCCAGTTCCAGTCGACGTTGCATCACATATTGGTGTGGTGGCATTTGCATGGATTGCTTAAACATATGGGCAAAATGATATTCACTGAGCTGCGTTTGCTCGGCCAAATCTGACAGAGTCAAGCTTTGCTGAATATGTTGATCAATCCAT
This sequence comes from Acinetobacter sp. ANC 4204, assembly GCF_002135205.1. Taxonomy (GTDB): domain Bacteria; phylum Pseudomonadota; class Gammaproteobacteria; order Pseudomonadales; family Moraxellaceae; genus Acinetobacter. Next base: position 151,118 of record NZ_NEFZ01000006.1, on the reverse strand, counting down.
TCTAATAATTGTTTCAGGCTATATGGAGACAGCCCGCCTTTGACTTCAGGGGCTTGCCACTCGGTATGGCTATAATTTTTAATCAAATGATTGAGCAGAAGTGTCGTGGCAGTACTCATCTGCAAATGATTTTCCCTGTTCTGCCAAGCCCCATTGAGTAAAAAGTGTCGGTAGATCATAGCAATCTGTGGGTCGGCCACGAAACTTTGTGGATTTAAAATGATTTGGCTTGGCTCACGATCCCACACCTGTTCGGCGACGCGTTGTAGATGTTGCTCAGTATAGTACAGATGCACAAAAGTCAGGGGGTCACGCAAATCCCAAGTTGACTCAAAATCTTGTGGCATCAAGCACATATGATCTGGCCCACCGCCATTATGCCAGCCTTGAGCTGTCTTTTGATAACTGTGATATCCCCCTTGAATGTACATGCTAAGGGTATGGTGGTTACTGCAAACACTGACGCGGTCTTGGTTGTTTTGCCACATGGCCAACTGCATGCCTGAACCTAACTCGACCGAGTCGAGGAGTTGGGCTTTATGTTGTTGTAATTGATCTAGAATCTGATATTTCATCATCTATACGCAGTGCCGAATGGAAGAATGAGTGTAGGACTTTGATTTCATTTTGTCATCTATATCCGAAAACCAGTAAAAAAACCACAAGTTCATGATAGTGACCACAAGAAGGTGCAAGCAATGGAACAGCTAAACCAAGCACAATAGTGTGAGTGGTTTAAGTTGGATTGAAAGAGTATGAATGCGCTGTTATATGCTTTGGTGGTCGTGGTTTGGGGAACAACATGGATTGCGATAAGTCTGCAACAACAAAGTGGAATATCGACCAATGTGGCAGTGTTTTGGCGTTTCTTTATTTCAGCTCTGGTGCTCTTTGCTTTTGTTGTGTTGTGCCGAAAACTGCAAAAATTGGCTGTAAAAGATCATCTGTTTTGTATGTTACAAGCGTGCTGTATTTTTGGTTTTAACTTTGTCTGTTTTTACTATGCGGTGCAATATATTAGTAGCGGTTTGGAGGCCGTTATTTTTTCGATGGCGGTCATTTTTAATACCCTCAATGCCAAACTATTCTTTGGACAACAGGTTTCTACACGTTTTTACCCTGCGGCTTTACTGGGTGGATTGGGGATTATTGCCTTGTTTTGGCATGATGTGGTGGGAAGTACCTTAAACAACCATACGCTGATAGGGATTGGTCTTTGTGTGTTGGGCACTTATGGTTTTTCACTGGGCAATATGATCAGTGCGCGTCATCAAAAACACGGTCTGGATATTTTCACGACCAATGCTTATGGCATGCTATATGGTTCACTTCTGATGGCGTTGATTGCTGGATTTAAACACGACGAGTTTTTCCCCGCTATGGAATTTAGTGCAGTGAGTGCTTTATTGTATTTGGCTGTTTTTGGTTCAGTGATTGGCTTTACTGCTTATTTCTATTTGGTCGGAAGGATTGGGGCAGGCAAGGCAGCTTATAGTACCTTGTTATTTCCGTTGGTGGCTTTGGTGATTTCGACCCTTTGGGAAGGGTATCAATGGCATATAAATGCGGTCATTGGGGTGATTTTGATTTTATGTGGTAATGCAATTTTCTTTATCAAGGCACCCAATTTGAGGCTGAGTCAAATGTTGAAGCGAAGCTGAGAGTGTATGAGAAAATTAAAAGATATTCTGCACTATAAATGAAAGGCTTAGGTGTTTTTCATCCTGTGTATTATGCTCATTTTAGAGAACTTCATGTATGGCTTTATAAATGGATTTAAAAACGTTTGAATTATTCGCTCGTTACAACGTATGGTCTACTCAAAAATTAAACCAAGCTTTAAAAAATGTCTCTGATGAAGATTTTAATGCTGAATGCGGACTGTTCTTCAAAACTATTTCTGGAACGTTGAATCATTTGCTTGTGGGGGAGCATTATCTATGGTTTCCTCGGTTTTCATCGAAACCATCGCCTCTACTGAAGTTAAATACCATCGTAGAGAGGGATAAAGATAAACTCATGTTTGAGTTAGAAAGCAGAGCTCACCATTGGATAGACTTTTTAAAACATGTTGATGTGGAAAAATTTGGACATGATTTACACTACAAAACATCGGCTGGACTAGAAATGAGCCTACCCTATGCTGCTACATTATTGCATGTGTTTAACCATGCAACGCATCATCGGGGGCAAGTCACAGCAGCTTTAACTTCAATGGGCTATCCATGTCCAGAGATTGATATGGTGTATATGTTGATCGAAGACCGTCAGTAAATTAAACAGAATAGTTATCACCGTTAAAAAATAGACATAAAGTCTTTGTTAATAAACACTATTTTAGTTCTAACGAATATAAAATCTTTTCCAAATTAGGGTTCAATTTTTGATTTAATAAACGTTAGTAACTCTTGGAATAATGGATGCCATTCAGCGCTTGGTGACTCAAACAGAGGGTGCCAAAAGAAATTAAATTCTAATCCACCGTCATCATTGCAAAAATGTGTCCAATGCTCTTTTAAAGCTTCTGTGCTATGGCAGATAAATACATGCCAGTTCGGGCCTTGCTCAGATGGATGATGTAAACCTAAATATGAGTGAATATGTGCAGATAAAATACCAGACTCTTCGTAAAGCTCCCGCAGAGCCGCTGTTTCCAACTCTTCATTCACTTCAACTGTACCTTTTACGATTTGAATACCCGCAATTGGATGCTTAAACACTAATATTTCTGTTTTTTGATTGATATTTCGAAATATAACTGGGACGACTTTTTCGATTAATGTCATTTTTGAATTTTATCCAAGAGGCAAGTCGGTACACTACTTAAAAGGTAGATAGGGTCATGGATATGGTCGCGGGCTATATTGGAGCATCTAGTTATCAAAAGCTATTAGGGCGTTTTTCGACTAAAAATAGCATTCACCAAATACACATGCATTCATCATGATGCTGTATTAGCTTTAATCCGAAGCGCTTCCATCTCAATCTCAACCATTTTTTGAGAATTGTCATGTTTATTACTCAACTCAGCAAACCTCTGTCGATCTGGTGAGTCCGATAGGATGATATTACCCATTTCAATTTGAAGATTATTTTCTTCTTTCAACTTTTCACGAGCGGCTGTGACTTCAGCGCTTTTTAGAGACACAGCATCGTAATTTTGATTCAGACTTTGAATGCGTTTGTTTGATTTTTCAATTGCAGTTGTCAACGCATTCATATCATGCGTTTCCAAGGCATGTTTTATCTCCATCATTGAGCTTTCAGCTTCTTGTTTGGTTGCTCTTGATTGTGCTCTGAGTGCAATGAGGTCATGTTTGATGTCTGCGGCATTATCTTGACTCAGATGTGAGGTGCTATGGGGTGGAGTATGAGCTGTAACATTGAGCTCAGGGTCTGATTTTACCTGTTGTCGCGTGTTGTTTAATGCCCCTGAATTCAGTTGAGGGTAAATCATGTGTTGTAAGGCTCTCATTTCACTGACAGAACTTTGTTGTATCACGCTGATTTGCGCTTCTAATCCAGTGATGCGATCCATCTGTGGTGGATTTTTAGTATTTTCTTGTGCGAGCTCAACTCCCAGAAGATGGACTTGCTTAAATTTTTCACTGAGCGCAGCAACCTCATGGCTTTTGAAGTGTGTTGCATCTAGTGCAGCGTTAAACTCAAGTGAGTGGGTTTTCAGTTGCTCAAGTAGAGCAGGTAGGGCATCGACTTGTTTATTTTGACGAGCTTCTTTAAGTGCGTCTTGTGCACTCAAAATAGCTTGAGAGTTTTTATTCGCAATCTGATCCAATGCATCAAGATCAGTTTTAATATCCGTTGGATTGGCTGTACTTAAGTTTTTATGTGTTGGTGTTGAGTCTGATGATATTTGTTGCTGTTGATTAGACTCACTGCATGCTGTCAGAGAAAATGTTGCTGTCAGTAGAATTGGAAGCCATTTTTTATTCATTATGAGACCAATGATTTAGAATTTAATTATATGGCTTGAGTATATTGTTTAAGTATCTGAAAAGTAAAGCCTTACCATTTTTCTGTGTTTTGATTATGCCCATAAATATAAAGCAGTTAAGCTTTGGCTTCATATTGTTATGCGCTATAAAATAAAAAAACCACCCAACTGTTTAGCTGGATGGTTTGGATCACATCAACTCGATTTAAGCGGTTGCTTGCTGTTCCGCTTGAATTGCAGTGAGTGCAATCGTAAACACGATGTCATCCACCAAAGCGCCACGAGACAAATCATTTACTGGTTTATTCAAACCTTGCAACATTGGGCCCACACTCACAACATTTGCAGAGCGTTGTACAGCTTTATAGGTTGTATTTCCTGTGTTTAAGTCAGGGAAAATAAATACATTTGCACGACCTGCAACTTTAGAATCAGGTGCTTTCGAGCGTCCGACACTTTCAACCGATGCTGCATCGTACTGAAGCGGCCCATCAATCAACAGATCAGGACGACGTTCTTTCGCTATACGTGTTGCCTCAGCGACTTTCTCTACTTCAGCACCAGCACCAGAGGTACCCGTTGAGTATGAGATCATTGCAATACGTGGGTCTAAACCGAAAGCTTTTGCTGAGTCAGCCGATTGAATCGCAATTTCAGCGAGTTGTTCTGCGTTTGGATCTGGGTTAATGGCACAGTCACCATAGACATAGACTTCATCAGGTAACAGCATAAAGAACACGGAAGAGACCAATGAATACTCAGGCGCGGTTTTAATGAGCTGAAATGCTGGACGTACGGTATTTGCAGTGGTGTGTATTGCACCTGAAACTAAGCCGTCAACTTGATTGAGTGCTAGCATCATGGTGCCGAGAACGACCGTGTCTTGCAGTTGTTCGCGTGCTTGTAGCTCATTCAGTTTGCCGTTTCGTAGGTCCACCATTTTTTCAACATAGTTTTCACGAATCAGATCTGGGTCAATAATTTCTAAGTCATGTGGAAGTTCAATACCACGTGCTTTCGCCACTTCAACCACGGCTTCAGGTTTCGCCAATAAGATACAGTGGGCAATACCACGAGATTGGCAAATGGCAGCAGCTTGAACTGTACGTGGTTCATCACCTTCGGGTAGAACAATACGTTTCTTCGCAGCAATTGATTTTTGAACCAATTCATGGCGGAAAGCTGAAGGGGAAAGGCGTGGTTGGTACGATCCGTTCAACATCTCAGTGAGCCATGCCTCATTGATATGGCTTGATACAAAACGGGTAACTTGTTCTGCACGCTCAGTATCATCGACCGGAATTTCGTTGCTGAGATTGGCTAAACTCTGCGCGGTGTCAAACGTGCTGAGTGATGTATGTAAAATCGGCAAGCCTTGTTTAATCGCTGTTTGGCAGAACGCGAGCACTTGCTCGTTTGGTGTATGGTGCTCGGTCAGTACGAGCCCTGCTAATGGTATACCGTTACTGCTGGCTAAGCTTGAAGCTAATAGCACATCAATACGATCTGATGCACTAATGATGAGCTCACCTGCGACAAACTTATGAAGTTCGTGCTCAATATTCGATGCAATTAAACTGCTATGTAATACACGACGTTGTGTTGCATCGCCTTGATTGATCCATTCTGCCTGAATATGCGTAGCTAAGTCCGACATACGCGGTACGCTAAGCGTATTACTAAACGGAACTAGACCAATTACTGGCAGTTTGTCTGAACCGAGTTTTGGATGGGTCTTTTGGAGTTCAATAATGAACTTATTGGTATCGCTAACTAAACGGAGACTTGGGTCAATCGTCACAGGAATATGTGCCGAGTCATCAGGTAAACCCTTGGTACGCATTAATAACACACCTGCGGTTCGCTCTGAACTTGCACCACCAAAATAACGGAGTTGCCTATCAACTTTCTCAGCCGTCGCACTTGGTTTATTAATGTCTGCATTGCTGACGATGATCACTTTAGCATCGAGCGCTTGGGCAAGTTGCGCGTTTAGTTCAGACGCAAAAGAATCACGGTTGTTTGGGACTAAACCTTCAACGATAATCAGGTCATGCTTACGTGCAATGGTGCGGTGTAGGCGAACTGCATCTTCAAGTAACTCATCATTTTCACCTGCGCTAAGTTGCTGCAAAATAGTGTGATAATTAATGGGTTCAACAGTTTCGTTTTTAGACACATGGTGGTAGAGCGCCGTTGTACGGTCTGCGCCCGCCGTGAGTTCTTGAGAGAATGGTTTTAAAAAGCCAGCTTTAACACCTTGGCATTCCAGTGCATAAACCAAACCTAGGCAGGCTGATGTTAAGCCTACACCTTCCCCAGTCGGCACAAGTAAAATTGTTTTCATATATTTATTCGTCATACAAGAAATTAAAACAGACTTGAACGAATGTAACGACCGCTTAAGCGATCGCTACATTGTCTTCAGACTTTTTTGCAGCAGTTTGAATCACCTCATTGGCTACAACATGCTCAGTCTCTTTCGCAATACGGCCTTCTTCATCGGTTGGTACAACCCAGATCTGTGGACCTGTGCCTGCATCAATACGACCTTCAGTACCACGCTTTAGATTGTCATTGGCTTCTTTGCTAAAGTTGAAACCAAAGTGTGGGAGGTAAGCAATCGTTTTCTCGCGAATATATGCAGAGTTTTCACCAATACCGCCAGTGAAGAATAGACCATCCAGTCGTGGTAAACCACAGCTCAGTGCAGCTAAAGATTTTGCAAGGCGATAGCAGAACACTTCAATGGCTAAAGTTGCATCTTCATCACCTTGTTCAGAGGCTTCGATCAACGTACGCATGTCATTTGAAAGATCAGACAAACCGAGTAAGCCTGATTGGCTATTCAGCATTTTATCAATTTTATAAATATCCCAACCTAAGTTGTTGGCAAGGAAACTATGTAAGCTTGGATCGACATCACCGCTACGGGTGCCCATCACGACACCTTCAAGTGGCGTTAAGCCCATTGAGGTATCAACACTTTGCCCATTCCAAATTGCACAAGTAGAACTACCATTACCCAAGTGTGCTGTTAACCAGCCTCCTTGTTTAAAGCTACCTGCCAGTTCTGAACCGCGTTCAGACACATAAGCATGGCTCGTACCGTGGAAACCATAGCGACGTACATTGTGCTCAGTATATAAGAACTTTGGTACAGCATAGCGGTATGCATGCGCAGGCATGGTTTGATGGAAAGCCGTGTCAAACACAGCCACTTGAGGTAGTTCTGGAAATAAACGCATAGTTGCGTCAATCCCAACCAAGTGAGCTGGGTTGTGGAGTGGTGCAAGTGGTGTCGCTGCACGAATGCGTTCTACAATTTCTTCTGTTAAAAGCTCAGCTTTGGTCAATGTACCGCCATGTACGACGCGGTGACCAATGGCTTGAGGGTTATAGTGTGAAAGACGTTCTAAGATCGTTTCCAATGCTTTTTCATGATCGGCGTGTGGAATCGACAATTCAAGGGGTTGACCACCCGCTGTAATGCCTTTGATACGAGCTTCAGCAGAACCTAAGTTCTCAGCTAAACCAAAAATACGATCTTCACGACGTTCAGAAACGAGTGCATATTTGATTGATGAAGATCCGCAGTTAATTACTAATACTGATGTAGACACGTTTTAATACCCGATTCTAATTGAATTATCCGTCCTAGAACTGATCTTCATGCAGTACGTTCTTATGCAATCTTGATCATTTTTTATGTTGTATCATGTGTATATTTTTAGTCCTAGATAGACTTTAGGTGATTAGACTTAAGCACTATCGACCGTCTGATGAATAATAATTAAAATTTATCGGTTCATAATTTTCATTTATTCATGAAATGATGCCGAAATATTATTCACGTTCAGCCTTTCAAAAATAGCATGCTGTATACCCAAAGCAGTTAAATAGTTTGTGGCATTCCTGTTTGTTTTTGATATTGCATCGAAGATCAGCACAACTTCAATACAATGAGTGCAATCATAAAAAGTCATGACATCACTTTAGTTAGACCATGTCATATCTCAACCATGGTTCTCCTCAGTTCCAAAGCTCTAGTCAACGACAAAGAATGAGAGGCACTTCTGATATAGATGGTGCTTTTGAGTTTTATATTTTAGGGAATTATTCAGATATAAAAAAATGTTCAGCCCTTCGAGGAGGGCTGAACATTTTGCCTAAATATCAGTCGGAGTGATTATTGGCGAATTTGACCATCACCAAATACAATCCATTTTTGTGAAGTCAGGCCTTCTAATCCAACAGGTCCACGTGCATGGATTTTATCAGTTGAAATGCCAATTTCAGCACCTAAGCCATATTCAAAACCATCGGCAAAACGGGTCGAGGCATTGATCATGACAGAGCTTGAATCAACAGCGGCCAAGAACTCACGAGCTAGAGAGTAGTTTTCGGTAATGATTGAATCGGTATGATGTGAGCCATATTTATTGATATGCTCAATCGCTTCTTCCATACCCGATACCACTTTCACGGCCAAGATTGGACCAAGATATTCGGTGTACCAATCTTCTTCTGTCGCTGTTTTGACGTCTGAACCTAAAATTCGTTGAGTTTCAGCACAGCCACGTAATTCCACTTGTTTTTCTGTATAGAGCTCAGCGACACGGGGTAAAAACTCATCCGCGACTTTTTCATCGACCAACAAAGTTTCCATTGCATTACATACACCGTAACGGTGAGTTTTTGCATTGAGTGCAATCGGGAGGGCTTTTTGTAGGTCAGCTTGCGCTTCAACATAAACGTGACAGTTCCCATCCAAGTGCTTAATCACAGGGACACGGGCTTCATTGCTGATACGTTCAATCAGGCTTTTGCCTCCACGTGGAACAATCACATCAACAAATTCAGTGAGTGTAATCAGTTGACCCACAGCTGCGCGGTCTGCGGTGTTAATGACTTGAACCGCATGTTCAGGTAAACCTGCCAGTTTTAAACCGCGTTGAACAGCTTCAGCTATTGCTTTGTTGGACTCAAGTGCTTCAGAGCCACCACGTAAAATAATGGCATTGCCAGACTTCAGTGCCAATGAAGCTGCTTCTAGAGTCACGTTAGGGCGAGATTCATAAATCATGCCGACCACGCCTAAAGGAACGCGCATTTTACCGAGCTGAATTCCAGAAGGGCGATAGGCCATATCAGTGATTTCACCGACTGGGTCTTTCAGGCTAATGACATCTTTGAGACCTTGTAACATGCCTTTGAAGCGTGCGGGGGTAAGTTCTAAGCGATCAAGTAAGGCACTGTCTAAGTTGTTGCTGTGGGCTTTATTCATGTCTGCTTGGTTTGCCGTTAAAATTGCGGGCTCACTGTTGACTAAAGCAGTATAAATAGCTGACAAAGCATTGTTTTTAGTTTCGGTAGAGGCGCGCGCCAAAATACGAGAAGCTTGACGTGCTTGCTGTCCTACCGTGTGCATGTATTGTTCAATCGACTCTTGCATAGCGGTTTGATCACTTAGAAATTTCACTAAAGATAGTAACAGTCTAATACCCGACCGCATAGTCTCTACATGAAAAATCCAGCAGATAAGGGAACCTATACATATTTTGAAATTGTTTTTTATCTAAAACATGATGAGCGGTTGCACAACCTGTTGCGCGTAAAAGAGTGCTCTGTATAGAATGAATTTTAGGACATGAAGTCCTCGTATAATTATTACAACATTGAAACCTTACTGATCATGGTCAAGGTGCCAGTGAATTTCTTGCAAAACAAAAAGTATAGGCAAGAGTAAGAGGGAAGGAACATGAATTCTATTATTCAAATGGATGCCGAGCTAGATGAATCTAATTTACGTTTAGGTTTTTTTGATATTTACCATCGGAATAGTTTTAAAGATCCTGCGCGAACCACATGGATTGAGGGCTGGAAAATTGAATATATGGCGATTGCTCGACCAGAGTCATTCCATCGCACACCTATTGTAATCATTGGTGGGGCATTTCAAAATTTTAACTCTTATAAGTATTGTGTGGAACAGCTTTTAGATGCAGGTCCAATTATTCTGATTGATTTGCCGTCGATGGGGGCAAATCAACAAATTCGTAATATTGATACCAGTCTGTCTGCGGGTACCTTAGAACTGCGTGATCTCGCACAAATGCTCGGACTTTGGTTAGATATTGAGGGCTTAGATAAAGTGTCAGTGATGGGCATGTCGCTGGGGTCGGTGGTGGCATCCTGCCTAGCGGATCAACGCCCTGAGTTGATAGATCGCATGATTTTGATGGGTGTGATGCAAAAGACCCGTAAAAGCTGGCGGATGTTGCTAGAAGAATCCTTACACCTGATGCGTGAACAACGCATGGATGAGTTTGGTCAAGCAGTGATCTTGTATTTGGTCAACCATGCTCAAATGGATAAAACCCGAATGTCACCTACCGCCAAACGTTTGTTCTTTAGGCAGATGGCTGACTTTACTGGAACTGAGCAAGAGCGCTATGAAATCAACTGTAATCGTTTGCTCCGTTTAACGGATGTGCCAATTCCGCAGTGCAAAGTATTGGTGGCCTGCGGTCAATATGACAGCTTTACCTTACCGCATGAAAATGCCAATTTTGCTTTGCAATGCCCTAATATGGAATATGCACAGATTGCCAATGCAGACCACGTGCCACAGTTGCAACGGCGTAAAGAAACCATGCACTTGTTTGCGACCTTCCTAAAGGATGAGTCGATTCAAAATTTAGAGGGCATTATTCCATTTAGTCGAGCACAACTGCTGACGATGGAACGTCGGGGCGAAGTGCGAATTCAGATTCAACAACCTGAAACCTTTTTAAGCTATCGCCATTCAGATTTGGTCATTTCAACGGAAGTGGTGGACTTAAACTATTTTGGGGTGCTTTTACGCTTTGGGTCAGACTTGGCTGCTGTAGCGGCTGAATATCCACGTGATTTGGCTTTACACTTAAGTGATGAAGAAGGTGAGTTTCAGATCGAATGTTTAATTTTTGCTGAAGATGGCCCGTATCTCAGAGCCTTATTTAAACATGGCAGTTTTGAACTTGCTGAGCGTTTACTTCGTTTCGTTGCGCGCCAAAAACAAGAACTGGCATTGCTTGAAGCTGTAAGTTAGTTCTTGTTTAAAATAAAAAAACAGCGTTAGAGCGCTGTTTTTTTTATGGATGATTTTAGCCTCTGTCTTAGACTGAATTCGGTTTTTGCCATTTGCTATGAATGATCCAGACCAAATCGCCTAAGTGTTCTTGTGCATCCAAATGTTGATATGTCTTCTGAGCGATATGAAGTGTTAAGGTTGGTTGGTGAACGGCAACGGTATGGAAGCCCGCTTGTTTGAAAAACTGAGTAGCTTCAGGTGGACTGACAAAGTGAAAGCCAAAGGCGCTACGTGACATCCATTTTAACAGTTTGCTACTGCTCCAGATAAAGTTAGCGAGCTTATTTTTCACAGGTTCTGGGTAGAGGTCAGTTAGATAATATAACTGATCGAACTGTTGCCCATATTCTACGATGCCTTGTAGCAATTGAGTCAGCATGTCTTTATTAAAATAGTTGATTAAACCTTCGCTCACCACCACCAATGGACGGTTTGGATCAAACACTTCAAAAGCACGAGCAAAATCTGCGCTAAACAAGTCGGCAGAAAGCACGGCTGGACTGGTCTGATCAATCTGTTTTAAGGCTTGGGTTTTGATTTGTGCCATATCGGGTAAATCAAGTTCTCGATAGTCAATGTCGGGATACTGTTGGCGGAAACTCCAACCCCGAGGCGATAGGCCACTGGCAATTTCTAAAATTTGTAAGTTCGGGTGTTGTTTTATGAGTGCCCCAAGTTGCTCATCTATCATTTGGTGACGCTGTTTCAAGGTGGTGCGCATACTGCCACCGACATGTTTCTCCGCCCAACTTTCAAGTGGATGTACCAGTTTGGCCAGAAACTTCCCTTTGCTGGTGGCAAATACAGGATGTGAGATGCCCATGCTATACCAAATATAACCCGTATAATGTGCAGTAAAAGAGATGTGGCGGTGAACCGATAGGGCGTCTGTCATGGTATCCGTACCTGAGATTTTATTGTTTTCGTACTGTTGTGTGGGCAATGCAGTGCAAGCCATTTTATTTAGCATTTATCATAATGAAAAAAGGACATCTTGTGATGTCCCTTTGTCCGAAATATCGTGTTAGACATGGCCTAGGATATAAGTGTTTAACCTAAGCGGAACAGCTCGACTTGGTCACGGACTTTGGCCCAACTCTCACCTAGATGCAGCGTCGATGGAACGTTGATGTTTGGAATCTGACCACGCATGCGCTCTAAGCGAGCTTGGTTTGGTAGGGCAAGCTGACTGATCCCTTCCAAAGCCACACATGCTGCAGCTCGGTCATTACACACTAACCCCATGTCACAGCCTGCATGGAGTGCGGCTTGAATGCGTGCATTGGCTCCACCTGCGACACATGCGGCCTGCATGCTTAAATCATCTGAGAATAAGACACCATCAAAGCCTAGTTGTTGGCGCAAAACAGTTTGAATCCAATACGGTGAAAAACCCGCAGGGTTGGAATCAACTTGGTCATAAATTACATGCGCAGGCATGAGTGCATCCAACTGTGGCATGAGTTGGATAAAGGTCTGCATATCTTTGGCATAAATTTCATCATACGTGCGTGAGTCGATGGCTGCTGCGACATGCGAGTCTGCTTTGACTGAACCATGACCAGGGAAATGTTTGCCTGTCGACGCCATGCCTGCGGTTTTCATCCCTTTGAGAAAAGCACTAGCCAGTGGCACGATATCTTGAATATTTTTGGCAAAGCCACGGTCACCAATCACATCACTGATATCATTTAAATCCAGCACAGGGGCAAAGCTAAAGTCGATGCCAACTGCGAGTACTTCTGTCGCCATCAGCCAGCCAGATTGTTCTGCCAAGTTTAAAGCTTTTTCAGGTTCGCTTAAGAATAGCTCGCCAAACTTGCCCATAGCAGGGAGTAGGCTAAAACCCTGTTTTAAGCGTTGCACACGTCCACCTTCTTGATCGACTGCAATCAAAATATCAGGGCGGATTCGACGCATATGGTCGGTCAGAGCGCGAACTTGGGCAGGAGATTCAATATTTCGTCCAAATAAAATCATGCCACCGACTTGCGGTGCTTGTAATAGTGCAATATCTTCTTGAGTAAGTTCTGTGCCTGCGATGTCGAGCATCAATGCGCCAATCATATTGGGTGTCCATATTTGATTTTTTGGTCAGTGACTGTTTTGGCTCTGAAAGGAGAGCGAAACAGGTCGTCGAAAACAATACCCGAATTTTGCAATGATTTGCTACATTTTGTCAGCACAGATTATGATAAAACTACACGACATAAACAGATTAAGTTGTTTAAGATTTTGAATATTCTCAATTCATGTCGAAAAATGACATTGTAATTTTGGTCAAAAACCAAGGAACTAAGAATTATTTATGAAACTTCAAACCATTGCTTGTGCGGTTGCAATTGCAACGGGTGGATTCTTTTTCACTCATGCCATTAATGAAGCCATTGCAGCGACTGAACCAAGTGCTGTAACCAAACAAGCTATTGTTCCGTCGCAGGAACAGGCTTTGGTGTCTCGTCAACTGGCGACCTTGGTTGACCGTCAACATTATCTTAATCAGCGTTTAGATGCGAAGACATCGGCACGGATTCTTGATTTTTACTTAGACAGTCTAGATCCAGATCATTCGCTCTTTCTTGCCCCTGAAATAGAAAATTATAAACGTCAATATGGCTCAACCTTTGGTGTGGCTTTAAAGGCAGGTGATTTAAGCGGCCCGTATGCGATTCATGCACAATACCGGGAACGTTTAACCCAGTTTTATACCTATATGCTGGATGAGCTGAAAAAACCGCAGAACTTGAAACAAGCTGATGTTTATATTGAAACGGATCGTGAAAAAGCACCGTATTTTGCCAATGAAGCAGCGCAGCGTCAGCATTGGAACAAAATGCTAGTTTCACAGTTGATCAACTTGACGATTAGTAAAGAAGAAGAGTTAGCGAAGCAAAAAGCACTGAAAGCCAATCCAGAATTGGCCAATGGTCAAGACCTAACGAGTCCTGAAGATTTAACCCCAGTACAAACCTTAACCAAGCGTTATACCCGACAGTTAGAACGTATTTCGCGGGTGAAAAGTGATGATGTGTTAGATAAAACACTCAATGCAATGACTTTAACCTATGACCCGCACAGTAACTATTTCCCGCCTGTCGATGCGATGGAGTTAAACCGTCAAACCACGTTACAACTTGAAGGGATTGGGGTGTCGATTCGACCTGAACGGGGCAATGAAGACTACACCAAGATTGAAACCATTGTAGAAGGTGGTCCTGCAAGTAAGTCAGGACAAGTGAAGTCTGGTGACCGTATCATTGGTGTGGCGCAAGACGGCGAAAAAATGGTGGATGTTATCGGCTGGCCAAGCAATGAGATTGTTGGGCTTATTCGTGGTAAACGTGGTACTAAAGTCACGATCCGTTTATTGGGTGCTGGCGCTGCTATGAGCCAAGCACGTAGTGTGACCATTACTCGAGATGTGATTCAAGAAGAAGATGCAGGTGTACGTTCCCGTACCGTGAATATAACTCGTGATGGACAGCAGTACACCTTTGGCGTAATTGAAATTCCATCATTCTACTTGAACTATCGTGCACGCCGTGCGGGTACAGAATATCGTTCAGTGTCTGAAGATACCAATAATGCTTTAAAATCCTTAGCAGCTAAAAATGTATCGGGAATTATTATTGATTTGCGTAATAACCCTGGAGGGTCACTGGAAGAAGTGGCTCGTATGCTTGGACAGGTGATTAAGTCAGGCCCTGTAGTGCAAATTCGAGATGGTAATGGCAATGTCAGCGTTTTCGAAGACGATGATAATGGTGCGCAAACCTATGCAGGTCCATTGGCAGTCATGGTGAATTTGGCATCTGCATCTGCCAGTGAAATTTACTCTGCTGCGATTCAGGATTATGAGCGTGGGATTGTGATTGGTAGTACCACCACAGGTAAAGGAACGGCTCAAGTTCAGCTCGATAATTTGGCACATGGTCAAGCGACATTGACGCAGCGCAAGTTCTATCGCGTCACGGGTGGCAGTACCCAAAACAAAGGGGTGATTCCAGACGTTAAACTGGTGGATATCTATAATGACGAATTTGGTGAGCGTAAAGCCAAAAATGCGTTGGAGTGGGATACCATTCCGACAGCACCATTTAAACGTGAAGGCAGTATTATTCCTTATGTGAAACGTTTAGGTGAGTTGTCTCAAGCACGGGTTAAAGTGGATCCGCAGTTTAACTATTTGGAACAACGCAAAGAAATTTCGAAAAAGACTGAAGAGCAAAAGCGTGTTGTATTAGATATTGATCAACGTAAAGCTGAATTGATTGCACTTGAAAAGCAAACTTTGGATGCTGAAAATAAGCGCCGTCAGATTGCAGGGCAAAAACCATATGCAAACTGGGAAAGCTATCAAGCCGCGATGGAAGCCTTAGTTGAGGAACGTGCCAAAATGAAGGCAAATCAACGACCAGCTTTACCTGAAGATGAAGCGTTCGTCACAGAGTCAGCGAACGTTTTGTTAGATTATGCGAAGTTGCAAAAAGGTACAGTGAAGTAGTTCTTTTTTGGACAAATAAAATAAAAAGCCAGTTTCAACTGGCTTTTTATTTTAAAGTGTGACTTAAGACACAAATGTCAGTTTTATCTACAATCTAACCGATCTGAACTGTAAAATAAATCTATAAATTCTAATAAGATTTTTACGTTTTTTTCTTGACCTGAAACTATTTGTATAAGATTCTTAATCAGGTAACAATGCTTTTCGCCTTTGATAAAAAGGATATATAAATGAAGAAAAAGAGCAATTAATACGGACACTTTATATGATGCATGTGCATTACGATTTTAGTTTGGTATTAGGTTCAATTATTGTGGCATTGTTGGCTTGTTTTTTTGCAGTGTCAACTGAACGTCTATTGTTTCGTGCATGGCGAAAAAAGTTTCAAGCAGGGCTAATTTTACTCAGTGGTTTTTTCTTAGGCTGTGCCATTTGGGCTATGCACTTTGTGGGTATGTTGGCTTGTGATTTGCCAATACATAGTTATTTTGATCCAGCACTGACTATTCTTTCTTTTTTTATCGCATTTCTTGCGTCTATTTTTTCAATTTGGTTGACCACGCGTAATACTTTACCTTTTCTCCGACTGGTTTTAGGTGCTGTGTTGATGGGACTTGGTATCTCAGGGATGCACTATACGGGGATGATGGGGCTAATGATTGAAGGCTATCATAGTGTCTATGATCCTTTACTCACGATTTTCTCCATTCTACTGGCTATCAGTGGCTCTGGTTTGACTTTTTGGTTGATTTTTAAATATAAAAATGCGGTTAATAAAAAATCCTTATTCCAATGGTATGTCGCAGGAATGATGGCTTTGACTATCGTGAGCATGCATTATACAGGCATGCTGGCGGTCTCTTTTTATCCAGCGGATAGTGATCGTTTGGTCATGACCTTAGAGGCTGGGCAAAGTATTATTTTATTTGTAGTGATCTTCATCACAAGCCTAGTTTTGGTTGCGGCTTTTGTTGTGGCGGTCTTGGAGCAACGGTTAGAGGAACGCAATAAACAGCTATCCCAAGCGAATAGAGAATTAGCAAATCAGGCTGTACAAGATAATTTAACCAAATTGCCAAATCGTCTGTATTTGGCTGAATATGCGCATTTTCTATTTACAGACCATCGCTTTCGTGATGAAAGTATTGCCTTCTTATATATTGATTTAGACCGATTTAAAGCGGTAAACGATGTGTTTGGACATCATGTCGGGGATCAATTATTGGTCCAACTCACCACGCGTATTCATCACCACCTCGGCAAAAATGAAAAAATGTTGAGAATTGGTGGCGATGAGTTTCTGATGGTACTTGAACAAGCAACGCCTGACCATGCATGTGATATGGCGGAACAAGTTTTAGAGTTAATTCAAGAGAGCTTCTTGATTGCGGGTAAGGAAATCAATGTCTCTGCAAGTATTGGTATAGCCATGTATCCTGAACATGGCAATAATTTACAGGATTTATTGATCAATGCTGATGCAGCGATGCTGACTTCAAAGTATCAAGGGCGAAATACTTTTTCTATTTTCAATTACAGTATTGACCAACAAGAAGCCAAAAGTCAGACCAAACTGATTAATGACTTATACAAAGCGGTCGAAGAGCAACAGTTTGTTTTATATTACCAGCCGAAATTCACCATTAAAGATCAGCGAATTTGTGGTGTGGAAGCGTTGATTCGTTGGAAGCATCCAAGTTTAGGTTTACTGACTCCAAATATGTTTATTAAAGGGGCAGAAAAGACTGGGCTGATTATTCAGATGGGCTATTGGGCCTTAGAGCAGGCTTGTAAACAACTGCAAATTTGGGAGCGAGATAAAGTTGAACTGTATCCAATCGCTGTGAATTTATCAGCAGTACAGTTTGAGCATAAGCATTTATTTAATAATTTAGAACATCTTTTTGATAAGTACAAAGTTAACCCGAATCATTTAATTATAGAAATTACAGAAAGCACGGCTATGCACCATATTGAGGGCAGTATTCGTACGCTTCAGCGCTTACGTGAAATGGGGATTCGTTTAGCGATTGATGATTTTGGTACAGGTCATTCTAGCTTTTTATATTTGAAAGATTTGCCTGTAGATGAGTTAAAGATTGATCGTGGTTTTATTCATGAGCTTTCTGTTGGTTCTAAAGATGAAATGATCTTAGAAAGTATTGTCCATTTGGCGATTCGGTTGGGGTTGGTCGTAACAGCAGAAGGTGTTGAAAGCCCTTTGCAAATGGAAATTTTATCCCGTTTAGGTTGCCAGCAGTTACAAGGCTATCTCTTGGGTATGCCTATGGATGTGAAGCGCTTGGAAGAGTTTGAGTATGCATCCTCGACCTATTTTAATTAGCTGTTTTGGCATTTGCAGTTCGGTTAGGGGGCTTTCTAACAGGGCTTGATAAAAGACAATAGAAGCCCAAGCGGTATTCGGATACAATTAGCCCAATTTAGAATTTCCTGTATAGCCTTTATTGATCGGGGCGATCATTCAGGCTATGTATCAATTGCAGATTTAATTTATGTTTAAAAATGAATTAGCCGCGCAAGTTGCGCAGCGTCGCACCTTTGCGATTATTTCCCACCCCGATGCGGGTAAAACCACCATGACCGAAAAACTATTGTTATGGGGACAAGCGATTCAGGTTGCGGGGATGGTAAAAAGCCGTAAATCTGACCGTGCCGCGACATCGGACTGGATGGAAATGGAAAAAGAGCGTGGGATCTCGATTACCACCTCTGTAATGCAGTTTCCATTTAAAGACAAAATGATCAACTTACTGGATACACCAGGGCACGAAGACTTCTCAGAAGATACGTATCGTACCTTAACGGCGGTCGATTCGGCTTTAATGGTGATTGACGGTGCAAAAGGGGTCGAAGACCGTACCATCAAATTGATGGAAGTGTGTCGTATGCGTGACACCCCAATTATTTCATTTGTGAACAAAATGGACCGTGAAATCCGTGAGCCTTTAGAACTGTTGGATGAAATTGAAAACGTTCTCAAAATCAAATGCGTGCCGATTACTTGGCCACTTGGTACGGGCCGTGACTTCGCTGGGGTATTTAACCTAATCGAAGAAAAGTTCTATGTTTATAAAGCTGGTTTTGGTTCAACCATTACCGATATTGAAGTTCGTGATGGCTATGACTATGCTGACTTACGTGAAAAAGTCGGTGAGCTAGCTTGGGCTGCATTTGAAGAGTCTTTAGAACTAGTGCAAATGGCCAATGAGCCACTTGACCGAGAGTTATTCTTACAAGGCAAACAAACCCCAGTTTTATTTGGTACAGCCTTGGGTAACTTTGGTGTAGACCATGTGTTAGATGCATTTAGTAATTATGCGCCTGAACCGAAAGCCCACCCAACAGAAAATCGTTTGGTTGAAGCCACAGAAGAAGGTTTTACGGGCTTTGTCTTTAAAATTCAAGCCAATATGGATCCGAAACACCGTGACCGTATTGCCTTTATGCGTATTTGTTCAGGCAAATATGAAAAAGGCTTGAAAATGAAGCATGTGCGTCTAGATAAAGATGTACGTATTAGTGATGCTTTGACTTTCTTAGCGGGTGATCGTCAGCACCTAGAAGAAGCATGGCCGGGTGACATTATTGGTTTACATAACCACGGCACGATTCAAATTGGTGATACTTTTACTTCAGGTGAAAAACTGCAATTCACAGGTATTCCACACTTTGCTCCTGAAATGTTCCGCCGTGTACGTTTGAAAGATCCATTGAAGTCGAAGCAGTTACAAAAAGGCCTCAAAGAACTTTCAGAAGAAGGTGCAACACAGGTCTTCATGCCGCAGAATAGTAATGATCTGATTGTGGGTGCTGTTGGTGTGCTTCAGTTTGAAGTAGTGGCATACCGTTTGAAAGAAGAATACAAAGTCGATTGCGTCTACGAGCCTGTGAGCATTAATACGGTGCGCTGGGTGTCTTGTGATGACGACAAAAAATTTAATGAGTTCAAGAAAAAGGCACATGACCAGTTGTCGGTTGATGGTGGTGGTCACTTAACCTACTTGGCACCAAGTCGTGTCAACTTGCAACTCATGCAAGAGCGTTATCCAGACATCGTGTTCCGCAATACTCGCGAACACTAATCGGAATTTTAAAAAATAAAACAGCTTCTTCATGAAGCTGTTTTATTAAGTAAGACACTTTATTTTAATCATGAAATTCATGGAAAGCGCATGTTGCACAAACAGGCTATTTATACAACATTAGTGAGTTTGACTGTCTTACTGACAGCATGTGACTCCTCTAAACAATCTGAAACAGATACAGATGCCAAAAGCTCGGTGTTTAAAACAGAGCAGGCTGAAGTCTTGCCGTATTTAAATATTCAACAACAAGCAGCGGATATCGCACAGCCCTTTTGTGAGACTAAGAACTGTATCGAATTAGACATTCAGACTTTAAAAACAAAAGATGCTTGGTTAAACCAATGGATTGCCAAAAGTCAGGCTCGGGTCATTCAAGACCAAATTGGCTTGAAACAAGATATGAGTTTACAACAAGCCATCAATGCCTACGTGAAAAAGTCAGATACTTGGCAGGCTGAATTTAGCCGAAACAAAGCCTATAGCTTAGCGATGTATACGCGTATACCGTATCAGCGCAATCAGTTTGTGTTGATGCAAATTGGGGTGGATACCAATCAAGAGAATGTTAATGTTAAGGAACGGTATTATTTCTTTGTTGCGGATCGCAAAAGTCAAAAGGCGGTGGCATTATTAGATTTAATTCATCCTAAACAGCAAATTGCGATGAATGTACTGGTGCAAAAAGCGTATCAAGATTGGTTGAAGAAGCAAGAACCAGAAGTCAGAAACGTTGCACCTGCAAAATTATACTGGGGGCAAGCAGATTGGTTCTTTGACCAAGAGGGCATCGGTTTACATTATCGAACCCATGAAATTGTAAAAGATGGGACTCAGCTTGATATTTATTTGACGAAAGCACAAACTCAACAGGTATTAAAAGCCGATGTCTACACCCAGTTATTTTAAAGCATTGGTCTAAGCAAGAGTTGGCTTCAACAGCTAATAGGTTATTTATGTTAAAAAGCAAAACAATATTGACAATCAGCGTACTTGCAGCCTTAATCGGTCTGACGGCCTGCCAACCGAAAGACAAAGAACCACAAACGCCTGCGACCCAAACCACAGCCGCTTCTGAGGCAGAAACGGTATTGAAACTGGTGGGGGATACTGAAAAATTACAATTTGAATTGCCTGAATGTGATGGTAATGCTTGCCCTGAATTAAATATTGATCGTTTACAAAGTAATCAGGCATTTATTGATGCTTTTATTGATCAGAAAATCATTGACGATTTATCACAGATCATTGATATCTCACCTGTTCATAGTAGCCATGATGCAACAGTAGCAAGTTCAACTGTTGCCAGTTCAGAGCCTACAACAGTGAGCCAAGTCCTCACACCGAAACTGAAATTAGAGAAACAAGTTCAACCCTATTTGGCCGCCTTTCTTGCTTTAGATCAGGAACTAAAAGACCTAAGTTCTAACCATCAAATCAGTTTGATGATTAAACCGAAAATCTTAAATGCCAAAGACCCTCTGGCGACGGTGGTGTTGAATACCAGTAGCTACTTAGGTGGTGCACATGGTTCATCATCACAGCATTATTACAATTTTGATTTAAAACAGCAGAAGCTCGTGAGCTTGGATGATCTATTGTTGCCCAATCAAAAAGCAGCGTTGAATAAAGTCGCACATGAAGCCTTTCGTACTTGGATTGTGGACACGAAGTTAGCGACCAATGTCGATGAATATGAGCAAGCATGGAAGTTTAGCTTGAGTAACAATTATTACTTGGGTACTGAAGGGCTGATTTTGCAATATGGCGAGTATGAAATTGGCCCTTATGTGGTGGGCTTACCGCGCTTAACCATTGGGTATGATCAGCTCCAGAAAATATTAAAGCCTGAGTATTTACCCAAAGCCAAACAGAGCGCACAGGCTGCTTCAGAAGCCAAGAGTTAATTAAGCATGAGCTTGCCTCTGTTTGATACCCATACTCATTTTGATGTTGCCGATTTTGATTTGGATCGGCAACAATTGGCTGAGCAAGCAAAACGAGTAGGGGTTGATGCACTGGTACTGATTGGTTTTCTGGAATCGCGATTTGATGCGCTGATTCAGATCCATCAGCAGTTAACAAACTGGGATAATGTTCCGTCCTCTTATCTAGCGCCAGGCTTACATCCGTTTTATATCGAACAACATCAAACTGAACATTTACAGCGACTTGAGCAGATCTTGCAACAACATGACTGTGTGGCGGTGGGTGAAATTGGTTTAGATACGTTTTTAAAACAACATAAACAGCCCGAACTTTTCGCCAAACAGCAGTATTATTTTATTGAACA
Organism: Acinetobacter sp. ANC 4204; assembly: GCF_002135205.1. GTDB lineage: Bacteria > Pseudomonadota > Gammaproteobacteria > Pseudomonadales > Moraxellaceae > Acinetobacter. Next base: position 129,128 of record NZ_NEFZ01000006.1, on the reverse strand, counting down.
ATTGGCATTGGCAACACAATATCAAAAGCCTGTATTACTGCATATTCGCAAAGCACATGCGGAAACTATTGCCATTTTAAAAGCACAAAAATTTAAATTAGGTGGCATCGCTCATGCTTTTAGTGGTGGTGTAGAAGAAGCTAAAGCACTGATCAAGCTAGGTTTTAAAATTGGGGTGACTGGACAAATTACTAATCCGAATGCCAAAAAATTGCATCAAGTGGTACAGGCGATTGGTACTGAACATTTGGTGATTGAAACAGATTGCCCTGATATGACGCCGTTGTGCTGTCAAACCTCGACTGAGCATCGAACCCGTAATACCCCTGTCAATTTGCCTTATGTGTTGGAGGGGTTGGCACAGACACTAGGTCAATCTACACAGTCGCTTGCAACTCAACTTTGGCAAAACTCATTGGCTGCTCTGCATTTAAAATTTTAGAAGAATAAGACAATAATCTCGATAAAAATAAGATAACCAAAAGGGAACACACTCTTTTCTAAACAGGCTTACATTAAAGGAAGAACATCATAATAAATAAACTCGCCAATACTGGGAGGGCAACCGAATGGCCAGATATAGCAAAATCAATAGTTTTAATGCCTTACAAACACTTACGGTAGGTACAAAATCCTATCAAATTTTTAATCTCCCACAAGCCGCTCAAACATTGGGTAATATTGATCAATTACCCAAGTCTTTAAAGGTCTTACTTGAAAATTTACTCCGTTTTGAAGATCAAAAAAGTGTAAAAGTAGAGCATATTCAAGCCTTAGTCGATTGGCAAAAAAATAGAAGCTCAGATCAGGAAATCCAATATCGACCTGCACGTGTGCTGATGCAGGATTTCACAGGTGTTCCCGCCGTGGTTGACCTTGCCGCGATGCGTGCTGCGATGGCTCAAGCAGGGGGTGATCCGAATTTGATTAATCCTTTGTCCCCTGTAGATTTGGTGATTGACCATTCGGTGATGGTCGATCATTTTGCCGATGAAGATGCCTTTGCTGAAAATGTCGAAATTGAAATGCAGCGTAATGGTGAGCGCTATCAGTTCTTACGTTGGGGGCAATCTGCATTTAATAACTTTCGTGTTGTTCCGCCAGGGACAGGGATTTGCCACCAAGTCAATTTAGAGTATCTGGCTCAAGCGGTATGGCTAGGCGAAGATGAGGGACAAACTTTTGCATTCCCTGATACCTTGGTGGGAACAGACTCACACACCACCATGATCAATGGCTTAGGCGTGCTGGGCTGGGGTGTTGGCGGGATTGAAGCTGAAGCGGCGATGCTCGGGCAGCCTGTATCCATGCTGATTCCAGAAGTCATCGGTTTCAAACTCACAGGGAAACTGCATGAAGGGATTACCGCAACAGATTTGGTTTTAACCATCACACAAATGCTACGCCAAAAAGGCGTAGTGGGTAAATTTGTCGAATTTTATGGCGATGGTTTGGCAGATTTACCTTTAGCGGATCGTGCCACGATTGCCAATATGGCTCCTGAATATGGCGCGACCTGCGGTTTCTTCCCGATTGATGATGTGACCTTGGCTTATTTAGCGTTGACAGGTCGTGAGCAACAACGCATTGATTTGGTTGAAGCGTATAGTAAAGCGCAAGGCTTGTGGCGAAATGCAGGTGATGAACCCGTTTTTACAGATACACTGAGTTTGGACATGAACACCGTGCAGGCCAGTTTGGCAGGCCCTAAACGTCCGCAAGATCGTGTTTTGCTGTCAGATGTACCTAAAACTTTTCATGACTTGATGGAACTAAATCTCAAGCCAGCCAAAGAAGCCAAAGAGCGTTTAGAAAATGAAGGTGGTGGCACAGCTGTTGAAGCTAAAAAAGCCAATCTACCGCATGAGGAGCCATCTTGTACCATTGATGGAAAATCTTATCCCTTGAACCATGGTGATGTGGTCATTTCAGCGATCACTTCATGTACCAATACTTCCAATCCGAGCGTGATGTTGGCTGCGGGACTCCTCGCTAAGAAAGCCATTGAAAAAGGGCTACAGCGTAAACCGTGGGTAAAAAGTTCCCTTGCGCCCGGTTCTAAAGTGGTAACCGATTATTTGGCTGCGGCAGGTTTAACGCCGTATTTGGATGAGTTGGGTTATAACTTGGTTGGCTATGGCTGTACCACGTGTATCGGGAACTCTGGACCGCTGCCTGAACCGATTGAAGAAGCCATTCAGTGTCATGATCTCAATGTCGCGTCAGTTCTTTCAGGTAACCGTAACTTTGAAGGGCGTGTGCATCCGCTCGTGAAAACCAATTGGTTGGCTTCGCCGCCTTTGGTGGTGGCTTATGGTTTAACTGGCAATATCCGTACAGATTTAACGACACAACCGATTGGTCTAGGCAAAGATGGGCAGGCGGTCTACTTGAAAGATATTTGGCCGAGTCAAGTTGAAGTTGATCAAGCGCTACAGAGTGTCAATACGGCGATGTTTCATAAAGAATATGCGGCAGTCTTTGATGGTGATGCAGCATGGCAGGCGATTCAGATTCCTCAAAGTCAGACCTATGCTTGGCAAGAAAATTCCACTTATATTCGTCATCCGCCTTTTTTTGAAGAGATAGGTCAGCCGCCGAAACCGATTCGCAATATTGAACAAGCACGTATTTTGGCTGTGCTTGGAGATTCAGTGACCACCGATCATATTTCCCCTGCTGGTAATATCAAGAAAGACAGCCCCGCAGGACGCTATTTGCAAGAACAAGGGGTTGAAGCCAAAGATTTCAACTCTTATGGATCTCGACGTGGCAACCATGAAGTGATGATGCGAGGCACTTTTGCTAATATCCGCATTAAGAATGAAATGTTGGGTGGTGAAGAAGGTGGAAATACAATCTATATTCCAACAGGAGAAAAGCTGCCGATTTATGATGCTTCCATGTTGTATCAGCAGCAACATACGCCATTAATCATTATTGCTGGGAAAGAGTACGGCACAGGCTCATCACGTGACTGGGCTGCCAAGGGTACGAACTTACTGGGGGTTAAAGCGGTGATTGCCGAAAGTTTTGAACGAATTCACCGTTCCAATCTGGTCGGTATGGGAGTATTGCCATTGCAGTTTGTGGATGGGCAAACCCGCCAATCCTTAAATTTGACAGGTCGTGAAGTGCTTTCGATTCATGGGTTATCGGATGATATCCAGCCGCATCAAACCTTGGAAATTCAGGTGCTTCGAGAAGATGGCAGTCAAGACCAATTTAAGGTGTTGTGCCGTATTGATACCTTGAATGAGGTGGAATACTTTAAAGCTGGCGGCATTTTACATTATGTACTGCGTAATTTAATTGCAACATAATCTCTATGGAATAAAGCCCTGTCAGCAGCAGGGCTTTATTGTTTGTAGTGATGAAATCTCTCAGCCTGCATGTAATCCACGGTCGTATTCAGGTAAAATGAACACGATTTTACCGATATAGATGTACGCATGACTGATCTGCAACATGATGAATATGACCGCCGTTTTGCTGGTGTAGCCAAAATTTATGGAGACGAGGCCTTTTCATATTATGAAAAAAGTCATGTGATGGTGATCGGGATTGGTGGTGTGGGTTCGTGGGCAGTCGAGGCTTTAGCGCGTACAGGCGTCGGCGAATTAACACTGGTTGATATGGATTCGATTGCGGCTTCGAATATTAACCGTCAATTGCCTGCGCTGAGTTCGACACTTGGACAAGAAAAAATCGAAGTCATGGCGGAGCGTTGCCGTCAGATCAATCCAAGAATGAAAGTGAATGTGATTGATGACTATTTGACTCCAGAAAACGTCAAAGAAATTTTAGAACATCGACCAGACTTAATTTTAGATTGTATTGATGACGTCAAAGCTAAATTAGCACTGATGTTGCACTGTCGTTTTAATAAGATCCCATTGATTGTTTCAGGGGGAGCGGGGGGCAAGCTCGACCCATTGAAAATCCGAGTGGCTGATCTGTCTAAAACCGAACAAGATCCAATGTTAGCAAAACTTCGAACCCAGTTGCGTGGAATGGGGATTTGTAAAAAACCAAAAGAAAAGTTTGGCATTAGCTGTGTCTATTCGATTGATAATCCATTTTCCAGTGCAGATGTGTGTCCAAGTGCAGGCCTACGCTGTGGTGGCTATGGTTCTGCGGTGGTAGTGACTTCAAGCTTTGCGATGGTGGCAGTCGCGGAAGTGCTGAAAAAATTAGATGGAATGAAAGCGAAACAATAAGACTGTTTTAGGTTTAATTGGACTGTATAAATCGATATATTGATACAGTCCATAGACCACAAAAAATATTGAAATCAATAGAAAAAAGAGAAAAGAAAAATGAGTTTTTTAAAAAAATTATGGGGTTCTCAAAAGCAAAAAATGCCTGCGAATGAAAATGTATATACTGCATTTTGGCAATGGTTTCAGCAGCATCAACAGCATTTTCACCACATTGTGGATCAAGGCAGTAAAACTGAAATCGAGCGAGATTTCTTTGATCGACTGACGCCTGAATTGGAAAAAGTCCATAGCGGTATCTTTTTTCTGACGGGCATGTTAACCCCACAAACAGCTGAATTAATTCTTACCCCTGATGGCATCATTCCAAATATTGTTTTTGTGGAAGAGTTGATTGTGGCTGCACCTGAGATTGCAGGGTGGAAGTTCACTGCGCTTAAACCTGAAAGTGATATTGAACGTGTTGGGATTAATATGCATGGTTATGAGTTTAGTCAGGAGACTTTGTCTTTTTATTTTAACCAGCAAGCTGAATATCCCGATGAGATTGATCTGGTTGTGGTACATGATGAATATAATGTCGCTGAAAAAGATGCATTTTTACAGGCTGTGTATATTTTTCTCGATAATTATTTGGGCGAGTATGATGCGGTCACCAAATTGGACAATGTTTCTGTCCAGTCTAAACAAGATGCCGAAAAAGAATTGCTACCGATTAACTTGCTCAAAAACATTTTAATTTTAAAAAGTAGTGAAATTTCAAGATTAGACAAAATTACCCGTTCAAATACAGATGCCGATGAATTTGTTAGTTTGGAAGGCGAAACCAATGAAGGCCTACCTTTGCTGGCAACTCTAAATCGTACACTTTTAACATGGGATCAAAAAGCCTCACATCCGTGGATGATGCTGATTGAAATCTCCTATGATGGTCATCATTCAAATGGTATGCCTGCTTCTACAGATTATGAGTTGCTGAATCTGATTGAAGACGAATTATTGCAAGAGTTGAAAGATGTGGATGGCTATTTAAATATAGGACGTGAAACGGGTAATCACTTAAGAACCATGTATTTTGTGTGTAAAGAGTTTAGGAAGCCATCTAAAGTCATTGATCAAGTGATTGAAAAATATAAAGACAACTTTGAAATAGAAGTCAGCCTGTTCAAAGATAAATACTGGCGCGCTCTGAGTAAATTTACGGGTTAATCACCTAATGAATTTAAAATGAAATGTGTGTGTGACCAATATTGAAAACGTTCTTTAGTAAAGCCTTGTATCAGACTATAAAAGAAAAAAGCGAAGCAGATGCTTCGCTTTTTTCTTTTAGATTAATATTCTAAATTACTAAGCTAGAGTGTGTTCTTTTAAATAATCTTCGGTGCGTTGCATCGCGTCTTTAATGTTGAGAATTGCATTTTCCACATCAGCAAAAGTCTTAGCATTACCACCACTTAAGGCCTGACGCCATTTGCGAGCACCCGGAAGGTTTTGAAATAAACCTAAAATGTGACGAGTGATAATTGATAACGGAGCACCCTCAGCCATACGCTGGGCAATATACGGCAGCATTTGATTGATAATGTCAAAGCGGTCTGGAAGTTCTAAATTCCACAACTGACCAAGTTCAGCCAGAAAGTAGGGATTGTGATATGCCTCACGTCCGATCATTACACCATCCACATGTTTGAGATGCTCTTGCGTTTCTGCAAAGGTTTTGACCCCGCCATTAATCTCAATCAATAGATTTGGACGCTCTTGCTTTAAACGATAGACATCTTCATAGCGTAGGGGGGGCACTTCACGGTTTTCTTTCGGAGAAAGTCCCTGAAGCAAGGCAATACGTGCGTGTACGATGAAATTATCACAACCCGTTTTGGCAACGGTATCAACAAAATGTAGCATTTCTTCATAAGAATGCATGTCATCAATGCCGATACGGTGTTTCACGGTCACGGGAATATCCACAGCATGGCGCATTTCAGCGATACATTCTGCGACGAGGTCTGGCTCTGCCATAAGACATGCACCAATTTTATTGTTTTGTACACGGTCACTTGGACAGCCAACATTGAGGTTAACTTCGTCATAGCCCCAGTCTTGAGCCATTTTGGTACATGTAGCTAAGTCTTTAGGATTTGAGCCGCCAAGTTGTAAAACAATTGGGTGCTCTTCATTGTTATAGTCTAAATGACGATTTGCACCACCAAATAGAATGGCACCTGTAGTGACCATTTCGGTGTATAAAATTACGTTTGGATTAAATAAACGGGCAAAAAAACGATAGTCTTTTGTGGTCCAATCCATCATCGGGGCTACGCTGATTCGCGGAGATTGAGTGTTTTCAATGTTTTTGACAATAGTCATTAAAAATCATACCTTTAATCTGTATTTCGCAACCTGCGCGAATCTGTTTTAACCGGTGTTTAGGTGGGTTAATCGGTTTGCATTTACACCAAATTTTACACCATAATCAAGAAAACGAGTTATGGTGTAAATTATGGGGTCAATTACAGCAAGGAAAGGTGCAGATGGTAAAGTTAACTATCGTGCTGCGATTCGAGTTAATCGAAAGGGCTTTCCTACTTTCTCTGAAAGTAAAACATTTCACTCAAAGAAGTTAGCCGAAAACTGGGTTAAGAAACGAGAAGTCGAAATTCAAGAAAATCCTGATATTTTGCTTGGCAAAGAAAAGCTGATTGATCTGACCTTATCAGATGCCATAGATAAATATTTGGATGAAGTCGGGAGCGAGTACGGAAGGACGAAACGCTATTCTCTGCTCTTAATTAAGAAGCTACCAATTGCGCGTAATATTATCACAAAAATAAAATCAGTACATTTGGCTGAGCATGTTGCATTAAGGAAGGGAGGAGTCCCTCATCTCAAACTTGAGCCAATCGCAACTAGTACTCAGCAACATGAGCTTTTACATATCCGTGGTGTACTTTCTCATGCTGCTGTTATGTGGGAAATGGATATCGATTTAAATGGTTTTGATAAGGCTACAGCTCAGTTAAGAAAAACACGTCAAATATCCTCTAGTCAAAAAAGAGACCGACTTCCTTCAAGGGATGAGTTGATTGCATTGACGAAGTATTTTACAGAGCGATGGAAGCTAAACCGTTACGGTTCTAAGTATCCAATGCATTTGATTATGTGGTTTGCTATTTCGTCATGCAGAAGAGAAGCTGAATTAACTCGTTTATATCTTCGGGATTACGATTCACATCACTCAACATGGAAAGTGCATGATCTAAAGAATCCAAATGGCTCTAAGGGAAATCATAAATCATTTGATGTTCTTGATCCTTGTAAGGAAATGGTTAAGAGATTAGAGCAGTCAGAAGTTCGTGAACGGATGTTGATGCTTGGGTATGATGAAAACTTGCTGCTGCCATTGAATCCTAAAAGCTTAGGTAAAGAGTTTAGGGAAGCATGCAGAATGTTGGATATTGATGATTTACGCTTTCACGACTTGAGGCATGAGGGTTGTACTCGACTAGCTGAACAGAGTTTTACTATTCCAGAAATTCAGAAAGTAAGCCTGCATGATTCTTGGAGTAGTTTACAGCGCTATGTGTCAGTTAAAGCAAGAAGGAATGTTATGCAGTTGGATGAAGTGCTACGCCTCATCGATGAAACGTAGCAAAATCTTTTAAAGCTTCCGAATACTGTTTATCTAAAATATCTGCTAAGTCTTTAACGTGTACCAAAAATGGTGCACGTTTACTTTGATCAATTTTAAACACGGAGAAAGGGAATTCCTGATTATTTGCCTTTCTCAATGCTTCAGCTTTACTAAGGTGAGGGTAATAGTCTCCAACTATATCCATCAGTTCAACAGCCATGCCGCGATATTTCATAAACAAGTAGTCTTCTGTCTTGAACTTCAAATTTGTTCCCATTAAATGGACCTATATGTTTTCTAAGTTGTATGTCTTTATGATAGGAATTCAGCTGTTTGAAATAAATAATTGTAGTAAAGTAAAAAAATACTTTTTGATTCTATAATTTAAGTTATTGATAGTTATATATTAAGTTTAAAAGGTGTTTTATGGCTTATGTTGAGATTTCTGAATTATCAGACTTTATTTTAGAGGTTTGTCATGGGTTCTTTAATTATTGTACAAAGTCTGGGTCTGAATTTGATGTAAATGCCCCTTTACTTGATGAACTTGATATTAAACATGTATTTGTACCTGTTAGACCATTGACAGACTCTGAGATACAAAAAATCATACAAATTATGACTCAAGCATACCCAGTTGAGAGAGATAGCGTTATCTATTCTAATCTTTGTTTTTTAAGAATTTTAGAGAGGCTGTTAAAGTTAAAAGAAGAGTTTAATGAAATTTCAGAAAAAGAAATAAAAAGCATATATCAGAATTTACTTCATGATTATGCGGCAATGAAAGTTGATCTTTTATTTAGTAAAAAATTGATGAGCAGAATTAGGGGAATAAGAGCCATAGAAAAAAGATATTCAAAAGGTCTCTATAAAAAACAAGAATTTATTTTTAATTTTATGCTGGATAAAGCTAAAGAGCATGGTAAATGGAAAAATTTGAATGTAGCTGTTGAGAGTACGCTTCCAGAACTTGTGGAAAAGTTAAAGCTTTTTGATAAGGAGTGGATTTCAATTCAATTGGTAGAAAAAAGTAATCAGCTGGAGTCTATTCAGTTAGAGTTTGATGAATATAAAAAGAATCCACCCCGCTATGAGCCGGGCGTAATCCGAACTAATACTCGCCATCAGACCTACCGTAATCGAATTATTGAACTAAAAGTACGATGTCGCGAGTTAAATGAAGCCCTGAAAATGGATGATCATTCATTAGTATTAAAAAATGAATTAGCATTTAATACAGATTATCAACCTGAAATTATTAAGAACTTAATAAGAAGGCAACCAAATATACTCAGGGAAATAATTGAAGATTATTAATATGGAAAAACTAAAGTATTTTAATTAAACTTATTTTTTCCTTCATTGTCTTTGGTGTAATCATTATATATCTTATTAATAGTAAACTCTAAAACATCTGACTGAGATTTATTAAATATTTCACATAAATGTGTAAGCTTATTGTGGCTATCCTTGCTTAAAGGTAAATGGTAAGGTTTTTTAATTCTATCATTATCTCTATATTTTTTCTGAGACCATGTTTTTTTCATTTTGTATAGGAATAATTCTTTTGAATCCTGTCCATTGAAGATACTAATTAAATCTAAAAAAGCACATATAAATTGATGCCTTTCAATAATCGATACTGGAGATGTTGGAAAATATCCAAGTTTATTATTTTTTTCTAAATATTTCCAAGCCCAGATTATCTGACCTTGATCCAGTGGGGTTAACCAGTTTACATCATTTTCATTTAATTCAGTATTCGACCAAATGGATTTTAAGTCATTTAATAAGTATATTTTTTCATCCTTATTTAGGTTTATGCAGTCAAAAATATTTATAAAATATTCATAGTTTTGGGTTGTTGATATGTTTGTTTGGTTTATATTGTATTTTTTAATTATTATATTTATAAGTGATATTATTAATCTGTAATTTGTTTCTGATATCCATTTAAATTCATTTTCATTTACTAATTGGTTATCCTTGTCTATTAGTATCTTGTTTAAGACGTAATCTTTATTTTGTTGCGAGTTAATATAATATTTTATAATTTCACTTTTTTGATGTATAGAATTTTTTCCAGTCAAAGGATTGTATAGGTAAAGCTGATATGTGCTCCAAATCCAATTGATATCTCTATTTGTGAAACCGAATTCATCTTTATATCGTAGCCTGTTATTACTTCCATTATGTACAGCCATGTAGATCACCATGTAGAATTATTTGTAGTATTATAAGTGATATATTTAAAATATTTCAACAATAAACTAGAGTATTATTTACAGAATAATAGGGATATATTAGTATTTTCTTAACATTAAAAATAAAATAAAAACAATAAGATGTAGTTATTTTTTTTGTTTCTGGTCTGATCTGGCTAGCTTGTATCTTGATAGTGTGTCTACTTGAGAAAAAGAAAAGACTGGGGTAATAAGTTAAGTTAACACACTAACCCACAACTCTAATCCTTATGTTAGATTAGATATTGTCTAATTATTAGCATCACTGATGTTTTTTGCTAAAATTAAAATCAATATATGGGAAATTGTTTAAAACAGAACCTTCAACACCTGAAACGTAGCTCAGCTTGTTATATTTGGATATTTCACCAAAATAACAAAATTATTATAGAAATATCGGTTTAAGCAGGGTTTAGTTTAATTAAATTTTAATTAGGCATATTTTCAATTAACCTTAGCTTGTTTTTTTAAATATATTATTTATTTTTATACGGAACCTAAGATATATTGTGTTCTTTTTTTTGTTTTTTTAAGTGGGTTGTTAATATAATGATTATATTAATAATCATTAAGAAATAACCTATAACGCTATCTAGCATATGATCTATATGTCAGTAAAAGATGAATTCAAGACGAGTGATATGAACTAAACCATCACTTAAGAGATAATAATGAATTTAGAACCATGTAAGACCAATGAATCACAAGTACTGATTGCTATAGATTCGTTCATACGCTCAGTTTGTGAATATTATATATTTGATAATGCTCACTTTAGGCCAAAGTTGAAAGAGCTTATACCTCTATTTAAGTCCATCTATCGACCTAATTTAAAATACAGTCATAGTGTGATGTTATTCCAGAAAATGGTCTCTGACTTAGACCTTTTAGCGGACACCTATGATATTGATCATGTACCCAAAGGAGAACTTCTCACCCTAACAGATAAAGCTCAATATGATGGTATTAATGTGCGGTGGGAGTTGCAGTCTTTAAAGGTACAAGAACATAAGAATAAGAATAGTCTGAAGGAGTATTTAAAAGATTTGATCTGGCACTATTCAAAGTTGCTGTTTGTCAGAGTTGATTTATCTATTCAGCAGGAATTTCAGCATGAGGTGAATATTGAGGTCTTTCATCAATATCTAAAAACCTTTATCAACAGAATGCAGAATAAGGATACTTGCTTTAATAACCTACATGGTTATGCATGGGCCGTTGAGCAAGGGGAAAAGAAAGGTTATCACTGTCATGTGTTATTAATCTACGATGGGCATAAACATCAGTCTGACTATGGCTTAGGTATGCAAGTTGGCATGTGTTGGAAAAAGATCACAGATGAGAAAGGCTATTTCTTTCTATCCAATACGCCAGAATATAAAAGGAGATTTGAACAGCAAGGCTCATTAGGTATCGGTATGATTTGCCGTAATAATATATTGCAAGTCGATAATGCAATTAACGCTGCGATGTATCTAGTGAACCCTGAAAAAGAAGATCAATATCTACGGGTGAGGACCAAGGGTATGCGTACATTTGGCAAAGGTGTTTATGATGTGAGTTGGAGGCGCAAGTGTAAGGATTCAGCAGCGCGTAAAGTCATTGAATCAAACTAATAGGTCAGCTTATGCAGAACCCCTTGAGGCTCTGCATAGTCATTAATGAAACTTATAGGTGTAAGTGCCTGAATTGGTATTCACACTGACTTCCCGAATATGTGCTGCATTGCAACGCGGATATGCGAGAGCAACCGAACCGTAGCGCATATTTTGGTGATCATACAAACTAATCACTCGACAATTTCCCCGATTGACCACTACACTTTTAATGGTTGTCGGGTGATCGTTGAGCGAGAGAATATCAATCTTATCGCTGTAGCCGGTCATGGTCCCTTGGGATTCTTCACGGTAGACACGTAGTTCAAATTCTTCCTCATGCTGAGTTTCAGGTTCAACCATCTCTTCATCTACAGTTTTAGTTTCTTCAGTCATCCAATGTGCAACGCTTGCTTCATCGATTTCACTGACTGGCGTATTGAGTACGGCTTCTAACTCAGGGTCAGAGGCAGCAGTAGAGCTGTTTGCTGAGTTAGATTCAGCAGCTTTATCCTGACAAGCGCATAATGTGAATATGAGGCTTGCCAGTAAACATGTTTTAAAAAGATGCATCGGACTGTCCATTATTCAAAAGTGAAGCTTGAAGCCTCAGACCTTTAATCAAGCTGTTTGGTCAGAGGCCAGACTCGGGTTATTTACATGCGCCTTTCTTTACAGCATCGACCATTTGAGGTGCATTTGAATAAGCATCGAGTTCTAAACAAATCTTCTGCTTAGATTTCGCTGACTGTTGAATTAAAGCTTCACCTTTGATCGGGCTTGCACCACCTGCGTTGTACACCATATAGCGCTTGCCTGATTTGGCTTTAAAAGTAAAGGCGTCACCTGATTCCCCAAAACCTTCAATCTTTTGAACGACAACGGTGACTTGGGTTGCTTTAGCTAGAGTAAGAGGGGCGAATGCCATAAGGCTGAGTGCAAGAAAGATTTTTTTCATGTCATGGTCCTGTTATTTTTTATTTTCTAGATAAAGTAAAACCGCTAAGCCTTGCGCAAAGATACGCTCATCGGCTGCGGAACTACTCCCACCACTGTAAAACACAGCATCACCTGCATCCGAGAAGGCTACGGCACGAGTGCTATTCAGTGTGAAGCCTTTCCAAAGCCCATAACCATCACCCGATTTGGCATATGGCTTTAACTTTATTCCGCTGATTTTGAAATTCTCAGGAATGGATTGCCATTGCTTAGAGAGCGCATGAAAGGCATTGCAGTTCTGATTACCTTTGCAGCGCTGAACTTTAGGCGCACTTTGTGGGTTGTTATAAATTTGCGTCATGCTTTTTACATCAGCATGACTGACGCTTGCGGTGAATAAACAGGCCAACAAGGCACTGCTGTGAAAAACTGTTTTTATCAAAGTGTTCATATTAAAAAATCCCCAGATTGTTTTAAAAATAGTGGGTGGTGGATGACAAGCTAAACTCAGTTGAACATCGAGATCGGCCAAACCACAGCTTTACCTAAGTTGTAGGCATAGCTTTGATGTGCGGTGTCACTGCATCCCTTTAAGTAGAAAGAAAACAGCAGGGCAATCGCGATATAGCCCCCAATCACATAATGTTTAATTTGCACAATTTTCTCCTTTAGCGAGATTGGCAGTACTGCGCAGCAAGCGCCATGTTCTCAACGAAGTCCTGTGGCAGGTCAAAGTTGCTGAGGTTTTGATCCCCCAGCTTTTCCATGACCGCAGGCGAGTATTGAGCTTCGAGTTGGTCATAGACACAGGAACAGGTTGAGCGATCTGTGCCACCAGATTGGCAGCCTGCATTGAACTCACGTTTGGATTTGCTTTCACAGCCTGCCAAGGAAACGGCAAGCAGCATGACACTGCCCAGAATAGGCATTGCAGATAAAATAGACATGATGATTCTCGTCTGAGTAGAGGAAGATCAGTGCCTGATTCGCAATAAAAATTGGAGTGATGTGATTTTTAGCGACGCGGTGGATTGTCCCAACCTGCGAATGAAACCAGTAGCCAAAAGATCATCATGATCAAGACAAAGCCAATCACAGCAGGGCTTAGCCAGATCACTACCCCAAGAATAAGAATCAGACGTGCAAGAATCTTCATTGCTCAAGCAAAGAAGGATGATCCTTTAGCTTAGAGAGAGGCGATGTAATGGGGGTATGGCTTTTGATAAGAAAATTGGAAACAGTCATGATTGACTCCTTAGGTATTTAAGAAGTTCTACCGCATCACTGCTAAATAATGGTGGCAGAACGAAAAGGGGTTAGCAGACTGAACCTAAGAATCAGCACACCCGAAGGTGTCCCCCTCCCGTTCTACCGCAGAGGGGAGCACGAGGGCACACACCAAAAGAAGGGATCTTTTAGTGTACTTAGGAAACGGTCTGCTAAAACCGACTGGCAATGTAGGCCAGCACATGAATCATAAAAGTAAGGGTAAGCTTAGTCAATTAAATGATTTAGCTGTGAGTATATTTAATTGATAAAAAATAATGTTTTGCTATTTTATTAGCGCTTGATCAACAATATCCTGACTAGTTCAGAAATCAGTAAGTACAGTTATTTCAGACTCTGTTATACCGTTTGGAGGAATCCAGTATGCTATTTGCACACTGGATATATTAACAATCAAAAAAAGTGTTTCAATGTCAGTTTGAAATTGCGCGGGGCACCCATGAAGAAACCATATCCTGCAGTCGTATTGAGTGCCGAATAATATTCTTTGTCGAAAATATTATTCACATTGAGTTGCAGAGATGTCTGCTTGCTGAGGTTATACTTTGCCATCATATCAAATACCGCATATGCTGGTTGCTCAATATCCAGTACCGATGTCTTATAGTAGAGTTTGCTTTGCGCTCTCAACCCTCCACCAATAGTAAATTGCTCTGTGGGTAAGGTGTATGATGTAAATAGTTTAAAAACCTGTTCAGGATATTGATAGGTAGCAAACTTTTCTCCAGCCGAAACACCCTCAGCATATTTGGAAACAGCATACGTGTAGCCGCCCGTCATACGCCACTCGTCTGTGATTAAGCCGCTCAGTTCCAGTTCGGCGCCACGTGTACGCACTCCGTCTACACCTTCGTAACATGCCCGGACTGTCGGGTTGCAATAACTAATATCGGAAAGTTGTGAGGCGACATTGTCTCTCATGACCTGAAAAGCAGCAAATGTTCCATTGAGCCGCTGATCGAAAAACTCACCCTTCAAGCCCATTTCAATATTCGTTCCAGTGATGGGGTCGAGTAGACTTCCATCCCGCCCGAAATTATATTGAGGCTGGAAAATACTGGTATAGCTAGCATAGGCGGAAAGTACATGATTGATGTCATAAACGAGACCTGCATAAGGCGTAAATATACCAGTTTCCCGAATCTGATTTTCAGTGACTTTCCCTGTGGAAAGTATTGTGGTTGCAGAGTCGTAGTCATACCAGGACAATCTCGCGCCCGTAATTAGCTTAAGAGAGTCTGTAAGTGAAAACCTTCCAGCAGCATAAGCACCAATTTGCTCAGTCTTATATTGTAGCTGGCTGAAGGGGGTAAAATTCGAATAATTGAGGCCAGAAGACGAGTTCCAGTTTAACGGGTCGCTGATGAGTGTTGTCGTGCCTAGTGAATTCAAAATCGTTAAATTAGTGCGGTTAGCATTTACTCCAAATACCAGATCATGATTACGGCCAAATGCTTCGATCGAACCGTTCAGATTGGCATCGAATGCATATACGTCATTGTCATAGTTGAACAGACGGTCATAGAGATACAAATCGGAAGAAGAATAGCTTGAGAAGGAAGCCCCCATTTCTGACTCTGACCAAGAGGAGCGGCCAGCAAAGTTCAACTTCCAGTTTTCGTCGAAACGATGTTCCAATTCGACAAAAGCGGTGTGTTGCTCGCGGTCAACATACTGCCAAGCATTCCCGATGAAATCCGATGCTGAAAAATTGTAAAACGAGCCATCGGTTTTAACTGGAAGTCCACCCCAATCGTAACCGTCAATTTTCTGCTTCTGGTAACTATATCCTACGTTGACGGTCGTATCGTCTGTGATATCCGCTTCGATCGTACCGTAAAAGAGCCCATCTTTGTTAAACGAATCATCCTTGTAAGTTTGACCTGAGTTATATGAGCTTACAATGCGACCTCGTATAGTTTCTTCGGTGTTGAGTGGCGCAGAATGATCAATGACAGCCTTTGCACTTCCCCAAGAGGATGCTCTTGCAGTAATTGTGGTCTTCTTCTCATCGAGAGGTTTCTTACGTATCAAGTTAATGGCGCCTGAGGGGTTACCTGCACCTGTGACAAGACCAGATGCTCCACGCAGTACCTCAACTCGGTCGTACATGTCCATATCGTCGGCGCCATCGCTATCGCGGGCATAATACTGTACTGGGTTGGCTATACCATCATATTGCATATTGTCGATGATTAGGCCGCGTGACCAATATTGATAACGTGTATCGCCAAAGTTCTGATTAGCAATCAGACCTGGTGTGTCCGTAACTGCCTGATCCAGCGTTTCATAAGATTTGTCCTCGATTTTCTGGCGAGTCACGATCGTAATGGTCTGCGGCGTCTCTCGTATTGATAACTTGAGTTTGGTTGCAGTGCTCATGTTTCCTGTTGTGTAGGAACCAGTGCCTTCTGTTGTACTTGCCTTTACGGCTATGACTGGTAATTGCGTTATATTGCTATTTGCTGATTTTTCGGTAGTTACATTAGTGCTCTTAAATTGCCCGACATCCTGGGTTTGGGGGGCGGTATTGAGCATAATCGTATAGCCATTCGTTGTTTTTTGTAGTTGTAAGCTATGTTGTGAAAGTAGGGTAGTAAAGCCACTATCTAAACTATACGATCCTTTTAAACCTGTACTTTGTTTACCTTCAACCAATTTGGCATCATAAGTGAGTAAAATACCTGCTTGCTCCGCAAATTGATTTACAACTTGAGCGAGTGGCCCTGACGCAATTTGAACATTTTGTATACTTGCAGTACCAGCAACAGCTACCGTACTAATATTTGCACTGAGTACTGTAGCTGCTAATAGGCTATGCCTGATAGCCATGCTGAGTAAGCTTGCTTTAAATCCTGTGTGTTTCATTATGTATCCCCATAGGTAAAAAAATTGATTTCTTATTACCTATGCCCCTTGAGAATAAAAAACGCCTCACGAAAAATTAAAATAATATTATTTATTTTTTAAGATATTGATTTGAATTAAGATTAATTATTCTTTATTTTTGCTTAAAGAGATTTTTTTCCAGTAATAAAATTCCGATTCAACTTTAATCGGCAATTGTTGCTCCAGAGAATTTAAGACTTTTTCACTGTCCTGTATTGGGAAAACCCCCGAAACTTCTAATCCAGCAATGCTACTGCCGTAGCGTAGTTTGCCATGATGATAACGCTCAAATTCGTTAAGAAACTCTGTGAGTGGCATTTTATAGACATTGAGTGTGCCATTGGTCCATGAACGATATTTTGAGTGAAGAAGCTCGATATTTTGAATGCTCTGTCGGTCGAATGAGACTTGTTGATTAGCCAGAATATTTGCCTTTTCTTTTGATGTATGAGTGGTGATCTGTACTTCACCTTCTGTTACGGCAAGTACAGTTGAGTGATGATTCTGCCGAATATTAAAACGTGTACCCACATCTTGCGTGATACCGTCACGACTCTGAACTAAGAATGGTCGATGATGTATATCATGTCTTACATCAATCTGAATTTCACCTTTGATTAATTCAATCTGACGTTTTGAATCATTATAATTAACATTAATTGCTGTATCGGTATTTAAAGTAATCTGTGAACCATCGGGTAAATTTATCTGCTTTTGTTCACCTACTTTGGTTTTATAGTCAGCTTGCCATTGTTGCCAAAGTTGTTGCTGCTCAGCCTGATATAAGCCAAATATACTTGTACCAAATACTAATAACCAAATAATAGATTTTAGGCTGTAGAGCTGTAATTTTTTTTCTTTTTGTTCGACGGCTACTATTGCTTGATGTAAAAGAGGATGCTTAATATTGGCAATAGATAACCCAAATTGTTCAAGGCATCTCCATGCGTCTTGGTGACGTGGATCTTGTTTGAACCATGTTTGAAATTCAGAAAACTCCTGTTCACTTACATCATCTGCTTGTAAACGCACATACCACTCCGTTGCCTGTTGGCTCACCTCTATAGGAATGTGAGAAGGATTTTCTGGAAAAATTGATTTATTTGGCATAAATCAGACAATATCAAAAGAAAATAAGATCATATTCTAGATTAAATCTGTAAAACAACATTGGTGTAAAGCCTTGATGATATTGCGCTGCACGGTAGCAATTGAGATATTAAGTTGTGTTGCTACTTGCGCCTGCGTCAAGCCTTCTAACTGGGTCAATAAAAATGCCTGTTTTACCGTTGGCTCCAAACCATTTAAACGACGATCCAGTTCAACAATAGCACCCAATAAAATGAGTTGAGTTTCTGGTGATGGCGCATATTCCTCTGGAAGGCTTGCAATAAATTCAAGGTAACTTTCTTCAATCTTTTGATGACGATAAAAATTACTGACCATCCCTTTTGCAATAGTGAGTAATAAAGCGCGAGGCTCTTGAGGGGTGATGGTTTTTTTCTTTGTTAATAAACGGACAAAAGTATCTTGGGCTATATCTTCGGCATATTGTTGATTTGGCATTTTTTTGGATAACCAACGATATAGCCATTGATGATGATCTTTATAAAGATGCTCAACAAGATTTGCCATAATTGAAATACTATAAATAATAATCATTATCAATAATAACTATATTCATATTTTTTTGCAATTATACGACGCTAAGATTTCCGGGGGAGGTTGACTAGATTAATTTCATTGCATTTCTTTTTATGATCAAAACTCTAAAAATTAATCAGCGATCAGATTGCAAATAATTTCAGATACATAACACCTGAATGAAGCAGAAGCAGAGTATCCGTTTAAGCAAGCGGATGCTCTGTTCATGCACCTATATCTTTTCAGGAGTTTAGTTATGCCGTTTCGAGATTTTGACCAAGACGAAGATTTAATGTTCAGCCGTCCTGAAACAGTTAAGCCGTTGATGCAGGGCTTAGGTTTAAGCAATTCACCGACCACTTTAGCGGTATTGGGCATGTCACTGGCTAAGTCATTGGGCTATTCACCGTTTATTGGTGGGGTCGCAGGGGCCATGTTGGGTGGTGTGATTCTGGTGATTGCTGATCAAACCCGTGCGCCAGTCCGACCACCTTTTAGTAAGTCTTAAACGTAGTCTTTACATCACTTTGTATATCAAAAACATATTCATGATTTTAAATGAGGACATCTTTTATGGCACATCAACTCGAACAAATGGCTTATGTCGGCCAAACACCTTGGCATGGTCTAGGCAACCCACTGACTCAAAACCAACCGATTGAGGTCTGGGCACAGCAGGCAGGCATGGATTGGCGCATTGAATCATCCAACGTCAGTTACATGGCCCAAAACCAACGTGGGCAAAACATCATCATGCCCTATGAGGAACAGCGCGTATTGTATCGTTCCGATACGCATGCACCTTTATCTGTGGTCAGTCAGCGTTATCAGGAAGTACAACCGAAACAAATCTTGGAATTTTATCGAGACTTGACTGAACAATCAGGCTTTAAACTGGAAACCGCAGGGGTACTGAAAGGCGGTAAGAAGTTCTGGGCATTGGCACGAACAGGACAGACTTCTGCTTTAAAGGGTAGAGATGTCAGTAATGGCTACATCCTCTTGGCTACAGCGTGTGACGGCACACTGGCAACCACCGCGCAATTCACCAGTATTCGTGTGGTCTGTAACAACACCTTAGCGATTGCTTTGAAAGGTCAGAACTCAAGTGCAGGTGTAGTCAAAGTCCCGCACAGCACCAAGTTTGATGCACAGAAGATTAAACAGCAACTGGGTATATCCGTCCGTACATGGGAGGATCATATGTATGAAATGAAACAACTCAGTCAGCGTAAAGTTACGCAGACTGAAGCAGCAGCGTATTTCGATGCGGTGTTTAACAACACTAGCCTAAGCAATTCGGACCAAGACGAAGGCATTATTCAGTTCTACCGTAATGTCGCCAGCCAAGCCAACCACACAGCCAAATCTGACAACAAGACTGAACCAAATGGCCGAGCGATGTCTAAAGTCATGACCATGTTTAACGGGCATGGTCGTGGCGCAGAACTGAGTTCAGCCAAAGATACCGCATATGGTCTGTTATGTAGTATCACCGAGTTCGCTGATCATGAACGTCGAGCCATGAGTCAGGATCACCGTCTCGATTCTGCTTGGTTCGGGGCAGGCGCAGGTCTTAAGCAACGTGGACTCGAACAAGCACTCCGTTTAGTTGTTTAAGCTTCAATTCAGATTCAGGATTTAAGATCAGGACATGAGATCAATATGATCCTGTAACTCTTCTTAAACCCAGACACCTCTTTGCCACATCTCCAGATGTGGCTTTTTTTATGCCCAAAATTTAACAATTACAGGAAAACATTATGAACTCAGCCGTAATTCATCCAAATAATACCAAACCCAATATCCATGCCGACCGTCCAAAGCTGTTTACCGCAAAACGTTTCGTAGAGACTAAAAATATGACTCAAGCCGAATGGCTGGAAGTCAGACGCAAGGGCATTGGTAGCAGTGACTGTGCTGCTGCTTGTGGACTCAATCCGTATATGTCGATGCTGGAACTATGGATGATTAAGACAGGTCGGATTCAACAAAACATTGAAGATGACAGCGAAGGCCATGCACCTTTGTATTGGGGCAAGCAGTTAGAGCCGCTCGTTGCTGAATACTACAGCATGCACACCCAGCATAAAGTTCGTCGGGTCAATGCAGTCTTGCAACATCCTGATCCCGATAAGCATTTCATGTTGGCTAACTTGGACTATTCCGTGGTGGGTAATGCCGAGGTCCAAATTCTGGAATGCAAAACCGCAGGGGAATATGGGGCTAAGCTGTGGCGAGATGGCGTACCGCTCTATGTCCTTTGCCAAGTACAACATCAGTTAGCAGTCACAGGCAAACAAGCAGCGCACATTTGTGTACTGATCTGTGGACATGAAACGCGCATTTTTAAAGTGATGCGTTCAGAATCGGTGATTCAGCATATCGTCAATACAGAACGTTACTTCTGGGAATGTGTTGAGAAAGATACCCCACCTGAAGCAGATGCCAGTGAATCGGCAGCCAAAGCTCTACAACTGCTTTATCCCGAACATGTGCCACTCAGTACGACAGACTTATCTGAAGATGAGCAAGCCAATCAACAGTTTGAACAACTGATTCGAGTACGTAATCAAGTTGAGAAGTACCAACAGCAATTTGACTTACTCAAGCACCAATTGCAAGGCCAGATGCAAGAGGCTGAGCGAGCCACCTTTAAGGCTGGCTCAGTGACATGGAAGAAGTCAAAAGATTCGATCAGCTTGGATAGCAAGGCTTTACTTAAGTCACACCCTGAATATCTCAGTCAGTACCCACAAAGCAAGCAGGGCACACGGCGCTTCAACATCTATTGTCATGATGACTAAAGGCTTTATTTAACTCAGCGCATATCTGCAAAAAATCGCAAAACAGCCCCCGTTCTCTGTCAGCACCGAAGTACGGACAGAGAACAAAATGGACTGAATTGCGCTGATGTTTATGCATCTGAAAATAAATGATTTCTACATATTAACCAGACAATAGTCAGAAATAACTTTGAGGACATCAATATGATTAAAGGTTTAGCGATTACACCACCGATCTTAGGTCGGATTAGCATCGGTAAGATGGTGGAGAAGAATGGTAAACGTGTCCCTGAAAAGGATGATCAGTTCACCATTACCAGCCAAATCCAAAATAAAGAGGGTTGGGTCAAACACCCCTTAGATGAGCAACTACGAGCTAAAGCTCAAAATCAAAAACTCAGAAGCATTCCAGTCCGCATGATCTTTAATGATCCTGAGCTGAACTTACGTGCAGAGTACAGCTTATTTGACCGACAGACAGGGCGTCCCGTGTGTATCGGCAATGGTGAAACTTGCCAGCGCTTAACCAATCAAGGTGTAGAACAACATCCATGCCCATCCCCTGATTTATGTCCATTGGCACAAGGAGGTAACTGTAAACCCTATGGTCGTCTCTATGTGAATCTCGATGAATCGGATGAATTTGGGACTTTCGTTTTTAGAACCACTGGCTTTAATAGTATTCGTACCTTAGCTGCTCGGCTCAGTTACTACCATGCTGCATCCAATGGCTTACTTTCATGCCTACCTCTACAACTCACACTGAGAGGCAAGAGCACCACACAAAGCTATCGCACGCCAGTGTATTACGTGGATCTGACTTTGCACGAAGGCATTCATTTACAAGAAGCGATTCAAACCGCCAAAGAAATTGATCAGAAGAGTAAGCTGTCAGGTTTTAATCAGGCTGCTTTAGATCAAATGGCTCGGCAAGGTTATGGCAATGCGCAATTTGAAGTAGATGGGGAGGAAGGCGAGGTGATTGTTGATGAATTTTATGTTGAAAATTCACCACAGCAAGAGCAGAAACAAGTTCATGACTTCAAGCAAGTGCAGGATGTTCAGAAAGGTTTGCAGCAGTCTGTCAGCGTAGTGAATTGAGGCCTAAGTAAAACGCGAAAGTTAATTTTTACGAATCGCTCAATCATTTGAGCGAATTGTCGCTCGCATTAAAAATCAGGAGTAAACATCATGAATGTGATCACAGGCCAAACTTTTTTAATGAATCAAATTATAAACTTGAAAGATGTTATACAGGTTACAGGTTTAAGCTGTGCAACAATCTATAACATTATGAATGAACGACATAAGCAATATGATCCAACTTTTCCGAAACAAGTTCATTTGACTGTAGGTAGGGTTGGATGGTCAGTTTGGGAAATTCATCAATGGATTGAATCTAAACTTTGTCGTCGTACATAGTAGTGGGAGCTTAGCTCCCTATAATCATTTTCCATTATAATTTTTTCATTTCATATGATTCTTAATGATTATTTTTTATCATTTTTGATTGGTAATAATTTAAGTATTATCTAGAAGTTGTAATTTGCTTTTATCTTTAACAAGATAATCAGCCAAGACATCAACTATTAGTTGATGATCTTCTCGCTCTGGAAGTCCTGAAACGGCAATGCTTCCAATAACTCCAATATTCTTTACAATGATCGGAAAGCCACCACCAGCACTAGTATAATCGTGAGTAGATAAATGAAAACGTTGGGTAATATCTAATTTTTCAGCAGCTAATTCATGCCCTAGTCGATAAGAGCTACGCAGGAACCGTTGGACAGAATTCCTCTTACGTCGAATCCAATCATGATGATCGAAGGTCACACCAGACCTGGCAGCCAAAAAAAGAGTTTGATCAAATTTTTTTATTTCAATCACGATAGGAAGAGAATCTAATTTGCCACGCTCATAAATGATTGTACCTAATTGCCAAGCTATATCCTCATTAAAAACATCGAATTGTAGTATTTCCTCTTGGCGTACCAATACCGAAAGATTATTTGTTGTCATCGTAAAACCTATTTGAAATAGTGTATTAGCATTATTTAAATTAAGCCTTTGATATGATTTTTACATCACACCAAAGGCGATAGGTTTATGCTTTATTTTTGGTATAAACGTCGATAAGAACAGCACCAAGTAATACTAATCCTTTGATCACTTGTTGGTAGTCAACTCCAATCCCCATAATTGACATACCATTGTTCATTACACCCATAATAAATGCGCCAATCACAACGGCAAACACTTTGCCTACGCCGCCAGAAGCAGATGCCCCACCAATGAAGCAAGCAGCAATTACATCTAATTCAAATCCATAACCACCATTTGGTGTAGCGCTATTTAAGCGTGCTGCAAAAATAAGTCCTGCGAATGCCGCAAGGATTCCCATATTTACAAATGCAAAGAAAATAACGCGTTCAGTTTTGATACCAGAAAGTTTAGCTGCTTTTGCATTTCCACCAACTGCATAGATGCGACGACCGATAGTCGTCTTGTTCATGATGAAGGTATAAAATACAACTAATATACCCATAATAATCAAAACAATTGGCATGCCTTGATAGAGTGCTAATAAGTAAGAGAATGCGATAATCACTGCACTCAATCCTAAATTTTTTAAAATAAATAGCGCTTTCGAGTTATTTTCAATTCCATGCAGTGCAGCTTGTTTGCGGTGACGTAGTTCGAAAATAAAAAATGCAACACTAACCACTATCCCAACAAGTAGGGAGGTAGTATGGATACCTTCAATTCCAAAAAAGTCTGGAATGAAGCCAGAACTAAAAGCATTAAATCCATCTTCAAATGGACCTACAGATTGACCATCAAGAGAAATTAATGTCAATCCACGAAAAACCAACATTCCCGCCAAAGTAACAATAAAAGATGGTACTTTCCAATACGCAACCCAATAGCCTTGAATTGCGCCTATTACTGCTCCAGCTAAAATACAAATAAACATTGCTGGAATAAATGGCATTTCGTGCGTGACCATTAAAGTGGCTGCTAAAGCCCCAGTTAAACCGACTACAGATCCGACCGAGAGATCAATTTGCCCACTTACAATTACCATGAGCATGCCAAGAGCCATGATGACGATGTAGCTGTTCTGCAAAAGCAAATTCGTTAGATTTAAAGGCTGGAGTAAAACATTATTCGTAGCAAATTGAAAAAACATCACAATAATAATCAATGCACATAACAAGCCGTATTCTTTTAAGCCATGAGCTATGAAGTTGTTATATGAACCTTTATTTGTCTTATTATTACTTTTGTTGGAAATTTCTGCACTATTAGTATTGTTCATTTTCGTTCTCTCCATTCTTCATAATAGATCGCATAATGGCTTCTTGATTCGCATCTTTTGCCAGAAACTCACCAACAATCTTTCCTTCGTTCATGACATAAATCCGATCACACATGCCTAATAACTCTGGCATTTCGGAAGAGATCATGATTATGCATTTACCTTCTTGGACGACTTGATCAATAATCGTGTAAATTTCATACTTGGCACCAACATCAACACCTCGTGTAGGTTCATCAAGAATGAGTACATCTGGTGCGGTGAATAACCATTTACTAATCACGACCTTTTGCTGATTTCCACCTGACAAGTTGCCCGTATGCTGTTCTACATCAGCACTTCTAATTCGCAACCTGCTTCTAAAATCATTTGCAGTGTTTGTCTCTCGATAATCATTGACGACCAATTTGTTTGAGATGCCTGAAAGGTTCGCTAAAGAGGTATTCTTTTTAATACTCTCTTCGAGTAAGAGGCCATATCCTTTTCTATCTTCAGTTACATAAGCTAATCCGTTATCAATGGCTTTTCTGACAGTAGATACATCAATTGATTTGCCGTGGATTGAGACATTGCCACGAATATTCTTACCATAAGATTTGCCGAAGATACTCATTGCAAGTTCTGTACGTCCAGAGCCCATAAGGCCTGCAATTCCTACTATTTCACCTTTACGCGCATTTATACTTATACCTTTGATGACTTCACGAGACGCATGATTTGGATGATCAACACGCCAGTCTTTGACTTCAAATAAAATTTCACCAATATTCGGTGTTCTTTGAGGATAACGGTCTTCCATATCTCGACCGACCATTGCTTTAATAATGCGATCTTCGCTAACTTCTTCTTCACGACAATTTAGATAATCTACTGAAGAGCCATCACGTATGATCGTAATGCTATCTGCTACTCTAGAAATTTCATTTAGTTTATGTGAGATAATGATTGATGTAACGCCTTGAGTCTTGAGCTCCAATAGAAGGGTCAATAATCTATCACTATCATTGTCATTTAAACTTGCTGTCGGTTCATCCAGAATAAGTAGTTTGACTTCTTTTGATAATGCTTTTGCAATCTCAACTAACTGCTGTTTGCCAATTCCAAGATCGTTAATTAAAGTATCAGGGGAGTCGGATAACCCTACCTTAGCCAATACTTTCTTAGTTTTCTGATAAGAGCTATTCCAGTTAATAATGCCTAATTGAGATTGCTCATTACCTAAAAAAATATTTTCAGTAATGGACAGCATTGGGACAAGAGCAAGCTCCTGATGAATAATGATAATTCCCTTTTTTTCACTGTCATGAATATCAGAAAATTTTTGTTCTTCACCTTGATAGAAGATACTTCCATCATAAGAACCATGAGGGTAAACACCACTCAATACTTTCATTAATGTAGATTTACCAGCACCATTTTCACCACAAATTGCATGAATTTCTCCTTTTTTGACAACCATATCAACATGACTAAGTGCTTGAACATGTCCAAAACACTTCTTGATGCCACGCATTTCTAGTATTGTTTCCATACAGCAATCCTCTGTTGGTCAGTGATTACCGACCAACATAAATCTGTTTTTAATCGCCTAAACTTTTACTGATTAAGATTTAAGTTAATGAATTTTTGATAACTTATTTCAGTTGATTAGCTGTGTAATAACCTGATTTTACGAGAACTGCATTCCAGTTATTTTTATCAACTAATTGAGGCTTAACTAGGTAGGTTGGGACAACTTTAGCGCCATTGTTATAGGATTTAGTGTTGTTTACAGGAACGGTTTGACCTTTAATGATTGCATCAACCATATTCGCGGCAGCACTAGCCAGTAAACGAGTATCTTTAAATACTGTTGATGTTTGATCACCTTTGATAATTGCTTTGATGTTGGCTGGTTGGGCGTCTTGACCTGTAATTATTGGCATTGGTTGATTGTTACGACCATAACCTACCCCTTTAAGAGAAGAGATAATACCAGTCGCGAGATTATCATTTGGTGCTAAAACAGCATTTACACGAGCACCACCGTAAAATGCACTTAATAAGTTATCCATTCGCGCTTGCGCTGTGGCACCTTCCCAACGAAGGGTTGCAACTTTAGCAAGAGTAGTTTGCTTACTACGCACGACAAGTTTGCCTTTGGTGATGTAAGGATTTAAAACAGACATCGCGCCAGCATTAAACATGTGGGCATTGTTGTCATCTAAAGAGCCAGCAAAGAGCTCTATGTTAAATGGGCCTTTGCCTGTATCTAACCCAAGTTTTTTAACAATAGAGGTACCTTGTAATACACCAACTTGATAATTATCAAATGTTGCGTAGTAGTCCACATCTTTGGTTTTCATAATCAATTTATCGTATGAAATGACTTTAATACCTTTTTTCTTGGCTTTGCTTAATACATTTGAAACAGTCGCACCATCAACAGGAGCAACAACAAGAACTTTTGCACCAGCAGTAATCATGTTCTCTATTTGAGAAATTTGCGTAGGTACATCAAGTGTTGAATATTGTAAATCTGTTTTATAACCTTTAGCTTTTAGATTTTTGACAATATTATTCCCGTCCATAATCCAGCGTGCTTCTGTTTTATTTGGCAGCGCGATTCCAATTAATTCACCAGCTGCAAAAGTACAATTAGCAAATGTAGCTAAGGCAAGTGTAGCAACAGAAGTAGTGAGTGTTTTATACATTTTCATGGCATATTTCCTTCGATTTTAAGCATGATTTACATCTGCAGATACTTTTTAAATTCCATTTAAAAACTGCTAGATTGCTTGTGATTCAATAGCCCTTTGAAGGGCATAAGATTAGGTGTTAATTTCATTTTTTATCTAGATGAGCGATCAAACTCACTTTTTACAGCTATTGATCGGTCTAAACTTAGCTGTGTTTAGGAAATCAAAGTGTTCAAAGCATGACTTGACGCATCACCCCATATTTCAATTTTCCTTAATCGATTTCTCCTCATAACATCGACGCTCCTGTCGATTAATCAGAATTTTTCCAATGTTCGAGTATTGGCTATGGTTCTTATCAATTGATTTGGAGTATAGAAGCGTAAAAATGGGAAAAAAATGTCAAATATTGAAAATGTTTTTTTCAAATTTGGTGAGAGTAAAGGGCTTTTAATTCAAGTTTAAAAGTGATAACGGGAGAAATTGCATTAATTTCAAAAATGAAAAAGTGTTTTTAGAAATCGTTATTTTCTTTCAAAATTGGCTTGTATAACCTAAGAATCATCAAGAATAAGTAATTTTTGAAGTATCGTTATTAAAAGGAAGTATTAGTATGTTAAAAGTAGCAATTCTAGGTGCTGGACGCATCGCTCAGATCCATTCTAAGAGTGCATTTTTAAATACACAATGTGAACTTAAGCTTATTGCTGACCCTTGGAAAGAAGGTGTTGATAAATTGGCAAGTGAGCTAAATTGTGAAGCAGGTTATGACTATTATGAAGCAATTACACGTGATGATATCGATGCTGTTGTAATCGCTACTGCAACTGATCTGCATGTCGACTTAATGCTTCATGCTGTTAAGCATAAAAAGCCAGTGTTATGTGAAAAGCCTATCGATTTGGATTTCCAACGTTCAATCGCTGCAGTTGAAGAGATTCAAAGCCATAATGGTAAAGTCATGTTGGCATTTAATCGTCGTTTTGATGAAGATACAATTGCAATCAAAAATGCAATTATGAACAATGAAATTGGAAATGTTCGTCAAGTTATCATTACAAGTCGTGATCCAGGCATGCAGCCTGTAGAATATATGAAAACTTCTGGTGGGATTTTCAAAGACATGACAATTCATGATTTTGATACAGCGCGCCACATTCTTGGTGAAGAACCAGTTGAAATTTTTGCTACAGCAAGTCGTTTAGTGGATGAAGAGTTAGAAACAATTAACGACTATGATACTTGTAGTATTACGCTTAAAACCAAATCTGGTAAACAATGTATCATCAATAATTGTCGAGAAGCTGTGTACGGCTATGACCAACGTATAGAGGTTTTAGGATCACAGGGGCTATTAAAAACTCAGAATCATCGACCATCTACTTTAAAGAAATACACGCAAGATTTCACAGGGTCTCAGCAACCTTTATTAAATTTCTTTTTAGAGCGTTATGTAGATTCTTATCGCAAAGAGTTGGATGTTTTTGTTGCTTGTTTAGTAAATAGTCAAGAATTCCCAACGAGCTTATTTGATGGCTTACAAGCCCTGTATCTAGCTGTTTGTGCCATGGAATCAGTTGAAAGTAATAAAGCTATTACTATAAACCCTGAAGGCCCCTCAAAATCTCTTGCTGCTTAATCCTTAATATATAAATAAGATTAAGACACTCAAAACAATATTAGTGAATGAAGTATGTTTATACATACTTCATTAGAGATGCTATTACCTCTTTACAAGGAAACTCGCAATGGACGCAAGTTTAAGTAAAATCGCGAATGCACCAGTGAGTAAGAACGTTTTATCGTTAAAAGCAACGATGATCATCGTCATTGCTTTCAATTTCATGTGGGCATTTTCACACACGTTGTTAGACATTCTAAACAAGCATTTTCAGGATGTCTTTCAAATTTCACATGGTCAATCAGCGTTTATTCAGACTGCATATCTAGGAGCTTATTTTCTTTCGGCAATCCCTGTCGGCTTGTTAATGAAACGATATGGGTATAAAAACTCAATTATTGTTGGTTTATTGCTTTTCGCAGTAGGTTGTATGGGCTTTGTTCCCGCTGCTCAAATAGGCACTTTTTCTGCATTTTTGACAGCAATCTTTGTATTGGCAACGGGGTTAGCTTGTTTAGAGATTGTCTGTAATTTATATGCTACAAAGTTAGGTGACCCAAAAGGAGCTACACGTCGTTTAACTATGGCCCAAGCCTTTGGTGGCATGGGGGGTATGTGTGGTCCTCTTGTTGGAGGGGCTGTATTCTTTATTCCCGCTGGGACTGTCGCAGGATTCTATATAGAGCCAGCAACACTGACCTATGCGGTACTTTCTCTTTTAGTGCTGTGTGTAGTTGTTTACATCATTTCTATTAAACTTCCTGAAACTAATCATGAAGAAGAAAATAGTATTGAACCTAGCCCAGAAGACACAGTTTATGAAAATATCCCACTATTAAAGAATAAAAATGTACGTAAAGCGATGCTTTCACAATTTTGTTATAACGGTGCGCATTTTGGTATTGGGGCATTTTTCATTAATTACGTTATTGAACATTGGGATGGTATCACTCCAAGTAAAGCAGCATATTTCCTATCAATGGCAATGTTTTGTTATATGAGTGGTCGGTTCCTGGGTATCTTCGTAATGAAATATATTGACCCAAGAAAACTTCAAATTCTAAATAGCTCAGTGTGTGTTATAGCATGTTTATTTGTGATGTTGGGCTATCAATATGTTTCAGTCATCGTTCTTATCTGCATGTTCCTATTCAAATCAACTTTATATCCAACGATCTTTTCAATGGGTGTACGTGGTTTAGGTAAAAAATCACAAATGGCTGCATCTTTGATGGTGACGATGTTTGTTGGTGGTGCCATTTTACCTCTAGTTATGGGCTATCTTTCAGATATAACAAGCATTTCTACAGCATTTATTGTTCCTGCAATTTGTTACGCGCTAATTTGCTGGTGTGCAATTACTCAAGATTTAACCGGATATAAATTTACGAAAGCGTAAATTTCATAAAATAAACAAAGGAAATATGTTATGAACAAACCAGACTTATTAGCGGCTTATTGGACTTTAGCTGGAAACGTATACCCGGGTGCTCCAACAGAAATTAGCCCATTTACATTACAGCAGCGTGTTGAAGCTGCGTCTAAAGCGGGTTGGAAAGGAGTTGGTCTTGTACTTAGCGATTTGCAAGTAACACTTGAGCAAAACAGCATAGCAAGTATTCGTCAGTTATTTAAAGACAATGATATTAAATACTTCGAACTAGAAATTTTATTAGATTGGTATTTAACTGGCGATGCTCGTAAAGTCTCGGATTATGAGCGTTCTAAAATGATTGAGCTCGGTGCAGAGCTTGGAATGTGTAATTTGAAAATTGGTGCTAAGCCATTTGAAAATTCTCCAAATAGCTTGGAAAACATGGCTGAGGAATTCTCTAAGTTGTGTAAAGAAGTGGCTCAAGTGAATGCAAATGTTGCTCTAGAAATTATGCCATTTTCACGTTTAGCTACTTTAGAAGATGGCTTGAAAGTCGTTGATACTGGTGATGCTAATGGTGGATTGTGCTTAGATATCTGGCATTTAGCACGTGGTAATATTGATTTTGAAAAAATTAGTATGGTGCCAGAACACTTAATTAAATCAGTTGAATTAAATGATGCAGCAGATGAAGTTCAAGGTGATTTATTTAACGACTCTACACACCATCGAAAACTTTGTGGTCAAGGATCATATGACATTCCATTGTTTTTAAATGAAATTAAGAAGGCGGGCTTTAACCAGCCGTATTATGGCGTTGAGTTGATTTCACAGGAGCATCGAGTGCTTCCGCTTGATGAAATGGCAAAACGGGCTTATGAGACAACAATTAGTGCATTTAATTCTGTAACAGCTTAATAGTTTTAACCCCAATAGTAACTTTTAAACTATTGGGGTTATAAATACGGTTTAAAAATGTCGTTTTATTTTGTTTATAAGATATTTAATCAAAGCTCGGTGAATTTAAAAAAGAGGTGTAACAGTTTTGAAAGCATTATGTTGAATCAATACATAATTCAAGAATGCTATCCAAAATTTGCTGATAGCTTATGTGGATTTAAGAATTAACTTTCTAGGCTCGTTTTATCTTTAAACTATAATTCAATATTCTCTTTTATTATTATGACATCTGATCCTACTTTACCTCACTCATATTCACTTTTTGCCGTTATCTTCGCTCTTGCAATTGGAGGGTTTTGTATCGGTACAACTGAGTTTGTAGCGATGGGCCTAATTCAGGAAATAGCGGAAGATTTACAAGTCTCTATTCCTGATGCTGGTTATTTTATCAGTGCTTATGCCTTAGGTGTGGTGATTGGTGCTCCCATTATTGCTATCTTGTGTGCCCAGCTTCCTCGTAAGACTTTACTCCTTATACTCATGTTGTTTTACGGCATTGCAAATGCTTTTACAGCTTTAGCTCAGAGCCCAGAAACAGTATTATTATCGCGATTTATTGCAGGGCTACCACATGGTGCATATTTTGGTGTAGGTGCCTTGGTCGCGGCTCAACTTGCAAATCCTAAGCAGCGATCTACAGCCGTTGCTTTCATGATGATGGGACTCACCACCGCGACTGTCGTTGGAGTTCCTTTGGCAACGTGGATGGGGCAACAATTTGGTTGGCGATCAGGATTTGAAGTTTCAGCTACAATCGCCTTTATCACACTTATTGCGATTATCATTTTTGTTCCTAATATTTCTGTTCATAAAACAGCAAGTATAAAGAATGAGTTAGCAGGTCTTAGAAACATCAATATGTGGTTGACCCTAGCTGTTGGGTCTGTTGGATTTGGTGGGATGTTTTCTGTATATACCTATATTTCTCCAATCCTCACTGAATATACTCATGCTGATATTTCAATCGTACCTATTGCACTTGCGATTTGGGGAGTTGGAATGGTGATCGGAGGGCTGTTAGCTGGCTATTTCGCTGATAAAAATCTAAATAAAACTATTATTGGTATTTTAATCAGTTCTGCACTCACGTTTATTTTAGTGAGTTTTTTTATGAATAACATTTATACAGCTATTGCTGGTTTATTTGCAATCGGAATGATAATTATTGGATTAAGTAATACCCTACAAATGCGTCTTATGAATGTTGCAGGTGATGCACAGGTATTAGCTGCTTCACTTAATCACTCTGCATTTAATTTAGCCAATGCCCTCGGTGCTTTTTTAGGTGGCTGGGTATTGACACATGATATGGGGTGGTTGGCTCCTATCTGGATTGGATCAATATTAAGCTTAGGTGGATTATTTATTTTATTAATCGCTTTCTTTGTTGAAAAATCTAATCACGAAATTTAATTTCAGAAAAGATCACCTCTTATCTTATAACGCTAAAAGGTGGTTTTATAAATATTAGGGTTGGGGCTTAACTATTCTTTAGTTTATGTACTTATCTTCAGACTTACACGTTGGATACACAATTATATTTTTTCTAGAATGCGAGTTTCATTATGTTTAACCATACTTCCAACTTCTTTAAAACAGGCGATAAAGTGCGCTGTTTTTAAATGTTTATTTAAGTCATCCATTGTTCGCCATTTTTCAAAAAAGATTAATGTAGCAGGATCATGTACTTCTTGATGTAAATCATACTGTAAGCAACCGAACTCTTTACGGGTCTCATTAACAAGCTCTTTAAACACTTCAATAACCTGATTAATGTGTTCTCGTTGAACTTCTAATTTAGCAACAACTCTAATTTCTTTATTCATAAAATCTCAAATAGAAGTAAAAATGCAACTACTTATAGTTGCATTTTTACTTAATGATTATAGAAAGACTTCACTGCCATCTTTTCCTGCAGAATCAAATAATGCTGCAAGTAAAACAGAAATGTTATGTGCTTGAGTGGCTGGTACTTGAGAAGGCTTACCATTTTGATATGAATCTAAGAATGCATTCAATTCACGATCGAAATAGACTGGGTTGCCAATTTCAGCAATATCTGGAGAGTATTCAGTTTTCTTCGTAGCCCAAATCTCAGGGAAACTTGTCTCATGCCATTCTGTCCAACCTTCCGTAGTACCTTCGATATTACCAGTTTGATAGAGTTTGTAAGATGAAGGTAATGAGCGAGAAGACATAATACCTTCAGTGCCATAAGCTGTCATATCCCAGCTTTCAGTCCAAGGAAGAACATCCCAAGACATGAAGTCTACAACAACAATCTTATCATCATAGTTAAGAATCGCACCTGCAGCATCTTCGCGAGACTCTTCACCTTTGAAATCTTTGAATTTGGTAATACGTGCATTTACAGATTTTGGCATGCCAAAGTGATGTAGTACGCGGTCAAATAAATGACAACCAATAACGAAGAATGCTCCACCAATATCGCCAGGCTGTCTCATATGTGCAGTTTCAGCTTCATTATGCGAGCAGCCTGCATGAGCGCGAATTTGTAAAACTTTGCCAATTTTACCTTGCTGAATAACATCATGCATTACGTTGATTGAAGGAGCAAATCGCCAACAATAGCCAACCTGAACAAAACCATTAAATTCATTTACAGCATCAACGATACGTTGTGTATCGGCTACACCTCTGCCAGCGGGTTTCTCAACTAATACAGCTTTTCCTGCTTGTAATGCTGCAATAGTTAGATCAGCCATTTCATAGCTTTTTGAATGAACTAGAATAATATCAATATCTGGATTACTTAAAATGTCTTCTTTAGAGCGTTCGGCAAGATTCAAAGCCTCACAAAAAGGCTTTAAAAGTTCGCTATGATCTGCTGCACCATAAATCTCGATATCTTGACGACGCTGTAGTGCTTTTACTCGTCCTGAAGTGTGCGGGTGGGTGATACCTAATAACGCAACTTTTAATTTATCTTTTTGCAAAATAAAACTCCTGTAAACAACTTTCCAGTTTTGAATAGATGCAAGTTAGCTTTTTCTAATTTGTGTATAAAGAACTTTTAGGGAAATGATTATTTCAATTTTGAAATAATCATTTGTGGATGTAGTACCAATGTTGGTTTGGGGAAATGATAAGTCTGCCCCCATAAGACCGAAATAAAGCTATTGAATAGAACTCCAATAGCGTTCGTATTCTTTATTTTTGAAATCATCTAGCAAGAAATCTATAAACAGTCTATTTTTTATAGGCATAAACTGCCTGCTCTGAAAAGCAATGTTTACCGTAAGCTCTGGCAACTTCCAATCTGTTAATATCGGAATAAGCCTTCCTTCTACAATATCTTGGTAAATAATATATAGCGGTTGAATGAGAATCCCAGCACCATTCAAAGCTGCTGACCTTACAATTTGTCCGTCATTCGTTTCCATAATTGGATCTAATGCAAAGTTTTTAACTTCATCATCTTTACTAAAACTTAAAACCCTTGGGTTATTTGCATGACTGTAGAGCAAAATGTCATGATTTTGGAGTTCTTCAATCGTTTTAGGTTTGCCTTTACGTTTTATGTAGTCGTAAGAGGCAGCTAAAATGCGGTGTGTAGTTGCTAGTTTCCGAATAGTTAGATTGGAATCTGGTTCAAACTCACGAGTCCGGATAGCAATATCAATGTTGCTATCAATAATGTCATGGTAGCGATTTGCACCAACTAAGTTGATTTTAATTTTAGGATAAAGTTTATTAAATTGAGGAATTAAAGGAGTAATGTGCATAATCGCAAATGAAATTGAAGAGGTGATAGTTACTGTTCCCTCAGGTTCAACTGCAGATGAACTAATTGATGATTCTGCTTGATCAATTTCAGAAAGTAACTCTTTACATTTTTTATAATATTCAATACCAATAGTGGTTAAGGATAGGCGGCGAGTACTACGTTCGATTAATCTGACATTCAGCCTATTTTCTAAAGAGGCAATATGTCTAGTCGCAGCAGCATTAGATATATCTAATTTCTCAGCGGCCTTATTGAGTGTACCTAGTTCTGCAACAGCAACGAATAACTCCATGCTCGTCAATCTGTCCATACAATCCCTTCCTATTATTTCCAATATGAAATAAAGATTTTCTCAAGCAACATTTTATTTCAATAATTAACAGCTTAGCATGAGATTCATAGGAGTTAGATTCATTTTATGGAAAAATTATGAAGAATTTAGATGAAAGAACAATCACGCAAGCTGTTATAGAGAGAAACTCTTCGTCTTCAAATGAACGCCTCAAAGATGTTATGCATTCTTTAGTACAGCATTTACATTCATTTGCTAGAGAAGTCCAACTTACTGAAGAAGAGTGGGAAATAGGTGTGAAGTTTTTAACTGATGTTGGGCAAATTTGTAGTCCAACGCGTCAAGAATTCATTCTT
Source organism: Acinetobacter sp. ANC 4204 (assembly GCF_002135205.1). GTDB lineage: Bacteria > Pseudomonadota > Gammaproteobacteria > Pseudomonadales > Moraxellaceae > Acinetobacter. Next base: position 93,545 of record NZ_NEFZ01000006.1, on the reverse strand, counting down.
TTATCTGACACACTAGGTCTGTCAACATTAGTCATTGCTCAAAATCACAAAAAACCAATCGGTTGTACTGAAGCAACAGTATTTGGGCCATTTCATGTTCAAGATGCTCCGCAGTTAGAGTTAGGCAGTAATATGAGTGAAGGGGTGAAAGGTACTTCATGGTTCGTAAATGGTGTAATCAAAGGCATAGACGGTAAAACTATTCCTCATGCTGTCATCGAAGTTTGGCAAGCGGACGATGAAGGCTTTTATGATGTACAGAAAGAGAATTTAGTTGATTATCAGGGGCGAGCTGTTTTTCATGCTGATAAAGAAGGTAAATATCATTTTGAAACAATTGTCCCGGAAGCTTACCCAATTCCACATGACGGTCCTGTCGGAAAAATGCTTGAAGAGTTAAACCGACATCCGTGGCGTCCAGCTCATTTACATTTCATGATTTCGGCTCATGGTTATGAGCGCTTAGTGACTCATGTTTTTAAAGATGAAGGCGAGTATCTAGATTCTGATGCTGTTTTTGGTGTGCGTACTTCTTTAATTGCAAAGTGGATTAAGCATGAAAGTGGTGTAGCGCCTAATGGTGTGCACCAAGATAATCCTTTTTACACATTAGATTTTGACTTTATTTTAAACAAAAAGAAGGTTGAGGTTATTTAATGATAGATAAAAGTGCAGCATCCCTCACGGAAGTGCTCTCCCAAATCACCGACGGCTCAACCATCATGATTGGTGGTTTTGGTACTGCAGGACAACCTGCTGAACTGATCGATGGCTTAATTCAACTCGGCATTAAAGACCTTACCATCGTCAGCAACAATGCGGGTAATGGTGACTATGGTTTAGCCAAACTACTCAAAGCCGGTGCCGTGAAAAAAGTCATCTGTTCGTTCCCGCGTCAGTCCGACTCTTGGGTCTTCGATGAACTCTATCGTGCAGGAAAAATCGAATTGGAACTGGTGCCGCAAGGCAATTTGGCCTGTCGTATTCAAGCCGCAGGTATGGGACTCGGTGCAGTCTTCACCCCAACAGGCTACGGTACCTTATTGGCCGAAGGCAAAGAAACCCGTCACATCGATGGTAAAGATTATGTACTGGAATATCCAATCAAAGCTGACTTTGCTTTGATTAAAGCGCAGCAAGGCGATCGTTGGGGTAACTTGGTCTACCGCAAATCGGCACGTAACTTCGGCCCGATTATGGCCATGGCGGCAGGTGTAACCATTGCCCAAGTCTCTGAAGTGGTGGACTTGGGTGAATTAGACCCTGAACACATCATCACCGCAGGTATTTTTGTTCAACACGTGGTACAGGTTCAACCTGAACCTGTTGCTGTGTAATCGGGAGAACATCATGAGCTATCAAAAACTCAGCCGTAACCAAATTGCAGAACGTGTCGCACAAGATATTCCCGATGGTGCGTATGTCAACTTAGGTATTGGCTTACCGACCAAGATTGCCAGTTACTTACCAAGTGACAAAGACGTGTTCTTACATTCTGAAAATGGCTTATTGGCTTTTGGTCCACCACCTGAAAAAGGTCAAGAAGACCCTGAACTGATCAACGCAGGGAAAGAATATGTGACCATGCTGCAAGGTGGTAGCTTTTTCCATCATGGGGACTCTTTTGCCATGATGCGTGGTGGTCACTTAGATATCGCAGTCCTTGGCGCCTTTCAAGTGGCAGCCAATGGTGACTTGGCCAACTGGCATACGGGTGCGCCCGATGCAATTCCAGCGGTAGGTGGTGCGATGGACTTAGCCGTTGGTGCTAAAAAAGTCTTTATCACCACTGACCATGTGACCAAACAAGGTGAGCCGAAGATTGTGGCTGAACTGACTTATCCCGCAACAGGTTTGAAATGTGTCGATCGTATTTACACCGACCTGTGTGTGATTGATGTCACTGCAGAGGGTTTAAAAGTGATTGAAAAAGTCGACGGTCTAAGCTTTGCAGAATTACAGGCAATGACCGGTGCAGCTTTAGTGGATGCGACACAAGGATAATAAATCTCCCCTAACCCCTCTTTGAAAAAGAGGGGGAACTCCTCCCTTTTAAAAAGGGAGGTTGGGAGGGATTGAAAAAATGAAAGAATGCTCCCAGAGAAAGTCCCCTTTAGTAAAGGGGGATCAAGGGGGATTCAAAGGGAAAATTAAATATGAAAAATGCTTATATCATCGATGCCATCCGTACCCCATTCGGACGTTATGCAGGTGGACTCGCTCCAGTACGTGCCGATGACTTGGGTGCAGTGCCGATTCAAGCCTTGATGCAACGTAATCCCAGCGTGGATTGGACACAAGTCGATGACGTGATCTATGGCTGCGCCAACCAAGCAGGTGAAGATAACCGTAATGTCGGTCGTATGTCTGCATTGCTTGCTGGTTTACCCGTTGAAGTCCCAGCCACGACTGTGAATCGCTTATGTGGTTCATCCCTAGATGCGATTGCGATGGCAGCCCGTGCGATTAAAGCAGGTGAAGCCAATCTGATCATTGCAGGTGGTGTGGAAAGTATGTCTCGTGCACCCTTTGTGATGGGTAAATCAGAAACAGCTTATGGCCGTAGCCAGAAGATTGAAGACACCACTATGGGCTGGCGTTTTATTAATCCTAAGCTCAAAGCGATGTATGGTGTAGACACCATGCCGCAAACCGCTGAAAACGTGGCACAACAATTTAATATTGATCGCTCAGATCAAGACCAGTTTGCCTTGGCGAGTCAACAGCGCACCGCAACCGCGCAAGCTCAAGGCTTTTTTAAACATGAAATCATCCCTGTGAATATTCCACAGCGTAAGGGTGATCCGATTGTGGTCGACACGGATGAACATCCACGTGCATCGACCACCTTAGAAGCTTTGGCCAAACTGAAGCCAGTCGTGACAGCAGAAGGCACCGTCACTGCGGGGAATGCATCAGGCATCAATGACGGTGCGGCTGCTGTACTGATTGCTTCGGAACAAGCGGTTGAACAGTACCAGCTTAAACCCCGTGCCAAAATCATAGCTTCAACAGCAGTGGGTGTAGAACCGCGCATCATGGGCTTTGCACCTGCACCTGCCATCAAAAAGTTACTGAAACAAGCCAATCTGACATTAGAGCAGATGGATGTGATTGAGTTGAATGAAGCTTTTGCAGCACAAGCATTGGCCGTTACCCGTGATCTCGGTCTGGCAGACGATACGACACAGGTGAATCCAAATGGTGGGGCGATTGCGATTGGTCATCCACTGGGTGCATCGGGTGCACGTTTGGTCACTACAGCATTAAATCAATTAGAACAAACGGGTGGAACCTATGCGCTATGTTCGATGTGTATTGGTGTTGGTCAAGGTATTGCAATGATTATTAAAAGAGTAGTGGCTAATTAATCAAGAGGTACTAAAGTAGATATAAAGGTCCTTATTAATTAAGGGCCTTTTTTTAGAATTATAAAAAATAATTTATAGAATAGAGGTAGTATTAAATTTAATAGAACATAAAATATTGATTTTTAATGAATAAATGAACTTAAAATAATTCTTTCATTTATGAAAATATTATTTCCTAAATCGTTGTTTTTTAAATTTTTTATAAAAGCTACGATGAATTATACCTTGAGTTATCTAGAGTGTGATTAATCGAATGGAAGATATTTTAATTAAAAATCTTGAAGAAGAGCGCTTCAAATCAATTGTTGAACGGCGCTATGAAGATTTTGCAAAACTAGCTCATCCAGAAATGACATACACACATACAAGTGGAGTTACAGATTCGAAGGAGTCTTATTTGGATAAGTTATTTGGAGGTTTCTATGATTATAAATGGATAGAACATCCAATTTCTAAAATTCAAATTATCGGCGAAGTTGCACTTGTGTTTGGTGAAATGCACTCCGAGTTAGTTGCTGGAAATATTCAGAAAAGTTTAAAAAATAAGTCATTAGCAATTTGGCGTAAGGAAAACAATGCATGGCTTTTTTATGCGTACCAACCTACACCATTACCATAAGGAAATTTTATGAAAAATGAGTTTATTTACGATATTCCACAAAGCCGAGTTATTTTTGGAGCGGGATCTCTTAAAAACTTGAAAGCTGAGATTAAGGCTTTAGGAGCACAAAAGGCTTTAATCTTATCAACACCTGAACAAGTTGAATTAGCTGAGAAAATATCAGAATTGCTTGGTAGTTCATCCGTTGGTATTTTTCCAAAGGCCGTCATGCATGTTCCAGTAGAAACTGCGAAAGAAGCAGTAGCTGTAGCGAGAGAGTTAGGTGCTGACTGCGCAATTGCAGTGGGTGGTGGTTCAACCACGGGTTTAGGTAAAGCAATTGCACTTGAGTATGACTTACCAATACTTGCTATACCGACAACTTATGCTGGTTCGGAAATGACTCCAGTATATGGAATAACTGAAAATGGAATCAAGAAAACAGGTAAAGATCCAAGAGTTCTACCGAAAACAGTAATTTATGATCCTGAACTGACTTTAAGTTTACCTCTTAATATGTCTATTACTAGTGGTATTAATGCAATCGCTCATGCTGCTGAGGGCCTATATGCTCAAAATGGTAATCCTATTATGTCTTTATTGGCTGAAGAAGGGATTAAGGCATTAGCAGATGGACTAAGACTCTTAAAGAAAAATGACCAAGATATTGAAGCACGTAGCTTATGTCTATATGGCGCATGGTTGTGTGGTTATGTTCTCGGTAATGTAGGTATGGCGATTCATCATAAGCTTTGCCATACATTGGGTGGCAGTTTTAATCTACCCCATGCTCAGACTCATACAGTAGTTCTTCCTCATGCTATTGCATACAACGAAAAAGCAGTACCTGAGGCAATGGAGCGAATTAAACGAGCATTAGGCGCAACTGAAAGTACCGCTGCAAATGCATTATTCGATCTCGTTTCTGAGTTAGAAGGACCTACTACATTATCTGAGCTAGGTTTAACCGAAGCTGGTCTAGATAAGGCAACGGAGATTGCATTATCTAACCCGTACTGGAATCCAGAACCTATCGAAAAAAATGCAATTCGTCATTTATTACAGAATGCATTTGAAGGGATTCGCCCTAACTAAATTCGTCAATTCTTAATTAACGAGTGTACTACCGTTGACCTATTTATTTAGGTCAGTTGGATAATTTTGTCTAAAAAATGGAATTTTAAAATGAAAAAGACGCTATGGATGTATAGTGCCGCACTACTTATGTCTTCACAATTTGTATCTGCAGTAGAAGTAAATGGATACTTCCGTATGGGTATGGGGGGTACAGATCATGGTGACATGCAAGAGTGTTTTAAGCTGACAGGTGCTCCATCAAAATACCGTTTAGGCAACGAATGTGAGCAATATGGTGAGGTATTTGCATCACAAGAGTTAGCTGAGCTTTCGGATCATTCGAAAATTAATATCAATGGTATGGTTCAATTCTACAATGATTATGGTAAATCTTTAAAATTTAGCGGGGATAGTGGATACACTCGGATGAACCAGATTTATCTGGATTGGACGAATGTTTCATTCTTGAATGGCGGTAATTTTTGGGCTGGGCGACGCTACTACAATCGAAATGATATCAACATGTCTGATTTCTTTTATTGGAATGAAAGCGGAACTGGTTTCGGGATAGACCGTTACAAGTTAGATAAGTTTGCTCTGAGCTATGTATTTTCTAGAAAAGATGACTTGTTTCAGGACAAATATGTCAATAGACATGATTTCACAGTGAGTGACATTAAGTTAAGTGAAAAAAATAAATTGAATTTTGGTGTGTCTTATATTGATCATGATAATGATGGTTGGGCATTCACTATTCAGAATATCACGTCAAATGTTCTTAATGGTAAAAACACTGTTGCATTTCAATATGGTCAAGGACCTGGCACAGGGTTAAGTTATACTGGGGATGTAAGCCTAAGTAGTGATAATACTTCTATCCGTATGCTTGATGTATTGGATTGGCAAAGTTCGAATAAAGTACTTAATGGGCAGGCTCAGATTCTTTATCAAATTAATGATTACGAACAGCAAGATGATGCGAAGTGGTTATCTGTCGGTACAAGAACATCATATGTTTTAAGCGAACATTTCAAGTTAACTGGCGAGATTGGTTACGATCAAATTAAACAGGGCAGTGAAACACGTGATTTGACGAAGATCACATTTGCGCCAACATTTACTCTCCATGGGAATGGATATAATGATCGACCTGAGCTGAGACTTTACTATACATATGCATTTTGGAATGCGGCCGAACAACGGATGAGAGATTTGGTTAATTCAGATAGTAGCTTTTATAACACATCTAATGGTTCAAATATTGGAATCCAATTAGAACATTCTTGGTGATTTTACCTTTAAATTGAACTTGGGTCTTTAAAAAGGAATAGCTCAATAGTCTCCAATTACTATGATAATTGGAGACGACTTTGTTGCACAAACCTAGCACTGAAGGTTTTTCAGCAATATAATTCTTAGATGAATAAGCCTACACCTAAAATTTATCGTACAACAAATTGGTCATCCTACAATCGTGCTTGATCAATCGCGGAAATATCACCATTTGGTTTGATTCAAATACAGAGTGGTATGCAGAGCCAAATCTTAAACAAGGTTGTACCCAACCTATTCTGATAGAGCAATTCAATGTTGTTTGATGATCAAATCTCTATTTCGTCTTTCTTTACGCATGGTGATAGGCTTTGTGCAAAGCCTTATTCAACTCTGTGGTTTAAGTTAGACGGCACCAGATTATTCCACGCTCTGCAGAAGACAAAAGCAAATTGATATTGCGACAAGCTATCAACAAAGTCATGCTGGACTACATCTACTCGTAGACTCAACTGGTCTGAAATTTTTAGGTGAAGGTGAATGGAAACGCAAGAAACATCAACCTGAATACCGTCGGCAATGGCGTAAATTACATATTGGTATAGATGCTAATGGGCAGTTCAGCTCACGACGAATAATGTCAATGGTTCACAGATACTTGATGATTTACTCGATCAAATTCCACAAGCTGAACAGATTGACTATGTTTATATCGATGGTGCTTATGATGCCAAGCAATGCCGTCAAGTGATTGCAGATCGGCAAGCGCATGCGGTGATTCCGCCCAGAAAAAATGCAAAACCTTGGAAAGATAACAAAGTTCATTCGCGAGAGCGAAATGAATTACTTCGAACAGTTAAAGGTTTCGGTAGGACACTATGGAAAAAATGGTCAGGCTATCATCGCCAAAGTTTGGTCGAAACCAGGATGCATTGTATCAAATTATTAGGAGATAAACTCAGCGCTAGGAACTTTCAAAGCCAAGTCAATGAGGTACATGCCCGTATAGTCATTTTAAATAAATTGACAGAATTAGGTCGACCACTTACTCAAGTTACGCCTTAAATTTGGCTCAATTAGGGACGCGTTGCCTTTCAAATCTTTGTGCAACAAAGCCATTAAGAGTTAGCTAAATGTAATTATTTAGTGCCTATTTTTGTTAGAATAGTGCTCTTTAATCTATTTTCAAATATTAATAAGTTGTTAATATTATTTTCTAATAAAAGAAAATAATAATCTTCTATTGTTTTTTTAGAGAGAAAATCTTTGAAGTTGATAAACTCTGTATTTTTAAGTTTTACAAGAGGTATATAGTTAGCGCCAGAGCCATCAATCATAAAATTACAACTAGCGCCTAAAAGAATGGAAAGTCGAATATTTAAAAGTAGGATTAAATTGTTAAAATAATTATCTGAATTGCTAGGGATTACTACTACACAATCACTTACTACAAGTGATTCCTGTCCAAGGTAGATTGAAAAGGAGTTGTGACAGTTACGACCAACACGCTTATATATAAGATCATATTTCTTAATTGTTTTTCCATTTTTTATATAAGGTAAAACATTTTTTGGGCAGAAGAAGTGAGAAGAAAAATGCGTTGTGTGCACTTGGCTTTGATTTTTTTGGGTAGTTCCTCTAAATATAGGTTCTTTTGATAAATTGAAAGATGGAAAAGAATTGAGAATTTTATTATAATTTTTAGAGTTAAATAAAATCTTAGGATTTAATGGTAAATGATCATTAATTAATATATCTTGAATACACATTTCCCCCATATTAGTTGCAAAAGTATATTTTTTTAGAGGTTTTATGTTTTGTAAAGTAATTATATAAAAATGACTTTCAATTTTACTGAATGAATTTTTGGGTAGGATATTAATAGATAAGATAGTAAAATATTTGATTAAATATTTTCTTATTTTTTTTGCTTTAGTACCATTTACAATTGAGCTGGGCAAAATAAAAATGCCATATCCCTCATGTTCAAGAAGATTTAAACATTTAGATAAAAATTGTTCTTCAATGCTTAAGCCAGATATTGATTTATTGTTAAATGGAGGATTACATAAAATCAGATCAAATTTTTCATTCAATTGTATATCTAAAAAATCCCCCGCATATACATTGTAATTTTCATTAAGGAATCCCTTTAATTTATCAATATCAATATCAATAATAGTAAGCTTATCAAAATTATTTTCTAATGATGTTAGAAGAGCTCCATTTCCTACGCATGGTTCTAGAACGCGACTAAAATATTTTCCTTTAGTCGTTGATGCAATAAACTGTTCGACAATATCTAAAGGGGTCGGATGAAAAAAGTGCATAAATTAGATGAAGGACTCAATTAAATGAACTTTATGAGCACCTGTAGTACGGCCGCTCATTTTACTTGGATAGTCGTATAAAATGAATGTATTTTCGATATCTTCACAAACGGCCTTGATGGCTGCAAGCCCCATTAATTTTGTTCCTAATGGTACTAGAAAAACATTGTCATATTTCATGTCTTTTTTCAAGTTTTTAATTAAGCGGTGTGTGCCAATAATATTATTTGCACCACAATAATGTATAAAATCTGCTGTCGATGGATTCTTCTCAATAAGAATCTCTGCGTGAGTTGTAAATGGAATTCGTTCCCAACTATATATAAAGCTTGGTACTCCGAAGATAAATTCATATTTTTGAAGATGGAAATCTAACTTTTGGAAAGCGTTAGTTAACCTGTCACCTTCATATCCTACAAGAAAGATGAAATAATTTAATTCATTTTGATCTATTGGTTTTGTAATATCAGGAATAGCTGCTTCTTCGAAGCCTAAGGTGTTATCTGACAACAATGGATCATAGTCATTTTCGTCAAAGGTACGTTGAATTTCATAATCTTCTGGTTCTATGTATAAAATATCTATATTTGTAATTTTTAAATCTTTTAATGTCTTACATAAAAATGTTAGAGCTGCAATATCAAAAGAGGTTGCCTCAATAACAATTGAACTGTTTTGATATTGATTTAGGAATTCACTCATATCATGAGTATAGACAATGTTTTCCTCTCCGTTCATTTTCATTTGAAAACTAAACTCATCGGGATTGTAAGATAAGCTAATTAAGTTATCTGTTCGGCTACCTAGCAATTCTCTTGCAAATACAGCTCTTTGTTCATCAGACTCACTAATTATTGTCAAATTCCAGTGTTTATTGAGATGTCTGTTGATGGTATCAGGATCAAAATATGATGATTTCATTTGAATAATTCCTCTTGAATCAAATTGTTCTTATTTTCAGAAGTAAATCTGATCTTAAACTCATCAAGGAAAGCATCAAAATCTTCTTTAGTACCGGTCAAAAGTCTTTGAACTTGGTTAGTAGTTAAAGATACTTTTCTAATTTTTCTATAACTTATAAAGAAATGAGGTGCAAATATTGGACTTAAAACATAATCATCATTTGACGAAAAATTACCATTACTTTTTTCTTTTGTTGATTTAGTCTGATATAAGACACCCCATTTTACAGCATCATCTAAGTGTTTTTTCAATTCTTCATCTATATTAATAGGATCAGAAATATTGAAATGAGTAATTTCTGGCTCACTTTGAGATTGTCTATCATGGAAAAGGCTGAATAATTCGCCAAATCTAGTACATAAATTTTTGAAAAAACTGCCATCTGGTTTAATGCTAGAAAGTTCTTTGAAGAATAATTCACTGGTCTCTATAGCTGCATTATGTTGTATATTTTTATCTATAGAGATGAATTTTTGGTCAGTATTTAAATGATAGGAAGCATTAGCAAATGTAGATCGGCATAACTCCAAAAAGTATCTGATATTTCCATTTGCAATTTTAGTAAATGAGTCTAAACCAGAATAAAAGGTAGATTTATGTTTATGTATTTTTGCTAACTTTAAATAACTACCTATAAAATTATTCTTTAGCCATTCTTTGGATCCATCGAAATCATTTGGGAGCTCTTGTTTTGAGGCTTGTAGTTGTTCGTAAATGGCGGTAGGGGATATTCTACGATAAAGTAGAGATGAACATACAATACTATGTTTTTTATAGTTTTCATCTATAAAATTATCTGCAGTAAGTTTTGTATTGTGGTGAGTTAGAGCCTTTTCAACTTCTCGATGAAGACGATTTCGATATAGTGGAATATCAAAGATTTCATTAGCTAGATCATCATGCGAGCTATTTGGAAGGATAGATCTACCTATCTCTAATATTTGATTAGCATAGGCTTCGTCTTTTCTTGAGTTAATCTCACTTTCACTATGTAAATCAACATTGTTAAAAACAAAATTAAGTTCTTTATAGGCTTTAGAAACTCTTGATATCAGTAATTCAGTAGCAAAAATATCAAAATTCTTCAGCATTTCTTTATCTAAATTGATTGTAGTAAAATCATGCTGCAAATCTATTTTTTCTTGACTACCATCAACATCAATAATTTGAGCACCATTTACTTTAATAGCAATGTTATAACAAATAGGAGGTTCAGAATGTTTCATCCGACTGTTAATAACTTTTTGCTGATAATCTAGTAAATTTTCATACTCATCTAAGTAAAAATGAAAGTGAGAGTTTATATCTAATAATTCATTAATTTCACTTATGAAATCTATTACAGATGCATTAGGTAATGCTACTAAATCATTTAAAAATTTGGGATTTATCACTGATTTCTCGCAAATTTTTTTTTGAATTTTTAGTGCATTAGAAATCTGCGAAATTGAACCTGTTAATTCATGTTGATAAATTTGAAGACAAGAAATTTCAAGCTTTTTAATTTTCTCTTTAATTACATTATCAATGTTTGATTTAACAATGTTTGATAATGCAGCAGCTATTTCATTTAAAATTACTAGATTTATGTAATGATTGAAAACATTTATCCATTCTAATTCATCGATGCCTCTCTTTTGAAACATTCTAAAAAACTGTGTATCAGCTTTAAAGTAAATACCAATATTATCGAGAGCAGACAAGGGGACATCTTTTCTGTTAAGTGAAAATTGTGAGTTGTGTGATAAATATCTTAATATCATTGTTTTTCCACTTCCTCGGCTTCCTTCCAGTTTTGTAGGCAGAAGGTTGTGGAAGTCAGACATTTGGATATTTAGAGGGACTACGAACTCATTCCAAACGTCCAATCCAAAATGTTCACTTCTAATATTTGATAGAGCTTTCTCAATTTCCATACTAGTATTTATCTCGTGAAAGGTGCTGTATAAGATTGATTAGTACACCAAAATATGGGCAAAGTTCCATTGGGTGTCCCATGTGCAAAAATATGTGTTAACTCTAAGTCACTATATCCAAGTATTTCATTTCTAATCCCTTTTCTTTGAACAAAATCAATATAGGTATGTTGTAAATTTGCAGCATACTCTTCTACAGAGATATCTATTAATTTTTCTAACTTCTTATATCGAATAGGAAAACCACTGAAAAATTTACTTGACTCCTTAATTAACTCCGTTACATAGACTTTTACTTGATTATTAGTTTTTTCTTCAATTAACGAAATGCCTTCTTGTGTACCAGAAAAAGCGATATATATATACTGTACTTGATTAACATTTTCAAAAGATTTCATGCTATTGAAATATGTGAAAAATTCTACGAATTGATCACCAGTTCCAACAAAATCATCAAAAAAAACAACAATTTTTAAGTCAGGATTGTGAAGACGCTGCAGATCCCAAGGCCAACACATAAATTTTGTATTCACTTTGTGTTTACTAATTATTCTAGCTAATAGTGGCCCGCTTTTAGTTGGAGGGTCATTAATTTTGATGACAGGTACCAAAGATATCATTTGATGTAAATTTCTTGGGTATTTATCAGATAGTAAATCAAATAGTGTTTCATACCGATTACCATCATCAAGAGAATTTTTCCATTCTATTGCAGATGATAGGTTAACATCTATCATCTGTTGTATAAGCCCTGAAATTTGGCCATTTGATCTATAAACGAGAGAATCTAGTAAAAATGCTAATAAAATTTCTTCTTCACGTGTTCTAAATTCATCACACCATTTATTAAATCTACTTTGATTAATACCGCCCCAAAAACCAGCCTGTATAAGCTTATGAGTTTTTGTACGGGACTTACTGTAAAAAGATTGTTCAAATGACATGATTATATTGTAAAGACATTAGTTTAGTTTTGAATTATAAGCATTTTTATATATTTTTTATAAGTATTTTTTACACCATATTTACACCGATATTTTTAAGTTCATTAATAAGGTGTTGATATATAAATATTATTTTTTATTTGGCGTCCAATCCATCATCGGGGCAACACTGATTCGTGGAGATTGAGGGGTTTCAATGGTTTTGTCAGTATTCATTAAAAATCAGGCTCTTTATCAGTGTTTATCTGCTTTTTATACAAAGGGCTTCGTTACTTTAAAGCAGATGGAATGCAAATAAATGTTTAGGAAATTATCTGTAAACGAGTAGCCATCAAACCAAAGCCAAACTTTTTATTGGCGACAACAGATGACGTTGAAGAGTTCTAAAAATGTTCGAGATAATTTTGGAGAGATAAGAAAGAGTAAAGCGGAGGCCTTTACGTTCACGCAGAAATTTCCAACAGAATGTAATAGTAACATAAAAATAAAATTCGCACATTTTGCTAAGTGCAACGTTTAGTGGGGGGCTGCCTATACTTTGTGAAATTTGAGTTCTGTTCTGTACTTATTTACTTTCTTGTAAATGATTATTCTGTACAGCCGTTTAATGTACTGTTGAGCGCTCATGTTTCTTGAGAAAAGATTAATTACCATTCTTTAGAGTGGTTTTTCTGCATTTAAATTTTGATAACTTTCTGAATCCAACGATGCCCTTGTGTAAGCGGGTCCTTATTTTGCTCCGTTGAATTTTAAATTGATGGAGAAAATATGTTTGCACAAGGGTGAGTTAAAGCAAATTTGGATGATGGTAGGAAAGATCATGACTTATAAAGCCTTTACGTTATCAAAATATCCGCAAGGACATATCACTACAGATATTTTTGAGCTAGTCACTTTGGCACAACCGACTTTAAAAGAAGGTGAGTTTCTCGTTAAGCAGACACATATGTCACTTGATCCTGCTATGCGCACTTGGCTCCAACCAAGAGAAGACAGTTATTTACCGCCAGTACAAATAGGCGAAGTCATGCGCTCTTACGGAGTCGGCGTGGTAGTCGAGTCCTTGAATGCTCAATTTCCAGTCGGTACTCATGTCGTTGGTGTCACTGGATGGAGTGAATATGTTTTAGGTCATGCCGACATGCAAGTGATTGATGCCTCGATACCAGCAGAGGCCATATTGGCTTTATTTTATTTCACAGGTCTGACCGCTTATGCAGGTTTAATGAAAGTTGGAAAACCTAAAAAGGGTGAAACTTTGGTGGTGACAGGTGCAGCAGGTTCAGTCGGTTCATTAGTAGGGCAATTGGCGAAAGCCGAAGGTCTAAGAGTCGTAGGTGTTGCTGGCTCTGATGAAAAGTGTAAATGGTTGGTTGAAGAGCTGGGTTTTGATGCTGCGCTTAACTATAAAGCGGAGGATTTTGAAGCTCAACTTCGTGTTGCTGCGCCAAATGGTGTGGATGTTTTCTATGAAAATACGGGTGGGTCAATCCAAGAAATTATTTTTAATCAGTTAAATCGGTATGCACGTGTCATCGTCTGTGGCGTGTTGGCTGATTATGACCATGAGATGCCTGCAAAAGGTCCAAGTTGGGTAGATATCAATTTAAAAAGCCTGCGTGTACAAGGTTTTATTGTAACTGATTATGCGTCTTTTGCAGACGAGGCTATGTCTGTGTTGGGCCGTTATCTCGCAGAAGGCAAAATCCAATATAAAACCTATACAGTTGAAGGCTTCGAGTCTTTGCCTGAAGGCTTAATGAAGCTATTTAAAGGTGAAAATACAGGAAAATTTATCGTTAAGTTTTAATCTTAATGGCTCTCATGGAGGTTAATGCCAATTCAATTTTATTGCTCACTATAAAAGTTCTGTCCCTTGTGTATTGGATCAACTGTTTTAGATGCAAAGGGGATGCTGGCGGCGTTGGTGCTGTGCTTAGTGAAATTTAAATTGCGATGAAGATCGTATCATTCTTGTGGACGATCAAACTTAAATCACATGGACGAATCGAGAACTTATTCTTTTAGCCCCAAGTCAGCATGGTTTGCTATGGGGCCGGGAGTTCTCACATAAATTAAAACAATGATTACAATCTGGATAGAATCAGCATGCGCATTATCCCTACTCAAGCCGAGTCTCCACCTTTAAAAAGTATACAGCTTCAAGGGCAAATGTATCGTTATCATGTGATGCTCAAACCCTCCGGTGCCCAATGTAACTTGGACTGTAGTTACTGTTTCTATCTGCATAAACAAGACTTATTGCGTCAACCTAAAACCCCACGTATGGCGGAGTCGATGCTTGAGTTGCATATCAAGCAATATATTGAAGTACAAACAGGTAATGAAGTGGTTTTTAGCTGGCAGGGTGGTGAGCCTACCCTGATGGGGTTAGAATTTTTTCAGCGTGTGGTTGAGCTACAAAATAAATATAAGAAGCCGAAGCAATGTATTGAAAATGACATACAAACCAATGGCACCTTGCTTGATGAGGCATGGTGTGAGTTTCTGAGTCAACACAATTTCTTGGTTGGTTTATCTATTGATGGCCCAGCTGAATTTCATGACAAACATCGCTATAACAAAGGTGGCAAACCTACGCATGCCAAAGTGATGCATGCCGTGGAATTACTTCATCGTTACCAGATTCCATTTAACGCACTGTGTGTCGTGAATCGAGACAATGCGAAACGCCCAAACGATGTATATCGTTTTATCCGTGATCAGGTGCAGCCACGGATGATCCAGTTTATTCCGGGAATGGAAAGTGCACAGTTCCAAAGCACTGCGCCTGGGCATTGGAATCTTGATGATTTACCCATACTTGGCAGCTCTGCCGCACAACCAGGAACCAACGACTCTGTTGTCACTGATTGGTCTATTGTTGCTGATGACTGGGGTTATTTTCTCTCACGGGTTTGGGGGGAATGGATCAAGAAAGATTTTGGACGGGTATTTGTCGACCAGTTTGAAAATATAGTGTCCATGATGCTTGGCTATGGCGCGCAGAAATGTGTTTCTGGTCAGATTTGCGGGAAATCACTGGCAATCGAGCATAACGGTGATCTCTTTTCCTGTGACCATTTTGTCTATCCCGAATACAAGCTCGGTAACATTCAAGAGATACATCAAGGCGATCTAGTCTTTTCAGAAGAACAGAAAAAGTTTGCTTATGCGAAGTCGAATAGCTTGCCTCAATACTGTCGCCAATGCCCCTATTTACAATATTGCTGGGGTGACTGTCCCAAAGATCGCTTTTTGAAAACACCCGATGGAGAAGCAGGTTTACATTATCTGTGTTCTGGCTTAAAGCGCTTTTTTCATACTGCACTTTTATCCAAAAGTGAAATTATGAAACAGCTTAAACCCTAAAGAAATTTACTGCGAATAAAGACTAAAAATAGTCTTTTAAATAAACGGATTTATCTCGAATTTTGTCAATATTGCTAAGACAAAAGACAAAAGACAAATTTGCAAAATGTTATAAAAGGAAAAAGAATATGCACAAAAAAAGGATTTCGAGTTCAATCGCTGTACTGGGTGGAGCACTACTTTCAACGAGTCTAATGGCAAAGCCACCGAATATTTTGGTGATTATGTCTGATGACGTAGGTTTCACAAATGTTAGTGCATATAGTCATGGCGTTATGGGCTATAACACGCCCAATATTGATCGAATTGCCAAAGAAGGCATCATGTTCACCGATCATTATGCGCAACCCAGTTCAACAGCGGGACGTGCAGCATTTATTACGGGGCAATATCCAATTCGTTCAGGCATGACCACAGTAGGACGTCCAGGTTCTCCACTAGGTATTCAAGCTGCGACCCCAACCTTGGCAGAAGTGCTTAAACCTTTGGGTTATATGAGTGGTCAGTTTGGGAAAAACCACTTGGGCGATCGTAATGAACACTTACCGACTGTGCATGGTTTTGATGAGTTCTTTGGTAATTTATATCACTTAAATACCGAAGAAGAACCAGAACAATTTGATTATCCCAAAGATCCAGAATTTCATAAAAAATATGGCACACGTGGTGTTTTACACTGCTATGCCTCTTCAACAGATGATGAAACTACAGATTCTCGTTTTGGAAAAATGGGGAAGCAAAAATGTGAAGATACAGGGGCATTGACGCGCAAACGCATGGAAACGGTAGACGATGAGTTTATTACAGCCAGTGTTGACTTCATGAAACGCAGTAAAAAATCGGATAAGCCATTTTTTGTTTGGCTGAATCCAAGTCGCATGCACATGTATACGCATTTACGTGCGTCTCATCGCTATTTGGCTGCAAAAGCAACCTCAGAAGATGATTTGTATGGCAGCGGGATGATTGAGCACGATATGCAAGTCGGTCAATTGTTGGATGATATGAAGAAAATGGGCGTGTTGGACAATACCATTATTGTGTATACCACGGATAATGGTCCTGAACACAGCGCAAAAAATCATGGTGGTACGACACCATTTCGTGGTGAAAAAATGACGACCTATGAAGGTGGGGTACGTGTTCCGACAATGGTACGCTGGCCAGGACATATTCCTGCAGGGCAGGTGAGAACGGGTATTCAAGCCAACATGGATCTTTTCACGACATTGGCAACGATTGCAGGTAATCCAAATGTTGTCGAAGATATGAAAAATAATCGTAAGCAATATATTGATGGGGTGAATAATTTAGATTACTGGACAGGGAAATCAGAGGAAAGCAAGCGCAATAATTTTCTTTATTATCATGAATCAACACTGCGAGCTGTTCGAATTAAGCAGTGGAAAGTTCACTTTGAAACCAGTGAAAATTATTATGATAGTTATCAAAAGCAAAAATTCCCCATCATGTACAATCTCCGTCAAGACCCATTTGAGTCCTTTGATAGTGTAAGAGACCGTTCTGAAATTATCCAAAGTAAACAATGGATTTCTGAACCTTTGCAGGCTTTGATTGGATCACATATTAAATCCTTGATGGATTATCCTCCTGTACAAAAAGCAGCAACACTAGATTTTAGTGAGCTGATTAAAAATATGCAGGCAACGAAAAAATAAAAGCATTCTGGATGAATAAGGCAGCTCAGTTTTCTGAGTTGCCTTTTTTATTAATATGGCATCATTTTTTTCAACCTATTTTTATTGAACGCATCAATCTTTGTTTTTGATTGAGCCTCGACTTCAAATTGATTATGGTAAATAGAAGATAACAATAAAAAAATGGAGGAAATATGTTTGTACTTGAGCAAGTCTTTAAGGATAAAAAAGCAGTGCATTCTGATGCCTTTAATTTAAGAATTCATCGTGGCCTAAGCTGGTTTAAAAAAGCCACACAATTGGATGATGATCTTGATTTGAAGTTCATCACGCTATGGATTTCTTTTCATGCTTTGTATGCCCAAGAATTAGAACACCTTCAAAACCAACAGCATCTGAGCCAGTTCTTACAGACAATGCTTCAGCATGATGTTGAGCACAAATTTGAGATAATTTTATTGGAGAGGTCGAGTCAGCCTATTTATCGCCTATTGAACAGTTCGTATAGTATGCAAAGTTATTGGGACTATCAAAATCAGGCAATTAGCCTAGAGGCGTATAAAGCTCAACGAGGACACGAGAAGAAGAAAGTCACAGAAGCCATAGAGAATAAACATACAGAAGATATTTTGTTGATCTTATTTAGCCGTTTATGCACGTTGAACGATCAGTTCATGCAGGGTGGTTGCTCCTATAAAAGCGCGTTAAACCGAGAGCAACTCCAAGACGCATGTCTTGTTTTATCCGCGTTATTGCCTGCTTTGATTTATATTTTACTGGAAAATGCAGATGCTCTAGATAACGGGAAACCCTATTATCCAGTGGCACAGGTCAGCTAATTTACGAATAAAAAATCAGACAGTTTTAAAGCAAGCTGTCTGATTATCGGTATTAGGCAATACCATATTTTCTACTATATAGTGTGTCAATCAGTGCAAAGACACTGGCCAAGATGACCAATGAAATTCCGACCAGACAGGTGCTGCTCCAGCCACCATGATGCCATGCATACACGCCCAGCGCAGAACCACACGCCCCACCAATAAAATATAAAGTCATATAGATTGAGTTCACCCGAGACTTTGCATCGGGACGTAAACGGAAAATCACGTTTTGATTACAACTATGTGTGGTGGCTAAACCAAGGTTAATTAGTGCATAGCCTAGGACATAGCTGAGCAATGAACTGGCACCCAAATATAAAAACACCCAACTCAAGGCTAAAATGGCGCAGCCTGCCCAAGTCAGGACTAGGGTATAACCACGATCTGCCCATTTCCCAATGAACTGAGTCGAGAGTGCCCCAAAAACGCCAACAAGGGTCACTATACCCACCCATACATCGGAGAGTTCGAATGGCTTAGAGGTTAGCAGCAGGGCAATGGTTGAAAACAGCATACTCATGGCAGCAAAAGCAAATCCACCAGTCATTGAACGAAACACCAAGCGTGGCTCTTGTTTCAGTAGGCTTCCCATGGACTTGAAAATTGTGAAATAAGTGATTTTAAATTTTGGTAGTTGCGGCAACTTTCCTTTCATAATGAAAGCTAGAACAAACATGGCAATGCCACTGAGGATGTAAATCATCTTCCAGTGCCATAGATCAGAAAGTAAGCCTGCCACACTGGTAGACAGTAAGATGCCGACCAGTAATCCACTCATGAGAAAACCAACCACTTCGCCAGTACGTTCAGGTTTGACTGCCATCGCAGCTAAAGGAATCAGCACTTGAGCTGCGACAGAGAATAACCCTGTAATAATTGTCCCGATCCAGAGCATCGCTAAGTTGGTCGATATTGCACAAATAAAAAGCCCTACAGATGCACCAAACATCAGGAGTGGAATAAGCTTGGCTTTATTGAGCATATCACCTAAAGGCACAATAAATAGCAAACCTAGTGCATAAGACACTTGTGCAAACGTTACTGTTAAAGCGACTTGTTCTTCTGGAACTTGAAGGCTTTGTTGTATTGATGAAATCAAAGGCTGGCAATAATAGTTTGCCCCTGCACATAAACCACACACAATTGCCATGAGCCAAAGCAGTGATTTATCTCGACTGATGTCGAAGGAAGTATTCATAGTAAGCCTTTGATTGGGGGAGGTAGGAGCAAACAACGACAACATCACTGTTGAATGATCATGATGTAGCGTTTGGGAAATTGTATACGAAGCGAGGTTAAAAGCATAAAAATGGTGCAGAAAATAAAGTACGAGTGGATCGCTATAGGGCTGAGTAATAACCTCGCATTCTTATGTTCTTTTGATATGCTTTACTGAGATATAATCAAAAAAAAGTGATATTTCTAATTTTCTGTCAAAAAACACCGAGAAAAATGAAAAAAATTCTGAATTGATGGGGAAAAATTGTGAGTAATTGTTGCATTCCATCATTCTTCATCAGAATCATCAGCAAACAGCCAAATCAAATTGTTGAAATATTCACCTTGTAGATGCTTTTGTGGTCGATTATGGTGCATTTAGGTTTAAGTACAGACTCACAATTGGCTTTACTATCACTCCATAAAATATTGAAAAAAGTTTTTTGTTAGCCAACTCTAGCTTGAAATCAGATTGAACAGGACAAATTTTGTTTAGGGTTTTTACAGAATCATTTTTAAATACACTTTTTCATCTGACTGAAATTGGAGTATGGGTATTTTTGATCTATTCAACATAGATGTTATTCAATTTGAAGCCAGAGTCATTGCCGTGAAACTGTCACTTGGGTCAATGTCTGCAAAGTTTGCATGACAAGATGTGGAAAAGGTCTATGAATGATAGGTTTTGTTTTATGTGAATGTGATGCTTTAAATTTGTGAATTGGTCAAAAAGATCAATAGGGAAGAATTAAAGCACTCAGTCTTGTACAAAAAAAGTGCGATTTTTATGCTAAATGGCGATGAGGGGAAAGTGCTGAATAGAAATAAATCAATTCTGAATGTCATTTTCAGCAAATAAACGATATATCACACAATATTTTTTATGAATCACGAGTTCAGTATGTGGGTATTTATTAAATAAATAGTGGGTGGTATTTTAAAAAAGTTTCATTAGAATCCAAAAATTCATAAGAACATCCTGGGGGAAACATCGCCTAACTCGTGATGTTTACTTTAAGAAAAATTAGCTTGAGGGACGCTCATGCAGATCGGAATTCCAGCCGAAACGGTTGTTGGTGAAAATCGTGTAGCCGCAACGCCAGAAACGGTAAAAAAATTGATCAATGCTGGTCACAGTGTAGTCATTGAACGTAGAGCAGGTGTAAAGGCTGCTTATATTGACAGTGCCTATGAACAAGTTGGTGCCACGCTTACAGATGATGCCTATACCGGTAGCCAAATCGTTTTGAAAGTACGTGCCCCTCAGGGTGCTGAGATTCAAAAGCTTGCGCCAAATACATCGGTTATTGCCATGTTTGATCCGCACCGCAACACTGAACTTGATCAATTTGCATCGCAAAACGTGTCTGCATTTGCTTTAGAGCTATTGCCACGTACTTTGTCTCGTGCTCAGAACATGGACGTGTTGTCCTCACAAGCGAACTTGGCGGGTTATAAGTCAGTGCTTTTGGCTGCTGCTGAATACCAACGTATGTTCCCTATGTTGATGACGGCTGCAGGTACAGTAAAACCTGCACGTGTGGTGATCATGGGAGTAGGCGTTGCAGGATTACAAGCGATTGCAACTGCAAAACGTTTGGGTGCTGTGGTTGAAGCAACGGACTTACGTCCAACAGCGAAGGACCAAGTTGAGTCTTTAGGTGGCAAATGGTTAGACGTACCGATGTCAGCAGAAGAACAACAAAAAGCAGCCGATGCTGCGAAAAATGGTTATGGTTGGATGCCGGGTGAAGACTATATCCGTGATCAAGCCATCATTGTAGATAAAGCTGTGTCGAATGCCGACATCGTGATTACTACTGCACTATTACCAGGTCGTGACGCACCACGCTTAATCAAAGCAGAAACTGTTGCCAAAATGAAACCAGGTTCAATCATCCTTGATATGGCGGTTGAAACGGGTGGTAACGTTGAAGGTTCGAAGAATGGTGAAAACGTTGTCACTGATAACGGTGTGACCATTTTAGGTATTCCAAATATTCCATCTACAGTTGCAACAGAAGCGTCTGCTTTGTATGCACGTAATGTATTGAATTTCCTTGACACCTTGTTTGATGCTGAGAAAAACTTTGCACTCAACCCTGAAGAAGAAATTCAAAAAGCCCTTCTAGTAACTCATGGCGGTCAAGTACTGCTCAAGCGTGGTTAAGGAGATAGATCATGGTTGAAACAATTACAATTTTCGTCCTTGCCATCTTTGTAGGGTACTACGTGGTGTGGGGCGTAACGCCAGCATTACATACACCGCTTATGGCAGTAACCAATGCTTTGTCATCCATCATTATTGTGGGTGCGATGATCCAAACTGTAGGCTTACCTGCGATTGGGGTTGATGCCAATGTCGCATTCCAAAGCGTTAACGTGGTGAGCATCTTAGGTGCGATTGCAGTGTTCTTAGCAAGTATCAACATTTTTGGTGGCTTCGCAGTAACAGCGCGTATGCTTGAAATGTTCAAGCCAAAGCAAAAGAAAAAAGAGGGCTAATATATGGAATTCATTCGAGACTATGCGGATTGGTTCTACCTGATTGGTGCTGTCCTCTTTATCCTAACTTTACGTGGTTTGTCAGGTCCTAAAACTGCCATTCAAGGTAACCGTTACGGCATGATCGCAATGGCGATTGCGGTGATCACTACTTTCTTTGTGGCAGATCATCCAGTGATTTGGATGATTGGCGGGGCAATGGTACTGGGTGCACTTGTGGGTATTGCCCGTGCACGTACTGTACCTATGACACAAATGCCTGAAACGGTTGCATTGATGCACTCTTTGGTGGGCTTGGCTGCGGTATTGATTGCGATTGCTGCAATTCTACACAATAACCAACTCACTGCTTTATTTGCACAAAATGAAGCTGCATTAACTGCTGCGGGTGTACAACATGCCCACATGAGCAAGGTTCATTTGTTTGAATTGTTCGTGGGTTGTTTCGTTGGTGCGATTACCTTTACAGCGTCTGTATTTGCTTATGGTAAGTTGGCTGCGAAAAAATGGGCAAAAACCATTTCTGGTGCATGGGTTAAACCTGTACAAGCGCTGATTTTCCTTGCAATGTTGGCATGTGGTGTGTATTTCTTCACCACGGGTAACATGACTGCATTTTGGGCAATGACTGCACTTGCACTTGCATTCGGTTGGGTGTGGATTGCGCCTGTTGGTGGTGGTGATATGCCAGTGGTGGTATCACTGTTGAACTCATTCTCTGGTTGGGCAGCAGCAGGTATTGGTTTCACGCTTGAAAACAATATGTTGATCGTTGCAGGTTCACTGGTGGGTTCTTCTGGTGCGATTCTGTCTTACATCATGTGTAAAGCGATGAACCGTTCGATCATCAACGTTTTGTTTGGTGGTGCGATGGGCGGTGCAGCAGTGGCTTCTGCGAATAAAGGTGAACAAGCACAGCGTAATCACCGTTCTGGTTCAGCAGATGACGCAGGTTTCTTGATGTCAAATGCAGACAGCGTTGTGATCGTGCCGGGTTATGGTATGGCGCAAGGTCGTGCACAAAATGCAGTTAAAGAATTGTGTGAAATCTTAAAAGAGCAGGGCGTAAAAGTTCGCTTCGCGATTCACCCAGTGGCTGGTCGTATGCCGGGTCACATGAACGTATTGTTAGCAGAAGCAGATGTTGCGTATGAAGACATCTTAGAAATGGATGAGATCAACTCAGATTTCCCTGCAACAGATGTAGTACTGGTAATTGGTGCAAACGACGTGGTTAACCCTGCGGCGAAAGATGATCCGACATCTCCAATCTACGGCATGCCAATTCTTGAAGCACATAAAGCACGTACCATCATGGTGATCAAACGTTCTATGGCAACAGGTTATGCGGGCTTAGATAATGACTTGTTCTACAATGAAAAAACCATGATGATCTTTGGTGATGCGAAAAAAGTGGTTGAAGATATGACCAAAGCAATTAATGGTGGTGGACACTAATCCTCCTCCTGGATTGTATAAAGACCACCTTCGGGTGGTTTTTTTGTTTTAGGGCCAAAGCTCTTTAGTTACAAAAAAACCTCACAAAGACACATTTTGTATAAGAAATCAGCATGCTGATTTGTATTTAGGTGTTTAAATTGAGAATTATTATTCTCAATTTGGCTAAACCTTATTATGGACTTGCACCCGTTATCTCGCACGGAAAAACAGAACAAAAGAAAACAACTTATTATTGATAAAGCTATAGAGTTAACTGTAGCACATGGTTTAGATCAACTTTCAATTGCAGACATTGCAAAGGCCAGTGGATTAGGTCCCGGACAAATTTATCGCTGTTTTCAAGATAAAGATGAAATCATAGAAAATATGATTTTGAGTATTACGGACAAGCGCATTTGCACTCCTGGCTTTCACCGACACGATGTACATATAAAGGCTCAGGAGCTTGCCAGTGGGCATCCTAATAATATGAGTTCTGAAGAATTATCTTTGTTATATGAAGTTCTCAATATTAGTGGCAATAATAAAATAATCGAAACTATTGAAAAATCAGAAAAAAAAATGCAGGAGCAAGGTTTGTATATTTTAAAAGAATATTACAAAACCGCGTCTCCACAAGAAATAAGAGCAATTGCTGAGGTGGTTGCCACGTTAACGGAGGGCGTCATTTTGAGAACGGCGAAAGGGTATTCGCAAGATGTTGATCAGGCTATTTTACAGCGTATTTATGAAACGATGTTAACAGCAATGGATTCCTTATTTGGTGAAGTGAAAGAGAAAGAAAATAATATTCAATAAATACAATATTTTATTTCTTAAATTTAATGTGGTGGGTTCAGTCTTTTTTCAAATCTAGGTGTGCGTGTGCAATGAAAAAATCGGTAGTATTCAAAAAGGCTTTTCTGACAGGAATGATTATATGCTGTCTTGGTCTTACCTTATCTGCTTGTGATCAAGAGCAGGTCGCTCCACAAAAGTCTGTAACTGAAGTAGAGGTGATGACGATCCAACCTCAGTCTATGGACATGAAACAAACCTTGGCTGGTCGGACAACGGCTTATTTGACCTCAGATGTCAGGCCTCAAGTGAGTGGTATTATTGAAAAGCGGCTTTTTAAGGAAGGAGATTATGTACAAGCTGGTCAGGTATTGTATCAGCTCGATTCTAAACTGTATCAAGCAGCACATGAAAGTGCGCGTGGTGATTTAGTTGAAGCTGAGGCGAGTTTGCTTGCCGCAAAGCCCAAAGCGCAACGTTATAAAAACCTTCTCGCAATTGAAGCGGTTAGTCAGCAAGATGCCCTTGATGCTCAAGCAACTTTAAAAGAACAAGAAGCAGCCGTTATTTCTGCAAAAGCGGCGTTAAATACAGCCAAAATTAATTTGGGCTATACCTCAATACGTGCCCCGATCTCAGGACGGATTGCCACGTCTACATATACTCCTGGTGCACTGGTGACGGCTGAGCAAACGACCGCATTGACAACGATCCAACAATTAAACCCAATTTATGTTGATATCACGCTATCGAGCACTGAGTTACTTAATCTGAGAAAGCAAATTGATAAGGGAACATTGAATGCCCCTAATGGTAAGGTGCCTGTCAGTATTATTATGGAAGATGGTTCGACTTATGAACATACGGGGACGCTCGAATTTATTGGAACGTCCGTTGATACTGGAACGGGTACGGTAAATTTAAGAGCTATTGTTCCAAATCCTAAATATCTATTGCTTCCAGGTGCTTATGTTAAGGCAGAGCTACCATTAGCAGTTAATCATCAGGCTATTCTGATTCCACAAAAGGCAGTGACCCGAAATCATAAGGGAGATCCTGTTGTGAAGTTGGTCGGTGCAGACAATAAGGTGGTTGAACGTACCGTCGAAACCTCGGATGCACAAGGCAACCAGTGGGTGGTGACCTCTGGTCTAAAAGCTGGGGAGAAGTTGATTGTTGAAGGTGTGAGTACTGTTTCTTCGGGGAATACCGTGAAAGTGGTACAGCAAGCAACTGCAAGTAATTCAGTGACCTCAGATCAAAAATAGGATGAACAATGGCTCGTTTCTTTATTAACAGACCTATTTTTGCATGGGTCATTGCAATTGTGATCACCTTGGCGGGTGCACTTTCTATATATACTTTACCTATTGAGCAATATCCTGACATTGCTCCTCCAACAGTCAGTATCAGTGCAACTTATACAGGTGCTTCAGCTGAAACGACAGAAAACTCAGTGACGCAAGTGATTGAGCAAAGTATGACGGGGTTGGATAATTTACTGTATATGTCATCAAGTAGTTCATCCTCAGGGAGCTCTTCGGTAACCTTAACGTTTGCTTCAGGGACAGACCCAGATACGGCACAAGTTCAAGTCCAGAATAAGTTGAAGCAAGCGGAATCCTCTTTGCCAGAATCCGTGCAGGACAATGGTCTGACGGTGACCAAGTCTTCAGGTAGTATCTTTATGGTGCTGAGTTTTATCTCAGAAGATGGCAGTATGAATGGTACGGACTTGGCAGATTACATGGTGTCTAGTGTAAAAGACCAAGTGAGTCGAGTCAGTGGTGTTGGTAATGTTCAAGTGATGGGTTCGCAGTATTCCATGCGAATCTGGCTAAATCCAGAAAAACTCAAAACCTATTCTTTAGTACCCAGTGATATTGTAACGGCTATTCAAGCACAAAATAGCGATGTTGCGGCAGGTTCCCTTGGCGCTTTACCTGCTGTAAATGGGCAGGAATTGAGTGCCACGGTAACGGCACGTAGTCGCTTAAAAACAGTGGATCAGTTTAAAAATATTATTTTAAAGTCAGATGAAAGTGGAGCGGAGGTTCGGCTATCTGATGTGGCAAATGTTGAACTCGGCAGTGAAGACTATGCGGCCTTGAGTAAGTTCAATGGTAAGAATGCAGCAGGCATGGGGATTGAGCTTGCAGCTGGTGCAAATGCTTTAGATGTTTCAAATGCGGTAGAAGCAAAATTACAAGAGCTCAAAGCGTTCTTTCCTACGGGTGTGAACTATAAGGTTGCCTATAGCACAGCACCCTTTGTCAAAATTTCGATAGAAGAAGTAGTGAAGACCTTATTTGAAGCAATTGCGCTGGTCATCATTATTATGTATCTGTTTTTGCAAAACTGGCGTATTACTTTAATTCCTGCAGTTGCCGTTCCTGTTGTGCTCATGGGGACCTTTGGCGTGTTGTCTATTTTGGGTTATTCCATTAATACCTTATCAATGTTTGCCATGGTGTTGGCGATTGGTCTTTTGGTGGACGACGCGATTGTTGTGGTGGAAAACGTTGAACGGATCATGCAAGAGGAGGGACTATCACCTAAGGCGGCTGCTGAAAAATCAATGGGGCAAATTACAGGTGCGCTTATTGGTATTGCTTTAGTACTGACGGCGGTATTTATTCCCATGGCATTCTTTAGTGGTTCTACAGGAGCCATTTATCGCCAGTTCTCTATTACGATTGCCTCTGCGATGATTCTCTCGGTGATTGTTGCAATGACGATTACCCCTGCATTATGTGCAACCTTGTTGAAGCCAATTCATCAAAATGGAACTGAGAAAAAAACAGGCGTGCTTTCTCGATTTTTTCAGTGGTTTAACCAGACATTTAATACCAATACCGAGCGCTATAACCGTGGTGTGAAATGGATACTTGCTCATAAACGTCTAGGTCTGGTGGCTTATTTACTCATTGTTGTTTCTATTGCGGGGCTGTTTTGGAAACTTCCAACAGCATTTTTACCTGAAGAAGATCAGGGCATGTTGATGGTGTCAATCAAACTACCATCAGGTGCGACGCAACAACAAACTGTGCGTGTTATGGATCAAGTTGCTAACTATGTAGAAAAGCAACCTGAAGTGGAATCGGTGATGAGTGTTGCTGGTTTTAGTACTGGAGGTAGTGGTCAGAACTCAGGAATGGGATTCATTAAGTTAAAAGATTGGTCTGAACGTTCTACCGATGCTACAAGTGTTGGGAACCGTATTACCAAAGATATGGCTTCTAAGTTTAAAGATGCGCAGATTTTTGCCATGGCACCCTCTGGGATTCCGGGTTTGGGACAAGGCTCAGGTTTCACCATGGAGCTGACAGATTTGGGTGGAGCTGGGCATGATGCATTGGTTTCGGCCCGTGATCAGCTTCTAAAACTCGCTCAGCAAAATGAAAAGCTTACGGCTGTTCGCTATGGCAGCTTAGAAGATGCACCTACATTTGCCTTGAAAATTAATGACTCCAAAGCAGGTGCTTTAAAAGTCAGTCAAAGTGATATTGATGATGTTTTATCAACTGCTTTGGGCAGTAGCTATGTCAATGACTTTGTAAATAATGGGCGTGTTAAAAAGGTTTATGTGCAAGGTGAAGCGTCTGCGCGTATGTTACCTAGCGATATTAATCGCTGGTACGTTCGAAATGATGATAATGATATGGTGCCATTTTCTGCTTTCACTGAAAGTAAATGGAACTTTGCGCCGTCTTCTTTAGCTCGTTTTAATGGTTCTTCCGCAATGGAAATTTCAGGGCAAGCTGCAGAAGGAGTGAGTTCTGGAACAGCGATGGCAGAAATGCAAAACTTAGTCAAACAATTGCCAAATGGTTTTGGCTATGCGTGGTCTGGCTTGTCTTATCAAGAACAGCAGTCGGGCAATATGGCACCCCTGCTATATGCTATTTCAATCCTGTTTGTATTCTTGTGTTTAGCGGCTTTATACGAAAGTTGGTCGATTCCTTTTTCTGTTTTACTTGTCGTGCCGATTGGTGTGTTGGGCGCTTTATTATTTACAACGTTGCGAGGCTTATCTAATGACATTTATTTTCAAGTTGGCTTGCTGACAACCATCGGTCTGGCTTCGAAAAATGCGATTTTGATCGTGGAATTTGCTAAAGAGTTAGAAGAAAAAGGTGAAACCTTAATAGCTGCAACCTTACATGCAACTAAAATGCGTCTGCGTCCAATTCTAATGACATCATTTGCGTTCTTACTCGGGGTATTGCCTTTGGTGATTAGTACGGGAGCAGGTTCAGGCGGGCGTCACTCTTTAGGAACAGGTGTTTTTGGTGGAACATTATTGTCTACGGCACTTGGTATTTTCTTTGTCCCTTTATTCTATGTTCTTATCCGTAGCATTTTTTCCAAAAAGAAAACAGCTGAATTACCACAGGAGCATTCATAATGTTGTTGAACTATAAATATGGCGCAGTGGGGCTGTGTTTTCTGGGAATGACGGGGTGCATGAATCTCAATCCAGAATATAGTCAACCAACATCGCCTGTCGCAACGTCATTTAATAATCAGGCTGTGGGGGAGAGCTCTTCTCAACCAGTTGCAGATATACAGTGGCGCACTATTTTTCTTGATACTCGCTTACAAAAAGTCATTGCGATGTCTTTAGATAATAATCGTGACTTGCGTATGGCGATGTTGAATATTGATAAAGCTAGAGCACAATATCGCATTCAGAAAGCAGACTTATATCCAAGTGTAAGTGCATCTGTATCTCAATCTGCATCTAAAGCACAATCCTCATCGGGGCAAAGCCAAATCAGTCGCTCTAGTGAGTTTTCTGTAGGATTTACCAGTTGGGAGCTTGATTTGTTTGGTCGTATTCGAAGTTTGAATACTGAGTCTTTAGAAAGCTATTTTGCAACCGCTGAAACACAACGTAGTTCGCGTATGAGCTTGGTTGCAGAGGTTGCCAGTGATTGGTTGACGATTGCAGCTTATCAGCAACAATTGCGCATCGCAGAAAGCACGCTGGCCAGTCAGGAAAAAACACTCAAACTCACTTATGCCAAATATAAAGAAGGTATATCTTCTGCCCTAGACTATGAGGAAATTAAAACCAGTGTCGATAGTGCCAAGGCTGATATTGCCAGTTACAAGAAGGCTTTGGCTCAAGCGCAGAATGCATTGAACTTAATCGTAGGCACTGCTGTACCAGCTGAGTTTCTTCCCTCAAATGATATAGATTTGCAATCCATACGTCTGGCTCCAATTGCTGCAAACTTATCTTCGAGCATGCTGCAAAACCACCCCGATGTTTTATATGTAGAGCATCTCTTAAAGGGGGCAAATGCTGACATCGGAGCCGCAAGAGCAGCTTTCTTTCCAACCATTTCATTAACCACCACGGCTGGGCGAAGCAGTAGCGATTTAGAAAAGCTGTTTAGTGCTGGAACTGGTACATGGTCGTTTATACCAACGATCTCTGTGCCTATTTTCCAAGGAGGGGAGCTTAAAGCTTCTTTAGATTCAGCCAAAATTCAGAAAAATATCTATATTGCACAATATGAGAAAGCGATTCAAACCGCTTTTTCTGATGTAGCAGATGCTTTGGCTGTGCGTCAGAATATTGAAGCGCAACTTGATGCACAAAAAGACCTAGTCCGTTCCTCGGAACGTAGTTATCGTTTATCTACTGCCCGGTACAAAGAAGGTTTGGATAGCTATTTGACGGCCCTGACTGCGCAGCGAACATATTATAGTGCACAGCAAGAACTTGTTACGTTGGTTCTAGAGGAAGCCACCAATCGTGTCACGTTATATAAGGTCTTAGGCGGGGGGGCTGACGCACAATAAAAAATTGAATGGGTTCGTTGTTTTATAAAAGTGACTCTTTCGGGTCACTTTTTTTATGTGAGAGGTTTGGCGTCTTTCTGAAAAGGGTCTCAAAGCAACATCGTTTTAATATTTGAATGACATTAGCTCGAGTACGCGTGATGTAAGGCAGAATGTATGTGTTTTCTATGCAATAAGAGAAATGGGTTTTAAATTTTAGAAAGATTGTTTATGTGAAAATAAGGTTGAAAAAGGTTGAGTTACTGGAACTTTTGATCAAATAAATGTTTTGAAATATATATAGAAAATTAAGTATATCCCTAGAAATTGGCATATTTGTTGCAATTTTTATTTCGGTTCTTTGGGGGATAATGATGAAAAAACTTCAAATTTTAGCAGGGCTATATTTATTGTGTTCTAGCTCAACCTGGGCAGTTGAACCTGTGGTGAGTGCAGCCAATATACAAGAAATTCGCCTATCTTTAGACAGTGTCTGGGTGGTGCTAGGTGGTATCTTGGTGTTTTTTATGCAAGCGGGTTTTGCACTGATTGAAAGTGGTTCAGTTCGTTCTAAAAATACGATTAATGTACTCATGAAAAACTATATGGATGCATGTTTAGGGGGCTTGGTGTTTTGGTTGATTGGCTTTGGCTTAATGTTTGGGGTAAACCAAACTGGCTGGATCGGAACTTCTCATTTTGCACCCAATGAAATGGATGGATGGCATTGGAATTTATTGTTCTTCCAAATGATGTTTGCTGCAACTGCCACCACTATTGCCAGTGGCGCAATGGCAGAGCGTATTCACTTTGTAGCCTATATTGTCAGTGCGGCAGTAGTGAGCGGTTTGATTTATCCGATCTTTGGGGCATGGGCTTGGGGAAGTTTGTTTGACGGCGAGGGCTGGTTGAAGGCTCTAGGGTTTATCGACTTTGCAGGTTCAACTGTTGTGCACTCGATTGGTGGATGGGTGGCTCTGGCGGGTATTATTGTGCTTGGGCCACGACTCGGACGTTTTGGTCGCAATGGGCAAGTTCACTATTTGGCTGGACATAATTTACCGCTGGTGGCGCTAGGTGGTTTTATTTTATGGCTAGCATGGTTTGGTTTTAATGCTGCTTCTACCGTTAAAGCTGAAGTGAGTATTGGGCGTATAGCCCTAAACACGCATTTAGCGGCGTGTGCTTCGGCCGTTGCCTACATGGTCTATACCCTGATTCGAGGTAAAGCGATTTTAATGCGAGGCACGATTAATGCGTCTTTAGGTGGGTTGGTTGCAATCACCGCAGGCTGTGCAACCATGAGCCCACTTTTTGCAGTGATGAGTGGAGCCTTTGCTGGAATTCTGGTCAGTATTTTACCTGTATTGATGGAAAAACTTCGTTTGGATGATGTGGTTGATGCCGTGACTGTGCATGGCTTTTGTGGTGCGTGGGGGACGTTGGCAGCAGGGCTATTTTTTGAAGGGCGAATGTTTAATTCAGAAATAATTGCAGTACAAATTTTAGGTATTATGGCTGCATTTATTTGGGGGTTTGGTGTGGCTTTTATTGTGTTCAAAGTCTTGGATAAAGTATTGGGTGGTCTACGTGTAAGTAAACAACATGAACAACGTGGTTTAGACTATACCGAACATGCCGAACTGTCCTATCCGGAGTTTCAGCATGATGTGACTTTTGAAACAGATGATATGACTAAACGTCATTAAATGAAGAGGATAGCTCATGTCGACTGAAACATTAAGTATTTTGCAAAAACGTCAAGCGATTGAACGAGGCCTCAGTCAATACTTACCGGGGACACTTTTGGAGCAAGTGTTGAATCACTGGGAAGCCAAATATGGTGATCAACCATCCTTTGTTTTAAATCGTTTTTTGAGTGAAATTTGCACTACCGAAGAATTGCGTTATCACCGCAAAGATATGCTCAGAAATGTCTTAGCAGAGATGGCACAAGTTGAAAAACAAGTATTACTCAAGCCTACAGCCCAAGAGCTCCGAGCAGAACAGACACAAGAGCAATTATTGGATGCTTTCATCTTTTTTATGCAAGGTATTTGTCAGTCGGTAAAAGATGTTGATATGCAGGATTTTGAAAGTGAAGTAAAGGTGGAGTTGGAAGCATTATCTATTTTGATGTCTGCAAACCAAAGGTTGGATGATCGGATGCTTCTAAATACTTTACTGATGGCTCAGTATGCTCAGATGTTGACAGCCTGCTATGAAAAGTACTGTGAATTTTACGGCCCTGCAAAAGCTGATCAGGTTTATGCCAGTATCAAGAGACAGGTTAAAACACATTATCCGTCAGTGGATTTGCATTGGCTCATTTAGAAAATATAGCGTATAAAAAAGCGACCTTTAGGTCGCTTTTTTTGATTAGGCTACAGTTTCTTCTGGGGCTGCACGCCATAGGCTTTCGAGGTCGTAGAAACGACGTGCTGTTGGCAACATCACATGCACAACAACAAAGCCAAGATCAATCAAGATCCATTCAGCATCACGTTCGCCTTCGACACCGAGAGGGCGGAAGCCTGCTTTACGTGCTTCTTCAGCAACGTTATCAGCAAGTGCTTTAATGTGACGCGTAGATGTACCACTTGCAATTACAATTGCATCAGCAACATTACTGATTGAGCTGACATCAAGCGCTAAAATATCTTTTGCTTTTACATCTTCAAGGGCTTCGTGTACAACTTTTAAGCAAGCTTGTACGTCGGCAGCTTGTGTATTCATTGCGAGATCGTGAGAATTAGAAGCGCTGGGCGATGGTTCTAAATTCATAAAGGGAATTTTTCCGGACAATAACTCACCTTATAGTATAGAGTTTTTGGCCGAAAAATTCAAATCTGACAAGGCTTAGCTTTGAGGATGCGTGGCAAAGTATTTTGCCTTCCATGCAAAGGACTGAGTTGAAACAGTTTTTGGTCGATATTCAGCCGCAAGAAAACCATCATAGTTGCTGTGTTGTAACCATTCAAAAATATTTGCATACATTATTTGTGCAGTGTCTGGTTCGTGCCGGCCCGGACAGTCGGCAAACTGGATATGTCCAATATCTTGAATATTTTCTTGTAAGCCTTGAAGGACATCCTCACCCATCATTGCCATGTGATAGCAGTCGTATTGCATTTTAAGTGCAGGGTGTTTTACGGCTTCTAACATTTCTTGTGCTTGGGCAATATTTTGTACTAAAAAGCGTGGCATATCGGTGCCGTTGATCATTTCAAAGACAGGTTGAATTTGATGTTCGGTGAACATGTGGCAGGCTAACTTTAAGTTTTTAGCCAAGGTGTTTAAACAAGGCAGGAGGTCAGCGTCCAATGGCTGTTTGCCTGCAAGGATATTCACGCTTGGTACTTTGAGTGCGCTGGCATATTGCACAGCCAACTGTAGGGCCCGATGAAACTCCAGTTCTTTGCCAGGGACACCTGCTAGACCATTACCACCTGTCATGAGGTCTCCCGCGGGAACATTAATCAAGCAGAGGCTTAAGTCATGTAGTGTTAGTTGAGTTTGAACTTGTTCAATACTCAGTTCATAGGGGAATTGGATCTCAACATGTTTAAAGCCTGCGGCTTGAGCTAAAGCAAAACGCTCAAGCAGCGGTACTTCGGTAAAAATCATGGATAAATTTACAGCAAGTTTGGTCATGATTTTCTCCTTTTGTTATTTGGCTTTCTGTCCTACTTGTAATATGACCGAGGCAAGGTCAGCTTCAGCATAGCCTTGTTGTTGATGTGCTTGCAATTGCTGAAGTGCTCGTGCTGCAACGGGGATATCGAGTTGATGGTGGGCTGCGAGTTGCACAGCATTGTTTAAATCTTTAGAGAGGGTTTGTACTTTCCATTGTACGGGTTCAAATTGGTGTGTGGCCATACGTGGGCTTAAAATTTGAAAGGGTTTAGAATCTGCAAAACCACCTGCCAGTGCAGGTGCAAGTAGACGAGTATCTACGCCAGCTTTAGCAGCTAAAGCCACCGCTTCAGCAATCAAGGTGCTATTGGCAGCCACAATCAGTTGATTGCAAATTTTAGTGGCTTGTCCTGTGCCTGTAGCGCCCATGCAAGTAACGCGCTGTGACAGAATATTATAAATTAAAGACAAGTCCTGAATGGTTTGAACATCACCGCCAGCAAAAATCACCAACGTTCCTTGCTCTGCACCTACAGTTCCTCCAGACACAGGCGAATCAATCCATTGCACCTGTTTGTGTTCAGCACGTGTAGCAAGTTTAATCGTTTGCTCAACCGAAAGACTGGAAAAGTCGACAAGTACTTGATTGGCTGTTAAAAACGGCTCTATTTGTTCATAAACATTTTCAACCGCTTTGTCGTCAGCTAAACAGGTGAGGATAACGGGATAGAGGGCTATGTCTTGCAGGGCTAAGCCTGTTGCTCCCAAATCAATGAGTGCATCCTTGGCATTTGGAGTGCGGTTCCAGACCGCGACTTCGAAACCTGCTTGAATTAATCGGGTCGCCATTCGGCTTCCCATGAGCCCCATACCAAGAAATGCAATTTTAGTGTGTCGATCGAAACTCATGGGACTCTCTTCTAAACTGAATGCGGTTAAATGCTGTTATTTGTACTGGCGTGGTACAAATTGGACATCGGGTTGTTTGTCTTTTTTGCGCGCGATTTGGCTGTTTTTACCTAACAGTAATTTGAGTTGCCAAATTTTTTCCATGCGCAAAGATTTTTTTGGCTCATGCTGCATGGCATCAAGTACGTATTTAGAGGCCATGAGCGCATCAGGTGAACGCTGTAGCATTTCTTCTGCAATAGACTGTGCTTTTGCAAGAGGTGATTCATCTAAGTGTGTGACTAAACCGACTTCTTTGGCATATTGAGCATCAAAAATACGTGCTGTAAGCGTGAGTTCTTTCGCAAGATCGAGTCCCACTAAGCCTTTTAAAGAGCGAGTAAGCCCCATATCTGGCACAAGTCCCCAACGACTTTCCATAATCGACATTTTAGTTGCAGGGTGAGCGACACGAATGTCAGCAGCCAAAGCCAATTGCATGCCGGCACCAAAACAAAATCCTTCAATTGCTGCGATCACAGGAACAGGCAGTTCTTGCCAAATAAGAAACGCTTTTTGAAATAGACTTTGCCCAGGTTTAATCAGTTCCCATGCGGCATAGGCGCGATTTTTGGGATTGTTTAAATCAGCAAGGTCAATACCAGCACTAAATACTTGGGCTTCACCAGTCAGAATCACACAGCGAATGCTCCGATCTTTTTTGATTTTTTCAGCGGTTTGCACCAGTTCGCGCAATAAAGCGAAGCTCATGGCATTACGCTTGTCTGGTCGGTTGAGTGAAACAGTCGCGATGCCATTATTTTTTTCAATGCGAAGTAAAGCCATGATGAAAACTCTTATTTTTTGCTTGCATGGAGCATAACATGCACCTTGTTAGGATACATGACAGTGCAGTCATATCAAAAGATAGACAGTACTGACTTTAGTCGTGTTTCTGCCATTTTTAAGAATTATGTTTGATTAAAATTTGTTGTGCAGCATGTTGCACTTGCTCAATGACAACTTTGAGTTCATTAAAACGTTTTATGGTTTCTTGAATGAACTGTTCATCGGCTTTACGTCGCTCTTTACGCAAGGTCGAAACAAACTGCTCAAATGTGCCGGTTGCTTCTTGCAAGTTCGGTACACCGACATAGCGCGTTGCCCCGTATAGGCGGTGTAGAACGTGTTCAAGTTGCGGAAAGTCTTCCATTTCTATCAACTGTTTCATTTCATTTAGTTCCGTGTCGAAACTATCCATCAACATGCGTAGCAGATCAACAGCAAGATCTTCTTTGTTTGCTGCCAATTGTAAGCTTTGTTGCCAGTCCAGTACTTTCGGATCCAGCGCCTCAATCATGATGGCTTTTTCAACCGCGGAGGTTTTGTTGAAACGTTCTGTAGTCCAGTGAGTCAAAATTTGGATAATTTGATCAATTTGAATTGGTTTAGTGACATAGTCATCCATACCGACTTGCAGGAGTTTTTGCTTTTCATCAGCTAAAGCATGTGCAGTTAGTGCGATAATCGGTAAGCGTTTATTATTTTCTAGAGTTGACTCTAAGGCACGAATAGCGCGTGTAGTATCTACACCTGACATGACAGGCATTTGAATATCCATAAAGATCAAATCAAAAGGCTTGCTGTCCTGTTCAAAGTGTTCTTGTAAAATTTCTAAAGCCTGTTGCCCACTCAAGGCCTTGGTGGTAGTGACATTCAATTCACCCAATAATGCTTCAAGTACAATGAGGTTAGGTAAGTGATCATCGACTGCCAAAATATGTAAACCTTGACCATTGAAAGACTCCATTTCGTTATCTTCAAACAAGGGTTGATTGCTGAGTAGTTGAATCAAGGCACTGCGGCTGAGTGGTTGGTATAAAGGCCGTGCGCGGTAGTCATTCAACATGTTTAGATCAAGTGACATTTGATAGCCGTAAACTGCAAGATTACCATTATAGCGTTGACGGATTTCTTTCAATAAGGCCTCAGTATCTCCGCTATGATCTACAATCAGCCAGGTGTTTTCGACATCTAGAGGTAGTTTATTCAGATGGCTAAACAAATCCAAAATTGAGCTGGATTCAATGTGTTTGACATCATAGTCTTCTAGATAGTGGCGTAAAATATTGGCAGTTGCAGGATGCGCTAAATAAGATACGACTTGAATATTGCTAAATTGAGGATGTTCGATGAATTCATCTTCCTCATTGACCATAAACATGGCTGTAAACCAAAAAGTGGAGCCTTTTTCTGTTGGAGCACGTTCTTGGTTGTCTTCAAAGCCAATTTGGCCTTGCATCAGGTGCACGAGTTGTTTAGAAATCGCTAAGCCCAATCCTGTCCCTCCAAACTGGCGAGTGACAGATGCATCGCCTTGGGAGAAGGATTCAAATAATTTCTTACGGTCGGTACCACTCAAACCAATACCACTGTCTTGTACACTAAAATGTAATAAACACTGTCCAATATCATCTTGTTCAAGTCTTGCGCGCACAATAATTTCACCATCAGGGGTGAACTTAATGGCATTGGAAATTAGGTTGGTCAAAATTTGTTTAAAACGTAAGGTATCGCCGACCACATGCTTCGGCACATTGTCTGCATAGTAAAAAGCCATGTCGATATGCTTTTGTGCTGCGAGTGGGGATAGCATATCCATTACATCAAAAATGGCTTCTTCAAGGTCAAAAGTGGCAGTATCGAGTTCTAGCTTACCTGCATCAATTTTTGAAAAATCTAATACATCATTAATCAGTGCCAATAAGTGTGCAGAAGACTTGCGAATGGTTTGTAAATATAGGTTTTGGTCGTTGCTCAAGTTGTCTTGACGCAACAGCAAATGGATAAAACCGTCAATACTATTTAGTGGGGTGCGCAGTTCGTGGCTAATGTTGGCTAGGAAAACAGATTTAGACTGACTTGCTGAAATGGCTTGGTCACGTGCTTGGCGATAGGTAATGTTTTGCACTTCTAATGTGTCAAGAGTTCGGCGCAAATCGTCTTCTGTCTGCTCAGTGTGTTCCTTTAGTTCTAAAAAACTAAAGTGTAAGCGTTTCACCACATTGGCAATGTCGCGCTGCAATAAACGTAATTCACCGGTACTGTTGATGATCATGTGTTGATCAAGGGTGTCGGCATTTAAACGTTGTAACTGCATGCGAATTTCATACATGGGCGCGATCCAACGACGCGAGTAAAAATTCAAACACAATAAAAGCAATAAGAGTGTTAACAAGCCTGTCGCAATCAACACAATCAACACACGATAACGTGCAATTTGTAAGGGTTGATTGTCAACTTCAATCACTAACTGAGCAGGTGAGCCAGCAAATTGGTTGATGGGAAGACCATAGACCGTATTGCCGTTAAAAGACAAGGGGCCAAAAAAATCGGTGCCTTTTTTCAGCGCAGGCCATGGCGCCTGATCTTGATAACCAATGCTGAGTTTATTATTGCCTTTGTCATCAATAATTGCGGCACGGATCAGATGCTTTTCATCCAGCATTTTTTGCATGAGATAACGTGCATTTTCATATTGCCAAGGCGAAGCATTCAATAAATTAATGGCTGCTTCGGCATCGAGTTGATAGCGCGTTAAAATTGCAATCGCCATTTGGCGTTGCTGAGCTTTGGCTGCATTTGAAGTTTCGGTAATCACCAACAATGCACCGACACATGCCAAAATCATAATCGGCACGAAAATAAGGGCAATGAGCTGTCCATAAGCATGATTTAAGTGCAGACGATTAAATAACTTTTTATTGATATTTGACATGATGCAAGCGATTTATTCCCTATGCTTTGAAGTGTAGCATGCTTTATAAAAAATCGACGGTGCTTTAATCACTTTCACGAAAAAGCACGCTAAATGGGTGCAGGGGCAGGCATTTTTCCATACAATAGGCGCACCTCGATCAAGGTGCAAACAATGAGTACTACATCCACTGATTTTCAAGCAGACGAATTTTTGTTAGATCACTATGTTGGAAAAACTCCACTAGTGCGTTTACAGCGTTTGGCTCGTCATACTCAAGCAACAGTATTGGCAAAGTTAGAAGGCAATAACCCTGCAGGTTCTGTTAAAGACCGTCCCGCATATAACATGATTATGCAAGCGGAAAAGCGTGGGCAAATTCAGCCAGGCGATACCTTGATTGAAGCGACCAGTGGAAATACAGGCATTGCACTGGCGATGGTTGCCGCGATGCGTGGCTATCAAATGAAACTGATCATGCCAAATAACATGAGCCAAGAGCGTAAAGATGCAATGCGTGCTTATGGCGCTGAGCTGATTGAAGTGACGAAAGAGCAGGGCATGGAAGGTGCACGTGATTTAGCGTTGCAAATGCAAGAGGAAGGCAAAGGGCTTGTACTCAACCAGTTTGGTAATCCTGACAATGTTGAAGCGCATTATTTAACGACAGGGCCTGAAATCTGGCAGCAAACAGGTGGGAAAATTACTCACTTTGTCAGTTCAATGGGCACGACAGGTACCATCATGGGCGTATCGAAATATCTCAAAGAGATGAACCCTGAGATTCAAATTATTGGCTTACAGCCATCGGATGGTTCAAGTATTGCGGGGATTCGCCGTTGGCCTGAAGAATATTTGCCGACGATTTTTGACCGCAGTCGGATTGATCAGATTATTGATATTCCGCAAATTGAAGCAGAAAAAACCATGCGTAAATTGGCACAAAAAGAAGGCATTAGCGCAGGAACTTCTTCAGGTGGTGCGGTGTGGGCATCAATTAAAATTGCTGAAGAAAACCCTGGTGCTATCATTGCATGCATTATTTGTGACCGTGGTGACCGTTATTTATCGACGGGACTTTTCTCTGTGGTTGATCCTGAATAAAACGAAAATAGAGTCTGATATATGCGCCTACCTGTGCTCACCTTTGATATTGAAACCATGACTGATTTGAGATCTGGGGCGCATTTATATGGTTTGGATTTGCCTGAGGCTGATTTGGAGGCTGCACTGACCAAATTGCGTCGCCAAGAGTCAGGCATGGATTTTCAACGTTTGGCTTTGCATGAAATTGTGTGTATTTCAGGCTTGTGGTTGGATGATCAAGGCCAGATGAAACTCTTTTCTTTTAGTCGCGAACAATACTCTGAAGCAGAAATTCTGAGTAAGTTTTTATCTATATTTGATAAGCGCTTACCAACTTTAGTGAGCTGGAATGGTGCGCAGTTCGACTTACCAGTGATCATGCTTCGTGCCATGTATCATGGTTTAACTGCACCTGCTTTGTTCGATCAAGGCGAAATTGACACACAAAAGCGCTATAATAACTATCAGAACCGTTATCATCAGCGCCACATCGACCTTATGGATGTGATGGCAATGTTTA
This sequence comes from Acinetobacter sp. ANC 4204, assembly GCF_002135205.1. Taxonomy (GTDB): domain Bacteria; phylum Pseudomonadota; class Gammaproteobacteria; order Pseudomonadales; family Moraxellaceae; genus Acinetobacter. Next base: position 53,516 of record NZ_NEFZ01000006.1, on the reverse strand, counting down.
ATGGACGTCATTTCCAAAAACTGGATGATGTTGCACATTTGTTGGGTTATCCCGGCAAACGAGGCGATGGGGCTTATCATGTGCCTGAATATGTTCGGGCGCAGGAATGGCTTAAACTCACTAGTTATTGTGAAGGTGATGTGCTGAATACATGGCTGGTGTATTTGCGTTGGCTCTTGCTCAAAGGGCAGTTGTTGACGCAAGACCATCGTCATTTGGTTCACCAAACCATTCAGTTTTTACAAACCCAGCCACAGCATCAAGATTTCTTAACGGTGTGGCGTGAGACCTCGCAACATACAGCTTTTACCGCTGCTGATTTTTCTTCTTCCCATATTTAGGTACACATGAAACATAGAGCCAAACCTCGTCCCACTCAACAGCCGAGTTATATCTTTCAGGTTGAGTCTCTTTCGCATGAAGGGCGTGGTATAGCACACTATGGTTCACATCCTGATCATCCTGTAGAAAAGCATGGCAAAAAAGTCTTTATTAGCTATGCTCTGCCTGGGGAAACGGTGAAAGCGCAGATTACCCACGCGGTAAAGCGTTTAGAGGAAGCCGATGCTGTTCAACTCCTCAGTGAAGCTTCTGCTTTTCGTGTCGAACCAAAGTGTCTGCATTTTAAAAGCTGTGGTGGCTGTAATATGCAGCACATTCATCCCGATGAGCAAATTCGTTTAAAGCAAAATGTACTGCAATCGCATTTGCAGCATTTTGCAGGTATTCAACCTGAAGAATGGTTGCCACCTTTGCGCTCTTTACGTGAAGACTACCGCCGTAAAGCACGCATTGGGGTGCGCTATATTCCCAATAAAGATAAGTTGGTGGTCGGTTTTCGCGAGCGCCAAACCAATAAACTGACTTCAATTGACCGCTGTTTGGTGTTGGATCAAGCGTTTGGTTCGATCACACGACTGAAGCAGTTACTCCAAAGTCTAACAGCCAAAGCCGCGATTGGTCATATAGAATTAGCGATGGGGGACAGTGATATTGCCCTTACGGTACGACATACTGAAAAATTAAACCCAGAGGATGTCAACCGATTAAAACAATTTGCGTTAGACAAAGGGTGGCAGTTGTATTTACAGGCTGAGGGCCCAGAAAGTTTAAAGCGTGTCGATGATGAACATGCAGCGATGCGTTTACATTATCGTTTAACTGATTTTGATGTGGAATTTGGTTTTAACCCTCAGGACTTTACTCAAGTCAACTCAACCATCAACCCACAAATGGTGAAATTGGCATGTGACTTGCTAGAATTACAACAAGGAGAGCGTGTGCTCGATTTGTTCTGTGGTTTAGGTAATTTCTCTTTGCCTTTGGCTCGATGTGTTGGTGCGATGGGAGAGGTGATTGCGGTTGAAGGTAGTGAGGAGATGGTTCAGCGTGGTGCGGAAAATGCAAAACACAATGCATTGAGTCAGTTGAAGTTCTTTTCACAAGATTTAACAAAAGATTTTTCGCATCATTCTTGGGCAAATCAAGGATTTGATGCATTATTGATAGATCCTCCACGTGCAGGCGCAGAGGAAATAATGCATTATATGCCTAACTTTGGTGCAAAAAGAATCGTTTACGTGTCGTGTAATCCAGCGACACTCGCAAGGGATGCGGGGCTGTTGGTACAGCAGGGTTATCGGTTGGTTAAAGCTGGTGTGATGGACATGTTTACGCACACTGGTCATGTTGAGTCGATAGCATTGTTTGAAAAAGATAATGAGATAAACGATTAAAGAATATGAAGCGTAAAAATGTAGGAGATGGGTATGGTCACAGTACGTGAGCAACTACCTGGGCGACTTAATGAGTTGTCTCAGGAGGCGACTGTAGAGCATGCCGAACAAGCTCAACATGATTTGGCTGAATGGTTAGATCGTGTTCGAAGCATATTAGATGATGCGAAGCTTGAGCAACTCGAAGAAGTTGCCAATTTGACTTTACAAAAAGAGTTAGAAACCACAGTAAACCACCGTTCCAATATCTTTTATACAGGTATTGAGATGGCGGATATTCTGGCCCATTTGCATGTCGATGAAGATACTTTAGCTGCTGCGATGCTCTATCGTGGTGTGCGTGAAGGGGTCATTCCTTTGGCGGAAGTGCAAGAGCACTTTGGTGAACAAGTACATGCCTTGGTCAAAGGCACTTTGTCCATGGGGAAGTTGTCTGACCTCATCGAGCAGAATAAACGCCTCGAAGATCATTTTAATAACAACCAGCGCGAGCACTTAAACGGCATTTATAAAATGTTGATTTCTGTGACCGAAGACGTACGTGTTGTATTGATCAAACTGGCAGAGCGAACCTATGCACTGCGTGAATTGGCGACTTCTTCTAAAGAACGTCAAGAGCGTGTAGCACGCGAGATCTTAACCATTTACTCACCACTAGCACACCGTTTAGGGATTGCGCAGTTAAAGTGGGAACTTGAAGATCTGGCCTTTCGCTATTTAGCACCTGATCGTTATAAAGAAATTGCGACGCTGTTGAATGAAAAGCGACTGGAGCGTGAGCAGTATATCCAGTTTGTCATAGATAAGTTGCGTGAAGCTTTGGCTGAACATGGTATAGAGGCTGAAATCAGTGGTCGGGTAAAACACATTTATTCGATTTATCGAAAAATGAAAAGTAAGAACCTGAGTTTCGATCAGCTCTATGACATACGTGCCGTCAGGGTTTTGGTGAAGACCGTCCCTGAATGTTATCACTCTTTGGGGATCGTACATCAAATTTGGCGTCATATTCCGCATCAATTTGACGATTATATTACCAACCCGAAAGCCAATGGTTATCGTTCATTGCATACTGCTGTGATTGCGGAAAATAAATCACTTGAAGTACAAATTCGGACCAAAAATATGCATGAAGAAGCTGAGCTAGGGGTATGTTCACACTTTAATTATAAAGAAGGCGGCAAGAATACCGACCGCTCTTTTAACCACCGTTTACATTCATTGCGTGCTGTGCTTGAGCATTATCAAGAACGGAATGATGCCAATGTACATAAGTCAGATGATGATTCTGAAAATTTTGAACAAATTCAGGATTTTGAAGATTTTGAGAAGATTTACGTCTTTAGTCGTGATGGCGATATCAAAGAACTTCCACGTGGTTCGACCGTGCTTGACTTTGCTTATCATGTACACACCCAAGTTGGTAACAAATGCTATGCCGCACGGGTGAATCAGCGCTATGTTCCGCTGACTTATACCTTAAAAACGGGCGAGCAAGTTGAGATTTTAACCAAGAAAGACCGTGAGCCAAACCGCGATTGGTTGGTGAACTCTTTAGGTTATATCAAGACGGCACGTGCGCGTGACAAGTTGCGTCATTGGTTCCGCCAACAAGATCGTAGTAAAAACTTGGAAGTAGGCCGTGAGCTACTCAATAAAGAGCTTTCACGTTTAGCGATTCATCCGAAAAGTATTGATTTAAATGATTACTGCAATCATTTCAATGTCAAAGCGGGTGAAGACATCCTGATTGCACTGGTGAATGGTGACATTAGTCTACATGCGCTGATTAATCAGGTGAATCGTCATATGCATTTGGATCAGGATGAACCTGAGCTGGTGCTGAAGCCGACCTTGAACCCACGTGCTAGCCATACTTTGTCAGCACATGGCATTTTGATTGATGGTTTGGATAACGTTGAGCTGCATGTAGCTCAATGCTGTCAGCCTGTGCATGGCGAGTCGATTGCAGGTTATATCACCTTGAATCGTGGGGTGAGCATTCATAAAATTGCATGTCCAGATTACTTGCGCATGATTCAAAATGAACCTGAACGTGCAGTAGAAGCCGATTGGGAAATGCAGCCAACACGTGGTCAGAGTGTGCAAATTGTGGTGGAAGCTTATGATCGCCGTGGTTTGCTCAAAGATTTGACCCAAGTGATTTTTTCTGACCAAATCAATATTCGTCAGGTTAATACGATTTCTGAAGCAGATGGTATTGCCAATATGAAATTGTTGATTGAGGTCAAAGGCTTATCGCAACTATCAAAACTGTTGGCGCGGTTAGAGCAACAACCAGGCATCATTAGTGCGCGTCGTTTGGTGCAAGGTAACTAAGCGAATTGAAAAAAAGAGCCTGCAATTGCAGGCTCTTTTTTTATTTAGAAAGATATAAGTTGGTCAGGCGATTCAGACATTGGGGACTGATTTTACTCAGTTGAAATAAAAGCTTGGCTTTAGCGCCCACGGCTTGATGGGTTGGAGTTAAAGCCGTATCTTTTTCAACAGCACGTTGAAAAACGTGTTGTGCTACATCTTCCGCAGTTAAGTGTACTCCCATGTTTTGAATACTCTTCGCTTGCATATCCTGCACCATAGCAGTTTGTACAAATAGTGGCATGACATCGAGCACGCGAATGCCATATTTTTGCCATTCGGTATCTAAGCCTTCGGTGATACCGCGTACTGCAAACTTACTGGCAGAGTACGAGACCAAATCAGCTTGACCATAGATGGCTGAAGCCGATGAAAGGTTGATGACACGAGCAAAATTTGCTTGTTTGAGATAGGGCAATGCAGCGTGGCAGCCATTCAGTACGCCATTGACATTAATCGACATGGTTTTGTGATGTGCGCCGATCTCTGTTTGTTCAAAAGGCCCTGAGAATAGAATTCCTGCATTATTGACCAAGACATTGAGCTCGCCTGCCCATGTGACAAACTCGGCTAAAGCAGTTTGCCAGTCTTGATAGTTGGAAACATCGAGCTGTCCTGCTTTGGCATTTGGGCCGAGGCTAGCTGCCAGCTGTTCGGCTTGAGCGCTATTGATGTCATAAATCCCTACTTTGTAATGATGTGTATAAAATAAGCGGGCGATGGCTGCACCAATCCCTTGAGCTGCACCACTAATCAAAATACTGCGCATTGAAACTGCTCCTTGTTGCTCTTTTTCTTAATGTTATTGTTGTGATTGGATTGAGCATAACAAATGTATGCCGTCATAATGTAATTATTATCAATATGATTTTTGAAGAGAGATAAACATGGAACAATTGCTGAACGTGATGCGTGAGTTACGTGAAAAATGTCCATGGGATCAACAGCAAACCCCAGAAAGTTTAACCCGCTATGCCATTGAAGAAGCTTATGAAGTTGAAGATGCCGTGCGTTCAGGTGAGGCTGATGAGGTGCGTGATGAGTTGGGGGATTTACTGCTACAGGTGGTGTTCCAGTCGCAGATGTATGCTGAGCAAGGGGCTTTTAATTTTCAAGATGTGGTGCATGCCATCACCGAAAAGTTGATTCGTCGTCATCCACATGTTTTTCAAGCACAGCAGTTTTCGGTGTTGTCTGCTGAAGAGGTGGGCGAACTTTGGAAGCAAATTAAACAACAGGAAAAGCAAGGTCAGGCACAGTCTAGACTTGCCAGTATCAAACACGGGCCTGCCTTACAGCAGGCGGAACAGATTCAAAAAAATGTAGCACAGATCGGTTTTGACTTTCCTGATGTGGCAGGTGCTTATGCCAAGCTTGAAGAAGAATTAGCTGAATTGAAACATGCGGTTCAGCAGCAAAATTCCGATGAAATAGCAGATGAATTTGGCGATTGTTTATTTTCAATGATCAATGTTGGACGTAAACTGGGCGTCTCAAGCGAAATATCGCTTTTGAGTACGATTCATAAATTTCGGACTCGTTTTGCTTTCATTGAAGATCAAGCTTTGCAACAAAACAAAAATATTGAGCAAATGTCTTTAGCTGAAATGGATCATCTGTGGGAGCAAGCCAAATTACAATTGAAATAATAAAAATGGTGGTTTGAATTGATAAAAATAAAAGTAAGTTTGTTGATCATTGCTTTGTTATTACTGAGTTTATTGGCTTGGGTGCCGACCAGTTATGCACAGTCTTTTGATCAGAACTACCTGAGCTGGAAAGCTGAACAGCAAGCGTGGGATAATCGTATTCAAGTGCCCAAGAGCATGAAACGTGCTGTGTCTCCAGTTCAGCCTCAGTCTGTAACTGATGCGGATAAAATTAGTTTAAACCAAGCCAGTGTTGAACAGTTACAACAGCTTCAGGGTGTAGGTCTAAAGAAAGCCCAAGCAATTGTGGCCTATCGACAAAAACAGGGTGCATTCAAATCCATAGATGAATTACAGCAGGTGACAGGGATTGGGCCTGCCATTTTTCTGAAAAATAAAGCACGTTTGAGTTTATAGTCAAATGGAATACTTTTCTTCATGAATTGCTCAGAATTCTGTTTTGCTTTCGAGAATCAAATTGCCCTTTGATTGTGTTAGAGATATCATTAGCGTCATCTTAGAATTTTACGTTTAGGCGTAGGAGACAGCGGCTTTTGCAAACTTTGCGCGCGTCAAAATGTGGTTTATCAACCGCTCAATTACCTTCTTACATTTTAGATGTGATCGATGCATTAACTAAGGCTGGCTATGAGGCTTATATCGTCGGAGGCGGTGTCCGCGACATGATGCTTGGCCTAAATCCTAAAGATTTTGATGCAGTGACCAATGCAACACCGTCACAGGTAAAAGAAGTTTTCGGACGACGTTGCCGTATTATCGGGCGCCGTTTTGAGCTGGCTCATGTCTATTCAGGTCGTGAGTTGGTTGAAGTTGCAACTTTCCGTGCACCGCCGAAGAAAGAAGTCACCTCGGCGCAAGGCATGATTTTGCGTGATAACAATTGGGGAACGATTGAGCAAGACTTTGCGCGTCGTGATTTTTCAATTAATGCAATGTACTATCAGCCACGCAAGGGCATTGTATTGGATTTTTGTCATGCCGTAGACGATATTAAAGATAAAACATTACGTCTATTGGGTGATGCGCAAACGCGTTTTGAAGAAGATCCTGTGCGCATGTTGCGTACTTTACGTTTTGCTGCAAAATTAGGTTTTTCAATTGATCAGAAAATTTTAGATGTTTTCAGTCTTGAAATGACACAACTGCTTCGCGATGTTTCTCCGCACCGCCTGTATGATGAATCTCAGAAGCTGTTTACAATGGGTCATCTGAATCGTGTATTGCCAATGCTGATTGACTTCGGAATTTGGAAACAACTATTTGCGGACATTCAGCCGAATATCAGCCCATTTATTGAGCGTGCGGCTAAAAATACGGATCAGCGTATTCAAGTCGGCAAAACCATTAACCCTGCCTTTTTCTATGCGGTGTTGCTCTGGAAACCGTTCCTAGAGCGTTGTGAGTTTTATAGCAGTAAAGGTGTGGTTGCTGCTGAAGCTCGTGCACAAGCGGGACTTGATGTATTAAAACGCCAAGCCACTCGGACGATTATTCCGCGCTTTGCTGAAACGTTTATTCGTGAAGTGTGGGAAATGCAAACGCGTTTACTTAACCCGAAAGCACAGCAAATTCAAGCATTATCAACCCATGCACGTTTCCGTGCAGGCTTTGACTTTTTATTGCTGCGTGAAAAATCGGGTGATGATAGTACGCAAGGTATGGGTCAATGGTGGGATGCATATCAATTAATGAGCACCGATGAAAAAGAGCGTGCCATTAGTCAATATAATCGCCAACGTGCAAAAGCACGTCGCAGTGGCAAAGCAAGTGCTGAAGAAGCTGCTGTTGCTAAAACCGTAAGCCATGAAATAGAGCCTCTGGTAAAAGAACAAGAACCACGCAGTCGTCGCACGCGTAAGACCAAACAGCAGTCTGAAGCTCGATCTCAAGTGGGCGCGGTGACTACAACTGGCTCTGCGGAAATAGGCTTAGATCATCCAATTTTAAAACGCAAGCGTGTGAAGCGTGACTTGAGCAGCGTCATTTTTGGGCCAACACAATGAGCATCATTACGTACATCGGTTTAGGGAGCAATTTAGGCGACTCTAAATTGATTTTAACTGAAGCAGTGCATAAGTTGGCCAGTCTCGGGGACGTGAAGATCTCCAAGTTATATCAAAGTCCACCGATGGGACCGCAAGATCAGCCCAACTATTTAAACGCCGTATTACAACTCAGTACAGATTTAGCACCTTTGGCGTTGCTGGATGAGCTACAACGTTTTGAACAAGAGTCAGGACGTGTACGTTTACGCCATTGGGGTGAACGCACTTTAGATTTAGATTTACTGCTTTATGCCGAAGAAAAAATTCAGCATGAACGTTTAACTGTGCCACATGTAGGGGTAATGGAGCGTGATTTTGTGCTTATCCCACTGTTGGATTTAGATCCTGATTTACACATTGATGGTATTGCGTTGAAGCAGTTGCCTGTTGTACAACAAGCGACATTAAGTGTGCTTGATGCAGGTAATTGGGCCGCGATTGAATTGAGCAATGCTCAAAATGTTGAAAAGGAATAGTTTGATGATTAGTTTAAATGACTTAAGAAAATTTAAAGCAGAAGGTCGCAAATTTTCCTGCCTAACTTGCTATGATGCAAGTATGGCAAAAGCAATGCAACTAGCTGAAATTGATACTATTTTAATTGGAGATTCTCTAGGGATGGCCATTCAAGGTCGTGATTCCACTTTGCCTGTTACGGTTGAGGATATGGCTTACCATACAGCAGCAGTATGTCGTGGTAATCAACATGCTTTCATTTTGACAGACTTGCCCTTTATGAGCTATGCCACTTTAAATGATGCTCTGCAAAGCTCAAAAGTTGTGATGCAGGCAGGTGCGCAAATGGTCAAAGTCGAAGGCGGTGCATGGCTTGCTGAAACAGTTCAGGTTTTGACACGAAATGGTATTCCTGTATGTGTACACTTGGGCTTAACCCCACAGTCTGTTCATGTGCTAGGCGGTTATAAATTACAAGCGCGCACACGTGAAGCCGCAGACCAGTTGATTGCCGACTGTCAGGCGGTTGTGGATGCGGGTGCTGCAATGTTGTTATTGGAATGTGTGCCTGCACAGCTCGGTAAAGAAATTAGTGAGTTGTTCCCGCATGTACCCGTTATTGGCATTGGCGCAGGTGTGGATACCGATGGTCAAGTCTTGGTGGTACAAGACATGCTTGGACTGACTTTTGGTCGTGTTGCAAAATTTGTACGTAACTTTATGAAAGAACAAGCAGGGGAAACTGCGATTTTGGATGCATTCAAGGCATACCATACAGCAGTACTAGATCGTTCATTCCCAGCTAAAGAACAAACATTTCAAGTCGAGCTGTAAAACATGAAAACTGAAACCACGATCCAAGGCCTCTCAGCATCATTGAACCCTGCGCGAACGGCTCGAAAGAGTATTGGTTTCGTACCGACCATGGGGAACTTGCACCAAGGGCATTTAAACCTTGTACGTGAAGCCAAAAAGCTTTGTGATGTGGTTGTGGTCAGTATTTTTGTGAACCCGATTCAATTTGGTCCAAATGAAGATTTTGATAGCTATCCACGTACCTTAGAGCAAGATCAGCGTTTGTTGGCTGATGTAGGGTGTGACATCGTTTTTGCACCATCGGTTGAACAAATGTATGGTAAAAATCCACGTTTGACCAACATTACTGTATCTGATATCACCAATGATTTATGTGGTTTACAACGCCCAGGACATTTTGATGGGGTGGCGGTGGTGGTGACAAAACTGTTCAATATTGTGCAACCAAATTTTGCCTTCTTTGGTGAAAAAGACTACCAACAGCTGGCGGTGATTCGTCAGTTTGTCCGTGATCTAAATATGCCACTTGAAGTGATTGGCGTTCCGATTGCACGAGCAGAAGATGGCTTGGCTTTGAGTTCACGTAATGGATACTTAAGTGAAGAAAATCGCCAAAAAGCACCAAGCATTTATCAAAGCTTAAAAGCAGCGGAGCAATCACTACAAACGGGTATCGCTTTAGCTGATGTGTTAACAAATATAAAGGCGACATTGACACAAGCGGGTTTTGTTGTGGATTATGTGGAAGCACGTACCCCAGCTTTACAAAAAGTAGATGCGTTTGATCAAGATGTAGTGTTGTTTGTTGCGGCAAAGCTTGATGTAACACGTTTAATTGATAACTTGAAAGTGAAACACATTTAGTTCGGGTTTGATGACAAAGGATTAAGATGAAGCGCATTTTAATTGTTACAGGACAGTCTGGTTCAGGTAAATCCTCTGCATTACAAGTATTGGAAGATCTAGGTTATTACTGTATTGATAATTTGCCTTTGGCTTTACTTCCTGAAATCGTGGCGAAACTGGATCGAGAAAATAATCTTGAACAATTAGCCTTGGGTGTGGATGTCCGCAGTACCCGTGCAGATTTGCAAGAATTTGACTTGGTGTTTGAACAATTGCAAAGACATGGTACGGTCGATATTATTTATTTGACCACCCGTGACCAAGAGTTGATTGCACGTTTTAGTGCTTCACGTCGTCCACATCCATTAGCAACGCGCTTTCAAAGCCTGAATCAGTGTATTCAGGAAGAGAAAACACTTTTATTGCCGATTAACTTGCGCTCTACCGTGCATATTGATACCACCGATAAAAGTGTGCACGATTTAAAGCACACCTTACTCTCAAAGTTAGGACAGTCAGATAATCTGATCCTGATTTTACAGTCTTTTGGCTTTAAACATGGTATTCCACTGGATGCAGATTATGTTTTTGATGTACGCCATTTACCCAATCCACACTGGGATTTGGAACTGCGTAAGCACTCTGGGCTAGACGCATCCGTGCAACAGTTTTTGGAGCAAAGTGGGCAAACGCATGAAATGTTCCAAGATATTTATAAGTTTTTAGATAAATGGTTACCTGCTTTTGCTGAGGGGCATCGTCATTATATGACTGTGTCTATTGGTTGTACGGGCGGGCAGCATCGTTCTGTATATATTGTGGATAGACTAAAAAAAGCTCTTGAGGCAAAATGGTCTGTTCAGGTCCTCCATCGAGAAATGAAGCACTGGTCATGATTGACACAACTGTTGACGTAATTAATAAACTAGGGTTACATGCGCGTGCATCTGGCAAGCTCATTGAAGTGACCACAAAATTCCGTTCTTCTATCCAAATTGGGAAAGCAGACAAATTGGTGGATGCCAAAAATATTATGTCCCTTCTGATGCTAGGCGCAGGGAAGGGCACCACTTTACGCTTAATGCTTGATGGTGCAGATGAAGAACAAGCTTTATCTGAAATTCAGGCACTTTTTGCAGCAAAATTTTACGAGGCAGATTAATCGTGGCACGTCGACCGCATAGTTTTACTGAAGAAGACTTTGAATCTTTAGAAGGACGTGCAAGTAAAACCGAACAGAAAAAAGCCGTACAACGTATGGCGTCTTTGGGTGCGCAACTGGCAGAGTTGAACACTAAACAAATTCAAAACTTACCTGTTGAAGAGCGTTTGATTGAAGCACTTTTGGATGTGAAACTGATTACATCAAATGAAGCACGTCGTCGCCAATTTTTACGCATTGGCAAGTTGCTGCGTAATGAAGACGAAACAGTGATTTTGTCTTATTTGACACCGCAACAAGGCGCGAAAAAAACCGCTCAATTGCTACGTTGGGTTGATCGTATGATCAAAGATGGTGACCCTGTGATTAATGAGTTTTCCAAAACCTATAATGCAGCTGAGCGTCATACCATTCGCCAACATGTTTTGCGTATTCACCGTGATATGAAACAACAGGCGGATGAAGAACAACTTAAAGCTTCACGTTTAAAGTTGTTTAATTACATTCAGCAAGTGGCTTTAATTTCAGATAATTAAGTCATTTAGATGTAAAAAGGCGACCTTTGAGGTCGCTTTTTTATGTGAGGACTTTTGCTTGTGCAGACTGCTGAATGTTTAGCTAAACTCACCCATTGCACGCTCTTTCGCCCAATCGCGCAAGACAAATTTTTGTAACTTGCCTGTCGAGGTTTTTGGAATTTCAGTAATTACCACATCTTTCGGGACTTTAAAACGTGCCAGATGTTGCTTACAAAACTCAATGATTTCCTCAGGTGTGGTTTCCTTACCTGCTTTGAGTTCAATAAATGCACAGGGTACTTCTTGCCAACGTGGATCGGGTTTCGCGACCACTGCAGCCGTTAAAATAGCAGGGTGTTGATACAGAATTTCTTCCACTTCGAGTGATGAAATATTCTCGCCTCCAGAAATGATGACATCTTTAGAGCGATCAGTAATTTTGGCATAACCATCAGGTTGGCAAACGGCAAGATCGCCTGTATGGAACCAACCACCAGCAAAGGCTTCTGCCGTGGCTTCTGGGTTTTTGAGATAGCCTTTCATCACAATGTTACCCCGGAACATAATTTCACCCATAGTTTGACCGTCATGCGGTACAGGTTGCATCGTGTCTGGATCCAGCACTTTCATACCATCTTGCAGTGGGTAAGGTACACCTTGGCGTGAGTGCAGCTGCGCTTGTTCCTGAATAGATAAGTCTGACCAACCCGCTTGAGAGGCACACAACGCAGAAGGCCCATAGGTTTCAGTCAGTCCATAGACATGGGTGACATTGATACCAATATGGCGCATGCCTTCAATGATTGCAGCAGGAGGCGCAGCACCTGCCACCATTACTTCAACGCGGTGTTCAAAGTGAACCCGTTGCTCTTCAGGGGTATTGATCAGCATGGATAACACAATTGGCGCACCACAGAAATAATCGACTTTATGCTCAGCGATCAATTTGAAAATGAGTTCAGGATCAATTTTACGCAGGCAGATATTGGTGCCCCCATTGGCTGCCATGGTCCATGCAAAGCACCAGCCGTTACAGTGGAATAAAGGTAAGGTCCACAAGTAGGTCGCACGTGGTGTCATGCCGCAAGCAATGATGTTACTGGCCGCATTGATATAAGCGCCACGGTGGTGATAAACCACGCCTTTGGGGTTGCCTGTGGTGCCAGAGGTGTAGTTAAGGCTGATGGCATCCCATTCATCTTGAGGTAAATGCCATTCAAAGTTCTCATCGCCTTCGGTTAACCAGTCTTCATACTCGATTTGCCCAATCGGGGCTGCAAAACAGTTTTCGTACTCAGCATCATCTACATCAATCACGAAAATATCGCGTCCGACCAAAGCCAAGGCTTCTTGTGCAACCGATGCAAACTCTGGATCCACCAATAAGACTTTGGTTTCTGCATGATTCAGCATAAATGCGATGGTTTTGGCATCTAAGCGCGTGTTCAATGTGTTGAGCACAGCACCTGCCATTGGGACTGCAAAATGTGCTTCGATCATTGCTGGAACATTGGGCAGCAAAACAGAGACAGTATCGTTTTTTGTGATTCCCAGTTTTTGTAATTGTGAGGCAAATTGGCGGCAGCGAAGGTAAGTTTCACGCCATGAAATATGGCGGTGCCCATGAATGATGGCATCTTGATGAGGGTAAATATAAGCAGCTCGTTCTAAATAACGTAATGGTGACAAAGCCACAAAGTTTGCGGGGGTTCTTGGTAACTCATCATACGCACTCACCATGTTGATCACTCCTGAATTTGGTATTATTTTTTCCATTGCTTAAAAGATATGCATTTTCAAGCCATCTTGCATTTATGCTTTAGTCGAGTTGTTCTTTTTGGATGAATTTATTGAATTTTTTTGTTTAGTTTATCTAAACTGAATGTATTAATTTTACGGAATTGATCCATCTGTAGTTCGATTTTAGCTTGCTTTTTGATCGGTTTGTGTCTCCTTGTGTTACGGTATTTTTTAATAAAAATAGATGCAATCGTTATTCTGAGCTTTGTGGTGATATGCAGGTTTAACAGCAAATCCCTTATTTGAGGGATGTGATGGACTGGCAAATGAATTCAAAATGCGCCGAAAAGCGAATTTTCTAGGCGAAAAGGTTTAATCCTGTGGATAACACGTGTAAAATTCGACTGATTTTATTTATCCACCGTTTTTATCTTTTGAGGTTTTACCTCGATCATAATCTCGCGGTGACATGCTCCATGGTACGGGGCATCACTCCTTAAGGATTTTTTATGCCAATTATCACTTTGCCAAATGGCGATCAAAAACAATTTGATCAAGCCGTATCTGTGATGGACGTTGCACTGAGCATCGGTCCAGGTCTTGCTAAAAATACAGTTGCAGGAAAAGTCGATGGTCGTTTAGTCGATGCATCTGATCTGATTACCACGGATGCAAGCCTTCAAATTATTACGCCTAAAGACGAAGAAGGGGTCGAAATTATTCGTCACTCTTGCGCTCACTTGGTGGGGCATGCGGTTAAGCAATTGTTCCCTGAAGCGAAAATGGTGATTGGTCCTGTCATTGAAGAAGGTTTCTACTATGACATCTGGATGCCACGTCCATTTACTTTAGATGATATGGCGGCCATCGAAGAGCGTATGAAAAAGCTCATCGACCAAGATTATGATGTCATCAAAAAAATGACCCCGCGTGACGAAGTGATTGCAGAATTCACTGCACGTGGTGAAGAGTATAAATTACGCTTGATCGCGGACATGCCTGAAGAAACACAAATGGGCTTGTACTACCATCAAGATTATTTGGATATGTGCCGCGGTCCGCACGTACCAAATACTAAATTCTTAAAATCGTTCAAGCTGACTAAAATTTCAGGCGCTTACTGGCGTGGTGATGCGAAGAATGAACAACTTCAACGTATTTATGGTACAGCGTGGGCAGACAAGAAACAGCTTGCGGCTTATATCAAACGTATTGAAGAAGCTGAAAAGCGTGATCACCGTAAAATCGGTAAAGCTTTAGACCTATTCCATATGCAAGAAGAAGCACCAGGTATGGTGTTCTGGCATCCAAATGGTTGGACGATTTACCAAGTACTTGAACAATACATGCGTAAAGTGCAGCAAGACAATGGTTATCTTGAGATTAAAACACCACAAATCGTAGACTTTACGCTGTGGGAAAAATCAGGCCATGCTGCAAACTATGCAGACAACATGTTTACGACGCATTCTGAAAGTCGTAACTATGCAGTGAAGCCAATGAACTGCCCATGTCACGTGCAAGTGTTCAACCAAGGTTTGAAATCTTACCGTGATTTACCAATTCGCTTAGCTGAATTTGGTTCATGTCACCGTAACGAACCATCGGGTTCATTGCACGGGATTATGCGTGTTCGTGGTTTTACTCAAGACGATGCACACATTTTCTGTACCAAAGAACAAATTGGGCCTGAAGTGGCAGACTTTATTAAACTGACTTTAGATGTTTATAAAGATTTTGGTTTTGAAGAAGTGCAGATGAAGTTATCTACTCGTCCGGAAAAACGTGTCGGGGATGATGCACTTTGGGATATGGCTGAAAAATCTTTAGCAGATGCTTTAGATGCTGCTGGTTTGGAGTGGGAACTTCAACCGGGTGAAGGTGCATTCTATGGTCCGAAAATTGAATTCTCACTGAAAGACTGCTTAGGCCGTGTATGGCAATGTGGTACAATCCAATGTGACTTCAATCTGCCAGAACGTTTAGATGCGTCATATGTCACTGAAGACAATGATCGTGATCAACCTGTGATGTTGCACCGTGCAATACTTGGCAGTTTTGAACGTTTTATTGGTATACTAATCGAACACTATGCGGGCTTTATGCCACCTTGGTTGACACCAATCCAAGCATGTGTGATGAACATTACCGATTCACAAGCGGAAGCATGTGAGTCAGTCGTCGCTAAACTTAAAGAAAACGGTCTCCGTGCGATTTCAGACTTGAGAAATGAGAAAATCGGCTTTAAGATTCGTGAACGTACATTAGAGCGTATTCCTTACTTACTGGTACTTGGGGACCGTGAGGTAGAGGAAGGTACAGTAAATGTCCGTACCCGCTCTGGGAAAAATTTGGGTACTATGTCAATCGACGCTTTCGTTGACTTAGTAAAAGCAGCCGTTGCCGAACGCGGCCGGTACATTGTGGAGTAACAGCGATTAAACAGCCTGACCGTAATCAACAGGGCGGTAACAAATCAAACCGTCCTGCGTTGAATGATGAAATTCGTGCGAAAGAAGTCCGTCTTGTAGACGAAAATGGTGAGCAAAAAGGTATTGTTAGCTTGGCAGAAGCATTACGCGCTGCTGAAAGTGTTGAGCTTGATCTTGTTGAGATCGTAGCCAACGCTGAACCGCCTGTTTGTAAAATCATGGACTTCAACAAGCATTTGTTTGATCTAAAGCAAAAGCAGAAAGAAGCGAAGAAAAAACAGCATCAAGTACAGGTGAAAGAAATCAAACTCCGCCCGGGTACTGATGTTGGTGATTACAACGTAAAACTACGTGCAATCACTAAGTTCCTTGAAGAAGGCAACAAAGTAAAAATTACCCTTCGTTTCCGTGGTCGTGAAATGGCACACCAACAACTTGGTTTGGCTCAATTACAAAAAGTTGAAGCAGATGTGGTTGAAGTGGGTGTTGTAGAACAAGCACCGAAAATGGAAGGTCGTCAAATGGGTATGTTGCTTGGTCCTAAAAAGAAAAAGTAATAATCTATTGATTAAAAAAAGCACTGCCTATGCAGTGCTTTTTTATTACCTAACGATGAACCATTTTTAATAAACTGCATCTAATCTAGCTATAAAGTAACTTGAAAAGCACATAAGCCATCTATTTCAAGTGCAATTTCAACATTACCAAAGCCACTATTCTTTAGGCTCTCAATGTGTTCATGTTTATTCATATATAATTCTCGATTACCCATCTGTCCATCGGGTTCAGCAAGATGGTCAGTGATGAAATATGTACCATTAGGCTGAATTACATGTTGCGCAATGCTTTTATGAAAATCGTTGGTATATGCTTTATGGCGAAGTTCATGTAAAGCCTGATGAATGAGAACATAATCAAAGCGTTGATTAAGAAGGGCGGTATACCAGTCCTGCTGTTTAAAATCAGCGATGATGAAATCTACAGACGTATAAGCAATAGTAGCTAAACGTTGTTTGGCTAAGCTATGCATGGCTACTGAAAAATCGACGGCGGTATAATTGATATTGGGGCGTCTATCTAGAAGTTCATACGCCAAGAAACCTGGCCCTGAACCTAGTTCTAAAATACGAACATCAGGCTTTGGGTGGCTTAGAATTTGTGAAATATAGTGTTTGAAGAACTCTAACCGGTAAGGACGTTTAATATTCGCTTCTTTTGCCCATTGAGTCGCTTCAAGCGGGTCTTTTAAATTGATCGGGCTTGGAATATCAATGATTTTATTCATTTTGTTGGGTGGTTTTTATTCAAATATGTGCTAAATAATATATAAAATTACATAAAAATAATCACGTTTAATTATGATATCGTGTATCTAAAATAAGCGAATAAACTTAGGAAATAAGAATGATTGATTTGTACTATTGGGGAACACCCAACGGACATAAAATTAGCATCGCATTAGAAGAAATGGGTTTGGAGTATCAAGTCTTTCCCATTAATATTTTAGAAAATGACCAATTTCAACCTGATTTTCTTCGTATTTCATCTAACAATAAAATTCCTGCGATTGTGGATCAAGATGGCCCCAAAGGTGAAGCTATTTCGGTGTTTGAGTCAGGAGCAATTCTGCAGTATTTAGGGCGTAAAACAGGGCAGTTTTATCCACGGGATGAGCAGTTCCGTGTTGAAGTTGAGCAGTGGTTAATGTGGCAAATGGGTGGTTTTGGCCCTATGCTTGGACAGAACCATCATTTTAGTAAATTTGCTCCTGAACGTATTGCCTATGCAACTGAACGCTATGTTAATGAAACCAAACGTCTATATGCTGTATTAGACAAGCAACTTTTTGGGCAAGATTATGTGGCAGGAGAGTATTCAATTGCAGACATGGCTATTTTCCCATGGATTTTGCGTTATGAATGGCAACAAATTGATTTAAATGATTATCCTAATGTCAAAGCTTATATGGAGCGTATTCAAGCACGCCCTGCAGTACAACGAGCACTGGCGATTCGAGTTAATTAGGTACAAAAGTAATGACTTGAATTGTGTTAAGCTTAGTGCCTTCAAGGTATAAGCCATTCTTTAAAGCCACCGATGGGTGGCTTTTTTGTTGAAGGTTGTTTGGACATCAGCGTAATGAAAAAAGAGTTTTTCCTCAATTTAACCCGCATTATTGAAGCAAATCCTAAAATCTATCTCAGTATTATTGTGGGGATTGCGGGATGTTTGATGCTTTTTGTAGCTGAAGCGGTACACATTCAAAAAATCATTGAACTGCTCAATACCAAAGATCAGGCGGTACTCCGTGCTGCAATTGAACCGATTGCCGATAAGTATTCATGGTCACGTTGGTTTTTGTTGATTTTAACATTGGTCTGGTCAGGCTACACCTATAACTCAACCAAGAAAAAACTGGGTTTAAAATCATAAAATGATGTGGACCTTAGGACTGCTTTTCCTTTCTGCTTTTGGAGCTGCGACACTGCTACCGTTACAGTCAGAGGCAGTCTTGGTGGGATTGTTGGCTCAGACGCAGTATCCAGTTTGGTTACTAGTGGCTGTCGCCAGTTTAGGCAATGTTCTAGGTAGTTGTGTCAATTGGTGGCTGGGTCTTAAAGTTGAGCAATACAAAAACAAAAAATGGTTTCCAGTCTCAGAGCAAAAGATGTTGCAGGCACAGGGCATTTATCAAAAATATGGTTTTTGGTCTTTATTGCTTAGTTGGGTGCCCATCATTGGTGATCCGATT
Source organism: Acinetobacter sp. ANC 4204 (assembly GCF_002135205.1). Classification (GTDB taxonomy): domain Bacteria; phylum Pseudomonadota; class Gammaproteobacteria; order Pseudomonadales; family Moraxellaceae; genus Acinetobacter. The sequence continues at coordinate 34,964 of NZ_NEFZ01000006.1, read as the reverse complement.
ACTCTGATTGCAGGATTGCTCAAAGAAAACTTTGTTCGTTTCTTATTGATGGTGAGCATTGCAAAAATAGGGCGTTATCTTTTTGTGTATTGGATGTTTAGTCAATTCTAATCGGTCTTCAAATGCTGTCATTGACCAACAGATTTTTAATGGTTTTTAGCTTTGTAAGAAGTCAGGACACGAGCTATCGAAAACTCGTGTCCTTTTAGATTTTAGTGACAAGACTCAAGGTCAAATTCAATCACATCTTTAAATTTAGATTTTTTATAGAGCCACAATGTGCTTGCTGTGCGTTTAACACTGACTTTGCTATTTGCAACGGCTTGTAAAACTTGTTGATCAAGCTCGTAAATACCTGAACCTTTGGTAATTTTGGGCTTCTTAATGTTACCGTGTTTATCGGCTTTAAAGCTAAATTTAATTTGACGGTCATGACCATTCAACTGCGTTGAATCTAGCGCAAGCGTAGGTTGAGCCTGATATTGAAAAGGCACTTTTTGTTGCTGTTGTTGCGCAAGCCAGTTCTTAGAGTCAAAGGTGTAGTTACATGCTTCGGCGTCATCTGGCGTTAGTTTTAAATTAAAAACTTGATAACCAATGACGGCAGAAGCAGTATCATCTTCAACAAAAGGTTTTACTTTGGCTTGAAGCACAGCATTCACCAACTTTTCATCCAAAGCTTTGAGCCCAGTACTTTCCTGTACGGTGGCTTTGGTCACATCGCCTGTTTCATCTGCATAGATACGAATAATCGCTGCACGGTTTTGCTGATTTAAATCGCTATTTTTATATTGGGGTTTGGGAAAATCGACCCATTGAATACGCGTGGTCAAATGTGCTGATTGAGCTGAACTTTTTTGAATGGTGAGTTCTAATGGTGGCTGAGCTGCATGGCTTAAATGAACGGGCAATGTTGATAATGCAAGCAATAAGAGTGGTTTCATATGATCAATTTCTTTTATAACGCATCCAGTGCGTATGACTTAAATAATGGTTGCGAGTATTTCCTGAATTGAAAAGACTCGCAAGTTATATTGTTAAATTAAAAACTATTTCTGCTCGGCTTGAGTAATGTCGACGCCAAATAAGTCTTTGGTTTTAGCCCAACTCAGTGCGACCACCAATAAGGTCATGCTGCCGCCAAAAACTGTTGCAATCACAGGACCTAAATATTTAGCTGCAAGACCTGACTCAAATGCCCCTAATTCATTACTACTCGATACAAACATACCGTTTACTGCCGCAACACGACCTCGCATATTCTCAGGAGGATAAATTTGTAAAATGGTCTGACGGATTACCACTGAAATACTGTCGCAAGCCCCTGTCATAGCCAGAGCAAACAAAGACAGCCATAAGGAGTTTGAGTAAGCAAACAAAAGTGTAAATAGCCCAAAACCTGCAACAGCAAGCAGCATATTGCGCCAAGCATGTCGGGTGGGTGGAAAACGAGTTAGCGCAATCATGGTGATAAGCGCACCAATTGACGGTGCTGCACGTAAATAGCCTAATCCTTCTGGACCAATTTTTAAAATATCTTCAGCAAAGATCGGGAGTAAAGCAATCACACCACCGAACAGTACCGAGACTAAGTCGAGTGAGATGGCCCAGAGGACGATTTTAGTTTTAGCAATAAAGCGAAAGCCTTCACCTAGGCTTTGCAGCACATGTTCTGTTTCAATTTCAGGAAACGTGCGTTTACTTAAAAGATTGACGAGTAAAAAGCACAGACCAAGTAGCACTGCTACACTGATTAAACTGGTTTCACGACCTAAAAAAGCCAACATCAACCCACCCAGCATCGGGCCAATAATCACCCCACTTTGCCAACCAATGGTGGTCCATGTGGCGCCGTTGGCATAAATGTCTCGTGGAATTAAAAAGGGTTTGAGAGACGTTGCGGATGGATTATAGAAACCTCGAATCGTTCCTAGACCAAAGATCACTGCATATACACCCCATGACAGGGTGGAGAGCTCGATGTGCTTTAAGCCATAAGCATGAAATAATCCCCATAGCACCAAGGGCAGTGGAATGGCAAAGAATAAGCAGATTTTCATGATACTTTGTTTATTAAAACGATCGGCAAAATAACCACCCCATAAGGAAAGTGCAATAAAGGGGATTGCTTCTGCTAAACCAATTAAACCTAGAGTCAGAGGATCTTTAGTGAGGGTGTACAAGGAGTATGCCACAATAATTTCCTGAATTAAAATAGCGAGTGTCAGGCAAAATTGATTCAGTGTAACAATCGAGAAGTCTCGGTAGCGGAGCGCAGCAAACGCATCCTGTTTGACGTTCATAAGGATATAATATTAGATGGATGAGGCATTATACGGCTTGGATGTGCGTGTGTTTATAAATTCATCGCTTAAAGCTTATCGGGAAATAGACTAAGCTTACTTTTATTGTTGATTATTTGCTTTTGTTTTAGACAAAGTTCGATTAGAATATTCGCTCCCTTACCTGCAGGTCGTTTTGCAATGGTGCAAACGTTCCGAACAGGTGTTCAAAAGAGGTTGTTATGCCTAAGATGAAAACTCGCCGTGGTGCAGCTAAGCGTTTCAAAGCGACTGCAAACGGTTTCAAGCGTAAACAAGCGTTCAAACGCCACATTTTGACCAAAAAATCTGCTAAGCGTATTCGTCAATTACGCGGCTGTGTAATGGTTCACGTGAGTGACGTTGCTTCAGTTCGTCGTATGTGCCCATACATCTAAGGAGATTATAAATGGCTCGTGTAAAACGTGGTGTACAGGCTCATCGCCGTCATAAAAAAATTCTTGCTCGTGCTAAAGGTTACTACGGCGCTCGTTCACGCGTATATCGCGTAGCGTTCCAAGCAGTAATCAAAGCGGGTCAATACGCTTACCGTGACCGTCGTCAGAAAAAACGTCAATTCCGTGCTTTATGGATTGCGCGTATTAATGCTGGTGCTCGTCTAAATGGTTTATCGTACAGCCGTATGATCGCTGGCTTGAAAAAAGCTCAAGTGATTATCGACCGTCGCGTACTTGCTGACATCGCTATGCATGACGCAGTTGCATTTGCTGCTTTAGCTTCTAAAGCTAAAGATGCATTAGCTGCATAAGTCTTTAAGACTTAAAAAAGACCGCTTTTTAGCGGTCTTTTTTATTGCCTATTCTTTTAATCCCATTGAGAGTTTTGATGTTTCAAAATTAGAGCGTTATAGGTATTCATCAAAAACTAAAAATATTCCATCGGGCGGGTGAGCGTTGGATATTATGATTATGTGATTTGAGCGGGATGCATCAAAGCAAATCATAGACTAGACATTAGCGTGCGATACAACCATGATGATGTATAGCGAAAAAGCTTGGATTGGAATTGGATACAACAATGAAAAGAATAAACGTAGTTGGTACATCAGCCACGGGCAAATCGACCTTTTCCAGAGCTTTGGCTGAGAAGCTAGGCTTGTATTATATTGAATTAGATAACTTATTTTGGTTGGATGATTGGCAGGAATGTCCAGATGAAGTATTTTTTGCCAAAATTGAGTCTGAAACACAAAAAGCGACACAAGGTTATGTCATTGATGGTAACTATACCCGAGCCATTCCTGTGAAATGGGCGGAAATTGATACGGTTATTTGGTTGGACTTACCATTTCCAGTCAATCTGTATCGTTCTGTGAAACGTGCTGTTCAACGTGCATGGGCGCAACAAGATTTATGGGAAAACTCCAATAATCGTGAAAGCCTCTTGCGTATGTTTGGTCGTGATTCAATCATTTGGTGGATGGTGAAAACCCATGCTAAAAATAGAAAAAAATATTTAAACATGATGCAGATGCCCGAATATCAGCATATAAAGTGGATTCATTTAAAGACACCTAAACAGGTGAAAAACTTTTTAAATCAATTGGTGGTTGAGTAGAGCACAGCTTAAATTTATGAAACATGAAAAAATGAAGTCTTATATGTAAAACCATAGCTGAACTTTGGTTACATAAATCTGCTTTAATCTGAAATGTGATAGATGCCTAATAAATAAAAAGATTGATAAGACAAGGATCAGGATATGCTTGTAGAGATTACAGGGATGGGACAAGGCAGTATTGCTGTAGAGTTACAAATGGTTCCAAGGAAAGGTGAGTCGGTCAAAATTATGTATGGGCCTGATGCAGAGCTAGAAGGCGAGGTGGTTTCAGTCAATCATTATATTAATCAACATGCCGATGAACATAAAATACAAATTAAGATTCAGCCTTTTAATTATTTAATTACAGCATGATTTAGTGTGGGGAAATAAAAAAGCGCCCACGGATAAGTTTGGCGCTTTTTATATTAGCGAGGGTTATAACCCAAAGTAATAGCCCAATACGCAAATTAAAAGTGTAATCACAATTAAAGCAAACACCCCAGTTTTTCCAGATTTATGCTGTGTTTCATGAGACTTGGTTTCTATCGGACTTAATTTAGCTGCGGAATGATTGCGAGCATCAAGTGGTGTAGGTGTATTTTTGGGGCTTAGCTGTGCGGTTTGATAGTGATTGGCTACTTTTACGATGAACTTGGTCTTTAAATCATCAATCTTTTGCTCAAAATGACGTAGGTTCAATTGCTCATCTGGCGTGAGGACTTGGCCTTCTGCATTGTAAGGATGTTGAATCTTGGTCTGGATCAATGCTGATAGGGCATCTAAACGATACAGCGTTTGATGTGCATAATCAGCAGCGTAGTCTGTCGGTAAAAGAGAGAGATGGTGGGCTTCATCTATGGCATCTTGTTGTCCATAGTAAGGTAAGTCTACAGCATCAGGCTCGACCAAACCTTGCGCAAATGGCGCACTAAAGAGTTCTTGTTCGGTAAAGTTTTCGATTTCATCCCATTTCGGCGTTTGTAAATCCGCTTCAATGCGTTTGCTGAGTTTATGATTCAGTTCAAAACGCCATAAATTTTCGCTACGGATTGAGCTTTGTTGTGCTTTTGGAATTATAAAATCTTGTTCGGCGCTGTACCACTCAGCCAGTTCTTTACCGAAAATCCAAGCAGTTTTTTGCTGTGCTTGATGACTCACAATAATATGTGGTGTAGCAAGCAGTTCAATATTTGGATTGGGGTTCTTTTCATCTGCTAGCAATGTTGAACTATGTAGACTGAGTTGTTTGACCCCTTGTTTTTTTAAGGCTTCAAGCCATACTTGAAAATGCTGAGCCAGTAAATGTTGGCTATTCAGATCACGAAACTGAAAGCAATGTCGGTCAAAAATGGCGTGTTCTAACCAACGTTGGAAACTTAGGTTGTGACGCAAATATTCATTGCCATAAGTCACTAAAGTAAGTTGTTGTTGCCAAATAGGATCAAGCGACATCGTTTGTTGTTCTCTTCTGTGATGGCCCTATCTTAACCTGATTATAAAACCATGTACTAAACAAATTTTCCTGATCGTAGAGCTTCATCAACACGCTTAAAAACTGATAGAATATGGGGTTTTATTAATTTTATAAATTGTTGCTTTGAGAGTTACTATGTCACTGGAAGCCCTGACCACTGAAGCGCTCGCTGCGATTGCAGCAGCAGAGGACCTTGCTACACTCGATCAAGTACGAGTGCAGTTTACGGGTAAGAAAAGCCAGCTCGCTGAGCAATCGAAAGCTTTAGGTAAAATGGACCCTGAAGAGCGTAAAGTTTTTGGTGCGCAAATTCATGCAGTCCGCGAAGCGATTACCAGTGCTTTAACTGAACGCCAAACACAATTACAACAAGCTGCGTTGGCGCAGAAACTCGCAAGTGAAACGGTTGATATTACTCTACCAGGTCGTGGTCAAACGATTGGGAGTATTCACCCGGTCACTCAAGTGCAAGAGCGTATTTGTCAGTTCTTTACCAAAGCAGGTTTTGTGATTGAAACTGGTCCTGAAGTTGAAGATGACTATCACAACTTTGAAGCTTTAAATATTCCAGGGCATCACCCTGCACGTGCAATGCACGACACTTTCTATTTTGATGCGACCCATTTGCTACGTACCCATACTTCGGGTGTGCAGATTCGTACTATGGAAACCCAGCAACCTCCGATTCGTATTGTTTGTCCGGGTCGTGTATATCGCTGTGACTCTGACCAAACGCATTCGCCAATGTTTCATCAAATTGAAGGTTTGTATGTCGCTGAAAATACCAGCTTTGCAGAACTGAAAGGTTTGTTGGTCAATCTATTAAACGAATTCTTTGAAAAAGACTTAAAAGTACGTTTCCGTCCATCTTATTTCCCATTCACAGAGCCAAGTGCTGAAGTGGACATTATGGACGAGCGTGGTAAATGGTTAGAAGTACTCGGTTGTGGCATGGTGCATCCGAATGTATTGCAAGCTGCGGGTATTGATCCTGAAAAATACAAAGGCTTTGCTTTTGGTCTAGGTGTGGAACGTTTTGCGATGCTTCGTTATGGCATCAATGACTTACGTATGTTCTACCAAAACGATGTGCGTTTCTTACGCCAATTTGCTTAATGGTTTAAATACAAATTTAACAATTTAAAGGTTTATAGAAATCCCCCTAAATCCCCCTTTAAGAAAGGGGGACTTCCACAGTCAAAAATAGAGTACGTGGTTTTCCCCTCTTTTATACAGAAGGGGTTAGGGGGAGATTAAGGAAATTGAATTTATGAAAATTAGCGAAAATTGGTTGCGTACATGGGTGAACCCAGCCGTTGATAGCAATACGTTATCTGACCAACTAACCATGTTGGGCTTAGAAGTCGATGACTTATCGCCTGCGGCAAAACCGTTCACTGGCGTAGTTGTTGGCGAGGTATTGACCGTAGAACAACATCCTGATGCAGACCGTTTACGTGTGACAACCGTCAATATTGGTTCAGGTGAACCATTGCAAATTGTGTGTGGCGCGCCAAACGTACGTGTCGGTATGAAAGCCCCTGTGGCAACCATTGGTGCGGTGCTTCCGGGTGATTTCAAAATCAAAAAAGGCAAACTTCGTGGTATTGAATCACAAGGTATGCTGTGCGGTGCGTCTGAAATTGATTTAGAAGATAAAATTGATGGTCTTTTAGAATTGCCTACAGATGCACCTGTCGGTGTGGATGTTCGTGAGTATTTACAGCTTGATGATCATGTGATTGATATCAGTATCACGCCAAACCGTGGTGACTGTTTCAGTATTCGTGGTATTGCCCGTGAAATTGGGGTGATTAATCAACTGACCCTGACTGCACCTGAAATTAATGCTGTAGCTGCAACTATTGCCGATGAGAAAAAAGTTGTGGTGAGCACGGAAGGCTGCCCACGCTATTTAGGTCGTGTGATTAAAAATGTGAATACCAAAGCAGCAACCCCAGAGTGGATGGAACGTGCTTTGGTTCGCTCAGGGATTCGTCAGCACAGTATTTTGGTTGATATTACCAACTATGTACTGATGGAGTTGGGTCAACCGTTACATGCTTTTGATGCGGCGAAAATTCAAGGTTCGGTTCAAGTTCGTCAAGCGAATGCAACTGAAAAATTGGTTCTACTGAATGAACAAGAAGTTGAGCTCAATGAAAAAGTCATGGTGATTGCGGATGATGAAAAAGCATTGGCGATTGCAGGCATCATGGGTGGCTTGTCTTCATCTGTTAGTGATGAAACCCAAGACATTTTCTTAGAGTCTGCGTTCTTTGCTCCATTAGCTATTGCGGGCCGTGCGCGTAGTTTTGGTTTACATACGGATGCGTCGCAGCGTTATGAACGTGGTGTCGATTTTGAATTACCAATGCTCGCGATGCATCGTGCATCACAATTGATTGCAGAATTGGCGGGTGGTGAGTTCGGTCCGATTACAACTGTAGAACAAACGGCAGTTTTACCGAAGCGTGAAGCGATTGAGCTGGAACAAGTGCAAGTGGATCAATTGCTTGGTTATCGCGTAGATGCTGGATTTATTGCGGATGCATTGACCCGTTTAGGTTGTGCTGTGACGGTTAAAGCAGAAGGTCTGTGGTCAGTGGTTCCGCCTTCACACCGTTATGATATGGCGATCTACCAAGACCTGATTGAAGAAGTTGCGCGTATTCATGGTTATGACAATATTCAAATCAGTTTGCCAAAAATTGAAGCGCAATTGGCTCAATATCAAGACCAATTTGAAGTGGCTCAGCTTCGTCAAACCCTTGTGACTTTGGGTTATCAAGAAGCAATTAGCTTTAGCTTTGCAGACTTAAAGCTTGAGAAGCAACTCAATGCGGCTGTGAATCCTTTGGCTTTGGCTAACCCGATTTCAAGCGATTTAGCAGTGATGCGTTCAACACTGCTTTCTAGTTTGATTCCGTGTGTGCAATATAACGTAAACCGCCAACAAAGTCGTGTGCGTTTCTTTGAACTCGGCTTACGTTTCGACTATCAAGATGCTGAATCTATTCATGATTTGAAACAAATTCCTACCCTTGCAGTGATTGCAACAGGTGCAAAAACGTCAGAAACTTGGCATGCTAAACCTCAAGCTATGGATTTCTTTGATTTCAAAGGCGAAATTGAAGAAGTATTGGCAGCAGGTCGTGTGCAGGTTGAATATGTTCGCTCTGAACGTAGTTGGTTGCATCCGGGTCAGTCTGCTGAGGTTTTAGTCCATGGTCAATCTATTGGTTACTTTGGTCGATTACATCCATCTTTAGAAGATGCACTGGATTTGAGCACAACTTGGGTGGCTGAACTTGATCAATCGGCTGTTTTGCAAACTTATGTATCTAATTTTACAGAATTATCACGTTTTCCGTCGGTTAGACGTGATATTGCGCTTTTAATTAGTGATAAGATAAATGTAAGTGAAATTCAGCAACTTATCGAAAAAACAGGTGGTGAGCTTTTAGACTCGACTTGGTTGTTCGATGTGTACACTGGGCAAGGCGTTGAAGAAGGTAAGCGTTCATTGGCATTTGCACTTCTTTGGCAGCACCCATCACGTACGCTTGAAGATGCTGAAATTAAATCCGGTATGGATCATATTTTACACGTGTTGGAAAACACTTATCAGGCGACATTGAGGGCTTCATGACAGCATTAACAAAAGCGGAAATGGCTGACCATCTAAGTGAGCTCACGAGTTTAAACCGTCGTGAAGCTAAACAAATGGTCGAGTTGTTTTTTGATGAGATTAGCCAAGCGCTAATCTCTGGTGAGCAAGTTAAACTTTCTGGTTTCGGTAACTTTGAGTTGCGTGATAAACGTCAACGTCCAGGTCGTAACCCGAAAACGGGTGAAGAAATTCCGATTTCTGCACGCCGTGTAGTAACCTTCCGCGCAGGGCAGAAATTCCGCCAGCGTGTGGGAAATGAGCAGATCGATTGATCTGCTTTTTTTTGCTTCAGGTGTAGGTTTAAGCTGACTTGCTACTGATAATGGGTAGCAAAGTCTTAAACTAAATTTTCAGCATAAAAAAAGAGAGCCAAGGGCTCTCTTTTTTACTGACTAATCGAAAGTGATTAGTGAGCTTTAGCTTCAGATGCAGCAGTAGCAGCAACGTCAGAAGCAGCAGCAGTAGCGTCAGAAGCAGCAGCAGTAGCTTCAGAAGCAGCAGCAGCAGCGTCTACAGCAACTTCAGAAGCAGCTTGAACAGCTTCAGATGCAGCAGCAACTTCAGATGCAGCAGCAGCAGCAGGAGCTTCTTCTTTCTTAGCACAGCCAACGAAAGCTAAAGTAGTAGCAACTGCAGCAGCAATAGCGATTTTTTTGAATAACATGGCATCACTCTCTAAAATATGAGATTAAAAAAAACCGACGTTAGTCTGTTGTATGCTTTTATTGTTCCTAATTTTGTTAGGGACTAACAACGCAGGAGCAGTCTAACTGGTCTGCAAATATGCTATCACTGCGCATTTTGAATTGCTACTAGCTAAGGTGAAAAAAGTGATAAAAATGGTCTAAAAACAGTGATTTTTTAACAGAAAATAACAATTAATAGCAGGGTTTATATTGGATAAATGCCGAATAAACATCTAAAAAGATGGAGCTTTTTTATTTCAAATTTTTGTTTATCAAAAACTTGCAAATAAGTTTACATACCGTGCTTTGAAATGTTTCATTGTGTAAGTGGTGTCAACCAAATAAAAAGGCTGTCCTAGAGACAGCCTTTTTATAAGATTAGTCAGATTAGCTGGTTGCTTTACGTTTCATTTGGTCAAAGAAATCATCATTGGTTTTAGTTTCTTTCATACGATCAAGTAGGAACTCCATTGCTGCGAGTTCATCTTGGGTATGAAGTAACTTACGTAAAATCCAGACCTTACGAAGGTTATCTTCAGACATTAAGCGTTCTTCACGACGTGTACCTGATTTTTTGATGTTCATCGCAGGGAAGACACGTTTTTCAGCAATACGGCGGTCTAGCGTAATTTCTTGGTTACCAGTACCTTTGAATTCTTCGTAGATCACTTCATCCATTTTACTGCCTGTTTCAATCAAGGCTGTAGAAATGATGGTCAGTGAACCACCTTCTTCAATATTACGTGCTGCACCGAAGAAACGCTTAGGGCGCTCAAGTGCATGTGCATCGACACCACCAGTTAAAACTTTACCTGATGAAGGCACAACGGTGTTGTATGCACGTGCTAAACGGGTAATGGAGTCGAGAAGAATCACAACGTCTTTTTTGTGTTCAACCAAACGTTTGGCTTTTTCAATCACCATTTCAGCCACTTGAACGTGACGAGCAGGAGATTCATCAAACGTTGACGCAATCACTTCGCCACGAACTGTACGTTCCATTTCTGTTACTTCTTCAGGACGTTCATCAATCAGAAGAACGATGAGGAAGCACTCTGGGTTATTACGTACAATCGACTGGGCGATGTTTTGTAATAACATGGTTTTCCCCGCTTTTGGCGGCGCAACGATAATTGAACGTTGACCTTTACCAATGGGTGCAACTAAGTCGACTACACGTGCAGTTAAATCTTCAGTGGTGCCGTTACCAAGTTCCATCACCAACTGTTCAGTCGGGAATAATGGCGTTAGGTTTTCAAATAAAATCTTATTACGAGAGTTTTCAGGGGTGTCGTAGTTAATTTGATTCACTTTTAACAGTGCAAAATAACGTTCGCCTTCTTTTGGTGGGCGAATCGTTCCCGTAATGGTGTCACCAGTACGGAGATTAAAACGACGAATTTGAGATGGGCTAACATAAATGTCGTCTGGACCTGCAAGGTAAGAACCTGCTGCAGAGCGTAAGAAGCCGAAGCCATCTGACAGAATTTCCAAAACGCCATCACCAAAGATCTCTTCGCCATTCATCGCATGGCGCTTTAAGATGGCAAAAATAATGTCTTGCTTACGGTTACGAGCCATTCCTTCAAGGCCCATAAATTCAGCAATTTTGATGAGTTCGCCAATCGGTTTTTTCTTGAGTTCGGTTAAATTCATAGGAGGTCAGATAAGAATCAAAAATTCTAGGATACAGGATGAAAAGGAAGCAACATTTAGCCGCGGACATGCAATGAAGTAACGCAATTGTATTTGCACAATAACAATTCAGAGGACTGATTCATTGTTTGAAGAGAAGCGTGTCAAAACAATTTGTATTGCCGAGCGGCGATCTTATGTGTTGTGTCTTTTAAGAAAATGACAGGATTGGATAATCCTTTATCTCTTGAGCAAGCAATATAAGAGAGAAAGTCAAACTTGTCAATTTATAGCCGAAAAAAATACGCTGTTGTTTAAACAGCGTATTTCATGATGTGCTCTAAATCGAGGTTTAAATGTTTTCGTCGATGAAAGCAGTTAGTTTCGATTTTGGTGCAGCGCCCACTTGTTGAGCCACAACTTCACCATTTTTAAACATCAATAGTGCAGGAATGTTACGGATGTTGTAGTTCACAGCCGTTTGTTCACAAGCAGTTACGTCAACTTTAACGATTTTCACTTTACCTTCGTATTCGTTCGCCAATACTTCTAATACAGGTGCAATCGCTTTACATGGCGCACACCAGCCTGCCCAGAAGTCAACAAGCACAGGAACGTCTGATTGAAGTACATCAGCGTCGAAGTTAGTATCAGTTGTATTTACGATATTGCCAGACATGGATAGCTCCAGTTTCAATTTTTGGATAGTTTTATGGCTAATAGTATGTCATAGCCTGCTATCACTGAGTAGATGGATTACTAAATTTTCAACCTTTAGTTTGAATTTGTCTAATTGGAGCTCTCAATGTTACTGATCGTGTAACACAATTGTCATATATGCTGAAATTTTAAAAGCTCGTCAATTTCTAACCATAAATGGCTTTTAAATTGCATGGAGGTGAATTAATCTAAGGACAATTCTGTATAGGTTTATATTAAATCATGTCTGATTTTTTGATTGATGAAGAGTTACTTGCTGCCATCGATATGGGGTCGAACAGTTTCCACTTGGCAATTGCACGTGTGGATCATGGCGAAGTGAAAAAAGTTGCGTCAATGTCAGAAAAGGTACAGTTAGCTGCGGGTTTAGATGAAAATAAAAATTTAACAGAAGCTGCACAGCAGCGTGGTTTGGCCTGTTTATCCCGCTTTGTTGGTCGTTTAAGTTCAGTTCAACCAAACCGTTTAAGAATTGTGGCGACCAACGCGCTGCGTCAAGCTAAAAATGGTCATGAGTTTATTCAAAAAGCGGCAGAAATTTTACCTAAACATATTGAAATTATTGCTGGCCGTGAAGAAGCACGTTTGATTTATTTGGGCGTATCCCACACCATGGAGAACAGTGGACGTCGCCTTGTGATTGATATTGGCGGTGGTTCAACTGAGCTGATTATTGGTGAAGAATTTGAGCCGATTCATACCGAATCTTTACAAATGGGCTGTGTGGCGTTTACCAAAGCCTTCTTTGTCGATGGTGAAATAAACCAAAAAAGTTTTGATAAAGCGGTGGTTGCAGCACGTAAGGAGCTGTCAGGGATTGCCAATACCTATAAAGAAGCGGGTTGGGATACGGTGGTCGGTTCGAGTGGAACCATCAAAGCGTGTCGTCAAATTACCGTAAATATGGGCTGGAGTAATGAAAAAGAAGAACTGACCCGTGACGGTTTAGATAAGCTCAAAGAAAAATTGCTCAAATATAAACACGTCTCCGAGATGGAGTTTGATGGTTTAAAAGAAGACCGTCGAGCAGTTTTGCCAGCCGGGATTGCTATTCTTTACGCCATTTTTGATGTACTTGAACTGGATAAGTTGGTGTATTCAGATGGTGCCCTGCGCGAAGGGGTCATGTACGACTTACTGGGGCGTTTTCAACATGAAGATATCCGAGATCGTTCTGTACAAGCGTTGATGGGCCGTTATAACGCCGATCCAAAACAAGCGGAACGAGTTGTGAACATGGCTCAACATTTGTTTGATGGCGTGGCAGAGTCACTAAAATTAACCACAGAAGACAGTGATTTACTGCGTCGTGCGGCTTATCTGCATGAAATTGGTTTGGCGATTAGCCATGCCGGCTACCATCGTCATGGCGCATATTTATTGCAACATTCGGACATTGCGGGCTTCTCGCAAATTGATCAAAACCATTTGTCGCATTTGGTAGCGCATCATCGCCGTAAGCTGCGCAGTGACGCCCGTGTCGATGTGATGAAAGTCGGCGGCAACAAATTAGTCTATCTGTGTTTGCTACTTCGCCTTGCTGTTTTACTCAATCATAGTCGTAGCGATCAGATGCTTCCTGCCATTGAATTAACAGTAGGCAATGCGCAACAATGGCAGCTGAGTGTTTCTGGTAATGCCGCGCAATGGCCTTTGCTGGTTGCAGACTTGCATGATGAGCAAGCGCAATTTAAGCATTGGGATGTTGAGCTGGATATCCAATCAGAACAATTTGTCGATGAATAAATTGGTCAATTAGGGATTTATGGTTGAGCTATGAAGAATAAAGCTGCGCAATCCAAAGCATGGACGACGGTTCAAATTGCACGTCATCCTGAGCGTCCGCAATTTTTAGATTATGTGAGTGAAATTTTTACCGAATTTGATGCTTTGCATGGTGATCGCTTATTTGGTGATGATGGTGCAATGATCGGTGGATTAGCTCGCTTTGATGGTCAGCCAGTCATGATTGTGGGTCAACACCGTGGTCGTAGTACGCGTGAAAAGTTACAACATAACTTTGGTATGAGTAACCCAGAAGGTTACCGTAAATCACAACGTTTACTCGATATGGCTGAACGTTTTAATCTACCCGTCTTTACCTTTATTGACACCATGGGTGCATATCCAGGTGTGGGTGCAGAAGAACGTGGTCAGGCTGAGGCAATTGCCACGTCTTTGGCACAACTTTCAAGCTTGAAAGTGCCAGTGATTGCAACCGTACTTGGTGAAGGCGGTTCAGGTGGCGCACTGGGTATTGGTGTGGCTGACCGTGTGGTGATGTTGTCCCATAGTATTTATTCAGTCATTTCACCTGAAGGCTGTGCATCTATTTTATGGAAAACAGCTGAAAAAGCAGAGCAAGCTAGTGAAGCTTTGGCATTGACTGCTGAAAAATTACAGAAAATGGGTGTTGTTGAATACGTGGTCGATGAAGGTGAAGGTGCTCACCTCCACCCAGAACAGGTCATGCATGCTTTAAAAACTGTTTTAAAAGATGCTTTGGCTGAGTTGCAACCGATGGATGCGAATGAACGATGCGAAGCACGTTACCAACGTTTAATGAAGTTTGGCAGCGACAATTTAGGACTAGCGTCTTAACTGAGTTTCAGGATACACCTGAACAGCCTCATTTTTTAATCGGATGTAGTGGTGGCATGGATTCCATGTTACTACTCCATTTGATGTCTCATTTATTTCCCAAGCGCACTCGCGCCATTTATATTGATCATCAATTGCAGGATGTCAGTCCACAGTGGGGCAGCTTTGTTCAAGAACAGTGCTATGTCTTGGATGTTCCCTGTGTGATTCAAGCGGTCGATGTTGATACAGGCAATGTAGAAAGCCAAGCCCGCAGTGCACGTTATGCTGCCTTTCAGAAGCATCTTCTTGCCAATGAAATTTTAGTTCTCGCGCATCATCAACAAGATCAGGCCGAAACTATCTTACTCCGATTACTCTCTGGTGCAGGGATTCATGGACTTGCCGCCATGCAGAGCCTCGACATACGAGAGCAATTTACAATTTGGCGCCCGCTATTGGCTTTGTCCAGACAGCAAATTGAGCTGTGGGCTGCTGATATGCAACTGAGAAATATTCAAGACCAAACCAATTTTGATACCAGTTATGATCGGGCATGGTGTCGAGCCGAATTATGGCCAATCTTAGAACAACGCTTTCCGAAAATGCAGCAAGCTTTGGCACGTACCAGTTATTTGATGCAAGATGCTGAATCCATTTTGACCGATGTGTTGGCGCAAGACTGGGCCAGTTGTGGGGATGCTTCGGTTTTAAATTTAACTTCATTTCGTCAGTTATCAGCACCGAGACAGCGACAGCTGTTGTCTGCTTGGATGAAAGGTGAGGACTTATATCGTCCTGCTTTTGATATGGTGCAACGCCTATTTGATGAGGTGATTGAATCCAAAGTCGATGCTCAGGCCGCTTTGCATTGGAATCAATACTATTATGTGCGTTATCAACAGCAACTCTTTCGAGTCCATAAGACCGAGTATTTGGCGGAGCAATCTCAGACACTTGAACCAATTGAACAGCATTTTAGCCTACATCAAAGCTATAATCTGGCATCTGGGCAATATCAGATTGAAACACAAAAATATGGGCTGTCTGCTAAATTATTAGAGCAGCCTTTACAAATAAAACCACGCTTAGGCGGGGAAAAATTACATTTACATGGGCGTGTTGGGGCTTGGCCATTGAAAAAAGCCATTCAAAGTGCACAAATTTTTCCATGGCAACGTCACACAATACAAATATTAAGCATAGATAATGTTATGCTTGGTGTTTTTACGCCTAAAGGATTTTGGTTGATCGAGTCAGCTTATTGTGAAGCGGGTGGATGGCAACCAAATTTAATTGCTTAGTTAAAAAATTCGAGATAGAGAAATAATCATGAGCGCAGTGCTGAATCGTAATATTTGTTTTATCGGCGGTGGTAACATGGCTCAAGCCCTCATTGGTGGCTTGATTTCACGTGGTTTACCTTCAACTCGCATTACGGTTTCTGATCCTGTTGAACAAGTTCGTCATTTATTGGCTGAAAAAGACTTGGTGGTGACTGAGGATAACGCATCTGCTATTCGTGAAGCCGATGTCGTGGTCTTAGCGGTTAAACCTCAAGTTTTAGCCAATGTTTTAAAACCATTAAACGGTTTATTTGACGGCAAGTTGATTATTTCAATTGTTGCGGGTGCTGAAATTGCCACGATTGCTGCACTCGCTGGCAGTGATCGTATTGTGCGTGTAATGCCAAATACGCCTGCTTTAGTACAAACAGGTGCGCATGGTTTATATGCCACTGAGGCTGTAGATAAAGAAGACCGTGATTTGGCGGGCCAAGTACTTGCTGCGACTGGCTTAACTTTATGGGTAGGTGAGGAAGCGCAGATTGATGCGGTGACTGCGGTGTCTGGTTCAGGTCCTGCTTATTTTTTCTATATGATGGAAAGCATGATCCGTGCAGGTAAAAACCTCGGCCTAGATGAAAAAGTGGCAACGGCATTGACGTTGCAAACTGCATTGGGTGCGGCGCAAATGGCAATTACCAGCTCAAATACACCAGCTGAATTGCGTAAAAATGTCACTTCACCGAATGGTACAACCCAAGCGGCACTTGAAGTGTTTGATCGTGCACAAATTTCACAAAATATCCAAGCTGCATTGGCTGCTGCTCAAAAACGCAGTCAGGAACTTGCTCAAGAGCTAAGTGAAAGTAGCAAATAATCGTTTTATTTAGGAAAGTTCAAGTATGGGTGCAAACTCTGCGCTAATTTTTGGCATCATTATTAACGTTGCAATTTTACTGGTGTTCTTCCGCTTTCTCATGCAATTGGCAGCGGTTAACTTTTATAACCCAGTGGTGATGTCGACCGTAAAAGCCACAAAAATTGTGGATATGTTTGGTCGTATTTTTCCAAATGTAGCGAAAGGCCGCGTTAACTTAGCGGCTTTAGTGCTTTTGGTTTTATTGTACTTACTGAAAATTTTTGGTGTCATGTATCTCTCTGGAGCGATGCCAAATAGTCCTGTGCATTTGGTTATTTTAACTTTTGTGACCATGATTCAGGACTTGATTCGTTTCTGTCGTTATTTGATTTTTGCAACAATTATTTTAAGTTGGGTAGTGATGTTTACGCAGTCACGCTCGCCTTATATTGAGGTGATTCAAGAGCTTGCTGAACCATTATTGGCACCGTTTCGCCGTTTGTTGCCCAATATGGGCATGATTGACCTTTCTCCAATTGTAGCGTTCTTGGCGCTGTATATTGCTGAAATGATTATGAATGAAGTAGCGATTGTTCTGCTCACTGGTTTATAAGATTGTAGCGAATAAAAAAGGACTCGATTGTGAGTCCTTTTTTTACGGCTGAAATTTTTTAGGTGAAGACGTTGATCTTTCTTCTAGGAGGCAAATGACTTCCATCCCAGCCTTCCTCCTTGGAGGAGGAAGGCGCAAATGCTTTAGTGGGCTTCATCCCAGTTTCGACCTTTGCCAACTTCAACTACAAGAGGGACTGAAATATTCAAGACCGATTGCATCACTTTAGCAAGCTGTGGTGCCAATTCATCTGCAATAGCTTCATCGACTTCAAAAACCAATTCATCGTGTACTTGTAGTAGCATTTTGGCTTGATCTTTCGGTAGCATTTGATCAACTGCAACCATCGCCATTTTAATAATATCCGCAGCAGAACCTTGTAGTGGTGCATTAATTGCAGCACGTTCGGCCGCTTGTTTGATCATTTTATTGCTTGCCATGATATCTGGCGTGTACAAGCGACGACCCAAAATGGTTTCGACAAAACCTTGTTCGCGTGCAATTTGGCGGGTGCGTTCCATATAGTCGAGCACGCCCGGATAACGTTGGAAGTATTTCGCAATATAGCCACGCGATTCTTCGCGGCTAAAACCGAGTTGACGGGTTAAGCCAAATTCAGACATGCCGTAGAGTAGACCGAAGTTGACTGCTTTGGCCTGACGACGTTGGTCTGACGTGACATCTTCGAGGGCGATACCTAAGACTTCAGCCGCAGTACGACGGTGTACATCTTGCCCATGATTAAAGGCATCAACCAAGGCTTCATCTTGTGAGAAATGCGCCATTAAACGCAGTTCGATTTGTGAATAATCGGCTGCCAATAACACGCGACCTTGCGGTGCAATAAAGGCTTTACGAATTTGACGTCCAATTTCTTCACGCACAGGAATGTTCTGTAGATTTGGATCGGTCGAAGATAAACGGCCTGTTGCGGTCAGTGCTTGGTGGTAGCTGGTATGCACACGATGGGTATCGTTATTGGCTTGTTTTAATAAGCCATCGGTATAGGTGCTTTTGAGTTTCGATAAACCGCGATAGTCCAAAATCAGCTCGGTAATCGGGTGGTCAATTTTTTCTAAAACGCTTTCTGATGTACTGTACTGACCAGTTGCGGTTTTTTTGCCACCCTTGAGTCCGAGTTTATCAAACAAAATCTCACCGACTTGCTTCGGCGAGCTGACATTGAAACTTTGTCCGGCCAGTTCGGTAATTTGGTTTTCAAGATTGGCCATGGTATTGGCAAACTCAACACCGAGTTGGTCGAGGAAGTCTAAGTCGAGCTCAATGCCGTTTTCTTCCATGGTGGTCAGGACACGGGCCACTGGCATTTCGACATTGTGTAAAATATTGACCAGTTCGGGATGCTTTTGCAGTTTGGCATCGAGCACTTCAAACAGGCGATAGGTTACATGGGCATCTTCCGCAGCATAGTGCGCGGCGGTTTCGATCTCAATTTGGTTAAAGGTTTTCTGTTTTGCACCTTTACCTGCCACCTGTTCAAACGTGGTGGTTAAGTGGCTGAGGTAGAGACGTGACACGTCATCCATCCCGTGACGAGTCGCCACAGCATTGAGTACATAAGATGCCAACATGGTATCGAAGTACCAGCCTTTTAGCTCGATGCCATGATTTTCTAAGACATGCGCATCATATTTCAAATGATGACCAATTTTCTGAACCGACTCATCTTCTAAAATCGGTTTGATTTGTGCCAAGATCTGTTCACGCTCTAGTTGCACAGGTGCATTTTCATAATCATGTGCAAGTGGAACGTAATAGGCATCTTGCGCATCAAATGCGACTGAAAAACCGACAATTTGCGCTACGCGATAGTCTAAACTGGTGGTTTCAGTATCAAAGGCAAAACGTTTTTCTGTACTTAAACGTTTGAATAAGGATGCCCACTGTTCTGCACTGAGCACAGTATGGTAGTTCGCTTGACCCAGTTGGTCATCGACACTGCTTTGGACGGCTTGATCTTCCGTATTGATAACGGTTTCAGATTGTGCTGATTTAACAATTTCTTGCGTCGCTTGTTTATAGGTTGCGCTATTAGGATTGTTTGGATGATCGAGCGATTGCAACTGTTGGCGGAATTCCAGTTCGGTATATAGTGAACGTAAGGCTTCGGTATTCGGATCTTGCAGTTTAAGATCGTCAAAGGTTAGTCCTGTTTCTAAGTCGCAGACAATACTTGCCAGTTGGTGATCTAGGGCAATTCCATCGGCATGTTCTTTGATGTTTTGACCGACTTTGCCTTTAATTTTATCGACATTTTCTAAAATGCCACCAATCGAGCCATATTCTGTTAACAGTTTTGCTGCGGTTTTGGCACCAACACCTGGAACGCCCATAATGCCGTCAGAGGCATCGCCCATTAGGGTCAGATAGTCAATAATTTGGTTTGGCCACACCCCAAACTTTTCAAACACGCCATTCACATCCATCGGCTTGTCTTTAAAGCTATCTTCTAAGGTGACTTTATCTGTCACCAGTTGAGCCATGTCTTTATCGCCTGTGGAAATCAGCACTTGCTGTCCTGCGGCTTCTGCACGTTTGGCTAAAGTCCCGATGATGTCATCTGCCTCTGCACCTGGGAGCATGTATAAAGGAATACCTAAGGCACGAATCAAGGCATGCAAGTATGGAATTTGTTCCGATAATTCATCAGGCATGCTTGGGCGGTCACCTTTATAAATGGGCGACAGCACATGACGGAAAGTCGGTTCAGGGGTATCGAAAATGACAGCCATATGCGTTGGTTGAGTACGACGCATCAGTTTCTGGATCGCAGAAATTGCCCCACGAATTGCATTGGTATGTAAGCCAGTTGACGTGGTGAGCGGTGGCAAAGCATGAAAAGCACGAAATAAAAAGTATGAGCCATCGACCAAGACAAATGGTGGCATTGCAAGATTCCTTATCCAAATAACCTGTTCATTGTACGTGATTTTGCCACAGAACAAAGTGTATTGATGTACCGATTGGCATAGATGGTTACCGTTCAGCGCTTAAATAGTGACGCCAAGCTGATGTATTATTTGAAGATGAGAAAAAGAGATTGAGAACGGATGCAAACTGGACAGCGTGAAATTCGCATGATGTGGTTGATGGGGCTGACCATTGTTGCAATTGCAGCATGGTTTTTAGCTGTGCCACTATTAAGTGCATTGTGTGGAATCGCTTGGGTCATGAGTGTCATGCACTATGTTGATAGTATTGAAAAACCCAGTACGACGTTGGCGGAACAACGGGGCATTGCTTTTCAGCCAACGTCAAAAGTGCCGCTTTACCTTGCGTCTTTCATTATTTTAATCGGGATGGTGGGGCAATGGGGCGGACTCATTGGGTTGGGGATCAGTGGTTGGTTGTTCTTTTTCTTTCGCTGGTTGCGTCGCCTAGAATATCTATTGTTATCTGTGCAAGCACAGCCACATCAGGGTATATCCGACCGTTTCCCAGAATTTGAAAACTCTCTCCCTTTACCCACGAAGTCCACCGTTCTAAATAACACAGATGATTTAAGTCTCACTGAACAAGTGAAACACTGGCTGTGGCGGGGCAATCCTGTGTTAAAAGTCGCGATTGTGGTACTGCTGATAGGGCTTATTTTATTATTACGCTTTGCCACCGAGCATTGGCAGTTGAGTCTTGCGGTCAAGCTCAGCCTCGTTGCTGCGGTAAGTGTAGGTGTCGTGGTCTTTGGTTATGTGCTTCAACACAAAAACCGCAGTTTTGCTTTGGCTTTGGAAGCACTTGGACTGTCAGGTTTATTTTTGACTTTGTTTTTTGCTTACTACAACGCCGTGATTGCAAGTTTAGCAATTGCAAGCCTGTGCTTTGTGGTGGTGATGGCAGTGACACTTTGGCTTAGTTTAAGACAGCAGTCGATTGAACTAGCGTTAATGGCGATGGTCATTGCATATTTAGCACCTTTTACCTTACCTGTACGGAATGCCACTGCGATAGAGCTGGTGGCCTACTATTTGGTCATCAATATTGCGGTTGCTGTTTTAAGCACGTTCAGACCGTGGAAAGTCCTTAACCAAATTGCCTTTTTAATGACAGTGGTCGTAGGTGGAGCGTATGCTTTTTATCAAGGCAAAGCGCCTGAGCGTGACATGCTTGCCTTGTTGGTTTTGGCCCATAGTGCCGTCTTTATTTGGCTGAGTTTTCGTTATAGTCAACTGTTGGCACGTGAGGATTTAACTCAATTCAAGTTGAACCCGATCTTGGATGTGGCTCTAATTTTTGCGGCACCCATTGTTGCTTTTGCTTTTTTGTATGTGATGTATTTTGAGGAAACGACTTGGCAGGCAGGCTTCAGTCTAGGCTTCGCAGCGCTCTATGCCATGTTTTATCAACTTATAAAAAGAGCTCACAGTGTTGAGCTGATTGCACAAAGTTATCTCAGTTTGTCCTTGGTCTTTTTGGCGTTGATACCTCCCATTTTACTGCCTGATCAGTGGGGTGTGGTGGGTTGGAGTGTCGAGGGTGCGCTGATCTTTATCTACGCTTTGTATCGTACCTCGAGCTTGAGTCGATATTTGGCAATGGGCTTATTGGCGGTAGCAGGACTGTCGAGTCTCTACTATGTGGTCGAGCTCAATCGTTTTCCAACGGAAGTTTATTGGGCGTTGTGTCTGAGTTATTTTACTGTGGTTGCCGTTGCCAACAGTGTAGAGCGTTTTAGACAACAGCTGTCTTTTGCCACGATTGCCTTTTTTTGCTTACAACTGCTTTCAGCAACCAGCATGTTGTTTATTTTGCTTTTAGATGAAATCGACAGTAAAAGTCAGGTAACAATAGCGCTACTGATCATTACACTTTTATATAGCGTGTTGAATGAGTGGCTACTCTACCGCAAAGCAAGTTGGTCATGGCTATTGCCCAAATGGGTTGGCCTGATTCCGTTGTATGCGGTTGCCTTTATTTTCTTGGTTGACCTGAGCCATGATGGCATCATTATGTGGCATTCTGGCTTAGACCGTCTATTGTTTGCTTTAACGAGCGGATTACTCACCTTGCTGTGGTTACGCCCGCTACAGGGTGTGGAGGATGAGCTGGAATGGGTGAGTTTGGGTGCTTTATTGAGTTTGGCGCTGACCAGTTTAACCTTCATTCCAAGTATGCCATATCTGAGCATCGTTATTTTACCGCTCGCCTTTGCCGTATGGTGTTATGCGCAGCCCACTCCAAACTTGTGGCGAAAGTTTTGGCAGGCGCGTAATACCTTAGTGCTTATGCTGTTTTGGATCGTCTGTTCTCAGATCTTTAGCCAGCAAGCTTTTCAACTATATTGGTTGCCGATATTCAACCCATTCGACTTGATCAGTATTGCGATGCTGATCGGGTTTATTTGGATGCTGAATTTACAGATGAAAGCAGGCTTGGAAAAAAGTCTGGGTGCTATTTTGATGATGTCGAGTCTCCTTTGGCTGAGTAGTTATGTGGTGCTACGTGCGCTGCATGTCTACTTCCTAACACCTTATAATGACTGGCAAATGTGGGAAAATGCGTTGGTGCAATTGAGCTTTACTTTGCTTTGGGTCAGTTTGGCATTCATTTGTATGCTGACGGCAACCAAGCGTAATTTACGTTCATTGTGGATTTTTGGTGGGTGTATTTTAGTTCTTGTGACGCTGAAATTGGTCTTGTTTGACTTATCTCACATTGGGACACTCACCCGCGTGATTTCATTTTTAGGTGCAGGTTTGGTGATGTTGGTAATCGCGTATATTGCGCCGATGCCTGAACTTGAAGAAAAGACTAATTAAACAAGTTCAGCTCCTTATGTCGGTATGAATCATAAGGAGCTGCATTGATTTATTTGATATTCGGCTCACGTTTTAGAGCTTGGGCATTGGTATATTGATCAATATCTTCATGAGACAAAGGACGTGAAAGTGGGTGATCAACAAAACCCATTTTTGGTACAGGAATTTCAATTTGGTTCTCTAAGAACCCATTACGAACCCGTTCCTGCATTTCATCACGGACTTGTAGATAGTGATCTTGCTGGCACCACACAGCAAACAGTAACTCAATTGACGATTCGCGAAAGGCGGTGACGGTCACAGCAGGTTTGGGATCTGCAAGCACCAAAGGGTATTTGTTGGCAACATCAATCAGTACTTCACGGACTTTAATGATGTCTTCATGAAAGTTAATCGCTAAGGTGATCGGAATACGCCGTATTGGAAACTTGGAGAGGTTGTGGACAGGTGCCCGAATCAGTTGTTCATTGGGGAGTCGAACGTAAATATTGTCTTGAGTCAATAGTTTAACTGAGAGTAAGTCAATTGAGATGACTTCACCCTCAATGGTATGTCCGCGAATGAGGGTAATTTGAATGGTATCGCCAATTTCAAAAGAACCTTCACCAATAAGAAATAAACCACTGATTAAGTTGGATGCAGAGGTTTGCGAAGCAAAACCCAAAGCTACTGTTAAGATACCCGCGGCGCCTAAAAAGACGCTCAGTTTAAAACCTGCTTCTTTGAGACTTGCCATCACAAAGATCAAGAAAATGAAGTAAAAGATACCCCGCCGCCAAACTAGTCGTTGATGGGCGTTAAACTTAGTCCCAATGGTGCGGATAAAAGTATTGGAAACTAAACGTGCCAAGACAAAACCAACAAAACACAATACTAAGGCAATTAGTATTTCGGTTAATCGCTCTGTGTTGATGTTGGTGAAAATGCCTTTTAGGCTACTGCTAATCTCTTGGGGAATATTTGAATTTGGCATATGTTCCCCCTAGAAGAATGAATCAAACATATTAAACAGTGCACTTGCCGAAGAGCGTGGCGGATGCATATAAATGACTTTACCTGCATGTGGTGGTGTTCGGTTTTCGATACGGATACGAGGTGGTCGATCAATTCCTTCATGCATGACTTTAATTTGTGAAGTCCAAAGTCGTCCCGTACTTTCACTATAGAAGAGTGGTAATGCAGGAACGGGGACATTCATTCGATCAAAACGTAGTTGTAAATGGCTGGTGTTTTGAAACTCAATAGGCGTCACTGCACGGAAAGCGCGTGGTTTTAACTGATGTAATTCAGTCCTCCCATCGACGGCTGTCGCATAAGCAATTTCCCCAGTACGATGATTTGGGCCAAACCACGTTTCTTTGGGTAAAATCACAGGAATATCAAATAAAGGGTCACGCTGGCCTTCAATAAAACCTGAAATTGACAAAGGTGTACTGATATAAAGTGTCCCACGTTGCCCCGCAGGAATGTAAATCGGATCGACAGGCTTAATCACCACTGAACGATCAGCTAAACGTGGCATCAGTTGAATCGTAGAGTGGGTGTTTTTAAACATGTAGCGTTTGATTTCGACAGGGTGTGGAAAGGCGAAATGTGGGTCTTCTATCGCATGCCATTTTTGCTCATAGTCATACTGAACTTGAGGACGATGAAACTCTAAACGCCACTCTTGTAGACCACGAGTGAGGCGAAAGAGTAATGAGCCAAATTGCCATGCACGGGCTTGATTCAGCTCAAAGTTGTATTCGCCCCACCATTTTAAATTGGGGCTATCCGATTCAAACAGTTCATTCATATTAGGCAACAGCACATTTCCTTATATTGCAAATCAGTGAAAAACAGACTTCACGCTGTCATACGCTTAGAGTACACTCAAAATAATATTTTTCATCATTATTATAATTTTAAGATGCAAGTGCTTAAACAATTACAAATTCCCTATAGTTTTGCTAAACGACATGGCGTGCTACTACGCTACGAAGGCGATCAAGCTTATATTGTGCGCCGTGAAAGTACCCCTTTGTTGGCTTTGCAAGAGGCACGTCGTTTTTTAGGTGTGGCAGCACAACATCAATTGTGTAGTGATGAAGAGTTTCATCAGCTTTTGAGTAGTAGCTTTGCAGGCGACAGTGGTGAATCACAGCAAGTGGCCGCAGGTTTAGAAGATCATCCTGATTTACTCAGCTTAGCCGACCAAGTGCCTGAAGCTGAAGATCTGATGGATCAAGAAGATGATGCTCCAATTGTTCGTTTAATTAATGCCTTATTGTCTGAAGCGATTCGTGTTGGCGCATCTGATATTCATATTGAAGCCTTTGAAAAGAAACTGTCGGTGCGTTTACGTGTCGATGGGCAATTACGTGAAATTGTCCAACCACGCCGTGAGTTGGCACCGCTGTTGGTATCACGTATTAAGGTCATGGCTAAATTGGATATTGCGGAAAAACGGATTCCACAAGATGGACGTATTTCATTGCGTTTAGCTGGGCGTGAAGTCGATGTGCGGGTATCAACTTTGCCATCATCACATGGCGAACGTGTGGTGATGCGTTTACTCGATAAACAAGCGGGTCGTTTGAATATGACTCATTTGGGCTTATTGAAGCCTGACTATGAGCGTTTGACTCAATTGGTGCATCGACCACACGGTATTATTTTGGTCACAGGGCCGACAGGTTCGGGTAAAACCACGACACTTTATGCAGCACTTTCAGACCTCAATGACGGCTCTAAAAATATTTTGACCGCCGAAGACCCGATCGAATATCAACTGGAAGGAATTGGACAGACGCAAGTCAACACCAAAGTCGATATGACTTTTGCGAGAGCCTTAAAGGCCATGCTGCGCCAAGACCCTGATGTGGTGATGGTGGGGGAAATCCGTGACTTAGAAACGGCTGAAATTGCGGTACAGGCGTCACTCACAGGGCATTTGGTATTATCTACACTGCATACCAATACAGCCATTGGGGCGGTCACTCGTTTAAAAGATATGGGCATTGAGCCATTTTTGTTATCGAGTTCTTTGATTGGTGTTATCGCACAGCGCTTAGTACGTACATTATGTAGCCATTGTACCACTTGGCATGAAGCCGATGCGTTTGAAACACAATTATTTCAGCATTTGAATCCCAAAGCAGTACTACAATTGCCACAACCAAATGGCTGTGAGCGTTGCTCACATACAGGTTTTACAGGGCGTACCGCAATTTATGAAATTGTTCCTGTGGATGATCAAATGCGACGTTTAGTTCATGGTAACGCAGCTGAATTTGAGCTAGAAGCTTATGCACGACAACATTCAGGCTCTATTCGCGATGATGGTTTGCGTAAAGTATTGGCAGGGAAGACTACGTTGGAAGAAGTATTGCGTGTGACCAATGAAGCGGCTGAATAAGCCACTTTATTTATTTTGTTGATATTTTGATCAAGAAGTTAATATTTATGATCATTTACTTACTTCATGTTTTTTCAGTAATTATTGTAAAAAGGATTTCGATGAAACTTTTAAAATCGTTACCTCTTTGAATAATGTCTTGAGGAATTATACCTCTGTATTCGATCAGGTGTATTGATTTTTCTTGGTGTTTTTCTGCCTCTAAGTTGTCTTCAATTAGCGGTTTTATTGTGTCTCCGATGTTCGTTACAAATTTTGTAAGTGGTAAAATTTCATCTGTTGAAAGTTTGTATCTATCGTTTTTACCTGGATAGCGTGTAATGTCCACCGTACACAAAGCATAACGCCTATTTTCTTCAACTGCTCTTTGTAATTGTAGTTTACTCATAGAAACGGAATTTTGTGAGTTCCACCTCGATTTTACCTCTATGAAATAAACGGGATTTTTGTCAAGGAAAATAACGATGTCTTGACCGCCTTGTATATTGGTTGTTTCTGTTTCATTGTCGCCAAATGAAACTCTGTTTTGCAATTCCTTAGATAATTTTTCTCTAATTAGCTTTTCAATGTATGTTCCAATTTCGTATTTATGGTGAAAATCGGCTTCAGTTTCCCTTTGCTGTTGAAGCAAGATGGTTGCAGCGTTTAAAATCGCTGAAAAATTTTTTTCTTGCACAAGTTTTCCGAGTTTTTTTAGATCTGATTCTCCTAAAGTCACAATTGAAAAAATATCGTCTTTGGTATTTTCATTAGTAACAACTTCCAACATTACATTTGCCTTTTTATCATCAAGTCTTGGAAAAAGTTCTGCATATTTTTTTTCTCTCAAGGATTTTATGATGTTTAGTATTTCAACTTTGAAAGGGTGTTCGTTTATGTTGTTAATGTCTGTCCCAAAGAAAATGTCTTCAATTTCTGTGGTTAGATATTTGCTTGTTACAAATCTATCCTCCGCAACAAATTCATTAAATTCTATGTAAACCAATTCTTTTCTGATTTCGTTCTTTGCCACCTTATTGTAAAGGCCTTTAATTTCAGGAATTATTTCAAGATCTCTTTTTAGTTCACTAATGCTTTTTAGTTGGTTTATTTGATTAGGATAAATTTTTGAAGCCAAATAAACCTCTTTAAGGCTGTCTTCATTGCAGTTTGCAATTTCAAGTAACAAGTTAATGTTTTCTTTTACCCAATTTTCGTTGTGATATTGAATTAAGTTGAAGAAAATTTGAACTAATATCTTCCTTGATGAACGAATGTCTAAATTTTCTTCTTGGTTTTCAATGTTAGATAATTGAATTAAATTTTCTCCAAAAGAATAATACTTGCTGATGATTTTTACTAATGATGAAGGTTTGCTTTGTGAATTTACATTGTTGTTCAGCTTGCAATACTTCAATAAACTTTCAAAGAAATTAGCATTAAGTTTTTGAGTTTTGTCAAATGATTGAACATTGTAAATTTGTTCATTGATAGTTTCAGGAAAATAGATACCAGTTGAAGCCTGCATTTCGTCCAATTTTGTTTTAACGCTATTTGAAAAGTCTTTTCTATTGAATTTGTCAAAATGGAATTCAAAGCAAAAATCTTTATGAATTATTCGTTCAATAGAATCTGGGATTAAAGACTTCCCAATCTCAATAAGTGTTCCGTTTAAATTTTTAGGCGTAAGTAGCAACGAAAGAAAACATAATTTCCCGTCTAAGTTTGGTAATAAAGTATGTTCTGAAAAATAATTTATCTTTTCTTCTATGATTAGATATTTGTAGTAGTTGATTAAGCAATATTTGTCAAACTTAGATAAATGTTCTTTTGATATTTTCTCAACTAAATCCTTATGTCCAATAAAGTCAGCTTTTCCTTTTGTTTTTTCGTTTGTCCATTCACTTGCAAATTTGCTCCATAAAACAATTTTTTCTTTTATCGGAATGTTGTTATAAAATGTCGAAACCAAAGTGTAAATGTCATAAAAAAACTCTGTGTTGTTTAATAGTTCCTCGTCAAAAAAATAAACTTGGTTAACGGGTTTAAAACCGTCAGAGGTTTCAACAATAGGCAAAAACTTATATTCTTCTATCCAAACTTTTTGCAGTGATTCAAAATACTCGTTTAATAAGCTATTGTTTGTATTTCTTTGGAAATTTATTTGAGCATATAAAAGCGGATTTGAAACGTTTAATAGGTTACTTTTTAAAAATTCAAAAATTAGTTGTGATGCTTTTTCTATTATTTTTCGGTTTGCTTCCTCTTGCTCCTTTACTTGGTCTTTGTTGCTTTTTAAATGTATTCCATCTCTTGGTTCTGTTGGCAAAAACTTATTACAGTTGATAACGAAGTTTAAACCAAAATCCTCTGAACCAATTAGAGGATAATATAAAAATAATCGGGCAATTCTTTCTGAAAACTGAAACAATTCGAGATTTTCGTTGATTGGAAGAATTACTTCAATTTGGTCGTCAGTTTCAATGATTGAATAAATTATTTTGTTTGTTCCATTTTTTGAAATAGTTGTTTTGTATAATTCTATTCCTTTGTCATTTTCTACTTTTATTTTTTTAATTCGTTCAAACGAAGTTTCAGAATCATTTAAAACGATTTTTACTTTTTTGAGTCGGTCATTTATCGTTAAAACAATAGGAATGTAGTCTTCTAAGTCTTTACTTGATTCTGCAATGTAATTTCGTTCTTGGTCGGTTTCGGGTAAAAAAGTGAATGTCGTTTTTATTTCAGGGTTGGCAAGAATTGCACCTTTTTGTATAAGCTCATAAACATTTTCTTTTTGCGTTCTAATGTTTTCACTTAACGTTTTCCACTCTTTCGGGCTACGGTCGATTAAAAAATCTTTAATTTCAAAAAATGTGTTGTTTGCTTCAAGAGTTGAATTGATACGAAATTTACGCCCGAATGTATGTGTCGTCAAAAAACCTGTTCCGTATTTTCCAACTTCTGGAATGTTTGTTTCCTCTCCGTATTTTCCGCTTACTTGCTTTATTAGAGAAATGAACGATTTTGTCGTAAATGGTTTTCCGTTATGAGTAAATGAAAACCCGTCCTTGTAATCTAAAACGACTTCACATTCCGTTGTAAGGTCGCAAGCATTTTGAACCAGCTCCCATACAGCACGATTTGACGAAAAATTATTAAAACTCTCAAAACCTCTTATCATCTTGTCTGCGTGTTGTTTCAAATCTGATAATTCTGATTCTGTCTTTGCATTTTCTAATATTTCATTACGGTTTATATTTTGCATTTCACTCATTTTTGTTTCACGTTATTTTGAAGTTTAGATTTTGTATTCTTTACTGTATTGTTTGTGAATATATAAACTTTCATGAATATAAGCTATATTTTTCAATAGTGATGTGCTGTTCTATCAAAATAAAATTATTTCTACCTAAAAATAAAATTGTATTTTTAGGTAGATTCTTATGAGAAAAATCAAACAATTACATTCAATGTCACATCAATATTGCCACGCGTTGCATTTGAATAAGGACAAACGATATGTGCTGCATCCACCAATTTTTGCGCTTCGGCTTGCTCTAAACCTTCTAAATGAATATTTAAAGTCACTTGAATACCAAAGCCTGTTGGAATCGGACCAATCCCAACATCACCTTCGATATATACGTCAGGTGTAATTTTTAAATGGTCACGGTTTGCGACAAACTTCATCGCACCCAGAAAACATGCAGAATAACCTGCGGCAAAAAGCTGTTCAGGGTTGGTGCCACCACCTGCACCGCCCATTTCTTTAGGCACTGCTAATTTAACATTTAAAATGCCGTCTGATGACGTTGCGCTACCATCACGACCACCTGTTGCTTTTGCGTGTGCTGTATAAACGACTTTTTCTAAAGACATTTTGATTCCCTAAATATTGTATTTGAGTCCTTATCCTGTCTTAAATCATAGAAAGAATAAGCAGTGTTTTTGTAAATTTACACAGAAAATCGTTATGATTAAATTGAGACTTTAGTCTATTAAAAATCAATCATATAGGTTCGATTGCTAGTTCTCAAAGCTTTCCTAGCTGTGGCTTATTCATGTGAACGCAAACGGAATGTAATCAGTGACATTATTCACCATTTAAAGGTAAATAGAGTTATGTATTTTTAGTATTGGAGATTTCTTCCGTAGAAGAACAGTAGATGTTCATCAAGATAATTTGGTGCGAAGAAGTCAGTAGTTTTTAAAGATTGTGACTTGATTTAAAACTGCATTAATTTTCGGTGTTGCATCAATGGCATACTTTCACGGATATGAGCTTGTTCTGCCAAGTCAAAAGGGACGGTAATTAGCTGAGCACCTTGAGTATGAATCAAATCCAAAACTTGACCACGGCTATTGGTTGCTGCCGTATGCCCCCAAGTTTGTCTTTTTTCACCATGCCAACCTTGTTGCGCAGCGCCTAATACAGTGCATTGGCTATCCATCGCACGTGCTTGTAATAATAATTGCCAATGCATTTGACCTGTGGTGTAAGTAAATGCAGCAGGCGCCGTCAAGATATTTGCACCTTTCGCGCGTAAAGTTAAAGCCAGTTCAGGAAAGCGTAAGTCATAGCACACCATTAAGCCGATATCACCAAAAGGTGTTTTCGCTACAACGACATCTGTACCAGGTTCAAAAAATTTAGATTCTTGGTAACCACCTACAGCATCGCCAACTTGCACATCAAACAAATGAATTTTGTCATAACGTGCTTCGGTACGCTCAGGACTAATACAAAGACTCACTGTACGTACACGACCATCCTTAATCACTGAACCATCTGGACGAAAGGGGCATGGCAACGTTCCGGCAACAATCCACGTTTGGTATTGATGCGCCAATTTTTCTAAACGTTTTTGAATATCTTCGAACTGTGCCGCAGTCTCACGCTGTTTGCCTGCTGCAAAACACACGAAGTTTTCTGGAAACACAATGAGTTCAGCACCATTTGCTTTACTTTGTTGAATCAGAGACTCAATGACAATGAAATTTGCGTCAATGTCATTTTGAGAATTCATCTGTACAGCAGAAAGTAAAGTCATAAATGGGCCTGTAGAATTTGTTGTTATGCGTTTTGTTGCTGCGACACTTGGTCGAGGCTGTCTTGTTCTTTTTGCAATTGTTTAACTAAAGGTTCAAACATGTTTTGATTACTTTGGTTGAGTTCCATTAACGTTTTATGTGCATCCAACACAGTAGTTAACATATTACGATGCGTGATATGTTCTTCTGTAAGTTCAAGGGTGCAAACGTTTGGATCACCGCAGTAATTTAAAATCACAAAAACTTGCCCTAGCCCCATACTATTGGCCAAGGTCGTGATATCTGAGTTGGTGGACAACATGACAGCTTGGATATTATGGATCTGTTTAAGCTTTAAGCCTAACTTCGCCAAAATGCCTAACACAGTGCTGTCAATGAATGTAGTTTGAGTTAAATCTACGATTGCACCAACAACATTTGACTGTTGTTCAATACGGTTTAAAAGTTTGTCTAGACTGATACAAGATTGGGCACGCACTTCGCCAATAAGCTTAAAAATATGCGTTCCATTCAAGCTTGCATATTCAACATGACCTGTTGACATATAAATGCCATTTGCAGAGAAGGATAGGAAATTATCCCATAGGGCAAATACTTACTCAAGTATCTAACAGTCTTAGAAACTAGGATATTGTAATAAGTTATTGATAATTTGATTAATTCATTCGACGTAAACTTAAAATAGCAATATCGTCTGCAACATGCTCTGGTGCTTCAAAGGATTGATTTTGCAAATGATAGACCAATTGTGTGAATTGATCATTTAGTCCACCACTGAACGGTTCAAGAGCTCCATCGGAACAAATAATGAAGCGGGCATGACGGTTGAGCACACATTCATGCTCTTCAACCTCTAGCTCTTCGGTAAGGCCAAGAGGAAAACTGCTGGTGTTTAATATTTTAGGTGCTTGGTTTGGTTCAAACACAATGGCAGGGGGATAATGTCCTGCACTCGACCATCGTAGTTGGTGGGTTTCGAGGTTTAAAATTCCTGCAATCATGGTAATGTGCTTTTCAATATTTTCTTGCACCAACATGCCATTAAGTTTCTTAATGAGCCCACGTGGTGTTTTGGCACGACCATGAAAAGCCGCCATCCAAGAGGTTAATAAACTACTGGTGACACCATGTCCAGAAACATCAGCCAAATAGAACATCAGTTCTTTGTCACTAATTTTCCAGTAATCAAACCAATCGCCAGACAAATAAGCAGAAGGCTGAAAAAAGGTTTCAACGGTATAGTTTTGTAATTCTATGGGATTAGGCAAAAGTCGTTTTTGCAATTCGGCTGCAGAAGGTAGATCTCGACTATCTTGGTTACGTTTATATTGTGCATCAATCTTAAGTAAGGATTGCTGTGGGTTACTGGGCAGTTTATTCCACATCCAACCAGCTAATGCACCGAGCTCCCAAGCTTGAGCTAAAGCACTTCCTTCATTTTCAAAGGCAAGCACGATCGTTGGGAGTACCCATTTGTGCTCTAAATAATCTTGGATATCAGCAATCGCAATAATCGTTGGGTCATAAAGATCAATATCTTCTATGCGAATCATTTGCACACTGGGCAGTGTGTCTAGCACCTGTTCTAAATATGGAATATGGCGAGAGGGTTGAATGAAATACATAAAAAAATTGGCTTATCCTTAGCATTAAGCTATAGCTTTACTATAACAAGCAAATTACAGCTAGAGAAAGAAAATTCAGCTCTAGCTGTAACCCATTGTTATTCCGTATCTAACATTTGATGTGATTGATTAGAAGAAGGGGAGTCGGTAGAGTCATCGTCACCAACATCGTCAATAAACATACCTTCAGCTTCTACACCCTTTTTCTCAGCAATAATGAAGTTTTTACGTTGTAAATAAATATCACGAATTGAAGAGTATTTGTCGCCTTGAATCGCACCTTCAATATCAATGAGTTGTGAGCGAACATCAATACCACGTAAAACTTGTTCGGACCAATATAGGCCTTCTTCATCTTCTAGAATGTACCGTTGCGGACGTGCATAACCATCAACGACCAAACCAAAACCATCACGGAAAGTACTAGGTCCAAAAACTGGGAGTACGAGGTATGGGCCAGAAGGCACGCCCCAATAGCCAAGTGTTGTACCAAAGTTTTCATCTTCCGTTTCTAAACCTAAGCGCGAAGCAGGATCTGCAAAGCCTAAAGTAGTCACTGTATTAATAGTGAATCGACCTAATGTTTTTGCCGCACGACCAGGTCTTCCCTGAATTAATTGGTTGACTGCATTCCAAGGCTCACCAAGATTTTTACGAAAGCCACTATACGAATCACGAACAGTTGAGGGAATCTTTTCTTTATATTCAACAGCAATAGGGCGAACGATTGCACGGTCTAATGCATCATTAACAGCAAAAATTTGCCGATTTAAGGGTTGAAGTGGATCTTTTACACTATCGGGTTGTGCTGCATTGGCATCTACTTTTAAATCTTTCGCTTTAATGTTCTTCAATTCTTTAAGCGAAGAAGATGAAGCTGCTTGTGGATCAGCACTGGTATCTATTTCGCTTGAAGCTGTAGTTACATCTTCAGCAAATGCAAAAGTCGTGAAGCCTATAAACAGAAGACCTGCACATAAATGGCGAATGTGTTGCATATAAAAGAGTTCCGGAACTTTATAATCAGCAGATTGAATTAAAAATATAATCTTTTAACTATATTAACAGCTCTTAATTGCTCATTGTTAAATCAAATTTTAAGAAATGTTAGTAAAAAGATGTATTTTTGTCGAATAAATAAACAAGTGGGAGTTTTTTTATAAATAATTGAGAGAAGGGGGTTGCAAGGGGATAGAAATGCTGTAGAATGCACATCCATCGGCGGTGATGAAGATTAAAACTTCTGATAAAACAGCAACTTAGTTAAAATTGATTGAGTTGGGTTTTAGAAAGAGAGTTTAAAATAATTTAAATTACCAGTTGACTTTTAAGAGATTGAGAGTAATATAGCCGACCTAGCTTGATGGTGACGAACCATTGAGAAGATCATTAAGAGATTATGAAGAACAACTTGTGTGGATTTTTACTGATTGATTGATCGAAAATATTTCATTGATTGATGGTAGAAATTACTCGAAGTTTATTTGAGCGAATTTTTAGTCAGAAAATTGATGAGCCAGAATTGTGACCTTAAGTCACTAAATGATTTTAACTGAAGAGTTTGATCATGGCTCAGATTGAACGCTGGCGGCAGGCTTAACACATGCAAGTCGAGCGGGGGGAGGTAGCTTGCTACCTAACCTAGCGGCGGACGGGTGAGTAATGCTTAGGAATCTGCCTATTAGTGGGGGACAACATTTCGAAAGGGATGCTAATACCGC
>NZ_NEFZ01000005.1 GCF_002135205.1 Acinetobacter sp. ANC 4204 | reverse complement strand
CAATTGATGATATGGATTTATGTCGCTGAATACGCTGATTTTTACAGACTGGCAAAGTAGTTGAATCAATCAATAAATACGAACTTTGATGATCTTTCATCACAGCGAAATGCAAGGCATGTAAAGCGAGTTGATGTGTATTCACTAAATGAATCATGCGCTGATAACAGGGTAAACTTTTAAATAAATGGCTTTTGTCTTGTTTCAACGATGAGAAGAATGTTTTGAAGTTATTAAAATGAGAACATTTATACCAAATCGCAATGAAGATGATTTCTGAAATACTCAGTTGAGCGGTTCGAATTCTTAGGCAATGGTGACATTCTTTAAGAAATTTCCAGTAAGTCGCTTCAAATTTTAAGAAGAAATCATCAATTACACAAAATAATTCTGTACTATCGAACATAAGGACTAGAGTTGTGAGTTTGGTGTGGTAACTCAACTGATAGCTCTAGTCCTCTTCTTTTTCAAGCCTATTTCTTATCCATGATTCGGGTTAATCTATATATTTCATTTATTAAGCATTTTATCTTTTTTATTGTGGTTTTCATAAAAGAGATAGGTTTGCTTGGAATAATTCTTCTAATAAGTTGATTATCAATTAAGCTAGGTTGTATAAATTATAATCAAGCAAGGTGAATATAATTCATGGTAAAATGATCGGCTTTCATCTTTGATCTCTATTTGAGATCTTTCATCTGCCAGCCGAGAATTGCTAGCCATGTCTACTGCTTATACTATGCAGACCGCGCCTACAGCGTTGTTTGATTACGACAAATATTGGGCGTCATGCTTTGAACCTGCGCCATTTTTGCCGATGTCGCGCGAGGAA
This sequence comes from Acinetobacter sp. ANC 4204, assembly GCF_002135205.1. Lineage (GTDB taxonomy): Bacteria > Pseudomonadota > Gammaproteobacteria > Pseudomonadales > Moraxellaceae > Acinetobacter. The sequence continues at coordinate 252,715 of NZ_NEFZ01000005.1, read as the reverse complement.
ATGGATCAACTCGGTTGGGATAGTTGCGACTTTATTTTGGTCTGCGGTGATGCTTATATTGATCATCCATCATTTTGTTCGGGCATTATTGGTCGTACGTTAGAAGCACAAGGTTTCCGTGTCGGCATTATTGCGCAACCAGATTGGACTAATGTTGAAGCTTTTCGTGTTTTAGGTAAGCCCAATATTGCTTGGGGGGTGACTGCTGGGAATATGGATTCGATGATCAACCGTTATACGGCTGATCGTAAAATTCGTTCTGATGATGCCTATTCGCCAGATAACTTACCCAATAAACGTCCAGACCGTGCAGCAACCGTGTATTGCCAGCGTGTGCGTGAAGCATTTCCAGATGTGCCTGTATTGCTAGGTGGAATTGAAGCGTCTTTACGTCGTATTGCACATTATGACTATTGGTCAGATAAAGTTCGTCGTTCAGTGTTGATGGACTCAAAAGCCGATCTCTTGATGTATGGTAATGGCGAGCGTTCGATTACTGAGGTGATGCATCGTTTAGCCAAAGGCGAAAAAATTCACGAAATTACCGATGTTCGTGGCACGGCATTTATTGTGAATAAGTTAAACCGCCCATCTAAAGCCAAGTTTGTGGAAATTGCATCAAATGATGTAGATACCGTTGGTCGCGTTGATCCGATTATCAATCCTTATGTGATGACTGAAGATTTAGATGGCTGTGAAATTGAAAAAGATAAGGGTAATTCTTTAACCCAATACCAAAATTTCCAAAAAGAAATTGTGACAAATCAAATTGTTCGTGAAGGGGATCAACTTGATCCTGATACACAAATTGTGCAATTACAGCCGTCTTCAAAGGCAATTAAACATAAATTACCGCCACGTGAACTGGCTGTGATTCGTTTGCCTGCATTTGAAGCAGTGGCAGATGATCCAGTTTTATATGCACATGCCAACCGTATTTTACATCTTGAAACCAATCCAGGAAATGCACGTGCTTTGGTACAAAAGCATGGTGAGCGTGATGTTTGGTTAAATGCGCCACCGATTCCGCTAACCACGGAAGAAATGGACTATGTGTTTGATTTACCTTATGCACGTCTACCCCATCCTGTGTATGGGGATGCGCGTTTCCCTGCATTTGATATGATTAAGTTCTCTGTGAACATCATGCGTGGCTGTTTCGGGGGGTGTACCTTCTGTTCGATTACAGAACATGAAGGTCGTATCATTCAAAACCGTTCAGAAGAATCAATTTTGCGTGAAGTTGAAAAGATTCGTGATACCGCACCAGGCTTTACCGGCATCATTTCTGACTTGGGTGGACCTACAGCAAACATGTATCGTTTGCACTGTAAAGACCCTGAGATTGAAAAGAATTGTCGTAAACCATCCTGTGTTTATCCGGGTGTGTGTCAAAACTTACATACCGATCATGCCCCTTTAACGCAGCTATATCGTAAAGCACGCGCCATTAAAGGCATCAAAAAGATTCTGATTGGTTCGGGTCTGCGTTATGACTTGGCGGTGTTAAACCCTGAATATGTCAAAGAGTTGGTACAACATCACGTTGGTGGTTATTTAAAAATTGCCCCGGAACATACCGAAAAAGGTCCATTGTCGAAGATGATGAAACCGGGCATCGGGACCTATGATCGTTTTAAACAAATGTTTGATCGATTCAGTAAGGAAGCGGGTAAAGAGCAGTATCTCATTCCGTACTTTATTGCTGCGCATCCGGGTACGACCGAATATGACATGATGAATTTGGCGATTTGGCTGAAGAAAAATGGTTTCCGTGCCGATCAGGTACAGACTTTCTATCCATCGCCAATGGCAACAGCGACCACCATGTATCACACGGGTAAGAACCCATTAGCTAAAGTGGCGCGGTATACTGAAGATGTGGATATTGTGAAAGGTGAGAAGCGTCGTCGTTTGCACAAAGCATTCTTGCGTTATCATGATCCAAACAACTGGCCTTTGCTGCGTGATGCTTTAAAAGAGATGGGCCGCCAAGACTTGATTGGTAACTCGAAACAGCATTTGATTCCAACCTATCAACCGCAAGGGACAGAGGGGCAGTATCAATCTGCGCGTAAAAAGAACTCAACCGTGGATGGTGATTCGCAAAAGCGTAATGGTGAGAATCGTAACCAACAAGCGAAAAATCAATCTCGTCCGTCAAATACCAAGAAGCGTCCTGAGCGTGGTCAGATTTTGACGCAACATACAGGTTTACCACCGCGTGAAACAGGTGATGCCAAGAAGCCATTTGGACATTCAAAATCAAAACCGAAGTCTAAGTCGCGTGCTTAATCGGAACTGAAACTAAGAAGGGTGCCTTGGCATCCTTTTTTATGCGATATTATTTTTATAAGCAGTTAAAAGACTTTACTCTAGGGATTTTTGTCATTTGTCGGGAAAAATTTGGCATAGACTAAAATAGTATTGCACCCTAAGGATTGAGTCTATTACAGTATGAACTAGCTAAATAAATGATGTCGTTGTTTGCGCAGTTGCAATAAATGTTACATCAAATGACATTGAAAAGATTTGTTTAGTTTTATAACCATTTGGTCAAATTTAGCTGTAATTTTTTATTTCGTGGTTTGGGAAAATGATCAGCACGCTATACTGATCGCATAAAAATCGGTGTGAGACCGGAAATTATAATAAATATGAGAAGGATACGAATATGACAATTTATATAGTAATTGGTAGTGTGATACTACTACTGTCCATGATTTTGGCGAGTAAGGGTTTAATTCCAAAAACAAAACAACAGGATAGTGCATTAAGGCAGCGCGCTATTTTCAATGTAAATGAACAATTAACCTATACACGATTGAAAGAAATTTTACCTCATCATACGATACTTGCACATGTTTCTTATGATGCTTTATTGACAACTAAATTTTCACGTACACGAAGTAAATATCGTAACTTGGTGGCCGATTTTGTGGTGGTAGATGGGATGCAGCAAGTGGTTGCTGTCGTGGCTTTAGATGACCCACTTTCCTTGAAACGCCCACAAAAGTCCCAATTTCAGGATGCGATACTCGATATGGCGGGCTATAAAGTCATCCGTTATGAAGAAGTACCTGAATATCATCAGTTACGTGAAGATTTTTATGGAGATGTCTATCTCCCAACACGTTTAAACAAAGATAAGAAAACCTCAAAAAAGTACGACTATTATAATGATGCACAAACACGAAAATTACGTGTGCTTGGCTAGTTGAGCTTTGAAGTTCATCATAAAAAACATGCGATCCATGTCTTTTATGATGAATAATTTATTTATTCAGGTTTAACCGCAACAACTGTTAACTCGACCAAGACACGTGGATCATAGAGTTTTGCTTCAACACAAGTACGAGGTAATGCATCAATATCGGCAACCCATGCATCCCATACTTCATTAAACGCAGCATAATCTTGTTCAATATCTTTTAAATAAATTGTCACAGATAAAATATGGCTTTTGTCTGTGCCTGCATCTGCAAGAAATTGGTCGATCATGTCGAAAGTCTGTTGAGTTTGTCCTTTAATATCTAAATCAAAGTCAGAAGCCAATTGTCCTGCTAAATGAATGAGGTTTCCAGCAATTGCCACTTCAGAAAAGCGATTTGAGACATGCAAACGTTGAACAGCCATGTGAGAGCCCTGTGCGTGTAGAATTAAAGATCATGATATATACCTCGATAGCCTATCACAAAGTCAAGTGCGACAGATGATCACTCGCTCGCAATCCCGTTATTTACAGTATTAAGGTTTTTTGGGGTTCTAAAATGACTCAGAAGAGAGTGGTACTGACTTTGAGAGTATATGGTGATGATTTGAAAAGTGTGGTGTAAAAATAAAAAGAAGTGCTTAGTCTGAGTTGGAATGAGGGATGAAAATTACTTGTAGATAGTTATTGTTATTTTGATAAGGCTAAAATGCTACACGATGTAAAAGCAGTATGTCGTGATGAGCATCAGAGATGCCCTGTAATCTTTGGATTTGATCGTCACACCAATCACAGGACGTTATGCTAAAAGTAAAGGTGAGTTTTAGCATCTCAGCGCTTACATGGATAAATGTAGCGCGCCATTAGATTACTCTAAAAAAGGATATTGTGAATGCTAAATTGCATTATTTTTGTTCTTTTGGTTAAAAAATAGCTCATTTGGGTATTTCATCTTCCCATAAGGAGAGTTGAGGAAGTACTTCTTTGTGAGAAAGCGCATAAACACCAACACCCACTAATCGAAAGCATTGCTCTGGCCTGATATGCATGTCTTTGAGCAGGCTGTCTAAGATGAGTTGTAGTTCTGCCTGATGTTTAAGAGGTATTTTAAAGCTTTTGCTATGCTGTAAAGTCTGAAAATTCTTGAGTTTAAGTTTGACGGTGACGCCACGAGCATACAGTTGTTTTTTCTCGAGACTTCGCCAAACTTGTTCAATCAACTGGGGCCAAAATGGCATGCATTGTTCAATGCTTAAGTCATCATCAAAGGTCGTTTCTTTTGAGATTTGCTGACGTTCACGTTCTGCTTGTACAGGACGTTCATCTATCCCTTGCGCATATAAAAACAGTTGTTTGCCGTATTTGCCAAAATGGTGAATGAGTACATTTTCATCTAATTTTTGTAGATCGCCTAAAGTCTCAAGATTTAAGCTTTTTAACTTTTCTTGCATGACTTTACCGACACCAGGGATTTTTTTAAGCGCTAAGTGCTGAATAAACTGCTGAACGTGTGAGGGTTTAATCACACAGATCCCATTGGGTTTATTCCAGTCCGAAGCAACTTTGGCGAGAAATTTATTGGGTGCAACACCCGCCGAGGCGGTCAGTCCTGTGCTTTGAAAAATATCAGCGCGAATGCGCTCAGCCACTTCTGTGGCGCTGGCCAGTTGTTGTAAATTTTCAGTGACATCTAAATAGGCTTCATCCAAAGAAAGGGGTTCAATGAGGGTCGTATAACGTTGGAAAATAGTATGAATCTGTTCTGAAACTGCCCGATATTTAGAAAAGTTGGGTTCAATCACGACCACTTGAGGGCAGCGTTTTTTGGCTTGAGTCATCGACATCGCTGAACGGAGACCATATTGACGTGCAGGGTAGGATGCGGCTGCAATAACGGCACGAGGATGGTGCGAAGAAATGACCACAGGCAAGTGCTTTAAATCTGGACGTTCAAGCAACTCTACAGATGCGTAGAAGGCATCCATGTCGATGTGAATGATTTTTCGCATACTCGGTTTTGATGTAGAGGTTCAGCTAAAGTATGGCACTATCTCTCTCGATTGCGAAGCCTTTCATCCGCTATGCGCGACATAGTTTGTCTTCATGTTCTTTTTTTTTGTTAAAGATGAAGGTGGGTGACTTATTTAATGGGTAAATTTTGTGGCAGTTGATAAAGTCCTTGGCGTTCTAAAAAGTGTATCCACTCTTGTTCTGAACCATGAAATACATTGAGATCAACCAAGGTAGGAACACCTTTAATTTGTCCTTGGCTAGTGTGTTGCCAAAAGGTCCATTTTGGATTGCCCTTGAGTTCAGGTTGACCTTGATATTCACGAATCCAAAGCGGTGTATTCTTAAACTTATCGACTAAAACAATATTATAAAATGCCTTAGAGGTATAAAAGATCGGCTGTAAACCATAGTGTTCGTGCAGTTTATCGTGCATGACCTGAATTTCTTTGAGCAGCTGTTCTTTGGTGTAGGTATTAATACAGTTACTGTCATATTCCAAATCAATCACAGGTGGCAAGCTATCTTTTTTCTTTGGCACGGTTTCAATAAAGTTTTGCGCTTGAATCTGCCCATCACGACATAAACGATAAAAATGATAGGCTCCGACTAAGAAGCCGTGCTCACGTGCTTTAAGCCAGTTGTCCTGAAACTTTCGATCTTTAAAATCGCCACCTTCGGTAGCTTTTAAATAGACGAATTTAAACTCTTTGGGAGAAATGGATTGCCATTGAATATCGCCCTGATGATGAGATACATCAAAGCCTTTTACGGGATACTCTTGAGCAGATGCGACATTGTTCTGCAAGAAAAAATAGGTGATTCCGAGACCGATACAGAGCACTATTACACAGGCGGCTGTGTAATAGGCTAATGATGTTTTTCGAGAAGCGGTGGCTTTTTTTCTTGCAGGCATGCTTTTGCAGGTGTTGATTTTTAGCTCATCATCATCATAGCTTGAATTCACTGAACTGACCATGATGATTATGCTCAGTGAATGGCCGTACTTTGTATCTGTTGTTAATCTGCGGTGTCTTTGGGGATATGCCAAAAAATAGCAGCAGTAATCAGGTTAATACAGCCCAATACAATCAAGGTATTATGGAATGCCATGACGATATGCTCTGTGCCCAAATACGCCGTAAAGACATTGACCAAAGTACCCGCCAAGGCTACACCAATACTCATCGACACCATCATGATCATCGACAAGAAACTGTTACCACTGCTGGCATCTTGTTGTGGCAGATCTTTCAGGGTAAGGGTATTCATAGATACAAATTGCAGTGAGTTCAGCATGCCAAAAACAAAGAAATGCAGCGCGCGCAGCCAGATTGGGGTATCTGCGGTGTTGAGTGCGAAGCTGGCAATACATGCACCGACCAATAGGGTATTCACTAAAAGGACGTGGCGATAACCAAAGCGTTGTATCAGTTGACGAATGATGGGTTTGGATGCCAATGAACCTAGCACTGTGGGAATCATTAATAGCCCTGTAATTAAGGGTTCAAAGCCAAAGGCCAGTTGTAGCATCAAAGGCATGAGAAAGGGCATGGCATTGCCACCGAGGCGAGCAAAGAAATTGCCTAAAATACCCACGGCATAGATGCGGTTACCAAACAGCTTGCTACGAAATAAGGCATTTTGATGCGTATGCGCATGATAGGCATACCAAAGTGCAGTGACCAAACTCAATCCAACTAATCCGAGGCTCCACCATAAAGTTAGATGTGGGCTAGCAAAATTTTCAATGCCTAAAGAGAGTCCTGCCATGGTAATGACCAGTAGGATAAAACCCCAAAAGTCAAAACGTGGCACATTCTGTTCGGTGACATTCGGCATGGCTTTAAAACTAATCAGGACCCCTAACAGCCCCATGGGGAGGTTAATCAGGAAAATCCAATGCCATGTGCTGACTTCGACCAGCCAGCCACCAAGTGTTGGGCCAATGAGTGGGCCAATCAGTCCCGCGAGGCTCATTAAGCTCATTGCGGATAAGAACTGCGTCCGCGGGATGACCTTGAGCATGGCTAAACGGCCAACAGGGAGCAATAATGCACCGCCTACGCCTTGGAGTACGCGATAGAACAATAATTCATTTAAGCTTTCAGAAAAACCACAGCCCAGTGAAGCAAGAGTAAAAATGATAATGGCACTGAAATAGGTATTGCGCACCCCAAAACGGTCTGCAAGCCAACCACTCAAGGGAATACAGGCAGCCACGGCAAGCACATAGGCCACCACCACGCTATGCATTTGGAGCGGGTCCTCATTTAGGCTGATGGCCATAGCAGGTAGAGCGGTATTCACAATGGTGGTATCTAAGCCTTGCATAAAAAAGCCAATCGAAACCAGAAGTACCAAAAGACGGTACTCAGGAGCGAGCGCTTGATGGGTTGGCGTTTGATTCATAGATACAACAAAGTGAAATTTTTAAACAGTTTAGCCCAATTTATACAGAACTGATGTTGTGAAAGTGCATTTATCACCTGCCATCAAATTGACATCTATACGACATTGAACTGCAACGCTTGCGTCATACATTGGTCAAATTTGAACCGATATTTAGATCATGATGAACAAAACATATAGTGCCGTATTTTTAGCTTGGATGGGACTGGGTTTAGTGGGATGTAATGGCAGTGATGATGAACAAACCATTACATCCCCACCTGTTGTTGAGGAAGTTACGCCGAATAATATTGAACTGGTCAAGCTTGCAAGTTATGCGTCGGGGGTATTTGGGCAGAATGCAGCGGAGATACCCGCTTATGATGCTGCGAGTCAGCGCCTATTCGTGGTAAATGCTCAAAAAGGCATGGTCGATGTTTTGGATTTCTCCAAACCAGCGCAGCCGACATATATTCAGTCTTTGGATGCCAAAACTTATTTAGCCAATTCCGAAGTGAATAGTGTCGCGGTGCATAATGGTATCGTTGCGCTTGCGGTTCAGGCTGAGGATAAAACCCAAACTGGTATCGTGGCTTTCTTTAAAGCACAAGATTTGTCTTATATTAGCCAAGTCAAGGTCGGTGCTTTACCCGATATGCTAACCTTCACACCTGATGGTCGAAAGGTGTTGGTTGCCAATGAGGCGGAACCGAATGAGGGTTATCAAATTGATCCTGAGGGTTCGGTTAGTATTATTGATGTTTCTGACATTCAAAAACCAACAGCAAACATAGCAGGTTTTCAAGCATGGAATGACCGTAAACAAGAATTATTGGATGCAGGGATTCGTATTTTTGGTCCAGACATCAGCCAATACTCAAATGTCGCGACCGTAGGTATTCAAACCACCTCTGTAGCACAGGATTTGGAGCCTGAGTACATCGCGGTGAGTGCTGATGGAAAAAAAGCATGGGTCAGTTTGCAGGAAAACAATGCGATTGGGGTTTTAGACCTAGAAAAAAATCAATTTGTTGATCTTTTCCCGATGGGCTACAAAGACCATAGCTTGCCTGAAAATGCCTTAGATGGCAGTGACCGTGACTGTGCTATTGGTCAAGACTCGTTGGGGCGTAGTATTACAGAATGTGCAAAAGATGCAGGCATGATCAATATCCGCTCTTGGCCGGGACTATATGGCATGTATATGCCCGATGCCATTGCACAATATCAAGCCAAGGGTAAAACCTATTTGGTCACGGCCAATGAAGGGGATGCCCGTGAATGGTTAAAGGATGAAGCCAAATACTTTGAAGGCGCGGACTTAAATGCTGGTTATGCAGAAGAGATACGTATCAAACACTTGTTTAAAAAAGCAGGTTTTGATGCCAAAGGCGATTATGCAGCACATTTACGTCAGCTTGCGCCAGGTGTGAAAGGGGCAAAATTAAACCCAGAGGTGTTTAAACCTTGTCAAACGGCTGACGCAACAGAAGTCTGTGCGGACAATTTAATTAAAGACGCACAAATTGGACGTTTGACCATTAGTTGGACTCAAGGTTATCAAAAAGATCCACTGACAGGTCTGCCGAAGTTGGATGAAAATGGTCGTCTGACGTATGACAAATTATATGCTTATGGTGGTCGTTCGGTAAGTATTGTCGACCCTGAAACCAAGCAGATTGTGTGGGACTCGGGCAGTGAGTTTGAGCGAAAAATTGCGGAGTTGTTTCCACATCAATTTAATAGCAATCATGAAACATTTAAATTTGATGACCGTAGTGACAACAAAGGCCCTGAACCTGAAGGAGTGACTCTGGGTAAAATTGGTGAAAAGACCTTTGCCTTTATTGGACTTGAGCGTGCCAGTGGCATCATGGTCTATGACATTAGCAACCCGAATCAGGCTAAATTTGTTCAGTACCTGAACCATCGCAACACCACCGAAACAGAAGTCACGAAGCAAGGAGACCTTGGCCCAGAAGGTTTGATCTTTATCGCGGCGAAAAATTCACCAAATGCTCGACCTTTATTGGTAGTGGGGAATGAAGTCAGTGGTACGACGTCAGTTTATGAAGTAAAGCTAAATTAATAGCTTAGTTTAAATAAAGAGCACAGTGGTGCTCTTTTTTATGGCGCTACAAAAAATATATGACAATAATGTCATGAAAATGAAATAAAACCGTCATAATCTCTGCCAAAGCTTCAATGGCAGGCTGTTGGAAAGATTCTGCAAAAGGTTTGTTTTATGACAATCGAAATCTTGATGGTGATTGGCTTCTGTTTAGCAGCTTATTCTATCGTCGGAAATGATGTGCCACAGACATTAGGTACCTTTATTTCATCGAATGCACACCGCCCATGGTGGGTGCTTTGGCTCTTTATCAGCACCATTTTAGTTGTGGTTCTGATCTATGGTTGGTATGCATCAGGTGTGGGAGATGCCTCTTACGGTCGCTTAGAGACGATTCCATTTCCAGATAATGGGATTACGTGGCTGTATATCGTACCGCCAATTTTACTGTTGTTTTTGACCAAATACGGCATTCCTGTGAGTACCACTTTTTTGGTTTTAACCATTTTCTCGCCTGCAAGTTTGGGGTCGATGATGGTGAAGTCAATGATGGGCTATGCCGTGGCTTTTGTGGTTGCGATTATTGTCTATCGTTTTGTGATGCGACAAGTGGCAAAGTACTTTGCCAAAACCCGTCATGAAGAACCTTCGCATATTTGGATTGGGTTACAGTGGGTATCGACCGCTTTTTTGTGGAGCCAATGGCTGATTCAAGATTTGGCCAATATTTTTGTATACGTGCCACGCCAAGTTCCGTTGGCATTTTTGCTGTTTGCTATCACCATCTTTGTGGTGTTGTTGGCGCTGATTTTGTACCAACGTGGTGGGGCGATTCAAAAAATTGTCGATACTAAAACAGGTGTAACGGATATTCGTGCTGCAACGATTATTGACTTTATGTATGCCCTGATTTTGTTGGTCTTCAAGGAGTGGAGCAACATTCCAATGAGTACCACATGGGTATTCTTAGGTTTACTTGCAGGTCGTGAGTTTGCTATGTCGATGATTTTTGATGAGGTGAATAAGCACCGTACTTCGCGCAATGTCAGTAAAGATGCCATGAAGTTGATGTTTGGTTTAGCCATGTCGGTGATTTTGGCGACCACTTTGCCGTGGTTCTACAACTTTGTCACGAATTATGGTCAATAGACGAAGCTGTTAAAAAAGCGAGCCTTGAGCTCGCTTCTTTGTGTATGGAGAGTTTTGAGGTGTTTAAACAACTTTAAACCACAAAGCGCTTTGGGCTCCCCAAGTTTGCAATTGCTGAATAAATCTGTTCAGCATGGTTACACACAATCAGTTTGGCACGGTGCTGTGGAGGCAGAAAACCTTCTTGAACGGCATGATCAAGTTGGGCAATCAGTGCATTATAGAAACCATTGACGTTATAGAGCATCATGGGTTTTTGGTGTTGATTGAGTTGTCCCCATGTTGCCACTTCTAAAATTTCTTCAAAAGTGCCTAAGCCTCCGGGTAGTGCGACAAAAGCACTTGCACGTTCAGCCATCAATGCTTTGCGTTCATGCATGGTTTGTACAATATGTAATTCAGTCAATTGGTTGTGTGCAATTTCATAATCCAGCATAAACTCAGGGATGACGCCAACGGCTTCCCCCCCATGAGCAATCATGGCATCTGCCACTTGTCCCATCAGACCAATACTCGCACCTCCATAGACTAGTCCGAAACCGTGGTTTGCTAGGCCTTGGGCTAGTGCAATTGCTTTTTCTTGATAAATCGGTTTGTTGCCTGACCGAGAGCCACAGTAAAGTGCGATCAAGGGTTGAGTGGTTTGAACGTTTGATTCAGTGTTGAGAGATGATATTTTTAATTCACTATTCATGGCGTATGTTTTTACCTTTTCTTTATCTACTTTTTCTCTCTTAGTTTAAGCAAGAAATGTGACAAATCACTGTATCTAATCGAACAATCAGGTAATAATTTGTTAAATCTCTAAAAAAACGACATTTTTAAAAAAGATGAATTTTATGTAGATCTTGCCTATACTGAGCTCTTGTTTCACAACACAAGAACGAACATGGGTAGTGGTAGTTGTCACTCAAGACATCTTCAGTTTTCCGAAAATAATTTACAGCGAGCAGTGCTGAATCTTCATTTTTATTCGCCTAATCATTATGCGCGTTATACATTCCTTCGACGGGGGCAGATCACATGATATTTGAATGGATGTCTGATCCTTCTGCATGGGTGGGCTTACTCACCTTGGTGGTGCTGGAAATTGTCCTCGGGATTGATAACCTCGTTTTTATTGCGATTTTGGCAGAAAAACTTCCTCCTGAACAACGTAATACAGCCCGTATCGTTGGTCTGATGTTAGCGCTGCTCATGCGCTTGGTTTTACTCGCGTCTATCGCTTGGGTGGTGACGCTGACTGAACCATTGTTCCATATCTTCGACCATCCATTCTCAGGGCGTGATCTGATTTTGCTGTTTGGTGGGGTGTTCTTGCTGTTTAAAGGGACGATGGAGTTACATGAACGCATCGACGCCAAAGTGATCCAAAAAGAAGAAAATCCTGCCAACGCCGTATTTTGGATGGTGATTGTCCAAATTGTGGTTTTGGATGCGGTATTTTCTTTAGACTCGGTGATTACTGCAGTCGGTATGGTCAAGCACCTGTCTGTAATGATGATTGCGGTGATTATCGCCGTGGGCATTATGCTGTGGGCATCCAAGGCCTTGATGGAATTCGTCAACAAACATCCGACCGTGGTGATTTTGTGTCTTGGCTTCCTGATGATGATCGGTTTCTCTTTGATTGTAGAAGGCTTTGGTTTCCATATTCCAAAAGGTTACCTCTATGCAGCCATTGGTTTCTCGGTGATTGTTGAATTTATCAACCAAACCATGCGCCGTAATCAAGAAAAAATGGTCACCACCACAGACCTTCGCTATAAAACTGCGTCTGCGGTACTGCGGATGTTGGGCGGTAAAAGTAGTGATCATGCTTCTGAGCCTGAAGATGTGTTGGCAACTCGCGCTTATGCGGATGAAGTATTTGATCCTGAAAATGGGGTCTATCACAGTGTTCTAGTACAAGGGGTGTTGGGTTTGTCTGAGCGTCCTGTGAAGTCCGTGATGACACCACGTCCAGAGTTGGAATGGATTGATTTAGAGGATGATGAAGCCTCGATCAAATCACAATTGCTCAGTATTACGCACTCACGTTTAATCGTAGCACGGGGCGAGCTAGACAACATTGCAGGTGTGGTATTGACCCATAAAGTTTTAAACGAATATATCGAAACGGGTGTCCTCGATTTTGATAAACATTTACGTGAACCTGTGATTGTGCATGAAAATGCGCAAGTCCTGATGGTGATGGAGCAACTGCGTCAAGCCCCACTACAAATGGCTTTGGTTTTGAACGAATACGGCTCGATTGAAGGGATTGCCACCCCGATTGACGTATTAGAGGCGATTGCAGGGGAGTTCCCTGATGAAGATGCTGAAGACAATGTGGCTGAAAGTTTAGAAGATGGCAGCTTAATGCTCGATGGCTCAACCGATATTCGTCATGTGTCGTTATTGTTGGATCGTGATTTGGTCGATGAGTCCGATCAGTACTCAACCTTGTCAGGCTATATCCTCTTTCATTTAGGTCGTTTACCCGAAAATGGCTCTAGCCTTGTAGCAGATGGTTGCATTTTTGAAGTGGTGACGATGGATGGGCACAAAATTGAAAAAGTGCATGTAATTCCACAGTCAGATCTGCACAAAGAATCATCTTAAAACCCGTCCTCAAACTGGGGTGAACAGGTTAAAATAGCTCGCAATGTCGAGCTATTTTTTTTATGGAAAATCATGAGCCATATTGAGTGTCCGTGTGGGCAAGGAGAATATGTACAGTGCTGTCAGCCTTTGCATTTGGGACAAAGTCATGCGCAGACAGCTGTCCAATTGATGCGCTCACGCTATAGTGCTTTTGCCAAACAACAAATTGATTACATTGTGCAAACCACAGCGTTGGGGCAGCAACAAGCACTCGATATTGTAGCAATAGCGGAGTGGAGTCGAAGCAACCAATGGTTAAAGTTAGACGTCGTAAACGCCAATGAGAAACTCGATAAAAACCACGCCATGGTCGAGTTTAAAGCGCATTATCATGATGGAAAATCGGCACAGATACATCATGAAATTTCACATTTTGTGAAACATGCTGAGGCATGGTATTTTTTAGATCCGACCACTGAAATGCAAATCACCATGAAACAAGCGTGCATTTGCGGTTCAGGGAAAAAATTTAAACAATGTTGTGCACAATTTTTATAATTTTCAGAAAATTTGGCTTAGAATAGCGCGCATCAATTAGCCTATATGGAATCCAGGCGATGTTACTCACTGTTATTTATATTATAGCGATCACGGCAGAGGCGATGACTGGTGCACTGTCAGCGGGTCGGCGTAGTATGGATTGGTTTGGTGTGGTGATTATTGCCTGTGTCACAGCACTGGGCGGTGGTTCTGTTCGTGATGTGTTATTGGGACATTATCCGCTGACCTGGGTCAAGCATCCTGAATATTTGATGCTGACGTGTTTTGCCGCTTTTATGACGATTTTGATTGCCAAGTGGATGCGTCATTTACGCAATATTTTCTTGGTGCTCGATGCTCTGGGCCTGATCGGTTTTACCATCATCGGCTGTCAAATTGCCTTAGAAATGGGACATGGTTTTGTGGTGTCTGCGGTTGCTGGAGTCCTTACAGGAGTCTCGGGCGGTATCTTGCGTGATATTTTGTGTAATGACGTGCCTTTGGTGTTCCGCCGTGAACTGTATGCCAGTATTTCTTTTGTCGCAGTGATTTTCTATTGGGGCTGCATTCAACTCGGTTTGTCGCTTGAGCTGACCGTGATTTCGACTTTGATCTTTGGTTTTAGCTTACGTTTAATTGCAATTTACTTTGGTTTAGAAATGCCGAAATTCATTTATCAAGATGATGATGAACAGTCTGCTTCTTCCAAAGATGCCAGCTAAAACAAGGGATATCAAACTGTCCCTTGTCCCCAAAAAAAGCACATAATGATAAAGCCTGTTGAGAAAGCAGCCCGCTATCCTTTTTCCGCTTTAGAGGTCAAGCTATGGATTTAGTTTCCCGTATACAACGCTTACCGATCGGTAAATTCCACTACACCTTGTTATGGGTGATTGGCTTGGGCTGGATGTTCGATGCCATGGACACGGGGCTGATTTCTTTTATTTTGGCGAAAATGGCTGAAGACTGGCACATGAGCCCAACTGAGAAAGGTTGGGTCGTCTCAATAGGCTTTGTCGGAATGGCGATTGGTGCGGTGTGTTCAGGGGGCTTGGCCGACCGCATCGGACGTAAAACGGTTTTTGCTGCAACATTAGTGATTTATAGTTTGGCGACGGCAGCCTGTGCTTTTGCTCCCAACTTAACGTGGCTATTGCTGTTTCGTTTTATTGTGGGTCTTGGTTTAGGTGGACAGTTGCCAGTAGCAGTGACCTTGGTCAGTGAGTATATTCCTGCGCAGGTACGTGGGCGTTTTATTGTTCTGCTAGAGAGTTTTTGGGGCTTAGGTTGGCTCTGTGCTGCCTTAGTGGCGTATTTTGTGATTCCAAAGTTTGGCTGGCACATGGCTTTTTTGATGGGCGGGATTCCTGCACTGTATGCCATTGTCATTTGGTTCAAAGTGCCTGAGTCGATTCCTTATCTTATCAACCGTGGTCGAATTGTAGAAGCGCACGCTTTGGTGCAGCAGATTGAACGTCAATGTGGCGTTGAAGTCGTTGAACATATCATTGTCAAACCTGTGGCAGAAAAAAAGAATGTGTCTTTTACTCAGCTTTGGTCGGGTGCATTTGCACGTAGAACCTTGATGTTATGGCTGATTTGGTTTGGCATTGTGTACTCTTATTATGGCATTTTTACGTGGTTGCCAAGTTTGCTGGTGAAGCAGGGGTATAGCATTGTTCAGTCTTTTGAATATGTACTGGTGATGATTTTGGCACAGCTTCCAGGCTATGTGGCTGCAGCATGGCTGGTCGAAAAACTTGGACGTAAAGCAACCTTAGCTGGTTTTATTGGCATGTGTGCAGTTTCGGCCTATTTCTTTGGTCAAGCTGACACTGTGAGCATGATCATGTTCTGGGGCTGTCTGATGTCATTCTTTAATCTCGGCGCATGGGGTGTTTTGTATACCTACACTCCAGAGCAATATCCAACCAATATTCGGGCTTTTGGTTCGGGCTGGGCATCGGCCATTGGTCGTATGGGCGGCATTGTCGCACCGATGGTGGTGACGCATATGATGGTCATGAGCAATGGTTTTAGTGCAATCTTTATAATGTTTACCGCAGTACTGCTTGCGGTGGCGGCGGTGATTTTGATTTTGGGTGAAGAGACCAAAGGCAAAACATTGGAAGAGATTGGTTTGTAAAATGTACAGACTGAAGATAGAGGGATGTGTTTTAGTCCCTTGATCTTCAGGAACAATCAAACCGCGTGAGCGAGCAGAATTGAAACTTTTCTGTTACCACAATATCTTTGAAATGTGGGACTCACGGAGTATCAAATTCCGGTTTAAGACAGCTCGCATATCTAGTTGAAAGTGTGTGATTGGCGATGTGCTCGATCATCATATTCAATGTCATGACATAAGCGTAGAGGGTGTGTAGTTACTCTATTTCAATCCTAAATAAGAGCAAGATAGGAACTTCGAAATAATTAGTTGCTCATTTTAAAAAAAATGGATAATTTTACGACATTAGGAACATCTAAAGACGCAATTTGTCGTAGTGGTGTACGCTTTCACTTGTATAGGCTGAGCCTGCGACATAGCATAAGAACTTAAACAAAAAACGATTAATTAGGATGACAGGTTGTTATGACAAGCCTTGCGCATCAAGCGACAGAAAACCGTTCCGTAGCAGAATTTACTGAACAAGCCTATCTCAATTACGCCATGTACGTGATCATGGATCGTGCCTTACCGCATATCAGCGATGGTTTAAAACCTGTACAACGCCGTATTGTGTATGCCATGAGTGAATTGGGGCTAAAACATAGCGGTAAACCCAAAAAATCTGCGCGTACCGTTGGTGATGTGCTCGGTAAGTATCACCCGCATGGTGATTCGGCCTGCTATGAAGCGATGGTGCTGATGGCACAGCCTTTTAGTTATCGTTATCCGTTTATTGAAGGTCAAGGTAACTGGGGGTCGCCCGATGACCCGAAATCGTTCGCAGCGATGCGTTATACCGAAGCCAAATTATCTCAGTATAGTGAAGTGCTGTTGTCTGAGTTGGGACAGGGGACTTGTGACTGGCAGGACAACTTTGATGGTTCGATGAAAGAGCCAGTGACTTTACCTGCACGTATTCCGAATATTTTGTTAAACGGTACCACAGGTATTGCAGTAGGCATGGCTACGGACATTCCTCCACACAACCTGCGTGAAGTCGTAAAAGGCACCATTGCCTTAATTCGTAATCCAAATTTAAGCGATGACAAAGTTGCAGAATACATTCCTGCACCAGATTTGCCGACCAAAGCAGAAATTATTACGCCACCTGAAGAGTTATTAAAAATACAAAGCACAGGTCGGGGCAGTTACCGTATGCGTTCGGTGTATAGCATCGAAAAAAATGAAATTGTGATCACGGACTTGCCTTATCAAGTTTCAGGCTCGAAGGTCATTTCGCAAATTGCAGATCAAATGCAGGCGAAAAAACTGCCTTTGGTGAGTGATGTACGTGATGAATCCGACCATCAAAACCCAACCCGCTTGGTGATTGTACTGCGCTCAAATCGGATTGATGCTGAAGCGGTGATGAGCCACCTTTTTGCAACAACCGATTTAGAGTCGAGCTATCGTGTCAATATGAACATGATTGGTGCGGATGGCCGTCCGCAAGTGAAATCAATTCGTCGTATTTTGCTGGAATGGATTGAAATTCGAAAGGAAACCGTTACCCGTCGTTTGCAATATCACCTGAATAAAATTGAAAAGCGCTTACATATTTTGGGTGGTTTGATTATTGCCTATCTAAATATTGATGAAGTGATTCGTATTATTCGTGAAGAAGAGCATCCCAAAGCAGAGTTGATGTCACGTTTTAATATTGATGACATTCAGGCCGAAGCTATTTTAGAACTCAAGTTGCGTCATTTGGCCCGACTTGAAGAAATGGAAATGCGCCGTGAGCAAGAAGAGTTAGAAGCCAAAGCTGCATTGATTCGTGAACAATTGGCCAATCCTGAGTCTTTGAAAGCTTTGATTATCAATGAACTTAAAGATGATGCGAAAAAATTTGGTGATGACCGTCGTTCGCCAATCGTACATCGTGCAGAAGCAACAGCGATGAGTGAGCAGGACTTTATGCCTGCGGATCCTGTGACGGTGGTGTTGTCTGAAGCGGGATGGATTCGTTCAGCCAAAGGTCATGATGTAGACGCAGAGCACTTAAATTTCCGTGCTGGCGATCAATATCTCAGTCATGCACAAGGAAAATCTAATCAGCGCGTGTATGTATTGGATGAGTCAGGGCGTAGTTATGCCCTAGCCATAGCGAGCCTACCGTCCGCACGGGGTCTGGGAGAACCGTTGAGTTCAAAATTATCGCCAGCCAGTGGTGTAGGTTTTAAGCAAATTTTTATTGCTGAAGATGAAGCTGAAGTTGTGGCTCTGAGCAGTAAAGGCTATGGTTTTAAAACACAGGCAAAACAGTTGGATACCAATGCAAAAGCGGGTAAAGCCTTCCTAACTTTACCTGAAAAAGCCACAGTCATGCCGTTGACTAGTGTTGATCAAGCCACCCATTTGGCGTTATTGACTTCAACGGGTCGTTTGTTGATTTTAGAGTTGTCAGAGTTGCCTATTTTAAATAAAGGTAAAGGTAATAAATTGATACAACTTGAAGAGAAAGATCAAATTGTATTCATGACAAGATTAACGCTAGATGAAATACTGCAAGTCGTTGCAGGACAGCAGCAATTAAAATTGAAGGGCGATGATTTAGAAAAATATGTGGGTAAACGGGCATCCAAAGGACAGTTATTACCACGTGGTTATCAAAAAGCAAATAAACTGTTAGTTCAGAGATAAAACTAGCATCCATTGATCAAAATACGTTATATATGGTATGTATGCGGGAAATGGATGCAATATTAAGCAACACAAGTTAAATAAAGAGCGCTTAATATTGAGAACAACAGCTGAGAATTTAAGGATTACTGATAGGAGAATCGGGCGATATGGAAAAGATTTGGTTCGCAGAATACCAAAAAACGGGGATTCCAGAGACTGTAGAATTGCCACCAGAAAATACGTCATTGGTTGATGTATTTGAAAGAAATTTCCAAAAATTTGGCTCACGAGATGCCTTTATCTTTATGGATAAAGTATTGACTTTTAGTGAGTTAGAAGAGGCAAGTCGTAAATTTGCAACCTATTTGCAAAGTTTAGGTCTTGCAAAAGGTTCACGTGTCGCTGTGATGATGCCAAACGTTCTTCAGTATCCTATCGTTGCTTTGGGTGTCTTCCGTGCTGGCTTAGTACTGGTCAACGTCAACCCACTGTATACCGCACGTGAGCTTGAACATCAGTTAAATGACTCAGGCTCAGAAGTTCTTGTTATTATTGAGAATTTCGCATCTGTTTACCAAACAATTAATGGTAAAACGCCTGTTAAACATGTCGTGATTGCCTCTGTAGGTGACATGTTGGGTGCATTAAAAGGCACACTGGTGAACTTTGTATTACGTTCAGTACGTAAGCAAATTCCTGCATGGAATATTCCAGGTCATATTCGCTTTAATGCTGCTATGTCTAAAGTCAGTGCAAGCAATTATAAGCGTCCGAACTTAACGTTAAGTGACACCGCAGTGCTTCAGTATACTGGCGGCACTACAGGGGTGTCTAAAGGTGCAGAACTGACGCATCGTAACCTTGTAGCGAACATGTTGCAATGTGATGGTATTTTCCAAAGTAAATTTGGCGCACAAGATGGTCAGCCCGATGACCGTATTTTCTGTGCCTTACCGCTTTATCACATTTTTGCGTTCATGGTTTGTGCGATGTACGGTATGTACAAAGGTCAAGCCAATGTTCTCATTCCAAACCCACGTGATTTACCTGGGGTAATGAAAGAATTACGTAAGTATCAACCATCGTTCTTCCCAGCAGTGAATACTTTATTCAATGCTTTGGTGAACAACGAAGAGTTTAAACAACTTGACCACAGCAAATTAAAAATGGCAATGGGCGGTGGTATGGCAGTTCTTCCTTCTACGGCTGAAGCATGGAAGCGAATTACTGGAACCAACATTATCGAAGGTTATGGTCTATCTGAAACTTCGCCTGTTGCAACGGCAAATCCACCTGCATCTGAAGAATTCAGTGGCACAATTGGTATTCCATTGCCATTAACTGAAGTTGCGATTTTGGATGATGATGGCAACGAAGTTGTACTGGGCGAACAAGGTGAAATTTCAATCCGTGGTCCGCAGGTGATGCGTGGTTACTGGAACCGCCCAGATGAAACCGCTAAAGTGATGACTGAAGATGGTTTCTTCCGTACAGGTGATATCGGTGTGATGGATCCTCGTGGCTACATAAAAATTGTAGACCGTAAAAAAGACATGATTTTGGTATCAGGCTTCAACGTTTATCCTTCGGAAATTGAAGAAGTGGTTGCAAAACATCCTAAAGTCTTGGAAGTTGCAGCAATTGGTGTGCCAGATGAAAAATCAGGTGAAGTGCCAAAACTATTTGTGGTGAAAAAAGATCCGTCTTTAACCACAGAAGAAGTTCTGGCATTTGCTAAAGAAAACTTAACAGGGTACAAACGCCCGCGTTATGTTGAATTTATGGATGAATTACCAAAATCAAACGTAGGTAAAATCTTACGTAAAGATTTGCGTAAAACAGCATAAGTTGAGTCCTAAAAAAAGCGCCGAATGGCGCTTTTTTTTCTATTTCTATTTTTAGTTTTTCATTAGCCAACGGTCGATATAGGGACGGCCAATACCCAAAATACCGATAAAGGTCAACATGGTGCCACACTGGCGACTAAAGGCTGGGAATGCAAATGTGCCATAGCTAAGTACATTGTCGATGAAGCAATAGATAGTGACAGCAATCAGCCAATACCAAAGTGTTTGGCGTCTAATCCCAACCATCCAAAATGCGATAATCAGCATAATCAATGTACCGATTGTTGAGCCGATATTCATATTGGCACAAATAACCGTCAGTAGAAAAGCTGTGATGGGGAGAACAATTTTTAAAACACGATCCACTTGGCGTTGATGTTGACGCTGAATGTCGAGTACGTCGAACATTTCTTTTTGATCTGGGCTAGCCATAGTGGGTCTCATCGGGAAATTATAAAAACACTATAATTTAACCAAATTTATCTTTGGAATGCCATGCTATGATAGCCTTCGAAATGATCTTGATGAGAAAAAACCAATGCAAAGCATTAGCGGGATTATTTATCTCATTTTAGTTGCTTGTTTACTGCCATATGTATTTACCGTTATTGCTAAAAAGTCGGCAGGATTTCGTGCTAAAGATAACCAACACCCTCGCGAATTTCTAGATAAAACCACAGGTCTAGCCGCGCGTGCCAATGCGGTACAGCAAAATAGCTTTGAAGGTCTACCTTTATTTATTGCTGCGATTTTAATGGCTGAATACATGGTAATTCCACAAGTGGTCACTATGACTTTTGGTATCGCTTATCTTGTTCTGCGTGTGTTGTATGGCATTTGCTATTTGGTCAATTGGGCAACGCTACGTACGATCATTTGGTTATTATCATTGCTTTGTCCGATTTGTTTATTGCTTTTGGTGATTAAGTTGACGACGGGTTAACGTATGAAACATACATATTTTCACCTAGTGAATGTATAATCGCCGAAATATTTTTTCTGAAAACCCGTTATAATCAATGTGGTTTTTAAAAGATTTAACTTGTTAAAGAGTGATGTTATGAGCTACAGCAATATCCCAGCGGGTAAAGATGCACCGAACGATATCTACGTGATCATCGAAATTCCTGCAAATGCAGCACCAATCAAATATGAAATTGATAAAGATTCGGATGCGCTTTTTGTAGATCGTTTCATGGGTACAGCAATGTTCTACCCTGCGAACTATGGTTATGTACCAAACACGTTGTCTGAAGATGGTGACCCATTAGACGTACTTGTTGTGACTCCTCATCCTGTAGAGCCAGGTTCTGTAATTCGTTGCCGTCCAGTAGGCAAACTGAATATGGAAGATGATGGTGGTATTGATGCGAAATTGATTGCAGTACCACACGACAAATTAACACCAATTTATAAAGATGTGAAAGAATATACAGACCTTCCACCTTTACTGATTCAACAAGTTGAGCACTTCTTTGCGCACTATAAAGACTTAGAGCCAGGGAAATGGGTTAAATTAACAGGTTGGGAAGGTTCTGAAGTTGCTAAGCAAGAAGTGCTTAAAGCAATCGAAGCAGCAAAATAATCCTGTCTGTGAAGCCTCAATTGAATCGTGTTTGATTGATGGCTTCAATAAAAAACCTGCACAATGTGCAGGTTTTTTATTAGACTAGCTTTTCCGTAGAAATTAGAAGAATTTCACAGGAATGTCTAACCAAATACGCCATTCGTTGGTGTCTGGCATATAATCAGCATTATAAGCATCATCAGCACGATAGTGAGAATAACGTAAACGTAAGCTTGCATCTTTAGCAAAACCAGATTGAACTGTATATTTCACTTGGTTAAAGAGTTCGCTTTCTTTCGCATTGTCATCAGTTGCTGTATCAATATCCCAACCATAAACATACGCAGTGGTCCAGCTGAGACCAGGCACACCGTAATTTGCAAAGTCTAGGCTATATTGAACTTGAACAGATTTTTCACCACGACCGTTAAAGTCAGAAAGGTATGAGTTTGGTAGATAAATACTTTGGAAACCGTCAGCATTTTCACCATATGCATAGTTTGTGTTGCCTGTACTTTGTTGGTATGCAAGCATAACATTGTGCGCATCTTGGTTATATGTACCAGACAATGCCCAAATATTGTTGCTACGCTCAGATGAGGTAACAGGCAAAGTAGATAAACTTGTGTTAGCACCCTTATCCCACTCAGTGTGGTAACCGCTGAAGTCATAGGTTAAAGAGCTGTTGTTTGCCAAAGCTTGCTTATAGTTGGCATTTACATAATGGCGTTCAAGAGCATTCTTGCTGTCTAATCCAAAGTAAGATGCATTTAGGTCATCATTAAATTTATATTTCGCGCCCCAAACGACAGCGCGGTCTAAATGGTTGCCATCACTGTTAATTTGTTCAGACATTTGATCTTTGGTAAATTTACCAGCAGTCAACTCAAGACCATTGATTTCACGGCTTGTTGCTAAGACCCCTTCAAAATATTCAGGTACTAAACGAGCAGTGTTGCTTGCGAGTACAGGTAGGTCGAGTACTTGAGTACCGTAACGCACTTCTGTGTTTGAGATACGCGCTTTTACAATACCGCCACCACGTGTCCAGTAGTCATACGCATCTTTGGTACCATCAGCATTGTCTTGCGGATGGGTTGGGATCATTTGGTTAGCTGTATGACCATTTTTACCCAATTTAAATGATGTATCGCCAATAATGCCGACACCAAAGCCTACAAGACCTTGAGTATAACCAGACTCAATTTTAACCATCGCTGTTTGAGCCGCTGAACTTGTATCAGCTGCACCATTTTTCTTGTCACGGGTTAAGTAACCTGTACGGAATAAAACTGATCCTTCAGCGTCTTCTACGAAACCTTTAGATTCGCTTTGCTCACTTGCAAAAGCTGTTGATATAAGTGCAGTTTGAACTAAAACTGCTAATGCTAATTTTTTTGTGTTTTGCATTGGGGAGCGAACCTTATACAAATTGGATGGAAAGAGAGCAATAATTGTATAAGTAATCGCAGAAAAATTGTCATTTTTCTTTAATATATTCAACTAAAGTAATGCACTTTTTTGTAAGTGATATGTTCTAAATATTTTATTTTTAGTTAAAATACTCTGTTTTTTAAAATAACTCTTTATAAAACATTTAATTATTTTTCTTTTCTTAATTCTCTATTCTGATATAGATCGAAGAATATAATATATAGATCGTCCAGTCGCTTTGCCTTTTAAACAAAGGCTTTGTTTGATTTTCATCCAATCAAATACTGCAAAGATAGAAAATATAAAAATGAATGTGTAAGCATTTATGTTGTTCTTTTTCATATAAATTTTACCAATTATTAAAAAACCGTTTTAAAATTTATGCATAGCGAATCTTTGAAAGATTTTTTTAAGTTAAATTTGAGAGTTTAAATGCATAAAGATTCACATAAAGTTGCACTGTTTTTTGGTTTGATCTTTAGCAGTACGGTGACAATGGCGAGTGAGGAACAAAAAGAAAGTTCAAAAAATAAGGTCAGCGGAGGCCTTGCTGTGATGAGTCAGTATATCTATCGCGGTGGTGTTGAGAATGATAACCCAACTGTACAAGTGGGGCTTGAATATGCAGATGCCTCGGGGGTATATGTCGGGTATTGGGGGTCTACACTCAATTATGATGCAGCAGATGCCAGTAAGGATCACGGCTTTGAACACGACTTCTATATTGGCTATGCAGGAAGCTTGAGTCCTGATCTAAGCTATCGTTCACATATTGTCACTTATTTATATAATGATGGTGGCTCTGTTTCGAGTGAAGATGGCTCACAGCGCAGAAGCACTACAGGTGCAGAATGGGTGAGTAATCTTTCGTATCAAGATTTTGTTTTAGGTGTCAGCATAGCATTGGCTAATGTAAGTTATGCCAATGCAGGAGATACTTATTTAAATCTGACGCACCATTATATACTTCCACACGACATTAGCTTCAACAGCTCTTTAGGGGTATCGCTTTATCAGCATGGCAACGATGTGATGTTCTCCACTGAGCGACGCTTAACTTTAAATGAAATTCGACTAGGTTTGACTAAACCTATTGCAAATACAGGTTTTGAGCTGTCTGCTGATTATATTTATGGGGTATATGACCGAGCAGGAAATGATTTAGATCATCATGTAGTGTTAGGGTTAGCCTATAATTTCTAATATTTTCTGATTAAAAGTGCATCAGCTTATATCATGCTGGTGCACTTTTTTTATGCATTTAAAAAGAGCAAGTATAAAAGCTGGGTTCAAAATAGCGCATATTGTAAACAATTATGTTGAGCTAAATTAAATTACATAAATTAACAGCGAATGTTATTGGCCATAGAAGGCAGATGGTGTTTAATTTTTTTTATTCTTAATAAATTTTTATAAAACAAATAATTATTCTATTTTTTATGAGAGTGTAACTGATTTTAATTTGAGTTTGGCATAGCTATTGCTAATTCCTACATGAGTTTATCGAAATAACCAAAAAAACGTCGGATACGATGTAGGGGAATCAAACAATGAAATTTGCACTTAAAGCATTATCTTTAGCTGTAGTGGCTTCAGCTTCTACATTCACTTTCGCAGATGACGAACCAGCACTACCGTTTGGTTTCTCTTTTAGCGGAAGCGCTGCTGTAACAACCGACTATCGTTTCCGTGGTTTAACTCAAACCCAAAATGATCCGGCGGTACAAGCGGGCTTTACTTTGGCACATGAATCAGGCGTGTATTTGGGCCTTTGGGGTTCAAATGTTGATTTTGGTGAAGGTTCACCGAGCTTAGAACTCGATCCATCAATTGGTTTTGCAACCACCTTAGAGAGTTTTGCTAGCAAGCCTGTACTTGATGTGGGCATGGTGTACTACAACTACCCAAGTGCAGATGATCTGAACTGGTTAGAGTTTTATGGCAAATTAACCTTTGCGAGTGTCTTTACTGAAGGTGATAGCTTACTGACCAATATAAACTATACCAATGACTATATTGCAGAAGATACAGACAGTTGGAACATCAATGCAGGTTATGCAATTCCATTTGGTTCAACAGGCTTTGGTGGTGTAGCGAATGTGGGTTATACCGTGGTAAGTGATGAAGATAAATATTCATTCAATGGTGATGATAACTATGTAGATTGGAAAGTGGGCGTGACCTATGCATTCAAATCTATCTCTGGTGCAACAGCAGAGTTAGCAGCAGTAGGTACCAATATTGATACCGATGATCTAGATCATGCTACAGCACGTGGTGTAGAAACAGGTGCAGTGTTTACCTTGACTAAAACTTTCTAAGTTTTAATCCCTTCAAAAACCCTCTAGTCCTAAGGACTAGAGGGTTTTTTTATATGAAGTTGGGTGATTTTTAGGCATTTTGCTGTCGGTAAGACAGCGCTTCGGTTAAATGTGTTGTTTGGATATGCTCTGACTCAGCCAAGTCTGCAATGGTTCGAGCTACTCTTAAAATACGATGATAACCACGGGCAGATAAGTTCAGACGTTGCTGTGCTTTTTCAAAGATAAGAGTAGTTGCTGTATCTAGTAGAGCAAACTGTTCGAGTTGTTTGGGTGATAATGCCATGTTGAGACAGGTTTGGCGCTGGATTTGTCTTTCATAAGCTTGAATGACCCGCTCGCGAACGGTCGCTGAGTTTTCAACAACCTGTGTGTCCTGTAGCTCTGAGGCATGCAATGGTGGCACATCAATATGCAAATCAATACGGTCTAATAATGGGCCAGAAATACGGTTTTGATAGCGTTTTATGGCTTCTGCTGAACATTGGCAACGACTATCTTGATTAAAAGCATAACCACATGGGCAAGGGTTCATTGCTGCAATTAATTGAAAATTTGCAGGAAAGGTAATTTGCCGCGAAGCACGAGAAATCACAATTTCTTTGGACTCAATGGGTTGCCTTAGAACCTCCAAAACTTTTCGATCAAATTCAGGTAGTTCATCTAAAAACAGCACGCCTTTATGTGCCAATGTAATTTCACCAGGTTTGGGTTGCGACCCGCCACCGACTAAGGCAACAGCAGAAGCCGTGTGGTGCGGTGCGCGAAAGGGACGTTGCCCAAAAGGATGTTGATGATTGGCCACCGAGTAAATACTCGCCACTTCCAAATTCTCTTGCGTGTTTAAGGGCGGTAGAATACTGGCTAAACGTGATGCCAATAGGGTTTTCCCTGTCCCAGGAGGCCCCTTAAACAACAAGGAATGTCCACCTGCTGCCGCAATCTCTAAAGCACGTCTTGGACGTAGTTGGCCTTTAACATCCGCCAAATCAAATTTGTAATGCTGAGAGGTTTTTAGCGCCGCGGGCTGAAACTGTTGGATAAGATGGTTTTGCGACAGATGCGCACAGACTTGTTTTAAATGTTGCGCTGCAAACACTTGGAAGTTGGGCAATTGAGAGGCTTCTTGCGCATTGGCTTCAGGTAAAATCAGTTGATGCCCAGCTTGTTGGCAAGCTATCGCAATACTTAGAGTGCCCGAAATGGGTCGCAATTGCCCATCGAGTGCCAATTCACCAATAAATTCAAAATTTTCAGTCCCGTGTTCGGGGAGCTGACCAGAGGCAATTAAAATACCCAGTGCAATAGGTAAATCTAGTCGTGAACTGTCTTTGGGCAAGTCTGCGGGAGCAAGATTGATGGTGAGGCGTTTTGTCGGAAATTGATAACCACTATTAATGATGGCAGAGCGGACTCGATCTTTACTTTCTCGAACGGCTGCTTCAGGAAGCCCCACAATGGTTAGAGAAGGAAGTCCTTGGCTGAGATGAACTTCAACTTCAACGGATGGTGCATATAATCCGAGCAAAGCTCGAGTGTGAATTTTGGCAAAAGACATATTTTGTTCCATTATAGTGCATTATTTTAATTCGTTAGTGTCTTCTGTTGCACCAAGCAGGTGCTTATTTTTTGTTCTGAATGCGTAGTTCTAATGCTTCAACCTGTGCAAGTAATTCAGTTAAGCGTAAATTTGCATTGTCTAGTGCAGTTCGTTGACGTTCAATTTCATCTTTTGAGACTAAATCCATTTTGGTGACTGCTTCGTTTAATAATGCTCGAAGATTGTGTTCTAAGTCTTTTTTAGGTTGGTCGACTTGTTCCAGTATGGCTTGTAATAAAGTTTCGATCATTTCTATATCCATGGGTTGGAGAAGTGACAGCAGTGTACCATTGCTGCTTCTGACTCTATAGCCTTTCAGATGAAATATGATTTCATGGATTGTAAAAAATTCTAAATCTTCGACTAAAAAACCTGAATTTTGAAGCTCAAAACGCATTTAAATGTATAGAATAGGGTATAAAGAAAACTCATGTCAGACTTTCTTTCTCCCCCAACCTAAGAATTTTTGGCATGAAATTTGAACATAAAACCTTACTGGTGAAATAAGCCGAAGGAAAACAAACATGAAGCTCGTAACTGCAATTGTAAAACCGTTTAAATTGGATGATGTGCGTGAAGCACTATCTGAAATTGGTGTTCAAGGGATCACCGTGACTGAAGTCAAAGGTTTTGGTCGTCAAAAAGGTCATACTGAACTTTATCGTGGTGCTGAATATGTCGTTGATTTCTTACCAAAAGTAAAAATTGAGATCGCAATCAGCGATGAAATGGTTGATGCGGTAATTGAATCAATCACTCGTGTGGCTAGTACTGGAAAAATTGGTGACGGTAAGATTTTCGTAACGAATTTAGAACAAGTCATCCGTATTCGTACAGGTGAGACAGGTGCTGATGCCGTTTAATTTGGCATGAAGTTTGCTGAGTAACACATAACTCGCACAAATTAGGTTGGGGGATACGAATGAAAAAGATGCTATTCGCGTTGGGTTTATCTAGCGCACTTTTAGGTGGCTCTGTTGCATGGGCTGAAGAAGCGGCAACAGCGCCAACTCCATCAGAACAAGTCACAGTGGTTGAAACAACGGATGTTGCTGCCCCAGCAGCACAAGCGGTAGAAGCCGTTACTGCCTCAGTAGAAGCGCCAGCACCTGCAGAAGAAGAACCAAAATTAGATACAGGTGATACAGCGTGGATTTTAGTTTCTACGGCACTCGTTTTACTGATGACTATTCCTGGTTTAGCGTTGTTCTACGGCGGTATGGTTCGTAAGAAAAACGTTTTAAGTACGATGGCGCATAGCTTTGTAGCTGCAGCTGTAGTAAGTATTGCATGGGTTGTAATTGGCTATACTTTAGCATTTGGTGAAGGCAATGCCTTTATCGGTGGTTTAGATAAGTTCATGTTGACAGGCATTACTACCGATGCGTTAACGGGGACAATTCCTGAGATTTTATTCGTCATTTTCCAAATGACCTTTGCCATCATCACGGTTGCAATTATCAGTGGTTCAATTGCTGAACGTATGAAATTCGGCGCGTTTGTTGCATTCACTGCGATTTGGGTTGTGGTGGTCTACGCACCCATTACCCACTGGGTATGGGGTGGCGGTTGGTTAGGTCATGATGGTGCTCTAGACTTTGCAGGCGGTACGGTTGTTCATATTAACTCAGGTGTAGCGGGTCTAGTTGCAGCGTATATGCTCGGTAAGCGTATGGGCTTGGGTCGTGAATCAATGGCTCCGCACAATTTGGCTTTAACCGTGGTCGGTGCAAGCTTACTTTGGGTAGGTTGGTTTGGCTTTAACGGTGGTTCTGCATTGGGTGCAAACGGTTCTGCAGGTTATGCATTACTTGTGACTCAAGTCGCAGCGGCTGCAGCAGCAATTTCTTGGTTAATTACTGAAAAAGTTGCGCGTGGTAAAGGTTCTGTTTTAGGCGCTGCATCAGGTGCAGTTGCTGGTCTTGTGGTGATTACACCAGCAGCAGGTTTTGTCACTGTAGGTGGCGCGCTAGCTATGGGTCTTATTGGTGGTGTAGTGTGCTTCTGGGGCATTAGCGGATTGAAACGTATATTAAAAGCAGATGATTCTTTGGATGCCTTTGGTCTACATGGTGTGGGTGGTATCGTGGGTGCAATTTTAACGGCCTTCTTTGCTAGCGATTTCATCATGGGTGATAAAGCACCGACGGATATCATGCATCAACTTTGGGTTCAAGTTGAAGGCGTATTAGCAACAATTGCGTACTCAGCAGTATTAACTTTCATCATTTTAAAAGTGATTGACCTTGTGATTGGAATTCGTGTTGAATCTGATGATGAGCGCATGGGTCTAGACTTGAGCCAACATGGTGAACGTGTTGACTAAGCAATAGAATAATAAATAAACAGTATAATCAATATATTGTGTGAAACAGCCCGAAAGGGCTGTTTTTTTTCTATATCTAGCGTAAAACTCTACAAAACACAGAATTTTTGCTACACTTTAAATCCATTCAAATTTGTTCAATTTAACCACTATGCATTGTCCATTTTGCAACGCTGAAGACAGTAAAGTGATCGACTCCCGTTTGGCCGCTGAGGGTTGTCAAATCCGCCGTCGTCGAGAATGTATTGGTTGCGGTGAACGATTCACAACTTTTGAAAGTTATGAAGTGGTTATGCCTCGTGTGCTTAAGTCTGATGGAAAAAGTGAACCTTTTGATGAAGCAAAACTGCGTCGTTCCTTGATGCATGCTTTACAAAAGCGTCCAGTGACCCAAGAGCAGATTGAAACCGTTTTGAGTGATATTCAACTGCAAATTCGCCGTTTAGGTGAGCGCGATGTAAAGTCTCGCACCATTGGTGAAATTGTGATGCAGGCTTTATTTGCACTGGATCATGTTGCCTATGTGCGTTTTGCATCAGTCTATCAAGATTTCCAAGATGTGGATGCATTTCGTCATCAAATTGAACAAATGCAACAACGTGAACATTAATCGAGTTTTCATCCATGTCTGAATTACAGTCCAGTTCTTTACAAGCTGACCAAGCTTGGATGAAACAAGCGATTGCTTTAGCAATGCAAGGTCAATACAGCACTAAACCAAATCCAAATGTAGGCTGTGTCATTGTCAAAAATGGACAGTTACTAGGCACAGGTTATCATCCTAAAGCAGGTCAACCCCATGCAGAAGTTTTTGCCATGCGTGAAGCGGGCGAACAGACTCGGGGTGCAACCGCTTATGTGACCTTAGAACCGTGCGCGCATTATGGGCGTACACCGCCATGTGCTAAAGGTTTGGTTGAGGCAGGGGTGGCACGTGTTGTGATTGCCTGTCCAGATCCCAATCCCTTAGTGGCAGGTAAAGGCGTTCAAATTTTAGAAGAAGCAGGTATTGAGGTTGAGGTTGGTACTTGCCAAGCCGAAGCGCATCAGTTGAATTCGGGTTTTTTAAAAGCGATGGCAACAGGCATGCCCTATGTGCGTTTAAAAGTTGCTTCTAGTTTAGATGGTCGAACCGCGATGGCGTCGGGTGAGTCAAAATGGATTACAGGCTCAGCAGCACGTTTAGATGTTCAGCATTTTCGTGCCATTTCTGGCGTCGTGATCACGGGGATTGAAACGATATTGGCCGATGATCCTCAACTCAATGTGAGAGAACTTCAGGGTGTAGCTGATATTAATACTGTGATACAGCCAAAACGTCTGATCTTAGATCGTCAAGGACGTCTACCTTTGACTGCTCAGATCCTACAACAACCTGATACCGTGATGGTGATGGGGCCTTATCGTCAAGCATTAGCCGATTTAGGCGTGCTGCAGTTTGCTGTACAGCCTTTAGATCAGTTATTAAAGCAGTTGGTTCAATCACATCAGATTTATGATGTCATGGTTGAAGCAGGTGCAACGTTATCGACGGCTTTTTTACAAGAAAAGTTGGTTGATGAAATGATTAGTTATGTAGCACCGACCTTATTGGGTCAGTCTGCACGTGCAATGTTCAATGCTGAGTTTTCTCAGATGGCAGAGCAACTCCGCTTTAAGCTGCTGGATGTTACCCGATTGGGTGATGATGTGCGCTTAACGCTTATTCCATCTCAAGAGTCATTATGAGTTCAGAGTCTACGGTTTATCATAAACGTCGTCATGCGGCACGTACTACAGATGAATACCTATTTCATCAACTTGTTCCTTATTTGGGGAATAAGCGCCGTCTGTTGCATCTGATTTTAGAAGCACTTGAGAGTACTGGAACGTTAAACCGTACAGATGGTCGTGCGCCTATTTTTGCAGACTTCTTTGCAGGCTCAGGTGTAGTCTCACGTTTGGCACGCCAAAATGGTTATCGGGTGATTGCCAATGACTGGGAACCGTATAGCCATGCTCTGAATAATGCCGTGTTATCTTGCGTTGATGCACCTGCATTTAAAGAGTTGGGTGGCTATCAAAAAGCCATTGATTATTTAAATCGCCTGCCTGAAGTGAAAGGCTGGGTGACGCATAATCTGTGTCCGCGTAATGATGAAATTTATGATCCGAGCCGTGACCGTTTGTTCTTTAAGCGTCGCAACGGCATGCGTATTGATGCAATTCGTCAGCAAATTGCGACTTGGCAAGCACAGGGTGCTATTGATGATGTGGAAATGTCAGCACTGTTGGCGCCGCTACTGTACTCTGCTAGTTTTGTTAGCAATACTTCAGGCGTCTTTAAAAGCTTCCACCACGGTTGGGGGGGTAAAACTCAAACAGCGTTAGAGCGGATTGAGTCCTTGCTTTGGTTAACGCCGAGCCGTTTTTGTGAAGTGGGTGACCCGAAAAAACCTGCGGCGGAAATGTGGTGTGTCGATGCACAACATTTGGCCAATCAAATGAGTGGTTTTGAGGTCGATGTGGCGTATTTAGACCCACCCTATAACCAGCATGCCTACAGCAGTAATTATCATGTGTTGAATGCTTTAACGCTATGGGATCAGGTTGATTTACCAACCCCTGACACCAAAGGCTTTAAAAGCGGGATCGACCGTGCATGGCGTAAAGAACGTCCGAGCCCATATAACTCTTCTAAGTATGCCAAAGAAGCTTATGAGAAGTTACTTTCGACCATCAATGCACGTTACATTTTAACCAGCTATTCAACCGATGGTAATATTGAAGCAGGTGATTTGCTCAAGGCGAATCTAGAGCGTGGACGAGTGACTTTATTGACACAAGATGTACCTCGTTATCGCGTGAGTAAGCAACGCCAGTCGGAGCGCGCACGTGTGTTAGAGTTTATTGTGATCACCGATACCCATGCCAAGTCAGGGCCACCAATTCGACAGTTACTTGGGCAATTATACCATTATGCAGAATTGGGCGGGGTCGATACATCTGGAGTCACCACGCAGTTGGCACTGTGGTAAGAAGATTGAGGTAAAAATAAGTCATGTTTACAGGAATCATTGAAAGTCTAGGCACTGTTGAAAGCCTGCAAAATGTCGGTGGTGACGTGCGTTTACGCATTGGTACTGACCTCGATATGTCAGATGTACATTTAGGTGACTCGATTGCCACTAACGGTATTTGCCTCACGGTAATTGATTGGGGGGAGCATTGGTATGCTGCAGATGTTTCGCGTGAAAGTCTGAACCGAACCACACTGGGTGGTTGGAAAGTGGGGCAACGGGTCAATGTAGAAAAGGCGATGTTGCCAACCACACGCTTTGGTGGACACATTGTGTCAGGGCATGTCGATGCGGTGGGTGAAATTACCATTGTACGTGAAGATGCACGCTCGCTGTATTTTGAAGTCACAGCACCGCCTGAAATTGCCCGTTATTTGGCAGAAAAGGGTTCGATTACAGTTGATGGCATTAGTTTGACCATTAACCATTTACGTGGGCATATTTTGAGTCTCAATTTAATTCCGCATACGGCGGAACGAACCAATATTGCAACGTGGAAGTCAGGCAGTAAAGTGAACCTTGAAGTAGATGTGTTAGCACGCTACATCGAACGCCTGATGATGGGTAATAAAGCAGCTGAAACTACCCCACAATCTAAAATTAGTTTAGACTTTTTGGCACAAAATGGTTTCTTGAAATAGAAAAATCGTTTAGATTGCAGCAAGAATAGACAAAAGATGAGCTCCCTATTTTGCCAAAATGAGGGAGTTTTTCTTTTGAAATGAATAGGTAAGCAATTGAGTATGATGAAAGATAGTACGCAGTTTATTGCACGGATACGTGACAATGATTGATTTTTTTCTCCATCTAGAACAATTATTGCCCGTACTGCTTGCAGAATACGGCCTTTGGATTTATGCGATTCTTTTTCTGATTATTTTTGCAGAAACGGGTTTCGTTTTTATGTTCTTTTTGCCTGGTGACAGTTTATTAATTGCCATTGGTGCACTGTGTTCAAGCTCAGATTTAATTCACATCCATACTATGGGTATTTTGATGATTATTGCTGCGGTATTGGGCTATAGTGTCAATTATTATACGGGCCAAAAACTAGGCTTCAAGTTTGCACATCAACATTCACGTTGGTTGAAACCTGAATATATGGTGAAAACCAATCAGTACTTCCTAAAGCATGGTGGTAAAACCATTTTAGTAGCACGTTTCATTCCTTTTGTCCGTTCATTTGCTCCTTTTGCAGCAGGTGCAGGACATATGAGTTTGAGTAGTTTTATGTGGTACAACGTCACAGGTGGTTTGATTTGGATCACCAGTTTGTTGGCGATTGGTTATGGTGTGGGTAACACTTTATCGTTCATGGTCGGGGTATTCGCTTAACGACTAACAATGGAGAGCGTGATGCATACATATAAAGAAACTCACCGAAGTGAGTTTACATGAATGGGTCACTTATTCGGCAGTGTTGGATACCACCTCATCTGAGAAATTTGAGTTTTTCAGAATATAATCAATTTCTTCTTGTGCCGCAGCTTTCAGCTTGCTGCGGTAGGCGGTCACAGATTCTTCAATTAAGGTTTCCGCTTCAAGTTCCAAGCGTAAACGAACACTTTCAAGTTCAGATAAAATCTGTGCATCGTTAATGCTGAGCTTAGCTTTGGCATAATCCAGTGCGTGCTCAGGTGTTTTTTCATAGCGTGCAGTATAGTTTGAAATTTCCTGATCAACGCTTTGTCGCATGACATTCAACGCTTGCGTTTGCTCATTAAACTGACGAATTTCATCTTTTTTCAGGCTTTCAGCATAAGCTTCCTGTGCAGCACGTTTATCTGCCAGTGATTTTTCCAACGCTTCTTGCTTACGAATTCGCGCTTCTTCAATCAGCTGTGCTTTCAGGTCAGCATAGGCTTGCTCAATTTTTTGGGTAGAGACGGCTTGAGCGCGTTGGTCTTGTTCAATCCAACTGTGTAAACCTGTTTCAGGTTTGAGTACATCACAGACGCGACTCAGGTCATCAATAAAGGCCTGACGAACAGCATCAGGGACATTTAACCAGCGCTGTTTAAAATCTGGACCAACATTCAATGCCACTACGCATCTCCTTATGTCAACGGTGGAAAGGTTTAGAGCTTGAAGGTTCGAGCTTCCACACCTAAACGTCGATACTGTTTAAATTTTTCACGACCTTGTTGTTTGGCCGACTCGTTATTTTCAATAATTTCTATAATGTGGCTAAATTTTTCGAACTGTTCAATAGCTCGATCGTTAAAATTGAACACAATCCAATCGGATTGTTCGGGCAGTTGGCCTGAAATACAGATTCGAGCCTCAATTTGATCAATGCCATGCGGAATAAAGCTTGTACGATCAAAACTCCACAACCGTTCATCTAATTGCTGCTGTCGTTCAGTGTCACTTGCATGCAACCAGATTCGCTCTGGTTGGCGCAAGATTTTTCGGCATAAACGACAAGCACTTTCGACTTGTCGTTCAGGACTTTGTTCAAACAGGTAAAAGCTAATATTAGCCATTAGATTGCGCACGGTTGGCTAAGAATTGCATCAGTAAAGGCACTGGACGCCCTGTTGCACCCTTATTGGCGCCCGAATTCCATGCTGTACCTGCAATGTCTAAGTGCGCCCAACGGTAATCACGGGTGAAGCGTTGCAAGAAGCAAGCCGCCGTCACAGCACCAGCTTTAGGCCCGCCAATGTTGGCAATATCGGCAAATGGGGAGTCGAGCTGTTCTTGATAATCATCAATCACCGGCATGCGCCAGACGCGGTCAAAGCTGTTTTGACCTGCGTTGGATAATTCTGCTGCTAATTCATCATCAGGAGTAAACATTCCTGTGAGTACAGAACCGAGTGCAACGACACAAGCACCTGTTAAGGTTGCAATATCAATCACCAGTTCGGGATTAAAACGTTTGACATAGGTCAAGGTGTCGCACAGTACCAAACGACCCTCTGCATCGGTATTTAAAATTTCAACGGTTTGGCCACTCATGGTGCTCACGATGTCACCCGGGCGTGTAGCTTTGCCTGAAGGCATATTTTCAGCCGCAGCAATCGTACCTACGACATGAATGGCTAAACGTGATTCACATAGAGCCCGGAGTGTCCCGAGAACCGATGCTGCACCACACATGTCATATTTCATTTCATCCATACCAGCACCCGGTTTCAATGAAATGCCACCTGTATCAAAGGTAATCCCTTTACCGACCAAGACCACTGGGGCTTCAGTACGTTCAGCTTGATACTCAAGAGTAATGATACGGCCTGGGCGATCTGAGCCTTTGCTCACCGCAAGGAAAGAGTGCATACCCAAGTCAGCCATTTGCTGTTCATCGAGGACATTAACGCGGAGCAGGTCAGGGTATTGGGCTGCTAGAGCTAAAGCTTGTTCAGCTAAATATTCAGGGAAGCAGATATTGCCCGGACGATTACCTAAATCACGTGCAAAGCTTTGACCTGATTGCACTGCTTCAATCAATTTGAGCTGTGCATCATTCAGTGTCGAGTTGGTTGCAATGAAGCTAATGTGTTCAAGC
Source organism: Acinetobacter sp. ANC 4204 (assembly GCF_002135205.1). Classification (GTDB taxonomy): domain Bacteria; phylum Pseudomonadota; class Gammaproteobacteria; order Pseudomonadales; family Moraxellaceae; genus Acinetobacter. The sequence continues at coordinate 216,297 of NZ_NEFZ01000005.1, read as the reverse complement.
ACAGCCTCTGTTTTTTTCGATTTGAATTCGTCAAAAGCATACGCTGCTTGCGTCAAGCTGAGGGCAAATAAATAATGCAATTCAGTCGGGAGGGCTGAAAGATCAATACTGATGTGTTTGAATTTTTTTTGTGAAGCTTTGATAATAGTTTGTGCAACTTTAGCCAGTTTTGCTGTTTGTAATTCAGCAGCTTTACCAATTCCTAACAATGCTGCATTTGGGCTTGTTGGGATTTGAGCAATGAGGCTTAAGGTTTCATTGAAAGCGGCTTTAAACTGAGCTGCCTCAACTAAGTTGTTTAAATCATTAATTTGATAACTATTTGTAAGCTGTTGAGTGTTTTCAGAATCTACTAATATCAACAAAAATTGGCTAGACGTATTCTCTGCGAATGACGTATTAATAGAGAGTTTCATAAGTTTTATTTAAGCCTTATAAAGTTTGAAAATGATTAAACCACTGAAACATTAACATGAATAGAGTTGCAAAGTGCAACAAGAGTACAGGTTTTATATTTTCACTATTCGGGTAAACTAGCGCTAGTTTTTATTCACCTATTTTTGGAAGCATTAATTTGATTATTCGGCGTTATCTGGTCAAACAAGTGGTGTCGACATCCTTGGTTGTGATTGCCTTATTGACCTTGATCATGATGGGCGGTCGTTTGATCAAGTATTTTGGTGTAGCCGCACAAGGTCGCTTGGATGCAGGTATTTTATTTAGCATTATTGGCTATCGTTTGCCTGAATTTTTAACGCTAATACTTCCTCTAGGCTTCTTCATTGGTTTGATGCTGGTGTTTGGTCGTTTATATGTCGATCATGAAATGGCGGTACTTAATGGTAGTGGGGTTAGTCGTAATCAGTTAGGACGGCTTCTGATTCCACTTACGGTGGTTTATCTTGCTGTCCAAGCAATTTTAATGTTGTGGATGGCGCCGTGGGGTGTTCGTCAATTTGAACAACTCACCACCAGTCAGGCAGTACGAACAGGGTTTGATCTGGTTCGCCCTAAAGAGTTCATTTCATCTGGCCCTTATACTATTTATGCAGGTGATTTGTCGGAAGACCGCAAGAATCTCAAAGATATTTTCTTTTATCAGCGTGCTGAGAAAGAGGGTAAGCCTGATGTCATGATTTTGGCCAAAGAAGCCACACGTGTTGAAATTAAAAATGATCCTGCCAATGTGGTGGACTTGGTACAGGGTCGACGTTATGAAATTTATCCAGGACAGCCGCGTTATACGCAAGCGGAGTTTCAGTCTTATCGTCTACGTTTAGAAAATGATAAAGAAGCGAAGTTTGAAAGTGCTGATGTTGAAGCACTGTCTACTGTGAAACTTTGGGATAATCGAAATGATCCTGTCGTGGCGAGTGAATTGGGTTGGCGTATTTTTGTGCCCTTTGCGATTGTGGTCGCATTGATGCTTGCTGTAGCCTTATCTGAAGTGAGTCCACGTCAAGGGCGTTATTTAAAGCTGTTTCCAGCATTACTGATTTTTGCCAGTCTGATTGTGGCGTTAATGGCCATTAAAACTCGGGTCAGCAAAGAAGAAATGGGCATTTGGGCTTATCCACTGATTTTGGTGATTTATGCGATTGCAGCAGCACTGTTTTCTCGTAAACAAAAGCTTGCACCCAAAATTAAGAAAACATTACAACGAGCGGGGTCTTAATCATGTTCGCACGTCGTATAGTCGCAAAACATGTGACCAAAACCACCGCGATGGCAATGATAGGTGCCACAGCCATTTTATCAGTTCTACAAATTCTGTTTACTTATTTAGGTGAGTTAGGCTCTCTCAAAGATGGGTATGGGGCGTTGGATGCTTTACGCTACGTCCTATGGGGGGCACCACAATATTTGTATGAAATTCTGCCGATTGCAGCACTGATTGGTTCTGTATTGGGCTTGGGCACTTTGGCATCGAACAGTGAGCTGATAGTGATGCGCTCTGTTGGTGTGAGTCTTTGGCGGATCGTCGGTTGGGTGATTCGTTCGGCATTGATTTTAGTGGTGCTGTCTTTTGCTCTAAGTGAATGGGTGATTCCCTATACCAATGAGCAAGCCAAAAGTGTGAAAAGTCATCGAACGGCTGCTGAGTTGGGTGAAGTCCGTGGTTATTGGACGCGAGAAGGGCAACGCTTTATTTATGTCGATTATGCCAACTCTCAAGGTCAATTGAAAAATGTGCAAGTGGTCGACTTTGATCGGGATGCTCGTTTAAAAGGGGTATTGAATGCCGAACAGGGGCAATTTGTACAAGATGGCCGTTGGATTTTACAGAATACTGCACAAGTCGATTTGCTAGCAACGGGGAATGCGTCTTTACAAAAAGCAACTGAGATGCCTTTGGCCTTAGCTTTACAACCGAAATATGTACATATGGTGACTATTGATCCTGAAGATCTCTCACCGAGTCAATTGGTCAGTTTCATGAGTTATATGCATGAATACAGCCAAGTGCCTAAAACGTATCAGTTGGCTTTTTGGCAGAAAGTGGCCTCTCCATTTGCTTTAATTGCCTTGGTGTTGATTGCGTGTTCCTTTATTTTTGGTCCACTTCGCCAACAGTCGATGGGCTTTCGTTTGGTGATTGCACTGTTTACAGGTTTAGGATTCTTTTACCTACAAGACTTCTTGGGGTATGCAAGTTTGGTGTATTCACCATCACCTGCGTGGTTTGTTTTTGTGCCGATCTTGTTGATGTTTACAGCAGGCGGTTATTTATTACAACGTGCGCGTTAACTGTACGATATTGAAGAAAACAATGCGAATGATGGTGTTAAACCATCATGCCTGCATAGAGTCTTGACCGAAAATTCGGTAAGATATAGCGATTAATTTGTAGACAAAAAAGAGTGTTTATTATGGCGGATGCAACTGCTGGCAAAATTCCTCACGTATTGGTGATTATGGATGGTGTGGGTCATCGTGAGGCGGTCGAAGACAATGCATTTTTAGCAGCAAATCGACCAAATTTAACAGCGATTGAAGCAAAGCATCCGCATAGCTTAATTTCAGGCTCTGGTGAAGACGTCGGCTTACCAGATGGTCAAATGGGCAACTCTGAAGTGGGTCATATGAACTTGGGCGCAGGGCGTGTGCTCTATCAAGACTTTACCCGCATCACCAAAGACATTCGCACAGGTGCTTTTTTTGAGCATGAAGTGTTGGTCGATGCTGTTGAAAAAGCCAAAGCAGCGGGTGGTGTGGTACACATCATGGGCTTGTTGTCTGAAGGTGGGGTACATTCACACGAAGATCATATTGTGGCTATGGCTGAACTTGCGTTAAAACGTGGTGCAACCGTGTACCTTCATGCCTTCTTAGATGGTCGTGATACGCCGCCACGCAGTGCTCAACCCTCTTTAGAAAAATTAGATGCATTGTTTGCTCAATATCCAAATCAAGGACGTATTGTCAGCTTGATTGGTCGTTATTTTGCGATGGATCGTGACAATCGTTGGGACCGTGTAGAGCAAGCTTATCGTTTACTCACAGAGTCTGAAGCTACACGTACTGCGGCTACGGCAGTTGAAGGTTTGGAACTGGCTTATGCGGCTGATGAGTCGGATGAGTTTGTCAAAGCAACACGTATTGGCGATGCTGTGAAAGTTGAAGATGGTGACAGTATTGTCTTTATGAACTTCCGTGCCGACCGTGCACGTGAGATCACTAAAGCGTTTGTTGAAAAAGATTTTGCAGGTTTTGCACGTAAAGTCGTACCCAACTTATCGAAATTTGTCATGTTGACACGTTACCAAGCCAGTATTGATGCGCCTGTGGCGTATATGCCTGAAGCATTGAAAAACTCGATTGGTGAATATCTTTCAGACCTTGGCAAAACCCAATTGCGTATTGCTGAAACTGAGAAATATGCACATGTGACGTTCTTCTTCAGCGGTGGTCGTGAAGATGAATATCCAGGTGAAAAACGTATTTTGATTCCTTCACCGAATGTTGCGACTTATGACCTCAAGCCAGAAATGAGCGCATATGAAGTAACCGATGAATTGGTGGCTGCGATTAACTCAGGCGAGTTTGATCTGTTGGTGGTGAACTATGCCAACGGCGACATGGTTGGTCATACGGGCGTGTTTAATGCTGCGGTGAAAGCAGTGGAAGCCGTTGATTTATGCTTAGGCCGTGTCTATGAAGCGGTGATGGCACAAAAAGGTCATATGTTAATTACGGCTGACCATGGTAATGTTGAACAAATGCAGGATTATCATAGCGGTCAGGTACATACTCAGCATACCACAGAGCTCGTGCCGTTCATTTATGTAGGACCAACGCAAGCAACCATCGCTGAAGGTGGCGTATTGGCTGATGTCGCACCAACGCTACTTAGCTTAATGCACATTCCTGTTCCTACAGAAATGAAAGGTCGTAACTTAATTACATTAGACGTATAAATCAATTTGGGTGGATAAATGGCAAAAGCATCGTGGACTTCAATAGGTGTAATGATTGCTTTAGGTTTTGCTTTGATCCACTCAGTGGGTGCTGTTGCAAAAACAGCGACTGCACCTGCTTTTGATGATGAATTGGAACAGGGCTATGTTGAGGTTCCAATAGAATCCATTCAACAATTTGTGCAAATTTATGGTTTAGTCAAAGATAATTATGTGGCTGAACGCAGTGATGATGCTCTTTTTCAACAGGCCATTAAAGGCTTGGTCGGCGGTTTAGACCGTTATTCCCGCTATTTATCACCGCAAGAATATAAGCAGTTGGTGCAATATACTGAAGGAGATTTGGCTTCGGTAGATTTTGGTTTAGTATTTGATTCCCGCTTACAACAATGGCTGATACGTGGGCTGAAACCTGATTCAGACTCGAGCAAATTGGGTTTAAAAAATGCAGATGCCATTTTTAAAATAGATGATCAGGAATTACATAAGCTCAGCCATACTCAGGTGAATGATTTACTCAGTGGTGCCATCGGCAGTACGGTGAGCCTTCAATTGAAAGCTAATTCTGTTCCAATCAATGTGGTGAGAACCCGAAAGGTTGAAACAGATATTCAGTCTCAGTTATTGAACAACCAAGTATTGGTGCTGAAAGTTCGTGTTTTCCAACAAGATACCGCCAACGAAATTCAACAGTTGATCGAAGAACACCATTCGTCGCGTCTAAAAGCAGTGTTGATTGATCTCAGGAATAACCCGGGAGGATTGTTGTCCGCTGCAGTGGAATCTGCTGATCTATTTTTAAATCAAGGCGTCATTGTTTCAACGAAAAGCCGCTCGGAGGGTGATCAGCAGTTTCAGGCCTTACCAAGCTTTGAGTTTCAAAACTTGAAAGTAGGAATTTTAATCAATGATCGCTCTGCATCAGCGGCAGAAGTATTTACTGCGGCGCTCAAGGAACATGGGCGAGCATGGGTGATTGGTGAGAAAAGTTATGGCAAAGGGGTCGTGCAGAAACTTTTTCCACTGTCCAATGGTGCAGCTTTGCAAATGACCGTGTCTCACTATTACACGCCAACTGGTCAGATGATTGAAGGGGTGGGAATTGCGCCAAATCAGGTTTATCCAATGCCACACGAACTCAAAGACGAAAGCTATGTTGAACATGTGGCAGAGATTTTAATTAACCGTCGTTAAGTCTTTAAACGGAATCGTCTTCACCATCGAGTCCGAATTTCTTCAAGCGATAACGTAAAGAACGGAATGACATGCCGAGCTTTTTAGCCGCCAGTGTTCGGTTCCAGTGGGTGAGATTGAGTGCATTCATCAAAATTTCTTTTTCAATTTTTTCTAAATACAGCTCTAAGCCTTCTTCAGGTAATTTGCGTGAAGGCACAGGGCTAAGTTGATCAGTACCAATCGCACCCTGTTGTGTGGCATTAGTATAGTTGGCCTGTGCAATCGGTCGCAGTGGGGCGGTTTGCAAGTGCGGTAAGTCAATACTGCTTTCATCACTTAAAGTGATGGCACGTTCCATCATATTGCGCAGTTCACGCACATTGCCCGGATAATATTGGGCCAATAAAAACTCACGTGCACGTTCACTTAGGGTTTTGACCGGGATGTCCCACTCTTGACAGATTTTCTGAATGAAATGCTGTGCCAAAAGAATAATGTCATTACCGCGCTCACGTAGGGCAGGCAGTACAATGTCCATAACATGGATGCGGAAATATAAGTCCTGACGGAATTTACCTTGTTGTACTAAGGCTTCAAGGTCTTGGTGGCTGGCACTAATCACACGGAAATCGACATCAATTTCTGTATCGCTACCAATGGGACGAATACGCTTTTCTTGTACTGCACGTAAGAGTTTGACTTGCATGGTTAGTGGCAGTTCTGCAATTTCATCTAAAAATAGACTGCCACCATGTGCAGAAAGGATCAGGCCTTGTTTGTCTTGGGTTGCCCCTGTGAAACTACCTTTACGATGTCCAAATAGTTCACTTTCCATCAGTTCTGTTGGGATAGCACCACAGTTGATGGCAATAAATGGCCCTTCATTACGGTTACTCAGGCGATGTACCAAATTGGCCACCACTTCTTTACCAGTTCCTGATTCACCTGTAATAAAGACAGGGGCTTGTGAGCGGGCAATTTTTTTCAAGGTCACACGAAGCTGTTGAATAGGAAGGGATTGACCAATTAACAGTTTGTGTTCAAGCGTATCTTCTTGAATATGTAGCTGGCTGATAGGCTGGTTAAAGGCCTTTTGTAAAAGTTGCTCTAAATGCTTTTGGTTGATTGGTTTACTGACAAAATCAAAAGCACCCGCTTTTAATGCGGCAATCGCGACATCCATGTTGCCATAAGCAGTTAATACAGCTACAGGTAGATTAGGATAATTTTGAGCAATAAAATCCACCAGCGTTAATCCATTACCATCAGGTAAATTCAAATCTGTCAGACAGGCATCATATTGATGTGTTTTAAGTGCTTGAACAGCCTCCTGTAAACGATAGGCAATATGCGTATCAATCCCCATTCGACTTAAAGACATTTGCATCAGTGTACATAAGTCTTGTTCATCATCCACCAATAAGACAAGTGGTTTTTTTTCCACGCTTAACCCCGAAAATTACACGTCATTGTTTATACGAGGGCATTCAATCCGAAAGCATGCCCCTATTTTTTGTTCTACATAGTATAGCTTAGCTTGGTTGGCTTCGCAGAAACTATGGGATAAATATAATCCTAAACCAGTTCCATTGATTGAGGTACTGAAAAACGGTTGAAACAAGGTCGTTTGATCCTGAGTGGCGACCCCGTCTCCAAAATCGCAAACCTCAATGTGAACAAGGTTTTTATAGCTATAGACGCGAATTTGAATATGTTCAGCTTCCGTTGCATTATGCCGGATGGCATTTCGAATCAGGTTGATCAGCACTTGTCTCAGTTGTTGTTCGTCGAACTGAATATAAGCTTGATCCGAAATACGGCAGTCAATTTGCTCTTTGACATCGGGCAAATCTTCAATGATAAAACGTTCTAAAAAAGCTGCGACATCAATTAAAGTCGGATAGGTTTCTTTACTTCGTGCCATGCTCAGTGTGTCGCCGATAATTTTATCAATCCGTGAAGCTTGTTTGGCAATCATGTTATGCAATAGTTCTTGTTGTGGGCCATTGACTTGCATCAGTTCATTGGCTTGAGTGATGGCTGCCAAAGGATTGCGAATTTCATGTGCAATGCTGGCAGAAAGTTGGCCCAGTGCAGCCAGTTTGAGTTGTTGTACGCGTTGATTAATTTTTTGTGCGTCTTGCAGCACAAACAAAGTCAGCGTTTGATTCGGGACTTGTAGTTTTTGAATTTCGATTTGAATTTGAAAGCGACTCAACTGTGATTTAAATTGGAATTTTTCCCCATTTTTCAGTTGGTCGAATTTGAGTAGCTCGAATAAATCAGGTTGTGCTTTATACAAAGGGTATTTGTCATTGGCATAAATCGGAGAAATACCCAAGAGTGCACATGCTGCAGGGTTACTGAGTACAATATGGCAGTTTTCATCGAGAACCAAATAACCCAGCTCGGTTTGCTCAAGAATATAACGGTTAATATTTTGCAGTTGATCTAATTCTTGAGATTGGTAAAAGTTTATGTTTTCAAGGAACTGGAAGCGTCGAACAGCAATTTGACCTGACCCATACACCACAAAAAATAAAAAGGCGAGCACTGCACTATTGCCAATGGTGTTGAGTGAACTAATTGAAAATAATGTCCCAATAAAATGCTGATAAACCAGTGTAATCACTGCGATCAAAGTAATGATGAGCGCTTTTTGTTTATCCACCAATAAGGAAGAGGCAAAAATCGTGATCACAAATAGTAAACTTAATTGTAAGTTAGGGCCATCTGTGGCGAAGGTGAGTAAACTGAGACTGACAACATCGACAATGAACAGTAAGGTAAGCTGAAGCGGAATATGTGTCCGTATATTCTTGAGGCTCAGGAGCTGAAAAGCACTGATAAAAATAAAGCCAATCAGTACATAGCGATATAGTGCTGGATACTGGTAGTTTGAAAACAGTTGCGCATAGGTCAGTAAAAATACCAGCAGTAAACAACAGCCAATAAACAGTCGATACGACGCATACCAAATGCCTAAGCGGTATTGGTTGAGTTGAATATTGCTATTGTGTCGAGCCATGTCGGTCTTTAGAGAGCAGACATTAGGGTTTGATCAGCCCGTAACGAATCGCTAAGTGAGTGAGTTTTACATCGCTGTCGATGTTGAGCTTTTCAAAAATGCGATAACGATAGGTATTGACTGTTTTTACACTGACAAAAAGTTTATCAGAAATTTCCTGCGCACTGATGCAATTCACCACCATCATCGCGACCTGCATTTCACGTTCAGACAAGGCATCAAAAGGTGACGTCTGTGTATCGGATAGATAAGAACTGGCCAGTTGCTCAGCAATATCAGCACTGAAATATTTACCGCCTTGCATCACTTTATTGATGGCACGAACCATTTCAGTTACAGGTGCGCCTTTGGTAATGTAACCTTTAGCCCCAGCTTTGAGTAATAACGATGGATAAGGCTCTTCCGCTAAACCGCTGACGGCTAAAACTTTAGTGTCAGGTGCGGTTTGTAGTAAACGGCGTGTCGTTTCTACCCCACCAATCCCAGGCATGTTGACATCTAATAAAACGACATTCGGATGATGTTGACGAACAAGGTTAATGGCTTCTTCACCAGATTCAGCTTGGCCAATGACTTGAACATCGGCATGGTCCTCGAGCATTCGACAAATCCCTGTACGCACTAACTCATGGTCATCTACTACTAAAACTGTGATCACCTAGCACTTCCTCACTATAAAAACCATATTTTTTGTTACATAAAGCAAAATAAGCTTGCAATGAAACGACAAAATTAGCAATCCTATTCTTAGGCTTATTTGAAAAGATATGCGCACTGTTGATGGCAATGCTATTCGCATTGTGTACAAATGTAAGGTAATGGGCGTGGATACGCAAATGTATCTTATGGGTTATGAAGTTGAGTGAATAAAAGTGAAAAAATCAAATAAATTTTTAATGCATCTATTGGGATGGTCAATTGTAATGACCAGCAGTACCCATAGCTTTGCAGACTTGGTGGTCAACCCAGGTTCGGGATCGAGCCAAGCAACTATGAGTTGGTCTGCTGCGGATGCAGAACAGCTTCTTAATGATCAGATGATGGAAGATCCTGAGGAGTACGCTCCGCAGGGTTCAACAAAAGTCACCACCAGTATTCGAAGCTCAAATGGTGTTGTTACCAATAGCACAGCTAAAACTGCACAAATTTTCGATACATCGAAATATTCTAACCAACCAACTGTCAATGCACGTGCAGCATTAGTCATGGATGGCAATACTGGGGAGGTGCTGTACAGTAAAAACAGTAATACTGCTCTGCCAATTGCGTCCATTACCAAATTGATGACCGCGGTGGTGATTTCAGATGCACGTTTAAATATGTCTGAAAACATTACTTTACAGCAAGCAGACTTTTCGTGTTCAGGCTGTAAAAGTTCAAGTTCATCTCTACGTGCGGGTGATAGTATGAACCGTGCAGAGGCTTTGTTATTTGCTTTAATGAAGTCAGAAAATCCTGCAGCATCAGCACTTGCTCGGACTTATCCAGGTGGACGTTCAGCTTTTGTTGCTGCGATGAATGCCAAAGCAAAATCTTTGGGCATGAATTCAACGCATTATATGGAGTCAACAGGTTTACATCCCGGTAATGTGGCTTCAGCACGTGACTTGGGTATTTTGGTTAATGCTGCATCACAATATGGTCTGATTCGTCAGTTCTCAACCACAGCAAGCTATGATTTTAACTTGGGTTATCGTGTATTAAAATCAAATAATACCAATGCCTTAGTTCGTAATGGTGGCTGGAATATTAATATTTCAAAAACAGGTTTCATTAATGAAGCTGGTCGTTGTGTGGTGATGCATACCACTTTAAATAACCGTCCAGCAGTGGTGGTATTATTGGGTGCGGACTCCTCTGCAGCACGTACCAATGACGCAACGCGCCTAATGAACTGGGCCAGCCAATTACCAAAACGTATTTAACCTGACTTTGTTTTTGTTCACTCAACAACAAAAATTGAGGCACAAAAAAGCCCTGCATATGCAGGGCTTCTTCTTTTAACTCAGCTTACATATTCGACAAAATTGAATCACGAACTTGTTCTAAAGTTGCATCAATTGAAAGCATAACTGCGTCAGAACATTGCTTGATCGCAGTATCAGGATCTTTTAGACCATTACCTGTCACGGTACAGACAATCACAGAACCTTCTGCAATTTTACCGGCTTTGATGTCACGGATTGCGCCACCAATAGATGCTGCAGAAGCAGGTTCTACAAAGACACCTTCATACATTGAAAGTAAACGCTGTGCTTCTAAAATTTCTGCATCAGTCAGTTCGTCAAACCAACCTTGAGAGTCACGAACCACTGCTTTCGCATGGTTCCAGCTTTGTGGGTTACCAATACGAATTGCTGTTGCAACTGTTTCAGGGTTTTCAACGGGTGCACCACGTAAGAAAGGTGCAGCACCTGCTGCTTGGTAACCCACCATGGTTGGTAGGCCTTCAGGTTTTGGACCTGTGAATTGATCAGTTTCAGCATTGTAAATCACTTGCTCAAATTGATCTGCAGGTTGATTGGCAACTGCTTCGGTATAACCCATCCAGTGTGCAGTAATGTTTCCTGCGTTACCTACTGGTAGGCAGTGGTAATCTGGTGCACGACCTAACTCATCGACGATTTCATAAGCAATGGTTTTTTGACCTTGCAAACGGTATGGGTTGATTGAGTTGACGATGGTTACTGGCGCTTTATCTGCAATTTCTTTAACCAGACGCATACCGTCATCAAAGTTACCGCGAATTTGCATGGTGATCGCACCATACATCATCGCTTGTGCCATTTTACCCATGGCAATTTTGCCTTCAGGGATTAAAACGAATGCTTTGATGCCAGCACGTGCAGCATAAGCTGCTGCCGCTGCAGAGGTATTCCCTGTAGATGCACAAATAATCGCTTTTGAGCCTTCTTCAACGGCTTTGGTGACTGCCATGGTCATACCACGGTCTTTAAATGAACCAGTCGGGTTTAAGCCCTCGTACTTCACATAAATTTCAACATTTTTGCCAATTAAACGTGGAATGTTCTCAAGTTTAATCAGTGGCGTATTACCTTCACCCAAAGAAATAGCGCGAGTAGTTGCAGACACTGGTAAACGGTCGCGATAACGGTCAACTAAACCAGTATAACGATTGGCATTCGACATGATGATGTTCCAATTGTGTGTAGAGCTTGGTGAGGGGAGAACAAGCGCCTTTCCCTCAACCCGATTAATTATCAAGCGATTCTAAACGAATTCGCACGATTTCGCCATGAATGACGGGTAAGGCTTGAATTTGAGCAAGAGCCTCATCCATTTTTGATTCTTTGACTGGATCAGTCAAAATCACGATTGGAATCAGGTCTTTTAAGCGAGATTGCTGCATGATGGCATCAATACTAATACCAGCACGGCTTAGAATTGTGGTGACATCGGCCAAAACACCTGTTTGATCTTCAGCATTAATACGGATGTAGTAGCCTGTGGTCATTTCTTCACGTGGCAGAATAGGTAAGTCTGCTAATGCTTCAAAAGCCAATTGCGGAATTGTTCCTGCACCATCTTCGGTATAAGAAATGTCACGGACAATATCAATCACGTCTGCAACCACGGCAGAAGCAGTTGGGCCTGCACCTGCACCTGCACCGTAATACAATGTTGGGCCGACAGCATGTGCTTGAACCAATACGGCATTCTTCACACCGTTCACATTGGCAATCAATTGCTCTTCAGGAATCAACGTTGGATGTACACGGAGTTCAATGCCGTTTTCAGCACGACGGGCAATACCCAAGTGTTTGATGCGGAAACCCAGTTCTTCAGCATATTTTACATCTTGCGCAGTGACCTTGCTAATGCCTTCTGTAAAGACTTTATCGAATTGAAGCGGGATACCAAAGGCAATAGATGCCAATAGTGTCAGTTTGTGCGCAGCATCAATTCCTTCAACGTCAAAGGTTGGATCTGCTTCGGCATAGCCGAGTTCCTGCGCTTCTTTGAGCACATCTGCAAAAGCACGACCTTTTTCACGCATTTCAGTCAGGATGAAGTTTCCTGTCCCGTTGATAATACCTGCTAACCAGTCTATACGGTTGGCAGCTAAACCTTCACGCATGACTTTAATGATCGGAATACCGCCTGCAACCGCAGCTTCATAGGCGATTTGCACCGCATTGTCATCCGCTAGTTTGAACAGCTCATTGCCATGTTCAGCCAGTAAGGCTTTGTTTGCTGTAACGACTTGCTTACCGTGAAGAATGGCTTCCTTAATCACTTCATAAGCAGGGTGGATGCCACCCATAACTTCAACCACAACGTCGACATCAGGTTGACGCACAATATCTAACAAATCTGAGCTTTGTTTAATACTTGGATCAAGCTCTAAATCTGGACGTGGACGACGTGTGCCGACATAGGTAATTTGAATTTCTCGACCGGTGCGACGTTTAATCTCAGCAGCATTTTCTTTTAGTAGTTTAAGGGCACCACCACCCACAGTACCAAGACCGAGGATTGCCAGACGAACTGGTTTCACGTCACACTCCAATTTACTTATAAATATTAAATCAAGCTTAGATCATAGCTAAAAAAACTGTGAGACTCTAGGAAAGAAATAACTTTATGTTTAACTATAAATATTAGTTAAATAACAAATAAAAATTAGTTATTTAAGTCGATTTAATAATTCACTTGGTGTCAAATAGCCACCGAGATATTCACCATCTTCGTTATAAATCGCAGGCGTACCATTTACACCCATGTTTAGACCTAATTGGTATTGATCCCGCACTGGATTTTTACAAGTTGCAGGTGGCAGTTGAACACCTGAAATGGCTTGATCAAACGCAGCTTGACGGTCTGCACTACACCACACGCTTTCCATAGCAGGCATGAACTGCTCGCCACGTGGCCATGCAATGTAACGCACCTCGACACCTTGAGCTGTGATTTCAGGGATGTGCTCATGCAGTTTATGGCAGTAAGGACAACTGGCATCGGTAAAGACATAAACCACATGTTTGGTCTTGCCTTTGGCTTTATAAACCAGTAGATCTTCAGTTTTCAGTTCTGCTAATAGCTTTTTATTGGCCTCAGCCTGTAGGTTATCACTAACATTGTGGAGGGTTTTATCGCCTAAGCGAATCACATCCCCTTGGATAATATATTTGCCGTCTGCTGTGGTATAGACAGAACTCATTCCTTCAAGATTCACCCAAAATAGGTTGGGTACTTCGGTGGCTTTAATATCAATGATTTTGGCATTGATGTTGGCTGTTTTGAAATGCTTTTGAAGCGTGTCAATTAAACGTTGTTTCGCATTGCGTTCCGACAATGTCGATGCTTCACCCGTGGCCGGAGCGCTTGCTGTTAAAGAGTCTTGTTTTTTTTCTTCAGTATTGTTTGAACATGCTGTGACCAGAACAGAGGAGGCAAGGACACAGGCAATGAACAATGGCTTACGGGTAAATAACATAGATAACCCTTTTTCTTTTGACTTTATAAAAACAGAGCGCCAAGCATAGCAAAAAAAGCAGAAGACTCGGTAATACTTCGTTGCCTTCCTGCTAAAAATAGTCTTCCATGCATATTTGTTAATGGCTTTAAGCACGTGGATGATGCATGGCATGCAGTTGCTGCATACGCACTTGTGCGACATGGGTATAAATTTGTGTTGTCGACAGATCACTGTGTCCTAGGAGCATTTGTACCACACGCAAGTCCGCACCGTGATTGAGTAAATGGGTTGCAAAAGCGTGGCGTAAGGTGTGTGGCGAGAGTTCTGCTTGAATCCCTGCTTGTAAGGCATAGCGTTTAATGGCGTACCAAAAATTTTGCCGACTCATAATGCCCCCATGTTGAGTGAGAAACAGATAGTCGGTTGCAGATTTATATAACTGTGGGCGAGACTCTTGCAGATATTTCTCGACCCATTCCACTGCGATTTGCCCTAAAGGCACCAGTCGTTCTTTATTGCCTTTACCTGTAATTCTTAAATAGCCTTGTTTTAAATTGATTAAGTCTAGGCGGAGGTTCAGTAGCTCAGATACACGTAGCCCACAAGCATACAATACTTCAAACATGGCACGATCACGCAGTCCGAGAGCGGTTTCAATATCGGGTGCTTGAATCAGGGCATCGACATCTTGTTCAGATAAATCTTTAGGCAGTGCGCGGCCAATTTTGGGCGTTTTATGCAGTGCGACGGGGTTGTCGGAGCGTAGTTTTTGTTCCCGTAAAAACTTAAAAAAAGAACGCATGGCGGATAGACAGCGCGCAATTGAACGTGGACTTTTGCCTTGTTTCGTAAGTGCCAGTAAAACATCAGCGATATCATCACTGCTCCATTCGGGCATGCTCACAGCACAGCACTCACTACATTGTAGTAAGTCGGAAAGATAAGCATTTCGCGTATGCGGACTGACAGTTTGTGCAATGAGGTAATCTTTAAAGCCATGTAAAAAGCTGAGCTGGGTTGGAATTTGAACAGGCGCAGGTATACGCGGTTTTTTATTTAGCATAACTTTTCAGCACATCAGCAAAAAATACAAAACAATGATTGGGGTTTATTCAATGTAGTGTAATCATTCTCGCTTGTCGATGTGTTATAACAGATGCGAATCATTATCGAATCTGATTTGGTAATTATTCTCATTTGTTTGTATACTGTTCAAAATATTAAAGGGTTGGATGCGGTGCGTTTATCTGATTTAAAAGTCAAACAAACTGCCATCATTAGCAAAGTGAATCGTACTTTGGATGGCGAAGCTCAGACTGACTTGGTGGCTAGTCGTCTTGAAACACTAGGATTTGTTGCAGGTACTAAAGTACAGGTGATTACCAAAGGCGTTTTTGGAGGCGATCCCATTTTAATCCAAGTGGGTTTTACACGTTTCGCCCTAAGAAAAGTTGAAGCTGAAAAAATTGAAATTCAAGTCGAAGGAGCACCTAGATGAGTGATGCCTTGCGTGTTGCCCTTGTAGGTAATCCTAACTGCGGTAAAACTTCGTTATTTAACCATCTGACTGGAACCCGTCAAAAAGTCGGCAACTACGCGGGTGTAACGGTTGAACGTAAAGTTGGTCAGTTTAGTTTGCCTTCAGGTCAAGCGGTTCGCGTTCTGGACTTGCCAGGGACGTATAGCTTAGATGCGACCAGCCCTGATGAAATGATTACCCGTGACGTGGTGATGGGGAAAATTGCTGATGAAGGTCAGCAAGATGCTTTCTTGTGCGTTGTTGACGCAACCAACCTCAAACTTCACCTTGGTTTAGTGATTGAACTGATTGCATTGGGTCGTCCAATGTTAATCGTTTTAAACATGATGGATGAAGCACGTCGCCGTGGGATGCAAATCAATACCCAAAAGCTTTCTGAGCGTTTGGGTGTGCCCATTGTTGAAACCGTTGCAGTACGTAACTCGGGTATTGAAAGTCTCCTCAGTGCTTTAGAGCAGGGCAAATATGCTGTGCCTTATACTGAGTTGACAGGTTTAAAAGGTGATACGGCGCATCAGAAGGTTGAGAATGTATTGCACGATGTGGTGCAGTATGTTGATGAAGAAGACAAACGAACAGATTTTCTGGATAAAATTTTCTTGCATCCTGTTCTCGGTTTAGTCAGCCTCGCTGTGATGATGTTTATTATTTTCCAAGCGGTTTTTGCTTGGGCAGCGCCGTTTATGGATGGGATTGAAACTTTCTTTGGCTGGTTGGGTGAAACCGCAGGTGGGGTGATTAGTCAACCTTTACTCAACAGTTTGGTGGTGGATGGAATCATCGCAGGTGCAGGTGGTGTGGTGGTATTTTTGCCACAGATTCTGATTCTATTCTTCTTTATTTTAGTGTTGGAAGAATCAGGTTATTTGCCACGTGCTGCATTCTTGCTGGATAAACTGATGTATAAGGCAGGTCTTTCAGGACGTGCCTTTATTCCACTCTTGTCTAGTTTTGCTTGTGCGATTCCGGGCATCATGGCTTCACGAACCATCAGCGATCCCCGTGACCGTTTGACCACGATTTTTGTTGCACCGTTGATGACTTGCTCAGCACGGTTGCCTGTATATGCATTATTGATTGCAGCATTCATCCCCAATCAAACCGTTTGGGGCTTGTTCAACCTACAAGGCTTGGTGTTGTTCGCTTTATATATGGCAGGGATTGTGAGTGCACTGTGTGTATCTTTCGTTCTGAAATTCTTCCAGAAAGACAAGTCACAACATATGTTGATGATGGAGTTACCAAGCTATCGTTTCCCTGACTTGAAGAATATTTGGATTGGTTTACTTGACCGTGCCAAGATCTTCTTACGTCGTGTAGGTGGTATCATTTTCGCCTTGTCTATTTTGCTGTGGTTCTTGTGTACTTTCCCGCAAGCCCCTGAAGGCGCGACTTTACCTGAAATTGATTATTCATTTGCAGGCATGCTTGGTCATTTACTGCAACCGATTTTTGCGCCACTGGGCTTTAACTGGCAGATTTGTATTGCTTTGATTCCAGCCATGGCGGCCCGTGAAGTGGTGGTGGCAGCTCTAGGTACGGTATATGCCTTATCTGCTGTCGATGATGATGCCATGTCACAAGGCTTGGCTTCACTGATCAGTAGTGGTGGTGAGCTCGGTTGGTCGGTAGCGACAGGACTATCTTTACTGGTGTGGTTTATTTATGCACCGCACTGTTTGGCTACCTTAGCGACGGTCAAACGTGAAACAGGTTCATGGAAAACCGTGAGTTTTATGACCATTTACTTGTTTGGTTTGGCTTATTTAATGTCATTCCTGACCTATCAAATTGCAACGCATTATTTGGGCTAATCAGTGTAAATAGGCGAGGAGATTGAGATGATTGAAGTTCTAATTGTTGCTGCTCTAGTGATCTGGAGTGCGGTGGTGGTGTTTAAGAAAGTATTTCCTCAGACATCAGGTTCAGTTTTCACATCCTTGGCGGAGCTATGTGAAGCACGCGGTTGGACGCGTTTAGCAGCGTGGTTAAAACCTGCGATGTCTGGTGGGTGTGGTGGAAATTGTGCCTGCCCAGCGACAGAAGACAGCAGTGCGAAAAAGCCTGAAGTTCAGGCGGTGAAGTGGAAATAAAACGATTTCTACTCACAAATAAAAAAGCCGTCCGATAGGGACGGCTTTTTTACGCACTGACACAAAAAAAGTGCGGGAAAGTCAAAACAGAAAAAGCATTCAAAACAGCAAAGTGCTAACATTTCCGCAGATAAATTTCAGACCAAGCATGGGGCGAAAATGTTAATACAACGTGGTGGACTTAAGGTCGTTGCAGGACTCGGTATTTCAGGTGTTGCAGCGGTCAATTTTTTACATAACCAAGGCTACCGCGTTGCAGTAACGGACTCTCGATCGACCCCGCCCGGTCATGACCAAATTCCAGCAGAGGTACAAACCAGTTTTGGTCAGTTTGACGCAGAGCTGTTGTTGTCTGCTGAAGAAATCATTATTAGTCCTGGGCTTGATCCGAAACTACCTGAAATTCAAGCTGCGATTGCCAAAGGCATTCCTGTGGTGAGTGAGATTCAGATTTTACGCCGTGCAACCGATAAACCGATTATGGCGATTACAGGCTCTAATGCAAAAAGTACAGTGACGACCTTGATTGGGCTGATGGCGGAACATGCAGGTGTGAAAGTCGCGGTGGGAGGCAATCTTGGCCGTCCAGCTTTAGACTTAACCAAGGATGATCCAGACCTATATATTTTGGAGTTATCCAGCTTTCAGTTAGAAACCACATCAAATTTACAGGCTGAGGTTGCGGTGGTACTGAATATGAGTGAAGACCATCTTGACCGTCATGGCGATATGATGGGTTATCACACCGCGAAGCATCGTATTTTCCAAGGTGTGAAAAAAGTTGTTCATAACCGTGATGACTCTCTCACTCGTCCTTTGGTACCTGATGCTACACCAATGCAAAGCTTTGGTTTAAATGCTCCTGATATGAATCAGTACGGTGTGTTAAGAGATGATGATGGTACGATTTGGTTGGCTCGTGGCCGCACACGGTTATTGAATAGTGCAGAGATGTATATTCAAGGCACACACAATGTTGCCAATGCTTTAGCCTGTTTAGCTTTGGGTGAAGCGATTAATCTTCCGCTTGAGTCGATGTTGGAAACGCTGAAAAGCTTTAAAGGCTTAGAGCATCGCTGTGAGTTTGTGAAAGACGTTGAGGGGGTCCGTTACTATAATGACTCTAAAGGAACCAATGTCGGCGCAACTTTAGCTGCAATTGATGGCTTAGGTGCAGCAATTGCGGCCAAAGGTGGCAAAGTTGCGATCATTTTAGGTGGTCAAGGTAAAGGGCAAGACTTTAGTGCCTTACGTGAAGCTTTGAGCAAATATGTGAAAGTGGCGGTATTGATTGGTGAAGATGCAGTATTGATTGAAAAAGCCGTGGCAGGAACAACGCCTTTACTGCATGCTGACACTTTAGAGCAGGCGGTTGCACTTTGCCAACAACATACCCAAGCCCACGATGTCGTGTTATTGTCACCTGCATGTGCAAGTTTTGATATGTTCAGTGGTTACCCACAGCGCGGACATCAGTTTGTCGCTTGTGTGCAAGAACTCCACTAAAAATAATAAGGAAATTGAGATGGCTGAGTTTGCTCAGACAACGATCAATAAAATTAACCAGTTTTATAGCCGTTGGGCGCCACGTGTACCCAGTGAAGTGACACCGCGTAATGTATTGATCTTTTGTGTGATAGCGTTGTTGTGTTTAGGCTCGATCATGGTAGCTTCGGCTTCTATGCCGTATGCTGAACGCCTTCATGAGAATTCATTCCACTACGTATTGCGTCATGGGATTTCCATTGTTGTGGCGGGTGTTTTAGCCTACGCCGTCTACCGAATACCGCTCAATGTCTGGTTTAACAATACTTTTCCGTTGTGGATCTTAACCATTTTACTGCTGGCCGCGGTATTGGTTGTTGGTACAGAGGTGAATGGTTCGACCCGCTGGATTCGTGTTGCGGGCTTCACCTTGCAGGCCTCTGAGGTCGCCAAAGTAATGATGGCGATTTTCACGGCGGACTATGTGGTACGCCGTGCTGAAGAGGTAAGGAACAACATCAAAGGCTTGATCCGTCTCGGCATCATTATGCTGTTGACGGTGGGTTTGATTATTGCGGAGCCCGACTTAGGTGCAACCGTAGTGATTAGCTTGATGATGCTCGGCATCTTCTTTCTTGCTGGCGCACCCCTCATTCAGTTTGGTATGGCTTTTGGTGCAATCTTTGCGGCCTTTGTCTTTTTGATTGTGTTTGAGCCTTACCGTTTTGAGCGCTTAATGTCGTTTTCTAACCCTTGGGAAGACCCACTAGGTACGGGTTATCAGCTTTCCAATGCCTTGATGGCCTTTGGGCGTGGGGAGTGGTTTGGTGTAGGGCTTGGGCATAGCGTGCAGAAAATGGCGTATTTACCAGAAGCTCATACTGACTTCATGCTGGCTATTTTAGGTGAAGAGTTTGGTTTTTTCGGAATTACGACAGTCTTAATTCTGTCCTTTACCATGTTGGTATGTTGTATCAAAATTGGTCATCGTGCACTGAAAAACCAGTACCTGCGTGCGGGGTATTTGGCTTATGGGGTGTCGATTATTTTCTTACTGCAAATTTTGGTCAATGCAGGTATGAATATGGGGATGCTCCCAACCAAAGGTTTGACCCTGCCTTTCATTAGTTATGGTGGTTCATCTCTGATTATGTGCGCAGTGATGATTAGTTTGATTTTAAAAATTGATGCCAGCACACAAAGCACTAACCCAACGAAAGAAGAATCAAGCTTCTAAGCTTGATTCTTCTTTCATCATGTTATTTGCATACTGGACATGTTTTTTATTATGCGAATAGCGTTTGAGCTGTTCCTGAATTCTGTTTTTCATCAGTGCATTTATCCCTCATGCTTTTATGATGGATATAACTGTAATGGTTTACATCAGTTTTGAATTTGCTTTAATTGAAACGTTGAATGCTATGCCTAGTGTTGAGTTTCTGCCGTAATCGTTTTGCTATACATAAGTGCCGTGCAGGGTAGTGCAATGCGGAATCAGCGAAACATCCCATTGTGCGATGGCTTGTTGCAACATTTGTTCAGGGTGGTCTAACTCGACAGCTGGCTGATTTAAAGCGCGTATCGCTTGAGCGAGTAGAGCAGGTGCTTGGTTGAGATCGAGTGCATGTGCCATGTTTTGTTTAGACAGTTTTTGCCCTTGATCATTCATGGCTAAAGGCAGATGCATATAGTTAAGATGCGGGTAATTTAAGAGCTGACCTAAATAAATTTGTCGCTCGGTATTGTCTAAAAGGTCTGCACCACGAACCACATGGGTGATACCTTGTAGGTAGTCATCTACTACGACTGCTAACTGATAGTTGATAATGCCATCACGGCGTTTCAGTACAAAGTCACCGAGCTCATGTGCTAGCTGCGAGCAGTGTCTGCCTTGCAGCGCATCATTAAAACAAATCTCGAGATCTTCCACTTTGACGCGAATGGATTGTTGCTCAAAAGGCAGAGCAAGGTCACGGCAAGTACCTGCATAAATGTGATTAGAACCGAGCATTTTGCGGGTGCATTGACAGGCATAGACCAGTTGGAGTTGATGCAATTGTTGAATGACGTTTTCGTATAGATCGAGACGATCTTTTTGGAAAATGATCTCTGCATCGGGTTGAAAGCCGAAAGCTTCGATACAACGCAAGATATGGCTTTCACTGCCAGGATAAATGCGGGGAATGTCAGTGTCTTCAATGCGTACTAACCATAAGCCCTGATGTGCTTTTGCTTCGCAATAACTGGCAACGGCTGTAATGAGTGAACCAAAATGCAAAGGGCCGGTTGGCGATGGCGCAAACCGACCCACATAAGCCATCCTGTTGTCCCCCTCCTTTTGTAAAGGAGGGGTTGGGGGAGGATTATTAAATAACATGATTAACCGTTATTTTGCTTCTCTTTGATTTCTGCTAACGTTTTGCAGTCAATACATAAAGTTGCAGTTGGGCGAGCCTCTAAACGGCGCAGACCAATTTCGATACCACAGGTTTCACAGAAACCATAGTCGTCGTTTTTAATCGCTTCAATTGATTGTTCGATTTTGCGGATGAGTTTACGTTCACGGTCACGTGTACGTAGTTCAATTGCAAACTCTTCTTCTTGTGTCGCACGGTCATTCACATCAGGCAAAGCGGTGTTTTCGTCTTGCATGGTGTTGAGTGTACGGTCAACTTCTGACATCAACTCTGCTTTCCAAGCCAATAAGATCTGGCGGAAGTGCTCCAGCTGACCTTCAGACATGTATTCTTCATTTTTTTTCGGCTGATAAGGTTCAATACCAAATAAGCTAGCAGTAGAACCACCGTCAGTCGCTTTGGGCTTAGTTTTGCGCACGCGTTTTGTAGATTTTTCATCTACAACATCAGTTTGTTCGTCTAAGACAGTATTTTGGTTGTCATTCGCCATTTAGGGCAATCCTCATCATATACGTATTCAATACGCAAAAAATATGGTGATATGCAAGTGTTTTTATCCACCCTCGAGTAGATTCCACCCTCGGGGGTCGTCATCATATAGACTTTTTAAGTATTTTGATAGTCTTTGATGTTTGGATTAAATTGATCACTTTTTCGTAAGAGCAACTAAGGTAATTGAAAACGAGAAAAATGAAAAGTTAATAACCTGAAATTTCAACATTTATTTTTTGTTGCGCGTGTGACACGCGCTGTACCTGTGTTTCGTGTGTTCCATCTGCATTTAATTGTAAAATACGATAACCAGGTGCTTGCTCATCTAAAGCAAAATGATCACTTAAAGGCTTAAATTGCACACTGGTTGAAGGTGTCGAATAAAACTGAATATTGTGCCATTCACGCCATGATTCTTGATGGACATGACCTGATAAGACAATTTTGACATTGGTATGTCGTGCCAACACAGCAGTGAGGTCTGGGGTATTCTTGAGTTTATGCTGATCAATCCATTTGGACTGCATTTCAAAGGGATGATGATGACAAGCAATCAGAATATGCTGTTGTGCAAAATCTTGTAAAATCTGTTCCAACTGAATCAACTGAGCTTCATCCACCCATCCATCAACTTTTCCTTTTACTGCGCTATTGAGTAAGACTACGCTCCACGGACCAAAGTGAATAACGTGAGCTTTATTCTGTTGCTCATGAAAAGGGAAGTGTTCAATATTGTCATGATTGCCAGGCACTTGGTAAAACGGCGTCTTTAAACTTTGCATAAAGTCTAGATAGCGCTGATAAGTCCGAGGCACGGGAACCTGTGCCAAGTCGCCTGTATGGACGATGGCATCAATTTTTGGATGGCGTTCAACAATGTGTTGCATCACATGATGAAAGCTTTGCTCTGGATTCATATGTACAAATTCCAAATGATCTTGATCCATCAAGTGCGTATCGGAAATTTGGACAATGATCCAATTTTTTTCATTATTTAAAGTCATGTCTGACCCCTTAGACATTCCTTGTCGTTTTAATCTGTTGTTGTAGCCATTGCAAGGCCATTATGACAGGCGCATTTCTGAGCCGACCATTGGAAAGTAATGTGCCAATCTGCGCATAATCAATTAGGTGCAATAAAATGTTCTCACCTTCATCTGGCATACCGAAGACACCGCCTTGTTCAGGTAAATTGGCTGCAGCACTATACAGATGGAACAGTTCAGCACAGGCACCCGCAGAAGGATAGAAGCTGAACAGATGTTGTAATTGTTCAATCTGACAACCTGATTCTTCTAGTGCTTCGCGACGAATACAACTTTCGGGTGATTCATCTCCATCTAAAACCCCTGCAATAATTTCTAGCTGCCAAGCTGAATCTTGGTCATCCATAGCGCCGATACGAAACTGTTCAATCAGTGCAAATTTTTGTTGTGTATCGTCATAAATCAAGACACCAGCCGCTTCAGGGCGCTGAATGAGCTCACGTGAAATCACAGAGGTGTACTCAGTTTGATTAAACAGACGATGACGTAAATTTACTTTTTCTACTTGGATAAAACCCCGAAACAGAAAGGTTCTGTCTACAATTTGGACATCTTCACGGTGATATGTAGCTTGCTTAATTATGTTCATAAAGCTCAATCAGGATGAAATTTATCACTTCATCCTAACTGAGAATCGCATGATTACAAAAGGTTTTTTATGAACTTACACTTTTTGGTACAAGTTTTGTCCTGTTGCATGGAACTGTTTTTTCATACTATTGAGGCCTGATTCAACCTCTTCTTGCTGAATTTTATTCAGTTCAGTGTTCTGTTTATTTTGTGCATAATCCCTGACGTTTTGGGTGATTTTCATCGAACAAAACTTCGGACCGCACATCGAACAGAAGTGTGCAGATTTGTGTGCTTCTTTTGGCATAGTCTCATCATGCATGCTACGCGCCGTGTCTGGATCAAGGCTTAAATTAAACTGATCTTCCCAGCGGAACTCAAAACGTGCTTTAGACAGGGCATTGTCACGGACTTGCGCACCCGGATGACCTTTGGCCAAATCTGCCGCATGCGCTGCAATTTTATAGGTGATGATGCCATCTTTGACATCTTTCTTGTTCGGCAGGCCCAAGTGTTCTTTGGGGGTGACATAACACAGCATGGCAGTCCCGTACCAACCAATCATCGCTGCACCAATCGCAGAAGTAATATGGTCATAACCTGGGGCAATATCGGTGGTCAATGGACCTAAAGTATAGAAGGGCGCCTCTTGGCAAACTTCAAGTTGTAGATCCATGTTTTCTTTGATCATATGCATAGGCACATGCCCTGGTCCTTCAATCATCACCTGAACATCATGTTTCCACGCACGATGAGTGAGCTCACCTAATGTGCGTAACTCAGAGAATTGTGCTTCGTCATTGGCATCTTGAATACAACCTGGACGTAGACCATCACCGAGACTAAATGACACGTCATAGGCTTTCATGATTCCGCAGATTTCATCGAAATGTGTGTAGAGGAAGTTTTCCTGATGATGGGCCAAACACCACTGCGCCATGATCGAACCGCCACGAGAGACAATGCCAGTGAGACGATTTGCAGTCATCGGTACATAACGTAATAAGACACCCGCATGAATGGTGAAATAGTCTACACCTTGCTCCGCTTGCTCAATTAGTGTGTCTTTGAAAATTTCCCATGTGAGGTCTTCCGCAACCCCATCGACTTTTTCTAAAGCTTGATAGATAGGCACAGTACCAATCGGAACAGGTGAGTTACGGATAATCCACTCACGGGTTTCATGGATATTTTTACCGGTCGATAAGTCCATGATGGTGTCTGCACCCCAACGGGTTGCCCACGTCATTTTTGCGACTTCTTCATCAATTGAAGAGCCAAGAGCCGAGTTACCAATATTGGCATTGATTTTCACCAAGAAGTTTCGACCAATGATCATCGGTTCAATTTCAGGGTGGTTAATATTGGCAGGAATAATCGCACGTCCTTCAGCCACTTCTTTACGCACAAACTCAGGTGTGATTTCCATCAAGTTATGCGCGCCAAAGTTTTGCCCCACGTGCTGACGTGCATCGACCCCTTCACGCTGACGTTGATTTTCACGAATAGCGATGTATTCCATTTCAGGCGTAATGATGCCTTGTTTAGCATAATGCATCTGCGTGACATTGTGGCCCGCTTTGGCACGACGTGGTTTTTGAATATGCGCAAAGCGAATCTCAGCGGTACGAATATCCCGTAAACGTTCTTGACCAAAGCTTGAGCTGAGGCAGTCTAATATTTCAGTATCGTCGCGCTCTTCAATCCAAGTTTCACGGACATTTGGTAGGCCTTTATTCAGATCAATACTGACATTGCTATCGGTATATACGCCAGAGGTGTCATATACCATGACAGGCGGATTGTACTCACCGCCTAAGCCTGTTGGGGTTTCGGTCAGTTCAATCTCACGCATGGGGACTTGAATGTCTGGGCGCGAACCTTGGATATAGACTTTTTTAGAGGCAGGCAAGATACGGGTCAGGTCTTTGGCATCTTGTTCATGTTGTGCTGAAATTTCAGCGGAAAGATTCGTTAAATGGTTCATTGCAATGATCCTTATGAATGACATCAACGAATCAAGCACGACCAAAAACGATGGCAATTGAAACTATTTCTATGTGTTGTTGATTTGTGGATACAAATGCAACGAATGTATTTCTACTGGAAATAGTTCAATGAAAGGCGTTCAGTTTTTAGATGGCTTGATTCCTACGCAGGTCTTAACCTGATCAGGTTCAACGGTACTCATCTTCAAAACTTCATAAAAAGCTTTAGATGATCTCAGCGAGTTGTTACTCGCGCTCCGTCAAGCGATGCATCATCTTAACATGCATGTTAAGCAAAAACAGCGATCTTTTTACTCAAAATATGAGCACAATTTGAGAGCGTATATGTTAGCGGTTCAGGCAAATGGCATCACTTAAGCAGTCTTTGCCTTGGTCGGGTTGAACCATACGGAGTTGAATAAAGTGAGCGAGTTGAGTTTGTAATAATTGCTCTGCACCTAAACGCTGCGGATGAGTGGAAGCAGGCAAGATGATTTGAGCTGTTCTTTGTTCAGGGCTAAGTTCAATAAATTTCAAAAATAAACGTGCATGATCGGTGACTACTGAATTTTTGAGTTCAGCAAGACGCTCAATTTCCTCTAAATAACTGCTTTGTACGGTATAGCCATCATAAACAGCTTGAGTATTTGGTCCAATAAACAGCAAGGTGCTATATAGATTCAATAAATGGCGGGCATCTTGATGATAGCTACTTTGAGGATATTGTTTTAAATAACTTTCCCAATACAATGCACGATCTGCAATTTCTTTAGCATCAATTTTAACTTGATGGTCGATCACGGCAGGGTACTGATTTTGTGCTGCTAAATGTTCAATAAACGCTTGCTCTGCAACAGGTAAATAGGGTGCAAAAATTTTAGCTAAATATTCAGGGCTGCGGCGGTAATGGACTTCCCCTTCGCCTGCGTCGAATAACTCCACATAAGATTGGCCTTGATGTTTGATTAAGTATTGGTCACGAAGCGTTAATTGTTCAAAAAGACTCTGTTGAATGGTCGGGTGCTGTGCCATTTCTAAAGCATAACTTTCAAAAGCACGTTGTTGCTGTGGCGTACGATCGACGGCTAAGAAGTCACTGTACATTTTATTAGATAAACTCAATAAATGTTTTTGCTGTTGGAAATCAAGTAAAGGTAGACATAGTTTCAAGTCTTGGTTGATTTGTTCTAAAGCAAAAGTGGTACGCTGAGCATCTATTTCGGACATGTTTTTGCCAATTTTTTGGCACAAATCTGTGAGATCCATCGTTTGTGACGAAGACGCTTCAATTCTAGCTGGTTCCTGAAAACTCACTGGCTCTGGTTTCTGACAGGCAGCCAGCATTACGCACAAAAATATGAGCGTATATGTTTTAAGTGAAAAGAAAGAAAAATGATTCACAGCAACTCGATTTAGAAAACTCAGTTCAGCGACAACAAGATATAGAGACACTCCGTTTCTCCACGCCTCATTTTATAGAGGAATCAGATTTTTAATGTGTAGTATTGTGAATGAATGTGGTTCAGGGTTTATGACGCTGGAAAATATTTACTTCATAATGAATGCATTAAGATATGTCAGTGTAATGTATGCAATAAAAAATATACGAAACTAATAACAATTCGTTTGAATAAACTTTTGCTTTTGATGATGTTGGCGAAAGCTAAGTTGTGACAGGTGTAATTGAATTCGATGCATGTCAATTTGGTTAAAAGTTTAGTGCTAAAATGGACATTCATGGGGAAGGCATACTGTTTTAATCAAAATACAATGCGGATACTTGAAAGGTGATTTGCGCATTATCTTGCATTTAAAGGCATCTGTGGGTAAGTTGACTGACTATGAGATGCGAAAAATGAAAGCATTGTGGATCGACAAAACAAGCTCAGAATGAGCTCTTGTCATCAAATCTTCATAATTGATATGTTTTAATATCGCTCAAACTTTAGTCCCTCATGATGTTGCTGTGGAGTACGTCCTTTGCCAAATAGTCCTGTTTTAAACCATCACATTTCTTCACAGTTCAATGAAGATTTGCAGGATGTGAATACTAAATTTATGACCATGGGTGGTTTGGTAGAGCAACAAGTGGCAAATGCAATTCATGCTTTACTCGACACCGATGCCAACTTAGCGGTAGATGTACAGTTTAAAGACAATGCAGTGAATCAATTAGAGCGTGAAATTGATGAAGCATTGACCTTGATCTTAGCCCGTCGTCATCCTGCTGCGATTGATTTGCGTATGGTGATTGCAATGTCGAAAGCCAATACTGATCTAGAGCGTATTGGTGATGAGGCTGCGAAAATTGCTCGTATTGCGCAAAGTTTATGTGAAGATGGCGAATCACCACGTGGTTATATGGAAACGCGTCATATTGGTAACCAAGTTCGTGTCATGATTCATGATGCTTTAGATGCGTTCGCGCGTTTGGATGCTGAGCAAGCGTTACGGGTGATGATGGCCGATGCTGATATTGACCGTGAATATCAGTCTGCAACGCGTACTTTGATGACGTATATGATTGAAGACCCGCGTCATATTGCGCGCGTGATTAATGTGATGTGGGTATTACGTTCATTAGAACGGATTGGCGACCATGCGCGTAACATTTCTGAGCAAGTGATTTACATGGTGAAAGGCTTGGATGTGCGTCATACCAGTTTTGAAGAAGTTGAAAAACATATCCAAAAATAAAAAAAGCGAATTTTATTTTTCAAGCACAACTTCGGTTGTGCTTTTTTATGGTTGCTTAATTTTTGGATAAAAAAAATCTCAGATTTTGGGGGAAATCTGAGACTAAAATCGGGGATATTTATCGTTATAGATAAGAGGCTTCCCTCTATCCTTGAATGTCATTATAGGAAAGATGTTTTTCTGCGTCATGTAGGTTCTTGTAGTGTAATGTTGAGTTTTATACAGGTTCTGTAGCGCTATGTTTACACTCAATCATTTGGATACAAATAATCGGTTTAAACAGTAATTAAGTCATCCACGTGTCATCTATCTTCTTTTTTACTTTAGAGATTGATTTAGTCAATCGACATGCAAATAAAAAAAGAGTCCTTTTACAGACTCTTTCATGGCATTTGAAACGATGCGCTTCGCTTGTCTTACGGCGTGCTGGAGCAGTACTCCGCTTTATTACGCCTCAGGCTTTAGGCCTTCTGCTTTTTCTAAGCTTTCATCATTGTTAAAGAACTTCTCACGTTGTTCTTCAAGAAACTTTTTCGCATCTGGTTCAAACACATTTAGGCGCTTTTCATTGATTAAAGTGGTTTGGTGCTTTAACCATTCTCCCCAAGCTTGCTTGGAGATGCTTTCAAAAAGTTCTTGGCCTTTTGCACCTGGAAACGGTGCAAAGTCTAAACCTTCCATTTCTGTTTGATATTTACGGCAAAAAACTTGTCGAGTCATATCTAGACGTCCTTATTGAGCATAAAGTTTTTCTAAACGCGCATGGGCACGTTCAATGGCAGCTTCTACTTGCGCAGGTGCAGTTCCACCAATGTGGTTACGCGCATTGACTGACGCTTCAAGGGTCAGTGCTTTTTCAAATACATCAGCTTGAATTAAGTCAGAGAACTGTTGAAGTTGTTCTAAAGTCAATTCAGAAAGGTCTTTGGACTCTTGAACACCTAAAGCAACTGCTTTACCCACAATTTCATGTGCATCACGGAAAGCCACACCATTTTTAACAAGATAATCAGCCAAGTCGGTTGCGGTTGAGAAGCCACGAAGCGCTGCTTCACGCATGATGTCGATGTTTGGCACCAAAGCAGGAATCATGTCTGCAAAAGCCATGAGCGAGCCACGCACGGTATCAATCGCATCAAACAAAGGCTCTTTGTCTTCTTGATTGTCTTTGTTATACGCCAACGGTTGACCTTTCATGAGTGTTAACAAACTCATCAAATCGCCATAGACACGGCCTGTTTTACCACGTACTAACTCAGGCACATCTGGGTTTTTCTTTTGTGGCATGATGGATGAGCCTGTACAGAAACGGTCTGGAATGTTTACAAACTTAAATTGAGCAGATGTCCATAGAATGAGTTCTTCTGACATGCGTGATAAGTGCATCATGATCAGCGAAGCCGCAGCATTGAACTCAATACCGAAGTCACGGTCAGATACTGCATCAAGCGAGTTTTCAGAAACAGCTTCAAAACCCAGTAACTCTGCTGTAAATGCGCGGTCGATGGGGTAAGTGGTACCTGCCAGTGCTGCTGAACCTAAAGGCATACGGTTAGTACGTTTACGACAGTCAATGAGGCGCTCAGAGTCACGGACTAACATTTCAAACCATGCCAATAGGTGGTGACCAAAAGTCACAGGCTGTGCTGTTTGTAAGTGGGTGAAACCTGGCATAATGGTATGCGTGTTTTGAGCCGCAATACTCAAAATACCTTTTTGTAATTTTTTTAGTAATTCTAAAATGGCATCAATTTCATCGCGAACATAGAGGCGGATATCGGTTGCCACTTGGTCGTTACGGCTACGACCTGTATGGAGCTTTTTACCTGTGATGCCAATCCGTTGAGTCAAACGCGACTCAATATTCATGTGCACATCTTCTAGGTCAATACGCCATTCGAACTGACCCGCTTCAATTTCAGCTTGAATGGTGTTTAAGCCATTGATGATGTCATCACGTTCTTGTTCGGTCAGAACGCCAACTTTTGCAAGCATGGTCGCATGGGCAATAGAGCCTGCAATATCTTGTTTATAAAAGCGTTGGTCAAATTGTACAGATGCTGTAAATTCAGCAACAAAGGCATCAGTAGCTTCAGAGAAACGACCGCCCCACATACCCGAAGTTTGGGCTTGTGACGGATTTGAGGAATTAGAAGATGTGGTCATGTCGGCTCAATAAGATAAAAAGCGGTAGAACTCGCATGAGTATAACAAATTCAAGACAACTTGCCGAAGTTCAAGATGCGCAAAGTTTAACTTCCAGTATGACCAAGCCCAATATTTCCTATTTATTTAGTAAAATTGTGCAATGGCCACATTTGCTGGAGCTGTTTGTTGGTGGAAATTTGTTGGCTATGCTGTTGGCTTTGGCCGAAGCACAGTCTTGGTCAGCTTTGGTGTTTGGGCATGTGCTGAGTTATATGCTTTACATTAATTGGGTGTTGCTGTCGTTTACCGCACTGATGCAATATGCTCAAAAAAAGTTGCAAAATTTAAGTTTGGGTATGACTTTATTGTCAGGCTTTTTTTTATTACAGATCATTGTTTTGGCAACCACGCTGAGTCTTAATATACTGATCTTCTTTGGCATCAATTTTAGTCTCAAAGGTTTAACTTCGCCAGTTTTATTCGAGGATGTGGCGCTACATTTGGGTTATGGTCTGCTGTTGGGGACTTTTTGTTTTCGTTATCTATATTTAAGAGAGCAGTGGTTCAGGCAGCAACATAGTGAATTGAATGCGCGGGTACAAGCTATGCAAGCCCGTATTCATCCACATTTTTTGTTTAATAGTTTAAATAATGTTGTCAGTTTAATTGCGATTGATCCAGATAAAGCAGAGCAAATGCTACTCAACTTGTCGCGCCTGTTTAGAGCCAGTTTTCAAGAGCTGAAGTTGGTGAAGTTAAGTGATGAAATTGAGCTATGTCAACGCTATTTGGCAATCGAGCAAATTCGTTTGGGAGATCGTTTACAGGTTGAATGGAAAATCGAACATGCCGAGTTATGTCCGCAGGTACATATTCCACTCTTAACTTTACAACCTTTACTTGAAAATAGTATTTTTCATGGAGTTGAAAAATTTTTAACTAAGAGTACGATAAGTGTACTGATTGAAATATTGCAGAATCAAGTTAATATCGTGATAACTAACCCATTTACAAAGGAAACAATTCATAAACGACAGGGACATGGTAT
This sequence comes from Acinetobacter sp. ANC 4204, assembly GCF_002135205.1. Classification (GTDB taxonomy): domain Bacteria; phylum Pseudomonadota; class Gammaproteobacteria; order Pseudomonadales; family Moraxellaceae; genus Acinetobacter. The sequence continues at coordinate 184,711 of NZ_NEFZ01000005.1, read as the reverse complement.
TGCCATTGAAAATGTGAAGCAGCGTCTAGAAGCATATTTTGGGCGTAGTGTCAGTTTTCAAACTTATGCAGGGGAAGGAATGTATACCACTGTTGTGCAGTATCAATATAAATAAGCCACAGTGAACCTATAAAAATAAACAAGGTGACTGTTGGGGGGAGATAAATGGACATCCTAATTTGTGATGATGAGCCTTTAGCAATTGAACGTTTATCTCGATTGGTGAGTCAGCTTGGACATCAGGTGGTGGCAACCGCATCGCATGGTCAACAAGCTATAGAACTCACTCAACAATATGAGCCAGACGTTGTACTTTTGGATATTCAAATGCCAGAAATGGATGGTTTAACCTGTGCGCATTTTTTGCGTCAGCTTGAGCCCATGCCTGCTTTGGTGTTTTGTACAGCTTACGATGAACATGCGCTTGACGCATTTAAGTCACATGCTGAAGGCTATTTATTAAAACCAGTGATGCAACAGGAATTGCAACAGGTGCTTGGTCACCTCACTAAATTAACCCAAGCTCAAATGAGCGAGATAAAACAAAAAGAAAATATGGACGAATTTAATGTAAAGCGACATCAAATCGCAGCGAAAACCTATCGTGGTGTGGAGTTGGTTCCTGTTGAAAATATTTATTATTTTTTAGCGGATCAAAAATACGTCACTGTCCGTCATAGAAATGGCAGTGTTTTAATTGATGAAACCTTAAAAGACTTAGAACATGAGTTTGGGGATGCCTTTATTCGCATCCACCGCAATGCTTTGGTTTCAGTTCACTTTTTAGAAGGGTTAGAGGTGGTTAACTCTGGACAGTATCAAGTGCGTTGCCGTGAGCTAGATGAACGTTTGGCAGTCAGCCGACGGCATTTGCCAGGATTGCGTGAGCGCTTACATAAGCTCTAACTTAAAGCCATCGGTAATGCTGCAAGAAATGAGACTCAGTGCTTTAGGCTGAATACATTTCCAATGGGGGAAATTCAGTTTAAGATAGTTTCATTCTTATTGGCACATACTAAAATTTATGAAAACCCTAAAGATCGCTACTCGACAAAGCCCACTTGCTCTTTGGCAGGCTGAACATATTCGTGCTCGTTTAGAAGCATTGCATGAGGGGCTCACCGTAGAGTTGGTAACTTTTGTTACTCAAGGGGACAAAATTTTAGATACGCCATTGGCAAAAATTGGTGGCAAAGGTTTATTTGTCAAAGAGCTTGAAGCAGCGTTATTGGATGGTCGTGCTGATTTGGCAGTGCATTCGATGAAAGATGTTCCAATGGCTTTGCCTGAAGGCTTATCACTGGCGGTCATCTGTGAGCGTGAGGACCCTTTAGATGCCTTTGTGTCGAATAGTTATGCGAGTTTTGAGGCATTGCCAGAAGGGGCAAAGGTTGGTACTTCGAGTTTGCGCCGTAAATGCCAAATCTTAAAACAACGACCAGACCTAGACATTATCGACTTACGCGGCAATGTGGGAACACGTTTATCTAAACTGGATGCGGGTCAGTATGATGCCATTATTTTGGCCAGTGCAGGATTAAAACGTTTGGGTTTGGCAGAACGTATCCGCCATACCATTCAACCAGAGTTGAGTTTACCTGCTGTGGGTCAGGGGGCTTTAGGGCTAGAGTGTCGTGGCAATGATCAAGTAGTCTTGGACCTGATTCATCCCTTACTACATCTAGAAACAGATACTTGTGTACGTGCTGAACGCGCTTTCAATGCTTATCTTGAAGGTGGCTGTCAGGTACCGATTGCAGGCTATGCCACTTTAGCAGATAACCGCATTCAGCTTGAAGGCCGCGTGGGCAGTGTCGATGGGCAAACCTTACTGAAAGCACAAGTGGCAGGTGATGCTGCTGAAGCAGAGCATTTAGGGGTTGTACTGGCGCAAGAGCTATTGGCACAAGGCGCTGGTGACTTGCTCAAAGCTTTTTATCATTAATATTAGTTACGATGTTGTTTATTAATACGCGTCCAGTCGATCGGGCGAAAAGCCTGACTCAAGTGCTAGAGCAACAGGCGGTTGAGGTCTATTCTCTGCCTTTATTGGAACTCATTCCAAGGCTATGGGATACAGACTTGGCACATTTGTATGATCAGTTGCCTCAGGTACAGGTTGTGGTCGTGGTTAGTCCAAGTGCTGTACAGTTTGGTATGGATCAATTGGTGCGCAGTGGGCTAGCTCTGTCTGACTTAAAGCATCTTCAGTGGATTGCTGTTGGACAAAAGACTGCACAAGCTTTAGCTGAGTTTGGTTTAGATAGTGTTGTGCCCGAGGTGGAAAGCTCAGAAGGGATGTTACAATTACCCGTTTTGCAGAACTTGGCTGATGATGCGAGCATTGCATTTTGGCGTGGCGAGGGTGGGCGTCAGTTTATGATGGACACCTTAATGCAACACGGGCGTTTTATACTGAACTTTGTGCTATATGAACGCCGTTGTCCTCATCAAACTTTGCAGCAACAGGCTGAATTGGTTCAATGTTTATCAGAACATAATGATTATGTTGCGCTGATCAGTAGTGAGGCTAGTTGGCTGAATTGGTTAGCTCTGCTAGACACAAACATTCAACTTTTGCAAAAAGGACACTTTTTGGTATTAGGTGAACGTTTGGCTCACATCTTGAAACAGTCTCAACAGCAAATGTATGTACAGTTTAAAGTGAGTGTACTGAAAGACTTAAAGACAGCCACGATTGTACAGTTGTTATGCAGTGGGCAAGGGAACGCATGAAGAAGATTCTTATAGTGGTGTTAATGGCTACGTTGGCGTGGGTTGCGAAGCTGAGTTATGACGTGTGGGGGCTGAGTACACAGCAAACTGCTTTGTTGAGTGAGATGCACCAAATCGAGCAGCGCAGTGCTAATTTGAACGATCAAGTTGTCGCCATGCAACGTCAGAAAGAAACTTTGAAGCAGAGTCCTGCAGTAGCGAATGCGACGAGTAGTCAGCTCACTGAAGAAGTGGTTGAGGGTATTGATCCAATTTTGTTTATCAAACAACAACTGGACTTGGTGGAGTTTGCCTTAAAGCAACAGCAGTATGTGGTGGCCACCGATAAATTGGCCTTTTTAGATATGCAACTGGAAAAATATAATTTGGCTGTGGCGTTGAAGCAAAGTCTGCATCAGGTCATCGCGCGAGATATGCAAACCATTCAGAAATTTGTGGCTGAGCGCAATGAACAGCAAGCACAAATTAACCGTCAACTGCAACAGATTGATCTGGCTTTAAATCGTGAAATACAGCAACCACAGTTAAGCACCGTACGTGATTCGTCTGAACCCTTTTGGAAACAATGGTTTAAGCTTGAACCTGCTCAAGCACCCGCAACAGCGTTAATGCAACGCCAGATTATTTTGAAAGAGGCCCAATTGCGTTTGTTATTGGCCCGTCAAGCCTTAATTTCAGGACAATACACCGAATACCAAAAAGATTTGACTGAGGTTATGTTGCTCATTCAGCAGCTACCAGATCCTAAAGCTAAGGAACTGCTAAAACAATTGAATAAATTAAAGACTTTGATGGTCGTGCCCACCCCGATTTTAGGCACACGTGCGTTGCTGGGGTAATGAGATGAAACAAATACTGATTGCTTATGGCTTGGTGAGTTTAATTGCGATTGCTGTACTGAGTGTTTTGAGTTACGGACATGGTGCAGGCTATGTCTATGTATTTTGGCATGACTGGCAATTGCAAACCAATCTTTGGGTGATGTTTCTTGCATTAGCCGTACTGAGTCTTGGTTTGCACCTATGTTGGCTCGGGCTGAAACGTTATCTTAGTCGGGAAAAACGTAAAGCAGAAACGGTTTTTGATTTTAAAAATTTACATCCTTACGAGCAATTGGCTGTGATCTGGTTGTTAGATGCAGGTCGAGATCAGCAGGCCTTTATTCAAAATGCGTTTGCTCAGTCGGGCTTGCTCAAAAGTATTATTGATGCGCGCTTATACTTGATGAAGGCGCAGTTTCCAGAAGCACTCAGTGCACTAAGTCAAAGCAATGCCATGGCTTTTGAACTGGCTGAACTTCAGCGTATTGAACTCTTTTTAGCGAAAGAGGATGCGGAACAAGCACTCACTCATCTTGAGTTTCTTAATCAACATGAACTTTCACCATGGCTAAAGGATGTACAAACGGCTTATGAATCCTGTTTAAAAGAGTTGTGGGGGCGTTTCGCGGTTCAGTTTCCATGGCTGTATTTGCGTTCAACCCAATATGGTCATTTGGATCAGGATGTGAAGAAAGCATGGTTGAAACGTTTGTTGATTAAATTTGATCAAGCCAGCTATGACAATTTAGAAGATTTAAAACAGCGCTATTTAGATCTATCGGATCAGATTTTTACCCGCAGTTATGATATTCAACTTTTATGGCTTAAATTATTAGCGCGCATGCCTGATTTGAGTGCACAACATGAAATTCTGTCGATTCATTTGCTCAATCAACAGTTTAATGCAGAAGTATTTTATTTGTGGTTTCAACAGCAACTTTTGAAACAGCTACCCGATTATGTCGATTTACAACAGCATATCGAAGCATGGGAAGCGAAGTATATGAGTGTGCCCGTTTTGAGTTTTGCAAAATGGCATATTTATACTGCTTTAGGGAACAAAGACCAAGCCGATGAGTTATTAAATTTATATCCAGATAATGTATTAATGAACTATTTAAGAATCAAGTCGACCTTAAACGGGGATGAGGATTTAATTAAACAGTTAAATTTAATTTTTGAAAATAATGCAAATTTTGTCGAAATGAAAATATAGGTGGATAATGCGGAGCCTGTTAGATTACCCATTGGTTTATACCCAACAGGTGGCTTGGGGAGATATGGATGCCTTTGGTCATGTTAATAACGTCATGTATTACCGTTATGTGGAAAGTGCTCGTTTGGCCTATATTGAGCGGACAGGTATTTTATCTTCGGACATACTGACTGTGGTCGCATCAAATCAGTGCAAGTATTTAAAACCTGTATTTTATCCAGATCAATTAAGCATCGGTGCACGGATTGAAGAACTTAGAAATAGTGCATTTCGTATGCATTATTTACTCTGGAGCGAGCAACAACAATCTATCGTTGCAGAAGCGGAAGCGGTTATTGTTTGTGTCGATAAGGTGAATATGCAGAAAACATTAATCCCTGAACTGACGCGTCATAAACTCAAAGAATTCGAGTTAACCATCGGACATAAAATATAAATGTCTTTTTATTTATTTTAAAAGTCGCTAGACTATATAAATACTGTCTAAGTATTGTTGTTTAAGTCATGGATGAGTTGAGTCTTTGGTCTAATCAAAATATTATTAAATAGGCTCAGTAAATAAAATGTTGGTTAATGGAGTTAATGTATGCCAGATATTAGTAATTTATCCGTAGAAGAGTTAAAGCGTCTACAAATCGAAGCGGAAGCTTTAATTGCATCTAAAAAAGATCAAGCAGTTGAAGATGCATATACCCAAATTATTGCAATTGCAGAAAATGTAGGTTTAAGCATCGAACAAATTTTAGAGTTTGGTGCAACGAAGCGTAAGAAAGGCACGCGTAAGTCTGTCGAGCCACGTTACCGTAACAAAAGTAATGCTGCTGAAACATGGACAGGTCGTGGTAAGCAACCACGCTGGTTAGTGGCTCAGTTGGAAAAAGGTGCGAAGCTAGAAGATTTCCTAATCTAAGTCATCGCCTTGTCACAGACGTGACATAAACTGCAAAAACCAAGCATTATATGCTTGGTTTTTTTTGTAGTTAACGTTTGGTGTTGTTGTAAAATTATGCATAATGTCTATCAAAGAAAGACAAAAAATGAAGCAAGGAAGAATAATTGAAAGTTCGTGGTGGGAGAATCACAAAACCTAAATACGTCACGTGGTGGATGTTTACAGTTGTAGTATTTTTAATCTTCGTTTTGCTGCAAATACCGGCAGCATGGCTCATTGCAAAATTTTATAAAAACAATCAGATTTTGCAGAATGTCAGCGGTAATCTTTGGCATGGACAGGCCGATTGGCAAACTGGAAAATTACGTGGAACCGTTGTTTGGACAACCCGACCTTTAGATTTACTGTTACTGCGTGCAGGCGCCAATGTTGAGATTTATAGTGCCAATACCAAACTGGATGGTGTGTTGGCCTATGGTTTCGGGAAAAAAGTCATCGTGCGGGATTTGAACGGACAAATTGCTCCAGAAACTTTAAAGTCGGTCGCCAATTGGCAATGGCCTAGCAATGCAATCCAGTTGCAAGAAATTGATTTTAATTATAAAAAAGAGCAAGGTTTTAGTCAGGTAGGTGGTGGCATGCAGTGGGCTGGAGGGGAATTGATGTATATCTTTGCGCAACGTCCACAGCAAATGCAAATTCCATCGTTGGCAGGAAAGTTATCGCAAGATCAAAATAAACTCATGATTAATTTGCAGGATCAACGTCAACAAAAACTCATGAATTTAACGGTTGATCCAGATTTGATGCTGGATGTGCAATTAACCCAACGTTTAATGTTAAATGTGCCATCTTATCAAGGTAAAGCAGGTCTAGATAGTTATGTGGTGAGTTCGCGTCAGCCTCTGCTGAAAGGGGGCTTTTAATGGATTTTGATCTACAGAAATTACCAGAGCTGAACCTTAAACAGTTTGAGCGCCTAGCACCACTGTGTTTAATGCTTTTGATCTTGGCACTATGCTGGAAGTTGGCTGGCTTATTTTGGCTCTGGGTGGCGCCACCACAAGTTATGCAAATGCCACGTGTTGAATTGGGTTCACAGCAACCCCAAGTCCCGAATATTACCAATTTTGCGCTATTTGCAGAGCAAAGTAAGAATCCTGCAGATGATCAGCTCAATTTACAGCTACAAGGTGTGGTGGTTGGGCAACCTAGTCAGTTTTCATCTGCTGTGATTAAGTCAAATAATGTAGCAGATCGTTATCGGGTGGGGGAGAGCATAGAAGGCAGTTCATATTATCTGGCTGAGGTCTATTGGGACCGCGCGATTCTCAAAAATAACAGTGGGCAAACCCGAGAATTGTTGTTCCAAGGAATTGATAATCTAGATCAGCAAATTGTGGCTCCGACGACTGCACCTGTTGCAGTTCCTCCTGTGAGTCAAGAGCAGCAAGCATTAGGCCAAGCAGTACAGGGCTTACAACAAGATCGCGAGCAATATTTAAAGGATTTGGGTGTCGGTACCAACAATAATGCTGGCCAAGGTTATCAGGTGACGGAACAAACCCCTGCTGCACTACGTAGTCGTTTAGGCTTGCAGGCGGGAGATCAGATTATGTCTTTAAACGGTCAAGCGATCGGACAGGGGCAAAATGATGCGCAGTTATTGGAGCGTGCGCGTCGTGAAGGACAAGTAAAAATAGAAGTGAAACGTGGTGATCGTATCATTACGGTACAACAAAATTTTCAGTGATCAAGCATCACCAGTATCAGTTAGGAATGATTTGGATTTATGGCTTTATTGAATCACCGCTCAGCATGGGCACTAACAATTGCAGCACCTTTGCTTGCCACGGTGAGCACAGCCAGTTATGCGCAAACATGGAAAATTAATCTACGCGATGCAGATTTAACCGCATTTATTAATGAAGTTGCAGATATCACTGGGAAAAATTTTGCGGTGGATCCAAGGGTTCGTGGCAATGTTACGGTCATTTCAAACAAAGCACTTAACAAAGAAGAAGTTTATGATTTGTTCTTAGGGGTGCTGAATGTGAATGGTGTAGTGGCAATCCCATCTGGCAGAACCATTAAAATTGTGCCTGATAGTAATGTAAAAAGCTCAGGCATTCCCTATGACGCACGTCACCGCGCTACAGGTGATCAGATTGTGACGCGGGTGATTTGGCTGGAAAATACCAATGCCAATGATTTAATTCCAGCATTACGCCCGCTGATGCCACAATTTGCACATTTATCGGCAGTGAATGGAACCAATGCACTGATTGTTTCCGATCGTGCTAGCAATATTTATCAGCTTGAAACCATTATCCGTAATTTGGATGGTACGGGACAAAATGATATTGAAGCGGTGTCGTTACAGTCGAGTCAAGCTGAAGAGATGATCGGGTTGTTGGAGAGTATGAGCGGCACAGGTTCCATCAAGGACTTAAAAGGCTCAAGAATACGTATTATTGCAGATAACCGCACCAATCGGATTATTTTAAAAGGGGATACCGCTACACGTAAACGTATTCGCCAAATGATCGAGATGCTCGATGTGCCTGCTGCGGAACGTCTGGGTGGCTTGAAGGTTTTTCGTTTAAAATATGCCAGCGCCAAAAACTTATCTGAGATTTTACAAGGCTTAGTTTCGGGACAAGCAGTCAATAGTAACGAGTCTGCTGATAATAGTGGCAACACTAATGCGGCCTTTAGTCAGAATAATAACAGTGAGGGTTCGTCTTCACAGATTTCTACACCCAGTATTAACTTAAATAGCCAGTCCAATCGCAATCAAAACAACATCACCAGTTTTAATAGTAATGGAGTGAGTATTATTGCTGATAGCTCACAAAATGCGTTGGTTGTTAAAGCCGATCCACAGCTCATGCGTGAAATTGAGTCTGCTATTCAGCAATTGGATACTCGCCGTCAGCAGGTCCTGATTGAGGCAACTATTCTTGAAGTGGAAGGGAATGATACAGATCAACTGGGCGTACAATGGGCGATGGGTGATTTAAGCAGTGGTGTGGGAATTATTAACTTTGACAATATTGGTTCAAGTTTACAAAGTATTGCGGCGGGTTATTTAGCCAGTGGTGGTGCAGGGGCAGCCAGTGCAATTGGAGCTGGTGCTTCACTCATTTTGGGTGATTACAAAGAAGGCAGTGATGGTTCTCGCCAGTTATATGGTGCCATGATTCAGGCTTTAAAGAGTAAAACCAAGTCGAATCTGCTTTCCACACCGTCTATTGTGACTATGGATAATGAAGAAGCCTATATCGTTGTGGGGGAGAATGTACCGTTTGTGACGGGTTCGGTTTCTACCACATCTTCAGGCACAGCCAATCCCTATACAACGATTGAACGTAAAGATGTGGGTGTAACGCTTAAGGTGGTGCCACATATTGGGGAAGGCGGAACGATCCGTTTAGAGATTGAACAAGAAGTCTCAGATGTCAAAACCAATAAGGGTGAAGCGCAAGATTTGGTTACCAGTAAGCGTGCGATCAAGACTTCAGTCTTGGCAGAACATGGTAATACCATTGTTCTAGGTGGTTTGATTTCTGATAATACAGCCTATTCACGCCAGTCAATTCCTGGTCTAGGTGCAATTCCTGGTTTGGGGCGCTTATTTCGTTCAGATGGTAAGACGGATCAGAAACGCAATTTGTTGGTTTTCATTCATCCAACGATTGTTGGTGATGCTGAGTCAGCACGTCGCCTTTCCCAACAGCGCTATAGTCAGTTATACAGTTTGCAGTTGGCTATGGATAAAGATGGTAGTTTTTCAAAATTACCAGAAAATGTCGATGATGTCTTCCAACAACGTTTGCCTGTTAGCTCAACGAAACCAAGCTTGCCACAATCTTATCAGCGTGTACCGAGCAGCCCGACAGCAACTCAACCTAAGGTAGAAACAACACCTGTTGCGATTGAACCTGTGATTCAAAAACAACCCGTTGCTAAAGTGCCTCAGAAGACCCCGTCAAGTCAGTTGCCACAAGTGCAGCAACCTGAGTCTGTATGGAAGAATTTAAGTGTTGATCGGATGCAAGGTGCCATGCTTGGGCAGATGACACAAAAGTCGGTCTCGACAACTTACTTTAAAATCTGAGGATTTACAGTCGAATACAGCATAGATGATTTTACTTCATCTGCATAAAAGGCAAAATGGTAAAGAATATTCACTGTGTTATGATAAATCAGCACATAGAGAGATAAGTCATGACTTGGAAAATACAAGCAATTTCTGGTGAGTTAACTGGTCAAGAAATTAATATTGATCGTGATATGTTGGTGGGTCGTCATCAGACGGCAGATATATTATTACAACAATCTGAAATTTCGCGTAAGCACGCAGCCTTTTTACTGAAAGAGCAAGCACTCTGGTTACAAGATCTCGGTTCGTCAAATGGCACGTTTGTCAATGATGTGCAAATTGCTGTGGAGACCTTGTTAAAGCAGGGTGATATTGTCCAGTTTGCCAGCTTAAAGTTTTCAGTACTTGAGCCTGCAAAGCCACTTGAGCAGGTGGTTGAGTCAGTAGATGATGCGACGTTGGGTGCGGCTGTGGTAGAAGAGACGATTGCCCAGCCATCGGAAGCTGTTGCTACTTCGGAAACAGCACAAGCAGAACCTGAGCAACCCAAAACAGTAGCACAGCAAATGAATGATCAGGGAATGCCAGAGCTGAAAGAGCGTGATGCTAATGTGAGCCTAACACGTGATGGTATGCCACAAAATGTTGGTATTCCTAAACCTGCGCCTATTCCTGAAGGTGTAGATGTTACTGCTTCAAATGAGTCCCCAGCTGAGGTTAGTGAAGTTTCAATACCCGTTGCTCAAGCGGCTGAGACGCAAAAGAATGCCTCTGTTGGGCTGATCTCGATCATTGTCTTGATTATTTTAGCCATTATTGCGTGGCTGATGTTCAAATAAGATTCAGATCACACTACAATCAAGGCATGCAACAGCATGCCTTGATTGTTTTTGGGCAGCACATGATAAAAATGGGTGAGGGTGAATGAATATTGCTAACTTGGCGCAACGAGAAGTTTTACTTTTTGATTTAGACGGAACCTTGGTGGATTCTGCAACAGATTTACATCGTGCCATGAACATGAGTCTCAACGCCATGCAACTACCAACCGTGACGGAAGAACAGGTGCGGATCTGGATAGGAAAAGGAACGGCACTGTTTTGTCAAAGTACCTTGCAGCATTTGACTGGTGAAGTTGATCCAGCCCAGCAACAACAATTATTGGATACGTTTTTAAAGATTTATAATGCTGACCCATGTGTGGAAACGCTACCTTTTGATGGCATTGTGCCATTTTTGGAATGGGGCTTGGCGCAAAAGAAAACCATGATTTGTGTGACCAATAAGCCTGAACAACCTGCACGCGCCATTGTCGATCATTTGGGGATGAGTCATTATTTTGCTGATGTCATCGGTGGAGATCGTTTTGAAGAGCGCAAACCTCATCCGCGTCAGTTGTTACACTGTGTTGAACAATATGCGCAAAACAAAGACCAGGTCTTAATGATTGGGGACTCATCCAATGACGTTGAGGCTGCACGCCGTGCGGGTATTGATTGTGTTGTGGTCAGCTATGGCTATAATCATGGTGAAAATATTTTAGACTGTCAGCCACAACAAGTGGTGGATAATCTGTGTGAGCTGATTGGGTAACTTTGTAAACGAAGGAATGAACATGAGTAAACATATGGCTTTTCGATGGCGAAACTCAACCTGCTAATTTTAAAAACTGATATCGCCATATTGAAAAAATAGAGAAACACTCATGACAACACAAGCTCAATTCAATCAACTCAAAAACTCAGGTTATAACCTAATTCCTGTCTATCGTCAGCGTTTAGCTGATACCGAGACGCCATTATCTGTTTTTGCTCGCCTAAAAGAGCATAAGCAAGCCTATTTGTTTGAATCCGTGGAGGGTGGTGAAAACTGGGCGCGCTACTCGATTATTGGTTTAGGTGAATCGACAGTTTTCTCGTGCAACGCAGGTGAGCTCACCATTCAACAAGCCGATGGAGCGATAGAAAAGCAGCCTTGCGTAGATCCTTTTCAATATATTCGTGATTTTCAAGCTCAATATAAAGTTCCAACCCAAGCAGATTTACCTGCTTTACCAAGCTTTACAGGGGGCTTGGTGGGTTACTTTGGTTATGATGCAGTACGTTATATTGAACCACGTTTAAATAACGTGCCAGAAGCGGATCCTGTAGGCTTACCAGATATTTGGATGATGCTGTCTAAAACAGTAATTGTGTTTGATAATTTAAAAGATACTTTATTCCTGATCGTGCATGCTGATGTCAATAATGCGGAGGCTTATCAGCAAGCACAGCAGCAACTAGATGTTCTAGAGGATTTGTTGGCAACGCCAATTAGTCTTAAAGCGACTCCACATACTGCACCACATTTTGAGTCACTCACTGGAAAACAGAAATTCTTAGAATCCATTGAGACGGTGAAAGAGTATATTCGTGCGGGTGATGTGATGCAGGTCGTACCAGGGCATCGCATGGTTTCTGACTTTGATGGAGAACCTCTGCAAGTATATCGCGCACTACGTCATTTGAATCCATCGCCTTACTTGTTCTTGGTGCAAGGGCAAACTTTGGAAAATAATCAGCCTTTTCATATTGTCGGCTCGTCCCCTGAAATTTTATCGCGTCTTGAAAATGGCATTGCAACGGTACGTCCGCTGGCAGGAACACGCCCACGTGGTAAAACCAAAGAAGAAGACTTAGCTCTTGAGCAAGACTTATTATCGGATGAAAAAGAGATTGCAGAACATTTGATGTTGATTGACTTGGGGCGAAATGATGTCGGTCGCGTCTCAAAAATTGGAAAAGTGCAAGTGACAGATCAAATGGTGATCGAACGTTATTCACATGTCATGCATATTGTGTCCAATGTTCAAGGCGAAGTCCGTGATGATGTGGATGCATTGGATGTTTTTAAAGCAACTTTCCCTGCAGGCACTCTTTCAGGTGCACCTAAAATTCGAGCAATGGAAATTATTGACCAAGTTGAGCCCGTAAAACGTGGAATTTTTGGTGGTGCTGTTGGTTATTTGGGCTGGCATGGTGAAATGGACATGTCGATTGCGATTCGTACCTGCGTGATTCGTGAAAATAAGGTCTATGTACAAGCAGGAGCAGGGCTTGTTTATGACTCAAATCCTGAATCTGAGTGGAATGAAACCCAAATAAAAGCTCGCGCAGTGATCAAAGCGGTTGAATTATCATCAAACGGATTGATTTTGTGAGTTTTTGACGTTTTTTTTGAAAAAAACACTTGCAAGGATTTTGAGTTTTGCTAAACTGCACACCGTTCCGATACGAAACGTACGAAACACTAAGAAACGCCGGCATAGCTCAGTTGGTAGAGCAACTGACTTGTAATCAGTAGGTCCACAGTTCGAATCCGTGTGCCGGCACCATCTTAGAGAGTTGAGTAAGTTAAGTAAAGAGCGACACTGAAGTAAGTGTAAAATGGTGAGGTTCCCGAGCGGTCAAAGGGGGCGGACTGTAACTCCGCTACGAAAGTTTCGAAGGTTCGAATCCTTCCCTCACCACCAATTTTAAGACTTCAAAAAGTGGTCTTTGTACCAACATCGTGCGGGAGTAGCTCAGTTGGTAGAGCGGTAGCCTTCCAAGCTACATGTCGCGAGTTCGACCCTCGTCTCCCGCTCCATTTGAAGTTTTATATTTGCTCTTATAGCTCAGTGGTAGAGCACTCCCTTGGTAAGGGAGAGGTCTCGAGTTCAAATCTCGATAAGAGCTCCAGATTACAGTTTAGTAGATTATCTACAAGTTTTAAGAAAGCAGGCTTATTAGTCTGCTTTTCAAGTATTTGGTGTCTGATTTTTTTAGGCGATGTGTCGATACTGAGTTGTTTATACCTGTGTTCGACGTAAACGAGGAAGATGAACATGGCTAAGGCTAAGTTTGAACGTAATAAGCCACACGTTAACGTGGGCACAATCGGTCACGTTGACCATGGTAAAACAACTTTAACAGCTGCAATTGCAACTGTATGTGCGAAGAAATTCGGTGGTGAAGCGAAAGACTACGCTGCAATTGACTCTGCACCAGAAGAAAAAGCACGTGGTATTACAATTAATACTTCACACGTAGAATACGATTCACCAACTCGTCACTACGCACACGTAGACTGCCCGGGCCACGCCGATTATGTTAAAAACATGATTACTGGTGCTGCTCAGATGGACGGCGCGATCCTTGTATGTGCTGCGACTGATGGTCCAATGCCACAGACTCGTGAACACATCCTTCTTTCTCGTCAGGTTGGTGTACCTTACATTCTTGTATTCCTTAACAAGTGTGACCTTGTTGATGATGAAGAACTTCTTGAATTAGTAGAAATGGAAGTTCGTGAACTTCTTTCTACTTATGACTTCCCAGGTGATGACACTCCAGTTATCCGTGGTTCAGCTCTTCTTGCACTTAACGGTGACGCTGGTCAGTATGGCGAAGAAGCAGTTGTTGCGCTTGTTGACGCGCTTGACACTTACATTCCAGAGCCAGTACGTGCAATCGACCAAGCATTCTTAATGCCAATCGAAGACGTATTCTCAATTTCTGGTCGTGGTACAGTAGTAACTGGCCGTGTAGAAACTGGTATTGTGAAAGTAGGCGAATCAGTTGAAATCGTTGGTATCCGTGATACACAAGTAACAACAGTTACTGGCGTAGAAATGTTCCGTAAACTTCTAGACGAAGGCCGTGCGGGCGAGAACTGTGGTGTTCTTCTACGTGGTACTAAGCGTGAAGACGTACAACGTGGTCAAGTACTTGCTAAACCAGGTACAATCAAGCCGCACACTAAATTCGATGCAGAAGTATACGTACTTTCTAAAGAAGAAGGTGGTCGTCACACTCCATTCCTTAACGGTTACCGTCCACAGTTCTACTTCCGTACAACTGACGTAACTGGCGCGATCAAACTACAAGATGGCGTAGAAATGGTAATGCCTGGTGACAACGTAGAAATGTCAGTAGAATTAATCCACCCAATCGCAATGGACCCAGGTCTACGTTTTGCGATCCGTGAAGGTGGTCGTACAGTTGGTGCTGGTGTAGTTGCTAAAGTAACTGCATAATCATAAAATAAAAATGCAAATTGGGGTTTAGGCTCCAATTTGTTTTGCAGGCTAGTAGTTCAATTGGTAGAGCGTCGGTCTCCAAAACCGAATGTTGGGGGTTCGAGTCCCTCCTGGCCTGCCAACTTTTTTATAAAAGATCTTGATGTCGGCAAAACTGGTCATATAATAAGTCGCGAAACCTACGACGAGTACAAAAATGTCGAATGAAAAATTACGTGACGCACAAAGCGACGCGGCAATCCCTCAAAGAAATAATTCTGCTGAAGTAGTTAAATCGGGTTCTCCTTTAGACGTGGTCTTATGGATTATTGCATTGATTTTATTAATTGGTGCAACCATGGTGAATCAACATCTACCAGCATATTGGGCACCAGCCAACGATATCTGGGTGCGCGTTGGGGTAATTTTGGCTTGTATCATCGTGGCATTCGGTTTATTATACGCCACCCATCAAGGCAAAGGCTTTGCTCGTTTGTTGAAAGACTCGCGAATTGAGCTACGTCGAGTGACTTGGCCAACAAAGCAAGAAACCGTGACCACATCTTGGCAGGTGCTTGCAGTAGTTGTTGTTGCATCCATTTTATTATGGTGTTTTGACTACATTTTAGGCTGGTTAATGAAGTTTATTATCGGGTAAGAGAGCTATGAAACGTTGGTACATTATTCATGCCTATTCAGGTTATGAAAAACAAGTGATGCGTTCACTTAATGATCGAATCCAGCGTAGCGCTGTAGCCGATAGCTTTGGTGAAGTCCTTGTTCCTACCGAAGAAGTGGTAGAAATGAAGGACGGTAAGAAGCGTAAATCTGAACGTAAGTTCTTTCCAGGCTATGTATTGGTCGAAATGGAAATGAATGATGAAACTTGGCACATTGTTAAAGAATGTCCAAAAGTTTTAGGTTTTATTGGGGGTACGGCTGAGAAACCTGCACCAATTACCCAACGTGAAGCAGATGCGATTCTTGCTCGTGTACGCAATACTGGTGAAGCACCACGTCCGAAGACGATGTTTGAACCAGGCGAAGAATTACTCGTAATTGACGGTCCATTCACAGACTTTAAAGGTGTGGTGGAAGAGGTTCTATACGAAAAGTCACGTTTAACGTTGACTATTAATGTATTTAATCGACCAACTCAGGTTGAACTGGAATTTCGCCAAGTCGAAAAATCAGTTTAATAGATGTTGTTTGAAAACGCCTGACTTATTTATAGGTCGGGCATTGTTGTTGTAACGATATCGTTACTTATAAATTGGGGAGCCTTCACCGGCGTTTGTACCCAGAGGTAATTTGAAATGGCTAAGAAGATTGACGGCTATATCAAGCTGCAAGTTCCAGCTGGTAAAGCGAATCCATCTCCACCGATTGGTCCTGCACTAGGTCAACGTGGTGTTAACATCATGGCATTCTGTAAAGAATTCAATGCTGCAACACAAAAAGTTGAAGTTGGTTTACCAATTCCTGTTGTGATCACTGTGTACAACGACAAGTCGTTCACATTCATCATGAAAACTCCTCCTGCATCTATTCTTCTTAAGAAAGCTGCGGGCATTCAAAAGGGTTCATCTGTACCAAACAAAACTAAAGTTGGTAAGTTGACTCGTGCTCAATTAGAAGAAATCGCGACTACTAAGGAACCAGATTTGACTGGTGCTGATTTAGACGCACGTGTTCGTACCATCGCTGGTTCTGCACGTTCTATGGGCTTGGAAGTGGAGCTATAAGACATGGCAAAGTTAACTAAACGTCAAAAAGCCATTGCTGCTGCTATTGAAGCAAACAAAGTTTACACTTTAGAAGAAGCAGTTGCTGTTCTTGCTGGTCTTCCTGCTGCGAAATTCAAAGAATCTTTGGATGTTGCGGTAAACCTAGGTGTTGACCCTCGTAAATCTGACCAAGTTGTTCGTGGTGCAACTACACTTCCTGCAGGTACTGGTAAAACTGTACGTGTAGCTGTGTTTGCTCAAGGCGCTGCTGCTGAAGCTGCTAAAGCTGAAGGCGCGGACATTGTTGGTTTTGATGACCTTGCTGAAAGCATCCAAGCAGGTAACCTTGACTTCGACGTTGTGATTGCTGCTCCTGATGCAATGCGCGTTGTAGGTAAATTAGGTACGATTCTTGGTCCACGTGGCTTAATGCCAAACCCTAAAGTGGGTACTGTAACTCCTGACGTAGCTACTGCAGTTAAAAATGCAAAAGCTGGTCAAGCACGTTACCGTGTAGACAAAGCAGGTATTATCCATGCTGCGATCGGTCAAGTAGGTTTTACTGCTGAAGCT
The DNA here is from genome assembly GCF_002135205.1 of Acinetobacter sp. ANC 4204. Lineage (GTDB taxonomy): Bacteria > Pseudomonadota > Gammaproteobacteria > Pseudomonadales > Moraxellaceae > Acinetobacter. Next base: position 167,603 of record NZ_NEFZ01000005.1, on the reverse strand, counting down.
GTTCGTCAAAACGTTGAAGCGTTAATCGCTGACCTTAAGAAAGCAAAACCTGCAACTTCTAAGGGTGTTTACATCAAAAAGATCACTTTAAGCTCAACTATGGGTCCTGGTCTTACTGTTGATGTACAGAACGTTTCTAACTAAGTTTAACTTAGACAGAATTTTAAAGCCCTGAGTAAAAATCAAAGCGCTGCTTTGATTTTTACGCAAGAAACGCTCTGTCGTATTTTGCAAACTTAGGCAAACTTTGAATTGATAAATGTAAATTTGTCAGCGTCAAAGACCTCAGGCGAGAGTAATTTCGATTACTTTCTTAATCTTCCAGCCTGCGTAGACGCGGTGGTGTGATTTGTTCATCCTCCGCGTGTAAGTTCAGTGATGAACTTGCGAATTGGGAGTGTACTTCGCGTAAGTACATAAATCACCGTTAGGAGGTTTTACAATGGCTCTTCTTATCGAAGGCAAAAAACAGATCGTTGCTGAAGTAACTGAAGTTGCTTCTACTGCGTTTGCTGCTGTTGTTGCTGACTACCAAGGTTTAACTGTTGAGCAATTAACTGCTCTTCGTGTTGAAGCTCGTAAGTTAGGTGTTGCTACACGTGTTGTACGTAATACTTTGGCTAAACGTGCTCTTCAAGATACGCAATTCAATATCTTGAACGACAACCTTGTTGGCCCAACAATTTTAGCTTTCTCAACTTCTGCAGATGATATGGGTGCTGCGGCACGCTTATTCGAAGAATTTGCGAAAACTAATAAAGCATTTGAACTTAAAGCTGCTGCATTTGAAGGCAAACTTTATCAAGGCGAAGAAGTTAGCGTTATCGCGAATCTTCCAAACCAAGAGAAAGCGCTTACTATGCTTGCAAGCGTTCTTCAAGCTCCTATTTCGAAATTGGGTCGCTTACTTACAGCGCTTCAAGAGAAAAACGAGTCAGAAGCTGCATAAGCTCAAACTTAAACACACATCATTCAATACCCATTTGGAGTTACTCTCATGGCTTTAACAAACGAAGAAATCTTAAACGCAGTTGCTGAAAAAACTGTTCTTGAACTTGTTGAACTTATTTCTGCTTTCGAAGAAAAATTCAATGTATCAGCTGCTGCTGTAGCTGTAGCTGCAGGTCCTGCTGCTGCTGCTGCTGAAGAGCAATCAGAATTCAACGTTGAGTTGACTTCTTTCGGCGCGAACAAAGTAGCTGTAATTAAAGCAGTTCGTGAAATCACTGGTCTTGGCTTGAAAGAAGCTAAAGACATGGTTGAAGGTGCTCCTTCAGTTCTTAAAGAAGCTGTTTCTAAAGAAGAAGCTGAAGAACTTAAGAAGAAACTTGAAGAGACTGGTGCTACTATTACTATTAAGTAATGTTACCAGGGGGAGAATATTATTTTCTCCCCAAAAATTGGCTGATGGCTCTTGGGTCATCAGCCTTTTTGCGTTACAATAATCGGCTCGATTTTTGTTTGCTTGGTGGAAAATCCATCAAATTAAAATAAAGATAAAAATCAAACGCTTACCAATATTTTTCAAATTTAAAAATATTGGTAAGCGTTTCAATACCACTGAAAATTGCAGCATTTGTAAAAAGTGGTGGCCATATCGGCCTGCGTAATTCCTTCTGAGCCCGTTCTGCAGGCGGGCTCGGTTTACTTTCCGAGGACTCCAGATGGCATACTCATATACCGAAAAGAAACGGATCCGTAAGAATTTTGGTAAATTGCCTAGTGTTATGGATGCTCCGTACTTGCTCGCGATTCAAGTCGACTCGTACAGAACATTTTTACAAGATGGCAAATCACCAAAAAACCGCGAAGATATCGGTCTGCAAGCCGCGTTTCGTTCAGTTTTTCCTATAGAAAGTTATTCTGGCAATGCTGCTTTAGAATTTGTTGAGTATAGTCTTGGTAAGCCTGAGTTTGATGTACGCGAATGTATTCTTCGTGGCTCAACTTATGCAGCACCAATGCGCGTAAAAATTCGTTTGATCTTAAAGGATCGTGAAACGAAGTCTATTAAAGACGTGCGTGAGCAAGAAGTGTACATGGGTGAAATGCCACTCATGACGGATAACGGTACTTTTGTGATCAATGGTACTGAGCGTGTAATCGTATCTCAATTACACCGCTCTCCAGGCGTGTTCTTCGATCACGATAAAGGCAAAACCCACTCAAGTGGTAAAGTACTTTATTCTGCACGTATTATTCCTTACCGTGGTTCATGGTTAGATTTCGAATTTGATGCCAAAGACCTTGTTTATGTACGTATTGACCGCCGTCGTAAATTACTTGCGACTGTGGTTCTACGTGCACTCGGCTATGACAACACGCAAATCTTAGATCTATTCTATGAAAAAGTGCCTGTATACCTAGACATGGGTAGTTACCAGATTGACCTCGTACCTGAGCGTTTACGCGGTGAAATGGCACAGTTTGACATCGTAGATAACGATGGCAAAACGATTGTTGAGCAAGGTAAACGTATTAACGCACGTCACGTGCGTCAAATGGAAGCTGCAGGTCTTGAAAAACTTTCAGTACCTGATGAGTACTTGTACGAGCGTATTACTGCTGAAGACATCACTTTAAAAGATGGTGATGTGATTGCAGCAAATACTTTGCTTAGCCATGAAGTGATGGTGAAGTTGGCTGAAGGTGGTGTTAAACAATTTAACATTCTATTCACCAATGACATTGACCGTGGTTCATTCGTTGCAGATACTTTACGCGCAGATACAACGACAGGCCGTGAAGAAGCACTGGTTGAAATCTACAAAGTGATGCGTCCAGGCGAGCCACCGACGAAAGAAGCGGCTGAAAATCTATTCAATAACTTGTTCTTCTCTTCTGAACGTTATGACCTCTCTCCAGTCGGTCGTATGAAGTTTAACCGTCGTTTGGGCCGTCCTTACGAAGTGGGTACAGATCAGAAGTCGCGTGAAGTTGAAGGCATTTTGTCGAACGAAGATATCACTGATGTACTCAAAACATTGGTTGAAATCCGTAACGGTAAAGGTGAAGTCGACGATATCGACCACTTAGGTAACCGTCGCGTACGTTCAGTTGGTGAAATGACTGAAAACCAATTCCGTGTTGGTTTAGTTCGTGTAGAGCGTGCAGTTAAAGAACGTTTAAGCCAAGCTGAAACAGATAACTTGTCTCCGCAAGATTTAATCAATGCGAAGCCAGTTGCCGCTGCAATCAAAGAATTCTTTGGTTCAAGCCAATTGTCTCAGTTCATGGACCAAAACAATCCATTGTCTGAGATTACGCACAAGCGTCGTGTATCTGCACTTGGTCCGGGCGGTTTGACACGTGAGCGTGCAGGCTTTGAGGTACGTGACGTACACCAAACTCACTATGGTCGTGTATGTCCAATTGAAACGCCTGAGGGTCCAAACATTGGTTTGATCAACTCGCTTTCAGTTTATGCGAAGTGTAATAACTTCGGTTTCTTGGAAACACCATACCGTAAAGTCGTTGATGGTCGTGTAACTGATGAAGTTGAATACTTATCTGCAATTGAAGAAGTGGGTACTGTCATTGCACAGGCCGATTCTGCAGTTGATAAAGATGGTACGTTAACTGAAGAAATGGTTTCTGTACGTCACCAAGGTGACTTCGTTCGTATGTCACCTGAAAAAGTAACGCATATGGACGTATCTGCACAACAGGTTGTTTCTGTTGCAGCATCGCTTATTCCATTCCTTGAACACGATGACGCCAACCGTGCATTGATGGGTTCAAACATGCAACGTCAGGCTGTTCCGACATTGCTTGCTGACAAGCCGCTTGTTGGTACAGGTATGGAAGCAAACGTAGCACGTGACTCAGGTGTGTGCGTGATCGCAAACCGTGGTGGTGTGATTGAGTTTGTTGATGCATCTCGTGTAGTCATTCGTGTCAATGAAGACGAGATGGTTGCTGGTGAAGCAGGTGTAGATATTTACAACCTGATCAAATATACCCGTTCGAACCAAAATACATGTATCAACCAAAACGTTGTTGTACGTTTAGGTGATAAAGTGGCTCGTGGTGATGTTCTTGCCGATGGTCCTTCGACTGATGGCGGTGAGCTTGCACTGGGTCAAAACATGCGCGTTGCGTTCATGACGTGGAATGGTTACAACTATGAAGACTCGATCTTGTTATCTGAGCGTGTACTTCAAGAAGACCGTTTAACCTCGATTCACATCCAAGAATTGTCATGTGTAGCACGTGATACTAAGTTAGGTGCAGAAGAAATTACTGCCGATATTCCTAACGTTGGTGAAGCTGCACTGTCTAAGTTGGATGAGTCTGGTATTGTTTATATCGGTGCTGAAGTAACTGCTGGTGATATCCTTGTGGGTAAAGTAACCCCTAAAGGTGAAACACAGTTAACACCTGAAGAAAAATTGCTTCGTGCAATCTTCGGTGAAAAAGCTGCTGATGTGAAAGATTCATCATTACGCGTTCCATCGGGTACTAAAGGTACCGTGATTGACGTTCAAGTGTTTACACGTGATGGTCTTGAAAAAGATGAACGTGCTCAAGCAATTGAAAAAGCGCAACTTGATGCATACCGTAAAGACTTGAAAGAAGAATACAAAATCTTTGAAGAAGCAGCACGTGAACGTATTGTTCGTTTGTTGACAGGTCAAGAGTCGAACGGTGGTGGTACAACTAAACGTGGCGACAAGCTTTCTGAAGATGTGTTGTCTGGTTTAGAGTTGGTTGATTTACTTGAAATCCAACCAAGTGATGAAGCGATTGCTGAACGTTTAACACAAATTCAAGTGTTCTTGAAAGAAAAGAGCTTTGAAATTGATGAGAAGTTTGCAGAGAAAAAACGCAAACTTTCTACAGGTGATGAATTAACAACAGGTGTATTGAAAGTTGTTAAGGTTTACTTGGCTGTTAAACGTCGCATCCAACCGGGTGATAAGATGGCGGGTCGTCACGGTAACAAGGGTGTTGTTTCTAACATCTTGCCAGTTGAAGATATGCCGCACGATGCCAATGGTGTTCCAGTCGATATCGTATTGAACCCGCTGGGTGTACCGTCACGTATGAACGTGGGTCAGATTCTAGAGACTCACTTAGGTATGGCAGCGAAAGGTCTTGGCGAAGAAATCGACAAGATGTTAAAAGCGCAACGTACTGTACTTGAGCTTCGTGGATTCTTAGACAAGATTTATAACAAAGTTGGTGGCGAGCAAGAAGATCTTGATAGCTTAACTGATGATGAGATCTTGGTTCTTTCTGGTAACCTTCGTAAGGGTGTTCCACTTGCAACGCCTGTATTTGATGGTGCTGAAGAATCACAAATTAAAGACTTATTAGAGCTTGCGAACATTTCACGTACTGGTCAAACAGTATTATATGATGGTCGTACAGGTGAACAGTTTGACCGTCCTGTAACTGTAGGTTACATGTACATGCTGAAACTGAACCACTTGGTAGACGACAAGATGCACGCGCGTTCTACTGGTTCTTACTCATTAGTTACTCAACAGCCGCTTGGTGGTAAAGCACAATTCGGTGGTCAGCGTTTCGGTGAGATGGAAGTCTGGGCGCTTGAAGCATATGGCGCAGCTTACACGCTTCAAGAAATGCTTACTGTTAAGTCGGATGACGTTGAAGGTCGTACCCGTATCTATAAGAACATTGTAGATGGTAACCATTATATGGACCCAGGTATGCCTGAATCGTTCAACGTATTGACCAAAGAGATCCGTTCTTTAGGTATCAACATTGAACTGAAAAATGGTGACTAAGAAATCTCCCCCAGCCCCTCTTTATTAAAGAGGGGAGCAAGTCCCCCTTTATAAAGGGGGATTTAGGGGGATTAGATATTCCCAAATTTCAGTAAAAACAATATTTGTGACCCAGTTGGGAGAGCGTAGCTCCCCAACACACGGAGAAAAAAATTGAAAGACTTGCTCGATATCATGCGCAAAAAGACGGATTCAGACGGTCATGCTCCAGTTGAGTTTGATCGCATCCGTATTGGTCTTGCGTCACCAGAAATGATTAAGTCATGGTCTCATGGTGAAGTTAAAAAGCCTGAAACCATTAACTATCGTACGTTCAAACCAGAACGTGATGGTTTATTCTGTGCCAAAATTTTTGGTCCAGTCAAAGATTACGAATGCTTGTGTGGTAAATACAAGCGTATGAAATACAAAGGCGTCATTTGTGAAAAATGTGGCGTTGAAGTAACAACTGCGAAAGTTCGTCGTGAGCGTATGGGTCACATCGAGCTGGCGTCTCCAGTTGCACACATTTGGTTCTTAAAATCACTTCCAAGTCGTATCGGTCTATTATTAGACATGACTTTACGTGATATTGAACGTGTATTGTATTTCGAATCTTACGTGGTTACTGACCCAGGTATGACTCCATTTGAGAAATACCAACTTTTAAACGATGAAGAATACTTCAATGCTTTAGAAGAACACGGTGATGAATTCACTGCGAAAATGGGTGCAGAAGCCGTTCAAGACTTGTTAAAAGACATTGATCTTGAAAACGAAATTTCACGTTTACGTGAAGAAATTCCAAACACAACGTCTGAGACGAAGCTGAAAAAAGCGTCTAAGCGTTTGAAGTTGATGGAAGCGTTTAAAGAGTCAAACAACAAGCCAGAATGGATGGTGATGAATGTACTTCCAGTACTTCCACCAGATCTTCGTCCGTTAGTACCGCTGGAAGGTGGTCGTTTCGCGACTTCTGATTTGAATGACCTTTACCGTCGTGTGATCAACCGTAACAACCGTTTGAAGCGTCTACTTGACCTTGCAGCGCCAGACATTATCGTACGTAACGAAAAACGTATGTTACAAGAGTCTGTCGATGCATTGTTAGACAACGGTCGTCGTGGTCGTGCAATCACAGGTTCGAACAAACGTCCGCTTAAATCTTTGGCTGACATGATCAAAGGTAAGCAAGGTCGTTTCCGTCAAAACTTACTTGGTAAGCGTGTAGACTATTCAGGTCGTTCGGTCATTACCGTAGGTCCTACTTTACGTTTGCACCAATGTGGTCTTCCGAAGAAAATGGCACTTGAACTCTTCAAGCCATTCATTTTCGCGAAACTACAAGCATCTGGCCAAGCAACCACCATTAAAGCTGCGAAGAAAATGGTTGAGCGCGAAACGCCAGAAGTTTGGGACGTTCTTGCTCACGTGATTCGTCAACACCCTGTGATGTTGAACCGTGCGCCTACACTTCACCGTTTGGGTCTTCAAGCATTTGAACCGATTCTGATTGAAGGTAAAGCAATCCGTCTTCACCCGCTCGTTTGTGCTGCGTTTAACGCCGACTTCGACGGTGACCAAATGGCGGTACACGTACCATTAACACTTGAAGCGCAGTTAGAAGCGCGTGCGTTAATGATGTCGACCAACAACATCTTGTCTCCAGCGAACGGTGAGCCAATCATCGTACCGTCTCAGGACGTTGTCTTAGGCTTGTATTACATCACGCGTGATGCGATCAATGCCAAAGGTGAAGGCATGGTGTTTGCAGATACTCACGAAGTGAACCGTGCACTTGCAACAGGTCAGGTCAATTTACATGCTCGCGTAAAAGCACGTGTACACCAGACTGTGATTGATGAAAATGGTAACCGTGAACAGCAAACCATTGTTGTGGATACCACACCTGGTCGCTGCTTACTTTGGGAAGTTGTGCCAGAAGGTATGGATTTCCAACAAATCAACGTTGAGATGACCAAGAAAAACATCTCTAAATTGATTAACTCTTGCTACCGTAAATTAGGTCTTAAAGATACAGTGATCTTTGCGGACCAATTGATGTACTTGGGTTTCCGTCAAGCGACACGTTCAGGCGTATCGGTCGGTATGGAAGACATGGTGATTCCACCTGCGAAGTACTCAATTATTGAAAAAGCGGAAGTTGAAGTTCGTGAAATTGAGCAACAGTTCGAACAAGGTTTCGTAACTGCGGGCGAACGTTACAACAAAGTGGTCGATATTTGGGCACGTACCAACGACCAAGTAGCGAAAGCGATGATGGACAACTTGTCTTTTACCACTGTTAAAAACAAACAGGGTGAAGATGAGAAGCAAAAATCATTCAACTCGATCTATATGATGTCTGACTCAGGTGCCCGTGGTTCGGCAGCTCAGATTCGTCAGTTAGCGGGTATGCGTGGTTTGATGGCGAAACCAGATGGTTCGATCATTGAAACTCCAATTAAAGCGAACTTCCGTGAAGGTTTGACCGTACTTCAGTACTTCATTTCAACACACGGTGCGCGTAAAGGTTTGGCCGATACAGCACTGAAAACAGCAAACTCTGGTTACTTGACACGTCGTCTTGTAGACGTAGCACAAGACTTGGTTATTACTGAGCCTGACTGTGGTACTTTGGGCGGTCTTGTCATGACTCCGTTCATTCAAGGCGGTGACGTGATCGAGAACTTAGGTACTCGAGTACTGGGCCGTGTTGTTGCTGAAGATGTGAAGAAAGCAGGTTCTGACGACGTTATCCTGCCACGTAACACTTTGATTGATGAGAAACTTGCAAACTTCTTGGAAGAGCAAGGTGTCGATGAAGTTAAAGTACGTTCAGTGGTTGCGTGTGAATCTACATTCGGCGTATGTGCGAAATGTTATGGTCGTGACCTTGCACGTGGTCATCAGGTGAACCCTGGTGAGTCTGTGGGTGTTATGGCTGCGCAGTCGATTGGTGAGCCGGGTACACAGTTAACAATGCGTACCTTCCACGTAGGTGGTGCTGCAAGCCGAACGTCTGCTGCAAACAGCGTACAAGTTCGTAACAAAGGTACCGTACGTTTCCACAATGTGAAAACAGTACAACATGCTAAAGGTCACTTGGTATCGACTTCTCGTTCAGGCGAAATTGGTATTGCAGATGATTTAGGCCGTGAGCGTGAGCGTTATAAACTGCCATACGGTGCGTCTATCTTGTTGAAAGATGGCGAAGCTGTAGAAGCAGGCGGTATCGTAGCGACTTGGGATCCGCACACCCACCCACTTGTAACAGAAGTTGCAGGTAAAGTACGTTTCAGCCAAATCGCTGATGGCGTCACTGTTACCTCTAAAACTGATGATGCAACAGGTATGACGACGATTGAAATCTTACCTGTGACTGCACGTCCTGCGTCTGGTAAAGATTTACGTCCTGCGGTTGTTCTTGATACGACGGATGGTGGTGAGCAGTTCTACTTCCTACCACAAAACACGATTCTTTCTGTCCGTGATGGCGAAACAATCGGTGTGGGTGACGTTATTGGTCGTGTACCACAAGAAACTTCACGTACACGTGACATTACCGGTGGTCTACCGCGTGTAGCTGACTTGTTCGAAGCGCGTAAACCGAAAGAGCATGCAATTCTTGCTGAAATTTCAGGTGTTGTAAGCTTCGGTAAAGAGACTAAAGGTAAGAACCGTTTAGTGATTACTCCAGATGATGGTTCTGAGATCTATGAAGAGCTGATTCCTAAATGGCGTACCATTAACGTGTTCGAGGGTGAGCATGTCAACCGCGGTGAAACCATTTCTGATGGTCCACAAAACCCGCATGACATCTTGCGTTTGAAAGGTGAAGTTGCATTAACCAACTACATCGTGAACGAAGTTCAAGACGTTTACCGTCTGCAAGGTGTAAAAATCAACGACAAGCACATTGAAGTCATCGTACGTCAAATGTTGCGTAAAGTTGATATCACTGATGGCGGTGATACAAGCTTCATCAAAGGCGAACAAGTGGATTACATCCGCGTGATGCAAGAGAACCAAGCTGTTCTTGCGCAAAACAAGTTCCCTGCGAAGTTTGAACGTCAATTGATGGGTATTACTAAAGCGTCGCTTTCTACTGACTCATTTATCTCTGCTGCATCGTTCCAGGAAACCACTCGCGTGTTAACTGAAGCGGCTGTAACAGGTAAAGAAGATGATTTACGTGGCTTGAAAGAGAACGTGGTTGTAGGTCGTTTGATTCCTGCAGGTACGGGTCTTGCGTATCACTTAGAGCGTCGTCGTCAAGAAGCTGAAGCTGCAGAGCATGAGCTTGTAAACGACTTCTCTGATGTGGATCAAGCATTAAGCCAAGCATTTAGCGATGAGTTTAACGGTCTGTAATTAGCCCTTTAAATGAATAAAAAGCCACCTTCGGGTGGCTTTTTTATGCGTGCTAAACAGCAATGCCATGCTTATTTTTTGAAGTAAGCGAGTTACATTAATCACATTCAGTTAATGAGTTTGTATAAATTGATTCACTGCTTCGGTATATTTATAATTTTTTCCTAAAGAGTTATTGATTTCAGTATGCGAAAGCGGAATAGCGAGTAATTGTGCCTGAGTACCAACGCTTTGTGCTTGTTGAATGAATTGCTGTGCTTGAATACAGGGTTGGTCTGGACGAATTGTTGAACAAACAGCAAGAAATGCAGGTAAGCTTTGATGAATTTGTAAGACAGGAGAAAGCGCTTTCCAATTTGAGGGTTGAGTGCCAAAGGCTTGATCATAAAATCGAGCATGCCGAGTTTGCATGATCTTTTCGATATTGTAAGCGGCACTATCTAAAGCAATGGTGGTTCGCCAAGCTCGAGGTTGTGCTATTAACCAAGAGGGGCGTGTGCTCAGTAGGCTCACTAAATGAGCGCCAGCCGAGTGTCCCATCAGCACAAGTTGTGTGGGGTCAGCATGCCAATCAGAGGCATGGTTTTGAATATAAATTAATGCTGTTGCGACATCTTGGGTTTGTTGTTGTACTGTCGCCTCAGGAACTAAGCGATAATTGATTGAAATAAATATCCAACCTCGTTGTCCCCAATAATCCACTTTATTTTTGATCACCACAGTATTATTTTTATCACCTATGCTCCAAGCACCGCCATGGACCATAACCATTAATGGTGCGTTTTTTTGATCTGCTAAAGGCTTAGATGGAAAATAAACATCCATCATTTGCTTAGCATGATGGCCATAAGCAACATTTTTGAGTGATTTTACTGTAGATGAGCTTTGACTATTGAGTACATCTGCACGTGCAGAAGGATTGAGGCAGAGTAACAGGAATATTGAAGTAACAAGTATTTTCATTCTTTTTTCCTTTAAATTCAAAGGTTAAAATGAGTTAAGGATTCTTTCTACAATTTCTTGAATTAAAAGATTTAAGTTATTTACTCGGGGTGATCTCAAATGAACAAAGTGATATTTCATAGATCAAATGGTCTTTTTACTTGGTTTGCATTATTACAAAAAAGAAAATAATGCACGGGGTGCAATTACATAATTTGATCATTTTGTGTAGAAAATAAGACTATGCTTTGATCATAGTGTAAAGGAGTTTTGAATATGAAAAAAATAATGGGTGTAGTCTCGACTTTGGTTTTATCAACACTGATGTTCACAGGCTGTGAAAATATGAGTCCTTCTGAGCAGCGTATTGGTACAGCTGCTTTAGGCGGTGCCGTGGGTGGTGCTGCGGGTAATAGTCTTGGTGGTGGTGTCGGTGCTGCGATTGGTGGTGGTGCAGGCGCAGCGGTGGGAAGTAAAACCCAAGGTGGCTCAAACCGTAATGCAACCTACAGTGGTGTTGGTGGTGCGATTGGTTCTGCTGTAGGTAAAAGCGTAATCGGTGGCAATACAGGGGCCGCGATTGGTGGCGCGATTGGTGGTGGCGCAGGTGCTGCAATTGAGGAGCGTAAATAATCTTTTCAGCAGAGCTCTATATAAAGGCACTTCATTGGGAAGTGCTTTTTTATTGCTGAGCTGGTTTTGGTTTTTTACGACGGATATATAAGGTTTTCTCCACTTGTGCAATTCGAATACCCGCATCATCATAAATATTCAGCGTATAAATACGGTGGACAGGGGCATAATTTTCAGCAAGTTGTTTGATCGTTTCAATTTCTTGGGCATCGAGACGAAAGTCTGCGTAGACGGTACTACGCCCTGGGCTGAGAAATTGGATAGTGGCTGATTTGTCCCAAACAATATATTTAGTCCCAAGATGATACATCAGTAAAGTCATATAAAAAGGATCGACCATCGCATATAAACTCCCACCAAAATGTACGCCGACAATATTGCGGTTTTGACGAGTAAGCGGCATTTTGACTCGGATGTGGTAGTTTTTAGGATCAAACTTCTCAATTTCAATACCTGCACCTTTAAAGGGGGCAAAATGGTTAAGAACGTATTTTGTGACAATCGGTGTTGTCACCAATTTTTTTAAAATGCTCATTTCGGTCAATGGTATCTGATGAACTTCTATCCATACTAGAGAAGATGGAAACAATTGGCATTGATCGTTTTGCCAGTGAAGGATAAAAAATAGTCAATAACAATAAGGAGCTGAATATGGAGCTGCAAAGTTACTGGGTACAGACCACAGACCAGCAGAGACTTTATGTGAAAACATGGGGCAATGCGCAGAATCCTACCTTGGTCTTGGTGCATGGTTATCCAGACAATCAAGAGGTTTGGGAGCCTGTGATTGAGCATCTGGTGGAAAATTTTTATATTGTCACTTATGACGTTCGTGGGGCTGGGATGTCCAGTGTTCCCCGTCGTACACGTGCTTATGCATTGCCTCAGCTGTCATTGGACTTAGAACGTGTGGTGAATAGTGTCATTCCAGAACGTAGTTTTCATTTGGTGGCGCATGACTGGGGTTCGATTCAGTCATGGGAGTCTGCGACTGAGCCAAAATTTAGAGAGCGTATGCTGTCATTTACCACCATTTCAGGTCCATGCTTAGACCATGCTGCATTTTGGATGCGGGAACAGTTTAAACAACACAAGCCTCAGTTTTTGAAGCAGTTGAGTAAGTCATGGTACATTGCGGCTTTTCAGTTGCCTTTTTTGGCACCGACTGTTTGGCAGTTTTTTAGCCCTGAGCATTGGGGTAAAGTTTTATCACGTTTAGAGGGGCGTTCAGACTTACCACTGAATCATCACATTGTGGCAGATGGTAAACATGGGGTTGCACTTTATCGAGCTAACTTCATTCCACGTCTGGCAAAACCTAGAGAACGCTTTGCCATTTGCCCAGTACAAGCGATTGTGTTGGAGCAAGATCAGTTTGTGAGCCCTGCTTTAATTGATGAAATGCCGAAGTGGGCTGAGAATTTCCAACGGGTGAATGTGAATGCTAACCATTGGGCCATCTTGAGTCAGCCTAAAACGATTGCGGGCCTGATTAGCAAATTTGTGGGTAAAGCATAAATTTACCATGGGCTTGTTATAGGACTAAAACTGACTGATAACAAGCCTATCGAAGTGAAAAATCAGACCTTGGGGTTATATAATAGCTTTGGATAAAGCTGAGCAAATTACAGTTTCGACCAATTGAATCTGCTAAAATACCGTTTTTTTTATCATCTTAAGTTTTCCATGAATGCAGTAGTAATTGCGATTGCCGTGATGTTTATTTTGTCACTGGCACGAGTTTCTGTTGTTTTGACTTTGGTCATTTCAGCAATTATTGGTGGATTGGTTGCGGGGCTCAGTTTATCCGATACTGTAAGCGCATTTAATGCAGGTTTAGGTGATGGTGCTGAAGTGGCTTTAGCCTATGCGGTGCTTGGAGCATTTGCTTTGGCGCTGTCTAAATCAGGCTTACCTGATTTATTGGCGCATAAATTGATTGGTTTATTAGGAGTCGAAGTTTCACATCAACGTGCGCGTAAGGTGAAATACTTACTGTTGACGATTTTACTTGTTGCGGCCATTTGTTCACAAAACTTAATTCCAGTCCATATCGCATTTATTCCAGTATTGGTTCCACCACTGTTAAAAGTGATGAATCACTTGAACTTAGACCGTCGTGCGGCAGCCTGTGTACTGACTTTAGGCTTGGTCGGAACCTATATTTTCCTGCCCGTTGGTTTTGGTGCGATTTTCCTTGAACAAATTTTGATGGGCAATATCAACAAGATTGGTGCTGCATATAATTTGCATGTTGAACGTTGGATGATGCCTGTAGGAATGGCCATTCCTGTATTGGGGATGGTGATTGGTACTCTAGTGGCGGTATTCGTTAGCTATCGTAAACCGCGTCATTATATCGACCGTGAAGTGGTACGTGTGACCACGATTGATTTGGATAAACCGATCCGTGCAGGTGAAGTGAATCTGGCTCAAGATGCTGAAGAGCTCAAACGTGAAGCCGAAAATGTACCCGTGATTGCAAAGAAAACCATCTTCATGGCGCTTCTAGCGATTGTTCTAACCCTCATTGCGCAGTTGTATTCAGGCTCTATGATTTTAGGTGGCTTGGTTGGTTTTGCGGTGTTGTCTGGGGCGGGTATTTTTAAATGGCAAGAAGCGGATGATGTCTTTGTACAAGGCATGCGCATGATGGCTTTGGTTGGCTTCATCATGATTTCTGCGGCAGGTTTTGCCTCAGTGATGACCCATACGGGTGATATTAACCAACTGGTTAATGGCGTAGTACACGTGATTGGGGATAACCATGCTTTGGCTGCATTCCTCATGCTGTTCATTGGCTTATTTGTAACCATCGGGATTGGTTCATCGTTTTCCAGTGTTCCTGTCTTGGCCGTGATTTATGTACCGCTGTGTGTCCAGTTTGGTTTTTCTCCTTTAGCGACCGTAGCGCTGATTGGTACCGCAGCAGCACTTGGTGATGCTGGTTCTCCAGCCTCAGACTCCACTTTGGGGCCGACTGCGGGTCTAGGGGTGGATGGTCAACATGATCATATTTGGGATACAGTCGTGCCGACCTTTATTCACTTTAATATTCCATTGCTGATTTTTGGTTGGATTGCTGCCATGGTGTTGTAATTTAAACCCAGATTATTTTAAAGGGCGATTTTAATGAATCGCCTTTTTTATTATCAAATCAGATTAAAATAATCAGGTTTATAATATTAATTCGTATTAAATGAGTCGGAATTTAAAATCAATATATTTTGATTTTTTATTGTTCTTCTAAAACCAACTAAAATGGTCTATTTAAAATAAAAATACAATAAAAACAAAATATTAAAACATGTATATAAAATACATTATTATTGTCATTGCATATTAAATTTACTCTTGTTTATGATTAATTAATGTTTATTTTTATATTAATTATTTTACAAACAGAGGTTGTTTGAAATGTTAAAGCAAATCGCTCTAATTACATTAATGGGTCTCTCTACATCTGCTGTAATGGCAGGTCAATGGCAAGTCAAAGTCGGTGGCTCTGCTATTGCGCCTACACAGGATACAAAAATTGCCAATGGTGCATTAACTGTTGAAGCAGATAGCGAATTGGCGTTTACACCATCCGTTGAATATTTCTTTAATGACAATATTTCTGCAGAACTATTACTGGCAACTCCGATTAGCCATGATGTTACAGTGAATGGATCAAATGCAGTAAAACTCAAACATTTACCCCCAACAGTAACAGCAAAGTATAACTTTAAGAACTCAACAGGTTTCACGCCTTATATTGGTGTAGGTGCAACGGCATTTATTCCTTGGGATGAGGAAACATCAGGTGTACTTGAAGGGACTAAAGTTAAAGTTAAAGAAGATTATGGTTATGCGGCGCAAGTTGGCTTTAACTATCAACCTGCTGATGCGAAAAACTGGGGTGTGTTTGTCGATGTTCGTTATGCAGACCTAAACCCAAAAGTAGAAACTGTGGTTGAAAACTTTAAGTTAGATATCGACCCAGTGATTTATACGCTTGGTTATAGCTACAAATTTTAATAATCAAAAGTAGCTTTTTAAGAACCTCATCTATGATGGGGTTTTTTTATGCAACGACTAAAGTTGAATAGTGATGAAAGAGTAAATAACTCACCATCAGTCAGTATTAAAATAAAACCATAGATAAAATGTACTGAAGCAGAATAAGAGAGTCATAAGAAATGAAATATATGCGGTATCTAACCGTGCTCTGTGGCTTGGCATGGAGTATCAATATTCAGGCAGCCAGTTTTAATTGTGACAAGGCACAAACGATAACCGAGCATGCGATTTGTGAGCATCGTTCAGTCAATGATGCGGATGTCAAAATGGCAACCACCTATAACATTTTAAAACGTTTGGTTCCAATGGGGACGCGTGGCATGATTCAAGATGAGCAGATGAAATGGTTGAGCCTACGAGACCGCTGTGGCGCATCACAAAGTTGTTTAATGGATGTCTATAAAATGCGTCAGCAAAAGCTCGATCTTCTTTTGGATCGTATTTATCGTCAGGGGCCATTTTAAAAAATTGGAAAAAAAATACTGGTCGCTATTGAAAAACTCATTCCTCACTCCAATTCATTAAGCATTCTCGATAAGACTTAATATATTAAGGAGCGATTGATGAGCGAGCAAAACGCGCACAAACATAGTTTCCAAGCTGAAGTAGCACAGCTCTTACATTTGGTGACGCATTCACTATATTCCAATCCTGAAATTTTCCTGCGTGAGTTGATTTCAAATGCGTCCGATGCCTGCGACAAATTGCGCTTTGAAGGTATTAATCACCCTGAATATTATGAAAATGACCCTGACTTGCATGTACGCGTCAGCTTCGATGAAATCAATAAAACTCTCACCATTTCAGATAATGGGATCGGTTTAACGGAGCAAGAAGCGATTGAAAATCTAGGTACAATTGCCAAGTCTGGAACCAAAGACTTTATGTCGAAACTTACAGGTGATCAGAAATCAGATGCACAACTGATTGGTCAGTTTGGTGTAGGTTTCTACTCAGGCTTTATTGTGGCGGATAAAATTACTGTTGAATCACGCCGTGCGGGTGTGGATGCGGATCATGCTGTACGTTGGGTTAGTGCAGGTACAGGTGAGTTTGAAGTCGAGCAAATTCACAAAGATAGCCGTGGTACGGACATTATTTTACATCTGCGTGAAGATGCGTTGGATTATTTACAGTCTTATAAAGTCAAACAAATTATCAATAAATACTCGGATCACATTAGTCTGCCGATTGAGATGCAAAAAGAGGTTTGGCAGCAAGAAGAAGCTGTCGAAGGTGAAGAAGCAAAACCGGGTCAGTATGTGAAAACGGATGAGTGGGAAGCGATTAACTCAGCTAGCGCACTCTGGACACGCAATAAAAATGAAGTCACTGAAGAGCAGTACATCGACTTTTATAAGAACTTGAGTCATGACTTTGAAGCTCCGTTAGCGTGGGCGCATAATCGGGTTGAAGGTAGCACTGAATATACGCAACTGTTGTATGTACCCAGCAAAGCAGCAGCCAATATTTTTACTCGTGAAGCCAAAGCAGGAATTAAGCTCTATGTGAAACGTGTCTTTATTATGGATGATGCGGATAACTTGATTCCAAACTATTTGCGCTTTGTACAAGGTGTGGTGGACAGTGCGGACTTACCACTAAATGTGAGTCGTGAGCTGTTGCAAGAAAGCCGTGATGTAAAAACCATTCGAGAAGGTAATGCACGTCGTGTATTGACTATGCTGGATGGTTTAGCGAAATCGGAAGATGAAACAGATCAAGAGAAGTTTAAAACTTTCTATAGTGAATTTGGTTCAGTGTTGAAAGAAGGCTTGGGCGAAGACTTTGGTAACCGTGAGCGTATTTTAAAATTACTCCGCTTCCCAACTTCAAACAATGATGCGGTGACCACATCATTTGCGGACTATAAAGCACGTATGCAAGACGGGCAAAAAGCCATTTACTATGTGACCGCAGACAGTCTTAATGCCGCGAAGAACTCACCACAACTGGAGTTATTTAAGAAAAAAGGCATTGAAGTTCTGCTTATGGCAGACCGTGTCGATGAATGGGCAATGGAGTTTGTCCATGAGTTTGATGGTACACCACTGCAAAACGTGGCGAAAGGCGCTGTTGACCTAGGTGATTTACAAGATGCTGAAGAGAAAAAAGCACTTGAAGCAGCGGCAGAACAATTCAAGCCTGTGGTTGAAAAACTGTCTGATTCATTGAAAACCAAGACCAAAGAAGTACGTGTGACTACACGTCTGGTCGATTCACCTGCTTGTTTGGTCACTGGTGAGGGGGAGCTTTCACCACAACTGATTCGTATGTTGAAACAAGCAGGACAGGCTGTACCTGAGTCTAAACCGATTTTAGAGATCAATCCTGAACATCCGCTAGTGAAAAAGTTGGAAGGCTCGACACAGTTTGATGATTTAGCCAATGTGATTTTTGATCAAGCCGTGATTGCAGAAGGGGGCTTACCAGATGACCCTGCTGAATATGTAAAACGGATTAACAGTTTATTGCTTCAGTAAAGCATGACATGTTTTAAAAAAAGCCTATCTCTAAGATAGGCTTTTTTATGTCAATGAATCGAATATAGAGACTTCAAGGCATTCTGAACTCGACTCAATCTGTGGGAAATCACATGGTGTGGGTATCCGTGGATAAGTTTGGACTTATCCACAGTTGTGTTTAAAGATTCAGCATTAGACTAAAAAAGTGCCTCAAAACGAACTAAGGCACTGAGGTAATGACTTCGGTCTTCACGTTTATCATTAAAGTAGTTTAAATCCCCTTGGATATAAAACCATTCACGTAAGAACGGTTGGCGCCATGATACAAAAGGCCCCCATCTATTCAACCTTAAGTCATCGTCATTATAGTATCCACCTGTGTAGAGACCGTAGTTAAAACGATTACCATGAAAGAATTGATGCTGTCTAAAGCTATAGTTGTCCCAAGTGAGGTCATCATCCTGCTCATCTGCATAGGTCAGGCTGAATTGGTTGGATAAAAAAGCCTGATCTGGGCGGGCATGCGTCAACTCTAAGTTCGTTCTTAAATAATTTTCACTGTCGATGCCATAGCGGTAAATTTGTTCTGCATAGGCACGGAAATCATTGTCCAGTTTCCATTCCTTAGAGAGTTCAACACGTGCATAAATATCATCGCCTGAACGTACCCCTAAGTCGAAATCAGTGTCAAAAGGCAAACGATCTGACAGTTGAGACCACCTTAAAGCAAGTGAGCTATTGGCATCACGGGTTTGTCGACGGTCGAAGGATTTATCGTTGTCTGCACTTGGTGGGTTTTCATTGGTAATCGCCACATTGTTTTGCAGTTCGTTATCCAGAGAGTCATCTCCAAACACCACACTCAGTTTATTTTCTAAAGTGGGAAGTTTGATTCGTCCTCGAATACGTGGTTTTACATCGTATTCATCATGTTTATTCCAGCGGTTATCGACCAAAATCCGTAGAGTTGCTGTGGCTGGTTTATTGGGATCCGTGTCTCCAAACCAGTCATCAATTTGGGTTGCAGTTTTATCTGCCCAATTCCGAACGCCTTTTTGTTGGCGGTCAACCCAAGTTCGCTCTTCAGTCACGTCGGTGGTGGGCACAATTACTTCGTCAGACTCTTCGGGTAAGAGCGTAGGAAGTGAATCAATCCACTGTGGAATTTGATATAAAAGTCCACTCCCTTTAGGAGGAGACGCAATTTGGTCAATTTCAGCCACATCATGAGGTGGCACGAAATGTTGGGTGCTATCTGTATTGCTTTCCGCCCAAGCCACGTTGACGCATGTACCTAAACTTAGGCAGAAAAATAAAGAGATGGGGCTAACATGTCGAGTTCTTTGCATGCTTTCGTACTTTATTGTTCTTCGATGTTTTAGTGTTGTAAATTTCACGTAAGAACACAAGTAGAAAATACAAAACTCTACAACTCGTTGGTGAGTTGTTTTTGAATAGAATCAAATAATTGAAATACCGTAATCGGCTCAGCTAAAGTCGAAATTGTATTTTGAATCAGTTGCCAACTGACCCCGTGCTGGCGGTCTAAGACTAAACAAGGGTAGGCGATCTCAGTGCGTGAGAGCTCGACACGTCTTTGGCCATGAATGACCCGAATTTTTTGTCGTTCTTTAAGTACTAAAATAGGGGTATTGAGGTCTGCAGAGCTTTCTTCAAACTGAATAAATTTACGACTATTCAGCAGATCCGCCAAAATAAAGGGATGATAATTTTCGATATGCCAGACCAGTTTGGCTTGCTGGGTATACACTTGAAAAATAGAAAATACATCATGTACATGACCCTGTAATTTCTCCCACTCAATTTCACGGATGGCTGCCAATTGATGATGATTGCTTTGTGCAAATTGTTGGCTCAGGCGAACGGCTTGAGCAGAACTATCAACACCGAATAGCGCCAAATACTTAATAAAACGTCCCTGTAGACTGGTTTGTTCAGCCAGATAAATCGGATAGTCAGACCAATGATCCAGTTGGTCAGAGTAGAGGAGCAAGTCGACATTTTGGCTGATATCAGTCTGCACCGAAATGTCTAGACGATATAGTTTTGGGTCTAAGTGGGTCTGATCTAATTCAAGCAATTGCGCTTGATACTGACCAAGATGGATCTGTGTAGGCAGTGTACCTGGCGATGCTGTTGATGATATTTCAGAGTTTAGAAGGCGTTTAGATGATTCCGCATTTGGCTCAGGCACAATAGTTGGCACATCGAGTCGAGCTGATGTAGCTAAAGGCTTAATAGAGGGGCTCTGAGGCTCCTGAGACCGTGTTACAGATATATCGACTGTTGAAGAATCTAAAAGCTCAATATCAGAAAACACAAAAGATTTAGAAATAGCTGCGTGTTCAAGATCTACCACATGATTTGTTGTGTTAGATGCTATTGCAGCGGGCGTTATAAAGGGATTAACTTCTGCAACTTCTGCAACTTCTGCAACTTCTGCAACTTCTGCAACTTCTGCAACTTCTGCAACTTCTGCAACTTCTGCAACTTCTGCAACTTCTGCAACTTCTGCAACTTCTGCAACTTCTGCAACTTCTGCAACTTCTGCAACTTCTGCAACTTCTGCAACTTCTGCAACTTCTGCAACTTCTGCAACTTCTGCAACTTCTGTGGTCGAAATAAAACTCTTCGGCACTTCAGTACTGTGTGTACTCAGCGTCGTTGGAATAGGCTCCATCATATTCAATTGCTGATCGACTGGTGAATGATCAATCAACCATTGGTAAACCTCTTTAAACTTTGAAAACCAAGGGCTGTTATACACATGAGTTGAAGCATCTTGAAAGCTAATTTGCCAACCTAAACCCGATTTATATAAAACGCCCCATGCAAAATGTTGTTGTTGTTTCAAAGCACTGCTAAGGGCAGATTCATACTGAAAAAGACCAACATATAAATGTCGATATGGGCTCTGCTGTAACCAGTGTTCGGCCGTAGCTTGAGGTTGAGTGAGGGCTTTATAGGCTTCGAGTTGTTTGTGAAAAATGGGCTCATCACAACGGGCAAAGATTTCACGAATGCGTTTTTTTGAGCGCGCAATTTCAAAAAAAGACAAATGCTGATGTTCCAAACCGTCAATCAATTGATGCAGTTCTTTGATCAGCAGTGCTTTTTCGATTGCTTTCATGTGCTGAGCTCTAAAGTTGTTTTTGTGCTTGTTCCAAATAACTTGCTAAAATCATATTGAGTGCAAGTTCAAGTAATTTATATTCGGCTGAAGTTGGCTGTGTGTACTGCTTTGCTAGAGCAATCAATTGATCTGGATCAATAGTTTGTGGAGAAATACGACCTTGAATTAAAGCTTGTAAATTTTGCATAGGCATATGGTCTAAGAAGGCATTTAGTTTTGGTTTTACGGTTTAGTATTCTTTTTGATCATAATTAGAAAATCTTAAATAGGCAAAAACTATTGCATATCCTATACGAGAAAAATGTTGTAAAAAATGTAAATAACTTCGATTAAAACACAGATCATTCTAAATATTTTTGATCTAGATGCTAAATATTTGAAAATTTTTGTCAGTTATTAACCTTTTTAGGCAAAAAAATAGGCAATATAAATTGCCTATTTTTTATTTAATTTTACAAGAATTAAGCTTCTTGATGGGGTGCTTCGGCAGGTGCCTGAGCAGTTGCCGTTTGTGCTTTTACTGGTTTTTTTACAGGAAAGCTTGGGGTATAAACTACTTGTGCAGATACAGTTGCAGAAAGAGCGATTACAGCAACAGCCAAAGTATACTTAAGAGCGTTCATGATATTTCCTCGATGGAAAAGGAAGTCTCGAAAGAGACTGGGAGGTTAAAAAAAGATAAATTTCGCATGAATAATATCAAAAAATGAACAGTTTTAGCGGAGCTAAAGTTTGAAAAAAGATGAATGGTGAGTTCATTTATCATTAAAAAACAATGAATTAGAATAAATACTCTAGTCGGTTTTTGAGTTTTTGATCTATCGCTAAGCTATTTAAATTAAAAGTGAAAATCTAAATTTTCAAATTGAGTACAGGCATGCGTGATGTGCTCTTTTTTGCTCAAAATCACAGCGGAAAGGCCCTTGAACTACATGATTGTTTGATCAAATAATCATCAATAGGTGGAAAGCCTATTGTGTGCACTACGTAAGTTTTTGCTGTGGAATGTTTAATCAATCCAATCTTGTATAAAAAATCACCTATGATGGAAAACCAAAACAAAAAAATCAGAGGATGAACCCATGGCCATTGCAAAAGTGGTAGAAGTCAATTCGAGCAGCGTAAAGAGTTTTGAAGATGCCATCCAGACAGGTATCGCCAAAGTCACTGAGACGGTAAAGAATGTGCAGGGTGCTTGGATTAATGAGCAGAAAGTGGTGGTGAAGGACAATAAAATTGTAGAGTATCGGGTCAATCTTAAAATTAGTTTCTTGGTCGATTAAAGCCACAGCGAACCGCATTAACCTATAAAAAATCCCCAAAGTATGGGGATTTTTTGATTTTAACTATAGGCGCTTTTAAAACATCGCTACAGGGCTTGAATTATGGTTTGGGTGTTTCACACGAGTCGTCTGTACACTGTGCTGCTTGCTCTTGTTGCTCAGCAGGTGCTTGCGCTTTTTCTAAGACTTGTAGGAATACTTCACGGGGTTGAGCACCCGCTAAAGCGACACGTTGATCGAATACAAAAAACGGAACGCCCGTCACCTTGAGTTGTTCACGTGCTACTTCTTGGTCAAATTTAACGAAATCTGCATATTCGTCAGAATCCAGCACATCATCCACTTCAACAGGGCTTAAGCCAATTCGGGATGCGACATCTTCAATGGTTTCACGTTCGCCAATTGGGAGACCTTGTGTCATATAACTATAGAAAAAGGCTTCCTCTGCTTCATTGCCCAAGCCACGACTTTGTGCCAAGTGAATAATACGGTGGGCGTTAAAGGTATTGCCTGAGTTAGCGTTTTCCCAGTTAAATTCAATTCCTTCTTCGGCAGCCATCGCTGCAATATTTCGCTGCATTTCTTCAACTTCAGCAACAGTACGACCATATTTTTGTGCAAGACGTTCTGAGTTTGATATTTCTTGGCGTGTTGGCGCTTCAGGGTCGAGTTCAAAACTATGCCAGTGGACTTCTAGTTCAACACCTGCTTGTTCAGCTGCAGCTTCTAAGCGTTTTTTGCCAATATAGCAAAAGGGGCAAACAACATCTGACCAAATATCTACACGCATGGAATTTCTCAAAATAGTAAAAAGCAATTAAAAAAATGATGGGGGTGAGTTCTAAAATTTAAAGCAAAACACATGAAAAAAGCCAGCAGATCTTCGCAGCCATATTATAAGGACAATGTTGATTTGTACCGTTTATCTGACAATGCTGCTGCATAATGGACGAAAAATATACAATAGAGGTGCTGGTGATGCTATGCATCTGCCTTTTTATATCTCTTATTTTTTGGGATTGTTTTATGAAATTTTTACATTCTCTTCCTATCGTTTGTTGTGCTTTTATTTTTATGCCGACTGTGGCTAAAGCTAATGGTGATATTGTTAGCCTTCCTACCTTTAAGACTATGGCAGAATCAGAACTTCGTGCCGAAACGGGTGTCATTCCGTACCAACAAGACGAAAATATTCGTAAAGCTTTACAGCATCGGATCATCCAATTACAGGGTGATGCACAATCTTTTGTGGTCGATCCGACCATCACTCAAAATGTGGATATTTTACCACCCGCAGTTACTGCAGATTTGAACTCTGTACCTCCGCTATTACGTGAGCATGTTTTGAATATTGCTGCAGGTTTACAGTCCTCCAACCCGACTGAAGGTTTATATATTATGTTGCAGCCGTTTGGTATTGATCGCAATGCAACCAATGTACAAACAGCCCGCGAGCAAATTTCGATTGGGCAAATTGACCATAACTTTATGCAAGGGATTCAACAGAATATCCAGCAACAGAGAATAACCCCAGCCAAGTAATGGCTTCTTCACTTATTGATCGCTCATACACTCCTTTTTAACTCGTGGAGGATATGAGCGATGTGCTCTGAAAATGTTGATAAAATGTTTAAATATTGATCATACTTTGATATTTGCTATGATAAAAAGAAATGAAGAGGAAGCTGAACATGCGACGTATCGTGTTGATTTTAGTTCTTGCGACCAGTGCTATTTTCGGTTGGATGTATTATCAGTATTCTCAACAACAAAAAGAACAGCAGCAACTACAAAGCTATGAAACGGTGCTATATGAAAAGACCGAACAAATTTACAAGCAAGCCCAAGACTGGACCACACCAATTCAAGTCGATGTGAAAGACGCGCGCCTCACTGGCGATTACAAAATTATGGCTGAGTTTGTGCTGAGTCATATGTTGCAAAATGCCGAAGCGCGTAATCAATATCTACGTGATTTAAAAGCCTTGAATTGGGATCAATTTTTAAATATTGACCGATTAAGCAAAGACAAAAACAACAAGTATGCTGAAACGGAACAAATGCTGAAAGACGTACATACCGTTGTCGATAGCTATGCCCAGCAGGTCGAGCAACGTCAGAAACAGGCGATTGATCAAGCCAAGGATTTACCGATCTCTTCTCGGTTTCGTCATCAGTTAACAGACAGTATGCAAGCCAGTGACAAGAGCCAAGAAGCGATGCGTTTGTTTAAGCTGGAACAGCAGAATTTAGCCAAGGCAGATCAAATCTTCTTGGTGCTCAAAAACAATCAATGGGAAAAGAAAAACAACACCTTTATGTTTTATGAAGATATACCACTTCAACAGTTTAATGCGCTGTATAAAGAGATTTTAGCCTTAAATAGTCAAATGCAGCGGGTAGAGAAACAAACTCAAAAAGAGGTAGAACAAAAGTTATAACCAAATACAAAGATGACAGTTTTGTAAGCAGACTGTCATCTGCTGTTCAAAATAGCTTGCTAGATTAAAAGCATCACAAAGATGACGACTTTTCAGTGTAGGCAGGTGAGTCATGAGAACCATACACGTTTTTGATGATATTCAGTATGTGTATAGTGAGTTTGTAGAAAATAAAAACTATCCAAAATTAGAAAGCTTAAGCAACTGGGGAAAGAATCGTTTCTTCTTCAACCAATATTTTGAAATGATCGAAGACTGGCACCATACTGAACAGATCGTGATTCAATTCAATCAACAGTACTTTAGTTTAGACACAGGCAATGCCCCTGACTTTATGGACAAAGAAAAGTATATGGCGTGGTTGATGGGCGAGCTTTTAATTTAAATCTATCCTAAAACTACACAGCGCCTAATTCGTTCTCAGCGCTGTGCCTTTATTGGATTAATCAAAGATTTTATCGGCAGCTTGGAAAGGTAGGCTGACCACATCAATTGCCACGGCAAAAGGCAACAGCACTAACTTTTCAAAAGGATTCATGCCTGACTTGGATTTATAACTTTCCTCTTGATGGGTATAAATACTCACCTGATAAGGCTTACTCAAAGCTTTTAAAGAGGCTAAATTCTTCGCGGCAGGGTAGACGACACCTGCTAGTTTGATCTCAAAACAGAAACGCTGTGCCAACATGCGTTCATCACTGGAACTCGAACATTCCTTTGCCCCATTTTCAATAAAAAATTCCAGATCTTTCTTGCTGATGTCTTCTTTGAGTTTCACATAAGACAATGGCAGTGTCCCTGTAAAATGACCATCATTCTTTTCTGAGTAGAAGCTTAGTTCTCGGGTGACTTGAATATTTTTCGGGTCCAATTTGCCAATCAAACTGACAAATTGAGGCCCACCTTGGGTCAATACATAACTTTTTTGTTGCCCTGCAATCACTAAACTATGCGCAGGTAAATTTGGCAGAGGCTGAGCTGGTTTGCCAAAAGCGACCACTTGGTCTTCGATCAAGGTTACTTTGTTGGTACGGGTATAGGTTTTATTGTCTTTGGTCATTAGGGTTTTAGTAGCACAGCCTGTGAATAATGTTCCTATGACGCCTAAACAGATGACGGTTCTTAAAGGTGATGCAAACATCGTTAGACTCCAAATCATTTGAAATATAGTTAAGCTGAATTTTTATTGTCTTTAAGCCTATCATTAAAATGGCTAAAAAGGCGTCAAAGCCAAAAAATTGAAGTAATGAAAGTTCTATAAATTGCTCAATGCAGTGGAGTGATCGCTTTTATTTCTTATCCACTGGTAGTTTCTAGTTACTGAATGAATGTTCATTTGAGTCTGAACTGGCTATGATCATACAAGCGTTCGATAAAAACGATGGACTAGCGAATACGTCATAACAAGGTGGGAAATCGGCTGATGCAAAACTTGATTTGTTATAAAGAACTGCCTGTGTGGACTGCGCAGACCATTCCGCAAGGGTTTAAAAATCAGCACAATACCAAAGCGGGCACGTGGGCCAAGTTACAGATTTATCAAGGAGAGCTAAGCTTTGCTTTTTTAGATGAGACAGGTCAAGTGCAATCTGAACATCTGTTTACCCCTGAGCAACAGCCACCATTTATTCAGCCTCAAGCATGGCACAAGATTGTTTCGACCAGTGATGATATAAAGTGTCAGCTACAATTTTACTGTACTCCGCAGGATTATTTTTATAAGAAATATCAGCTTTCACCTACGCATTCAGAAATTTTGACGGCTATGCCGTATTTACACGGTGGTCGGGCTTTGGATGTCGGCTGTGGGCAGGGGCGAAATTCGCTGTATTTAAGTCAGCAGGGTTTTGAGGTGGATGCTTGGGATGTGAATCCGCAAAGTTTGCAAAAACTACAGCAGATTATAGATGCCGAAGGTATTCAAAAGATTCATCTGCAACAGCGTGACCTCAATGCTGACCCAAGCATTACAGATAGATACGACTTTATTTGCTGTACGGTAGTGATGATGTTCTTGCAAGCGCCAACTGTGAAACCATTGATTACTCAGATGCAGCAAGCCACAAATGTAAATGGATTTAATTTGATCGTCTGTGCGATGGATACCGATGATATTCCTGCGCAGCCTGACTTCCCTTTTGCGTTTAAAACAGGAGAGTTAAGTGCACTATACGAGGGTTGGAACATTGTGAAATACAATGAAAATGTCGGGGAGCTACATCGGGTTGATGAGCAGGGCAATCGGATTAAACAGCATTTTGCGACGTTATTGGCGCAGCGGGTTTAGGATAGCCATAAAAGCACATTGACTAAAATAATAAGTCAATGTGTGATTCCACTTTTAAAATGAGATGCTCAAATAAAAAAGATGTCACTGTGACATCTTTTTTATGCTTTAGTAATTTTAAGGAGCTTCTTAAATCAGAAAACCAGCTTTTTTCTCAGCTTTACAATAGCTTGTTCAGCGGTAGCTTTTTTAATTTCTACAGGCTCTGCTTTTCATCACGAATATAAATAAAATATTCATTGTTAAACTCTTCATGTAATTTAATTTTGGCTTGAAGACGTTTCCAGTGTGATTTGATCTGTTTATTAATAGAAGGTTCATTCATAATTTTGGCTGCTTTCAATGCATAGCTTATGTAGTTCCTCTTACCAATATATGAAAATCTTCTATAAATGTGTTTTTTGTTTAATTGCAGGGGGAGGTCGTCTCTTTTAATTCTTGATTCATTAATCTTTAAAAATTTTTTATTAGTCATCCTGATAGCTTTTGATGCTTTATAATGATATTGAGCTAACCCTGTATCACGTAATAAGATTTTTTTACCATCGTAGGTGAAACCGAGATATTGAAGAGATTCTCTACACATATGTGGTTTATCATAGATGTGTAATCCATCTTGAAAATAAACTCGTTTAGTTTTGTCTGGATGAATTTGAACTTTCAGTTGCTTAATTCTTTTTTCTGATTCCAGTGCGATTTTCATTCCTAAGTCAGAGTCACAGATGATTAAAATATCATCACAGTATCTGTAATATGAAGCATTTAATTTTGATAAATAGTTTTTGATATTTTTGTCAAAATCCAACATGTAGATATTTGATAAAAATGCACTTATAGCTGAACCTTGAGGAATTCCTTTCGTTTTATCTTCTTTGATAATTAAATTATTTTTTCTAATTTTATTTCTGAAATCATGGCTGGAGCATAGCCTTTTTAAATCTTTATGATTTTTATTAATAGATAATTCTAAAGCGTTATAAACATCTTTCTTATTTACATAAGAGAATTTAGTAAGTGATTTATAAATTTGGTAATGGTCTCGAGGTAAAAAATTTACATTAAGGACTTTAAGCCATGCTTTTTTTAAAATTTGATGATCAAGCTCATCGAAGAAACTTTTAATATCAAAACATAAAGCAACGCAGTTGTGTCTTACTTTTATTTCCTCGAAAACCTTTTTAGCAAAATGAATATTATTAGGGGAGTTAGGTAATTTTCTAAAAGCTAAGACACTATCTGACAGATTAGATTCTTCGAGTAATTTTTCATAATTAGGAGTTAGTAATGCAGCGTAATAGGCGTATATATGACCATCTATATGTGAAGAATATTTGATAGGTCTAATCTTTGGCTCGCATTTGACAATAGCAAATCTATCTTTCTTTCCCCTTACTCTAATAATTTTGGTTCTATCTTTTTTTATTTTTCGTGATTTTAGCTCGAAATGTATGAATGGATAGAAAGCATGCTTCTCAATATTTTTAGGATTTGTCACGTAATTATAAATTTTCTGAGGCTGCATAGGGTAATCGAAATGCAGATAGTTTTTTTGTCTATTTTTAAAGAAATCAGCATCAATAGTCATTATTAGAAAACTCAAGGGAAAGGTTGTGACGGTAATCCCCGTATTAAACGTTCTACATATGTAGAATTCCCAAGAGCATACTTAAGAACCCCAAAAATCAGTTCCCTCTAAACCGTCCTTAGATCACGAAAGGAATATACTATGAGAAGCATTGATTACATTCTGTGGAGTTCCATATACATTGTTTGTACTTGGTTCCAAGCAGTTTGCAGTGTTTCACCAGATGTACTAGAAATTATTCTAATATTGTGTGGTGCAATACTTGACAACAGATTACCTTCCCCATGTTCTACAACATGGGCTTAAGTAATATACTGAATTCAAATCTAAATCACAAGTATTTGTTTAATAAAAAGAAAACCCCGCAATAAGCGGGGCTCTTTTTATCTCAGTATTTAATTAAACATTAAACACGTTCGATAATGGTTGCGATACCTTGACCAAGGCCGATACACATCGTCGCAAGACCAATTTGCGTATCTTGTTGTTCCATCACGTTCAACAATGTTGTTGTGATACGTGCACCTGAACAACCCAATGGGTGACCAAGAGCAATCGCACCACCATTTAAGTTAATGATGTCTTGCTTCTCATACACGCCTAAGCCTTTCATGACTGATAAGCCTTGAGCAGCAAACGCTTCGTTTAACTCGATGGTTTGGATATCTGCCATCGTTAAGCCAGCACGTTTAAGCGCTTTTTGAGTTGCAGGTACAGGACCATAACCCATGATCGCAGCGTCACAGCCTGCAACAGCCATAGAGCGAATCACAGCACGTGGCTTAAGACCTAAAGCTTGAGCACGTTCAGCAGACATCAGTAGCATTGCAGAAGCACCATCAGACAAAGCTGAAGAGGTTGCTGCTGTTACTGTACCGCCTTTCGGGTCAAATACAGGACGTAAACCTTTGAATGCTTCAAGGTTTGCATCTGGACGAATCACTTCGTCGATGTCGCACAGGATTTTGAAGCCATTAGCATCATGGCCCTCAACACCTACGATTTCATTTTTGAAACGACCTTCTTGTGTTGCAGCCCAAGCGCGGCGGTGAGATTCAACACCGAACGCATCTTGTTCTTCACGTGAAATGCCGTTCATACGACCTAACATTTCAGCCGTTAAGCCCATCATGTTAGACGCTTTTGCATAGTGCTTAGACGCTTCTGGGTTCAGGTCGATGCCGTGCATCATCCCTACGTGACCCATGTGCTCTACACCACCGATGATGAAGATATCACCTTGGTTGGTTGCAATTTGTGCAGCAGCGGTGTGAAGCGCTTGCATAGATGAACCACAAAGACGGTTAACCGTTT
Organism: Acinetobacter sp. ANC 4204; assembly: GCF_002135205.1. Classification (GTDB taxonomy): domain Bacteria; phylum Pseudomonadota; class Gammaproteobacteria; order Pseudomonadales; family Moraxellaceae; genus Acinetobacter. The sequence goes on along the minus strand of NZ_NEFZ01000005.1, from coordinate 137,331 downwards.
GACCTGCCACAGTTTTTGGAAGGTCAGCCAATAAACCAATGTTACGGCCAATGTTCATACCTTGCTCTAGAGTCTGGTTTACACAGCCCCAGATCAGGTCTTCAACTTCATTGGTGTCAAACTGGTTACGAGCAACTAAAGCACGAACCAATTCAGCCGATAAGCTGTCAGCACGTACATTGCGGAACATACCGTTTTTGGTTTTACCCATTGCTGAACGTACGCCATCAACGATGACAACGTCACGTGGATTTAAAGTAGCCATTCACGTTGCTCCTTAACCGTAGAATTTTTTGTTGTTAGCAGCCATTTCACGCAACATTTGTGGCGCTTCATAAGCCTTACCTAAGTGTGCGTATTTGTCGCAAAGTGCAACGTATTCAGCAACACCTGTTTGGTCGATGTAACGGCATGGACCACCACGGAATGGAGGGAAACCTACACCCATAATCATCGCCATGTCTGCTTCAGAAGCAGTCGCTACGATGTTGTCTTCTAGGCAACGAACAGTTTCGTTACAGAAAGCCAGCATCATACGGTCAATGATTTCTTGAGCATCAAACTCACGTTTTTCCGCAGTTGCCACAGTAGCAACAAGCTCATACGCAGTTGGATCAACCACTTTGGCTTTTTTGCCTTTACGGTCAAGTTCGTATTTGTAGAAACCAACGTCGTTCTTTTGACCCAAACGTTTGTTTTCGTACATGATTTCGATTGAACCTTTGAAGTCTGGCTTCATACGGTCAGGGAAACCTTCAGCCATGACTTCTGCACCGTGAACGCCCGTGTCGATACCCACCACGTCGATCAAGTAAGCAGGACCCATAGGCCAGCCGAATTTTTCCATGACTTTGTCGACTTGTTGGAAGTCAGCACCGTCTTTCAATAGAAGGTCAAATGCACCGAAGTAAGGGAACAATACGCGGTTTACAAGGAAACCAGGGCAGTCGTTTACAACGATTGGTGTTTTACCCATTTTCTGAGCAAGAACTACAGTGGTCGCAATCGCTTCAGCCGAAGTCTTCTCACCACGGATCACTTCAACCAATGGCATCATGTGTACTGGGTTAAAGAAGTGCATACCGACAAAGTTTTCAGGACGTTGTAGGTTTTCAGCCAAACGTGTGATTGAAATTGTTGAAGTATTTGAAGCAATGATCGTGTTGTCACGAACATTCTTCTCAGTTTCAGCAAGTACAATGCCTTTTACTTTTGGATTTTCAGTCACCGCTTCAATCACGATGTCCACTTCTTTAAACTCGTCATAGCTTAAAGTTGGACGGATGCGCGCAAGAGTTTCACCCATTTGAGCAGGTTTCATCTTCTTACGTTCAACTTGTTTGGTCAGTAAGCCATTTGCTTCTTTCATACCCAAAGCAAGTTGTGGATTACCAATGTCTTTCATGATGATTGGTGTGCCTTTGCTTGCCGCTTGGTAAGCAATACCGCCACCCATGATACCCGCGCCTAATACAGCCGCTTGGTTTACAGGGTGCGCACCTTTTTCATATTTCTTCGAAGTTTTCTTCACCACTTGGTCATTGATGAATAGACCAATTAATGCACCTGCTTGTGGTGTAATCGCTGCTTTTGCAAAACCAGCTGCTTCAGCTTGCAGTGCTTCATTACGTGGAAGGCTTGCACCAGCTTGTAATGAGTCAAGAAGAAGTTTAGGCGCAGGGTATTGAGCAGGATTTGCTTTTGCAAGTACTGCACCTTTCGCCGAGTTGAACGCCATCATTTGTTCGATTGGGTTCAATTTAACTGGGTCAAGTTTTTCTTGGCGTTTTGCTTTCCAGTCTACACGGCCAGCAAGGGCTTGTTTAACCAAGTCAATTGCAGCGTCTTGTAGTTTATCCGCAGCAACCACTGCATCAACAGCACCATCTTTCAGTGCAGCAGCTGGTTTTTTAGGATTAGCCATGGCCATCCATTCAACTGCATTGTCGATACCAATGAGACGGCTTAAACGAACCGTACCACCGAAACCAGGGAAGATGCCTAGTTTGATTTCAGGAAGACCGACTTGAGCCGCTTCTGACATCACACGATAGTCACATACGAGACACATTTCAAAGCCACCGCCCAATGCCATACCATTGATCGCAGCAACTTTAGGAATCTCTAAATCTTCAAATGCGTTGAAGATGTCGTGAACAGGCAATGCCCAATCCACAATCGCTTGTTCGCCTTGAGCGAAGTTTGCACCAAATTCAGTAATATCTGCGCCAACGATAAATGTAGATTTAGCCGAAGTAACGATTAAACCTTTGATGTCGCTGTTTGTTTTAACAGCGTCAATCGCGGCTTTGAAATCTTCAATCGTTGCACGGTTAAATTTGTTGACCGACTCACCTTGTAAGTCAAAGCGGAATTCTGCAATTCCGTCCGAAAGCATTTGGACGGTAATGGCATTGCCAGCGTGGATCATGCCTGATCTCCTTTATTTTGGAGGACTTCTAAGTTGATGTTGTGAAGCGAGTACGTCATTCCTACGTACATCTATGCTCCGCCAATCTTACGATAACTATATCGAAAAAGAACATAACAAGTTGTATCAAGCCGTGACGCAAGGGTCATCTATTTTTGTTCAATTGTTTTCTATGTTTATGTGCAGTGCTTTTGCTTGATTGTGCTTCAATATAATGAAGCTTTTGTTTCACTTCATGTTTTTAATGACAAGTATTTGAAAATAAGATGCAGAAGTTATTCTTATTTTCGTTCATGTTTTATTCTTATTTTGGGCAATTCAGTCAATTTTGAGAAATCTAGTTTGATTGAAAAGCTTGAAAACTTGTTCCTAAAAACATGAAATAGGCTGTATTTTGTGGCTTATGTTAAAATAGATATCAGATCACTTTTAGGTCTTCTCCTACTCTAGTCTTTTTATTCGCTTTCAGGTTTTTATATGATTAAGTGGATCATTCTGGCGATCTTTATTCTTTCTGCCCTTTATATTCAGCAACGTGGGAAAGTTCGTCACTCGTTTTATCGTCAATTTTTCGATCACTCAACGATTCTTGCACCGATTAATTACCTCATGTACATGTTTTCAAAAGTACCGAATCAGCCGTATATCGAGACTCAGCATTTTCAAGATTTAAAAGTTTTGGATGAAAACTGGAAAATGATTCGAGATGAAGCGAAAGCTTTATATGAAAAAGGCGGTATTAAAGCATCAAGTAGTTATGATGATTTAGGCTTTAACTCCTTTTTTAAAACAGGCTGGAAACGCTTTTATCTAAAATGGTATGACTCGGCACACCCATCTGCTATGGAGCTGTGTCCAAAAACCACAGCGTTATTGAAAACCTTGCCGACCATTAAAGCTGCGATGTTTACCGAACTGGCTCCCGACAGCCGTTTAGTTCGTCACCGTGACCCCTATGCAGGTTCATTACGTTATCACTTGGGTTTGCTCACACCAAACGATGACCGCTGCTTTATTGATGTGGATGGTCAGCGCTATTCATGGCGTGATGGTGAAAGTGTAGTCTTTGATGAAACTTATATTCACTATGCCGAAAACACTACGGATCAGAATCGCATTATTTTCTTTGCTGATGTCGAGCGTCCTTTAAAAACACGCTTTATGCAAAAGTTTAACCATTGGTTTGGTAAAAAAGTCATGACCGCAGCCAGCTCTCCAAATGAAGCTGGCGATCAAACAGGTGGGTTAAATAAAGTTTTTGGTTATGTCTATCAAGTGCGGATCAAAGCCAAAGCTTTAAAAAAAACCAATCGCCAACTGTATTATTTTTTAAAATGGTTCTTGATGCTTGGAATTTTTTTCCTGATTTTTGTTTGCCCTTATATTTTTTGATATATGGGGAATTTAAAAACGTCTTTCGAGGCGTTTTTTTATGGGCCAAGGTTTTGATTTTATGATCTTACAAGCGAGATATTTTTGTGTAAGATAAGCATAAATTAGGGGGAAATATGCAAAAATTTCGTTCAAAAAAAGACTGGTGGGTGATTGGATTTATTATTGCCATGACAGGTCTGTTGCTACAGTTGTTATTCACAATGTATGCCAAAGGTACAATGTCACAGTATCCAATTCACACGGTGACCTATGTCCTCACAATTGCCGTGTTATGGTGGCCTGTTGTAAATACTCAATATCGAATTGAGCAAAATTGTTTGGTGATTACCAGTATGTTTTTGAAATGGACTATTCCTTTGGCAGATATTCAAAAAGTCAGCCCAAGTAATAACTCGGTTTCTTCACCAGCACTGTCCTTAGATCGCCTCAAAGTAGATTATCAAAAAGATGGAACTGTGAAATCTGTTTTGGTTTCACCCAAAGATCAGCAGAAATTCATACAGGCGCTACAACAAAGCGCTTGATACTAGGTCAAGCGCAATTTAAGAGCCCTCGATGCGATGATGTACGAGGGCTCTTTTGATCTTAGAAATCAGCCAATACAATTTTTCCCTGAGTGTGTTCAGACTCGATGGCAGCATGTGCTTGGCGCATATTCTCCGCATTAATACGCCCCATTATATGCTTGAGTGTGCTATGGATTTTTTGACTTTCGACTAAGGTTGTAACTTGTTGTAATAAGTGTCCTTGCGCTTGTATGTCAGAGGTTTGGAACATGGAGCGTGTGAACATAAACTCCCAATGTATCGCAACAGATTTACGTTTCAGTAAGCGAATATCGAGCTGCTCAGGGTCATCAATGAGCCCCAACTGACCTTGCGGTGCAATTAACTCTGCAATTTGGCTTAAGTAGTGGTCAGTATGTGTCGTTGAGAAAACATAACGTGGAGCAGGTAAATTCTGAGCTTGGATTTGCTCAACTAGAGATTGGCGATGATCTAACACGATATCTGCCCCCAATTGTTTAACCCATGCTTGACTCTCGGGACGGGAGGCTGTAGCGATGACTTGTAATTGGGTTTTAGCTTTGAGTAATTGAATGGCGATAGATCCTACACCACCAGCAGCACCAATAATTAGAATTGACTCATTTGAGGCATCATGTTGTTGTACTTGAAGTCGATCAAATAGCATTTCCCATGCAGTAATCGCGGTCAGCGGAATGGCAGCAGCTTCAGCAAAAGATAAGTTATGCGGTTTTAGACTGATAATACGCTCATCGACCACATGAAATTCAGCATTGCTGCCTGCTTTAGTCAAATCACCTGCATACCACACTTGATCGCCTACTTTAAAGTTTTCCACGTCTGGACCGACGGCGACGACTTCACCAGCAGCATCCCATCCTAAAATCTTGGACTGTCCATGTTCAGGTGAGACTCGGGTTCTGATTTTACAGTCGACGGGGTTTACAGAAATGGCTTTTATTGCCACTAAGACTTCTCTATTTTGAGGACTGGGTATATCGACTTCAATATCTTGTAATTGTTCGGCAGAACCAGCATGTAAATATCCAACAGCTTTCATAGTTTTCATCTCAAATTGGGTTTATGCTGAAAATGTTATCGTAGTTTTAAAAATGCTATATACGGTTAAATTCTGCATATAGTGTAAAAAAGGATACTGTTGAAATGGGTAAAGCAAAGCATTCACGCTTTAACTGTAGTCCAGGATGTTCGGTCGAGGCAGCAATTGGGATTTTGGATGGGAAATGGAAAAGTATTATTTTATGGCATTTGTTGACTGAAGACACCTTACGGTTTGGTGAGATTCGTAAACGAATACCGAATGTGACCCAACGGATGCTGACCAATCAGCTACGGGAACTCGAGGAAGATGGCATGCTTCATCGGGAAGTATATCCGCAGGTGCCACCCAAGGTAGAATATAGCTTAACCCCTTTGGGGCGTAGTTTACGCCCCATCTTATTGGCACTTAAAGCCTGGGGAGATGAACATCTTGATTTATATGGGCAAGTTTTAGTTGTACAGAAAGAGTATACGTAGCTGAAACCCCAGACGCTTCAGCAGAAGTCGTGGATGTTATTAAGTCGTGAACGGTCCTGACTATAATTTCCCTACTTAAAAAGCCAGAAATCTATCCATATCAGCCCATCAGTGCTCCGAGGTTTGAACGTATTGTGAACGAAAACGCACGAGAACATATCGAAAAAATTTTAGCCAATATGACCACATTACCGGGCGTTTACCGCATGCTCGGTAAAGACGGTGAACTGCTGTATGTGGGCAAAGCGAAAAATTTAAAAAATCGTGTTTCCAGTTATTTTGTCAAAACCATTGAGCACCCGAAGACGCAGGCTTTGGTGGCGCGGATTTATGACATCGAAACCTTAGTCGTTCGTTCTGAAACTGAAGCACTACTGCTTGAACAAAACCTGATTAAGCTACATCGTCCACCCTATAACATTATGCTTAGGGACGATAAGTCCTATGTCTATATCTTTGTCTCTGCCGACAAACCGTATCCACGGATTGCATCGGGTCGGGGCAAAGGCAAACACCAAGTTGGGAAGTTCTTTGGACCGTATCCGAGTGCATATAATGCACGGGATACTTTGTTGGTTTTGCAAAAACTGTTTAATGTTCGCCAGTGTGAAAATAGTTATTTTTCGCAGCGTAAGCGTCCTTGTTTGCAATATCAAATCAAACGTTGTTCAGCGCCGTGTGTGGGACTCATTAGTCCCGAAGAGTATAAAAATGATGTCGATAACTCGATTCGTTTTTTACAAGGGGACACCAAAGAGCTGAATCAAGAACTGATTGCGAAAATGGAGCAAGCGGCCGAAGCCTTAGAGTTTGAGAAAGCGGTGTTTTATCGTGACCGTATGGCGCTATTGCGGGATGTCCAGTCACAACAAGCCATTTATAAACTCAAAGGTGAAGCCGATATTTTAGCGATTGCTTATCAGGCAGGGGTGACCTGCGTGCAGATCATGCATGTACGCAACGGCAAAATGTTGGGAGGTAAAAGTTATTTTCCAGATATGCTTGGAGATGATTTGGGGCAAATGCTGGCCGACTTCATGGCGAATTTTTATTTCCAAGTGGCAGATGAAGTGCCGAACGAATTGATCGTCAATGTCGAACTGCCCGATCGAAAAGAACTGGAACAGGCGCTACAACAACAGTTTGATAAGAAAGTACAGATTAAGCATAGCGTGCGTGAGACACGTGCAGAATGGTTAGAATTGGCACAGATGAATGTGCAGCATGCGATCAAAGGACAATTGGCCAATCACTTTGAGCTGAATGAGCGTTTCCATCAACTTGAACAAGTGGTGGGGCGTCCGATTGATCGGATCGAATGTTTTGACATCTCACATACCATGGGCGAAGAAACCGTGGCTTCGTGTGTCGTGTTCGACAGCGGTGGCATTCGTAAGCGCGATTATCGTCAGTTTTCAATTCAAGACATTACCGCGGGTGATGACTATGCTGCAATGCGTCAAGCGCTGACTCGTCGTTATAAAAAAGCCATGTTGCCTGATTTACTCTTGATTGATGGTGGTAAAGGACAGTTGCATATGGCGATGGACGTCATGCAAGAGTTGGGTTTAGAGGCCTTTATGGTCGGGGTGTCAAAAGGCGAGGGACGTAAACCGGGCCTTGAAACCCTACACTTTACTGATGGAACAAAAATTCAGTTGCCTGAAGACCATAAAGCATTGCATTTGATACAACAGGTGCGTGATGAGGCACATCGCTTTGCGATTACTAAACACCGGTCTAAACGTGATAAAAAGCGTGGTTCATCCATTTTGGAAGTGATCCCGGGTTTGGGGCCGAAACGGCGCCGTGATTTATTGACTCACTTTGGTGGAATCCAAGGGGTGTTAAAAGCCTCGGAAAAAGATTTAACTTTGGTGCCTGGTTTGGGCGAAGTAATGGCCCGCACTATTTATAAAGTTTTACATGAATAGAACAGCAGTCACTGAGTTGGCAAAAGTGCTCATTGACGCATGGGTCACTGATCATTCACATCAGTTGAATTGTGTTGTAAAGATATGGAGGGAATTTAAAACAAGGATGCTCTATGTCACTTCAACACAGTTATCAAGCTTTAGCAGAACAAGAATGGATAGATATACCCACAGGTTGGTTGCAAGGACGCACCATTTATGGGGGATTGGTTGCAGGCTTAATGATGCAAAAAGCATTGTTGACTGTTGCCGATGATACGAAACATTTACTCAGTTGTAGCGTAACTTTTGTTGGGCCAGTACAGCAGGCCAAAGTTCGTTTAACCAGCGAGATTCTACGTCAAGGCAAGTCAGTGACCACTTTGGAGGTACGCTTATGGCAGGATGATGCGGTTCAAAGTATTTTAGTGGCAAGTTTCGGAACACAGCGTGAATCGAGTATTCATGTGCATCAAGAACCTGTAGCGCCAACGTTTCCATCGGTTGAAGGTCTGACAACCGCACCGCATCATCCACTTGCACCCGAGTGCTTTAAGCAACTGGATATGGTGTGGGTGACAGGGCAGTATCCGTGTACAGCCAGTCCAGAACCTGACTTTTCAGGCTGGTATCGTTTTAACCCTAATTTGCATGAAAATCGTGACATGACTGTGGCAGACCTGGTGGTGTCGATGGATATTTGGCCACCGGGTGTCTTGCCCATGTTTAAAACGATGGCACCTGCAAGTTCGTTGACATGGCATTTGACCTATGTGCATCCGCTGAAAAATCAGTTACATGATTGGATGAAATTTCAAGTTGAAACGCAATATGCAGCAGACGGCTATTCGACGGAGTCTGCTTATTTATGGGATGCAGAAAACCGTTTAATCGCCATCTCACGGCAAACAGTAACCGTGTTTGCCTAGTGACACTGTACCTCAATTCGTATAAAGTGAGGCCTAATTACGATGAGTCGCATGCGAAAATAGATCGATGGTTTCATCGCGCATGAAGGGGAAAAATTGGCGGTGTCTATGACAGCAGGTCGAATCCTGAATATTCCAAACATCTTGACCTTGGCGCGTATTGCCCTAATTCCGGTCTTCTTATTGGTGGCTTATTGGCCTCCTGTAATGGGTATTGCTGAACACGCAGGCAATATGTCTCGTCATATTTTATTGACGTCTATTTTTGTTGTTGCTGCGGTGACAGATTGGTTTGATGGTTATTTGGCGCGGACTTTAAATCAGACTTCTGCATTTGGACGTTTCTTAGACCCTGTGGCGGATAAGCTGATGGTGGCAGCTGCACTGATTGTATTGGTGCAGTGGAAACCTGAAATTTCGATGGCATTTGCAGCGATTGTGATTATTTCTCGCGAAATAACGGTATCTGCCTTACGCGAGTGGATGGCCGAGTTGGGTGCACGTACCAATGTAGCTGTATCTACGGTTGGAAAATATAAAACCGCTTTTCAAATGATTGCAATTACGGTGTTCTTGCTGAATTGGCAACCGCTTGAAATGTTGGCTTATGCACTGTTGTATACCGCAGTGATTTTGACTTTGTGGTCGATGTTTATTTACCTCAAGGCAGCTTGGCCATATTTAAAACAGCCTTGATTTTTAGATGTCAAAAAGCTCCTGAGGGAGCTTTTTTTATATTGAAGAGAAGTCAACTATGCGTTTCTTCCTCAGTATCATCTTCAAAAGTTTTGGCAATTTTTTCAATATTTAGGCTCTTGGCCATCGCATCAAAAATTTCTTTATAAACGCCTTCCTGACGGTACAGTGCTTCATGTTCCCCATGTTCTGCAATACAGCCTTCTTTCATCACATAGGTATAATCGGCATCAATAATTTGCGACAAGCTATGTGAAATAATAATCACCGTTCGCCCTTGTTTGATCTGATCGAGGCTATGTTTAATCTGCTCGCTAGCAATCGCATCGAGGCTGGCGGTTGGCTCATCAAGAAAAATAATCGGTGGGTTTTTGAGGAACATGCGTGCCAGCGCAATGCGCTGTTGTTGCCCACCAGAGAGTATCAGGGCATCGGATTGATAGGCTTCGGGCAATTGAAGAATTTGCTTGTGAATGGACGCTTTTTCTGCGGCAGCGTAGACTTCATCATCTGTGGCATTGATTTTTCCATAACGAATATTGTCTAAAATACTGCCTTGGAAAATGTGATTTTTCTGTAAAACGAGACCAATGTGATCACGTAAATAAGTGGTGTCTATGTCTTGTAGGTCAATCCCATCGAGCTCAATTTTTCCTGCATCAGGCTGATAAAACTTATCCAATAAGCTAATTAAAGTGGACTTGCCTGCGCCCGATAAACCGACCAACGCTGTGATTTTATTCGGTCGAATTTCCATGTCGATTTGCTTTAATGCATGATGACCATTGGGATAGAAAAAATCGACATGCTTTAATGTGAACTTACCTTGAATTGTGGGTTTGAGCGTACCACTTTGCTCGATTTCATCATCGGCTTCTAAAATTTTAAAAAAGCTTTCCGCGTAAATCATCGCATCATTCACTTCATCATAAATACGGTGCAATGAACGAATGGGTGCGGAGACATTATTGAACAATAAAATATGAAACATGATCATCCCGATGCTCATCTGTCCATCGAGTACAAAGTACGCCGTGAGGATGATAATCAGCACAATCCCGATTTGTTCAATAAAGGTCTTTAAGCCATCAAATAAAAAACTGAGCTGCCGTGTTTGCATTTGGTTTTCGGTCAGTGCTTTTTGCAGTTTCAGTTGTTTGGTGGACTCAATAGACTCTCGGTTAAAGGATTTAATCACACTAATCGACTGGATAATACTCAGAATGCCTTGGCTCTTTTTTTCACGACCATCACGCAGTTTACGCCGCCATCCTCCTAGTTTTTTTGCTTGTTGAAAGGTCAGCCAAAAGTAAATCGGAATAATACTGGTTGCTACTAAACCGACATAAATATTGGCATAGTACATCAGTCCCAGTGCCACAATCGCACTGCTAAAGAGCGGTAAAATATCAATAAAAAAGATTTGTATGAGACGGGTGAGCGAACCAATGCCACGGTCAATTCGCGTTTGTAGCTTACCTGCTTGGTTCTGATCGGCATTAAAAAAGGTCAAACGATAGTTCAGGAATTTTTCAATAATACTTTGCGCCAAGTCTTGTGATACCAGAATGCGCAGTTTTTCCCCATAAAATTTTTGACCAAACTGCACCAAGGCACTGATGATTTCTTTGCTGAGTAAAATCACAGAAATAGTGATCAAAATGTGTAGGCCTTCGGTCAGTCCTTGGCCTTGTTCGACCAGACGGTTGATACTGTCGACGGCATATTGCAAAGTCAGGGCATTGACCTGCGCGGTGAAGGAACCAATGAGCGTCAGGATCAAGGTCGCAATCACCAATATCCGATAGGGGTGGACAAAGGGGCGAAGCTTTTGAAACAACTGCCAAAGGTTCATACATGCTTCTTTTTATTGTGAAAGTTCACATGAGTGTATGCATAAGGAGGCTAGGCGACAAGCTGTGACTTTGTTTTGATTTGTGTCGTTCTAAATTCAGTTAAACTGTTTGCAGAGGAGGAAAAGTCATGACCTTAGATCTGTTTAGTCCTGAACCGCAAGAAAACTTGCTCCCATGTGATGGGCAGGTGCAGGATTTGGGCTTGATTTTAACTGCGGAGCAAAGTGCGAAATATTTGGATTATTTTTTAGCGCATTTGGCATGGCAACCTGACGAGGTCGTGTTATATGGCAAACGTTATGTCACGGAACGAAAAGTGGTGTGGTATGGCGATACTGAGTATCAATATCGCTATTCGGGGAGTGCCAAGCAAGCACTGTTATGGCATCCTGCTTTGTTTCGTTTAAAACAGCATATTGAGCAACTGGTGGGGCATCCATTTAATTCATGTTTAGCCAATTTATATGAAAATGGTAGCCAAGCTGTGGGCTGGCATAGTGATGATGAACCTTCACTACGTTCGCCGCAGCAAGACAATGTGGTGATTGCCTCACTCAGTTTTGGTGCAACTCGTAAGTTTTGCTTTAAGCACAAGTTTAAACAGGAAAAAGTTGAGCTTATGCTACACAGTGGGCAATTGATCGTGATGCGTGGACAGACTCAGCGCTACTGGAAACATGCGTTGATGAAATCCAGTAAAATCACTGAGCCACGACTGAATTTAACCTTTCGCTATTTCTATCCCGCACAGCAAGGCTAAATAAAATTTAGGTCTCAATATTATGTAGCAGGTTGCATTTCTGTTCGATTTGTAGTGCGCTATGTCTTAATATTTCGACCATTTTTTTCAGATCGACAAATTCAAATCGGTTCTTCGAAGCCAATAAGGTCAGTGCCAACGGCGTATCTTTGGGTGAAAATTTGACAGGTACGGAAAGACTGGCAAGATTGGGGTCAAACTCGCCATTGGAAAAATAATAGCCCTGTTTCTTAATGGCTTTCATTTTCTGTAAAAATTCGTCTTGGCTCGCGGCAAAATTGACCTCAGCCAGTTGAGTAGCAAATTTTTGATAATATTCAATAATTTTGGCTTTGCTAAGCTGTGAGATCACCACTTTCGGCGATGAACCCAAATACACGGGACGTGGGCAACCCCGCCCATAGGAAAATAACTCAAGGTCTTTAAAGACTTCACCATATAGGTCAATACAGTGCTCTGCGTTGAGCTGGGTGAGGATACAGCAAAACTCTGTTCGCTCAACGATGTCTTGCATAAAAGGAATGCTGATTTGTAATAACGGATCTGTGGTTCGAGAGATATAGTCCAACACAGCAATTTGAGAGCCCAAAGTATAGTCACCGCTGGTTCCGCTTAAACGCTGTAAAAGTCCTGCGGACACCAATTCTTTTAAGTAGCGATAACTTGTAGGTTGTGAAAGCCCCAGTTCGGCACTGATAGTATCGACATTGATAATCGGGCGTGACACAGAAAAGAGGCCTAAGACAGTGAGAATTTTACCAAAACTTGAAAGTGCCATAACAACCTACTGAGTCAAAAATCATCTATCTGAGCAATAGTGACTATATAACAAAAAACACATAACTTTGACATGGTTTTCTGTTTACGCAGAAGGCTTGAGAAACTTTTAATATGCAGAATTGATCTGAAAAACAAGCGATAAAACACAGATAAAAAAGATTGTATTATCATATAGAGATATTTTGATTGACAAAAATAATTAATTTTGGAAAAATTGTCTATAGAAATGTCTTTTAATGAATAATGTTTCATTATTTTTTTGAGCGTTTTCTTTCCTGTCACATGGTGCTGTCTTTGCCCATGTCTGTAAAAGACTTCATTTATTGGAATTATTTTTGATTCGTTTTCGCTTCTGGTGAGGATGAAGTGTTGCTGTTTGCTTGAGCAATACTGCGTTGAAGAATCCTGTAGATGTTGTCATTCAGCGCATTTAGAGATGATTTATGTTCCTGACCAAACAGTTAATCGCATTTCGTCCAAATAAATTGGATTGGATTTTTGCGAGCAAAACTTTTTTGGCAGGCATGCTTTCACTGTATGTGGCATTTTCCTTAGATCTGGCTTATCCCATTTGGGCTATAGGCACGGTCTTCGTGATTGCCAATCCTTATACTGGAATGGCCGCTTCAAAGAGCGTATATCGTGTTTTGGGAACGCTGTTGGGCGCTATTGTTTCACTTGCGGTTACCCCAAATCTGATTAATACCCCTGAACTATTCACCTTGTTTTTGGCGACGTGGGTCGGATTTTGCCTATATTTTTCTTTATTGGATCGAACGCCACGTAGCTATATTTTTATGTTGGCTGGTTATACCACAGTCATTATTTGCTACAACATTATTTATAACATTGAAACTACGTCAATGTTTGATATGGCGATTGGGCGCTTTATCGAAATTACGGTTGGAGTGTTATGTAGTGCCGTGGTGAATGCGGTACTGTTCCCTATGCATATTGGTCCTGTGGTGAAAACCCGTGTTTCACAGACTCTTCAAGATACCCGGGCAGTTTTTGATAAAATCCTCAATGCGGACGTAAAAGCCATCAATTACAGCGCTACGCTCAGTCATATCACGCGTGATATTGCTGATATTCATGTGATGGCTGTGTACTTGAGCTATGAAAAATCAGCATTACAAGGCATGACCAAACCCTTACAAGAAATGTTGCATCAACTGAGTATGTTGGTGACCAATCTGGTGGCGATGGCAGAGCGGATTCAGCAGCTAGACCACATTGATGTTGCGTACCGTCCTGCTTTAGAAAAAGTGCATGTGCAGATCGTCGAGTTTTTGCAAGGCGATCAAGCCATTTTAGAACAAGAACTAAACCATTTGCCTGAACAATTTGAGTCGAGTTTCCAAGACGTGTTTGACAGTGCCTTGCCACAGCAGCATGTCATATTGGCCAGTTTAAAAATGGATGTGCGTCATTTTATTCAAAATATACGTGCCATTAAGTTGATTTGGCAACGTATTCAACAAGGCGATGACAGTTTACCTGCGACCGTGATCCCGATGAGTACGACTTATCCTAACTTACATCGCGATCATGGTATCGCAGTACGTGGTGGTGTTTCTGCTTTTATCGTGGTGATTGTGGCGACTGGCTTTTGGATCGTCAGTGGCTGGAAAGCAGGTTTTATGATGGCGGAAATGGCGGCTATTTGTGCTTGCATTCTCACCAGTATGGATAATCCCGTTCCTGCCTTAAAAATTTTTATCCGTGGCAGTTTGTATGCGGCGATTATTGTCTTTATTTATGCTTATGGCATCTTCCCGCAAGTCAGCGCTTTTTGGATGTTAGCGATAGTGTTGGCCCCTTTTTGTATGTATTGCCTGATGCTGTTTTTACATCCGCCACTTACAGGCTTGGCGTTGCCTTTATTGATGGGTGTGGTCATGGGCTTAAACCTGCAAAACCGTTATCACCTAGATCAAGTAACGTTCTTTGATGCCTCGATTGGTACAGTTCTTGGTCCGATCATTTCTGTCTATGTGATTCATTTGGTTCGTGCGATGTCGCCGGACATTACAGCCAAACGAATCCTGTCTTTACACTATAAAGCGATACGACAAGCGCTATATTTGCCTTATGGGGTCGAGTTTAGAGTGCATTTGCGTAGTATGTTGGATCGGATAGGTGTGTTGAATACCAAGTTGGTACAGTCTGATGTACTGAAGCAAAAAATCAATTTGGCATTGATTGAGTCCAGTGCAGTGATTGATTTGACCCGAGTACAAGAATTAATGGATCAGTTATCAGGCTATACAACCCTTACTAGACATTTACAAAAATTACAAAGCCAAATAGATGTATTTTTTCAGGCCAAGGAGAGACATACGGCTGACTCAAAGTGTAGGCAAGACATTTTAGATAAAATTCAGGATATTCAAGTCGAATTGGTACAGATTGATGATTTGAGCATTGCACGTCGTTTGCAGGTTTCTCTAAATAATATTCAAAGTAGTTTGTGTCATGCGACATGGGATGAAATGCCCCAAGTCGGTTTGTTGGGAGCATAACGATGGGTGAACTCAATATCTATGGCGTATATGTCCCTGTTTTGGTCGTTCAGGCACTTTTGGCCTACATCGGTTTAAGGCTACTCATGCGGGTGACTGACCCTTGGGTTGATAAAGGTTGGATTTTTTTACCCAGTATTTTTTATTTATGTCTATATATCACGCTGCTAGGCATAGTCCATTGGGGTTTTATCGTGCGCTTTTCTTAAGCACACATTTGATTGAAATGAATGAGGTAAAATGAACATGGCATCCTTTGATTGGCGTAAAGTCAGCCGACCCTTAACTTTAGTTGTCATCGTGGTTGTTGCGATTTTGGTAATCGCTCATCTTTGGCACTACTACAATGCTGAGCCGTGGACACGTGATGGGCGGATTCGAGGTGATGTGATTCAAGTCTCTTCAGATGTTTCAGGCTTAGTCACTGAGGTTTTGGTGCGTGACAATCAAACGGTAAGAAAAGGGCAAGTGCTGTTTAAAATTGACATAGCACGTCAAGCTTTGGATGTCGAACAAGCCAAATCAGACTTAGCTAAAGCCAAAGCCAGTTTGGCTTCTGCTGAAGCAGAATTGTTTCAGAGCAAAGCCAACTGGGTCAAGTCACAGGCCAATAGCCTTTTGGCTGATAAAAATGCAGATCGCTATGCTAATTTGATGGAGGGTGCGATTTCAAAACAAGAACAAGATCAGATGTTTGCTGTACGAGATCAATCACATGCCGAACAGGAGCAAATGCAAGCCGCAATTCAGCAAGCCAAAGCCAATATTGCCCAGCAGCAGGCACTCATTGACGTTGCAACCAGTAATTTACATTTGGCGGAATTAAACTTGAACCGTTCCGAAGTAGTAGCACCTGCCGATGGCACATTGTCTAACTTTGAGATGAAAGCAGGCAACTATGTCAAAGTGGGGCAAGCGGTAGCGGCGTTGTTGGATCGTTCACAACTTTATGTGGTGGGCTATTTTGAAGAAACCAAGTTAAATAAAATTTATCTCGGTGCTCCCGCAACCATTCAGTTGATGGGTGATTCGGGAAGTTTAAAAGGTCATGTGCAGGGCATTGCCTCAGGCATTGAAGATCGTGAACGAACATCCAGTACAGGTCTACTGGCAAATGTAAATCCAACTTTTAGTTGGGTGCGTTTAGCGCAACGCGTTCCTGTAAAAATTGCATTAGATGAAATTCCAAAGAATGAATTGGCATTTGTTGCGGGGCGAACTGTGACAGTACATATTATCGAGAAGAGCCACTAAATTGGTCTTTCTTCATCTCTTAAAAAAGCATCCTTATTGGATGCTTTTTTAAGATGATTCGCTATGTTTCGATAGACTTTGAACTAAGGAGTAAGTCCTTTGGGTTCACGATACCAACTTTCAATAAATAATGCAGCGGCAAGGCTATCTGCAGAGAGATTTTTCCCTCTGCCTTGTGCTTGGTAGTGACTTAACTCATCGCGGGCAGAGCGGGTACTTAAACGTTCATCCACCATCCACGTTTCAATATTGGTCTGATGACGTAAACGACGCGCAAATTTACGCGCGCGGGCCGAGAGTTCTGACTCACTATCATCCATATTCAGCGGTAAACCGACTAAAAATAGATTGGGTTGATATTGCTTGACAATTTTATGCAAATCATTCCAATTGGGAATGCCATCTCTCATGGGAAACAACGCCAAAGGTGTGGCACTTTCAATCAATGCTTGACCGACAGCCATGCCCATTTTCTGTGTACCAAAGTCAAATGCCATAATCATTTGGGGCGTGTTTAAATCAGGCATGTCCAATCTCAGATGACAACCAGGTTCTGTCGAGCCCCAACTTTTTGTAGGCAGCATCCCAACGGTCGTTATAAGGAATATTAAAAATCAAATCCATATCAGCATCACAGACCAGCCAATCACCACGAGCGAGTTCATCTTCCAATTGGTTTTTGGTCCAGCTGGCATAACCCAAAGCAATTTGATAACGACCCACACCTTCGTTATGGGCAATGGCATCTAGAATATCTTTAGAGGTAGTGATACAGATGTTTTCTCCCACCGCAATAGATGAGTGCCATGTTGGTTGGCCAGTATGTAAGACAAAGCCTGCTTCAGGACGTAAAGGGCCACCTTGGAGTACATCATGAGGGCGGACATGATCTGCTTCAATTTCAAGATCATTGAGCAATTCCTTAACAGAAAGTCCTGAAGGTCGGTTGATGATGATGCCTTGAGCTCCTTCTTCATCGTGTCGAGCCAAATAAATCACCGTATTGGCAAAAAAATCATCTGCCATATCGGGCGGGGCAATGAGACAGCGATGCGTCAGATATTGTTTGCTCACCTAAAGGCTTCTCCTTGAAATTGAAATGCTTCTAGTAAATGTTCCTAATTACCACGTTACTAGACTAATGCCTATTCTCCAAATCTTTTTTTGTGATCCAATCTACATATTCTAAGCAGACTGGAACTTTAGCTGGCGTAATTGCTTGGCATGTTGCAGTGTGGTGTCGTTGATTTCAACCCCCCCTGTCATGCGTGCGAGCTCATTGATTCGCTCATCTTCTTCTAAACTTAAAATGGTACTGCTGGCAGGATCAGTTTGGCGCTTTTTCACCAATAGATGTTGGTCGGATTGTGCTGCGACTTGGGCTTGGTGGGTAATACATAAAATTTGCACGTGTGAGCCTAAGTCGGCCAATAGGCGTCCCACAATTTCCGCCGTACCACCACTGATCCCGACATCAATTTCATCAAACACCAAAACTTCTGCTTCAGTTTTTTCAGCATTCATCACTTGCATGACCAAGGCAATACGTGAGAGTTCACCGCCTGATGCTACTTTGGCTAAGGGCTGAGGTGGGATACCTTTATTGGCTGTAAATAATAGTTGGATAAAGCTGAGTCCCTCACTTGAAGCCTGTTCCAAAGGTTCAAACTTAAACTCAAAATGAGCTTCAGGTAGGGCCAGTTGTTTCACTTGTTCGGTTAAATGTTTGGCCAGTGGTGCGGCTGCATCTTGGCGAATTTGATCCAGATGGTGTGCTTTATCTAAAAAGTCTTGATGCGAGCGCTCGACTTGTTCTGCCAGTGTTTCAGGGTCTTCTAATAAGTGAAGTTGTTCTAATTCGACTTGCCATTGTTCATATTCTTGCTTGAGCAATTCAGGCTGCGTGCGATATTTACGTGCAAAACGATGGAACATTTCAAGCTGTGTATTGAGCTCTTCCATGCGTTCAGGGTCGTAGCTTTGACGGTCAATAAACTGACGTAGGTTGGCTGTGGCATCTTCAAGTTCACTTTGCGCATTCAGCAAAGAGGTGTGAATCTCAGCCAATTGCTCACTACGGCCTGCATGCGACTCTAAACGACGAAGAATACTGGAAACTTCTTGATTAATGTTCTGCTCTGCATCATCTAATGCATTTAAGGCATAACTGCTGTCTTGCATGATGTTTTCATGATGTGAAAGACGGTCAAACTCTTGTTCAATCTCCTTGTAGTCGATTTGAACCACATCTTCGAGTTCTTCAAGTTGTAGGTTTAACGTGTCGATACGCTGTTTTCGTGTGGCTTGGGCATCCAATGCTGCTTGGTGCTGACGGATGTCTTTTTGCCAAGTACTATAAGCTTCACGTACAGCCTGCGCTTCAGGGTAGAAGTTGTGATACAGGTCTAACCAGCGCTTTGGATAAGGTGGCTCTAACAGCTGTTGCTGACTGTGTTGACTGTAGAGTTGTACCAACAAACGGCCAATTTCTTTTAATTCAGCTAAGCTACTCGGACGGCCATTAATCCATGCTTTGCTTCGTCCTGTAGCAAAGATCACACGTCTTAAATGAATTTCGCCTGACTCATCATCGAGTTCATGTGACTTTAACCATGTTGCTTCAGGGCTATGTTCTTGATAACTAAAAATAGCGGTCACATCGGCTTTGTCTGAACCAAAACGAACATAGTTAGTGTCGGTGCGTTCACCTAGACATGCTGACAGTGCATCAAGTAATAAAGATTTACCTGCACCTGTTTCACCCGTTAAGACATTAAAGCCTTGATCAATATCAAGGGCTAAGTGATCAGCTAAAGCAAAGTTAATTAAAGTTAAATGTGTCAGCATAAACGCATCCGAGCTGCGAAAAGTTTTAGTTTAAGATAGTCAAGTTTTATTCAGCCGACAAGACGGCAGTGCTATTGGTTTTCGTTAAAACTGGACTATTTTAGCTTGAATCCTAAAGACGACCTAATAGATTTTTAAATCGCGTCGTGAATCTAAAATTGGTAGCAAAGTTGTCTTTGGTTTCTAGATATATTCAAAATGACTATTTTAGGAGGCTTAGACAGGCAAAAATTAAGCCAAAGTGTAGAGAGAAGAGGTGCAATTGTACAATGGTCGGGCTTTAACAAAATATTGATTGAATGGAATAAAACATGGATTGATTAGTTAATCGCACATCTTTAAACTAGCACATCAATATGATTATAAATGCGCATTATCTGGAGTGTATGCATGTCAACTCAGTTCGATCATGTCTCTGTCATTAAAAAATCCAATGTTTATTTTGGCGGTTTATGCATTAGCCATACTGTACAGTTTGAAGATGGTACCAAAAAAACGTTAGGTGTCATTCTACCGACAGAGCAAGCATTGACGTTCGAAACACATGTGCCAGAGCGTATGGAAATTATTTCAGGCGAATGTCGTGTGCAGATTGCAGACAGTGAAGAGAGCGAATTGTTCCGTGCGGGACAGTCTTTTTACGTGCCTGGCAATAGCCGTTTCAAAATTGAAACTGATGAAGTTTTAGATTACGTGTGTCATTTAGAAGGCTAAGCTTTCAGACGATACTCACTAAGTAATTTTAAGCAAAATCAGTTAAACTAGATATTGCACAGCAATCCTGTAAAGTCAGCTTTACAGGATTTTTATTTTGGCACATCGTGTCGATG
The DNA here is from genome assembly GCF_002135205.1 of Acinetobacter sp. ANC 4204. Lineage (GTDB taxonomy): Bacteria > Pseudomonadota > Gammaproteobacteria > Pseudomonadales > Moraxellaceae > Acinetobacter. The sequence continues at coordinate 117,049 of NZ_NEFZ01000005.1, read as the reverse complement.
GTGATTTATCTTTTAGAGGTCCTACATGGCTAAACCTGAATATTTTTATGGCGTTCATTCGGTGGAGTCATTGTTGGAGCTTGAGCCTGAACGTGTGCTCACACTTTTTACCTTAAAAGGGCGTGATGACCAGCGTTTAAAGCGTGTGCTTGAACTGGCTGAACCTTTTGGGATTAGTGTGCAACAAACGGGCCGTGATCGCTTGGAAAAAATGGCTGGCTTGCCGTTCCACCAAGGAGTTGTGGCTGCGGTCCGTCCTAATCCAGTTTTCAATGAAAAAGATCTAGAAGCTTTACTTAAACAGTCGCCAAATTGTTTATTGCTGGGTTTAGACCAAGTCACCGATCCGCATAACCTCGGCGCATGTATCCGTACTGCTGCTGCAATGGGCGTTGAAGCTGTGATTGTGCCTCGTGATCGTTCTGCAAGTTTGACCCCGACTGCGCGCAAAGTTGCGGCAGGTGGTGCTGAAAAAGTTAAATTTATTCAAGTAACCAATTTGGCTCGGACGTTAGCGCAAATTAAGGAAGAATTTAATGTGCGTGTGGTTGGTACCATGTTGGATGAAAAAGCCTTGCCGCTACAACAGTTCGATTTTACGGGCACTGCTGTATGTGTGGTGATGGGTGCTGAAGATACAGGCCTGCGTCCAATTACCCAGTCTCAATGTGATCAAACAGTATATATCCCGATGGCAGGCAACTTGCAAAGTCTGAATGTCAGTGTAGCAACGGGTATGGCTTTGTATGAAGCATGTCGTCAACGTAATATCTAAAATTTTTTAATTTCCGATTCAATTTAAATCCAATGATGACCCCTCAAAAACAAGGCTATGTATTTATTGCCATCACCATGTGTATTTGGGGGGGATTTACCTTAACGGCTCGGCTCAGTGCTAATTGGGGCATTGGGGCGTGGGATATTACTGCCTTACGTTTTCTCTTGGCATTTTGCATCTTAATGCCGATCTTGATCTATAAAAAGGATACCGCCTTTTTGTGGAAGAAAGAGCCTTTTATTTTGGCGATGATTGGTGGGGTATGTTATTGCATCACCGCTTATAGTGCATTTCATTATGTGCCTGCGGCACATGCTGCGATCTTTCTCAATGGCTGCATTCCACTTTGCACGGCTGTCGCGGCTTATCTTTTATTTCGGCAGCCCTTTGACCGGCATACTTGGCTTAGCCTCAGTATAATGTTGCTTGCACTGACGGTCATGAGTGGGTTGATGTATCAAGAAACAGGTATCGCTTTTAGTTTAGGGGATGGTTTATTTTTCCTCAGTGCTGTGCTTTGGGGAACATTTACTGTCTTGCTTCGGCAATGGAAATTATCTGCGTGGCATTCCATGGCAGGTGTTGCGGTTTGGGCTGCGATTGTATTTGTACCAATTTATGTTTTGTTTTTGCCCAAAACCCTCGCACATGTGCAACCTGTGCAATTGATTGCTCAGGTCATATTTCATGGCATATTTGTGGTGATTGTAGCGACTCTTACTTATGTGGAGGCTATTAAACGTTTGGGGGCATTTAAAACAGGCAGTATTGTCACCTTAGCACCATTTATTGCTGCAATAATTGCAGTTCCTCTGCTCAATGAGCCGCTGAGTGTTGCCATTTTATGTGGGCTTGTAGGGATGGGGATTGGTGCCTTGCAGCCTTGGCGCTGGATACGTAAGGACAGTTTGAAAGCCCAACTCGTGCAACAAAAAAAGCAGTCATAATCGACTGCTTTTTTTAGGCTTCTGAACGAGCTAAATACTTTAAATGCAAAGGTCTGAGCTGTGCGTATAAGTGCTCCAAATGTCCATCATTTATCACAATATCATTGGCTAAAGCCTGTTTTTGCTCGCGTGGCATTTGAGCTTGAATGATGGCCTGAATCTGCTCAATATTTTGATGGTCACGTTGAGAAGCACGCAAAATTTGTAGATCTATAGAAGCATCAATCAACAGGGTGTGTTGGGTTAGTTCATGTTGATTGGTCTCAAACAGTAGCGGTGAAACCAAAATCACATAAGGGCTAGTCGCATCTTGCAATTGTTGTCTGATGGACTGGCGAATAGCAGGGTGGGTGATATTTTCCAATTGCGTGCGGGCAGCGGGGTCTTGGAAAATGTGTTCGCGCAAAGCGCGGCGATTCAGTTCGCCGTTGTCTAGGAGCACCCAATCTCCAAACTGGGCTTGAATGTGTTGCAGTGCGGGCTGACCTACAGCCACAATTTCTCGAGCAACCACATCTGCATCAACCACGTGAATGCCTTGTTGTTCAAACCAGTGACTTGCGGCAGATTTCCCGCTACCGATTCCGCCTGTCAGACCTAAAATAAATGCCATAGGTTTTATTAATTGCCTAAATAAATTTTCATAATTTGCTCGCCCCAAAGAAAAGCAATCCAACCTGCAATAGCAATATATGGACCAAAAGCAAAAGGTTGATTTTCTTTTCGAATTTTGAGCAAGATGATGCCGATTATTGCACCAACAAAAGATGAAAGTAGCACAATCAGTGGCAGTAACAACGGCCCCATCCAGGCACCTAAGGCAGCAAGTAACTTAAAGTCGCCATAGCCCATGCCTTCCTTGCCAGTGATAAGCTTAAATAGATAATAGACGACCCATAAGCACAAGAAGCCAATGATATAACCCCAAATGGCAGCGGTGGGAGAGGTATAAATAGCATAACTATTTATTGCTAAACCAAGTGCTGCAAGTGTGAGAGTATAGCGATCTGGCAGGAGCTGCGTATCAAAATCAATAAAGGTTAAAGCGATGAGAATGTAGGTTAAGACTAGGCCAAAAAGCATTTGGATGGTTGGACCAAAGACCGCGACCACGATCAATGCACACATGGCTGTGAGCAGTTCAATAGCAGGGTAACGAATGCTAATTGGGTTATGGCAGGTGCCACACTTTCCACGCAGTACTAACCAACTAACCACAGGGATATTTTGATACCAGTGTATGACGCTGTTGCATTTGGGGCAGGTGGATGCTGGTTTGCTTAAGGTGAGTTTCGTTTCATCAATGATGGGTTGCTCAGGATGAAGTAACAGTTGACAATCAGTACGCCATTCTTGCTCCATCATTTTTGGGGTGCGGTAGATCACCACATTGAGGAAACTGCCGATACACAAACTAAAAACTCCAACCACGAAATAAAGTGCAGTTGGAGTGTTGATCAGAGAGGAAATTATTTCTTGCATTAAACCACAGAACCCATTTGGAAGATTGGTAGATACATGGCAATCACGAGACCGCCCACAAGTACACCCAAGACCGCCATGATCAAAGGTTCCATCATTGCAGTTAAGCCATCCACGGCATTATCAACTTCATTTTCATAGTGAGTGGCAACTTTATCTAGCATGGCATCAAGCGCACCAGATTCTTCACCAATGGCAACCATTTGTACTGCCATGGAAGGGAATTTATTGGTGGCACGCATGGCAAATTGAAGTTGTTGACCGGTTGCTACATCCTCGCGGATTCTCATCACAGCTTCTTCATACACCACATTGTTGGTTGCCCCAGCTGTAGACTCAAGTGCATCAATTAAAGGAACGCCAGCAGCAAAGGTTGTGGAAAGAGTACGGCTATAGCGAGCAATAATTGCTTTATAAACCAAATCACCAAAAATTGGGGCTTTCAGCGCGGCCTTATCTAACAAATTACGAAATTTTTTACTGCGTTTTTTGGTCTCGAGTAAAGCTGTAATTACGATACCAATTATAATAATCAAGATAAACCAATATTTTTGCATCCATTCAGACATGTTGACGACCATTTTAGTGAATGCTGGTAATTCTGCGCCAAAGGAACTAAATAAATCTTGGAAGACTGGTACGACTTTGACCATTAAAATAATGGTCACGATTAAAGCAACTACAACCACTGTTGCTGGATATTTCATGGCTTTCTTAATTTTTTGTTTGAGTAGCTCACTTTTTTCTTTATAGATAGCCACACGATCTAGCATCGTTTCAAGTGCACCAGATTGTTCACCTGATTCGACCAACGAACAGAATAAATTGTCGAAATATTGAGGATATTTTCTGAGAGCCCCAGCAAAGGTATTACCACCTTCAACTTCACCCTTAATGCCGAGGACGACTTCACGCATAGAGGGATTTTCTAAGCCTTCAGCCACAATTTCAAAACCTTGAACCAATGGTACACCGGCTTTCATCATCGTTGCGAGTTGTCGGGTGAAAATCGTGATGTCCAGCGTCGTCACTTTTTTCTTAAATACACCTTCAAGAATATTCTTTTTCTTTTCTCTAATACTCTTGATGGTAATCCCTTGTTTGCGCAAAGTGACTTTGGCTAGAGCTAGATTACGTGCAGGCAATTCCCCTTTGATTTTTGCCCCTTTACGATCAATCCCTTCATAATTGAAGGTTGGCATCATCTGTGCTTTTTTGACAGCCATGCATTTATCCTTATTCTTTCAATATTTCAATTATTCGCTGGTTACACGATTCACTTCTTGTAAGGAAGTAACCCCCTGCATAACCTTGAGTAAACCTGAACGACGTAAATTGTTAAATCCTAATTTTGCTGAAGCTTCTGCAATCTGTAAGGCATTGCCGTCTTCCATAATAATTTTTGAAATTTCTGATGTAACCTTCATAACTTCATAAATGCCGACACGACCTTTATAACCTTCACGACATTCAGCACATCCTACAGGCTGATAAACTTTGAAGTCTGGGTCTTTGATATCTTCTGCGGTAAAGCCCATTTCGAGTAAACTTTGTTCAGGAATGTCAGTAGGTGTTTTACATTGATTGCATAAACGACGTGCCAAACGTTGAGCGATTACGAGGTTGACAGAAGTGGCAATATTAAATGATGGCACCCCCATGTTGCGTAATCGTGTCAGGGTTTCAGGGGCACTGTTAGTATGCAGTGTCGACATCACCATATGACCTGTCTGCGCAGCTTTAATGGCAATTTCTGCTGTTTCAAGATCACGGATCTCACCGACCATTACAATGTCTGGATCCTGACGCAGAAAAGACTTGAGTGCGGCTGAGAAAGTGAGGCCGACTTTATTATTCACGTTGACCTGATTAATGCCTTCTAAGTTAATCTCAACCGGGTCTTCGGCAGTTGAAATATTCGTATCTTCTTTATTTAAAATATTCAAACCCGTATATAAAGATACCGTTTTACCTGAACCTGTTGGACCTGTAATCAGTAGCATGCCTTGTGGTTTGTCCAAGGCTTGCATAAAGAGTTCTTTTTGATCAGGTTCATAACCTAATGCATCAATCCCCAACATAGCGCTAGATGGATCAAGAATACGCAGTACCAGCTTCTCACCAAATAAAGTTGGCAGAGAGTTGACACGGAAATCAATTGCTTTGCTTTTTGATAGCTTTAATTTAATACGCCCATCTTGAGGAACACGTTTTTCGGAAATGTCCATTTGAGACATGACCTTCAAGCGAGAGGCAAGACGTGTTGCGAGCTGTAGTGGTGGGCTGGCAATATGACGAAGTACACCATCGACACGATAACGAACGCGATACGATTTTTCATAAGGTTCAAAATGTAAGTCTGAGGCGCCCATACGAATCGCATCAATTAATAATTTATTGATGTATTTAACAATCGGTGCTTCATCTTCTTGAGGCGAATCATCATCATCGTCATTTGAATTCTGATGATCCTGCTCTAAGTCTAAATCAATGTCTTCATCGGAAAATTCGAAACTATCTGCTTGGGCAAAATTTTGTTCGATGAGTTTTTCCAGTTGTGGGTATTCAACAATAATCGCCTCAATGTTCATTTTAGAGTTGAAGCGAATTGCATCCATGGCATCCATATTGGTTGGATTACTGGTTGCGAGATAAAGAATATTACCGCGGCGGAAGATGGGTAGGATACGGTGTTTAGTGATGAGTTTATCTTCAACTATATCTCGCAGAATTTGAGCCGAGTCATAAACACTTAAGTCAAAAACAGGTTCACCAAACTCCAAAGAAATCGTTTCAGCAATTACATTTGGGGAGAGTTTATAATTTTCGATCAGATAAGGAACAATATCTTGTTGAGCCTTTTTGGCAGCAAGCATCGCCTGCTGCATATTTTCAGCAGTCATGCGTCCGTCTTCGACTAAGCGTCGAATAAAGCCTGTGAATTTAGGCAAACCATTTGATACTGACATTCCCCAAGTCCTTAACTTCTCAATTGTTTATAATTGGTATCGTAAAATTATACTTTTGTTGCACAAAAATACCATATCTGAAAGTGTTGTCACCACCTTAATATCGATTAAAAGCATGAACTGGTCGTAATAGCAGGCGGTTTTTTTTACAAAATGCTCTTTGTTTTGATCGGTGTAGTTTCCATCAAAGAATAAATTCTGGAAGAAAACTATCTTTGAAAAATAAATACCGTGTAGAATGAGGCCGTTTTAATGAACTGTTTTGAATAGGGTGCTGTATGTCGGGTTCGACGATTAAGCCATGGGTTGTCGGCAATTGGAAGATGAACCCAATGCAGGCAGATGCCAAGCAATTGCTTCAAGAATTTAAACAGCTCTTGCAAGAGAAAGAAATAGCACAAGAAAAATGTAATATTGGCGTTGCACCTGTTGCAATCGCACTGGGTGCAACACAAGTTGAGCTTGCGAAAGCTGTACGCCCAGTTTTTACCGTAGCTCAAGATGTTTCACGTTTTGCCCATACTGGTGCATATACAGGTGAGGTGAGTGCAGAGCTACTGAAAGATAGCCAAATCGAATATGTTTTGGTGGGGCATTCGGAGCGCCGTGAATATTTTGCGGAAACTTCTGCTGTTTTAAATGCCAAAGCACAAAATGCACTAAATGCTGGTTTGACTGTCATTTACTGTGTAGGTGAAAGTCTAGAACAACGTGAATCGGGTCGGGCTGAAGTTGTTGTTTTACAACAAATTTGTGACTTGGCTAGTGTGGTGGTGGCGGAACAGTGGCAAAATATTGTGATTGCTTATGAGCCGATTTGGGCGATTGGCACAGGCAAAACTGCATCGCCAGAAGATGCACAGGCCATGCATGCAAAAATCCGTGAAGGTTTAACCCAAATTACCTCGTATGGCGCAAGCATGGCCATTTTATATGGTGGTAGTGTTAAAGCTGAAAATGCAGTAGAGTTAGCGGCTTGTCCAGATATCAATGGTGCGCTCGTCGGTGGGGCATCTTTAAATGCAACGTCTTTTTATAAAATTGCCGAAGCATTTGCAAATACAAAATAATTAGGAGTTCAGCATGCAAACTTTTGTGCTGGTAGTACATATTATCTTAGCTGTGTTGATGATCGTGCTGATTTTAGTCCAGCATGGTAAAGGTGCAGATGCTGGCGCTTCGTTTGGTGGTGGCGGTGCGGCAACTGTATTTGGTGCATCGGGTTCAGGGAACTTCTTGACACGATTAACAGCGATTTTAACGGCATTGTTTTTTGTCACCAGTTTGACATTGGCCGTGTTTGCTAAAAAGCAAACTACAGATGCATACAGCCTAAAGTCGGTACAAACGACAACTTCTGTACCTGTGCAATCGACTGAAACTTCACCAACTGCACCGAAAACAAGCGAATAATTGGAATTAGTCCTTTCTTTTTTGTGGCGATGCTACTAGAATGCGTCACAGCTGCGGTGGTGGTGGAATTGGTAGACACGCTACCTTGAGGTGGTAGTGCTTTCGGGCGTGGGGGTTCAAGTCCCCCCTTCCGCACCAACTTATGAATCCAGAAGATTAAGTTGGTGTATGCAGCAAATCTGTTGATGCGGGATGGAGCAGTCTGGTAGCTCGTCGGGCTCATAACCCGAAGGTCGTTGGTTCAAATCCAGCTCCCGCTACCAATCTTATTTTAGAGGCAAACTAAAGTAAGTGGTTTAAGTGATTAAACCAAGAATATTTTTGCATGTTGATGCGGGATGGAGCAGTCTGGTAGCTCGTCGGGCTCATAACCCGAAGGTCGTTGGTTCAAATCCAGCTCCCGCTACCAATTTGATTTAGGTGCAACTAAATCAAAGCAAGTATGAAGTATTTAGATTGAAAAATAGTTCATATTTGTATATAATTTTTGCACGTTGATGCGGGATGGAGCAGTCTGGTAGCTCGTCGGGCTCATAACCCGAAGGTCGTTGGTTCAAATCCAGCTCCCGCTACCAAGTTTCTAAAAGAGGCTCACAACAAGGTGGGCCTTTTTGCACAGTGGATATTGATTTTCTGTGCAATAATTGGGGCGATTACGCCCTTTTTTATTGGCTATCGTGTAGTGTCGATGTGCGCCGGATACGGTGAAAGTCAAAGTGTCATGTTCCACTACTACTATAGTTTGTATTGGTTTGTAGTGGTCAGTTTCGGCCATTGAATCGCACAAAATTGACGAGAGTAAATGAAGCTATCAAATAAAACCCAAGCACTCCAAGACTTAATTGCTCCTGCAGTGCAAGCCTGTGGTGTGGATCTTTGGGGAATTGAATTCCTTCCTCAAGGCAAACGTTCTTTATTGCGTATTTATATCGACAAAGCGGTCGATGAACATGCAGAACCTGTTATCAATGAAGATGGTGAGCTTGAACAAGGGCGCGGTATTGGTGTTCAGGACTGCGTACGCGTGACTCAACAGGTCGGTGCAATGCTCGATGTGCATGATCCAATTTCAGGTGAGTATGCGCTTGAAGTATCTTCACCAGGTTGGGATCGTCCATTTTTCCAACTTGAACAATTACCAGCATATGTTGGTCAACAAATTGCGTTCCGTTTGATCAGTGCAGTTGATAATCGTCGTAAATTCCAAGCAAAATTGGTTGCTGTAGATCTTGAAGCAGAAATGATTCAAGTTGAAGTGGAAAAGCAACAAGTACTTGAAATTGATAGTAATAATATTGATAAAGCCAATTTGGTCTATCAAGATTAATTCATTTAATAAATAAGAATCTGAACGAAATAGGTGGCTTATGGCACGTGAAATTCTTACCGTCGTTGAAACGGTTAGTAATGAAAAAGGTGTAAGTCGTGAAGCGATTTTCGAAGCCTTGGAACAAGCGCTTGTTGCTGCGACTAAAAAGAAGTTCTACGAAGGAACAAACTCTGAAGAAGCGCAGCTTCGTGTAGAGATTGATCGTAAAACGGGTGAATATAGTACTTTCCGTCAATGGACCGTAGTTGCGGATGAAGATCATGAAATGCCTGCGTGCCAAGACGCCATTTCAGATGTTGATCCAGCAAAATGGTCGATCGGTGATGTACGAGAGCTTGAAGTTGAGTCAATTGACTTCGGTCGTATTGCAGCACAAATTGCGAAACAAGTGATTGTTCAGAAAATTCGTGAAGCAGAGCGTGCGTTGATTGCGGATGCGTATGAGTCGAAAGTGGGCGAGTTGATCTACGGTGAAGTGAAAAAGCAGACCAAAGATGGCTTTATCATTGATCTTGGTGACAATGCAGAAGCGTACCTTGCACGTGAAGAAATGATTGCAAAAGAAATTTTGCGTCCAAAACAACGTGTAAATGCGATTTTGTTTAATGTGAACCGTGAAGGTCGTGGCGCACAGCTTCAGTTATCTCGTGCCAAGCCAGAAATGCTCATTGCGTTGATGAAAAAGGAAATTCCTGAAATTTCTGAAGAAATCATCGAGATTAAAGCAGCGGCGCGTCAACCGGGCGTTCGTGCTAAAATCGCTGTGAAAACCAACGATCATCGTATTGATCCGGTGGGTGCATGTATTGGTATGCGTGGTACACGTATCCAAGCAGTTCAGCAAGAGTTGAACGGTGAGCGTATTGATGTAGTGGTATGGTCTGATGATCCTGCTCAGTATATTGCGAGTGCTTTAGAGCCAGCAGATGTATCGGGTATCGTGATTGATGAAGAAGAACGTACAGCTGACATTATTTTCGCAACCAGCGATCAATTAGCGCGTGCGATCGGTTCTCAAGGTCAAAATGTTCGACTTGCATCTGAATTGACCGGTTACAAACTGAACATGATGCTTGAAGAAGAGTATCATGCTCGTCAGCAAAACGAAGCTCAACAATACCTAGACTTATTTGTATCACGTTTAGATATTGAAGAAGATTTGGCAATGGCTTTGGTTGAAATGGGCTTCACTTCTTTGGAAGAGATTGCTTACGTTCCGGCTGAAACATTTGACGAAATTGAATTAGATGCTGAAGTGGTTGAATTACTTCAAGGCCGCGCAAAAGAAGTTGCATTGGCTGATGCATTGAAACAGCAAGAAAACATCCAAGATCCAAGTGCAGAACTCGTTGCAATGGAAGGGATGACACAAGAGATTGCATATGCACTCGCAGCACGTGGTGTAATCACGATTGATGACTTGGCTGACCAAGCGACTGACGATATTTCAGATATTGAAGGTTTAGGTGCAGAGAAAGCGGGTCAACTTATTATGAAAGCGCGCGAATCATGGTTTAACTAGGAGATCATACATGACGGACAAGACGATACAAGAGTTAGCTCTCAGCGTGAACCGCCCTGTTGAGAAGCTCCTAGAGCAGGTTCGTGATGCAGGTTTACCACAGCGTAAATCGGACGATATTATCTCTACTGAACAACAAGATGCCCTCGTGCACCATTTGAAGAAAATTCATGGTCAAGACGATGGTCAGGCAGGAAAAATCACGTTGAAACGTAAAACGACCAGTACGGCTAAAGTAGCCAGTACATCAGGTAAGGCGAAAACAATTAATGTAGAAGTTCGCAAGAAGCATACATTTACTAAGCCAGATCCAGAACAAATTAAAGCAGAAGCTTTGGCGAAAGCACAAGCTGAGCAACAAGCGCGTGCAAACGTGCAAGCTATGGTTGAACCAAAAGCTGAAACGCCAGTTGTAAATAAAGCAGCTGCAAACTTTGAAGCAATGCGTGCTGCTGCTAAGCAAGAAACGACGAAGCAAGAAGTCGCAAAAGCAGCAGTTGTGGTGAAGCGTAAATCAACCAATAAACCTGTGGTTAAAGCACAAGTTAAAGTGATTGAAACACCAGAACAGAAAAAAGCGCGCGAAGCTCAGGCAGCTCAACTTAAAGCAACTGAAGAAGCAGCTCGTCGTAAAGCAGCTGAAGAAGCACAGCAACGTACACTTGAGCAAATGCGTCAAATGGCGTCTAAATACTCAAATGAAGATGCAACAGCAACGATTCGTGTCGTGGATGATTCTCCACTTGCAGCGGGTCTTGTTGGTCAAGCATATGAAGATTCATTTGCCAAAGAAGACCGCGATATCAAACGTGGTACCAATACACCAGGTGCGCGTGCACCGAAGAAAGGTGGTCGTCGTGGTGAAGAACAGTCTTTCCGTGACAACACGCATAAACGTGGTTTAAAAACCAGCCAAGCAAACAAGCATGGCTTTGAAAAACCAGTTAAAAAACAAGTTTATGATGTTGAAATTGGTGAAACAATTGTGGTTGCTGACTTGGCTGCGAAAATGGCAGTTAAAGTACGCGAAGTGATTAAGTCGCTCATGAAAATGGGTGAACTTGTAACTCAAAACCAAGCGATTGATCAAGAAATTGCAGCGTTGATCGTGGAAGAAATGGGCCATAACCCAGTTCTTGTATCGGATACCCAAGCTGAAGATAACTTACTTGAAGCAGCAGAAGAAGCACGTGGCGCTCAAACGACTCGTCCTCCTGTTGTAACTATCATGGGTCACGTTGACCATGGTAAGACATCATTGCTTGACCGTATTCGTCGTTCAAAAGTGGCAGCTGGTGAAGCGGGTGGTATCACTCAGCACATCGGTGCATATCATGTAACGACTGATAAAGGCATTATCACATTCTTAGATACTCCGGGACACGCAGCATTTACTGCAATGCGTTCACGTGGTGCGAAATCGACAGACATCGTGGTATTGGTTGTTGCGGCGGATGATGGTGTAATGCCACAAACAGCTGAAGCGATTGATCACGCACGTGCTGCTGGCACGCCAATTATTGTTGCAATCAACAAAATGGATAAAGAGTCTGCTGATCCAGACCGCGTATTGAATGAATTGACTGTGAAAGAAATCGTTCCTGAACAATGGGGCGGTGACGTTCCTGTTGCAATGGTTTCAGCACATACAGGTCAAGGTATTGATGAGCTTCTAGATATTATTTCAATCCAAGCTGAATTACTTGAGTTGAAAGCATCTGAAGAAGGTGCTGCTCAAGGTGTCGTGATTGAAGCACGTGTAGACAACAGCCGTGGTGCGGTCACGTCTATCCTTGTTCAAAACGGTACATTGAAAGTAGGTGACCTGGTTCTTGCGGGTGCATCTTATGGTCGCGTACGTGCGATGACAGATGAAAACGGTAAACGTATTCAATCTGCAGGTCCTTCAATTCCAGTGGAAATTTTAGGTTTACCTGAAGCGCCAATGGCGGGTGATGAAGTTCTTGTTGTGAATGACGAGAAGAAAGCACGTGAAGTTGCGGATGCGCGTATGGATCGTGAACGCCAAAAACGTCTTGAGCGTCAAAGCGCAATGCGTCTTGAAAATATCATGGCGTCTATGGGCAAGAAAGATGTACCTATCGTCAATGTCGTATTGAAAACTGATGTACGTGGTACATTGGAAGCATTACACGTTGCTCTTGCTGACCTTGCAACAGACGAAGTTAAAGTCCGTGTCATTGGTTCAGGTGTTGGTGCGATCACTGAATCTGACGTGACACTAGCTGAATCTTCTGAGGCAGTTCTTCTTGGCTTTAACGTACGTGCGGATAACGCAGCACGTCAAAAAGCAGATGCTGACGGCATCGACATTCGTTACTACTCAATTATCTATCAATTGATTGATGATGTGAAAGCAGCGATGAGCGGTAAACTTGCACCAGAACACCGTGAAACAATTCTAGGTGTGGCTGAAGTACGTGAAGTGTTCCACTCAAGTAAGTTTGGTGCTGCAGCAGGCTGTATGGTACTTGAAGGTGTATTACACCGTAACAAACCAATTCGTGTCCTTCGTGATGACGTGGTTGTGTTCCAAGGTGAGCTTGAATCACTTCGTCGTTATAAAGAAGTGGTTGAAGAGGTTCGTGCTGGTATGGAATGTGGTCTTGCGGTGAAAGGTTATAAAGACATCAAAGCACTAGATAAGATTGAAGTGTACGATGTTCAATTGATCAAACGGAGTCTTTAATGGCGGGTAGTCAACGTCTTAAGCGTATGGCGGATACAGTACAACGAGAGTTGTCTGAATTGATCCGTCAAGAGCTGAAAGATCCACGCTTAGGTGGTCTTGTGACCATCTCTGCGGTGAAAGTAAGTCCAGACTTAGGTTATGCTGAAGTGTATGTGACTGTAATGGGTCGTGAGCTTGGCGATGAGCAAAGTGAGGCAGCAAATAAAGAAACACTTGATGTGTTAAACAAAGCATCTGGTTTCTTGCGTCATGAACTCAGCCGTCGTATTAAGACACGTATTACACCGCGTTTGCGTTTCCATTACGACAAAACCAATGCATATGGTAACTATATGTTTGGTCTGATTGCAGAAGCAGTGAAGGATTTACCTGCTGACGAAGCAAAAAAAGATGATGAGTAATTCAGTTTAACTGAGCATAAAAAAGCCACCCGAGGGTGGCTTTTTTATTTGCTTCATTTACATTTACAAATTGAATGAGTCAGAAATACCGAGTGTGGCCGTGATTTCTATGTTACTGAGAAAGATCATCATTATGCTGCTTTTGGAAAGCCCTACGGCGCGTGCGTTGCCAAGGTAAGGGGCGATTTAAAGCTTCTGGTACATCACCACTGAGTGAGCGTAAACGTAAATGCAATGCTGCTTGTGCCATTAAGTTAGCAGATACTGGTGCAGTCAAAAATGCAAATAAGGTGAGCAATAGTTCAGGAAAACCAAAGCGACCTTGAAATGCAGAATAAATCATGGCAGCAATCAAAAAACTGCCCAAGCCAAGCGTACTTGATTTTGTGGGTGCGTGAAGACGCATGAATAAGTCGGGTAGGCGTACCATTCCAATCCCTCCAACCAGCATGAAGAAAGTGCCGATCATGAGAAAAATTGAAACCAGAATTTCCATTGTGAGTTGCATCTATATCGCTCCTAGTCAATCACATGACCTGAGGTGAAGTAGCGTGCTAAAGCGGCTGTAGATACAAAGCCTAACATCGCAACCAATAGCGCACCTTCAAACAATGAGGTGCTGGCCCAGTAAATGCCTAAAATGATAATCAAACAGGTGGCATTTAAAAATAAGGTATCGAGTGCTAATAGTCGGTCCACGATGGATGGGCCAATGATTAAACGAATCAAGCACAGCAGCATTGAGATCGTGACGGCAATTAAACAGATGCCGAGAGCATACGGTAAAATAGTCATGCATTATCTCCTGCTTGAACACCAAAAATTTGCATCAAAGGTTTTTCATAGCGCGCTTTAATATTTTGGATTTCGGCATCAGCATCATCCGTGCTGAGTGCGTGGACCAAAATATCCCCACGATCTTGGTCAATCCCTGCTGAAACGGTTCCAGGCGTTGTGGTAATAATCATTGCCAATAGTGTATTGACTTCCTCATGCTGCGTTTCAAGCGGAACACGAAACCATTTGGGTTGTAGACGATCAATCGGCCCTAGAACTTGTTTTGCCACGGTAATATTGGACATCACAATATCGTAAAGTACGACAAAAAGTAGTTTAACTGCTGATTTCCATTCAATATTTGGCGTATATGCAATGAAAGGTTTAATGAAACGTGGAATAAAGATACCGAGTAAAACTGCCATGACTAAACTCGCTACTTCAACACTATGCGCCAGCATTAGCCAACTAAGTGCAACCACAACCGAAACAAAAGGGTGAGGAAGCCAGCGTACTAGAAAAGAAGTCTTTTTCATGTTTAAGGCTCCACCGTAGGTTCTAGTCGTTCTGTGTTTGGTTGCTCTTCAGCCTGATGCTGCTGTTGCATTTGACGCTGTTTGTATTCAGAAATATGTTCACCTTCCAGTGTTTCTTCCGAAATTAAATATGGAATCAAATGTGCATTTGGATCCACGCGTTCGCCACCATATTTGGTTTCAGGTAAATTTTCACTATCGAACGGTTGTACGCTAATGGTTTGCCCATGCTCATCGGTTTTAAGCAAAGTTTGTTCATAGAGCGCATTATTTTGGATTTGCATAGCGGTTTGGTAAGTGTACTTCTGAATTGGACTTGCAAAGACCATATAGCCAATTAAACCGACCAATAAAAGATAAATGGTTTTGTCATTGCGTTTTGGTGCTTGCTCAGGCAAGGCTTGATAGGTGGTATAAGCAGGCTCGATAGGGTTATCTTCAGGCTTTGTTGCACGCCAGAACAGAATAAAACCCACACGAGTAAAGGCGATAATGCTGAGTAAGCTGACGACCAAAACCGTCAAAATGATCAACAACTGATAAGGTGAATTAGAGGTTGCTTGTAATATAAAAACCTTACCTAGGAAGCCACTAAATGGAGGCAAACCAGCCATCATCAAAGCAATTGTAAAGTAGGTAATAGAGAGTATCTTCTGCTGTTTCATTTGAGGTGCGATTTTAAAGTGGTCTTTAAATTCACCGCGTTGTGAAGTAATCCAACCACTTAAAATGTAAAACGCGGCTGCAATAATAGTACTGTGTACCAAATAATATAGTGCCGCTGCCCATGCCAAAGTATTGAATAGGGAAATGGCGATTAAAATCGTGCCTACAGAAGACAAAATCATAAAACCAATGAAACGACGTAAGCGTTCCGCACCCATCGCACCAATCACACCATAGACAGATGTAATCAAACCAATTGGTAATAAAATGTATTGCAGAATTTCACGACTAATTGCATCGTCAAATACGGTGCCGTTGACACGTAAAATGGCATAAATACCGACTTTAGTCATGATGGTGAACAGAGCCGCCACAGGCGTCGTTGCCACCGCATAGGTTTTGGGTAACCAAAATCCGACAGGTAGCATGGCTGCTTTAATGCCAAAGACTGTAAACAACAACAGCCCACCTGCAACCGCGATACGGTGTTGATCGCCTTCTAATAATGGCATCAAACGTGCAACATCCGCCATATTGAGGCTGCCGACACTGCCGTAAATCATGCCAAGGCCAATCAGAAATAGGGCTGATGCCAACAGGTTAATGGTGACGTAGTGAATGCCCAGTTGAAAACGCGCTTTGCCTTGACCATGCAGTAACAAGACATAAGAGGCCATCAACAAAATTTCAAAGAACACGAACAGGTTAAATAAGTCGCCTGTCAGGAAAGCGCCTGTGAGACCCATCAGCAGGAAATGACACATGGCATGAAAGTAACGTCCACGCTCATCCCATTCTTTACTGGCAAACCACATTACAGGAACTGCCAAAGCATAGGTTAAGACCAACATGAGTGCAGACAATTGATCGAGGACCAAAACAATACCAAATGGCGCTGCCCATTCACTCAGGTTGTAAACGCTGATTTGCCCTGAGCTTGCAAAGATCAGATAGTTGACTGCGGTGAATAAACCGAGCAAACCTGAAGTATAACTGATACCCCGACGCCAAGGTTGTCGCCAGTCTTGTGCTAAAGAACCTGATCCCGGATTACCCAATAACACCAACACAAAAGCGGTAAGGGCAGGGATTAGAATACTAAAAATTGGGGTGTGTTCGGTCCAAAAGTGGATGAAGTCATTCATTATGGCTCATCCTCACGTGGGTCAATTTGTGGTATTTCTTCTTTAGAGTCAACGTGGTCGGTTCCTGTTTCATAGCGACTGCGTAAGGCCAGTTGTACAATAAAAGCAGTGGTGGCAAAGCCAATCACAATTGCGGTTAACACCAAAGCTTGTGGAAGGGGATCGGTTGCTTTGCTGGCTTCGGTGAGTACCGCAGGCGCATTGATTTGGAGTCGGCCCATAGCAAATAAAAATAAATTGACGGCATAGCCAATCATGGCAAGCCCAAGCACCACAGGAAAGGTACGAGCACGTAAAATCAGATAAATACCTGTTGCAGTCAATAGACCAATAGCGGAGGCAAGTAACAATTCTAAACTAATCATATTAATCCCCCTTTGGTACGACTGGACCAGACATGCTGGAGTGACGAGAGTCACCTAAAACAGAAATGAGCAACATGGTCGCGCCTACAACCGTAATATAAACACCGACATCGAATAGTGCTGCGGTTGCAAGATGCATTTCGCCTAAAATTGGTGGCGACACATAAAAGTGTGCGCTGGTGAGGAATGGGCGTCCCCAAAACCATGCACCTAAGCCTGTTAAGCCTGCGATAACTAAACCTGTACCAATCCAGATTTCATACAAACGACCTGATTTGGCTTTGAGCAGCTGTTCCGCATGGTCTTGACCGAGTGCCATGTACTGAATAATCAAGGCCAAAGCGGTAATTAAACCCGCGATAAACCCACCGCCCGGCAGGTTATGCCCGCGTAAGAAGATATACAGACTGACCACCAAGGCAATCGGTAAAATCCACGATGCGCTAATGCGAAGCATGAGTGGCGATGGATTGAAACGGTAGCTGAGACCTTGGGTCATGGTGGTACCGTGAGCACGCATACCATCCATTAAACACAGTGCACCGATGCCTGCAATACCGAGGACTGTAATTTCACCAAAGGTATCGAAACCACGGAAGTCAACTAAAATGACATTGACGACGTTGGTTCCACCGCCTAGTGGAATCGACTGTTGCATGAAGAACCATGAAATGGAGTTGTGATCACGGGTTAAAATGAGCCATGTAATCCATGCAATGCCAAGTCCGCCACCAATCGCAATGAGAGCATCGCGCCAACGACGTGAGACACTTGATTCATACGGTGTGAGTTGCGGTAAAAGCGATAAACTCATCAATAGCAATACGGTAGTGACCACATCGACGGTGATTTGTGTCAGAGCTAAATCTGGTGCAGAGAAGCAGACAAAAATCATGGTCACGACTAAACCAATCGCGCCACTGATCAATACCGCTTTAATGCGTTCATGGTGAAACCAAAGCATCATCCAGCATGAAGAGAATAACAGTAGCCAAAGTACGATCGCTAAGGCTGGAGCATGGGCGAGTTCACGTGTACCTGTGCTAATGCCTTGGCCCAAGAATGGAATGGCTACTAAAACAATGCTAAATAGTACAATCCAGAGCAGATAGCTCTGTAATTTACCGTTTTCAGTCAATCGTTTAAATTTGCGTGAGTTGAGCAGGAGTGACTTTAGGAATAAGTCAAAAGCCACTCGACCTTGCAGACGACCTAAATATGGATCAAGATCAATTTCTCGAATTTTGCCGCCTTTCGCCAGACTGAAATAGAAAATTAGACCGCCGACCAAGGCAATAGCACTCATCAACAATGGCAGGTTAAAACCATGCCATAGGGCAAGATGTGTGCCTTCAAAATTCATCATTTGGGTACTGGCGCGTGCTGTACTGTTAACGATGTTTTCAACCATTAGGGCAGGGAATAAGCCGACTAAAATACATAGAATCGCCAGTAAAGTGGCTGGTGCACGCATGCCAAACGGTGGCTCATGTGCATCTTTGTTTGGGACTTGTTGGCCTACAGGACCATCGAAAAAAACGCCGTGAACTAAACGTACAGAGTAAGCTACCGCAAAAATCCCCGCCAGTGTCGCGACAATCGCAGAGCAGATGAGCACAGGGCCAGACAGGTTGCTGAGCAGCTCAGTAAAGAACATTTCCTTAGATAAGAAACCATTGGTCAAGGGCACGCCAGCCATCGACGCGGCAGTGACCATGGTTAGCGTAGCGGTATAAGGCAACAGTTGCCATAACCCACTAAGCTTACGCAAGTCACGTGTGCCTGACTCATGATCAATAATGCCCGCAATCATGAACAGCGCTGCTTTAAAGGTGGCATGGTTAATAATATGAAAAATCGCCGCAGCGACAGCCAATGGTGATCCAATCCCCAACAGACACATGATCAGGCCGAGGTGGCTGATGGTTGAATAGGCCAATAAACCTTTCAGGTCTTCTTTAAAGATGGCAAAAAATGCAGCCATACACAGGGTAAACAGGCCAATAAACGTGACCAAATTATGGAACAGTGCCGCACCTGCAAAAATCGGTAACAGTCGTGCCACCAAGAAAAGCCCCGCTTTGACCATAGTTGCTGAGTGTAAATAAGCAGACACGGGGGTCGGGGCTGCCATCGCGTTGGGTAACCAAAAATGGAATGGAAATTGCGCACTTTTGGTAAAAGCACCAAGTAAAATCAGCAGCAGCGTCGGTACAAATAAAGCATGACCTTGAATCTGTGTGGTCATTGTCAAGATTTGATCAATCTCATAGGTGCCAGTGATTTGGCCGAGCAAGATGAAACCACCCAGCATGGCCAGTCCGCCCATACCCGTAATGGTCAAGGCCATTCGTGAGCCACGTTGCGCCGCATCGTAATTGCTCCAATAACCGACCAACAGAAAAGAGGAGATACTGGTCAGTTCCCAAAAAACGAGGAGTAAAATTAAATTATTGGAGAGTGAAATTCCAAGCATGGCTGCCATGAACAACATGAGCAGTAGATAGAGTTTATTGAGAGAATTTTTGGGGCCTAAATAAAAATAGGCATAAATATAAATGAGGGTTCCGATGCCGCTGATGAGTAAGGCAAAGAGGAGGCCTAAAGCGTCTAGACGGAAACTGAAGTTAATGCCAAGCTGCGGCAACCACGACCACGACTGCGTAATGACAGCGCCATTAAACACGTCTCGTGCTTGGGTCAGTAATAAGCCTAAACTTGTCATACTGACCCCAACAGCTGCGAAGGCGGTTAGCCTACGTGAGCTCTGCTTCAGTAATGAGACAAGGGTTGTGCCAAGTATTAACGGTAACAATATAATAATCGGTAGCACACTCGTTTCCATTGTCGTGAATAGGTCAAAACCTATTGGTGAATCTCATCTTTCAAGGATTACAGGACTGCAAAGAGCAGCCCAAGAGTTTCAATCTTGAAAGCCAATGTGAAATTTAAAAATAATGAAGTTGTGTTGCGCAACTCATGAAGCGTTATAGCAAAATCCGATTTCAGTTAGAAATTTGCAAGTAAAACCGATCATATAACATGACTAAAACAACATCAATCTTTTTTGCGCTGACGCAAAACATTATACGCATGATGGTCGTTTCTTGGTGGCTAGGAGGTACTTTCTCAGTGCAAGAAATGTAAAAAAGCGACCATTGGTTGCCTGTTTTTAGAGTTGAAATGGTGATACTGATGAAGCCGGCTAAGATAATGGATTAGTAGATGAGGCATCATCTTCAGCACTGAGTAAAGCAATCAAATGCTGTTGCTGTTCGAGAGAGAGTTGCTGCTGTATTTGTGTGAATAATTCAGCCACATTTAAATCTTGAGGTTCAGCCGCAATCGGTTCGATGGTTCCATTGGTCGCTTCATGATTGGCAAGGTTTTGGTAAATGGCATCGAACTGATGTTGCAGTGCATCGAGCTGGATCGGACTTAATTGTTTATTTTCCAATTTGAGGCACTGAAACTCGTTGGCTTGTTCCAGCAGCTCACTTCGGTTACCTGAAGCGATAATTTGCAGTCGAGGAAAAGCCTGATTTAAACGTTTTAAAATGACTTGTGTCATATTTTGATCCAGTTGATGATCAATCGCGTCAATCAATAGCACACCGTCACCTTCTAAGCATGGGAACAGGCTTTCAGGGTTGAGTAAGCATAAACGTCGCACAATATCGCCAATGAGTGCCACCCAGTTGCGGATACTATTGGAAAGCTGTTGATAGAGCATGCTGTTGCCCTGATAGCGCACCATCAGTTGTAATTTGGGATGATATTGCAGATACATATCTTCAATCTCAGGCAGCACGGTTGCTAAAGCCTGCTTGAGCGCCTGTAGGCTGGGTGACTGAATGTGCGCTTGAGCCTGAGTGAGTTGATAGCTTAGAGGAATATCGGGTGGCATACTTTTGGGCTGATGCAGTATCGTTTGTAAAAACTGCGCAGTTTGCGCATTTTCGATATCGCTGATTTCACGAAACCATTCAAAGAAACGAGCAAAGGTGGTATAGGGAATAGCTGAAATTTCATAGGCATGTGCATGTTGGAAAATCAGGGGATTGTTCTTGCTGAGAATATTCATCTCATTGACAAAACGTTCCGCAGGATAATACGCAATCAACGGTAAACCTTGCAGTGGATCTTGTAGGGTTGCCTGCTGATATAGATTGACCAGTTGTTCGAGTTCCAAGGTTTCCACTCGACTGATGCCAATCCCTTGTTGGTTTAAGGTTTTGTAGAGTTGCCATGTATAAGGTTCGGGTGCAGCATCGGCTATTGTAGGTTTGAGAGCATACAATTCAGCGGGTATAGCAACTTGAATATCAATTTTGGACTGTAGGCGGTTCAGCATAATGTCGTGATCTAACATCACCACCCCCGCAGAGCGTAAATCTTTATAGCGGGCTGCAAACCAAGTCAGAGCCTGATAACTAAAACGCAGAATAGAGGTTTTGCCTGAGGCTTGATCACCTAAAATTAAAGTGACAGCTTTGTCGTGATAAGAAAAATCGACTTTGAGGTCAGCAAAATGTAGGATGTGTTTCAGGTGAATGGATTGAATTTTCATAGAACACCCGCAGACCTGGTTGCTATTTTTACATTCGATTATCCAGCTACTTTACGCAATGAGCTTGGCATCTGTTTTTTCAGCTGTTGCATCAGGTCGTAAATGTGATGAATATTTAGACTTACTTTAGCACGTGTACAAGCCACGTAAAGCAGTCTTAACTCTTCATCACTAATTTTATGGTCTTTGTCGTTGACCTTAAATTGGTAATCATCTTCGATGTGAACGCGGTTCCACTCTAAGCCTTTGGCTTTGTGGGCGGTGGAAATAATATAATCCGCTTGTTCAATCGGTGTAATCTTCGCAAGGGCTTTTTTGAGTGGATCGGTGCCATGATCATCTACCAATTTCACTAAAGGCTTGATGTCACTGCCGTCATTGGTTTCGCAGTATTCATGTACATCGTGCCAAGAATTAAACCATGCCAGTTCAGGCACATCGGTGACGCGTTTACCTTGTTTCAGCATCGCTGCGGCATCGACAAAGCGGTTCAGTTTGACATGGTCGGCTTGTAGGCTGACTTTATCGCCATGAACCAATCCTGAGAGTAACAGTTCCATAGCGCGGGCATTGGTGCGACATAAAATCGCATCGCGCATTTTGGTATGGGGTTTGTTGACCACTTTAGAGTTGAGCTGAGGGTTGCCCATGAGCGGTACAGTTTCATTTAAGGCACCTAAAATAGCATTGGCATGTAATGCAATCTCTTCACCAAAACGGAACGAGGTGGTGAGGCGCGATTCAGGCAAAGGCAGTTGTTGCATGGCATTGACTGCGCCACGCCATGCATAAATTTGTTGGTGGGCATCACCGACATAAATCACTTGCGTATTGCGCTGTTTCAGTAAGATGCCCAACATTAGCGGATCGGCATCTTGGGCTTCATCAAATAACACATAGTCACTTGGGATATTCGGTTCAGACAGTGCCCACAGTTTTAAATAAATGTCGTGACCAATCCCCGCTTGATGATGAGGGTCGATGGATTCTAACCAACGACGTTCAATGGCAGGGTAGAGGTGCTTTTGTAGTGAGTCGATGTCATCGGGATGCAACCAGCTCGGTGCTTGTAAATGACGCGGTGCTGGGTACTGAGAACTGGTTGAACAGAAGTGACTCACGGCATTGGCCACAAGGCTGGCCAAACGGGATGGCATCAACACATATTTTTCATAACGTCCGCCCATCATCCGTCTTAAGGTAATCGGTTCAAGACGGTATTCTTTTGCGATAAAACTCGGACTTAAGCGAGGTAGACGAAGTTTGTCGGTCACTCCACGTGGAACACTGCGAAAAGCAAGCGAGTGGAAAGTTCGGCAGTCGACATTGCCATGAAACTTCGTTTGCGCTTCGCTGGCAATGGCTTTGTTGAATGCCAAATACATGCCACGTCTTTGTGGCATGGCATCGCTAATCATTTGCAGGGTAGTGGTTTTACCTGTGCCTGCATAGGCAATCACTTTAAACGATTTGCCCAGACGTGCGTTATCAATGGCAATGGCTTGCTCATAAGTCGCGCTCGGTTTGATGATATTCGACACAGGCAATAAACTTAGTGGTTACGGTTGGCTTTTTCAAGCAAACCAGAAAGCCCTTGACGACGTGCCAATTCATTGAGAACCACTTGAGGGTCTAAGTCGAAATAACCTAAAACCACAATCGTATGGAACCAAAGGTCTGCCACCTCATAGATCAAATCATTTTTATGATCTTCATTGGCTTCAGACTTAAAATCTTTCGCGGCAATTACTGTCTCAATGGCTTCTTCACCAACTTTTTCTAAAATTTTGTTGAGACCTTTGTGGTACAGCTTTGCCACATAAGACGAATCTGGATCTGCTGCTTTACGCTCAGCCATCATTTGACCGAGGTAGGACAAAACTTCAACTTGTTCAGACTGCGCCGTTGAGGCATTCATTGCCAATGTATGTGGATTGGTCGATTTTTCACCATAAATCGCGTTCGGGTCTTTGAGCTGTACATCCACAATTTCCCAGCCATTTGGTGTGAGTTTGCGGTAGAAGC
This sequence comes from Acinetobacter sp. ANC 4204, assembly GCF_002135205.1. Classification (GTDB taxonomy): domain Bacteria; phylum Pseudomonadota; class Gammaproteobacteria; order Pseudomonadales; family Moraxellaceae; genus Acinetobacter. The sequence continues at coordinate 93,410 of NZ_NEFZ01000005.1, read as the reverse complement.
ATGATTCGCGACCTGTGTGACAGGAAATCCCGCCGTGCTGTTCAATTTGTAGCATGATCACATCGGCATCGCAGTCGAGACGAATTTCATGTACGGTCTGAAAATGTCCAGATTCTTCGCCTTTGTGCCATAACTTGTTGCGTGAACGAGAGAAATACACAGCTTGGTTTTTCTCGGCCGTCAAAGCCAAAGCTTCACGGTTCATCCATGCCACCATCAGCACACGACCCGTTTGATGATGCTGTGCAATGGCAGGGACTAAACCTTGTTCGTTAAATTTTACTTCATCGAGCCATTGCAAATTGTTCATAAGATTTCACCAAGCGAATAAATATTGAGAGTGTTACGATGTCAACGTAGCGCGCTATAGTCTACGTGATTTAAACAGAATAGAGGAGAAACTTTCTACAGTTATCTCACCGTGGCTTAATTGATATATTTTAGAAATTCATCTATCGTCACCCATCCAAAGCGGATGACGATGATTGTCATCGCATTTTACACAGAATGATTGTTTTGTTTTGCAATATCCTGATAGTTCATTTGACTGAACATGCCTAATTTTAAACCTGAAATCGTCACCGCCATTTCTTTACGGAAATAGGGGATTCGATACATCCAAGCAAAGCTTAAATCTCGTAAACCCCCTGCCCACCATAGCTCAGATTGGTAAAGTGGTGTGAGTAAACGACTTAAAAATTGATAGAACGTCGTCGAATTTTGACGGTGTTGATGATACGTTTGCCAGAGTTGAACATAATCAATGTTCTCATTTTTTCTTGCGCTTTGAACCGCTTGCCCCAAAGCCCATGCATCTAAAAGGGCCATATTTGCACCTTGTCCCAGTTGTGGACTCATTGCATGTGCGGCATCACCCATGACACCAATACGACCCTCACCAAACTTAGACAGTACCACATCACGATAATTTGCCGTCAACCATTGCGATTTTTGTTCAGGCTGGGCAATGACTTGTTCTAACCAATCCGCAGCAGGTTTCCAACGCTTAGACACTTGGTTTAACCAGTCTGAGTGCGCTTGTGAGTTGTGTAGAAAATTATTCAACTGATGGCTTGGAAGACTCCAAAACACACTCGACAGTCTTTGCTTGGGTTCATGTGGCACTGTGCCTGTTGGTAAGATTCCCAGCATCATTTTAGAGCGGTCATGAAACTGATGTAAAATTTCTGTATCTAATTCAAGGCATTCAGGAACAATCGTCCATTTGGCTCCCCAAGGATAAGCTTGATCAACCTTTACCCATTTTTTTGGTCTTAAAAGGCTACGTGCACCATTGGCAATGATCACAGCATCAAAAGCTTGATCAAATGCTTCGCCATCTTTTGTACCCAAAACTTGGATATGATTTGTTTTTTCTTCTAATGTTTGAATGTCGGTATTCATCTGCCAAGTAATGAATTCAGAATATTCACAGCATTTATTTTCTAAAACATGGCATAACGTTGCTCGGTGGATACCGACGCCATAAAAATCAGAATGCGCTTGTTGATAATGACTATTGACCAGTAAAGTTCCACTCGGTAACTGACCTTTGAGTCCTGTGACTTTTGCACCCAGTCTTAAAACTTCATCTAAGAGACCTAAATGCTCAAAAACAGCTAAACCAGAGGGCTGGAGTAACAGTCCTGCGCCGACAGGTTCAAGTTCTGAGGCTTTTTCTAAAATACTGACTTGAATATTTTGCCGAGCCAGTAGAATCGCAGTGGCTAATCCTGCGGTTCCTGCACCGATGATGGCGAAGTGGGGGGAGTGATTAGAGATCATAGATCGAATAATTTAACCATTGTCTAAAAATGAGTTCATAACGAATATCATCAGATTTTTTTTAATTGGTCGATATTGATTTGAATGCAATCCTCTAACGAGCTTGCAATAACATTTCTTCTGCACGATTCGTTTTTTAATTCAATGGCTTGATCATACTTTTCTTGTTCACTTAAAATTATTGTTAGCATAAAAAAAATGTAATCTCGATTTTTCTTTATTTGGTCAGATTAAACAAGATTACATTAATGCGCAAATTTTGTTTATAAATCTTGTATGACCTGTGCAAAATGCTGTTTTTCCACCATTTCCAAGAACTCATCGCCTAAGCGCTGACTTTCAGAAATACATTGGTTCCACATTTGAATGCGCTGTTTTTGGTCGAGCCCTTTGAGGGTGAAATCTTTACGATCGGGCAGGCGCCCTAAAGGTAAGCTTTGTAAATAGTCTTGGGATGGAGATAGGAGCAGGGTACGGGCTTGATTTTCAGGATTGGCGCGACGTTTAAACAGTTTATCAAACCAGCCCGGCGTAATGCTGTCCGTAAAGTGTGGATAAAGCACAATGCCTTGACTCTCAAAAGGCAGATCAATGTGATAGTCAATCAGACCACCATCGCGATAACTGCCTTGGGGTGCATCTGGAATATCGCGAATCGCGGCCATCACGCCTGGAATAGAGGCTGAGGCAATCAGCCAAGGCAGAACATTTGCAGCGGTGAGACTGTGATAATGAGTGAGGAAATCATCTTCTACTTTAAATTGTTTGCCAATGTTGGGCTGGCTAATCACCCGTTGCATAAAGTGGCGGCTATGTTTCCGTGCAACAGCGGTTGCACCGATGATCCCTGCGACAGAGGCCAAGAGCGGTAGAACTTGGTCACTTTGGAAGATGTGCTGTGCTTTAATCGAGAGGACTGCAAGGTGGTAGTCTGGATGATCTACTAGTTCCTCTTCTTTACCTTGCACCAAGTCGAGCAGCATGCCACGGCAAATATCACTGACTTCTTGGCGTTGCATTTTTTTTTCAAAATACAGGTTGGTATAGAGTTCGCCTAAGCGTTCGGTACCTGCTTTTGCACCGTGCGCTAAGATGCTGGCAAAGCGCCAACTACCAATAGACGAACCAATCAGTGTCCGTCTTTGTGGTGCACGGGCAAAGAACTCACCAAAAATGGCTTGGTCTAAACCTTGAATTCCGATGCCTTTGGGCCCGCCTGCGGCACCGGGTACAATATCGACCTGTTCAGCTTGTAAGCCTTCGCTTTGAATGAGTTGACGTGCTAATTTGCCTGCACGAATGCTTAAAGCGGGAGGGTGTTTATGCAGGATTTGAGTCATCGTGATTATTCAAAGAGACAATATATATTGTCATTTTAACTGACGAGAGGACGAGCGCATTGGCAAAAGTGATCCAATAATGACTTGGAGGTCACTTCCTACTAAAACGTTAAACATAAAAAAGCCTGAGAGACTCAGGCTTTTAATACAGCAGAACGCGTTTATTTAAACACACGCCACACCGCCAGTAAGCCAGTGAGTACAATTAAGATCACTGAAATAAACCATGGCGAGATAATCGCAATCGACAGCAAAATGGCCATGAGACTACCAAAAATCCAGCTCCGTTTTTGCTGATGCTCCATTTGCAAGCGCATACTTTGTAATTCATTGAGCTGTTTAGCATGCCAAGCCGATTGGTTTTTAAGACCATTTAAGCTATCGACCAACAGCGTTGGGAAGTCTTGCGCCCCTAAAAGTAAGTCCGGAATTTTTTGTCCCAGCTCTTTTAGGTTCTTCTGTGGATTCATTTGTGCTTTGATCCAATCGGTCAGGATTGGCTTTGCTAAACTCCAAATGTCCAGCTCAGGGTAAAGGTCTGTGCCTAAACCCTCAACATGCACGAGGGTTTTAAGCAATAGCATCAACTGTGGTGGAATTTCCAAATGGAAACGACGTGCGATATCCATCACTTGAATCAAAATGCCTGCGAAGTCCAATTCATGCATGGGTTTGGACACCATTGGCCCGACCGTGCGACGCATTTCACGTGCTAGAGCATCTTGGTCTGTGCCCGGTGGAATCCAACCAGCTTGATGCACGATTTGAATCAGTTGCATAAAGTCGCTGTTCATGACTGCAAGCAGCATACGTGCCACAGTCATTTGGTCGTGCTTCGACAACTCTCCCATAATGGCACAGTCCAACGCAATATAACGTGGTTGGCTTGGGTTGAGGGTTTCAACGAAGACATTGCCCGGATGCATGTCGGCATGGAAAAAGTTGTCACGGAAGACTTGGGTAAAGAAAATGGTTAAGCCTTTTTCCGCCAGATCTTTACGATCCATGCCCAGCTTTTCAAAGGTTTCAATGTCTGAAATGGGAACGCCCGTAATGCGTTCAGCCACCATCACGTCTTTGCTGTCCATATAGACTTCAGGCACATACATCATGCTTGAGCCTGTAAAGTAATGGCGCATACGACGGGTGTTGTCGGCTTCTAAGGTCAAATCCAGTTCATTTAAAATGACTTGACGATAGTCCTGAATAATTTCAGATAAGTGCAGTGCACGCGCGGCTTCTAGGCGTTTTTCCAGGAAATTGCCCAGCCATTCTAAAATTTCAAAGTCATGTAAAATTTGACTACGAATATCGGGACGGGTGACTTTCACCACCACTTCGCGACCATCATGTAAAGCCGCCGTATGGACTTGAGCAATCGAGGCGGCTGCCAATGGTTGTTCGTCGAAGCGTGCAAACAGCGTATTTACATCGGCTTTCAGTGATTCTTGAATACGCATTTTCGCCACATCAGAACCAAACGGTTTGACACGGTCTTGGAGTAGAACCAGTTGTTGTAGCACTTCAGGTGGAATCAGGTCACGACGAGTAGACAGGAGTTGTCCCATTTTAATCGCCAGTGGTCCCATTTCCTCTAAAGCGAGTTTCAGTTTCAAGGGGTTTTTGCGTTCACGGCTGGACCATGCCGCTGGATGCATACGAATTAGCCCTAGTGCATGACGTGCTTTTTCAGGCAATTCTTCCGCAGGAAACAACGTGTCGAGTCTATAGTGCGCGGCAATGCGCCAAAGTTCGAGTAAACGTGAAACGTGCGGAATCATATATGCAAATACCTAGTTTTGAGTTGAGTCTTGAGTGTCAATCTGTGCTTGAAGCTGTTGAATTTTGGCTTCGGCACGATCTAAGTTTTGATTCAGAATACGGGTGTCTTGGTGTAGATCATCCATTTGCCAACGCGGGGCAAATAGACCACTGTCTTCTTTTAAGGCATCTTCAGCAAAAAACAAATGACTTTGTAAGGTTTGTTTGATGTGCTTCGGTGCCAGTTGGATTTTGGCCAGTTCATGCGCCAAACTTGGGCCAAGCCACGGGCTTAGATGCGCAGCCAAGTCTGGCTCAGCTTGTTGCATAATCCGTTGAATATCTTGCAGAAGGTGATAATCGCCTTGGAGCGGGATATTGCCAACATCATCCGCCAGTAAAAGCTTGAATAGCTCAACCACATTGGCCACCGTTAAAGTCGCGGTTGCTGGGGTGTGAGACTGAGCTTGATCAAAAGGGCGTTGCTCAAAAATGGATGCTGTTTCACTATGCCCCGTAACGGTAGGTTCTAAGCGCACTTTAGTGTGGTCAAAGAACACATCTACAGACAGTTGCGGGGATGCGATCACCACACGTAACATCTTGCCTTGTAGTTCATTGAGCTGGATGCGAGTGATCGCATCCAAATTAATCACATGATGAATTAATCGTTCAACTGCACCGAGTGCCAGAATCGACCACATAATTTGCCCTTAAGCGTTTAATTTTAAAGTTTAAAACCACGGTGTACAGCAACAATACCACCTGTCAGGTTGTGATAGTCACAGTTTTGGAAGCCTGCATTTTCCATCATGCCTTTGAGCGTGCGTTGGTCTGGGTGCATACGAATCGACTCGGCTAAATATTTATAGCTTTCTGAGTCATTGGCGATGATTTTGCCCATGATCGGCAGTGCGGTGAACGAGTATAGGTCGTACAGTTTTGAAAATGGCTCAAATACAGGTTTAGAAAACTCTAAGACCAATAAACGACCACCGGGCTTAAGCACGCGATACATCGCAGCAAGTGCCGCATCTTTATCGGTCACATTACGTAGACCAAATGAGATGGTGAGTAGGTCGAAGCTGTTGTCTTCAAATGGCTCTAGGGTTTCAGCATTGGCTAATACGAAATCAACATTGGTACAGCCAGCATCAATCAGGCGGTCACGGCCAACATTAAGCATAGATTCGTTAATGTCTGAAAGTACCACATGACCAGTAGGACCGACTTCACGACTAAATACTTTAGCCAAGTCACCTGTCCCGCCAGCAATATCTAGCACGCGTTGACCACGACGTACCCCAGACATATTGATCGCAAAGCGTTTCCACAGACGGTGAATACCAAATGACATCAAGTCATTCATAATGTCGTATTTGCTCGCAACTGAGTGGAAAACTTCAGCCACTTTTTGAGCTTTGTCTTCACTGCTGACCGTTTGGTAACCAAAGTGTGTGGTACTACCGACGTTGCCTGTGTTAGCACCGCGAGGAAGATTGTATTTGGGTACAGAACCCGTCACTGGGGTATCAGTCAACTGTTGTTGTAATGATTTTTGCTGACCTTGTGCTGTGCCTTGGGGTAATGGTTCAGTTAAAAATGGACTCACTTTGTCTGTGTTTTGTGCCGACTCTGGATTAGCGGTAGGCGTTTGATTTTCATTCGACATGGGAGTCACTCCTAACATAGCAATAGGGTAAATGTTGCAGTGCATGCATGATGACAGATTCTAAGACGTTGTACAGTAACCATCATGCAATTGTGCTGAATAATATACAGAAAAACAGCAGAGCTATGCAGCCACTGCCTTATTTTTATCAAGGAATAATCTGAAATTTACTGAAATGGGTATAGATGACCCGAATGTACTTTGTCAATAATTTGACGTTCCACCGCAGTAAAGTCTTTCACAAATTTCTCCGCCGACTTTAGCGGTTTCATGGCCAAAAAGCCATCTTGCATAAAATCATACATGATATTGAAGTTGTATTTATTGGCGGTGCCTTTACACATCTTAAAAGCGGTATAGACCATAAAAGAGCGCATGTATTTATCGAGGTTTTTACCGAGTTGGTCGAGTAAATACAATTGTTTGAGACGATCTTCGCCTTGTTCCAGTTTTAAATAGGCTTGGCGCATTAAGTCGTCGCTTAAAGGCTCGTTAGGATGATGTTCCTTGAGAAGCTGTATCGCCACTTGTTCGTCTAGTCGTACGGCCAAAATCGCCAATTCAACGCCCGATGTACCTGTTTTAATAGCATTTTCAGGAATCAATTTTTCAGCTTTGTGTGCATAGCGATTTAAACGTGCAATTTGTCCCGCCAAAGCATCAAAATCTGGGCCACCATATAAACGGTTGATAAAATACTCGGCCATCAACAGATTTTGCTTTTCTGCGAAAGCTTTGTTGTGAGTGCGCTGCATTCGCTTTTTTTGCCAACTTTGTACATCCTGCAAACGTTGGAAGAGCACCGAATCTTGATGATAATGTAACTGGTAATACTGTTCTAAAAGTTCATCGAGGGCGGCGAGTTTGGACATTTGCTGTCTCAGTTCTATTTTAAGATAGTTAAATCTTAGTGTGTGATGATCGAACTCGCTATGACAAAGTGACAAAAAAACTATCTATTTGCAGTCAGTTTGCTGTAGAAGTAGTCAAAAGGTAGCTTTGAAAACCATGTATAGCATGATCTTTTGGGGTCTAGTGATCTGATTAAATACAAGAAAGGCGGGGTTATGAACACAGAAATAACAGTCAATACAGAGCTGAATGAAGAACAACTTTCATTGGATTTAATTGAAGCGCAATATGCGTTGATGAATACCCGTGATCAGAGTAATGCAAAAAGTTTAGTGATTTTGGTTAGTGGAATCGAGCTTGCGGGCAAGGGCGAAGCGGTGAAGCAACTGCGTGAATGGGTCGATCCACGGTTTTTATATGTCAAAGCAGATACTCCACATTTGTTTAATCTAAAACAACCGTTTTGGCAGCCTTATACCCGATTTGTACCTGCTGAGGGACAAATTATGGTGTGGTTTGGTAACTGGTATGGAGACTTGTTGGCTACGGCCATGCATGCTTCCAAGCCTTTAGACGACACTTTGTTTGACGAATACATCAGCAATATGCGGGCTTTTGAGCAGGACTTAAAAAACAACAATGTAGATGTGTTAAAAGTCTGGTTCGATTTGTCGTGGAAGTCTCTGCAAAAACGTCTAGATGACATGGACCCGAGTGAAGTGCATTGGCATAAGTTGCATGGGTTAGACTGGCGTAATAAAAAACAATACGACACTTTGCAAAAACTACGTATGCGCTTCACTGACGACTGGCAAATCATTGATGGTGAAGATGAAGATGTGCGTAATCACAATTTTGCACAAGCCATTTTAACGGCGTTATGTCACTGTCCAGAACACGAGAAAAAGGCGGCATTAAAGTGGCAGCAAGCCGCTGTACCAGAAAGTTTGACGCAGTTTGCCCCTGTGACCGCGGAGGCGGACAGCTATAAAGCAGAGTTAAAGAAATTGACCAAACAAGTGGCTGATGCCATCCGCTGTGATGACCGTAAAGTGGTGATTGCTTTTGAAGGGATGGATGCTGCGGGTAAAGGGGGAGCGATTAAGCGCATTGTGAAAAAGCTCGACCCACGGGAATATGAAATTCATACCATTGGCGCACCTGAAAAATATGAGTTACGTCGTCCATATTTGTGGCGTTTTTGGAGTAAGTTGCAGTCGGATGACATTACCATTTTTGATCGGACGTGGTATGGGCGTGTTCTAGTTGAACGAGTCGAGGGTTTCGCAACCGAGGTGGAGTGGCAACGGGCCTATGCGGAAATTAATCGTTTTGAAAAAAATTTGGTGAATAGTCAAACGGTGCTGATAAAGTTTTGGTTGGCGATTGATAAAGATGAGCAAGTGGCGCGTTTTAAAGCCCGTGAAAGTACTCCGCATAAACGCTTTAAAATTACGGAAGAAGATTGGCGCAATCGCGACAAGTGGGATGACTATTTAAAAGCGGCTGCAGATATGTTCGCACATACCGATACGCGCTGTGCCCCTTGGTATATCATTTCTACCAATGATAAGCAGCAGGCACGAATTGAGGTTTTAAGGGCAATTTTAAAACAGCTCAAAGCAGATCGAGAAACCACAGATTAAGTAAGAGACCCAGAGGAAGGTTATTTGGCTTATTCAAGGCTGAGCAGGTTGTGAATGATATTGTCGCGTATGGAAAGAATTTAGGGTTTAAAAAGAAATGCCAGTCAGGTTTCTAATGGACTGGCATGACGGTGATTTGACCATCTTTATATAGAGAATAATTCAGCTCTAATTATTAACCCAAAGGAATTTGGGTCACTGGCGCTGCAACAGGAACACCTTGTTCAACGGCCTGTTTTAGTTGAATACCTTTAGCCAACTTATACGATTCCTCGACATGGGTTTCTGCAATTTTTTTCATCACAAAGTAGCCCAAACTTGCTGCAATCATCTGTCCACCAAGGGGAATAAATTTGGTGACTTGTTTGGTAATGAATTTGGCTGCCATGTTATTGATGGATTTTTTCACGGCTGTACGTGCGACCACCAGTCCAGAAAATTCCACGCCACGTTTACGCAGTTCTGACCAATGTATTTGCTTGGTTTCTGGGTCGTAAACACTGACTTGCTCAGGGGTTAGGCCAAAGCGGGCATTAATTTCTGGGATTAGTTGTGACAAAATCCCGACATCAATCACCACATCGAGAAAAGGAACAGGAATGACCGCTGCACCTGCGGAAACATAAGCCCGTTTTTTAACCAGTTCTAAACATTCTTCGCGAATTTGTTCTAAATTTAAAGCGGGATCAATTTTTTCTGGAATGTGCTCTAATTTCATCTTTTAAACCCTAAAATATCCTGATTCACATTGATTCTAGTTTTGCTTAAAGTGTCTATTTTAAAGCAAATTTTAAATAGAAATATGTCATCAAAGTGACATAGACAGAACCAGAAGTATAGTCAATAATCTGTGTGCTTTTGTAGATTTTTCATAAGATGGTCATTTGAGGGGAAACATGGCAATACACGTAATACAAAGCCAGCGTATTGATGTTCTGTTGCAAGCCATGCAAAAAACCGTCTTTAAACCGGCCAAAAATGCCTTTCAAGTACTGCAAGCACAGCACTTTATTGTCCCTTCACCTGCGGTTGAGGCGTGGCTAACGCAAAAGTTGGCGGAACAGCAGGGCATCAGTGCCAACACACAGTTTCATCATCGTATCCGTGGTTTTCAGTGGTCGGCTTATCAGTGGGTTTTGCTCGATCAAAAAGATGAGGTCCGTAAAGCCAATATTCCGCGATTGATTATTAAATGGCGCGCCTTCCAAGCCTTAAAAGAATTTATACAGGCTGAGCTGAATCCTTTAGAGGTTGCCCATCCGTTGTATCCTATTATTCAGCGGATTTATGCCAGTGCTGACCGTTTGCAACAAGGCATTGATAAACAGCTCAAAAAACAAAGCATGCTGTATTGGGTGGCGGAGCAGGTTTCACGGCTGTTTAGTTTTTATATGGATTATCGAGGGCATTGCACCAAAGGTTGTCCAGCGCAAAGCTGCCGTTGTCAGACCAATTGGTTACAAGCGTGGGGTAAGAATCAACCGCTTGATTTGGAGCAGATGTTCTTTAAAACTCAGCAAGAACTCAGTGCTTTTCAACTCAATCAAGCGCATGAGCTAGAGGCTTGGCAACGTTGGCTCTGGCAGGTGGTGTTCCATGCCGACTTTGAACAAATTCAGCGTATTGATACGGCATTTTGGGACTTACTCGATCAAGTAGAGACCCGAGAAGCTGCGCTGAAAAAGTTACCTGCGCAGTTGGTGGTGTTTACTGTTCTAGATTTACCGCCAAAGCAATTGGAGTTTTTGCACCGCTTGGGGCAATACCTTGATATCTTTATTTTTCACTATAACCCATCGCAAGAATACTGGGCGGACAGTGTCGATCCTAACTGGAAAGCGCGTTATGACGCGCGGGTGAAGCAGCGTTTTATTGAAAAAAATCCAAATGCCAATGATGCAGAGATTCAGCAGTTTTTTGATGAGTTTACCCTCAATTTTAATGCAGAAACTCGAGAGTCTCGTCATCCTTTACTGACCCGATTTGGTAAACAGGCACGGGACCATTTCTCTTTACTTTCAAGTCTTTCTTCAGGTGAAGATGGGGTATGGGCCGATGTCTTTGTGGATGAATACCCAGAAACTTTACTTGGTAAAATTCAGTCTGATGTCCTGTATTTGGTAGAGCCTACGCAGCATGAGTATGTCTTGGCTGAACAGGATGATTCGATACAGATTCATGTTTGTCATTCCAGCCTCAGACAGCTTGAAGTCCTCAAAGATCAACTGACGCATTGGTTGGCTCAGGGTACGGCTGAAGCACCGCGACGTCCAAGCGATATTTTGGTGTTGACGCCGAGTTTGACTGAGCTAGAGCCGTTTATTCGCAGTGTTTTTGCGCCGCCACCGCATGAGCGTGAGGCTTTGCAAAAGGGCCATCAACTGAGTAAAGACAGTATTTATTTACCAATTAAGCTGGCAGGTGTGACTCAACTTGATGCTTTAAATGCATGGCGTGCTGTGCTGGGACGGATGGTCTTGGTGCGGGGGCGTTTCAGTATTGAGGACTTTGCCGATTGGCTCAGTTTAAATGCAACGCAGCAACGTTATGGCTTAGACATGAATATGATTGAGCGGATGACTGAGCTGTTGATCAACGCAGGCTTTAAGCGTGGATTGGATGCTGAACATTTAAAACGCAGTTTGGCCGAAGGGGATGAAGACTATCGTTATAGTCTGAAGTTTGCTTTAGATCGTTTGGCTTTAGGCGTCGCTGTACCAGAACATGTGCTGTTTCATGAGACCTTGAGCTATGCCCAAGTACAGTCGAGTGATTTTGAGCTGATTGGTGTTTTGATTGAAATTTATCAGGATTTTAAACACCGTTCCGAGTGGATGATTGCGCATGAAACAGGACAGCGGACGACTGCAGAAACTTGGCTGAATCGTTTGATGGAGGATATTCGCGAGTTTGAAGCTGCGGGTGTCGAGTCTTTGGCTGCAGTGTATAAGATGGTCAAAAAACAAGAACGTATGCTGACCTTGGCGAGTTTCTATGACGAACACGATCATCATGCACTGCGCAGTTTAAGTTTACCTTTGCCTTATGTATTAGAAGAAATCCAAAAGACCTTAGAAGCGCAATTGGACTATGCCGAACCCACGGGGCAGATCACATTTAGTCAAATTGGTCAGATTCGACCTGTGCCGTATAAGCTGATTGTGATGTTGGGCTTAGACAGTGGCAAGTTTCCCAACCGCAGTGCGCATTTGCCTTTTGACCTGATGGATTTACTGAAGCCACAACTGGGGGATCGTTCCCGTTTGGAAGATGATCAAGGGGCTTTTCTAGATGCGTTGTTGTTGGCACAAGAGAACGTATGGTTATTTTATAATGGCTTTGATATCAACGATGGTGAAGTCCGTGATCCGTCTACAGTATTGCAAGAACTGATTCAGCATATGGCCTTTATTGTGCAGCCTGACACACAGACCAAGAGTGTCAATGCAACGGTTGATCAGCATGGTGTGACTGTGCCTGCACCGTTGGCATCGCTGTATCATGTTCATCCTTTATTGCCTTTTGATCCACGTGGTTTTGAGTCTGAGCACAGTATCCGTTTTCAAGATCAATGGTTTCAGGTCGCGAGACAACTACAACATGCATCAGGGCAACGCAGCAGTTGGGTCAACACGCCGTATCCAAAATTAGAGCAAGACATTCAAGTTCTTGACAGTCAGCAGTGGATTCAGGACATCACTTTTCCTGCACGGCTGTATCTCAAGACTTTAGGCGTGGAAAACTTAAAACCAGAAGAGATTCCTGCAACGCAAGAACCGTTACTGCTCGATGGTTTAGGACGTTATGCCATTCGCCATTTTTTACAACAACATGAAGCAGAAGCAGATGCCAATCTTCTGATGGATCAGCTGCCGATTGGTAAAGTGCAAGATGGGGTCTGGCAAATGAGCGTGCTTGAGCAGCAGCGCTTGCTGACACGTTTACAACGCTATGCACCTGAGACCACAGCCACGACCCAACAAGTCTGGAAGGTGAATGAACATTTACAGATCAATATTACCTTAGCCAAATACAGTGCTGAAAAATGGGTCAGTCTAGAAGCGTCTAGTGCCAGAGCAAAGCGCCGTGCCAAAGTTTGGTTGGAGTATTTATTGTGGTTGGCTTATGTGAACTTAGGTGAGGGCGGACAGCAATATCAACGCATCGTGGTGTTTAGTGACCGAACCATTTTATGTACTGGTGTGAGTTCAAATCAGGCGCGTGAATGGCTCAAGCCTTGGTTGAAAGCATGGGATTATGCACAAACTCAGCCTTTGGTTTTACCTGCGGCCTTGCTGTTGAAAATTGCAGAAAAAGATAAAATGCATGAATGGCAACCGAATGATCAGGAGCAGATGGTGATTGCTGATATGGATGCCATTTATAAAGTTTGGGAAGAAGATGGTCGCTTTAGTGGTTTTTCAATGACTGAAAATGAAGCCAATAAAGCACATCGCGACTGGCAGTTTATTTTACAAGAGCAGGATGCCAAAGCATTACTTGCCCATGCCTGTGAGCAGTTTTCTTATGAGCTATATCATCCGATTTTTTTGCATCAGCAAAGCCTTGAGGACTAAGTCATGACAGCCCAGTCTCAGGTCACTCCATCGAACATGTCTTATCAACCCATTGCCGATATGAGCTTTCAGGGCTTGCATTGGATTGAAGCTTCAGCAGGCACAGGCAAGACTTTTACTTTATCCAGTTTAATGGTACGCATTTTTCTCGGGGCCTATTTGCCGAATCAGGTGATTGCAACCACTTTCACCCGTGCTGCCGCTGCGGAGCTGAAAAGTCGTGTTCGGGCACGCTTGATTGAAACCTTACGTTATTTTGAAGGTTGTCAAAGTCTAACCGAGCGAGAAATACAGGCCAAAATTTACGCAGAGCAAGATCCGCTTTTTATCAAAGTACTGACAGACTATGCCCAACGGGTTGGTTTCGCTCAAGAGCGTTTGAAGTTAGTGATTGACCAGTTAGATGAGTTATTTGTCGGGACATTGGACAGTTTTAGTCAAAAGCTACTGCGTGAGTTTTCTTTTGAAAGTGGCAAGATTGAGCGTGCGGATATCACCGATGATGCGCAGAGTTATACTCAACAGCTCATTCATGATGTATTACGTGAGTGGATTCAGGCGCAGCCACAGCCTGTGGTGAATTATTTACTGTTAAAACAAAAATTAAAAACCGAACAGGCTTATGTGCCGATTGTTGAAAATAGTTTGAACTTTGCATCAGCACAGTTTCAACAGGTGGAAAAACCTGTACTTGATTTGACGCAATTTGAGCAGGCCATTGATCAATTTACTGCGCTGGATGTGGTGCAGATTGAAGGATTGAAAGACTATTATGCCCCTGAGGGGCAGTACCATGCAGTGCTTGGGAAAAAGTGGCGCACCGATGCTTTGATGCAACGTATTTTATGTCAGGATTTACCTGCTTTTTTGACCGCACTGAAAGAGCAACGTGCTTATGCTTTATTTGCGCCACATTTTGAAAAAACCTTAAAACACTTGACCGACCTCGCGACGAAAAAAGTCTTAAACAAATGTGCCGTAGATGTGTTGGAACAGTTTGAACAGCATCCAGTGTGGCGACAGGTGCGCAGTTTCTTAGAGGCGTTGACAGAGCTAGAGCTTAATTTGGATGTGCTGGATGCGTATTTGAAATATCACTTAAGCTCTGAGGTGAAAAAGCGTTTACCGCAAGTGTTGCAGCAAAAGAGTGAAACGACCTTTGCCCAACAAATTCGGACCTTGTCAGAAGCTTTACAGGGCGAGCAGGGCAGGCGCTTTGCCCAGTTTGTACAGGCACGCTATCCACTTATTTTAGTGGATGAGTTTCAAGACACCAACCAAGACCAAGATGATATGCTAGCGCGGATTTGGCGTGATGCCGAGCGTTATCATCAAGGCTGTATGATTATGGTTGGTGACCCGAAACAAGCCATTTATGGCTTTCGTGGAGGGGACATGCTGACCTATAACAAAGCGCGTTTAGATGTTTTGGCAAAGCAAGGTCGGCAGTATAGTTTGAAATATAATCATCGCTCTGTGCAAGAACTAGTACAGGTGGTGGATGCTTTATTCCAACGCCAACAGGACTTTGGTGAGCAGGTCTATTATCAGCCTGTAGAAGCAGGGACTCGTCCCCATCCCGCTTTGGTCGATGCACAGGGTGAAAACCATGTACCGCTGCGTTGGCTGTTACTTGAAGATAAAAAATATGAAGCTCAACAAGTGGCATGGAAAATCCGTGATTTAATCAACCAAGGCATTCAACAGCAATTGTATGTGGCAGATGATCCGCCACAGTTTATGGGTGCAAATGATATCGCGGTGTTGTCGAAAAACCATGATGGCTTGGACAAAGTTCAGTTTGAACTAGAGCGTTTGGGAATTTTGGTCAACCGTCCGTCTAAACGCAGTGTGTTTGAAAGTCAGGTCGCAAAAGATGTCGGTGCGCTATTGACCGCAATGATGCATCCTTTTGATGAAGCCAAAGTTCGCCGTGCGCTTTTGAGCAGGTTATTGGCAATTGATTTAAAACAGTTACTGGAACTGGAAAAGCAAGCCAACGGTCTGAGCCAGTTTATGGCGGATTTTGATGATATCCGTGACATGTGGATCAATAAAGGCTTTTTAAGTGCATGGCAGTACGCTTTAAACCTGTTTAAGGTGTGGAAAAACTTGGTGGCCTACCAAAGCCGAGACAACGAACGGACTGTGGTCAATCTACGGCATTTGACTGAGTTATTGAGTCAGCATAGTGAGCAGTTTCAAGGCGCGCAGAAACTGTATCATTGGTATCTCAAACAGTTACATTTACCTGCGGAACGTGAGTGGGAGTTGGAACGTAAACTCTCCAATGCCACAGGTGTAGAGTTGATGACCATTCATCAGTCCAAAGGTCTAGAGTTTAAAATTGTGTTCTTGCTGGGTGCCGACAAAGACTTTAAGGAAATGAATAAAACCTTAAATTTTTCAATGCTAGAACAGATCAATCCGAATACAGGTCAGAGCGAGTTACAGCGCATCGTTGCGGTAAATGATGCCAATCTGTTAGATCCCGCCGCGATTGCTCAACACAATGAACGAGCCGAAGCAGAACAGCATCGCTTATGGTACGTTGCACTGACCCGTGCCAGCCATCGCGTATATGCCTTAATGCAAGATCAGGAATATAAATCAAATACGGCATTGGCATTTTGGCGGGGCCAAGCAGGTAATCTGTTTGAGCATCCTGCCAGTGGTGATGAGGTGTTGCTGACTGAAAAGCCGATCCGTATACAGCCAGCGGAGCAGCAAGAGGTGATTCAGTTGCAAGCTTTGGCCTTTCCTGAACAGCGTTTTTATCCACGTTCCAAAACCAGTTTTAGCGCGTTGGCACAGCATTTGAGTCGTAAAGAGGCAATGGATGCCTTGGCGGTTTTGAGCGAGAAAGTTGGCAGTGCGGATGATGAGATCAATCATCCTGTACTTGAGGATGTGGAACTGAGTCAGCCTTTGGCGTGGATTAAACGGCAGTTTCCAATGGGGACGACTGCGGGAACTTTCCTGCACGAAATTTTCGAGCATATTGACTTTCAGGACTCACGTGACTGGGGACTGGAAATTCATCGTCGTTTTAAAAATGATAGCCCCTTACTGTGGCAAGAGTTATTGGGCAAATATCAACACGAATTTGGGCAGGATGATGAAACTCAATTGGTGCTGTGGATGCAAGAGTGGTTAGCAGATGTGCTCGAAACGCCTTTGCATGCAGGTTTTCAGTTGAAGCAACTCAAAGCCGATGAGCACTTGGCTGAATTTCCTTTTTATTTGTCCTTGTCCGATCATGTGTTGGCGATTAAACGCATACAGGCATTGTTTCAAGAATACGGCATTGATCTGCTCGACTTAAATGAAGCCAACTCTGCTCGTTACCTGACGGGTTCGATTGATTTGGTTTATTTTGATGGTCAGCGTTATCACATTGCCGATTATAAAAGTAATTTTTTAGGGGCAGATCAGCAGAGCTATAGTTATGACGCAATCCAATTGAATATGTCACATGCCAGTTATTGGTTGCAGGCGGGCTTATATTTGGTGGCTTTGCATCGTTATTTAACAGTGAATTTGCTGGACTATGACATTGAAGAACATCTGGGTCAGGCGAGTTATCTCTATTTGAGAGGAATGAATGGGCAGCCCAATCAAGGCGTATTAAGTTGGCATGCTAGCCCAGAGTTTATTTTAAGACTAGATGCCATCTTGGGTTATTTTGCTGAGGATACTTCTACTGAAAATCATGTAGGCAAAACTTCTGAATTAAGTGAAATTAGTCACCCATAAACAAACAATTAAGCTGTGGATAACTTTGAGGATAACCGTGTGGAAAATGTGTGTAAAGCCACTATTGATCAGGCTGTCGAGATAGATACATGGTTAACGCGTTGGAGTCAGTTTATTCAGCAGTCACCGCTAAGTAAAACAGGCCCCACCGAAGCCCGAAGTGCAGTGATTCAACAGGTCCTTGAAGCCATGCTACGCGGTGAGAGTTGTATCTCGGTTGCAAGTGAAGCCATCACTGTCTTAGATGATCTGATGATAGATGAACAGCAGGCACAGCAACAAAAAGCGCCGTTTGTCTATGATCATGGGCAATTATATTTGTATCGTTATTGGGCTTTAGAGCAGTCCTTGGCCGAGCAAGTAGCACGGTTAAAACTGCAAAATTTAACGCAAGTTGATCTTTCAGCTTATGCCGATTTACTTGAAGATCCCTATCAAAAACAGGCTTTGGCGATGGTGGCCGAGCAGGCGCTCGCGATCATTACAGGTGGCCCAGGCACAGGGAAAACCTATACCTTGGCGCGGATTATTGCGGTGCTTAAGCAAAGTCTGCCTGATATTCGTATTGCGATGGCTGCACCTACAGGTAAGGCAGCGCAGCGGATGAAAGAAGCGCTGCAAAACTCTTTTCAGGATGAAAAGTTACAAAACCTAGTTACCCCAGATTTGAGGCTTTTAAATCCTGTGACATTGCATCGACTCTTGGGCTTAGGAAACACGCAACAGCCGCGTTTTCATAGCAGACAACCCTTGCCTTATGATGTGATTGTCGTTGATGAAGCCTCCATGTTGGATTTAAATTTGGCGCAGATGCTATTTGCAGCCATGCCGAACCAAGCCCGTTTGATTTTATTGGGAGATGCCGATCAGTTGGCTTCGGTCGATGTCGGTTCTGTACTTGCCGATTTACAACACGTTCCAGCTTTGGCTGAGAATAGAGTCAATTTGGTCAATAGTCGCCGTTTCAAATCAGATGCACGGATTGGAAAGTTGGCACAATTTATTCAACAGCAATCGTGTTTTGACTTAATGATGCATCCTGCCGAAAAACAGACCGTATTGCACAACTTTCAACAGCAAGTGGTATATGCCACGACGTTGAAGGCTGTTGAGTTGGATCAGGTCAAGGTTGATTGTCTACAACTCGAATTTTTGCCTGAGCAGGCTTTATCTGCAGAGCAGTTACAACATTATTATGATCTGTTGATGCTCGGCTTTCAGGGCTATATCGAAGCTTTAAAGCAATATCAGCAAAATCCTAATGAGTCTCTCGTATCCAAAGTAGTTCAATGTTTTGATGATTATCGAATTCTTGCTGCGATACGTCATGGGCATTTCGGCTTAAAACAGCTGAATTTGCAAATCGAGCAACGTTTATTGGAACAATCAAAACAAATCAAACAAGGCGAATGGTACTTGGGTCGTCCAGTAATGATGACCTATAACGACTATCAACTGGGCTTGTCGAACGGAGACATTGGCCTGTGCTTAGAGCGTATTCAACAAGGTAAGTTACAGTTTGAGGTCTATTTCCCCAGTCTGGATAAATGGGTTATGGCGACACGATTACCCCAAAATATAGAAACAGCTTTTGCGCTGACCATTCACAAATCGCAAGGCTCTGAGTTTACTCATACTGCGGTGGTTTTAGATCAGCAGGCTGAAAAATTACTCAGTAAAGAGTTGATTTATACTGCAATTACACGTGCGAAAAAAGTAGTGAGCGTACTAGCGAATAGTGATGCATTTGTGCACTCAATCGTGACACGAACGACACGGCAGAGTGGTCTATCAAGAAAAATTAACCAACAAATTCAATTGTGAAGTTTTAATAAACAAACAAGGGCTTTGTACGAAATGGCTTACATTGATTCAGGAGATTTGCGCATAGAGCTTTACTGAGGTTTTTGAGAAGATGGCTTCACATAAAGAGCTCAACACGGAATGTTGAGTATAATCGCAAAAAGATAATAATAACGTCAGTAGACAGCGAACTTACAGTGAAGTAAGTGAAAGAGGAAACTTACAGCCGCTAAGCCTTGTAGTTTTGGGAGAGACTACAAGGCTTTTTTATGTCTGCTGGATTGGCAGATTGTGACAAAAATTGTTTATTCATTTATCCAGAGAGATTTGACCCATCATTGCAACTGAGAAAAATATTGTGCGTACTTGTGTGAGTATATGTTTTTTAAAGGAGATAGGGGAAGAGCTTGAAAAGATAGTTTTTTGATCTAATATTTTGTTTTTAATATTTATTTAAATTTATAAGTGGATTTTTCCTCTACATGTTTTGAATAAATATGGATGAATTGAGGATTTTTTGTAAGCAATCGCTTACATAGAGATGCGAAAAATACGACTTCTTTCTCATGTGGTATGTGGCAAAATATGTCACATAAGGACGTGATTGATTAAACATGGAATGTTTAATAAAAAACGCGGAAAAGCGCATAATTATAATGATAAACAAAACAACAAGAACAAAAATAGAAGAAACTACAGCGCAAAAAAGCCCAAGTTCTACTTGGGCTTTTTTTTATATTTAAATGAAATCTTTTTCGGTCTGATCTGTAGCAAACAATAAGCGACGCTGACTCTTTAAAATTTTTGGACAATGCTTTGAGATCTGATAAAGCATTTTTGCTAAAGCGGGTAAGTGAGTCCCGACGACTGATTTGCCTGTCGTTAACAGTGACACGCTAATATCACGCTCTGGGTCGGCCCAGCAAAGAATATTGGAAAAGCCTAAATGTCCAAAGGCTTGCCCCGTCATTGGTCCAAATAACCCAATAGGATTACTGCCTAACATTGGGCCTAAGGCATAACGCATCGGGACTAATAATGTCCGATCTAAACTGACTCCTGATGTAGCCAATGTCGAGCGTAATACAGTTTGGCTACTCATGATTTGTTTGCCTTGGTATTCACCACCACTCAAGAGCATTTCAAAGAAACGACCAGCTTGTTCGGCACTGGTATAAATGTTGCCCGCTGGGCAAATCGTGTCCATAAAGCGCGCATCATTGGTCACATCGACCGCCAACTGTAAACCACCGCCCAGTACTCGATTAAGATAATGGTCTGTGCCTAAACGTGGATGTAGACCTGTGGCATAGTTTAAAGCGACATCTGCTCGATACTCAGGTTTTAAACCATAGTTGAAATAATCTAGTCCCATAGGCTTTTCGATATTTTGGGCTAGAAATTCACGAGCCGTCTGACCTGTGACCCGCTCGATAATTTCTCCTAAAATATAGCCAGCGGTAACTGCATGATAAGCCAAGTGTGTGCCCGAAGCTGAAACAGGTCGTGCCGCATAAAGCTGTTCTAAAATTTGATGTTTATCAAATAGCAGTTCGGGTGTGACTTGACTGTCTATACGAGGAATGCCACCACGATGTGCCAGCAAATGAAAAATGGTAGCACGCTGTTTGCCATTTACCGCATATTCAGGGATATAGTGGCTAATTGGATCCAGTAAATTAAGTTGGCCCTGTTCATTCAACAGATGAATCAACATGGCTGTGACGATTTTAGAGGCAGAAAATAAGCAAACTGGTGTATCGGGTGTGCCAATTTTTGCATCTGCCGCTAAACCATCGGGTGAGTTGCCTTGGGCATAACCGATGCTACGATTTAACAATATTTGTCCCTGACGACGTAAGCAGAGGCTGATAAAAGGGTAGTTTCCTGTTTTATATAGGGACTCTACACTGGCCCAAATGCTTTGAATTTGTACGTCATTCATGCCACCCAAAGTAGCAGAGACCTCATCCTTAGAACGAATCACGTGGTTGAGGTCTTGGGGAACATAACAGGTATTGGCGGATAAAAATTTCACAAATTTCTCACTATTCTTTGTTTTTTATTTGACTTGAGTCTGCAATTGAAAATCCTCATTGTCACTAGTGTGCATGATTTGTACAAAGCAGTCAGTTGCTGAATTGACTGTGAACTTAAAACATTTTTGCAATATAGCGCCATATCCCTTAAAATATCGAACTTGCTGTAG
Source organism: Acinetobacter sp. ANC 4204 (assembly GCF_002135205.1). Lineage (GTDB taxonomy): Bacteria > Pseudomonadota > Gammaproteobacteria > Pseudomonadales > Moraxellaceae > Acinetobacter. Next base: position 72,009 of record NZ_NEFZ01000005.1, on the reverse strand, counting down.
TGATGCACGGCAGTCAAATTGGTTTTGAAGAATCAATTTGATTTGTATCAAATGTAACTTATAAGCATCTCGGAGAAATCGAATGGCTTTAACAAACGCAGATCGCGCAGAGATCATTGCTAAATTTGCTCGCGCTGAAAACGACACTGGTTCACCAGAGGTTCAAGTAGCTCTTTTAACTGCTCAAATCAATGACTTACAAGGTCACTTCAAAGAGCACAAACACGACCACCATAGCCGTCGCGGTTTAATCCGTATGGTTAACCAACGTCGTAAGCTTCTTGACTACCTTAAAGGTAAAGACGCTACTCGTTACAGCGACTTGATTGCTGCTTTAGGTTTACGTCGTTAATTCGATTAAACTTTTATTTTCGGGCTATCGCATCTTGAATGCTTTATCGCTGAAAAAGAAAGTCTACCTCGCTTTCGCGAGGTAATGGGGAAGGGGCGAATGTTTCGCTCCTTCTTTGTGTCTTAAAATCATGTTTTTAATTTCTGGTGAGGTCGGCTTCTAAGCTTTGTCATTTCCACCGTTACTTGAAAAAAGTAATGTGAATGCCAAACCTTAGGGGTCTCCACTAGATAAATAACTGTTCAAAAGAACTAGGAAAAAACAATACATGTCTATGTTTAATATTATTCGTAAAGAATTCCAATATGGTCAACACACGGTTGTTTTAGAAACTGGTCGTGTTGCTCGTCAAGCAAACACTGTAGTGATCACGATGGGTGGTGTACAGGTTCTTGTTGCAATCGTTGCTCAACCAAAAGCAAAAGCAGGTCAAGACTTCTTCCCATTGACTGTTAACTACCAAGAAAAACAATATGCTGCAGGTCGTATCCCAGGTGGTTATGGCAAGCGTGAAGGTCGTCAGTCTGAAGCTGAAACTTTAATTTCACGTCTTATTGACCGTCCAATCCGTCCATTGTTCCCAGAAGGTTTCTACAACGAAATCCAAGTAACAGCGACTGTTATTTCTTCGGACAAAACCATGGAAGGCGATATCGCTGCAATGTTGGGTGCTTCAGCTGCGATGTCTATTGCTGGTGTTCCATTTGCAGGCCCAATCGCAGGCGCACGTGTTGGTTTAATCAATGGTGAATACATCCTTAACCCAACCTTAGAACAGCTTAAAGAATCTGATCTTGACCTTGTGGTTGCAGGTACTGAAGCTGCTGTATTGATGGTTGAATCTGAAGCGAAAGAGCTTTCTGAAGACCAAATGTTAGGCGCTGTACTTTTCGGTCATGACGAAATGCAAATTGCAATTCAAGCAATTAAAGAGTTTGCTGCAGCTGCGGGCGCAGTTGAATCTACTTGGGTTGCGCCAGTTAAAAACGAAGAACTTCTTGGTAAATTGAAAGAAGCATTCGAAGCGAAAATCTCTGAAGCATACACAATTGCTGTTAAGCAAGACCGTTATGCAGCATTAGATGCGCTTCACGCTGAAGCTGTTGCTCAGTTTGTTCCTGAAGAAGATGAAACTGGTATTGCTACTGAAGTTGACGAATTATTTGAAGACTTAAAATACCGTACAGTACGTGACAACATCTTGTCTGGTAAGCCACGTATTGATGGTCGTGACACGAAAACTGTACGTGCAATTGACGTTCAAGTTGGCGTGTTAGATCGTGCTCACGGTTCTGCATTGTTCACACGTGGTGAAACTCAGGCATTGGTAACCACGACTTTAGGTAACACACGTGATGCCTTAATGGTAGATACACTTGCAGGGACTAAAACTGACAACTTCATGTTGCACTACAACTTCCCTGCATACTCTGTAGGTGAAACAGGTCGTGAATCTGGTCCTAAACGCCGTGAAATTGGTCATGGTCGTTTAGCACGTCGTGGTGTACAAGCGGTTCTTCCTGCGGCTGATCGCTTCCCGTACGTGATTCGTATCGTATCTGACATCACTGAATCGAATGGTTCATCTTCTATGGCTTCTGTATGTGGTGCTTCATTATCACTTATGGATGCGGGTGTTCCATTAAAAGCACCAGTTGCAGGTATTGCAATGGGCTTAGTCAAAGAAGGCGAGCGCTTCGCAGTTCTTTCTGACATTTTAGGTGATGAAGATCACTTAGGTGACATGGACTTTAAAGTAGCTGGTTCTGCGAACGGTATTACTGCACTTCAAATGGACATCAAGATCGAAGGTATCACTGAAGAGATCATGGAAGTTGCATTGAACCAAGCGTATGCGGGTCGTATGCACATCCTCAATGAAATGAACCAAGTGATTTCACGTGCGCGTCCTGAAATTTCAATGCATGCGCCGACATTCCAAGTCATCAACATCAACCCTGACAAGATTCGTGACGTGATTGGTAAAGGTGGTGCAACCATCCGTGCCATTACAGAAGAAACCAAGGCAGCGATTGATATCGAAGACAATGGTACAGTACGTGTATTTGGTGAAACTAAAGCAGCCGCTTCTGCTGCTGTTGCAAAAATCCAAGCACTGACTGCTGAGATTGAACCAGGTACAATTTACACTGGTAAAGTTATTCGTATCGTTGAATTCGGTGCCTTTGTTAACATTCTTCCAGGTACTGATGGTCTACTTCATATTTCACAAATCTCAAACGAGCGCATTGCGAACGTGGCAGACGTGTTGAAAGAAGGTCAAGAAATTAAGGTACAAGTTGCGGACGTAGACAACCGTGGTCGTATCAAATTGACGATGAAAGACATCGAACAAGTTTAAGTTCTGACAATTCACAGAGTATGTTCTATGTGAGTTGAGTGATATTGAAAAGCCCTGAGCTTTGCCAAATTAAACTTTGGCTTGCTCAGGGCTTTTTTTATGGCATCATGCTGGCTAAGACAGACAATAATAAATGAGATATGCAAAGCTATTATTTCTATCAACATCCTACTGCACAGCATACCTATGTGCAGAAACAACCGATTGCAGAGCAGGAAGCCGAATTTATCTGGGTGGAGTGTAGCCGTGAAGACGTAATAAATCGCGCTGAACATTGGCAACAAGACATTTACGCGGCAACAGGGATATGGGTAAATGAATACCACCTACGTGATATTTTAAATTTAGAACATCCTTGTGCATTCGACACGTTGGAAGACTATGATTTATTGATCTTCCGAAAGCTGATTACACCTGATGACCAAATCAAGATTGATGCACAGGCTGTTGAAAAGCATGAGCGCGTATTTGGTTTGGCGACGACACCCATTAGTTTTATGCTCACGCCACAAGTTCTGATTACAGTTAGAGAGCAGGGCAATAAAGAAGTTGAAAGTTATATTCAACGGATTGAAACTGTTTTGGGGCGTCCGATTGAAGAACATAATAAGCCACGAAAACTCCCATCGACTCCATTAGATTTAGCACTGCGTTTATTAAACCATATGGTCGATGGTTATTTGGACTTGCGAGTTCCGCTCACGCGACGGGTCGAGTTTTGGCAGCAGGAGCTTTTGCAAGGGCATCGTCGTTTTACCAGATGGCATCAATTATTGCAGGAGAATATGGCTTTTCAGCAGGTGGAAAATTTGTGTGAAGAACAGATCGAAACTTTACAGGAATTGCGCGATGAAATTGTGGATAATTATTCGCACTTGAAAGGGAAAAAGCGCAGTGAAAAACAAGACATCATGTTGGTGCGTGTGGACGATTTGACCAGTCATATTGAACGTATTCAAAAGCACACGATTCGTTTGAGAAGTGCGGTACAGGCCGCTATTGATCTGCATTTCTCAGCGATTGCTAATCAAACCAATGAAAACATGCGTATTTTGGCGATTATCACTGCTATTTTTGCACCACTGACCTTATTGACTGGGGTATATGGAATGAATTTTGAGTTTATTCCTGGGCTGAAGTCACCTACAGGGTTTTGGATTATGCTCGGCATTATGCTTATGACCACCATGACGTTGCTTTATTATTTCTATCGACGGCATTTGGTCGGTCGCGGGGAAAAGAGTGTTATTGATATGCTGGCTCAACAACATGCGGATCAACATATGAACCTGTTTTGGTTTATGGATTATGAGCCGATTAAACAAACCGTGAAAGGCACGATTAAAGATTTAGAGAAAATCACCAAATTAAAATAATTGGGTGATTTTCTGTATCGACAGTTAAAGCGAATGCGCTGTAACCTGACGCTCTTGAGGCAAACGCTATCCTTGTTCAATTTATTAGTCGGATATGTGGGCGTTGCAGAGCATTTAAATTTAAGAGGTTTTGAGTTGAGCTCCTTTTAAAATGCGATAAAGTTGATCTTTAATGAACAACTTTTTGCGTTTGAGGGGCTCAATCTCTCCACGATGAATCCGAACAGGATCTTGTTCGAGTAAACAAATTTCCTTGTCCAGCGCTTCATGGTCATCAAACATTTTAGAAAAATGTGGATTGTCTTCTCTAAGCTGTTGAATCATGTCTCGGTATTCAGGAAACATGTGCTTGGTCTTTTTATTACAAACTTTAAGTTTCATGGTTGCCGTCAAATCCTCTTTTAGCATAAAAAAAAGAAAGAAAGGCATGCGCCAATCTTTCTTTATAGAACTAGTGCTGAGTTGGTTTAACTGGGTCGGTGAGGTGTAAGTGTTTCACTTCACGACGGAGTTTTTGAACCTCATCAATTAAATCCAGCATCATTGCAACAGCAGTAAAGCTGGCATCAAAGTCACGTTGTAAGCGATAGGCTCGCCGTGCACGTGAGACATCATCACCAAAAAACTGGTGAATACGGTTATCGGGTCGGTTAGGCAGAATGTCATATTCCAACAGCTGTAAAACCCACTCCGGACTTTGTCCGCAAGCTTCAGCAAAATGCTTTAAATCAAAGCTATGTTGTTCATCAACAATTTCAGCGTGTCGACATCCGTCTAAAATAATTTCACGATAATGAATAGTCGTCATAATTTTCTCCTTAAGACTGACGCGGCTTGAAGTGAGGAAAGGCTTCAGCAAAGGCTTGGTAAGCCTGTTGCTCTTGCTCACTTTGCGCAGGAGGTTGAACAATATTTAAAATTAAATATAAATGCCCAGCGGTTTTGGCTGGAATCCCCTGATCTTTTAAACGTAGTTGTTGCCCATTTTTCGCGTTTTTAGGAATTTGGATTTGTAGTGTGCGGCCATTTGGCAGGGTGGCAGTTGTGCTCAGTCCTAAAGCGGCTTCCCACGGGCTAATGTTGAATTGGTGATAGACGTCGACCCCTTCAACACGTGTGGTGTCTGTGTCTTTGTAGTAAATTTCGATATAGAGGTCGCCATTTTCACCCCCCTGAATACCCGACTGTCCTTGACCACTTAAACGAATCTGTTGTCCTTCTTTCATGCCTTTAGGAATTTTAACTTCCAGCGTTTTACGCTGAATTTCGGCCTCGCCATAAGCATTTAAAGTAGGGATCTGTAAGGTAATGGTTTGGGTGGTGCCGTGGAAGCCTACATCCAAATCTACATCTAAACGTGCATGTTGGTCTTCACCTTTATGGGGTGTGCGATTTTGGCGTTGATATTGATAATTTGATCCACCAAAGCCTGATCCAAAACGACCAAATAAGTCTTCAAAGCCCGAAAAATCATGTGCCTGTTGACCACCCTGTGCATTCCGAAAGGCACCCTCAAAGCCACCAAAGCCTGTATTTTGATTAAATTGGTGAGCACCTTGCGGATGGTCAAGCTCAAAGTCGTATTCCGCTTTTTTTGTTTCATCACTCAAGGTGTCATAAGCTACGTTGAGTTCTTGCATACGTGTTTCAGCATCGGCTTCTTTGCTGACATCAGGATGGTACTTACGCGCCAATTTACGGTAGGCTTTTTTAATTTGATCGGCTGTCGCATCTCGCGTTAAACCGAGTATTTCATAATGGTTCTTCGGCATAAGTAAGAATTTATAAATTGATTAAGTTTTAATCATTATTCAGCCTTTTAGTCGATTTCTACAGTAAAGATATGTTCCTTATTGTTTCAAAACATGACAAGAAAAAAGCCCTCAATGAAAGGGGCTTTGATTGATGAGGGATACTTAATATTTGACCCAGATGATGTTGCGTCTACCGCCATTTTCGGTCGAAGTTCCTCGAATCCGTAAGTGCTTACCATTATTACTGAGTCGTGCCTGAGCGTCATAGCGTAAACCTGAGAGCGGGTCGAGCAGTTGACCTTGAATATACGTGTTGCCTTGCGTCTCATCTGCTTTGAGATGGCTTAAAGTCGTCATCCCGATGATCGGCTGGTTTTTATTCACACCATCACATTTTGTGCAATTTTCTATTTTGGTTGCTCCTGGAATTTCACGTGTACTCAGGATGATAGCTCTATAGAGATTATTTTTATCTTTTTGAATTTCAACATCTGCAAGCGAGTAGCCCGTCTTATCATCAATAGTTTTCCATTTTCCAAGTAATGGGTCGGACGCTGCAAAACAGGAGAAAGCCAAGCTACTGGTGAGTGCCAAAAGATAAACAGATCGTTTCATAACAACCAAGCCCCGAGGAAAAATAAATATAAAAAAGGCATAAAAAAATTATGGTTTTATTTATAACGAAATTTAAATGGAATGACCAGTAAAATATCTATGAATAAGAGTGATGGTTTATGTGAAAAATATGACTTTTATGAAACTTAAGACATAAAAAAAGAGCAGCGATGCTACTCTTTTCTTATGTCTAGGAGAAAGACTTAGCTTAAGTGCTCACCAAACAAGCCGAGCGCTTCTTCTGCACTAAAGCTGTATTGTGTGTTACAGAACTGACAGTCCATGGTAATGGGGTTCTGATGTTCTAGTGTTTCACGTACAGCTTCTACACCAATTTGCTCAAGCGCATGAGCACAACGTTCTTTTGAGCAGGTACAACCGAATTTCAATGCTTCAACTTCGGGTAAACGAACGTCTTCTTCGTTATAAAGACGGTAAAGAATTTCGCTGGTGTCTAACTCAGTCAACTCTTCTGCTTTAAGTGTCTCCGTCAACATGGTCAGACGTGGCCAAAGGTCTTGGTCAACACGTTCTTGTTCTTCTTCACTATTTCGCGGTAACAGTTGAATGAGTAATCCGCCTGAACGCTGAGCTGAGCTGGCTAAGACGATACGTGTTGGAATTTGTGCAGATAGGTCATAATACTGCATTAAGCAACCTGCGAGATTTGGCTTATCTAAAGCCACAATTCCTTGATAGCGCTCACCAAACTCAGGTTCAATATTAATAAACAGCACTGGGCTGACGAGTGTGCTCAACACGGTACTGCTACTTTCAGCGCTGTTAAAACGTGGGTCAGCTTCATAATCCGCCAAAGCACGTACTTCACCGAGGTGATTGCATTCCGCCATAGCCCATTTAAAGCTACCTGACGCCTGAATTTGTAAACTAATACGGCCTTTAATTTTTAGGGTGCTGGCAAGCAATGCCGTGGCACTGAGCATTTCGCCTAACAGTATTTGGATTGCTGGGGCATAATCACGCTGTGCCAAGATGGTTTGTAGGGTTTCTTCAAGATGAACCACTTCACCACGAACAGGACTATCTTCAATATAAAAGCGTTGACGCAAATCAGACATAAATTTCTCCAATATCCTGTCTTAATGGTGACGATATTGTAAAACACAAGTCATTTTACTTCATCCCGTGTCACATCTATTCGGTCATGTTGTAACTCACGTTGTAGGTCAACCCCCACAGGGCTTTGGCGCAATTGGGTATCACTTTCAAACAGATGTTCTAATTCGGCTAAAGCGTTACGATGTGTTTCATACACTTTCTGCTCATCGTTATAAATGCTTTGCTGCTGTGCGAGCAGTTTTTCATCATAATCGCGGAATAATTCGATGCTCTTATAAGCATCAGCTTCAGCAATTCCGAGATTGCGCAGCGCAAAATAAGCCATCCCCAAGGATGATAAATAGGTTTCACGCCAAATATGTTCGACCCCTAGATCACGCAGCAAGTGCACATGATGTCGGTCTCGTGCCCGCACCAGTAAGTTTAGGTCAGGGTAGTTGAGTCGAATATGGCGTGCCACATTCATTGAGTCCTCAATATCATCAATGGCTAACACAAAAACTTTGGCATGTTCGATCCCTGCGGCACGCAGGATATCGGGTTGAGTGGCATCTCCATAGTAGAGTTTACCACCGTAGTTTCTGACAAAATCAACCTTGTCGATATTGCTATCAATGGCTGTAAAAGTCTGGTGTTGTAAGTGCACCAGTCGCGCTACAATTTGTCCAACACGCCCGAAACCCGCAATAATCATTGGGTTGTGTTGATCGGGAATGTCGTCATAGACGGGAGTAGTTTCTTTTTCAAATAGCGGTACCACCCAAGAACTCATTAGCCAGTATAGAATAGGCGTCAGAATCATCGACAAGGTCACGATCAGGTTGATCGGCTCTAAAATGGCCTGTGTAATCACATGTTCACTCATGGCCACATTGAGCACTACAAAAGCAAATTCACCGCCTTGTGCCAAACAGGTTGCCAGCATCAAACTGTTGCGCCATGAAAACTCGAAGTAGCGAGCTATGGCCGTTAATGCCAGCAGTTTGACCAACATCAGCAATAACGCACCGCCAATAATCAGACTTGGGGTTTCCCACAGGAGCGAAACTTGGGTACTCATCCCGACGGTCATGAAAAACAGACCGAGAAGTAGACCTTTAAATGGTGCAATACTGGCTTCCAGTTCATGGCGGAATTCAGAGTCAGCAAGTAACACTCCCGTTAAAAATGCGCCCAAGGTGGTACTGATACCTAAGACATCCATCAGCGCGACCACGCCTAAGACAATAAATAAGCCGACTGCGGTAATCAGTTCATGCGCGCCACTTTTGGCCACAAAGCGAAAAAATGGACGCATGAGATAACGACTAAATAAGAATAAGCCTGTAAAGGTAGCAACAATAGCGGCAAAGTAGGCAATGCCATGATGGGTTGAGCTTGTTCCCGCAAGAAGGGGAATAACTGCAATCAGCGGAATTGCAGCAATATCTTGAAAGAGTAAAATGGAAAAGGACTGTTGACCAAACGTGGTGTTGAGTTGTTGTTTTTCGCTCAGAAGTTGCAGAACGAAGGCTGTCGAGGAAAGAGCGAGGGCAAAACCAATCACAACACTGGCTGCAATCTGTTGTTGCAAGGCAAAAAAGACGATACAAGCGAGTAGAATTCCGCAGACAGCGACTTGTAAGCTCCCCATCACGAATATGGATTTACGCATTTCCCATAAACGTTGTGGTCGGAGTTCCAGTCCAATAATGAACATCAAGAAAATCACACCGTATTCAGCGAGTTTATGAATATCCTCAGGGTCATGGACGACATTTAAAACACTGGGGCCAAGTAAAATACCTGTAAATAAATAGCCGAGTACGGTGGCAATCCCGAGCCGTTTGGCCAGCGGAACGATCATCAGTGCCGCAGCCAAAAAGAGGGTGATTTGAAGCAGTAGAGACATTGCCCTGTCCTAAATTTTTTTCTTTATGTTTAAAGTTTAAGGGAGAATGCGACTCAGGTCTAAGCCTTATTCACCTACGGTCTTAACTTAACTCTTGTGGGTCAATATCGAGACTTAATTTCATGCCATGCGGCTTGTTGTGCCAGACATTTTGCCACCACTGACGAATATAGAAGTGCATACGTGCACGGTCTTTTGAGAGCAGTACCATATGCGCCTGATAGCGCCCAGCTTTACGTTCCATTGGTGCAGGAATAGGTCCCCAAATATCAATAGTGTTTTCTGAGGCTTGGCGCAGGGCTTGTGCATGTTCTTGTAAAAAACTTTGGTTCAGTTCTTGTTGTTTAGACTCACAGCGCAATAAAGCTGCATAGCGATAAGGTGGCATCCATGCAGCTTTACGCTCTTTCAGTGTTTGCTTGGCAAAGCTACGATAGCCCGATTCCAAAAGGGTATTCAGCAAAGGGTGATCTGGACGTAAAGTTTGTAAATAGACTTCGCCTTTTTTCTCACCACGTCCAGCGCGTCCCGCAACTTGGATGATGAGCTGTGCGGTACGTTCTGTGGCACGAAAGTCAACACTGAGTAAGCCTGAGTCGATGTCTAAAATCGCCACCAAAGTCACATAAGGAAAGTGATGTCCTTTGGCTAACATCTGTGTGCCGAGTAAAATAATCGGTTCGCTTTTTTGAATTTTATTATAAATCTTTTGCCAACTACCGACTCGACTGGTGGAGTCGCGATCAACCCGAATCACGTCAAAATTGGGAAATAACGCTTGTAGGTTTTCTTCAACTTTTGCGGTACCTAAACCAATCGGTTTCAGTTCATTATGTTGACACTGTGGGCAGTGCTCAGGCATACGGTGGATGGTGCCACAGTGGTGACAGTGGAGATGCTGATAAGGCTGTCGATGTACGGTGAAATTGGCATCACAATGTGGGCATTTTGATTGCCAGCCACAACTCTCGCAGATTAACACGGGCGCATAGCCTCGACGGTTTAAAAAAACCAAGACCTGTTCTTTTTTGTCTAAACGCTTCTGTATTTCATGAATCAGTTGTTGGCTGATACCATTTTGCTTTTGTGCCACTTTCAGATCAATCACATGCATTTTTGGCATGACTGCTGCACCAGCCCGCTGGTTCAGTTCCAAGCGGATCATTTTACTTTGTTCGACCAGTGCATAACTGTCGATACTTGGCGTTGCAGAACCAAGGATAATTGGACAGTTTTCTAAGTGTGCACGGTATAAGGCCACATCACGAGCGTGGTAGCGGAAGCCCTCTTGCTGCTTGAATGATAAGTCGTGCTCTTCATCTAAGACAATCAAACCCAGATGTGGAAGGGGCGTATAGATAGCAGAACGTGTGCCAATCACAATTGAGGCTTTACCTGTTTGTGCGCTTTGCCAAGCTTGCAGGCGCTTAGAATCATTCAAACCTGAATGTAGTAGCGCAATATGACAGTGAAAACGAGATTGAAAACGACTCACTGTTTGTGGGGTGAGACCAATTTCAGGCACTAAAACCAAGACTTGTTTGCCTTGTTTTAAAACCTCTTGCATGACTTGCAAATAGACTTCAGTTTTACCACTACCCGTTAAGCCATCGAGTAAGAACGCTTGATAGCTGTTTCGTACTTTTAAAATACGCTGAATGGCATGCTTTTGGTCCTCATTGGGGGTGAGAGGCATTTGTGCCAGTGTCATGGCTTGCGGTTTAAAGTCTTGAGCTTCAAGGATGCACTGGGTGATTTGCTTTTTTTCTAAGGCTTTTAAGGTTGCTGTTTCTACACCAGCCAAATTTAAAATGTTTTCAGAAGTTCCTGTGGGATGTAGTTTTAAAATTTTATAGGCATCTTGTTGTTTTTCAGAACGCTTTAATTTGTCTTCGGCATGGTCATCAATCAGCTTCCACATCCGTGCCAATAGGTTATAAGGCTTACCTTGGCGTAAAAAGCTAGGTAACGCGGCATGCATCACTTCACCAATCGGAAATTGATAATATTGTGCTGCCCATGTCAATAAACTTAAAACTTTAGCATCTAAAATAGCGCTGTCATCGAGCAACTCAGTTATGGCTTTGAGTTTAAAGCCTAAATCGAGTGGTTTTTCATCAGTGAGTTTTTCAACAATGACACCGACCACATTTTGGCGACCAAATGAGACAGCCACACGTGCACCGACTTCAGCTTGTTGGTATTGTTCAGCCGTTAAACTATAGTCAAAACAGTCATATAGATAAACAGGAACAGCCACACGAATACGGTAGCTCGGTGTGGTGGAAAGTGTATTCTCTGGCATAAAAAGCTCAAAATGTCCTGATGAAATTGTGATTGTGTGATGAATGAGTTGTGTTAGAGTGATGACATAATTTATAACTTAGAATATGAATGATTTTGATGCTGACATGCAACAGCACCAAATAACTAAATGGACAATTAGAAAGCGTAATCATGCCAGCATATCAATTTACCGCACTCGATGCCGCAGGAAAGCAGCAAAAAGGCGTGCTCGAAGGGGATTCAGCGCGTCAAATTCGGCAACAACTTCGTGATAAAGCGCTGATTCCAGTCTCGGTTGATCCTGTTGAACAAAAAGATAAGCACAGCAGCAAAACATGGTTTCAAAAACAAATTACCGCTTATGATTTGGCTTTATTGACACGTCAACTTTCTGTCCTTGTCGCTGCGGCCATTCCTTTGGAAGAAGCCATTCGTGCGGTCGGAAAGCAGTCAGAAAAAGCACACGTACAAAACCTGTTGATGTCAGTCCGTTCTAAAGTATTGGAAGGTCATTCATTAGCACAAGGTTTACAGCAGTCGGGGCGTTTTCCAGAGTTGTACATTGCCACGATTGCCGCTGGCGAGCGTTCAGGACATTTGGACTTAATTTTAGATCAGCTGGCAGACTACACTGAAAACCGCTTTGCGATGCAAAAGAAAATCCAAGGCGCGATGATTTACCCGATTATTTTAATGCTGATGTCTTTTGCCATTGTGATGGGACTCATGACTTATGTGGTGCCAGACATTGTCAAAACCTTTGACCAAAGCAAAGATGCCTTACCATGGATTACTGTGGCTTTGATGAAAGCCAGTGATTTTATTCGAGTGGCATGGCCGTTTCTATTGGTGGGCAGTGTACTGGGCATCGGCTTATTATTGCGATTTTTAAGAACCACAGCAGGGCATTATGCCTTTGATCGCTTAACGCTCAAATTGCCATTATTCGGTAAACTTTCGCGTGGTATAAATGCCGCACGCTTTGCCAGCACCTTGTCGATTTTGACCCAGTCAGGTGTGCCCTTGGTGGATGCGTTAAAAATTGGCGCGGCAGTGAGTAATAACTGGGTGATTCGCGATGCAGTCAATCATGCCGCAGAAAAAGTGACCGAAGGTGGAAACCTGGCGACCCAGTTGGAGCGTAGTGGTTATTTCCCACCGATGATGGTACAAATGATTAAAAGTGGTGAAACGTCGGGTGAATTGGATCGGATGTTAGAGCGCGCATCGACCATGCAAGACCGGGAAGTGACAACGCTGATATCGACCTTGCTGGCTTTACTTGAGCCACTGATGTTGGTTTTGATGGCAAGCATTGTCTTGGTGATTGTGATTGCCGTGATGCTACCGATCGTCAACATGAACAATATGATTTAATTTTAAAAATATAAGATGGAAGAGAAAATTCACATGCAATCAAAAATCTATAGACGCCAAGCTTCAGGTTTTACTTTAATTGAAGTTATGGTGGTGATTGTTATTTTAGGTGTGTTGGCAGCCTTAATTGTTCCCAATGTGATGGGACGCGGTGAAAAAGCCAAAGTGGATACCACCGTTATTACGCTTAAAGGGGTTGCTGCGGCATTGGATCAATATAAATTGGACAATGGTAAATATCCTTCGATGCAAGAGGGTGGACTTGACGCTTTGGTGAATAAGCCTGAGTCTGCAAAAAATTGGTTGCCAGGCGGTTATGTGAAAGGTGGATATCCCAAAGACAGTTGGGACAATGACATTCAATATGTTGCACCTGGGAGCGATGGACGACCATTTGATTTATATTCTTTTGGTGCGGATGGACAACAAGGTGGTGAAGAAACCAATGCTGATATTCAGTATCAACCTTAATTGAGAATTATTATATATTGGCTTTAATTGAATATATCATTACAGTGCATAGCTTATGCCAATAGACACTGTAATGATAATACATATTAATTTAAAATTAATATCTAAGATTTTGATTTTAAAATATTAAATATAATAATAATGGTTGAGATTTATAATAAGAATTATTCCCATATTTATTGATTACAAATAATGTAAATTATGGATAAAAATAGGCTTTTTATTTATTTAAATCCTTGCATAATGTTCTTAATGGCAACTGATTTGCCTGAGGAGAATAGAATGAAAGCATTAACCTTGTTGGATGACGTTAGCCAATTCCATTGGTCGATGCTCAAATCTGTTCTTTTGATTTTGAGTATGCTTCCTGTTGCTCAAGGTGTTTTAAGTCTTTGGCAATCGACTGAAGGCAGCAGTCAAATTATGGTAGGCTTCTTTGCAATCAGTCTGTTCAGTACATGGGCAGTTTTGAGCTTTTGGTCTGCGTTAAAAGCAACCGTACTCACACTCGATCAAGTACAGATTACAGCATTAGAACAAAAAGTGGTTATGGTTTATCGTTATACCCCGATGCTCTTTTTAGCTGGGATGGTGTCCTATTTGGTCAGTCAAATTTAATACTGACATGCATCATTGTGATAAAAAGCCGAGCATATACGCTCGGTTTTTTATTGCGTCATGAAGAATGGCAGAAAGATAGGATCACTTGTCTGTTTCGTCGTATATGATCCTAGTGTTCGCTCTCTATACTGTAAAAAATATAAAGATAGAGTGAAATATGGAACAGATTGATTGGGCAGATTTTTTAAAAGTCGAGCTCCGAGTCGGACGTATTATTCAGGCCGAAGGCTTTGAGCAAGCACGTCAGCCTGCTTATATTTTACATGTCGACTTTGGTCATGAGATTGGCATTAAGAAATCGAGTGCACAGATTACTGAGCGTTATCAACCTGAACTGTTATTGGGTAAATTGGTGGTGGCAGTGGTTAACTTTCCGAAGAAACAAATTGGTCCTATCCAATCTGAGTGCTTAGTGACAGGCTTTCATGATTCAGATGCAGGTGTGGTGCTGTGTGTGCCTGATACAGATGTTCCATTAGGTACCAAGTTACTGTAGCTGAAAAAGGAAAACCCAAGCGCAGCTTGAGTTTTCCTTGGAAAAGTCTGATCTAACAATAGGAATTATCGACGAGACTTAAACGATACATCGACTTTACGTGGACGATAGATCCAACCCAAGATCAGTAAAAAGACTGAAAAACCTAAAATTGGCCAGTCACTTAAACGGGTATATAGGGTTTGACCTTGCATAGCAGGTAGTTCGCCGCGAAGCACGGTTGCCACATCTTGCGGCGCACGCTTTACGATATGTCCCTGATAGTCAATAAATGCCGTCACACCTGTATTGGTGGCACGGATAAACCAGCGTCCATTTTCTTTGGCGCGCATCTGCACCATCTGTAAATGTTGTAAAGGGCCTGCGGTTCCTGTAAACCATGCATCATTGGAAACCGTCACCAAGAAATCACTTTGGCTGGCATTGCGACGCGTCAAGTTCGGATAAGCCACTTCATAACAAATCGCAGCACCTAAATGCTGCTGATGAATAGACAGCGGTTTTTGCTGTTGCTCGCCACGTGAGAAACCACTCATCGACGGATCATTTTGCATAGCTGGCAAGACCCATTTCAGTAAACCAGATAGCGGAATATATTCACCAAAAGGCACCAAACGTTGCTTTTTATAGAGGCCTTCAGCTTCAGCACCATTGGCCATAATGCTGTTGTAGTATAGGGGGCGACCTGCCGCCTCAGAGCCTGAAATATCCCAATACGGAATACCCGTGACCCACGCGGTGTTGCTTTTCTTGGCTTGCGCAGTCATCGCAGCTAAAAAGGGTTCGATATCACTTTGGAACATTGGAATAGAGGATTCAGGCCAAACAATGAGGTCACGTCCCCATTCTGTTTTGGTCAAATCGGCATAGATTCCGAGTGTTTTCAATTGATATTCAGTGAGCCATTTTAAGTCTTGTGGGATATTGCCCTGAATTAAAGAAACCGATAGTGGTGGCGTATTTTTTGCGGAGACGAATTCAATTTTTGATGCACCCCATGCACCAAGTACCAATAAGGCAGAAGGAATGACCCAGAAGATGCGGCGGTTTAAAACTTCGACCAGTGCACAGGCCAAAACCAAGACCACAAACGACACCCCGAAGATACCAAATAATGGCGCATAACCATCCAGTAAACGTTCGGTAAAGGCATAGCCTGCAAACAGCCAAGGGAAGCCTGTGAAGACCCACGTTTTTGCCCATTCAAAAAGCACCCAAAGCGGGGCGAAGGTCAGTGGCGTTTCAGGGAAAAAACGGCGGTAAATAAAGCTTTGGACAGCCGTGAATAAGCCCATGACCAAGGCCATAATCCCGATCATGCCGACACTTAAGGCACTATTGGTATCGCCATAGACATGAATGGAAGTATAGAGCCAAAAAGCCCCCACGAACCATAGGCCAAAACCATAGGCCCAACCAATGCCAAAGGCCTGCTTTGCACTGCGTTTGCGTAAAGTCGCATAGAGCAGTGCTGGGGATAGAATTGCCAACCACCAATAGTAATACGGAGCCAGTGCAAAACTAAAAATAGCACCAGAAAATAAGGCAATTAAAAGCGGATAAATTAAAGGTAACTGTTTTTGTTGTGAAGTAGGGGTTAACAGTTTGTCAAAGTAAGCTCTCATTTACGAACGGCTCGAATCAGATGAATAGAACGTGCATCTGCTTCTACAATGGTAAATTCCCAATTTCCAAGATCAATCACCTGACCTTGTAAATCACTCACTAAACCAATTTCTTGAAGCAATAAACCGCCCACAGTTTCAACCTCATCATCAGAAAAGTCTGCATCTAAAAGATTGTTAAAGTGTTCGATTGGTGTAAGTGCCTGAACCAGCCAGGTATTTGCCGTGGTTGGGTCATTGTCAGGAATAATATATTCCGCTTCTTCATCAATTTTGTCGTGCTCATCTTCAATTTCACCGACAATTTCTTCCAAAATGTCTTCTAGCGTTACCAAACCTGAGGTTGTACCGTATTCGTCAATCACCACTGCAATGTGTGTTTGGGTATTTTTCAACATGCGAAGCACTTGGTCTGAACGTGCGCTTTCAGGCACAAATAAAGGCTGGCGCATTAGCGCACGTATATCCACTTTATTGTTTGGTTCAGTCAAGAAAGGCAATAAGTCTTTCGCTAACAAAATGCCAACGACATTGTCAGGTTGATCTGATGAAAAGACAGGGAAACGTGAATGTGCTGACTCAACCAAAGTATGTAAAATGTCGAGTAACTCATCATCTTCTTGTAGGCTGATCATGGATGTACGCGGTGTCATGACCTCGCGGACTTTGGTTGCTGGAAGGTCTAATACGCCTTCTAACATCGCAACAGTGTCGGGTTCTAAAAAACGACGTGAATCTTGAACTAACTTTAACAGTTCATCGCGAGTTTCTGGCGCGGTACCTAACCATTTGCGTAAGCCACGCATTCCCCACGACGGGCCTGATTCCTCGTGCATGATCTTTCCTAAAGACGCTTAATATCTAAAAAACTTAATTTTATCATACCGTAGAAAACACAGTTGTCTATTGTAATTAAGCAAGGATTGAGTGAATGATCAGATCAAATGTTTTGAAATAGCAGACTTGAGCCGTCGAAGGTTGATTGAATTGAAATGTAGAAAGGTGAGTTGTGTTAAAATTGGCAGGTTTTTAAATTTTTGAGTTTGAATATGTCTGATTTGGAACGAAGCCCAAGCATTCAATTAAACACCCGTGGTTTACGTTGTCCTGAACCTGTGATGATGCTGCATCAGGCCATTCGTAAGTCTAAATCGGGGGATGTAGTGGAGGTGTTTGCAACGGACAATTCAACTTCTTGGGATATTCCCAAATTTTGTATGCATCTTGGGCATGAATTGTTATTACAAGAAGAACGTTTAGATGAAAATGGCAATAAAGAATTTCATTATTTGGTTAAAAAAGGTTAGGAGATTTGTCTTGGTCTTTTAAAATGAGCTTGAGTAGAGAAAAAGAAATAACGTTCATCCAAGCAAATCAGAATGAAAAAAATAACTGTATTCTTATGGGCTCATCTTTTTGCATTATTTTGTTCAGTTTCTTGGGCAAAATCTTGTGAAGTTCCTGTAAGAACGATGAATGTTGCAGGTTTAAAAATTGGACAGCATATTCGTGAATTTCAACAGAACCATCCCACCGCAAAAACGGTTATTTTAGGGGGCGATAATTATCAGTTTGAATTTGCACAAGGTGTGGATACACCAATTAAAAAAGCAGGTGTGAGCTGGGTTCAGCATATTCGTTATGATCCACATTCTAAAATGATTGTTTCATACAGTTTAAGTTTTTTAGATGGGCCACTTGCGACGTATGAAACCGATTTAGATGTTTTTAAAAGTCGAGTCTTAAAAAGATTTCAGGTGGCGCAAAACGGCTGGAAACAAGTTGAAAATAAATATGTCTATCAGTGTGATAATTATCGGATTGAAATTTATCAAGATCATGGAGTTGGGCATACTGCGATAGGGCTAACGGTGATGGTTTTTAGCAGAAAGTCAGATGCCTATTAATTAAAAAAATCCCTTCAGTGCTGAAGGGATTTTTTTAATCTAAAAGAGATCATCTGTGCGGAAATATGCCTCAGCGTAAGCCTTTTCTAACATTACATGTTCGGGTATGAGACACGGTTAGCAAAGTAACCGCTTTGCCGTGTCGCAAGGAATTACATATTCGGGTAATTCGGACCACCGCCACCCTCAGGAGTTACCCAAGTAATGTTCTGAGACGGATCTTTAATATCACATGTTTTACAGTGCACACAGTTAGCCGCGTTAATTTGGAAACGCTTCGAACCATCATTCTCTTCCATAATTTCATAAACACCAGCAGGGCAGTAGCGCTGAGCTGGCTCGTCCCATTTTGGTAAGTTTATATTTACAGGAATAGAAGCATCAGTCAGTTTCAAGTGTGCTGGCTGATTTTCTTCATGCACCGTATTCGATACAAATACTGAAGATAAACGGTCAAAAGTCAGCTTACCATCTGGTTTTGGATAGTTCGGTTTCACGGTTGCTGCATCTACAGTTTTCAGTGTACTGAAGTCAGGCACTAAGTCATGCAGTGTAAACGGGACCTTAAACACATTTTGGTCGATGAAGTTAAATGCACCACCACCGAACGTGCCAAATTTGTGCATTGCTGGGCCAAAGTTACGAGAACGATATAACTCTTCTTTTAACCAGCTGTTGTTGAACTTGTCTGTATAAGCGGTTAACTCTTTTGCAAAGAAGTCTTCACCTTCAAGCACACGTGCAATGGCAAGATCACCACCTTTTTCAACGCCTGCTTGAATTGCTTCGAATACTGCTTCGCCGCACAACATGCCCGATTTCATGGCAGTGTGAGAGCCTTTAATTTTAGCGAAGTTTAGGAAGCCTGCATCATCACCAATTAAAGAACCACCAGGGAAGCTAAACTTCGGCAGTGAGTTGAAACCGCCTTTCACTACAGCACGTGCGCCATAAGAAATACGCTTACCACCTTCAAGATACTGCTTAATCAGTGGATGCGTTTTCCAGCGTTGCATTTCTGCAAATGGATACATGTGTGGGTTTTCGTAAGATAAGTCCACGATCATACCCAAAGTAACTTGGTTGTTTTCAGCGTGATATAACCACCAACCACCAGAAGAACCTGTTTCAGCTAGAGGCCAACCTGCCCCGTGCATCACCAAACCTGGCTTGTGTTTCGCAGGGTCAATTTCCCACAGCTCTTTGATGCCGATACCATAGTGTTGAGGGTCTGCATCTTTATCGAGATCAAACTTGGCAATCAGACGCTTACCTAAATGACCACGACAGCCTTCCGCAAAAATCGTGTATTTGGCATGTAGTTCATAGCCCGGGGTAAAGTTATGCGTTGGTTCACCATCTTTACCAATCCCCATATCACCGGTTTGGATGCCTTTAACCGTACCATCAGCATGATAAAGAATTTCAGATGCAGCAAAACCTGGGAAAATAGAAACTTCTAATTCCTCAGCTTTTTGGCCTAACCAACGCACCACGTTACCAAGTGAAATCACATAGTTGCCATCATTGTGCATGGTTTTAGGAACCATCCAGTGCGGCGCTTCTTGTGACTTTTCAGCAGACATTAAGAAATAGGTTTTATCTTCAGTTACTGGAACATTTAAAGGCGCGCCTTCTTCTTTCCAGTTTGGGAACAACTCATTGATCGCACGCGGTTCGAGCACAGCACCTGAAAGGATATGCGCACCAACTTCAGAGCCTTTTTCTACGACACAAACGGACAGATCATTAAGGTTGTTTTCAATTGCAAGTTGACGAATTTTAATCGCAGCAGAAAGGCCAGCAGGGCCTGCGCCTACGATGACTACGTCAAACTCCATCGATTCACGTTCGATGTGTTCCATGTAGGACTCCTCATATGGTTAAAGGTGGCAACCGTTTTGACTCAAAGAACGGTGCTGCCATGAGTGTTCTTAGTTCCCAGACACAAAATTTATCATCGTGTCTTTTATATTGTGAGCTAGTATAGGTTTAAACCGAGTTCTAGCCAATTGGCTGAATCATATTATTTTTCCGTCAGACAGGCATGAATTTTATGGATAAGCAGCACAACTCAGCAAATCCGACGAAAAAAGTAGCTATTGCTGATAATAAAAACTTAACTGATATTGCACAATACATAAAAGATGGACAGTCCGGTCACAAAAGGTCAATCCCTCCTTTAGATCAATGGCACCCAAAGCATTGTGGCGCAATGGATTTGAAGGTTTTGGCCAATGGAGAATGGTGGCACGAAGGTCAATTGATCAAACGCCCAGCCATGATTGAGCTATTTGCAACGGTACTTTGGAAAGAAGAAGATAAGTTTTATCTCAAAACCCCTGTCGAGCAGATTGAAATCGAGGTTGAAGATGAGCCTTTATTTGTCAATCAGGTCGATCAAGTCGAAATTGCAGGAAAAATCTACCTACAACTGACCACGACCACACATGATGTAGTGATTGTTGATGAAGCCCATCCCCTTTTTATGCGTGCCTTCCAAGGGGAGCTACGTCCTTATGTGCATGTTCGCTTTGGGATTAATGCATTGATTCAGCGTGCTGCTTTTTTTCATTTGGTGGAAACGGGTGAGCTAAGCGACGATGCAGATGGACAGGCTAAACTGTGCTTACAAAGTGGTGATTTGCTATTGCAATTAGGCACCTGAGGTTTAAGCTTGATTGATCTTTTAACTTTATACTGCAACGAGTCCTCATGAGTGCCATTCAGCCCTTATTTCCCCTGATCAACCCCATGCCAAAAGCGACAGCCGATGCGCCAATCGGGATATTTGATTCGGGAATAGGTGGCTTATCCATCGCTCAAGAAATTGCCAAGCATTTGCCGAATGAACGCTTTATTTATTTTGCCGATACTGCACACGTGCCTTATGGTCCACGTGATGACCAAAATATTCGAGAGCTGTCTGCACATGCTATTGAATGGTTGTACCGCCAAGGCTGTAAAGTTGCCGTTGTAGCATGTAATACCGCTTCAGCCTTTAGTTTGGATTATTTACGTGAACATTATGGCGATAGCTTTCCGATTATTGGCCTTGTTCCTGCCTTGAAGCCTGCGGTACTACAAAGTAAATCTAAAACCGTGGCTGTACTGGCCACTCCTGCGACTTTTCGTGGACAGCTCATCAAAGACGTCGTCGAAAAATTTGCGCAACCTTCGGGCGTTAGCGTAATTCCTGTGACTTGTTTAGATTTAGTGCCTTTTGTTGAGAGTGGCGCACAGATGAGTGTGGCATGTTTAGCCATTTTAAAAGATATTTTACAACCTGTTGTCGATCAAGGCGCAGATTACTTAGTTTTAGGCTGTACCCATTACCCTTTTTTGAAAATAGCGATACAATCTATTTTTGGTCAGAAACTGACATTAATTGACTCTGGGCAGGCAGTTGCACGACAAACAGCCCGTATTTTAATCAAAAATGAGTTATTATTTGAACAAAATCATGGTGATGATGTTCGAATCGAATGTTTTGTCAGTGGAAATAACGCAGAAAGTTTAAGACCCATCTTAGAACTTCTGCTTGAACCAGAATTAAATTGGACAATTTCGAATATATCGGATTGATTTTTATAAAAATGAGTCTAGTATTTTGATATATAGTCAAAAAATTGAAACCTAACATGCTTGAGTTAGTCGCTGTATCCATCTAGTTAAAATTGGGGGATGGGATACTGCGAAAAATAATGAGGATAACCGATGCTCGATAAGCGTTATCAAGTTTTTATTACGACCTCTGGAAGTGAAATGCAACCAGAACGGATGATTTTGGCCCAGACTTTAGTAGGCATGGGTTTTTTTTCTTGGGGATTAGAACAACGGACACCACTTTCAACGGCTTTTGCACGCCGTCAGATTGATGACTGTGACTATGTCATTTTGTTGCTTGGAAGCAAGTACGGTGAGCAGTCTGTATCGGGTGTGGGCTATATGCATCTCGAATACATTTATGCAGTGACCAAACAAAAGCCGATTATTGTCTTTATGCATGATGATCCAGATGCACGTGATCCTAATTTGCATGATGACAAGCCTGAGTTACGTGAAAAATTCAAAGATTTTAGAAAACTACTGCAACAGGAAGTTGATCAGGTTTTTACGTATAGAACGATGCGTGATTTGGAGATGGCTGTTCGTTTGAATATGACCCAGATGTTGGAGCGTTATCCTGTATCGGGCTGGGTTCGTCCGCAGAATACCCAAGTATTGCATGACGAGATAGATAAGCTCAAAGCGAAGGTGATGCAGTTAGAAACCGAAGCAGGTAAACGCGAAGTCGATCCATTCCTGACATTGCCGAAAGTAGCTATGCATGAGTTTTTTGTATTTGATTATCGGATGCATGCTTATCAGGATGGAAACTTTAAGGAACTGAAAATTCAAAAGCAGATGACCTGGGCACAGTTACTCTCGGTTCTGGGTTCGACATTTATTCATCCAACGCCTGAAGAGTATTTTTCAAAACGCATGAATGAATATTTAAATGAAACGGGTTTAAATGATGCACGGCAAGAAATGCCACGTGCGCATGCGGTTGCTCGTTCACAAATTAATATTCGTGCCTTACATAGTATTAAAATGCAAATGCGTCAAAATGATTGGATCATTCAGTCGGGTCGCGACGATCGCCAACGTATGCTTTGGCAGTTGACCCCAAAAGCCAGTAAGCTTTTGGAGAGTAATTTATTGGAAAATGATCGGGCTTTCCAATTTCAGTCTTCGTAGTTATCCATTTAGAAAATGAAAGGAAAACTGTTACAGTAGGGACATTCAAAAACGAGCAACGAGGGCTGAATGTCTACTGCAGCAAAAGCAAAAGTGACTGTTATTTTGGCAAATTTGGGGACGCCAGATGCACCGACGGCTTCCGCAGTGCGTCGCTTTTTAGATCAGTTCTTATCTGATTCGCGTGTGATTGAAATTCCCAAACCGCTTTGGCAGATTATTCTTCGTTTATTTATTTTGCCGTTTCGTCCGAAGCGTGTTGCCCATGCTTATGAAATGGTGTGGGGTAATGACTCGCCAATGCGAGAGATTTTGCTAACCCAAGTTACTGCATTAGAACAGCAACTTCTTGTGGATAATCCCGAATTTGAATTGAATATCGTCCCTGCAATGACCTATGGCAATCCTGGTATTCAGCCTTTGCTTGCTGAGTTGAGTCAAAAGCCTCAAGATCATATTGTGCTTTTTCCTTTGTTTCCGCAGTACTCTGCAACATCTAGCGCGCCTTTATATGATGCTTTCGCGAAGTGGATTCCCAAACAACGCAATTTGCCGGGGTTGAGTATTATTCGCGATTATTATCAGCACCCTTTATACATTCAGGCTTTGGCGCAAAGTGTGCGCGATTTCCGTGCTGAACATGGGGGGGCTGAAAAGCTGTTAATGTCTTTTCATGGTATTCCACAGCCTTATGCCGATAAAGGCGATCCCTATGCCGACCGTTGCCGCATCACAGGGCAGTTGGTGGCAGAAGAGTTGGGACTGGCTGAGGACGAATGGGCCATCAGTTTCCAATCCCGCTTTGGCAAGCAAGAATGGGTAAAACCATATACCGATGCCTTACTGACCGAATGGGCAGAGCAAGGAGTGAAGTCGGTACAAATTATGAGCCCTGCGTTTTCAGCGGATTGCTTAGAAACTTTAGAGGAATTGGCGATTCAGAATGCTGAATTGTTTTTGTCTCACGGTGGAGAGCGGTATCAATATATTCCAGCCTTGAACAGCCGCGGAGATCATTTGCAATTGCTCAATACTTTGGTTCAGGCTAATCTTGATGCCTTAAAACAGACATTAGCCAGCAAAACGAATTGAGGTTGACACGCTATGTTGCAAGTTAAAATTGTGCCTGTAACGGCATTTCAGCAGAACTGTTCGATTGTTTGGGACAGTGACAGTAAAGAAGCAATTTTAATTGATGCAGGTGGAGAGCCTGAGAAACTTAAAGCTGAAATCGAAGCGTTGGGTCTGACAGTAAAAGCGCTGTGGTTGACGCATGGACATTTAGATCATGCGGGTGCTGTGGGTGCATTAAAAAAACTGTGGGATGTCCCTGTGATTGGCCCGCATAAAGAAGATGCTTTTTGGTTGGATATGATCCAAGAAGTTTCGCAGCGTTATGGTTTTCCTATTCCAGAAAAGGTAGATGTCACGACATGGCTTGAAGGCGGGGAAGTTCTTAAACTGGGAAATGAAGAGTTTGAAGTGCGTTTTGCCCCTGGGCATACTCCTGGTCATGTGATGTTTTATAATAAGAACTATGGATTACTGTGGACAGGCGATGTGTTGTTTAAAGGCTCAATAGGTCGTACCGACTTTCCGCGTGGTAATCATCAGCAGTTGATTGACTCTATTCAGCGCGAATGCTTTAGCTTACCTGATGAGACACAGTTTATTTCAGGACATGGCCCAATCAGTACCATCGGCTTTGAAAAACAACATAACCCTTTTGTGGCAGGAAAAGCAGGCTAAGTGTTTCGCTGTCTAGTTGAAAATAAAAAAGTCAGCTGGTGCTGACTTTTTTATTTTCGAAATGGATTATTCAAAATGTGTTGAGTTTCGAGAGAAAACACGATGGAGAATAAGGCGAATAAGAGTCCAACCGAAAGGATCAACAGATCTTGTATATAGATGCCAAACATCAAGCTACTGACCGAAAGTAAAGACGCAATAATCACAATAATTTTACTGAGTAGATTCATCTTTTCCTCCTCCTATAAGGTTTATTTTTATGATTTATTCAAATGTGAGTGAGTAAAAAACCTAAGGAGGATTATAGATGAAGAATATTATTTTTGAATAAATATTGATCAATTAAATGGTGAACAATTCTCATCAAAATATGAAAAATATCATGAAATAAGGCAGACTATTCTTCAGAATTATCGGCCTGTGGAGCATCTTGTGTTGGGAGGCGATATTCATCGTTTGCCCATGCGCCTAAGTCAATTAGCTTACAACGCTCTGAACAAAAAGGACGAAAGGCGTTATCTTCCCATTGGCTCATTTCACCACAGCGCGGGCATGGAAACGTATGTGGCATGATGTGCTCCAGATAAAATTTTCGGATTGAAATAGGCAAAAACGTTGGCAGTTGTTAGACTGATGCGGTTTTTTCTTAGTTTGATCTGATTATGCCAATTCGTCAATTTCAAGCCCAGCGTATGCAAGCTCCTCGTGATTTCAAAATGATCAGCCGTGATCCTATTTGTGTGGAAATTGGGGCAGGTAAGGGTAAACATGCCTTATTGTTTACGGCCAATCACCCTGAGAAAAAGCTGATTGCGGTTGAGCGAACCCGTGAAAAGTTTGTGGCGATGCAGAAACAACATGGCTTGGAAGGTCAGCAGAATTTACAACTGGTACATGCCGATGCTCTGCCGTGGGTGGTGCATGCTTTGCAGCCACAGCAAGTTGAGCAGTTCTTTATTCTTTATCCGAATCCTGAACCGCATAATCCTGCGCAGCGCTGGTTGAATATGCCATTTTTTGAATTTCTGATTTCACGTTTACAAGTGGGTGGACAAATCACTCTAGCCAGCAATATTCCAGAATATATCGAAGAAGCACAGCAACAGTTGATTGAGGTATGGAAATTACCGTTTGTGAAAGAACGCATTGCGGGTCATTCTGCACGTACGCATTTTGAAATTAAATATTTAGAACGAGGCGAGCTCTGCCAACAGTTGATCATCACCAAACCTGAAGGGTATTGCACACGTTTTGACGTGTTTCAGGCTTTGCAAGGTCTGAACCCACAGGCGCAATCTTCAGATCAAGCTGAATAAACCATGCCAAAGCGTATTGCAATTATTGGGGCGGGCCCAGCAGGTTTGATGGCGGCAGAGGTGTTGAGCCAATATGATGTTCAGGTCGATGTATTTGAACAAAAACCATCAGCTGCACGTAAGTTCCTGATGGCGGGTAAAACAGGACTGAATATCTCTCATGCAGAACCTGTGGAGCAGTTTATCGGTCGTTATGATCAAGCCGAATGGTTGGCGCCTTGGATTCGTGAGTGGGATGCCGCATGGATTCAAGCATGGATGAAAGGTTTAGGCATTGAGTCCTATGTTGGAACGTCTGGGCGTATTTTCCCGATTGAAATGAAAACCGCGCCTTTATTACGTGCATGGTTGAAACGCTTGGTTGGATTAGGCATCAAGTTTCATTATCGTCATCAATGCCTCAGCCTCAAAGAGCATACGCTTGAAATCAAGTCTTTGGTCAGTGATCAAGTACACAGCCAGAGCTATGATGCCATTGTCTTGGCCTGTGGAGCAGTGTCATGGTCTCAGCTCGGTAGTGATGGTGCATGGCAAGATTGGTTGGATGGCGATGAAATTGAACCTTTTCAAGCCAGTAATGCTGGGGTAGAACATGAATGGTCAAGCTACATGCAACCCGTTTTCGGTCAACCCCTGAAACGTATCGCAGCATGGGTGGGTGATACAGAAAAAAGTATGGGCGATATCGTGATCACCCATTACGGTCTAGAAAGTGGTTTGGTCTATAAGCAAGGACGAGCGCTTCGCGCACAGCAGAAGCAACAACAGTCTTTAGTGTTAACGCTTGATTTACTGCCTGATGTCACGGTTCACGAATTGGCTGTACGGTTGAAAGCCACGAAAAAACAGTCGTTAAGTAATGTTTGGCGTAAAGCTGGTTTAGATGCAGCCAAGGCAAATTTAGTACGTGAGTTGGTTGCAAAAGAACACTGGAATCACCCTGAACAACTGGCTCAGCAGATTAAGCAACTCCAGATTCCTTTAACTGGTTTTCGTCCGATTGAAGAAGCAATTAGTTGTGCAGGTGGTGTGCGCCGTGAAGTGCTGAGTTCGCAGTTGCAATTAAAATCTAATCCCGCCGTTTTTTTATGTGGGGAAATGTTGGACTGGGATGCACCGACAGGGGGCTACTTACTCACTGCATGTTTTGCAACGGGACGTGCCGCGGGTAATGGGGTTTTGCAGTATTTGAATGTGGCAAAAAAATCGCCATAAGCAATGCAACTGAAAATCAGCTGTGCTAATTTGAATAAAAAATTCAAGGAGCATCATGATGTCAGATCTTCAGCAGTATGTGGGCAGTTGCCTATGCGGTGCAGTAACTTATCAAATTGATGGGCCGATTGGCGATATTGTCCAATGCCATTGTCAAAAATGTCGCAAGGCCAATGGAACCGCCTATGCAACCAATGCACCGATTGCTAAGGCGGATTTCAAACTGACGTCTGGTCAGGATGTTGTGAAAAAATATGCATCGAGTGCAGGCACAGAGCGCTGTTTCTGTGGCAACTGTGGTTCACCGATTATCAGCATTAAGGCCGACACTCCTGACTTTTACCGTTTGCGTATTGGCACTTTAGATACCCCTTTAGCGCAAAAGCCGACGCAACATATTTTTGTGGCATCTCAAGCTGAGTGGGACAACATTTGTGATGCATTGCCACAATATGCAGAGCGCCCGTAGTTCATTACTTGAATTCAGGGGATCGAGTGATCCCTTTTTTTTGTCACTTAGTAGCCTGTAGCTGTTGTATCTTTTTGCTTAGAGTATTGCGACTGCCAGTGCTCAAGCTGTTCTTGAGCATGAATAAGTTCACCAAGACCTTTCACGTTCTGCTCTGGCGTAGCATTTTTATTCTGGATAATTTTGGCTTGGTTGTCCCAATATTGGTACATCAAAGTTTGAATGTAGCGTCCTTGCTCTGTTTTCAAATCCAGCTCTTTCAGCATATTCAGCGCAGACTGAATGTTGTCTTGTTTACGCGTTTTTGCAAACTCATTTGTCAGTGTACCTGCTTCGCGCATTTTGATGAGCTCATCTTCCATTTCGTCACTCATGCTGCTAAAGCGTTGGTCATAGTCGACCAAGAGCGTAATATCGTGTGGATCATCAGCTGTTTGAGCAAAGTTTTTAACGGGTTCGGAGCTGAGTTCTTGCAGAACTTTATCATCGCTCGAAAGCGTGTCTTGCTCAGCACGTTCATCGGCCTTGTTACAACCTGTCAGGATTAAACTGCCACCTAAAACAAGCGGCAGTAGAACCTGTTTCAATGAAAGGGTATTTGGGTTCATGTCGGTGTCCTATTATTCTGCTATTTTTTGAAAGTGATAGGCATAGGTGATGTAAGGAAAACTGATTTCGTCCTGTGGCTGTTTGCCCGTGTACTGCAGCACAATTTGTTCAAACTGATGTTTTAAATCCTGTTGTTGCTCCGTAGGCATTGCGGCAATAAAACTGGTCGAAAGGAGACGTTTTGACACAACTTGCTCCACTGTACCTGTTTGCTGCTGTGCAAACTGATGCAAGCTTTTAAGCTGAAATAAGGTTTGATGTTCAAAAACTTTTTGCCATAGCCCGCTATGATAACGTGGGGTATCTCCTTCTAAAGGAGCAAGTCGTTCTGCCAGAGCATTGACCCAGTTGACTTGAGTATCGCGTTGATTCCAGACCAAGCCCAAATGCCCTTGCGGTTTTAGGACACGATGGATTTCCTTTAAACTGTCCATGTTGGCAAACCAGTGGAAGGCCTGCGCAGATAAAACGGCATCAATGCTTTGCGAAGGCAGGGGAATATGGTCACTAAAGGCTTGTAAAGTTTCCACCTGTGGATAAGCCAGTTTGAGCTGAGCCAACATTTCGGCGACAGGTTCGATGGCAGTGAGCTGTCCACTATGTGGAATCAGATAAGGCAGAAACTTACCTGTACCCGAGGCAAGATCAATCACATGTGAATCTGTGTTTAAATGCAGTTGCTCGGTGAGCCACGCATGGATCTCTTGTGGATAACTTGGACGCACTTGTTGATAAAGTTCAGCAGCTGCGCTAAACCCGTGTTGTGCCGCAGGATGGAGTAATTGTGTCATATTTTGCGCTTTTTTATCTGCTCTGCATCTATAAAATAACACATTTGGTTCGATGAAATCGCTTATGCTGTATGGAACGAACATGACCTCACTTTATAGGAATGAAATCTCTCAGCATGGACATGGCGAAACAAATTATTTTTGAAGATGAACAGATTCGTGTCATTTTTTTACAGGGTTCATCGGACGAACTTATTTTCTCTTTTGGCGACCTGATTACCCGTGCCAAGGGAACGTCGATCAATGCAGAAAAGTCGCTGGCGAAGTTTGGCTTCAATGTGGTTGGCATTATGCCAAAACAAAAGTCATGGTTTCCAGAGTCTTCGATGGTGGCCATGTTGGACGCGATTCGCGCTTGGATTGCGCCCTTTCAAACCCGTATTGCCTATGCAGGGTCAATGGGGGGCTATGCCGCGATTAAATACTCAAAGCTGCTTGGATTTAAGCGCGTGGTGGCCTTGGTGCCGCAGTATTCGATCGACCCTGAACAGGTGACAGATAACCGCTATAACATGTTCTATCAGCCTGAGCTGAACCATGACATGCAGGTACAGCCGAAGGATGTCTCGGCAGAGTGTGAATACATCGTTATTTATGACCCTTACTGCCCTGAAGACCGTGCGCACTATGAAAAATTACAAACGGTCGTGCCGAACCTGAAAACCCTGAACTTACCTTTTACAGGGCATGATGCGATTGCCGTTTTAGCCAGTTCAGATTTGCTACATGACTTTCTACGTCATGAGTTTGATGCGCCGTATTTTTATAAAAAAATTCGTGAAGTGAAAAAGAACAGCAAGTTTTATTACCGGAAAGTGATCGAAAACTTGTTGCCACGTCACCGCTTTTCTTTGGGACGCATTCTGAAAAATAATGACCTTGAGTTAGATGGTCAGTTTTTTGATAGCAAACTCAAGCAAAGTATTATCCGTGAGTTACTCAGTAATCGACAAGTGAGCCAGACCGATCTACTGAAACTGGGCATTCAAGTCAATTTGCCACAAGAAAGTAGCTGTCAGTTGATGGATAATTTTGGACATGGTTTAGTGTTCAATATGATCAGTCAGAAAATTGAAAGCTATGCACCAGATGCCATTGCACTGAATCATAAGTTTCTGCTGCCGATTTTTGCCAAGGGCAATGGGTTAGTACATATTTACTATAACGACATGCGTTATACCATCGTCATGAATGACAGACAGATCATGAAATTGGTACATGAACAAGCCGAATTAAGCGCTGGAATGCATCCATTGTTAATGAAAAAATACAGTGATTATTATCTGATTAGCTATAAGCAGTTTAACTTTAGCTGTGATGAATATGGTGGCTTTGATTTGGTCGAGGATATTCCAGAAACAGCGCAGTTTTTAGTCTCAAGCGATACTGAATCAGATGTGTTTCTATGATGTGCTCATGTGATTTATTCATATAGGGCTTTGGTCTAAAGCCAAGCTCTTGTTTTCCGTCCTATTTGGTTTAATATGAAACTATTGTTTATATTTTAAACAATACGGATAAAGATCAAATAGGGTGGAAGCAATGCAAAGACATTGGTCGGCTGTATTTATAACATTATTGTTTATTTCAACATCCCAAAGCGTACTGGCACAAAGTTTAGACCCCGCCTATCTGACATTCGGTGGTGGCTTGGTTCTTCTGCTGATCCTGACGTTTTATGTGATTAAACAGATCAGTATTTCTATTCGTATTCATCGTAATAAGCCCGTTAAATAGCGGGCTTTTTTCTGTGTGTGGTGGCTTTTTTTAGGTGGTTAGGGCAGTGTTTACATTGAAAAATGGGGTTGAGTTGGTTTAAATAAGTGCTCTATCATTATGCAGAACAACAGGACGTGAGTAATGAAAGCCGTATTTTTAGATTATGCATCCTTAGATAAAAATGATTTGGACTTTCAAGCACTGCATGCTGTTTTTGATGAACTGATCCTCTACCCAAGTACCGATGCTGAGACGCTTGTTGCGCGTGTGCAAGACGTAGATGTGATTATTAGCAACAAAGTGATGGTGGATGCCGATACCTTAAAACAATGCCCTCAGTTAAAGTTGATTTTAATCTCTGCCACAGGCAGCAATAACATTGATTTGCAGCAAGCCAAAGCACAAGGTGTTGTGGTGTGTAATTGTCAGGGTTATGGTACGGCAGCAGTGGCACAGCACACTTTAATGTTGATGCTCAATCTTGCAACCTCATGCTTGCAATACGACCGTGCAGTGCAACAGGGCGAATGGAATAAAGCTTCGCAGTTTTGCCTACTGGATTATCCAATTATTGAACTTTCCAGTAAGACCTTGGGTATTTTAGGGTATGGGGAATTGGGGCAGGCGGTGGCTAAACTCGCTGAAGCCTTCGGCATGCGGGTTCTGGTGGGCAATTTGCCGAACCGTCCACATGCTGACTCAACACGAGTGAGCTTTGATGATTTGCTAGCGCAATCAGATTTTATCAGTCTGCATTGTCCATTAACCGATGACACGCTTAACCTTATTGATGCTCAAGCTTTCAAAAAAATGAAAAAAAGTGCCTTTTTAATTAATTGTGCACGGGGTGGAATTGTCAATGAAGCAGCTTTGGCAGACGCATTAAAACAGGGTGAAATTACGGGCGCTGCTACTGATGTACTAACCGTTGAGCCACCGAAAGAGGGCAATGTTTTATTAGATGCTGGTCTGTCGAATTTAATCATCACGCCACACAGTGCGTGGGGCAGTGTTGATGCGCGCCAGCGCATGGTGCAGCAGTTGGTGGAAAATGCTCAAGCTTTTCAAGCCGGACAGCCAATCCGTCGGGTGAATTAAATCAAATGATGACAACGAAAAAGCCCGTCAGGTGACGGCTTCTTCGTTGTAGTTCTTTTTAAGTTTAGCTTTAATCCTATTTTTTAAATATTAGAAATTTAACAATTTTTAATAAATTTAGGATCGAAATATTGTTGCAGGTGAGTCAAAGTACGCTTTGTATCGCTATTTTCAGGATTCATGAGCATAAAATAACTTTGTTGGCGTGCAAACGCTTGAGCCTTTCCCTCTTCAGCATAAAATCCCCCATTGGGATAGGTCCAATGTGTTTCAAATGCTCGTAGAATTTTATTTTGATGAAAGTAAAAACTGCGTTGGCTTTGGAATGATTCACCATAAATTTCGAGTGTCAGCTTACACTGATCTTTAAGTTGATACAGTGAGGCTTCATTCCCTTCAGTTGATTTATATTCTTCATCCTCAATCATTTCAATAGATTGAAGCTTACGTCCCTCAGCCTCATGACTGTACTGTGGCAATATTAGATACTGTTGTAAAAGATTCAACGTTGCAGCGTGTTGTGGCGTAGGAATTTTAGAATAAGTAAATAACGCTATAAGTACTAAAAATATTCCAATAATGATGCCAATGATTATTTTCATGAAAATTTTTATGATTATGTGGCTTTTATAGGTCGATGCTAGAGCCTAAGCTCAATAACTTCAAAAGTTTTTTTGTTTTTTAGTCAAAAGCCCATCAACTGATGGGCTTTTTTTTCATTAAAGCTTAGTCACTTTAATTTCTTCTTCTGCTTGAGCAGGTGTAAAGGAAGATGGTGCTTGGATAATCGTAGGTTCATTTACTGTTTGAGGTGTGACAGGTTGTGGAGATGAGACTGAAGGCGCTTGAACCGCAGGAGCATCTACGGGTGCAGATGAAGGTTGACTCAAGCTGCCTTGGTAAATGGGAGCGGGTTGATCCGTTTGACCAGTGATCACTTGCTTGGTTTCATGCAACTTTTTATTCACATTTTGGGTAACTTGTTGTCCTGTTTCTTTGGCTTGTTCTGCGGTGTTGTTGGTGATGGTTTTTGCGCTGTCCAAGGCTTTGTGTGCAGAAGGGCGAATTTTTTGGATGCCTTTTTCTGTTGCAGTACCGACTTTTTCCGCCGTGTTAATCACACCTTCTTGAGTTTTATAAGCCCAAACGTGAAAGATGTTGGGGTTTTTACCATAAGGTGTAATAGGCTTTTGTGCTTGCTGAGTAGTGGTTTCTGTTTGTGCCCATACACCTGCTGTTGTCATTAAAAGAGTGCAGAAGAGTGTTGTTTTCATCATGTTCATAGAGCAGTGTACCTCTTGGGCTATCGTGCATAAATCAGCGTTTTAGCATAAAGCCTCTTTGTGTGAATTTCATGTGCTTGGTTGTAAATAAGCGTAGTGTGCAAATGTCTATAGCGAAAAAAGAGCCCAGCATGTGGGCTCTCTCAACTCTGGAGGAGTTTAACTTTTACTGCGCGCCAACGGCAGCATCCGCAGATGAACCGACTTTGGCTTTAGCGACAGGCGTGTCTACTTGGAGCTGAGCTTGCCCATTTAAGTCAGCACGTTTGGGTTGACCACTGACAGCCTGCTTAGTTTCCTGCCATTTTTGTTTGGTCGCTTGTTGGCCTTGTTTCGCTTTATCCGCTATATAGTGACCACTTTTTTTGGTGTTGTGCTCAACAGACTGTTTAACGTCACCAGCCTTATCTTTTACGACAGCAGATTTTTCGGCTGAAAATTCTTTGGTGTCTTGCCATTTTTCTTTGCTGAATGCTTTGGTTTTGTCGACACCTTGTTCAACCGTTTCACCTGTTGCATGCGCGGCATGTTTGACATCATGTTTTAAGTTTTGCAATACGCTTGGCTGCGAGGTTTGAACTTGAACATTGGCCGATGTATTGGCTGTGGTATTTGCAAATAGGGAAGTGGAGGCTAAAAGTGCAGTGGTTAAAGCCGAAGCGGTGAGTGTTTTTGTTAAAACTTTCATCTTTGATTTTCTACCTCTTATGACAGAACCCGATGAGGAGTTCAGAACAGCAGTCATCATAGACAGAAATGAGCTCAAAAATAGCGTTTGATATGAAAGTCGCACAATGCGGCAACAGCGCATGAACACTGGGCTGAAAATTGTGTTGTTCGGTTAATTGATTAAAATTATGTAAATTTATGCGTAGTCGTTGTTTTAAATGTAAAGAATATAGAGACTGATATTGAAGTAAAAAGACACGATGCAATAGATTTTTGAGAGTAGTCATCACTGATGTTGTACCAGTGATGACGATTTGCTTAGTTACATTGCGCTAGGGCTTCTTTTGCAAAGTGATTACGTAGTGCGAGGAAGTTTTTCTGTACTTCTGCATCGTGTAATTCAAATTTGGTTGCTGTGCTTGTACCATCGAGTGCAAAGGTTGCTGAACCACCTGTGATGAGGGTGTAGTCACGGAACGCCCACTGTTCTACGACTTTGCCTGCTTTGAGGTTGCCCGTAAATTCGATGACACATTTGTCTTCAAATTTGGTCAGTTTTGCTTTGTTATTGGTTGTGTCTGGATAGACTTCAATGTCTTGGACTTCTTGTAATACACCCGCTGTCAACTGTGGAATCGTTGGTTGAGATGTACATGCTGTAATAGAAAGGGTAGCAAAAGTAGCGAAAAGTACAGTTTTTAATTTCATAAGGTTCGTTCTTGTTGCGAGTTGTTAAGTTGAGTATAGGGAATTGGGGAGGGGTTGGCTAGAGTGACTTATATCACTAGTCAGTTGGATTTTTTCTGAATAAATAATGTTGTTCTACTTTTATCGAATCAAAGTTGGAGCAAATCATATTTGAATTAAAATTATCAGTTTCAATCCAGAAATCTTGCAATAATTTTATTTTTTCTACTTGGTCATCAGTTAATTCTTCATACCATTTAGGGGAAGCAAAAGTGTTATGTACATATAAGAATATGAGTGTAAAAAGTTTATCTTCAATTTTCTCTGGATCATTAATTATTGAGTTAATTATTTTCTCCCCAAAGTCATGATTTTCATAAAACCAACTTAAAATCAGATAACCACGGTTGTTAAAAGTTAGGCAATTTACAAATAGATTTTTTGATCGGGTATGTGGGTCATCTAAATTTTGAAGTATATTGCCGTCTAAATCAAAATTTGGATTAAAACAACTGCTACTCTGAAATTTAGGATAACCATCAGATAGTTCAAAAATATAATGTTCTAGTAGGTCTTCATGTGATGCATTTTTATAAAGTATTTCCATTTTTTCTTTATAGTAGTTGCTATATTTTATTCCGAGTTCATAAAAAAATATTTGGCTGTTAATGCCAATTTGACGACTTATTTGTGTTTGAGTATCTAGTGAATTATCAATATTCTTTTTTAATAAAGTTAGTAGATTTACTATGGATTGCATTGAATGATATTCAATGCAAATAGCGCGGTAAGAAAGATCAAATAGCTGTTTAGAAGTTTTTTGAAAATCATTTTTTTCAAATGAAGAGAATAGAATTTCATCATGTTTTTTGCAAAAACCAGTAAATGTTGAAGCGTTTCTTATACCTATTTTTGAAAAATTAAATCCATTAAAGTCAAATTTCATACCATACACATGTTGATCGACGCTAATGTATTCTAACGAGCCTTTTTTGGAAATGGAATGAGCCTTGATAATTAAATCTGAGCAATTGGAAACATTTTTATGGAGGCATCCGCGATATGAAAAATTACTCTTCATTAAGTTATAAATTTCATTATGTGTCATTTTTACTTTTTTTTCTTTATTGAAATGACAATCAATAAAATTTAAACCTGATAAACACCAGCATGGTTGTTTCTTAGAGTGTTTTCTTAAAATCTCTTGAAAAACCTTTAGAGAAATAAGATTAGCTTTATCTCCTTTCTTTTTATGTGATTTTAATAAATATTGATAGGATGAGCTGTTAAAAAGTTTTTGCTGTACTGCATAGCCTAGACAATCCAAATCAATAAATTTTGTACCATTAATAAAATATGTAAGTTTTCGTTTTTCTATTTTCATGTTTGATCTAAATAAGTAAAACCCCGCTATTTCTAGCAGGGTTTAAATTTTATTTCAATCATTCAGCTTAGTGCTGCAACACCGAAATATCTGCAACACTGGTAAACAAGTTACGTAACTGAGCCAGTAAACGTAAACGGTTTGCTTTCAAGTCGCTATCATCTGCCATCACCATAACGCCATCAAAGAAAGCATCAATTGGCGCACGAAGTGCAGCTAATTTAGAAAGTGCTTCTGTGTAGTCTTTCGCAGCCAAAAGCGGTTGAACCACAGGCAGAATTGCTTGAATCTCTGCACAAAGTGCTTTTTCAGCATCTTCAATCAATTTAGATTCAACAATTTCACCAGTCGGTGTGGCTTCTTTCGCTAAAATATTGGCAACACGCTTATTCGCAGCAGCCAAAGCAGCTGCTTCAGGCAAACTACGGAAATGGTTCACCGCAGTCACACGCTTATCAAAATCAAGAGGTGATTTTGGAGAAAGTGCTTGAACTGCTTGGATCACATCAACAGCAACGCCTTGGTCTTCATATTTTGCACGGTAACGACCTTCAAGGAATGCAACCGCATCCGCTAAAGTCTTGTCATGGTCTTTCAATACATTGCCATAAGCTGCCAAAGCCAACTTGATGAGTTCTTCAATTGAAACATCAAGATTGTTTTCAGTCACTAAACGCAAAATACCAATCGCAGAACGACGCAGTGCAAACGGGTCTTTCGAACCTGTAGGTGCTTGACCAATACCGAAAATACCTGTCAGCGTATCTAAACGATCCGCAAGGGCAATCGTAGTACCTGTTTTAGTTTGTGGTAAAACATCACCAGCAAATTTAGGTAAATATTGCTCACCTAAAGCTTCAGCAACTTCATCATTCTCGCCTTCAATACGCGCATAATAAGTGCCCGCAATCCCTTGAAGCTCTGGGAATTCTCCCACCAATTCAGAAGTTAAATCACACTTTGCAAGAAGTGCTGCTTTTTCAGCATCGGCAGGATTTGCCCCTGTGATTGCAGATAAAGCCACAGCCAATTTAGCAATACGTTCAGATTTATTCCATAACGTACCTAACTGTGCTTGGAAAACCATATTGGCGAGTTTTTCTTTACGAGATGCAAGCGGTTGCTTTTGGTCTTGTAAGAAGAAGAATTCAGCATCAGACAAACGAGGGCGTACAACTTTCTCATTTCCTTCAATAATTTGAGTCGGATCTTTAGACTCAATATTTGAAACGGTGATGAAATAAGGCTGTAATTTGTTATCGCTATTCACCAAACAGAAATACTTCTGATTGTCTTGCATGGTGGTAATCAGCGCTTCTTGAGGCACAGCAAGGAAACGCTCTTCAAAGCTTGCACGAAGCGCAACAGGCCATTCAACCAATGCCGTTACTTCGTCACGAAGGTCCGCAGGCACAATCGCAATCGCATTGACTTCATCCGCAAGCGCTTTAACTTGTTGATCTATGATCGCTTGACGCTCTTCAAAATTCGCCACAACTTTTGCCGCACGAAGTGCATCTAAGTAAGCATCAGCATTGGCTAAAGTAATCGCTTCAGGCGCATGGAAACGATGACCATAAGTCACATTCGCTGCTTTGTGATCTTGAATTGTTGCATCAACCACATCGTTATCTTTTAGTAATACCACCCATTTTACAGGACGAACGAATTCAGTACGGCTTGCCGCAGAACGCATACGTTTTGCAATTGGAAGATTATCCAGTGCAGTTTGTAAAATTTGTGGCAGTAAAACGTCAAGACTTTGGCCTTTGACATCTTTTAAGTAGCAAACTTTTTCAACTTTACCTGCTTGGAAAGTTGAAACTTGATCCGCAGTAATGCCTTGACCACGCATAAAGCCTTCAAGTGCTTTGGTTGGCTTACCTTCGGCATCATAAGCTGCTTGTACAGCAGGACCATCAAAGCGTTTTTGCGTATCTGCTTGCGCAGCATCGACATTGATAATTTTCAATGCCAAACGGCGCGGTGCTGCATAGGCTTCGATAGAATCAAAAGCCAAGCCTGCATCTTTTAAGCCTTTGATGGTTTCAGCTTGCAATGCATCACGTAAAGTTTTTAAGCTTTTTGGGGGAAGTTCTTCACAGCCAAGTTCAAATAAAACGGTATGTTTAGACATTATTTGTTCTCCGCTGATTTTTCTGCTTGAGCCGCTTCCGCTTCAACCTGAGCTTTCAATTGAGCTAAAACTTCATCACGTAAATGTGGTTCTGCCATTGGGAAACCAAGTTTGGCACGAGCCGCCACATAACTTTGCGCAATAGAGCGCGCCAAAGTACGTACACGTAAAATATAACGTTGACGCTCAGTTACAGAAATCGCACCGCGTGCATCGAGTAAGTTAAAGCTGTGTGACGCTTTAATCACTTGTTCATAGGCAGGAAGTGGAAGTTCAGCTTCCATTAAGCGAGTTGCCTCTGCTTCATAGAAATCGAATAATTCAAACATTTTTTCAACGTTGGCATATTCAAAGTTATAGGTCGATTGCTCAACTTCATTTTGATGGAATACATCGCCATAAGTCACAGTACCGAATTGACCTTTGGTCCAAACCAGATCGTAAACGGAATCGACACCTTGTAGGTACATTGCTAAACGTTCAAGACCGTAAGTGATTTCACCCGTCACTGGGTAGCATTCAACACCACCGACTTGTTGGAAGTAGGTAAACTGAGTCACTTCCATACCGTTGAGCCAAACTTCCCAACCTAAGCCCCATGCACCGAGCGTTGGAGATTCCCAGTTGTCTTCGACAAAACGGATGTCGTGGGTCAGGGTATCAATACCAATGGCTTTTAATGAGTCTAGATACAGTTGCTGGATATTGTCTGGGTTGGGTTTCAGTACTACTTGGAACTGGTAATAGTGTTGTAAACGGTTTGGGTTTTCGCCATAACGACCATCTTTAGGGCGACGTGAGGGTTGAACGTATGCTGCGTTCCAAGTTTCAGGCCCAAGTGCGCGTAAGAATGTTGCAGTGTGGAATGTCCCTGCACCCATTTCCATATCGTAAGGTTGTAAAATCACACAACCTTGTTCAGCCCAGTAGTTTTGTAAGGCAAGAATTAAGCCTTGGAATGTATCAATATGCGATATGGCGCGACTCATGCAGCATCCATTATAAATATAAGAAAAAATTGGTTCTAAGTATAAGGATTTTAGGTGGGAGTGGCAAAGTTTCTGTGCAAAATACAGAATAGTAATTTTAGTGATTATCTTTAGGTTTTTGGCGAAGGTTACTTTTTTCCTCCATGATTTGTTTATGGCTTTTTAAGCTGAGGAAAACAAAAAAAACAGCTGTGGGTAAAATGAAAAATAAGACTAACACTGTTAGGGTAAATACATCTAAAAAACGATGGGGATAAGAAATGTAATAAAAGCTGAGGAAGCCGAATAGCGTTGCCAACCCTATATTGAAGAGATTGAATTTATGAAAATGCTGTAATACTAAAAAGAGCAGAAGATAGGGGGTATAGAAAAAACATAAATAGAATAAAAAAGCAGGAAGAATCATCATAAATAGATACAGCAAAATTTTGGCGTTGGTCACCTGACCACTCATGATTGCAATAATCAATGTAGCCATACAAGTAGCTGGTAGTCCACCAATGGGGGCGAGGAATAAATTTGCTGTTATTCCCTTTTTCGTTTGTTGTAGTGGTTGAAAGAGCTTTTTAGTAATGGATTTCATGTTGGCCTGATTATGATTTTATAGTTAGATTGGCACTTAAAGTAGCAAACTATTACGTTATGAAATAGCACATGAGGGTGTGTTATTGCAATGCTTGAAAGTAGTCTAAATAAGGCATCAATATACAAAAAGAGAAACAATGAGAATACACATGATATTGAGGACAAAGCTGACTTTCATTATTTCAATCTAATGGTATTTATCGGTGTTGTTATAATGAAGTGATGCTGACCGGGTTGTGCAGTTACAGCAATACGTTCACTAAAGAATTCAGCAGAATTACTCATAAAAATAAGATGTAAAATAGATGCATCTTATTGGTGAGACCACGTATAATTTTGCACCAGTTGAGTGCGAAAAAATAGAAGGGTGGCTGTGTTTCATATGCAACTTGAATGGTTAAATACCTTAAAACCGAATTTTAAAGTGTTACCGCTAAAGGAAAGAATGCTCTGTGGTCTGGGTGCATTATTGGGTTTAGCCTTGTCTTCGCTTATCAGTTGGTGGGTGTTGGGGGGAATTAATGCATGGTATATCGCACCGATGGGAGCATCTTCTGTACTGCTTTTTGCTGTGCCTGCCAGTCCTTTGGCTCAGCCTTGGAATATGGTTGTTGGCAATATTATTGCGGGTATTATTGGGGTCAGTTGCGCACTCTATATTCCCAATTTAACGGAAGCATTTAGTATTGCTGTTGCATTATCTATTTTTTTAATGATGACGACAGACTCATTACATCCGCCAAGTGGTGCTGTAGCAATCACTGCTGTTTTGGGGGGAGATGTAGTACATCAGTTAGGATATTATTTTATTGCTTATCCTGTATTGCTTAATTCTGGGGTATTGCTGTGCATTGCAGTTGTCTTTAATCGTTTAATTGGGCGTCAATATCCGCAAGTTGCGACCCAGCTTAATCGGCGCTCCAAAGATCCAACACCAACTCAGAAAGTGACGATCCAACCCGAGGATATTCATCGCGTTTTAGCGAAAGAAACACAGTTACTCGACATTAGTGAATATGATTTACAAAAATTGATTTTAAAGGCCCAAGCTCAAGCGGATACGCGTTTTCAGATAGACTTACGTTGTCAGGACATTATGAGTAAGGATGTACTGTGCTTATACGATGATGAAGATATTCAGGTTGCTCTAGATAAATTTAAACAGATTAATTTAATGAGTTTGCCAGTGTTGAATCGTGCAGGACATTTATGCGGTACCTTGGCTTTATATGAGGTCGTGGAGTGGTTCCAGAAGGCGACAGACTTACGTACATCTTGGCAAGATCAGGTGAAGCATATTATGAGTCGTCAAGTGGTGACCGTACAGCCAGATCAAGCACTGCAAGATTTAATTCCTTACTTTGTTGAGCGTTCTTTTAACTATATCCCTGTGGTTGAAAACAAAGTCTTGGTTGGTATTATTAGCCGAGCAGATATGATTGCAGCCTTATACCGCCAATTGCAGCATCGCTAAGTCGTGTGAATGTTGTAGGCAAAAAAAAGCTACGACACTTTGGGGGAAGATGTCGTAGCATAAAAAGAAACTTTTTTGAGACGAAAGACAGCGTTTATGGGTTGCGATGATCTGGGTTAACGGTACGCATTGTATTGTGATAACCAGCTTGAGCCTGTGGAGAGTGCTCAATATAGTCTTTTTGTTTCGGCATCACTAACCAAAGGATGAGATAAACCAAAATTCCAGGGAATGCGGCACTCAATAGTGAAATGGTGATGAAAACAATACGAAGTAAATTTGCGTTCCAACCAAAACGTTCAGCAATACCACCCATCACACCAGCAATCATGTTTGAGCGGTTAGAGCGATATAAACCAACATTGGCCATCTAGGTCTCCTTAAAATATAAAATGTGAGTTACTTGATGAACTCATACTTTAAAAATGGTGACACAAATACGTTTTTAAAGGTGCTGGAGGCAATTAAAAAGTAAAGTTATGTAACTTACGAAAAGCTTGGGTTTTATACGGATTAAAATGTCCCGCGCTTATGTATTCAGCTTTAGCCATGAAAACGAATTAAGTGTTAAGTATAGTGAATGGTTGGAATAGAAACTCATGATTTGTATGGAAATAAATCACGTTGATGTGGTGAGTGTGGAATGAACTTAAAACCAGAACATCAAGGGGTAATGGCTATATTACGACGAGGAATCGTGGTGGGGCTTATTGGTGTATCGCTATTTGGTTGTGATAATGGGCATTCCGAGGCATCACAGCAACATGAGCCTACCAGCATGAAAGATACACCTGCTAAGAATGAACATTCCGGTAAAAAGCTGACGGAAGTCGCTGGACGCGCCACCATGCAGGATGACTCAGATTATGCACCGCGTAAGCTTGACATTCGTGAGCAGCAGTTTATCGGCCGTTATCGTACACAAATTCAATGTGATGGCTATTTTTTCCCATGTGAAACAGGGAAAGCTGATTTTATTCTGAATTTTTTGCCCGATGGTACTGTACACCGCAGTATTGTTCGTTTAGGGAAGGTTTTTTCTGAAAAACAACGGCCAGGTTTTACACACTTAAATTATCGCCGTGATACGTGGACCATGGACAAAGAACGGACCGAGCTGATTGTGCATCGTAAGGAAGGCCTGAATTTCTATTATCGAGTGATTGATGCACAGACTCTACAGATGGATTTGAATAAAAGTAATAATTTAGATGAAAATAACCAAAAGTTGTATGCACGTGGTTTTCCAAAGTTAGAGCGGGCATATACTTTAAAACGTGAGCCAAATAACTAAGATATTGTATTCTATGGTCATTTATTTGCTAAAGCAGAGTCTTTGTTGATACTGAGATATATCGTAAAAGGAGAGATTGTTCTTTGAAGATAATGCTGAATATATGAAGCACTATTGAAGAATTATAAGAAAGGATTTAGATAAATGGTGGGTCGTCCGCGATTCGAACGCGGGACCAACGGATTAAAAGTCCGCTGCTCTACCAGCTGAGCTAACGACCCTGAGCAAGGTGTACGAAGAAATATTCGCTGAAAGTTTAAAAAAGGATTTTAAAGCATTCGAACCTGAGCAGGTTTGTAAAACCAGATTTTACAAAAAGATGGTGGGTCGTCCGCGATTCGAACGCGGGACCAACGGATTAAAAGTCCGCTGCTCTACCAGCTGAGCTAACGACCCATCAAGGGTATCAAAGAAGTGGTGGGTCGTCCGCGATTCGAACGCGGGACCAACGGATTAAAAGTCCGCTGCTCTACCAGCTGAGCTAACGACCCATATCATTTGATGGAGCGTATTGTAGCAAGATATGCATCTAGCGCAAGTAAAAAATCGCAAACTTGTTGATGTTTGATTATAAATACAACAAATTTGCGATTATCAAGTTAAAAAACAAACAATTTGAACTTAGAACCGATACTGGTAGGCTTGAATATTATCAAAGACTTCCTGTGTGATATCTGTATATGCACTGCTGTTTGGAAGTAAAACCAATAAGCGTTCGCTGGTTTTGGCTGGGTCAAAAGCCTGCTCTTTGAGTTTACTTTTTTGGTATTTAAATGTACCTGTCGTTTCGACCTGTTTTTGTATGCGTAAAAAGACGGGTACAGCATAAGCTGGAAGACATTTTTTAAATGTGGCAAACATTTGCGCTAAGTCTTGCGTATTGAGTTCAGCCCCGTCTGTTAGCGTAATTGCAGCCATCCCCGCACGACCGTTGGTGTTCGGTATTTCAACACCGTAGACGACTGCTTCTGTAATTTTGTCATATTCGCAAACCATGTTTTCTACTTCAGTTGTAGACACATTTTCACCTTTCCAGCGGAAAGTATCACCTAAGCGATCTACAAATTGAGCATGGCGGAAGCCAATATCACGGACCAAGTCACCAGTGTTGAAATAGGCATCTCCAGACTTGAAAACGCCTTTTAAAATTACCGATTTATTTTTTTCAGGGTCAGTATAGCCATCGAAAG
The DNA here is from genome assembly GCF_002135205.1 of Acinetobacter sp. ANC 4204. Classification (GTDB taxonomy): domain Bacteria; phylum Pseudomonadota; class Gammaproteobacteria; order Pseudomonadales; family Moraxellaceae; genus Acinetobacter. The sequence goes on along the minus strand of NZ_NEFZ01000005.1, from coordinate 28,395 downwards.
GGGAGCGACGGGTAATTTTTCCAATCAGTAAGCCTACTTCCCCTTTTTTGACTTTGATGCAGTGGCCTTCATCATCATGTATCGGTGCATTTTTCTCTTTATCAAACTGAATAATGGCATAAGGAGTTGGTGAGAAACCGACAGTATTGTCAAAGTTAAAAACATTGCTAAAGCCGACATTACCTTCGCTTGAGGCATAAAGTTCTAAAATTTCTTCAATACCAAAGCGTTGCTTGAATTTATCCCAAATATTGGGGCGCATACCATTACCGATCATTTTAGTAACACGATGGCCTTTTTCTAGCTCAGATGGCGGTGCATCCATGAGGTAGCGACACAGCTCACCGACATAGCCAATTGCTGAAGCATCAAACTTTTGTACGTCTTTCCAAAATGCAGAGGTGGAATATTTACGACGCAAAGCCAAGGTTCCAGCCCCTGCAATTACACCGCACCAACACACCACAATGCCTGTCGCATGATACAGCGGCAAGGTGACATACATGACATCATCTGGGCCAAGGTTAAGCACGTGACCATAAGTACCATAAGCCAATGTCCAGCGACTATGTGTGAAAATAACCGCTTTAGGTAGGCCAGTTGTGCCCGAAGTATAAATATAAAATAAGCCGTCTTTACCTATGACACTGTTCGTGGTTGGTGTATTAAATTTGGCGAAGGTATCAATTTTTTCAGCAAGGTTACTAAAACCTTTTGGGGCATGAGCTGCTTCTTTTTGTGTTTCTTGGTCGGCAAACCAGTAGAAGCGATCGGTCGGAACATTTAAATCTTGGCGGATTTCATCAACCACCGCACGGCATTCCTCACCTACGATGACGGCAATTGGGTTCACCAGATTAATGCTATGGGCCAAAACTTTGCCGACTTGCGAGGTATTTACAAGAGCAGTGGTCACTCCAATTTTTGCTAGGGCAATTACGGTTGCCACTAGTTCAGGGCGGTTTTCAATCATCACAGTGATGACATCGCCTTTTTTTGCCCCAATAGATAAATAGTAGTGTCCAATCTGATTTGCCCATTCATTCAGCGCTTGGTAACTAAATTTTTGATCTTCAAAAACTAAAGCTAGACCTAATGGATTACGTTTCACTGCTTTTTCAAAAGCAATGCCCAGTCCTGTCGGGGTGTTCGGCGTACGTAAATATGCTTGCTTTAATCCACTGAGTAAGTTGGGGACTTTACTGATGAATTGGGGAAGTTTTGCTGCAACGTCGGTGATACCAATGAGGTCATGAGATGGGTGTTGGCTCATATGAATCCTAATTATTTTATGCAATCCAATGCGTTTGAGTAGTGCTCAGTTTATACACTTGTTCTTTTAATCTTTTCAGTCTAGTGCAATCAACCTAATCCGACAAAAATAACAAAAAAACCTAGCCACTGGCATGACTAGGTTTTTAAAATTTACAGCTCTAAGGCGAATTACGACTCAGTTGGACTGGCCTTTTTCGGTGGACGCCCACGTGGACGACGCGGACGAACTGGCTTGTCTTTATCAGACTTATCTGATTCGTCAGCTTCTGCTGAAGTTTCAGCTTTCTCTGCTGTATCTTCAGTTATTTTCGCAGCTTTTGGCGCTTTAGTTGGTGCTACAACTGGTGCTTCTTCAACTACTGGCGCTTTAGGTTCGGCCTCAGCTGTTTCAGCGACTGCTGTCACAACTGTGTTTTCAGATTGAGCCTCAGCTTCAACAGGGCTTTCCTGAGTCGTTTCAACTACGGGAGTTTCTTCGACTTGAGCTTCAGGTGCCTCCACTTGCGCAACTGCAACAGTTTCTTCAGGAGCGGTCACATCAGCAACAGGTGCAGTTTCACGTGCTTGTTTCACTTGATCCAAGGCTTGTTCAGCAGCAAGTTTTGCTAAACGACGACGCTCGCGAGGGTCATTTGCAACACGCTTTTCTGACTCAGGCTTTGGTGGTGTTAAGTCCAAGACTGCAACAGGTTCTGCTTCAGGTTGTGCTTTGGCAACTTCAACATCACGTGTGACAGGTTTTTTCTCAGCTTCTACAGCAGGCGTTGAAGCTGTTTTGCTTAACGTTGCAGCATACTCTTCAGTAAATTTCTGAAGGGCACGGTTGAAGGTTGGAATTAAGCCAAATTGCTCAATCAACACTGAACAGTCTTCACCATAGACATGACGAATCAAGCTGCTGATGGTGTACTGTCCTAACGTTGGTACCTGTGAAGGTGTGAGTTTCGGTGCTTCAGCTTGCTGTGCCTGGGCAGCGCGTTGTTGGCGACGGCGTTGACGTGGATCATTGCTGGCACGTTTTACGCTTTCACGTGGTTTCTGCTCTGCGTGGTGTTCAGCTGGAGCTTCTACAACCTCAGGTGCTTTTGCTGGTTCAACCGTCTCTGCTTTTAGATCAACCTCTGCTTTCACAACAGCAGTTTGCTGAGGCTTGGTTTCAGTTGTCGTTTGAGCTGGTGTTAACGCCACGATTTCACTTTGCGCTTGATCGACATTGACCACATGTGCTGTTGTGATCATCTCTTGACGAGGTGCTTCAATCAGCTCAACTTTGAGTTGAGGTTCTTGAGCGACCACTGGCGCTGTTTCAACCGCTTGCTCGTTCAGGACGCTTGGGTCGCGGTGGCGATTTGGACGCTCTGGACGTGGTTGGTTGCGACGGTCACGACGTGGCATTGTATTTTGTTGTTCATTTTGAACATCATTACTTTGCTGTTGTTCACCGTGTTGGCGACGTGATGAACGCTTGTTTTCACGCGGTTCTTGGCGTTGCTGTTCACTACGCTCAGGACGGTCACGGTCTTGGCGTTGTTGCTCGTTACGCTCAGAACGTTGTTCATAACGATCTTGACGTTGTTGCTCTTGACGTGGCACTTGCACAATTTCTTCATGAACTTGGTTTTCATGTTGTGCATTTTGCTCGCGTGGCTCTTTATGTTTAGAACGCTTTTTATTGTGGCGTGTACCGCGTTCCTCTTTCTCGACATGCTTCTCTTCACGGTGTTCAGATTTTGCATGTACAGGAGCAGAAGTCATGTACGCGTTATTGCTTGGTGTTGTTACTGTTGGGACGGCAACTTGACCAAATTGGCCGCGACTGACCGCACCACCATTGACCATTTGTTCAATGGCCGCAGCAGCATTGTTTGCAGAGCGTGATTGATCAACAGTTGCAGCTTGTTTTTGTACAAACAAGTTTTCTAACCAAGCACATGGGCTGCTTGATGCTACAGACGGTGCTGGAGCAGGTTGAGCTGTTTGTTGCGGGTTATTATTACGTTGCTTTTTATTGCCTTTTTCTTGTTGTGCAGGCACTGCTGGAGCGGCGTGTTGATGTGCGTGATCTGCACCATCCAAATGCCATTCTGATGACTCGTAGCCCAACTCTTTTTCGCTTGAACGCGTTGCTTCTGTACGTTCATAACTGGTTGGTGCAAAGCCTTCAGGGTTATACGAAATTTCGTAATGTGGTGTTTCTAAGTGTGGGTGTGGAAGCACGGTCACACGAACACCAGAGGTTTGCTCTAGGTAAACTAGAGTGTGACGCTTTTCATTCAATAAGAAGGCTGCAATTTCAACAGGCACTTCAACTTGAACTTCGCCATGACGTTCACGTAGTGCAATTTCTTCGACTTTACGCATGATCGAAAGTGAAAGTGAACGTAGATCACGAACCATACCTGTGCCATGACAGCGCGGGCAGACATAACCTGTTGCTTCTTCAAGCGAAGGGCGTAGACGTTGACGGCTCATTTCCATCAAGCCAAAACGAGACAATTGACCGAATTGGATACGGGCACGGTCGCTTTGTGTTGCTTCGCGAAGTTTCGCCTCAACCATACGTTGGTTGCGGTCTTTGGTCATGTCGATAAAGTCGATGACAACTAAACCACCAATGTCGCGTAAACGCAGTTGACGTGCAATTTCTTCTGCTGCTTCAAGATTGGTATTGAGCGCTGTATCTTCAACGTCACTACCACGGGTTGATTTTGCAGAGTTAATATCAATAGAAACCAAAGCTTCTGTTTGGTCAATCACGATTGAACCACCAGAAGGCAACTTCACTTCACGTTCATAAGCTGTTTGAATTTGGCTTTCGATACCAAAATGAGCAAATAACGGTTCATTCAAGGTATAGGTTTTTAACTTGTCGATTTGACGAGGCATCACTGCTTTCACGAAGTTATACGCTTCGTTATAGGCTTGTTCTGAGTCAATTAAGATTTCAGCAACATCATCACGTAAATAATCACGAATCGCACGTGTCACCACGCCCGCTTCCTGATGAACCAACATTGGTGATGGACCAGAACTTGCTGTGTTTTGGATTTGTGCCCAAAGATCGAGTAAGTGTTGTAGGTCAAGCTGTAGTTCTTCTTGAGAACGCCCAATCCCTGCGGTACGAACAATTACGCTCATACCACGTGGAACATTGAGTGAAGCCAACATTTCTTTCAGTTCGTCACGCACAGAACCTGAAATTTGACGACTAATACCACCACCTTTTGGATTGTTTGGCATGAGTACCAAATAGCGACCCGCTAAAGAGATGAAGGTAGAAAGGGCAGCCCCTTTGTTGCCACGTTCTTCTTTCTCAACTTGAACCAAAAGCTCTGTGCCTTCAGTAATCAATTCGCGAATGTTTGAAGTTTGGCGTGGGTCTGCTTGATAATATGAGTTTGCGATTTCGCGCATAGACAAGAAGCCTTGACGTCCTGCACCATATTCGACAAACACAGCTTCTAAAGAAGGTTCAACGCGAGTCACGTGACCTTTATAGATATTAGATTTTTTTTGTTCACGGGTACGATTCTCTAAGTCAAAATCGTAAAGACGCTGCCCAGTGACAAGTGCAACGCGAATTTCTTCGGCATGTGTTGCATTAATCAACATACGTTTCATGGGTGTAACACCTAATAGTGATACACAACAAATTATCGCTAAAACACGTAGCGAACATCAAACATCACGGACCAATTTTGCTCAGATCTCAAATAAACCGATTGTGGTCTGAGTTTTATTACCTGCCTTTTTGATCGGCTTCGGTTTTGATTCACATATTGATGATGGCAATACGGCTTCAATCTTTAAACGATTAAAGTCTCCTGCGCGTTTCACTGGCGGACAAGCGGTGCATTGGATGTAAGTAACTTTCACTGTCACATTTGCTCGAAGAGCAACCCTTCTTTTTGGATAGGGTGTCTTGATACGGAATTATCATCGTATCTTTACAACTGTACAGATCCATATGCATCAACGCTGTGGCCTGAATACGAGATCAGGGAGCGACTAATCTGATGTGTATCAGTTTACGTTTAAAAACCAACTTGAGGTTGGTCACATATTTTTTTGGGGCAAACTGATTTATGTGCAGATGCACAATTAAACCTAACAGTTTGCAGTTTTGCCGATATAATAAGCCTTCGGCGTCGGCATAATTCTTTTGGGACCGTTCCAAGCTGAGTTGAGTTTTTCTTAATTATCCAATTTAAAATTGAAATGATTAAGCTTTTAACTCACTTATGGTGGTATCCGTGCGCTGACTATATCAAACCTTGTACCATCTGCCTATGGGCTAAGCTAGTCTTTCTTGTGTAAAGCATAGCCTAAGTGGTCATTTTTTATCCAAATTCCGTATTTTTTAGGTCGCAGTAACTGTATGAATTCTACCCAACAATGGCAAAACGTGACGTGGTTTGAAGTGGACGAGCATCAAGCAGGGCAACGGATTGATAATTTTTTATTTAGCCGTTTAAAAGGTGTGCCTAAAAGTCGTATTTATCGTCTGATTCGTGAAGGTCAGGTTCGGGTCAATAAAAAGCGTATAAAAGCAGAAACTAAACTGTCGATTGGGGACCAAATTCGTGTGGCCCCGATTCGCTATGAACAAAAAGATGAAAATGCGGCGCCTGTTTCTGACAAAGTCGCACAGAGTTTGCTGAGCCGTGTGGTGTATGAAGATGAAGGCTTGATGGTCGTCAATAAGCCATCCGGAATTGCTGTACATGGCGGCAGTGGTGTGGCCTATGGTCTGATTGAAGGCTTACGTGCGGCAACAGGTAAAAAATATTTAGAACTGATTCATCGTATTGACCGTGATACCTCAGGTTTGGTGATGATTTCTAAAAAGCGTAGTGTATTAAAAAGCTTACAGGACATGCTACGTGAACACAAAATTAAGAAAACTTACGCCGCTGTCGTCAAAGGTGTGGTGAGTTTAGACAAGCAGTTAATTGATGCGCCTTTGCACCGCTATGAGTTGTCTAATGGCGAGCGTCGTGTACGTGTATCGAGTGAAGGTAAAGAGTCTAAGACGCAGTGGAATGTGGCTGAGCGCTTTATGCATGCAACCTTAGTCTATGCCTCGCCACTTTCAGGGCGTACCCATCAAATTCGTGTGCATGGTTTAAGTATCGGTCATCCATTGGTTGGGGATGATAAATATGGTCATGAAACAGAATACAAGGGACCGAAACCACGTCGTTTATGTTTACATGCGATGCGTTTAGACATCCCTGGTTATGAGACGATTGAAGCGCCGTTGCCTGAAGATATGCAGAGTATTGTGGCGCAGTTAAGAGCACAGAAGAAGGATTAAGCCTTTTCCACTTCATTGTAGGAGCATTGGTAAAGACATGGCTTTTGTTGGTTGTGATTAATTTAAAATGATGTTGTATTGGTCATCTTTAATTTTCAAAGATGAAAAGTAGCAACAGTCTTTTGTTGAGCTGATAGAACATCCTGAACACGCTTTAAATACTGTGGTAAAGCGAAGTGCAAATCAGCTCAACGGCGACACTTCTGTTGCCATCGTTAGCAAATGCATTGTGTAAATTGTTTTCATAAAAGTAAATATTGGAACCCCAGCATGAATAAACCTGTAGAACTGATTATCTTTGATTGGGATGGCACATTATTTGATTCAGTGGGGCAGATTGTGGCGAGTTTACAATTTGCAGCACAGCAATTTTCACAACCGCTCACCCGTGAAGATGCCAAAAGCATTATCGGTTTAGGCTTGCCAGAGGTTGCACAGCGTTTATTCCCTCAAGTGCCTGAGTTACATACTGAAATTTTGCAATGCTATGCAGAACATTATGTAGCGAACTCAAAAACTGATGTCTGGTTTGATGGTGTTGCAGACATGCTGAATGGCTTACGTGAAGCGGGGTTATTGTTGGCGGTGGCAACGGGTAAAAGCCGTAAAGGCTTAGACCGAGTGTTGGCACAGACTCAGAGTCAATCGTTATTTGTGGCAACCCGTGCTGCCAGTGAAACCAAGTCCAAACCACATCCTTTGATGTTAGAAGAAATCTTAACTGAAACGGGTGTGTCCGCTGAACGCGCGATTATGGTCGGTGATACCAGTTATGACTTGGAGATGGCACGTAATATTGCTATGCCGAGAATTGGGGTGAGCTATGGTGTGCATACACCTGAAACCTTAAGACAATATCAGCCTTTGACGATTGTAGATGATGTAGCCAGTTTGGATCATTTTTTAAGACAGCAGTTGAAGGCTTTCGATGTGGCGTAAGCAAAGTTGACCATTTTTCAAGGCGTATAAGGATATATGCCTAAACTTAATTTTGAAGAACAAGAAATACGCTATGAGTCGTTCTATTCGATTACTTCATTTGTTACAGCATCTGCGGGAACAGCGTTATCCTGTTACAGCCCAATGTTTGGCTGAGCACTTGCAAATCAGTGTGCGAAGTGTGTATCGGGATATCGAAAGTTTACGTGATCAAGGGGTCAATATTGAGGGAAGTGCAGGTTTAGGATTTCAATTGAAAGAAAACTTTCTCCTGCCGCCAATGAGTTTAGATGAGTCAGAAATTGAAGCGATGTATCTGGCATTACAATGGGCTAAATCCATCCCTGATCATGCATTACAGCAGGCTTCACATTCAGTATTAAGTAAATTAAAAGCAGTATTGCCACAAAGAAAACAAGAATTTTTAAATGATACTTATCTAAAATCAATTCATTCATGGATTGAGGTTGATCAAACCATTGTGGAACAAGTTCGTGTTGCAATTCGCTTACAGACTAAAATTCAGATTGATTATGTTGATGAGCATAAACAGATTTCGCATAGGCAATTATGGCCTTTTGCATTGGGGTATTTTAACGACAAAATGTTGTTGGCTGCATGGTGTGAATTGCGAGAAGACTTTAGAAACTTTCGTTTAGATCGGATTCAAACACTCATATTCACAGAGCAAATTTATCCCCAATTTAAACGCCATTTATTTGAACAATGGTGTCAAAAAGAATTTTCAAATTCAGGACAATCGGCAAACACTGCTGACAAAAACTGACACAACTCAGTTCTATTCTAAAAAAACAATAAACACAGAGGATAGAACAATGGCTTTAACTTTATATACCAATACGCAATCTCGTGGCGTTGTGGTGGACTGGCTTATTCTTGATTTGGGGATTGAGCTCGAGCGTATAGAAGTTGCCTATGGCGCAGAAATGAAATCAGCCGAATTTTTAAAACTCAACCCTTTTGGTAAAGTGCCTGTTTTGGTAGATGGTGATGTGGTGATTTACGAGTTGGATGCCATTTGTGCATATCTAGCAGATCAATTTTCTGAAAAAGGTTTGGCTCCCGCACTGGATGATCCGAAAAGAGGTTTATATTATCGTTGGTTGTTTTTTGGTGCAGGCCCGTTTGCAGCAGCCTCCGACAATCAACATTTAAAAGTACTAGTTTCGCCAGAACAGAAGATGTTTATGGGGTATGGCGATTATCAGGATACGTATCAAGCGTTGATTCAAGGCTTGGAGCAAGCCAGCCCGTATCTATGCGGTTCGCAGTTTACGGCAGCCGATATCAGTTTAGGAGCAATGATCATGTGGCAATTAAAAATGAATTTATTAAAGCCACATCCAGCAATTGAGCGCTATGTATTGGCTATTCAACAACGTGAAAGTTTCAAGAACAATCCTGCTTTATTTGCAGCATAAAATCATTTAACTAGAAAAACCTCTTTGATAAGAGGTTTTTCTAATTATAGATTTCTTCAAATAGGTTTCTCACGTATCGTTTTTTAGTCGTAGATGAAAAAATTTGATTGAAATATACATAGTGAAATTATGGGTGATTTTGTCGTTTTCCGTTTTGATTTTTCTATGCTGTTTATTTTGATGGCTAAAATAGAAAAGATTTATAGGTTCTAACTATTGTAAAAAATAAAATAAGTATTGGCGTAAAACCCGCAATTTTCCGATGCTTGAGTGGTCTAAAACATACTCGTTTTGAGTGGTCTTAGGGATAAGCCATCAGGTTCTTCTTCAAGTATATGCTCGCTTCATTTTGAACATCTCTGTCTTTCCCTTGCTCGATAAAACAGTATTTTGTCTCTATTTTGCAGTTTAAGGAAAGCTAGATGTCGAATTCTGCTGTTGTTGAATCTGTTGCGCAGGCTTTACGCAATGCCGAATTATCAAAAACTGCGATTGCACCTATACGTCCGCAATTAGGTGCGGAACAGGCAGATGTCGATATTGCGTATGCGGTTCAGGAAGTGAATACCCAACGTGCCTTACAAGAAGGGCGTCGCTTGGTAGGACGTAAAATTGGTTTGACCTCTAAAGTCGTGCAGGCGCAACTAGGGGTTGATCAGCCCGATTTCGGCATGCTGTTTGCCGATATGGCTTATGGCGATGGTGAAGCCATTCCTGCAGGTTTATTGATTCAGCCTAAAGTAGAAGCAGAAATCGCGTTAGTGATTAACAAAGACTTAACTCAAGAAAAACATAGCTATGCAGACATTATTAGTGCCACAGCCTATGCCTTGCCTGCAATTGAAGTGGTGGATAGTCGCATTGAGAACTGGAAAATTTCATTGATTGATACCGTGGCAGACAATGCGTCTTCTGCGGCATTTGTTTTGGGTTCACGCCCCGTGAAATTGGATCAGCTTGACTTAGTCAACTGCAAAATGACCATGACCCGTGGCGATGAGGTAGTTTCGCAAGGCATTGGTAAAGCCTGTTTAGCCAATCCTTTAAATGCTGCGGTTTGGCTTGCCGATGAGATGGTACGTCGTGGTCGTCCATTGCTGGCTGGTGACATTATTTTAACGGGTGCTTTGGGGCCAATGGTGATTGCCCAAGCAGGGGATGAATTTAAAGTTGAAATTGAAGGCTTTGGTTCAGTAGTCGCTGCGTTTGCTGCGGAATAAATTGGATTTTTGAGAGAGTAGATGCATGAAAAAGATTAAATGTGCATTAATCGGTCCGGGAAATATCGGAACAGATTTATTGTATAAGTTGCAGCGTAGCGAATTCCTTGAGCCAGTATGGATGGTCGGGATTGACCCAAGTTCAGAAGGTTTAACCCGCGCAGCGAATATGGGTCTAAAAACCACAGCAGAAGGTGTAGACGGATTACTGCCACATGTAGTTGCGGATGAAATTCAAATTGCCTTTGATGCGACCTCGGCTTATGTGCATGCGGAAAATAGCCGTAAGTTGAACGAATTAGGTGTGCAGATGATTGACCTGACACCTGCTGCGATTGGTCCGTTTTGTGTGCCACCTGTCAACCTTCAAGAACTCTTGGATGCAGGTGAGTTGCCGAATGTGAACATGGTGACCTGTGGTGGACAAGCGACCATTCCTATGGTGGCTGCCATTTCTCGCGTACAAGCGGTGAGTTATGGGGAAATTATTGCGACCGTTTCGACCAAGTCGGTTGGCCCGGGTACACGTAAAAACATTGATGAATTTACCCGTACCACGGCTGGCGCGATTGAGAAAGTCGGCGGTGCAAAACAAGGTAAAGCCATCATCATTATCAACCCAGCCGAGCCACCACTCATGATGCGCGATACGGTGCATTGTTTAGTTGAAGGTGAACCTGATCAAGTGGCCATTACGGCATCTGTTCAGGCCATGATTACTGAAGTTCAGAAATATGTACCCGGTTATAAACTGGTGAATGGTCCAGTATTTGATGGCAACCGCGTTTCGATATTCCTTGAAGTAGAAGGCTTGGGTGATTTCTTGCCAAAGTACGCAGGGAATTTGGACATTATGACTGCGGCAGCTGCGCGCACTGCGGAAATGTTTGCGGAACGTTTATTGGCTATGGCTGAAGTATAAGGAGCAACCCATGTCTAAGATTATTGTGCATGATATGACTTTGCGTGATGGTATGCATCCACAGCGCCATCAAACCACTGTTGAGCAAATGATTGCAATTTCCACTGCATTGGATGATGCAGGTGTACCGCTGATTGAAGTGACGCATGGCGATGGCTTAGGCGGTTCATCAGTGAACTACGGTTTCGCTGCGGCAACGGATGAAGAATACTTATCTGCTGTTGTTCCGCGTATGAAAAATGCCAAAGTGTCAGCCTTGCTGTTACCCGGCATTGGTACAGTCGATCATTTAAAAATGGCGCATGAAATTGGTGTTTCTACCATTCGTGTAGCAACCCACTGTACCGAAGCCGATTGTTCAGAGCAGCATATTACTGCGGCACGTCAGCTGGGTATGGATACTGTGGGTTTCTTGATGTTGGCACACATGGCATCGCCTGCTCAACTGCTTGAAGAAGCGAAAAAGATGGTGTCTTATGGCGCGAACTGTATTTATGTGACTGATTCAGCAGGTTATATGCTGCCACAAGATGTCACAGACCGTGTCGGTTTACTGCGTCAAGAATTGGACAGCAGTATTGAACTGGGTTTCCATGGGCATCATAACTTGGGTATGGGGGTGGCAAATACGGTTGCTGCGGTTGATGCAGGTGCAATTCGTGTCGACTTGGCGTCTGCGGGTTTAGGTGCTGGCGCGGGCAATACACCATTGGAATTGTTTATTGCGGTCGCTAACCGTATGGGCTTAGAAACAGGCGTGGATCTGTTTAAAGTACAGGATGTGGCAGAGGATTTGGTGATTCCAATGATGTTGAACCCAATTCGAGCGGACCGTGATGCGGCGACTTTGGGTTATGCAGGGGTGTATTCATCGTTCTTACTCTTTGCAAAGCGTGCAGAAGCCAAATATGGTGTGTCAGCGCGTGAGATTTTATTGGAATTAGGCCGTCGTGGTACGGTCGGTGGTCAGGAAGACATGATTGAAGATTTGGCTTTGACCATGTCGAAAGCGAAGGCTGCTTTGGTTTAATCTGATCTTGAATGAGTAAAAACATCTAAATAGGAATGCCCGTCAATTAAGAAATTGACGGGCATTTTCTTTTTAAAACTTGCGATATTATTGGATACGTGGAAGCGTCATCCGCAACCTATCTGGCCTTTGAAGTAGACTGTTTTTGCAACAAAATTATTTAAATGTAGAAAGTGAACAGGTTTTGCGGATGACAAATGTTTTTGGTTCTTTTGGCGAAACAAAAGAACAAAACGAGCTCCAAAAATTCGATTTAAAAACGGTAAGACTCCGCTGTGAATAGCCCAAAAGATTAAGGAGTTTACGATGAAACTCCTTAACTGATTAGTATTAGTCCTTCGGAGCGCTTTTTTGTTTTTTAAATTTAGAAATTATTCGAGCCACGAAACCTCATCAGCAACCTGCGTGATATTTGAAATAGGCTATTTTTGCAATCGTAGTATTTAAGTGCACCCAGTGAACAGGTTTTGCGGATGATCAATCTTGAATACACATGCATAAAATTTTAACGTTATTCAACTTCATCATGCACATATAGAAAATTTCTGTGATATGAGCGCTTTTTCTTATAACGTTACGCTGAAATAAAAAAACTGACTCGAAAAACTTAAACAAAAAAACACTTAAATTATTCAAACTATTTAGAAAAGAAAGTGGTTTAAAACGAGAAAGGTTGGAAAGGCTCCATCTTTCATCATAACTTGCGAAATTAGGTTAAAAGTGAGTTATTGTAATTTTATCTAAATGAAAAAAGAGCGGTGTCCAGCTTGGTATTTATAGTCGGTGATGTGGCATTTTCTTAAGACTGTGGTCGGATTTTTTCTGTTCAATGAGTTCCGCATGATGACGTTATAGCTTAATGTGATTATTGGAATATATCTCATGCGTCGTCAAACTTTATGGACAGCCATCTGTGTCGCAGCTGCGGCATTAGGTACAACTGCAACGAATGCAGACTTTATCGACGATAGTCAAGTCCAGTTAAAATTCAGAAATTTTTATTTAGACCGCCAGTATGAAACCCTGCCACAAAATAATTGGGGCAGTTGGTCGCAGGCCATCAGCTTAGATGCCAAATCTGGTTATGCTCAAATTGGTGCATTGCAAGTCGGTGCGGATGTTTTGGTACAACATGCTTTTCGTTTAAATGGGCGTGATAAAAATGCCGATTGGGTACTTCCACATAATGGACAGGAACAAGCCCGTGATTTTGGCAAAGTCGGTGCCACTTTAAAAGCCAAAGTATCGCAAACGGAACTAAAAGTCGGTGAGCTGCTACCTGTTTCCCCAGTTTTAGTATTTGATCCATCACGTCAGCTGCTGACCACCTATCGCGGGGCATGGTTGGAGTCTAAAGAGCTGAAAGATACCAAACTAAGTTTGGCGTATATTGATGGGATTAATGCACGTTATGACAATCAGTTTCAGGACTTAAGTTTATTTCCGAACAATAATCCAAATACTGCTAAAACAGCGGATGGTATGTACATCGCGGGGATTGATCATCAGTTTAATCCAGAGTTTGGAGCAAGCTATTGGTATGCCGATGTCAAAGACATTTATCAACAGCATTATGCAGGAATCAATTATAACACCACGCTGGGGACGAATACGAAGCTGACCAGCCATGTTCGTTATTTTGATAATTCTGAGTCAGGCGATAAGTTGTATGGCGAAATTGACAACCAAGCCTTGTCGATGGGCGCTAAATTCAGTCATGGGTCACACAGTGTAGGTTTGGGCTATCAACAAATGTTTGGCGATAACAGCTTCCCAACCTTGGCAGGATGGGTACCACAGCCATACCTGGTGAATTGGTCCGTGGCAACCTTTACCAATGCCAAAGAGAAATCATGGAATATCTCTTATGGCTATGACTTTGCTGAATTGGGGTTAAAAGGTTTGAATGCCAATGCAATTTATTTTGCTGGTTTTGATGCGACAGCAGGCGGTAAAACCGATCAGGACGAACAAGAATTGAATCTGATTGTGAATTACACCGTACCTGAAGGCAAATTCAAAGGTCTAGGGATTCAAGCCATGTATATTGACACAGACTATGATTGGAAAAGCGATTTAAAAGAATATCGTGTTGCTACGACTTATAGCTATAAATTTTAAGTATTGAACTGAAAGCGGGCGATTTGGGCACAAGTCGCTCTTTGTTGAATCACCTTCAAATAATAAAAAAATTTTCTGATTTAATAAAAATATTGTTGTAAAACATTTATTTAAATAATCGTTTTTTTGTAGTGTCTGATCGAAAACAAGTATCAGTAGAGTCGTTTTGAACAGGTAAGATGGAACAGTAAAACTGTCGAAATGAATGAATTGACCTGTCCTGAACACAGAACATCAGACGGGTCTTAGGCTGTACGAGGAGTAAGTATGAGCACGGTCCAAATCCCCAATTACACCACCGACCCATTCTTTGGCTTGGAAGATAAATGGATTGAAACAGCGGAAAGTGAGTTAACCCATTATCATGAAGTGGGTGAGGGTACACCAATTTTATTTTTACACGGCTCTGGAACAGGTGTTTCGGCAGCAGCGAACTGGTGGTTAAATTTACCACAGATTGCGGAGCAAGCCCGTTGTATTGCTATTGACTCAATTGGCTATGGTCAAACAGTGGTGGCTGATGGTACGGCTTATGGCATTCGCGCATGGGTCGATCATGCAGTGCGTACACTGGATGCTTTAGGCATTGAAAAAACTTGGTTGGTGGGCAATTCACTGGGTGGGTGGTTAGCTTTTCAAATGGTGCTCGATTATCCAGAACGTGTCTTGGGTATTGTGTCGATGGGGACAGGCGGAGCCAAACAAACTGCTGCGCTGAAAGCCCATGCTAATCCTGTTTTGACCGAAGAAGGCATCAAAAATACTTTGTCGATGTTTGTGGTGGATAAGCGCTTAATTACCGATGAGTTGGTCAAAGTTCGTTATGAAGCAGCCAAGAATGACTATGCCTCAGACCGTTTAATGGATGTGGTAGGCGCACGTGACCGTGATCGTTTTGAGTTCCCACTCGATTTTGAAAAAATGAAGGATATCCAAGTGCCTGTATTGCTGATTCATGGTGTTCAGGATGTGGTGATTCCTGTATCTCGTACATGGGATATTTTAAATACGGTTCCATTTGCGGATGCCCACATTTTCAGTCAGTGTGGACATTGGTCACAGGTGGAAAAAGCTGAAGAATTTAATACGGTGATTAAAGATTATTTAAGTGCACGTGGTGTGAAATAAGCGATTGAATTGAAAAAGGATGGTTGAACCATCCTTTTTTTATGTCCGAAATTTCAAAGAAGAAGCATTAAACTTAGAGTGTAATAAAGCCTGCCGCTACATTGATGCTAATGGCCAAAATCGAGGTGTTAAAACCATAGGCCAAAATAATGTGCAGAATATTGAGAATACGCATGGAACGGGAAGTAATCGAAACGTCCGCAGTTTGCGCTGAAGTGCCAATCACATAACTAAAGTATAAGAAGTCAGGATAAGTCGGCTGTGCCGTTTTTGGAAAGTCCAAGCCAGCATCTTGTTGATCCGCAATAGCGAGATAATAGTCATGCGCATAATGAATGGCAAACACAGTATGTATAAAGAGCCATGCACTTATAATGGTCAGTAAGGACAGAGCCAAGTGACCATATTTGATAGCTGGGTCATTGGGAAGATGAGTTAACTCCAACACAATTGCAATCAAACACATAACTAATGTCATGATCACCAACAGTAGAATAATCCATTTACTGGCATCTTGTTGCTGTGCATGTTGAAGAATGTGTCGATGGTCAACAGACCAAAGCGTTGTCATGGTTTTGAGCAAATAACTTGAGACGGCAATGTTCCAACTGATCAATAAATTGGTAGACCAAGACCAGTCAGTCAGGGTATTGAGCAGAGCATAAAAAATAGCCGTAACCAAAAAACTAATGAAAAAGAAGGGGCGAAACTGCATGGCCGTTTTTAAACGCTGTAAAGTAGGCATCGGCATGATTTTCTCCTTTTCTATTTTATTTTTTAGTGCAGCAAAAATCGCAATAGCTAGCTCAGTATATGCTTATGTTTAGACTTAAGTTGTAGGTAAAACCTTACAAAAATTCTGATTTTTATTCGTTAATCTTCCTTTAAAAAGTAGAGACAACAAAAGTCGAGAGCTGATAAGTCTGGTTTAAAACTGAAATACTCTAGATACGCTTGTAGTTCAGGGTACTTTTTCATGAAAAAGGTACACCGCCATTTATTCAGAAAATAGTGGTGTCTCGTATTTGAGGATTAATTTGAACTCATTGGGGATTTATTCACGGTTAATGTTCAAATAAAACACCCGAGTCAGTAATTCTAGAAATTTATTTACAGCCAGTGATGTGGTGTTTTTACGATAGCTTACATATAAATCTAAGTAAGGGAGTTCAACCTCAAGCGGACGAATCACGGTATTGCTCATGGTTAAGGGTGCAACATAGCCAGGTAAAATAGTGCAACCGAGACCCATCCCAATTGAGTTGATATTAAATAGAATATTATCGGCCTTTTGAACAATATTGAATTCAATACTATTATTTTTGGCAAATTCTAAAATAGTCTGGTGCAGGGTTTGTGACTGTTCGGCTGCGGGAATGATAAAATCAATACCATTTAAAGCCTTAACAGGAATGCGTTCATATTTTGCTAAAGGGTGATCTTTGGGAAGCAGGAAGATGAGTGGCTCACGTAGAACAAATTGGCTCTCAAGTTCATCATTATGAAAGTTATGTCGGGTAAAGGTAATGTCCAGCTCACCTTTTTTCAACAAACGCATCTGCTCAGTATTGTTCATACTGAGTAACTCAATTTTTAAGTCGGGGTTTTGTACACGCAGATTTGGCAACACATAAGGGAATATTTTCATTTCCGCAACTGGCACGAAACCTATGCGCAGCATTTGCTGTTTGGCTTGTGACACTTGACGTGCCATAGCGACCGCTTTGTCCGCTTGAGCTAGAGTCAGGCGTGCCTGTTCTAGAAAAACAGCACCTTCTTCCGTGAGTTCAACTTTTCGCTTGGTTCGATACAGCAACTGTACGCCGACATCTTCTTCGAGGTCTTTGATTTGCTGACTGAGTGAAGGTTGAGCGGTATAAAGTTTCAATGCCGCCTTACTGAAGTTCAGTTCTTCAGCAACGGTGATGAAATAGCGAAGGTGTCTAAGTTCCATATAAATAACCCACTGAGTAATCCAAAAAATGTCTTACCACGACTACAACAAAGTATAATCTATAAACAACTATGCCGTGAAGATGATTCAAGTATTTATAAAATAAATGGTCTTGAGATGAATGCGGAGATTTTAATATAAGAAATAACTTTTCTAATAATTGCTAAAACGTATTAATTAAAACAAAAAAAATATTTCACTAAAGCTGTCTAAAAAATCATGATGCCTCAAAAGTTGAGTCTATTTACGTTGTGCCGTGTATTGGTCGCAGGAGAGCTTTTCATGAGTGGAAAAATTGATGTGCGTGAAATCGACGCTTTGGTCGATGCACAAAATGGACGTATCTCGCCATCCATCTATACAGACCCAGATTTATACGAATTAGAACTGGAACGCGTGTTTGGGCGTACATGGCTATTTCTATGTCATGAAAGCCAAATTCCAAAATCAGGTGATTTTTTCAATACTTACATGGGTGAAGACCCAATTATTGTGGCACGTCAAAAAGATGGCTCAATTAAAGCATTTCTAAACCAATGTCGACATCGTTCTATGCGGGTCAGCTTTGCAGACTGTGGCAATACTCGCGCTTTTACCTGTCCATATCATGGCTGGTCTTATGGGGTAGATGGCTCACTGAAAGATATTCCACTTGAAGATCGTGCTTTCCCACAAGGTGCCTGCAAAGAACAGTGGGGCTTGGTTCAAGTCAACCGCGTAGAGTCTTATAAGGGGCTTATTTTTGGCTGCTGGGATGAATCGACTCCAGACCTGATTGAATATATGGGGGATATCGCTTGGTATTTAGATGGCGTGGTCGATCGTCGTTCAGGTGGGACTGAAATCATTGGTGGGGTACACAAGTGGGAAATCGAGTGTAACTGGAAATTTGCGGCAGAACAGTTTGCCTCAGATCAGTACCATGCCTTGTTCTCCCATGCCTCTGCGATTCAAGTTTTGGGCGCTAAACCCGATGACGACTCTTCTAAAAAACTCGGTGTGGCACAAACCGCGCGTCCAGTCTGGGAAACTGCCAAAGATGCCATTCAGTATGGTTCACGTGGTCATGGCTCAGGCTTCTTCTTTACCGAAAAGCCCGATGCCAACGTCTGGGTGGATGGTGAAGTAGCGAACTACTTCCGTGAAACCTTTGAGGAAGTGAAAGAGCGTTTGGGTGAAGTACGTGCATTACGTCTTGCGGGGCATAACACCATGTTCCCGACCATGTCGTGGTTAAATGGAACGGCAACGCTTCGAGTCTGGCATCCGCGCGGTCCAAACAAAACTGAAGTCTGGGCATTCTGCATTGCCGATGCTGAAGCATCGCAAGGAGTGAAAGAAGCTTTTGAGCGTTCTGCAACGCGTGCTTTTGGCCCTGCGGGTTTCCTTGAGCAAGATGACTCGGAAAACTGGATTGAAATCCAAAAAGTACTTCGTGGCTATAAAGCACGTAACAACCCGTTGATTATGGAAATGGGCTTGGGCAATGAGAAAGTTCGTGAAGATGGCATTCCAGGCATTACCAACTATATTTTCTCCGAAACCGCAGCACGTGGCTTATACCGCCGTTGGGCAGATTTACTGATTCATGAAACATGGGAAGAAGTCGAAAAAGCCGCGGAAGACTATGAGAAGGAGTTGATGAAATGAGTCAGATCAATTTAGAACTTCAACATCAGATCAGTCAGTTCCTTTACCGTGAAGCAAAATTGCTCGACGACTGGAAATTCCGTGAGTGGTTGGATGTCTTGGCAGATGATATTGCCTATACCTTACGCACGACACCGAATGCGCAAACCCGTGACCGTCGTCGTTCGGTTGAGCCGCCAACCACGTGGGTGTTTAACGACTCTAAAGATTTGTTAGAACGTCGTGTCGCGCGTTTGGAAACAGGGATGGCATGGGCTGAAGAGCCACCGTCTCGTACCACACACATGGTGTCCAATGTGATCGTTGAAGCGACTGAAGTCGACGGTGAGTATGATGTTTACGTGACGTATTTACTCTACCGTACCCAGAAAGAAAAAGATGTCACCCTCTACTGCGGGAAGCGTCATGACAAACTTCGTAAAGTGGATACCAAGCAAGGTTTCCAGATTTTCAATCGTAAAATCACCCTAGACCAAGTGACTTACAACTCCCATAACCTGAGTGTGTTCTTCTAATGAATAAGATTTTTGTGTGCCAAGTCGATGAGTTAGACGAAGGCGAGGCATTGAAAGTGGACTGCGGTGTGAATGGGATTGAAGCACTGGCAGTCTTCAACAATGGTGGAGAGTTCTTTGCTATGAATGACCGCTGTTCACATGGCAATGCTTCCATGTCCGAAGGTTATTTGGAAGAGGACGGCACAGTGGAATGTCCATTACATTCTGCTCGTTTCTGCCTAAAAACAGGTCAGGCTTTATGCCTGCCTGCAACCGATCCTATTCAAACCTTTCCTGTGATTGTGGAAGATGGACAATTGTTTGTCGAGATGGCGGGAGCATAAGCATGGGCTGGTTACAAGGTGAAGTTGCCCTGATTACGGGGGGCGGTTCTGGTCTGGGCTGGGCATTGGTCGAGCGCTTTTTAGCAGAAGGCGCACAGGTGGCTGTGTTACAGCGTTCACAAGCCAAAGTGGAGGCATTACAGGCACATTTCGGTGATCGCATTCTTGCGATTGCGGGTGATGTGGCTTGCTATGAAGACAATGTCCGTGCCGTGAATGCCACGCTTGAGCGTTTTGGCAAATTGGATTGTTTTGTCGGTAATGCTGGGATTTGGGATCATTATGCCGATATCGTCAATACGTCAGGTGAACAGTTAGATAGAGCCTTTGATGAAATTATGGGCATTAATACCAAATCGCTCATCTTGGGGGCAAAGGCCGCACTGGAGGCATTGATAGCTTCTGAAGGGTCGATCATATTTACTTTGTCTAATTCAGCCTTGTACTCGGCAGGCGGAGGCCCTGTATATACAGCTTCTAAGCATGCAGGTGTGGGGGTGATGAAAGAATTGGCCTATGAACTTGCGCCTAAAGTACGAGTGAATGCGGTGGCGCCGTCAGGTATGAATGTCAATATCAAAGGGGCGGCATCTTTGGGTCAAGAAAATTTGGGGCTACTCGATGCACGTGACCCTGAAAAGATTGCTCGTGGTATGCCACTAAATTTCTTGCCTGAACCTGAAGAGATGACAGGTTCATACGTTCTATTGGCATCGCGTCAGAACAACCGTCCACTGACGGGTGTTTTGATCAATGCTGAATGCGGTTTAGGCATCCGTGGTTTACGCCAACCCCGTGCAGGGTTCTTTGATGAGTGATTGATTCACTGAACTGCTCATCATCTAGAGATCTTTGGAGCTTTTAAACGTAAAGAAATCTCGAATCTAAACTCAATTAGGGTTGATGAGTATTTCAAAAATTTTGGGTACGCGGAAAAGTCATTCGCAATTGTTTGAGGCAGGACTAAAGCTAAAACGAAATGTTTCTGCGACCTGTCAATGTCGTGATGGTTGTTGCCGAGTTTTGCGAATGACAATGGTTCGACCTACTTTTCCCAAAAGAAAAGTAGGTCGAACCGAAGGTTAGTCCGGAAGTTGATGCTTTATTGGAAAGACTCCGCTTCATCATTTCAACGCTTAATTTTGACCCAGTCTTTATATTGAGATCTTTGCATATATTAAGGAAACACAGTCATTAAGCGACGGTTTCTATTTTGGAGTCACACATGGCCGTTAAACTCATTTGTGCATCGCACAGTCCCTTAATGGAATTTGCTTCACCGCAAGAACAGCGTAAAGAACAGATCGTACGTGAGACTTTTGCCCAGCTTGCGGCAGAAGTCAAAGGGTATGATCCAACCCTCATCATTACTTTTGGCCCAGACCATTTTAATGGTTTTTTCTATGATTTGATGCCAAGTTTTTGTGTGGGTATTCGTGCAACTGCGGCAGGTGATTGGGACTACGGTAAAGATAACGACAAAATCAATGTGCCTGAAGATACTGCGATTGCTTTGGTGCGTCGTGTACTCGATGAAGGTGTGGATGTTGCCTATTCCTACCGAATGCAAGCCGATCACGGCGTGACGCAGCCTTTACATTTTCTGTGTGGTGGACAGCTAGACCGTTATCCAACCATTCCTATTTTTGTCAATGGTGCAGCGGCACCGATGCCAACCACCAAGCGAACCATTGCTTTGGGGCGTGCTGTTGGACAATTTATTCAGTCTTTAAATCTTGAAAATGAAAGGGTTTTAATTTTAGGAACAGGTGGACTTTCACATGATCCTCCGACACCACAAATGGGTGCTGTACCGCCAGAAGTGGAAGAGTTTTTGATTTGTGGACGTAATCCAAGTGAAGAATCACGGAATCATCGTCAAGCCAAAATTATTGCCGTGGGGCAGAAACTGGCAGCAGGTGATCAATCTGTTGCCGTGCCACTCAATCCAGAATGGGATCGTGCATTGCTTGAAATATTGGGCAAAGCAGACTTCGCTACAATTGAAGCCATGACTGAAGCAGACATTCGCCGTGATGGTGGGCGGGGTGGTCAGGAAGTCCGTTCTTGGATGGCGGCATTTGCAGCCTTACATGAACTCGGTGAATACGAGATGACGACGCATTGTTATGAAGACATCAGCGAGTGGATTGCGGGCTTTGGTATTGTCTCGGCAGAGTTAAAAGGGTGAATCAAATGAGCAATATTGAAACCATTGTCATCGTTGGTGCGGGACAGGCGGGTGCGAGTGCGATTTTAGAACTCCGCGGTAACAAGTATGAGGGCAATATTATCCTGATTGGGGATGAAGTTCATTTGCCTTATGAACGTCCACCTTTATCCAAAGATGTGATTTTAAAGCCCGAAGAAACCAAGGTTGAGATTTTATCAGAAGAGAAATTGGCGACTTTAGGTGTCACGCATATCTGTGGCAATGGCGTGGTGAAAATCAACCCTGAGGAAAAAACTGTTGAATTGCAAAAGGGTGATGTGATTGCTTATGACAAACTGTTGCTTGCGACTGGCGGTGCAGCACGTCGCTTGCCGAATTTCGATGCTTTAGGTCAACGCATTTATACCTTACGTAATTTGGAAGACTCTCAAGCACTGGTGCCTGTGCTACAAGCTGGACAGCGAATTGTCTTGATTGGTGGAGGGGTCATTGGATTAGAACTGGCTTCCTCTGCGCGCTTTAAAGACTGTCAAGTGACGGTGATTGAAATGGGGCCGATGGTGATGGGGCGTTCATCCCCGCAGATTTTGAGTGAGTTTTTATTGGCGCAACAACGTCTTGCGGGTGTCGATGTGCGCTTGAATAGCACCATTAATCACTATCATTTAGATGGTGAAACCGTGGTAATCACTCTTGCAACAGGGGAACAGTTACGTGCAGATGCCGTGATTTATGGTATTGGGATTGTCCCGAATGCACAACTGGCAGTCGATGCTGGTTTAGCGGTTGATAGTGCCATTCAAGTGAATGAACACTGCCAAACTTCACATCCAGATATTTATGCTGCGGGTGATGTCGCGACCCAACTTCGTGCTGATGGTCAGTACCGTCGTGTGGAAACATGGGAAAATGCCAATTTACAGGCTGGAATTTTTGCCCGTCACGTGATGAGTGTAGAGCATCCAAAAGCAAATCCTGCATGGTTTTGGACGGATCAGCTCGATATTAACTATCAGTTTGTTGGTGATATGGCCGCAGCAGAGTGGATTGTTCGTGGCGAAATTCGACCTGAACTCCGTGCAGCCTCTTCGTTTGTTCTGTTTGGAGTGACCGATGGTGTTATCGTGGGGGGAATTACAGTGAATGCAGCCAAAGACATGCGACATTTGAAAAAAATGATTGGCAAACAAGTCATCTTTGATGCAGAAAAACATTTAGACGTGTTGCAGGATTTACGTAAAATTGCCTGAGCGTTAAAGCTTTGCACTTAAATGGGTGTATTTAAACAGACCAAGGTTTGCTTAGGTCTGTTTATTATTTATGAACTACAAAAACCTGCGCTATGCGCCACTAAATTTCGATATGATAAAAACATAAATAGAATACAGCTTGGGCTAAAAGTCGATATGGCAGATTCAAATAAACTGGTGGTTTATGCCGCACTCATAGGTAATTTAGCGATTGCCTTGGTGAAGTTTATAGCAGCTTATCTGACCAATAGTTCTGCCATGTTGAGTGAAGCGATTCACTCTGTTGTAGATACCTTAAACGAAATTTTATTGTTATATGGGCTAAAAAAGTCGAATAAACCTGCCAATTTTAATCATCCTTTTGGCTATGGGCGAGAGCTGTATTTTTGGGCCTTCATTGTATCTCTTATGGTGTTTGCCTTAGGGGCATTGGTCTCTATGTATAATGGGATCATGCACATTTTACACCCTGAACCGATTTTAAATCCGATCATCAATTATGTTGTACTTGGTTTTGCATTTGTAAGTGAGGGGGCGTCATGGTGTGTTGCCCTGAAAGTGTTTCGTAAAGCGAAAGGTCAGCAAGGTTATTTTGAGGCTTTTCGACGCAGTAAAGATCCCACCACGTTTACCGTTTTGTTTGAAGACTCTGCTGCATTGATTGGACTGTTGATTGCCTTTTTTGGTATTTATTTGGCACATCGTTTAGATCTGCCTGAACTGGATGGCGTGGCGTCCATTCTGATTGGGCTGGTTCTGGCGGTATCTGCTTTTCTACTGGCACGAGAAACTAAAGGTTTGCTGCTCGGTGAGACCGCTGACCTGCATGTACGGCAAAACATCTTAAAAATTGCCCAAGATGATGAAGGTGTGCTGTCAGCCAACGGCTTGTTGACCGAGCAAATGGGTGCCAAACAGGTTTTGGCCTCATTGAGTGTGGAGTTTGAAGATCACCTGACTACCGATGAGATAGAAGCCTGTGTCAATCGAATTGAAGCAAAAATTAAACAAAATCATCCTGAAATTGTGGCACTCTTTGTTAAGCCACAATCAAAAAAAGTGTGGTTAGAGCGAATGCAAGGACGCTTGGAATAGGTTAAGGTAGAGGTCAGTTTTCAAAACTGGTCCTGTTACTGGTGTATTGCAATAAAGATAACGACGTTAAATGAAGCCAAAATCAACTGAACTCCATTATCAAATTCCGACTGAAAATACCATGTCTCATACATGGCGGCAGCCCGAATTTCAGTTTCTACACTCCGACCATTATAACGGGACTCGCTTTGTCAATTCGGTTCGTCGACCTGAGGGCCGTAGCCGAGGCGACTTGCTGAAATGGTTGATTAAGCGTAAATCCTCGACATGGAATGTGGATTTGGCACAAGAATATGCACATTTTCATGCCGATAAAAAAAGCCTGCCGCAAGATCGGCCTCATGCCGATTTAAATGATTGGCAGGTTTGGTTTGTGGGGCATGCCACGGTATTGCTCCAGATAGGACCCTATAATTTATTGACCGATCCTGTGTGGGCGGAACATGTCAGTCCGAAGCAAGGGCGAGGTCCACGCCGTGTTATGCCTGCTGGCATTGCCTTGGAAGATTTACCGACCATCCATGCGGTACTTTTGAGCCACAACCACTATGACCATATGGATGTTGCCAGTCTGAACTGGTTGTATGAACGTTTCGCCATGCCCATTTATACGGGTTTGGGCAATGGATGGTATTTACCCAAGCATTTACAAGTGTTGGAAATGGATTGGTGGCAGTCAGCACGCTTGCATGATTTGAAACTGGTCTATACCCCAGCACAGCATGGTTCTGGACGTGGACTGCGTGATCAAAACCGTGCGCTATGGGGCGGGTTTAGTATTCACTGTGGTGCTGACTATGCTTATTTTGCTGGGGATACGGGTTATTCACCGCACTTTAAAGAGTTGCATCAACGTTTTGGTGCACCACGAATTGCGTTACTGCCTATCGGGGCGTATGAACCGCGTGAGCTCATGCGCTATATGCATATGAATCCACAAGATGCCTTTCAAGCACATAAAGACCTGCATGCCAAATGCTCAATGGCCATTCACTATCGCACCTTTCAGCTGACTGATGAAAGCCGTGAGCAACCTGAGATGGATTTGAAAGTGGCGATGAAAAATAGTTCGAAGTTGATGAATCCGTTTGTCTGCTTAAGAGAAGGTCGACGTTTAAGCGTGTAATGGGCGCTTTATGTGTAAGATCAGGTGGTGGCTGGGGCAAAAACAGTCATCACCGAGACCATAACGACATCACTAAAATATCTTTCAAAAAAAATCTAAAAACCGAAAGTATGCCTTTTTTATTGTTTGATTTTTACTCAGCCTGAGCCGCACTGATTGCTGGTAGGAATCGTCTAAGTTTTAAACGATAAACTCAATTGAAAATGTCCATTAACCACGCATTAAGAGCTTTTCTTGCTGTTGTTTTTTCGTCGACTTCTATCTTGTTGAAAAGTTAAAAATCTTTCTTTCTTAAATATTTACATGGAATAATCCGATTGTTTTTATTCGTAAAACTCGCTTTAGATTGTCATAAAAAAGGGCTATGTTAGAACAGTAATAAATACTTTAAACGGTTCATGATAATCATAATTTGATGATCAAATTTGGAGCTCGACATGACACAGAATATGCAAGCATCAGGTTGTCCATTTCACCAGAAAGACGGTGGACAAACGAGTTTAGCCAGCACCAATAATTCTGATTGGTGGCCCAATGCGCTCAATCTAGACATCCTGTCGCAACACGATAAAAAAACCAACCCGATGGATCCTGATTTTGACTATGCAACTGCATTCAAATCATTAGATCTAGAAGCGGTGAAACAAGACCTACGTGAACTCATCAACAGCAGCCAAGAATGGTGGCCATCTGACTATGGTAGCTACATTGGGATGTTTGTCCGTACCGCATGGCACTTGGCGGGTTCTTACCGTAAACAAGATGGACGTGGCGGTGCCAACACTGGTAACCAACGTTTTGCCCCCCTCAACAGTTGGCCTGATAACGTCAACACCGATAAAGGCCGTCGCTTACTCTGGCCAGTCAAACGTAAATATGGCAATAAAATTTCATGGGGCGATTTAATCGTTCTCGCAGGGACCGTAGCTTATGAAGAAGCAGGTCTGAAAACCTTTGGTTTCGGTGGTGGTCGTCTAGATATTTGGGCACCTGAAAAAGATATTTACTGGGGCGAAGAGCGCCAATGGCTGGCACCAACAGCAAACCGTTATGCCAATGACCAAGACCGTAAATCGCTTGAAAATCCATTGGCTGCGGTACAAATGGGTTTGATCTACGTCAATCCAGAAGGGGTTGATGGCGTTCAAGATCCCCTCCGTACTGCACAAGACATGCGTGTCACTTTTGACCGTATGGGAATGGATGATGAAGAAACCGTGGCATTGACTGCGGGTGGTCATACCGTAGGGAAAGCCCACGGGAATGGTAAAGCTGAAAACTTAGGGGCAGATGTCGAAAGCGCTGACGTGGAGTTTCAAGGTCTTGGTTGGCATAACTCCGAAGGCACAGGCAATGGTGCGAACACCATGGTCAGTGGTTTAGAAGGGGCTTGGACCACACACCCGACCAAATGGGATAACGAGTTTTTCTATCTGCTGTTCACTTATGAATGGGAAAAAACCACCAGTCCTGCGGGTGCGAAACAATGGGAGCCGATTAACATCAAAGAGGAAGACAAACCTGTTGATGCGCATAACCCAAATGTACGCCGTAACCCAATGATGACTGATGCTGATATGGCATTAAAAATAGACCCTGAATACCGCAAAATCTCAGAGCGGTTCTATAAAGACCCAGCTTATTTGGCAGAAGTGTTTGCGCGTGCTTGGTATAAGCTGACGCACCGTGATATGGGACCAAAATCCCGCTACTTAGGTGCAGATGTTCCGAGCGAAGACCTGATTTGGCAAGACCCAATTCCATCGGTCGATTATGTTTTGTCTGAAGCTGAAATAGAAGAGTTAAAAGCGAAACTGCTGAATAGTGGTTTAACTTCGGTTGAATTGATCAATACTGCTTGGGACAGTGCGCGTACTTTCCGTGGTTCAGACTACCGTGGTGGTGCCAATGGCGCCCGTATCCGTCTTGCACCACAAAAAGACTGGGTGGGCAATGAGCCTGAGCGTTTAGCCAAAGTTTTGGCGAAACTTAAAGAAATTCAGGCAGGTCTTGCGAAAAAAGTCAGTATTGCGGATTTAATTGTACTGGGTGGCACAGCAGCCGTTGAAAAAGCGGCACACGCTGCGGGTGTGAATATCACAGTTCCGTTCCTTGCCGGACGGGGCGATGCGACTCAAGAGCAAACTGATGTGTATTCTTTTGAAGACTTATTGCCTAAGCATGATGGTTTCCGTAACTGGGTCAAAGAAGATTACAGCGTACAACCTGAAGAAATGCTGTTAGACCGTGCACAATTACTCGGTTTGACTGCACCTGAAATGGCGGTATTGGTTGGTGGTATGCGTGTACTTGGTACGAACTATGCAGGTACACCAGAAGGTGTGTTGACAGATCGCGTAGGGGTACTGAGTAATGATTTCTTTGTGAACTTAACCGACATGAAATACAACTGGAAACCTGTGGGTAAAAACCGTTATGAAATCGTGGAGCGTGCGACAGGGGCAACCAAATGGACGGCAACACGTGTAGACTTAGTCTTTGGTTCGAACTCGATTTTACGTTCATATGCGGAAGTTTATGCGCAAGATGATAACAAAGAGAAGTTTGTAAAAGACTTTGTTGCCGCTTGGGTGAAAGTAATGAATGCAGACCGTTTTGATGTGAAGTAGGTTTCACAGGAACAAAAGACCGCTCAAAAGAGCGGTTTTTTTATACTTAGATTAGCATTTGAAGTGCAACACCATGTTGTTGCCATAATACCTGACTCGGACTTTTAAAGCTGAGTCTTTTTCTTGGGCGATGATTCAAACGTTGAGTGATTTCTGAGATATATTCATCCGTATAGGCATTTAAATTACTGCCTTTTTTAATGTATTGTCTGATTAAACCATTTGTATTTTCATTCGTGCCTCGTTGCCAAGCGCTATAAGGATCAGCAAAATACCAGTCTA
>NZ_NEFZ01000004.1 GCF_002135205.1 Acinetobacter sp. ANC 4204 | reverse complement strand
TTCTAGCTCGATTACGTTTGATTTCCCTAGWAATGGTTGAAGGTGAACGATTCAGTCTCCAAGCGATATAACGTTTAGAAAAACCTTCACGTAACAATGTATAAATCTGATATCGTTCTTCTTGGGTAAGATGAGTATAGTTCATGATGCAACTTTGACTTTGGTCGGTCGGAAGCAAAATGCTAGCTCATCTTGCTTCTTTCCAATAATTTAATCTCTGTTGCACTTCATTTGAGAATCTAAGAAATAAAAAAGACCACAAAAATGTAGTCTTTTTTATCTGCTGCATGGATTTGAGTGAATTGGCTGTCAGCTTTAAAAGTAAAATCACGTTGCGCACTGAATTTAAAAGCTAGGTTTAATGTCGCTTTTCAAATTGCATGAGCGCTATTTCTTTATTTAAATTGAACAGTACCATTTGTATTTACGGTGATTTTAGACTCGCCACCTGCCACATCTTGCATTGGTGCTGCATCAGCCATTGCAAATTTTGCACTTTCAGCACGCATCATCACTGGACGAGGGTAATAGTTACTGGTGTTAATGTTCAAGTTCACCAAGTTATAGCCTGATTTGTTCCATGCTTGTGCTAAAGATTGCGCACGTTGTTGGAAGTTTTTCGATGCTTCAATAATCAGCTCATTTTCGACTTTTTTACGTTGTGCATCAGATACACTAAAACCAATAGATTGGGTTTGGAAGTTCTGTTGTAACTCACCAATCAACTGACTTGCTGCCTTAAAGTCTGTGCTTTCTAAATTAATTTCTGCACGACCACGCCATTCTTTTAGCTTTTGGTTGTCATCATTATAAATTGGGTAAGTGCTTTGAGAGCCTGTTTCGACTTTTACACTTGGGTATTTGCGTGCTAAAGCAGTGGCTTGATTCATCAACTGTGTAATTTGAGTAGCCAGTTCAGCAGGTTGCTTATTGCTACGTTCAATGTACAACGTTGCATTCATGAGATCATTGGAAACTTGGCGTGTTGCTTCGGCCTGAACGTTGACAATATTGTAGTTTAATTGGTTATCTGACTGTGCAAAAACTGCGGAGCTAAATAAAGTGCTAAGTGCGATGGCTGGGATGAAGAATTGACGCATTTTTATTCCTTTTTTATTTACGAGGAGTTTTGCAACATTTATAAAAAGCTTAAAGCCAATTTGTGGTGAATTTGCGAAAATATTGTGGTTCGATTGTAAAAATGAGTACACATTATTTTTTAATAAAGCCTAAATATATTTAATTTTTTCAATCGCTTAATTTTCATCTAAGCTGAACTTTATTATATTTTTTGGCAAAGTTGAAAAATAAATAAAATCATCGGGTTTTCTTTACGTTGTCACACTGTAAGATGATAATTTAAGCTATGGTTTGGGACGATCTATTTTTTTAGTAAATTTATGACAGATAATATCCAAAAGCTGTTTATTTTATTGAAAATTTCTGTATCATCCGCCTCCTAGTTATGAAGTATCTGAACACTATCTAACTAGATTTTATAAAGCGCCGAGTCAAAGGACCAAAAGTCACCCGACTTATTTCTTTCAACCCATATCAGAGATGGTAATTCGATATGAGCGTTTCTTCTGTAAACCCTGCCACTAATTCTACTAACGAATACTATTTGACTCGCCAAAGTCAGATGGAATCCAATGTTCGTAGCTATCCACGGAAATTACCGTTAGCGATAGCCAAAGCATTAGGTTGCTGGGTTACTGATGTTGAAGGTACAGAGTACCTCGATTGTTTAGCTGGGGCAGGAACATTGGCTTTGGGCCATAATCATCCTGCGGTAATTCAAAGTATCCAAGATACGCTTGCAAGCGGTCTACCATTACATACTTTGGATTTAACGACACCTTTAAAAGATGCGTTTACTGAAGCATTACTTGAGCAATTACCTGGTGGTAAAGAAGAGTATTGTTTACAGTTCTGTGGTCCATCTGGTGCAGATGGCACGGAAGCAGCAATTAAATTAGCAAAGACTTATACGGGTCGTAGTACAGTGATTAGCTTCTCTGGTGGCTACCATGGTATGACACATGGTTCGCTTGCTATGACAGGTAATTTGTCTGCTAAAAATGCTGTAAATGGTTTGATGCCAGGCGTTCAATTTATGCCGTACCCACATGAATACCGTTGCCCACTTGGTTTAGGTGGTGAAGCGGGTGTGGATGCTTTAACGTATTTCTTTGAGAATTTCATCGAAGACGTTGAAAGTGGTGTAACTAAGCCAGCTGCTGTGATTCTTGAAGCAATTCAAGGTGAAGGTGGTGTGGTAACAGCGCCAACTAAATGGTTGAAAAAAATCCGCGAAGTGACTGAAAAACACAATATCGTGTTGATTCTTGACGAAGTTCAAGCAGGCTTTGCACGTTCAGGCAAGATGTTCGCATTCGAACACGCAGGTATTGAACCTGACGTTGTTGTCATGTCTAAAGCTGTAGGTGGTAGCTTACCGCTTGCTGTACTGGGCATTAAGCGTAAGTTCGACGCATGGCAACCAGCAGGTCACACGGGTACTTTCCGTGGTAACCAATTGGCGATGGGTACTGGTCTTGCAACCATCAAAACCATCAAAGAACAAAACCTTGCGCAGAATGCACAAGAACGTGGTGATTTCTTACAAGCTGAATTTAAAAAGCTGGCTCAAGAGTTCCCATGTATCGGTAACGTGCGTGGCCGTGGTTTGATGATTGGTGTTGAAATTGTTGATGAGCGTAAACCAGCGGATCATATGGGGTCTTTACCTGCAGATGGTCAACTGGCAGCAGCGATTCAAGCGGCATGCTTTAACAACAAATTGTTGTTAGAAAAAGGCGGTCGTAACGGCACAGTTATTCGTTTACTTTGCCCACTTATTATCACTCAAGCTGAATGTGAAGAAGTAATTGTTCGCTTTAAGAAAGCAATTGCTGAAGCACTTGTTGCAACTCGAGGCGCGTAATCATGGTTGATTTTGCAGAACACCGTAAGGCGTTACTCTGCAATGATGCTGCATCTATTGCTGACTACTCGTCAGCAATGGACCAAGCGACTAAAGCAGTTGCAGCATGGTTGCAAAACGACAAAATGTACACGGGCGGTAGCATCAAAGAGCTCCGCAGTGCGATTGCGTTTAATCCTTCTAAAGAGGGTTTGGGTGTACAAAAGTCACTTGAACGTATGGTTGAGCTTTTCTTAAATAAAAGCTTAAAAGTCCATCACCCACACTCGCTTGCACATTTGCACTGTCCGACCATGGTCACCAGTCAAATTGCTGAAGTGCTGATTAATGCAACGAACCAATCAATGGACTCATGGGATCAAAGCCCTGCTGGTTCTTTGATGGAAGTACAGTTGATTGATTGGCTTCGTCAAAAAGTAGGTTATGGCGCAGGTCAAGCAGGCGTATTCACTTCTGGTGGCACACAGTCAAACTTGATGGGTGTACTGCTTGCACGTGATGCATGTATCGCGAAAAACTGGAAAGACGAAAACGGTAATCCGTGGTCTGTACAGCGTGATGGTGTGCCAGGCGATGCGATGCGTAACGTCAAAGTTATTTGTTCTGAAAATGCACACTTTTCTGTGCAAAAGAACATGGCGATGATGGGCATGGGTTTCCAATCTGTTGTGACCGTTCCTGTGAACGAAAACGCGCAGATGGATGTGGATGCACTTGAAAAAACCATGGCGCACCTTCAAGCTGAAGGTAAAATCGTGGCATGTGTGGTTGCAACTGCGGGTACAACCGATGCAGGTGCGATTGATCCACTCAAGAAAATTCGTGAAATCACCAACAAATATGGTGCGTGGATGCATATCGACGCAGCATGGGGTGGTGCTTTAATCTTATCGAACAATCACCGTGATATGTTGGATGGGATCGAGCTTTCTGACTCCATTACGCTGGATTTCCATAAGCATTACTTCCAAACCATCTCTTGTGGTGCGTTCTTGTTAAAAGATGAAGCGAACTATCGTTTCATGCACTACGAAGCTGAGTATTTAAACTCTGCTTATGACGAAGAGCATGGCGTGCCAAACTTGGTGTCTAAGTCACTTCAAACAACCCGTCGTTTTGATGCGTTGAAACTTTGGATGACTGTTGAAGCACTAGGTGAAGAGCTTTATGGTTCTATGATTGACCACGGTGTAACACTGACCCGTGACGTTGCTGATTATATCAATGCAACTGCGGGTTTAGAGATGTTGGTTGATCCACAATTTGCATCTGTATTGTTCCGTGTGGTTCCAGCAGACTACCCAGTAGAATTGCTTGATACCTTAAACCAAAACGTTGCAGATGAATTGTTTGCACGTGGTGAAGCGAATATTGGCGTTACTAAAGTAGGTCAAAATCAATCATTGAAAATGACGACTTTAAGCCCAGTTGCGACTTTAGATAACGTGAAGAACCTGCTTGGCCTTGTGCTTGCAGAAGCGGATCGTATCAAAGGTCCAATCGCAGATGGAACCTATATACCTGCAATTGCTTAAACGATTGTTTGTGTAAAAAAGGGAGCTCTCATGAGCTCCCTTTTTTACGGCATAATTTCTTTGAAAATACTATTTTAAGAAAAGATATGAATAAAAATGAATATATATTCGACTATTGGCTAAATATTGTGTAACCAATGGTGCAAGATTTCTTTGAATATAAGCATGATCTGCGAAAAGGTAGAATTGCTGCTATTGTTTTAGATCATATGCGAGATTATTGGGCAATTTATCTAAATAAAAATACGGAATGGTCTGGTCTATTACAGAAAAATTGTTGAAAGAAGAAATTTATAGTATTTGTTCAGAAGTAGCATTGATCCGCGATGTTTGTAATGCAACTAAGCATGGAATACTGAGAGAATCTAAAAGCGATACAAATATTCCAAAAAGTATTCATTCTACAGAGCAAATAAAAGCAGAGCAAAATGAGGGCCTATTTGTTGATGGATTTGATGGCATGTTTACAGAGTCGAATTTTGTTTTTATCCAGTTTGAACAAGAAATTGAAATAAATGGCGAATATGTCGGGTGTCGATTTCTACATGAAGCTATTTCTGAAGTTATGCGCTTTTGGGAAGAGGAATTAGATTGTAAAAGTCGTGTTTGCACTTTTAGCGATCAAAAGTAGCAACATCCTATGTAGGCAGCATTGGAGGAATGTCCTATCCTCCAATGCTGCCTAATAAAATGTATACAGCAAGTCAGCTAAGTTAACTCCGTCTAAGATTGAGGCATGTATTGATCACTTTTAAGCTGCAAATAATGGGCTAAATCCTTTTTTTCTGAGTAATTTTCGATACATGCTGGAACTGCGATCCGCAGGAAAATGGGCTTCAATACTCAGGTCTAATGGCAAGTATTCAGGTTTTTGGTTTTCTACAATTAGGCGGTCCTCTTCAAAGATTTTTAAGTTAAAAGCATAAGCATCTTCCACAGGTAGATCTTTGTCATAATCACGGCAAATAGGTGCGAAAAGGCGTGTTTGGCGTGCGGACATGGGTGAAGCCGCGTTCATGATCACTTGTCGTGTTCCGTGTGGAAAATGAATGGTTAAAGTGGCTGTAAAGGGGAGATGAACCTCAAAATGCCTGAGCCACTGGAAGCCTGCTTCGCCACGTTGCACTTCTCCAATTGGATAGCGTCCTACACTGCTTATATAGTCGGCACTAAAACCATTCGCAGTTTCAGTGGTTTTATAATCAGGCACTTCAGCATCGTCTGGGTCACCAAATGTATCGGGATGTACCCATGCAAAATGCGCTACATCAATGAAGCCTTCCAGTTGACGACCTGCGAAGCATTGGATGTCTACAGGTGGACATACCAGTTGTTGAAACTCCATTTCATCCCAATGGGGCATGTCAGGAATATGGGGTATGCTGCCTATTTTTGCTTTGAGAGAGCACCACAGTAAGCCATAACGCTCTACATGCGCATAGGTTTTGAGGTTAAAGCGCTCCGATATCTTGTGTTCGGGATGGGCGGGGATGCGATTGCATTTACCCTCATGTCCAAAGCGTAAGCCATGATAGCGGCAGACGACACCTTGTCCGTCATTCTTGCCCAAACTCAAAGGGACGCCACGATGGGGGCAGGCATCCTTTGCCACAATGATTTCATCTCCCATTTTATACATGACCAATGGCATGTCTAAAAGCAGAGTTGAAGTTGGTTGTTCTGTTAAGTCCCTCACTAAAGCAATGGGATACCAGTATTCAGCCAAAATGTGCCAGTCCTGTTCCTCAAATGTCAGGTGAATAGGAAGATCTGGGTCAAAAGTACGGATTGTTTTGCTATTCATATTCATTTCTTTGCGCTGTCTTTTACAAAATATAGGACAAAGAACTGTTCTCTGAAATTTCAATTATTCGGACAAGTTTTTCTAAAAAATAGAAAGACCTGTGGTGAAGAAATAAAAAAATGATGTGACTGTTAATGGCAGGGCTGTCATTTTGTCCGTCATAAATAAGATATGTGAGGGAGAAAAGAACATAAATGGTGGTCTATTTTTTTCAATATGGCTAAAATTTTTGTCATTTATCTGCGGTTAATTTCTGTGCTCTATGAGGGTGAATTGCTGTAGGTTTATCATTCTAGCAATAGGAGTAAAGTCTAAAATATAGAAAATAAAAAATGTGCTGTATTTCTATTAATTATTGATTTTAAATATTTTTGTGGATAGTTGTGGCAATGCTTCGACGCAGAGTATCATTAATAATCCGTATTTCCCAAGCCGTTTAAAGCAAGTAAAAGGTGAACAAAGTGTAACGAATCATGGACAAATAAAACTAAACATCATGAAAGTGTCACAATGCTGTAACTTGCTTGTCATATTCTGAAATCAAAATGCAGTTATCCAAAAAAGTACAAGACTGAATAAAAAAGTGGCGTACTCCAAAATGTTTAATATGTGAGATAACAAATATGCGCTTAAACCATATCGCACTTGCAGTAGTTGTTTCTGGGGCAGCTGTAGCAACCACGGCAAATGCAGCTCGTGACACAATACAAATTGCTGGTTCTTCAACAGTTTTACCATATGCAAGTATTGTTGCTGAAGAGTTTGGTAATACTTTCCCACAATTTAAAGCACCAGTTGTAGGTTCAGGTGGTACTTCAGGTGGTTTAAAGCAATTCTGTAACGGTGTGGGTGATAATACAATTGATATTGCAAACGCATCTCGTAAAATTAAAGATACAGAGTTGGCTGCTTGTAAGAAAGCAGGCGTAAACCAAATTCTAGAAATCAAAGTTGGTTACGACGGTATTGTGTTTGCATCGAATGCAAACAAAGCAGCTTATAAATTACGTCCACAGCACGTATATGCAGCTTTAGCAGCTCAATTGCCATCTAACGGTAAAATGGTAGCAAACCCATATACACGTTGGAATCAAATTGACAAAAGCCTTCCAAATGAAGCCATCACTTTAGTGATTCCTGCTTCAAACCACGGTACACGTGAAGTATTCCAAGAAAAAATGGTTGATGCAGGTTGCGAAACTTACGCAGCAATCAAAGCAATGGATAAAGATGCACAAAAGAAAGCGTGTTCAACTTTCCGTAAAGATGGCAAAGTGATCGAAATTGCAGGCGACTACACTGAAACGCTTGCACGTTTAAAAACATCTCCAAATGCTGTAGGTGTGTTTGGTCTTGGTTTCTATGACCAAAACCGCGACAAGTTACGTGTAGCGACAGTAAATAATGTTGCACCATCTGAAAAAACAATCTTGAACGGTTCATACCCAGTTTCTCGCCCACTCTTCTTCTACGTGAAAGGTGAGCACTTAAAATCAATCAAAGGCTTGAAAGAATATACTGAATACTTCATCAGCAAAAAAGTTTCAGGAAAAGGTTCAAAGCTTGAGCGTGCTGGTTTGATTCCAATGTCAGACAAAGAACGTGCAGCAGTGCTTGCGAACTTTAAAGCAGGCAAAGCCGTTAAGTAATTAGCATAGAAACAGTCAACGGTAGGCAAGTCCTACCTTTGGCTTTTTTTACTAGGATCAAGTTTTTTCAAATAATGAAAATTGAAAGAACCGTGGAGAATACATGAATCTGCTACTAATAGGTGTGTTATTGGCACTGATTGCCATAGCCTACCAAATTGGCTTAAGCAAGAGCCGTAACTTAGCAGGTAAGGGAAATAATTCTGCAAAATTACACTCGCGTCCGGGTTATTACGGTGCGTTGGTGGCTTTGTGGTGTGGTATCCCTGCTTTTTTAATTTTGATTGTTTGGAATATTGTTGAACCAAACATTTTGAATCATGTGGTGTTAAACCATGTGCCAGCACAAGTTGCTGCAACCTTAGATGCAGCAAGTACAGATGTGTTGATCAATCGTGTAGAAGCGATTGCATCAGGTTTCGGTGTAACCGATACACCAGCAGCGTATGAACTTGCTGCTGCTGAGCAACTGGCTAAGTTTCAAAGTATTGGTACATTTGCAAAAATCGCCGTGGTGATTTGTGCTGCATTAGCCGGTCTAGTGGTTGCAAAAAAACGTATTGGAACCCAATTCCGTGCACGTAACCAAGTTGAAAAGACCATCAATATTGCACTTGCACTGTGTTCGGGTGTTGCGATCCTAACAACCATCGGTATTGTCATGTCGATGTTTAGTGAAGCAATGCGATTCTTCCACTTTGTGAGTCCACTTGACTTTTTCTTCGGCACAGAATGGAATCCAGGTTTTAGTACATCTGGTAATGCAGAAGGAAGCTATGGTTTGCTGCCATTACTTTGGGGCACGCTCATGGTGAGTGGTGTTGCTCTTCTGGT
Source organism: Acinetobacter sp. ANC 4204 (assembly GCF_002135205.1). GTDB lineage: Bacteria > Pseudomonadota > Gammaproteobacteria > Pseudomonadales > Moraxellaceae > Acinetobacter. The sequence continues at coordinate 420,703 of NZ_NEFZ01000004.1, read as the reverse complement.
TGCAGTTCCTGTAGGTCTGATGATTGCTATCTACTTGGCCGAATATGCATCGCCAAGTTTCCGTGCTTGGGCAAAACCAACCATTGAAGTTCTCGCAGGGATTCCAACCATTGTTTATGGTGTTTTTGCACTGATGATTATTGGTCCATTCTTTAAAATGGTCGGTGAATCGGTTGGATTGCAGATCAATGCGACCAGTGCACTTACTGCAGGCTTCGTGATGGGAATCATGATCATTCCTTTTGTTTCATCACTTTCAGATGACATTATCACACAGGTGCCACGTGCATTGCGTGATGGCTCATTGGGTTTAGGTGCGACAAAGTCTGAGACGATCCGTCAGGTCGTTTTACCTGCAGCACTTCCCGGTATTATTGGTGCGTTCTTGCTTGCTGCATCACGTGCAATTGGTGAGACCATGATTGTGGTGTTAGCAGCAGGAAACAGTCCCTTACTTCATGCGAACCCACTTGAAGCGATTTCAACGGTAACGATTACCATCGTAAACCAATTAACAGGCGATACAGACTTTGCAAGTCCGCAAGCATTGGTGGCTTTTGCATTGGGTCTGACTTTATTCGTGATTACCCTTGGTTTGAACATTGTAGCACTGTACATCGTGCGTAAATATCGTGAGCAATACGACTAATGACGACTTCTAATAGCACAGCAGATCAAGTTTTTGATCCACAACTTGCGGCAGAATTACGAGAAAAGCGTAAGCAAACGATCAGTAATTCTTTGGCTAAACGTCACCGTAAAGAAAAGACATTTCGCATCTTAGGCTTCTCTGCAGTTATTGCAGGCCTACTTTTTGTTGCACTTCTTTTCGGTAGTATTTTGTCTAAAGGTCTACCTGCTTTTTGGCAAAGTAGTATGAACCTACCTGTGTACTTTGATCCTGCTATTATTACCACTGGGGCAAAACCAGTGCAGCGTGCAGGTGAATCTCCAGCGCAGTTTGAAGAGCGTTTTATTGCTTGGCAGACTGAAGTGGGGATGGTGGATTGGGATGCACTCATTGTGAATGCGATGATTGCAAAAGATCCAGCACTTGCAAGCAAGCGTGATGATTTAGCATCTATCTATACCAGTTCGGAAGCATATCGCTTACGAGATATGGTGATGAAGGATCCAACACTCATTGGTAAAAAAGAGGATATTAAAATCCTTGCCGATGCCAATGTGGATGTGTGGCTCGCAGGGAACATTGACCGTGCTTTACCAGATGAGCAACAACAGCTGAGCCCAGAAGTACGTCAAATTGCAGACCAAATGAAAGCTTCAGGTGTGATGGAAAATACCTTTAATACCAACATTTTTGTTAGTCCAGATTCACGTAGTTCTCCTGCAACTTCAGGTTTAGCAGGGGCATTCATGGGATCGCTGTTCATGATGCTGATCGTGATCATTATTTCGATTCCAATTGGTGTGGCATCTGCGATTTATCTTGAAGAATTTGCGCCAAAGAACTGGATTACTGATGTCATTGAAGTCAACATTAACAACCTTGCGGCTGTACCATCAATTGTCTTTGGTTTACTGGGTGCTGCGATCTTTATTGGCTGGATGCATTTACCGCTTTCTGCACCCTTGGTCGGTGGTTTGGTACTGAGCCTAATGACTTTACCAACGGTGATTATTACGACACGGGCATCGTTGAAAGCTGTACCACCTTCAATTCGCCAAGCAGCTTTAGGGCTAGGTGCTTCACGTGTACAAACTGTATTCCATCATGTGTTACCACTTGCATTGCCGGGTATTTTAACGGGGGCAATCATTGGCGTAGCTCAAGCTTTGGGTGAAACTGCACCATTATTGTTAATTGGGATGAGCGCATTCGTTGCAAGTGTACCTGCAACACCGTTTGACCAATCGAGTGCGTTACCTGTACAGATCTTCTTATGGCAGGGGAATGAATTACGAAACTTCTTTGAAGGTCGTACTGCCGCAGCAATTATTGTCCTCCTTGCAATGATGATTGGACTCAACAGTATTGCAATTTGGTTACGTAAGAAATTTGAAGTCCGCTGGTAAGTGAGGGCAAAATATGAATACCGTTGTTAAAAACTCCTTAGATCAGGATCAGACAGTGAATCAAGAACACACTCAATTTACAAACCCAAATACGACAAATGGTCAGCAGGGTACTTCATTTGTGTCGCAGTTCGAAACACCTGCTTCTGCTAAGAAAGATCAAGCACAGGGCCAAATCAAACTCAGCACGTCAGATGTACATGTTTACTATGGTGAAGCTGAGGCGATTAAAGGGATTGATCTGAATATCTACGAAAATGAAGTGATTGCATTTATTGGGCCATCGGGCTGCGGTAAATCGACCTTCTTACGTACGTTGAACCGTATGAATGATACGATTGATAGCTGTCGTGTGACGGGCAAAGTGATGTTGGATAATCAAGATATCTATGACCCAAACCTCGATGTGGTATTGCTTCGCGCTCAAGTCGGTATGGTATTTCAAAAACCAAACCCATTCCCAAAGTCCATTTTTGACAACGTGGCTTATGGTCCTAAACTACACGGTTTAGCACGTGATAAGTATGACTTAGAAGAAATTGTAGAAAATAGCTTGCGTAAAGCAGGTCTTTGGGATGAAGTTAAAGATCGTCTAAACCAACCGGGCACAGGCTTATCTGGTGGTCAGCAGCAACGTTTATGTATTGCGCGTACGATTGCAGTGAGTCCTGAAGTGATTTTGATGGATGAGCCATGTTCAGCGCTTGACCCGATTGCAACAGCGAAAGTAGAAGAGCTAATTTCTGAGCTTTCAACGCAGTATACGATTGCTATTGTGACGCACTCAATGCAGCAGGCGGCACGTGTATCAGACCGTACCGCTTACTTCCATTTAGGTGACTTGATTGAAGTAAACTCAACGGAGAAAGTCTTTACTCAGCCAGATCATCAGCTAACCGAAGCTTATATTACCGGTCGTTTTGGTTAATTTGAATAATTTGAAATATTTAAAAAAAACAGAGCCTAAGTGCTCTGTTTTTTTTGAACGAGCATTTAGTTTGCTGATTAAAAAGCTATGATAATGGGAATTGTGTATTAGAGTCATAGTAGACAATAGGTGAGCAGGTGTGCTGTCTACGAGATTGACTCATCTTATAAATGATTAAATGTGAAAGATAATGCATTACAGAATAAAACAAAAAATGGCTATTGAAAAAAAATGCCATTGACCTAATCTAGGTCATATACCGATGTATTATTTTAGAGAATATAATTTCTATGTTATTTCATTTACCGAAACTTCCCGCTGAAATTCGAATTACACATTTAAACGCGCGTATTAATGAACAACGTAAAAAAATTGCGCAAACAACAGCATCTAAGCTTGAACTATTACAATTGACGCAACAGTTAGCAAAAGAGGCTCGTCACCGTAAGAAAGCTAATCAGAAAATTTATATTTTGGACTTTAAGGGGGATACCGCTGCATCTGCGGTAGAGACATTACGAGAAGAAATCACCTTGATTCTAGCGACAGCCAAAGCAGGGCGTGATCGTGTTGTGGTGCGCTTAGAGAGCCCAGGCGGTATGGTGCATGGATATGGTTTGGCTGCTGCTCAATTAGTGCGGTTACGTGATGCGGGTTTCAACCTCACTATCTGTGTCGATAAAGTTGCAGCGAGTGGCGGTTATATGATGGCATGTATCGCCAATCAGATTATTGCTGCCCCTTTTGCGGTTGTTGGTTCAATTGGTGTGGTTGCGCAAGTGCCTAACTTTAATCGTTTATTGAAAGAGCACAATATTGATTTTGAACTGTACACAGCAGGCCAATATAAACGTACAGTGACGATGTTTGGTGAAAATACAGCAGAAGGTAAGGCGAAGTTTGAAGAAGAGTTACAACAGACGCATGTGCTGTTTAAGCACTTTGTCGAAAAATACCGTCCACAACTCAATGTTGAAAAAGTGGCGACGGGTGAACATTGGTATGGTCAAGATGCCTTAGATTTGAATTTGGTCGATCAGTTACAAACTTCAGATGCTTATCTATTAAGTTTATTGGCAGATCATGATACGTATATCATCTCAACACGTAAGAAACCAACTTTGGGTGAAAAATTAGGTTTACAGGCCGCGCAAATGGCAGATGCCTTAGTACCAGCTGTCATGAATAAAGTGATGGAAACCTTAACTAAAACCAATGCAAATTTGGTTCAAATACGTGATCCAAAACTTTAATTTTTAGTTAGCCAATTCATCTTAAAAGTCTGGTTCCAAAATGTGCCTAAAGCAATTTTAGAACCAGATTTTTTTGTCTTAAGCCAAGTAAGCTTTAATCATTTTCACTAGACGCTCAATCAATTGATCCGCCTGTTCTTTGCTAATGTTCAACGTCGGTAGTAAACGCACCACAGAACCCGCAGTGACGTTAATAATGGTGTGATATTCATCACGAGCGATGTTGACCAAGTCACCACATGCTTTTGGTAATTCAATACCAATCATTAAACCAAAGCCACGGACAATCACATTTTGATCGGCAAGTTGCTTACGCAGTTGTTCTACGATGTAAGCGCCTTGTTCAGCTGCATTTTGTACAATGTTTTCTTTCTGCATAATGTCGATGATGGTATACACCACACGAGAACCCAATGCTGAACCACTATATGTTGAACCGTGGTTACCTGCAGTTAGTACGCCTACACCACGACCTTGAGTCATCACTGCACCAATCGGGAAACCATTGCCTAAACCTTTAGCTGTGGTCAGTACATCAGGAATGATGTTGGTGTGTTGGTAGGCAAAGTATTCACCTGTACGGCCATTCCCTGTTTGAACTTCATCAAGCATCATCAGCCAGTTGTGTTGATTACAGATCTGACGAATCTCTTCCAAATAGCTAAAGCCTTGTGGAGCAGTATTGACTCCACCTTCGCCCTGAATTGGCTCGACAAAGATGGCGACGATGTCTGGATGATGAATTGCGGCTTCTTCAATGGCTTCAATGTCGCCGAATGGGACACGAATAAAACCTTCAACCAATGGGCCAAAGCCTTCTTGGACTTTTTTATTGCCTGTTGCTGATAGGGTCGCCATAGTACGACCATGGAAAGAGTGTTCTGCGACAATGATTTTGGGGTTGGCAATGCCTTGCATGTAGCCAAATTTACGGGCAATTTTGATTGCACCCTCATTGGATTCTGCACCACTGTTTGAAAAGAATACTTCCTCCATGCCAGCAACTTCAGCAAGTTTCTGTGCGGCTGCTGTTTGCCAAGGCACTTCAAACAAATTACTGGTATGAATGAGCGTTGCAGCTTGTTCTGCAATTGCTTCTGCAATAACAGGATGTGCGTGACCTAAACCACAAACTGCAATGCCTGTTAGTGCATCGAAGTATTCAGTACCATCCGCTGTATAAAGATAAGACCCTCGGCCTCGGACAAAGCTGATCGGCTGACGGCCAAATACGGGCATCAAATGAGTGGGTTGATCAGTTTGTACAGGAGCAAGGGTAATGTTATTCATGACTAACTCTTATCTGTTAGAGGGTAAGTGAAAGTCAATATTAAGCAATTATGCTTGTAGTTTTAAAGCCTAAATTCAAATAAAAACCGAAATATTGCTTTAGGCATACTGTTTTTCTACGTTTTGGGTATAATGCGGGTTAGATTAGTTGAGGATTGATCAATGACTGAACAAGCACGCGATACCGAAGCGTTAATTCGTGACCAAATTGCAAAACACGCTGTACTTCTTTATATGAAAGGCACCCCACAGTTTCCACAATGTGGTTTCTCTGCACGTGCTGTAGAAGCGCTTAGTCAAATTGGTCGTCCATTTGCTTATGTGAATATTCTTGAAAATCCAGATATTCGTGCTTTGTTACCACAAATTGCAAACTGGCCTACATTCCCGCAGTTATGGATCAACGGTGAGTTGATCGGTGGTAGTGATATTATTTTAGACATGTTCCAAAAAGGTGAATTACAACCTTTAGTTGAACAGTATAGTCCAGCACCTGAAGCTTAATCTTCAGTTGTAAAAAAGCGCCGTTGAGGCGCTTTTTTTGTTTGAGGGAAGGGGTTAATCCACTGTAGTTACAGTACTTTCGCTTTCAGGAGATGGTTCCACTGCGTTTTCAGTTGCAATGGCCTTCTTTTCAGCTTTTGTCTTTTTTTTGTCTTTCTTCTTTTTTTTCTTTTTCTTCGGCTCTTCTTCAAACTCAGCACCATCTTCAATGGCTTGCCAATAATCTAGCTGATCCATCACCGCCGCATAAATAGACTTCTTGGTGTAGCGTCCTTTTTTGTCTAAAGTGCCGACTGGTCGAGCCATAAGTAGCTCAAGTGCTTGATCAATCGTGTCTATGGCATGAATGTGGAACTGGCCATTTGAAACCGCTTCAATCACATCTTTACGTAACATGAGATGCTGCATATTTTGACGCGGAATAATCACACCTTGTTTACCAGTTAAACCTTGAAGTTTACATGCATCGAAGAAGCCTTCAATTTTGGCATTAACACCACCAATCGGTTGAACTTGACCTAATTGGTTCATTGAGCCGGTAATCGCCCAAGATTGATCAATCGGCAGTTGGCTAATCGCTGAGATTAAAGCAGAGAGTTCTGCAACCGTAGCACTGTCACCATCGACTTGACCATAACTTTGTTCAAAGGCAAGTGCTGCAGAGAAATGCAGAGTTTGTTCACGACCGAAATGTGCTTTTAAGAATGATGACATAAGTAACACGCCTTTGGCATGCAGAGAGCCACCGAGCTCGACACTACGTTCGATATCTAGAATATCGCCGCCACCTTGATACACGGAGGCTGTTAAACGTGATGGTAAGCCAAACTCAACATCCGCATAGTGAATGACCGAAAGTGCATTAATTTGACCGAGACGGTGTCCGCGCGTTTCGATGAGCTGTGTACCACGTGACAAATCCTGCCAATAGAGCTCACGTAAATAGCCTAAGCGATATTTGCGATGGTCTAATGCCATATTAATGTGTTGATCCGAAACGATTTTATCACCTGCTTGAAATGCATGGTGATGGGCTTCACGGATCAAATCACCCAATGTGAGGGCATGTAGAGATAAGGAGCTTTGATCTTCGGCTTGACGACTAGAGTCGGTCAAAAGCGCAGAAAGGGCGGATCGATCAAAAGGAAGCAGTTTATCGGCCTGTACATAGTCTGCAATGAGCTGCATATAGGCTTGTTCATTGGTTTCATTACGCTGTAGCGTGTCGGTAAAATCGGCACGAATCTTAAAAACGCTGCCTAGTTCTGGCTCGACCTCGAGTATTTCATAGTAAATTTCAGGTTCAGCAAGAAGCACCACTTTCAAGTTCAGTGGAATCGACTCTGGTTCAATCGAAATACTCCCCGTAAGCGTTAACATGTGTTCCAAGGAGGATAGTTTTAACTGACCTGACTTTAACGCACGCTTTAAACCCTGCCATGCATAAGGTTGTTCAAGCAGTTGTTCTGCTTCGAGCATTAAGAAACCACCATTGGCTTTATGTAATGTGCCCGGGCGGATTAAGGTAAAGTCTGTAGTAATGGTGCCATGTTGAGTCAGTTGCTCTACGTGACCAAGTAAATTGTAATGGGTTGGGAAATCTTCAAAAATAACCGGTGCGCCAGCATTAGGCTTATGCGACACAATGACATTGGCTTGGTAACGTGAGGGAATACGGCTGAATAGACCTGGGCTAAAATCGTCTTCCTCTTGTTCTAAGACTATTTCAACATTGTTAATAATATCTTCGGCATAATGTTTTAAATAGTCTTTTAAGCCTTCAACTTCAGTAAACTTAGTGAGTAACTGTTCGACTTTAGGCAATAAAACTTGCTTGGCAATATCACGGTTTAATACTTGAACTTTATCGCGGGCATCATCTTCCAAGTCACCTAAATGCATACCCAAACGTTCAAGTTTTTTATCCATATGGCGGATATTGGCATTAATTTCAGAGCGTTCTTTAGAGCTGAGTGCGTTAATGTCAGCTTGTGTCATTTCTAAGACTTTATCGTCTACATATTGGACGGGAATAAAGCAGTGCTCATCATTGCGAGACACCAGTTTCAGATCGAGCTCTTCACCTTCTTTGGTTAGTTCAATCAAAGCTTGTTGCTGAACATCACCCGTTTGTTGGCGAATGGCTTCTATACGGTTGTGGTAGGTTTCAGCAGTAAAACGACGTTCAAGTTGTTTTAGTGTGGTTTGCCATGTTTGATGCAACATGGTTTGAAATTTTACCGCCTGACCTGCAGGGAGCTCTAAAGCAATCGGTTGACGTGGACTTTTAAAATTATAGACGTAAACCCAATCGTTCGGTGTCGGCATATTCTTGGCGTGTTGCTGTAGTAAACGCTTGACCATGGTGCGCTTGCCCAAGCCAGCTGTACCTACGGCAAAGATGTTATAGCCAGAATAAGGTAAGGAAATGCCTGCTTCAACTGAAGCACGTGCGCGGTCTTGCCCTAAAAAATTATTGAGCGGTTTAATACGACGCGTTGAGGCTGGAATCTTATCCAGAGCAGGGCTATGCGTCAGTTGCTCTGCTTGAAGTTGAGTCTTTGCTAAAGTCGTTTGAATTTCGGGTTGGTCAAATGCTGAACTAAGGTTGTTTTCTAGAGTTTCTGGGGGATTTAATTGGATATTTGCAGATAAAGAAGAGTTCATTTGATCGTGTTTTTGGGTCACTTTGAAATCCGAAACTAAAGATTGCGTTAGAAACTTAAAGGTATACAGGTTTAGGGTAAAAGATCAAGCAAAGTCGCAGTCTTTGTCGACAAAAATAGAACATTGATTTTACAAATCAGGTTGAAACAAATTGTATTAAGGGTTTGAATAGCAACATTGGTTTTAAGACAACAAAAATGTAATGACAACACAATCTTCAGGATGGAAATCCGCTTTTACTGCTTTTCTAGATCGCCGTGCGTTGATCATGCTGTTTTTGGGTTTCTCAGCAGGTATCCCAATCCTGTTAATTTTCTCTAGCTTATCATTATGGTTAGGTGAAGCAGGCATTGATAAAAGTGCTGTGACTTTTTTTAGTTGGGCAGCGTTGGGTTATTCCTTCAAATTTGTTTGGGCCCCTTTGGTAGATGAATTACCTGTACCAGTGCTGACCAAAGTATTGGGTCGCCGCCGTGCATGGTTATTGATCGCGCAACTCTTAATTATCTGCGCCATTTGTATCATGGCCTTTTCAGATCCGTCTCTTGGTCAGAGCTACCTTTACCAAATGGCTGCGGGTGCTGTGCTTTTAGGTTTTTCTGCCGCGACACAAGATATTGTGATTGATGCCTATCGTATTGAGTTGGCAGAAACGCAAATGCAAACGGTGTTGGCTTCAACTTATAATGCAGGCTACCGCATTGGCATGATCGTTGCGGGCGCGGGTGCGTTATTTTTGGCGGCTTATTTGGGTACAGCCAAAGGCAACTATATTTATGAGGCGTGGAAGTGGACCTATTTGGCGATGGCTGCGGTCATGTTGGTCGGAATTGCAACCACTTTATGCATACGTGAGCCACAAGTGGATCGGGTACGTAAAGAATATAAACGGGTCGATTATTACCGTTTGGTGGCGGTTTTCTTTGTGTCTGTGGTGAGTTTTGTACTGAGTTATATTTACTCTGGCAAGCTTACAGAAATGTTGATTCAGCTTTGGTCGATCAAAGATAGTTTTGCACTGTTTTGTTTTGAAGCTACACGTTTTATTGGCTCTGGTGCTGTGGCTTTCTTTGTGGGTTCAAGCCTAGTAAAAATGGGCGCTGTGAACAAACAAATGGCTTATGAAACATGGGTCAATCCTGTTGCTGACTTTTTCAAGCGTTATGGCGTGAAATTGGCGTTGGTATTGCTATTGTTGATTGGCTTTTATCGTATTTCCGACATCATTGCAGGTGTGATCTCGAATGTCTTTTATCAAGATTTAAATTTCACCAAAGAGCAGATTGCTGAAGCTGTAAAAGTGTATGGGGTGATTTTTAGTTTGGTTGGTGGCTTTTTAGGAGGACTACTGGCGCAGCGCATGAACATCATGAAATTGATGTTTGTCGGAGCAATCTTGGCCAGTTCGACCAATCTTATCTTTATTGGTTTGGTCAAATCAGGCCAGCCTTTAAATGATGTGGTGATTCATGTCGGTGAGCAAAGTTTCACAGCCCAAGCGGATGAGACAGGTGCATGGAAAATTAAGGTTCCTGTTAAGCAGCTTCAGGCAAATGAAAGTCTAACTGCAACCGCAAGTTTTCAAAATGATACGTCACAGCCTATTTCGGTCACATTGCCATATATCAGCCAAACAGCTGCATCTACGGCATTGCTGTTGCTTCCGATCACGGCTGATAATGTGATTAATCAACGAGAGGCTGAAGGAAGCATTGTGGTGCGAGGTCAATACCTTGCGACACTGGCTGAAAACCAGAGTATTCAATTGAACTTAGATGGTCAAAGCTTTGATGCAAAGTTAGACAAAGACGGTGTGTTTAGTGCAGCTATTCCTGCAAAACAGCTTCTTGATTCAAACTCTAAAAAGCTGAATGCCACATTGATGCAAAATAAGCGCGTACTGCAAGAGGCTACATTAAGCTACAACGTGGACACTGCTTCTGGGAACTCTTCGACTTTAGATGTTGATCTTCAACCAATCAACTTAAACAAAGCGGTTGATGGGCAGTTAGAAGTTAAAGGAAAGGTGATTAAAGAATATAGTTCAAAATGGCTCTATTTTGCGATTATTGTCGACAACTTGGCATCAGGTTTAGCAGGTGCTGCATTTATTGCATTCTTGTCAAGCTTAACCAGTGTGTCTTTTACTGCTGTTCAATATGCAATTTTTAGTTCCTTGATGACATTAACACCTAAAATTTTAGGTGGATACTCAGGGACGATTGTGTCGAATATTGGCTATCCAAATTTTTTCTTGATGACGACACTGATTGGCATACCTATTTTAATTTTGGTGGTTTGGGTGGCGAAACTTCTACGTGAGCATGCTGCTGAACAAAGTTAAAGCATCTATTTATATCGAAATGAGAAAGTAGTCATTGTGGCTACTTTTTTATGGCTGAGATTTGAAATATAGAGCAGCATTGCCTATATTGGTTGGCTGAAACAAAATCAAGAGGTAATTCCAATGCGCATGTTACATACCATGCTACGTGTAGGCAATTTAGAACAATCTTTGGCGTTCTATACTGAAGTGCTTGGTATGACTTTACTTCGTAAGCGAGATTATGAAGAAGGTCGTTTTACTTTGGCATTTGTGGGTTATGGCGATGAAGACAATCATACAGTTTTAGAGCTGACACATAACTGGGATACGGATAGTTATGAATTGGGCAATGCTTATGGTCATATTGCCATTGCAGTAGACGATGCTTATAAAGCTTGTGAGGAAATCAAAGCACGCGGTGGCAATGTCGTGCGTGAAGCAGGTCCAATGAAAGGTGGAGTTACGGTGATTGCATTTGTTGAAGATCCAGATGGTTATAAAATTGAACTCATTCAGCAAGATAACAATGCGCGTAATAATTAAGCGGTGGCTCGGCAATGAACAGAGAAAAATTTTCAGTATTAATTAAAAAAATATTGAACATATCCTGTAAATGCTAGCTTTATTTATATAGCTCAGTAAGATGAATTTACCCAAAGGTAAATGAGTCGCTGGGCTTTTTCATTTTTAGAGGAATGACAGGATGTTGGTATGTTGAAATTATTGGCATTTGATCGGTTTACGCTATTACTCTTTGTTATGGTGCTCTTAGCTAGCTTTGCTCCAATTTCTGGTCAGGCTGCAGGTGTATTTAGCGTACTTACGACGGTTGCGATTGCCATATTATTCTTTTTACATGGTGCTAAGTTATCCCGTGAAGCAGTGATTCAGGGTATGATGCACTGGAAACTGCATGCTTTGGTGTTTGCCTTTACCTTTATTCTTTTTCCTATTTTAGGTTTACTGGCAAAACCTGTATTGGTGCCATTACTTGGGCAAGAATTGTACTGGGGATTTTTGTTTATGTGCTTTTTGCCGTCGACAGTGCAGTCTTCTATTGCGTTTACTTCGGTTGCGCAAGGGAATGTGGCGGGGGCGGTTTGTAGTGCATCATTTTCAAATTTGATCGGGATGTTTATTACTCCTGTAATGGTGGCCTTTTTTATTTTAGGCAAGTCAGAACATGGTTTTGACCCAACATCCTCTATTCTTCAAATTACCTTATTGCTTTTGGTGCCTTTTGTGCTAGGCCAAATATTCAGACCTTATGTTTTCCCGTATATGCAAAAGATGCCGAGCATCGTTAAAGCATTTGATCAGGGCTCGATTTTAATGGTGGTGTATGGTGCTTTTAGTAGTGCTGTGGTGGCGGGTTTATGGCAAGAAGTCAGCCTGAGTACACTGCTGATTCTGATTGTCGTTTGTTCAGTGTTACTGACGATTGTTATGCTTTTGGGATTATTTCTGCCACGTTGGTTAGGCTTTAACCGTGCTGATCAGAAAACAATTTTTTTCTGCGGCTCTAAAAAGACCTTAGCTAGCGGTGTCCCAATGGCACAGATCCTCTTTATTGGCCAGCCTTTGGGGATGATCGTTCTACCGATTATGATTTTTCATCAAATTCAGCTGATGGTGTGTGGAATTATTGCTAATTATTGGGCGAAACAAAGTACGGATGAATAATAAAATTTACAAAAGCTAAGTTCTGAACTTAGCTTTTGTAAATGTCTAAACACAGTTGAACACTTTTTTATATTAAATGTATTAGAGAATAAAGTTATAAAGATAATAAAAAACATATATTTTTCTGTGGGTTATATTAATATCAGCCTTGAAAATGAAGACCTAAACATGAGAACAAATTGAGATATTGTTGAAAAAATACCATTAATGTCGTTGCAACCCATGTTAAATTTTTGTAGAGAAAATCAACCACAGATGAATGTTGGAACTGGAGCAAGCTTATTCAGCTGTGAAGCAGAAGCTGCTGAATACTGCAAAAGCAGGAAAAGATATCAAGTATAATGGCGTAAGCATCTTTCAAGAGACTGAAATGGATCAATCAATTGATCCTATGTTTAAATAAGAAATACAAAACATGTTGGGCGTGATGTCTTCATCCATACGAAAAGTAAATACTAAAAAATATTGTCCTTTTTTGATTGAACGACTCAATCATTTTGATGAAGCTGAATTTCAACGTATGCTAGAAAAATAATATATTAACTATATGAAAAGCGCAGCTCAGAAGAAAGCTCAAAGCCAACAATGATCTATTTATTAATAGATCTATTTCAGTTATAATATCGCCCACTTGTTGTGCTTAGCTCTGACGGTATCCGTCTCGGTGGGCCAAAAGAATGGTCTGTTATGGTGTTGATCTGCAACTTAATTTAATTAAGTGGGCCTTTCCTCAATTTTGAGAGTGATCAATTGCGATGACAGCAAAACCTTCTTTAACTTTTATGGAGTAATCGACGATGCGCGCCGATATTCACCCAAAATACGAAACTTTAGTTGCTACTTGTTCTTGCGGTAACGTAATCGAAACTCGTTCTGCACTTGGTAAAGAAACTGTTTACCTAGACGTATGTTCAGCTTGCCACCCATTCTACACTGGTAAGCAAAAGAACGTTGACACTGGCGGTCGTATCGACAAGTTCAAACAACGTTTTGCTGGCATGTCACGTTCTATCAAACGCGACTAAGAGCAAAAGAAAAAAACGGGCATTTGCCCGTTTTTTTATGTCTATACTTTTTGCTATAAAGTTATAGCTCCTAGAGTTCAACCATATAACAAAAAGACTCCATCTAGGAGTCTTAAAGTTTAGAGGTAGAGAACTTAGCTTTAAGCTTTACTGATCTTGCACGTCAATCAGATGATCCAGTTTTTTCTGGAAATAGTCGCCTTGAATAAAGCGGGCATCGACATTCCACGCATTAGCAAACGAAGTCATATCATTCAGATCACGCAACATAATTTGAATGTTTTTCAATTGATGATAGACCGCAACTTTTTCTTGTAATTCTTCTGTGTTGGCATCACTACTGAGCATACGAGTTAAGTTTTCATGCAGAGTCAAATTATTTATATCGAGTTGGCGTAGGATAGATTCGCTATAAATGGTGTTGCCAAAGTCACGAATTGAGATTTCAGCGCCGTATTGACGAAGTTGAGCAATATACTTCTGCGCTTCAGCAAGATTTTGGCTGATGTCATCCTCTGAGAATTGTAAGATAATTGGATGACTGAGTTTGCTACGGACAATCGTAATGAGTTTGGCAATAAACTCAGGGAATGAGCGGTCATTAAAGAGGACAGCTTTGTTTAAGTTTACAATCAGTTTTGCCTCAGGATATTGAGTAATAAAATTATGTAACTGTTTGCATGACTCAACTAAAATCCAACGATCAAGTTTAATAGACAGTTCAGGGTCTTCACTTAACTCTTTAAGACAAGAAAGATCTTTCCATGTGTTGCCATAAATAAAACCACAAGTCACTTCGTAAGTGTATAAATTGGTATCCTCTTTATCATAGAGCTGTTGGTACTTGAGGTGAATTTCACCACGGTCCAATGCTACATGTAAGGCTTTAAGTATCGTTGGTTCGTTTGCTGTTTTTTCAGTTTCGAGAGTTTCATTAACCGTCGGATTGATGAACTCCATTACGGGCATACTGATACTTGTTTTTTGGTCAATTTCGCAATCGTCTTGATTGGTTGGCAAGGAAGTCGTAAATGCAGTACAGAGTAAGCTTTCAAATTGGTCTTGATTTGAAACTTCACCCTTTAACAAAGTGTATCCAATACGCAAATTCACAGGATAGCTACTCTGATCAACAGTAATCAGCTGTGGTTTAGTTAGTGCATTTAAGGCGATGAGCTTAGACTCAAGTTTGGCTTGGGACTCTGCTTGGAATAATCCCACAATCGTTTGTCCACCCGCTTTGAACAGGGGCACATGAGTCTGTTCGTTTAAAAAGCTGTAAATATTATTGAAATAATCGCGCGTGGTTGCCCAGTTGGCATTAAAAATTTCATCTGGACACGAGCTGAGAGCAAAGCTAACCAAAGCATTGTGATCTGAGGGTTGCTTGGTCAGACTGCGGTTAATTTGTTGATAAATATTTGGACTTATAGGCTGTTTTTCGTTCGGTGTTGTTGGGGTGGTGGCGATTTCAGATTCAACTTCAATTGTAAGTTGAAGGGCATCATCTTCAGGAGCTGCTAAGAACTCGATTTTTAATGGATTCTTAGATTGGGCTTTGCTATTAAGGGTATGTACTTCAAATGCACCTAGGTCAAATTGACCTTGCGAAATTTTCTTGAATCGCTGTTTAAAGTCATTTACATCTTGAGGTTGAATAATATCGAGCAAAGGTTGACCGATAATATCGTCCTCAGAGTTTAAGCCGAACAGTTGGAGATACTCTGCATTAGCTGAAACATGAATGCCTTCTTGAATTAATGCGACAGCTTTATTGCTTTCTTCGACCAAAGCTTGCGCCTGATTTTGTGCAGTTTCAAGCTCATTCATGAGTTGCTGTTGGCTTTGAGATAAACGACTTAATGCTAAGGCGCGTAATAAACCTAAATAAAAGGGATCAGCTTGGTTTAAGTCCAAAATGTCATAGACACCCTTACGAATAAAATTTGCGTATTGATTGTCTTGATAGTCATCTGGTTTGAGTAATATTAAAGGTAAATTCACTTGTTTAGAATTGTGAATTAGAGTCAAGGCTTGTTCGTATTTTAAGTCATATGCACGACCAAAAATGACCACATCCCAAGATAGGTGAAGTTGCTTTTCGAAATTTTGTAAATCATCGAGCAAAGTTGCTTGGACTTGATGATCACTAGAAGTTAAAAGGTCACGAATTTGGTTATAACGGATCTGATTATCATCAATAATGAGTAAACGTGTTTCCGTACGTTTTAACTTTTTAGACAATAATGGATTTCTCACTTCAATGCTTCCCATAAATCGTGATTTTTAATAGCATTCATTTGCTTTTGAATAAAACTTTGAACCAGAGGTTCTTGTTGATCGTTTAATAATTCATAGTCAAAACGAATAAAACTTTGTGTAATTAGATGAGCTTTGACTAAATAAATTTTAAGATCTTGATTGCCTAAGCGTAAATGTATGGTCTGCTTTTCACGGTACATATTAGAACCAGGAACGATTAAGCTAGTGTGGACTTCATCAAGCTGTGAGGTTTGAACTAATAGGGCGGGCTGATAGTTCTGGCTATGACGGTCTGTTTTAACCATGACCGCACAAGGGAAGAGGTCTTGTGCCAAGATTTCTAAACCGAGTTCTAAACTTTTTTCGCTTGATTGTTTAATCCAGCGAATTACACCGCCACGCCATTGGCTATGTGCATTTTCTTGAACCAAAATGAATTCACCTGTTTTGAGGTGTGCAGGTGTTGGGCCTGTCCAGCGTATACGATAACCATTGACGCTAATATCAAGTACTTCAGCTGGATAAATTTGTTTAGATTCTCGATCAATGACACGAACGGTACTCGTTTCAACAGGAATATTGCTATTCATCGAGTTGATCACGTGACTTTCATTCTGGAAATTATAATTTCCTTCGAGCTCTAAAGTTTCGTGAAAATTCTTACCTTTAGATAAATAGAAATGCGCTACAGATAATCCAAAACAAATTTGTAACTGAGCTGAATATTCGTAACGTTCATGTTTACGTTCAATATTATTGGTCAATAAATTATGAATATGGAAATGCAACGCAGGAGTAAGGAAAATCTTTTCATCCCGTGACAGTGGTTCAGCGCGTTTGGTTTGCATCTCTGTCAAATGATCAAGCAAAGCTTGCGTAGAAATAAAAATATTGGGTTGTATGTGACTATTCTTTTGAGAATTATAAGTTGGAGGATAGTCTTTCGACGCATCGACAATATAGCGAGATAAGGTCGTTTCTTTCGGCAGAATTTGCACGAGTTTTGCCCAATCAAAGCTACACAAAAATAAACCTTGAATTTCACCTGGGCGAATTTGGTGCGTATTAAAAATATCTAATAAAATCAATTGTGCATAAGCTTGGCTAATATTGCTAAGTTGATGCTGTGTTCCTTGAACCTGATTGATATTGGTCAAGTAGAAGTTATTTTGAATGGCTGAATCTAATAGTTGGTGTGCAGCGAGCCATTGTCCCGGAATAGGAGAGCTGTACAGTAAATGCTGTTGATATAACAACAAAGATAGTTGCTGTAACGCATAGTAGCTCGACACGGTGCGTGCAGTTTGCAGATTCTTTTTTTGATGAAATGCAAAAAGGGAAAATTTATTTTGAGTGATTTGCTGAGAAACACGTTTTGCAATGTCGATATACACTTTAGCAAAATGACTACGCATTAATAAGGCAAGCTCAATAATGTGGTCATTGCGATCTGTGGTAATTAAACCCTGATTAAAAAAGTGTTTTTCTAAGCTGGTCAGTACATTTTCTAAATTTGAATGAAGAACTTGAACTAAGTCAAAGCGAAGTGTTTCGCTGACTTGAAGTTCTGAAACTTCAAGGAGAGCTTGAAATAGAGAACGAGAAGAGTCGCCCAATTGCAAAATGGATAAATTCGCCAACCATTCTTGTAAGCCTTTGACTGTGCTTGGGCAGAAACTAAGCTTGTCCAACTTTAACTCAGTTGGCTTTTGGAAGATATCTGAAGTACTCGTCATCATCGTTATTATTTAACTCAAAAAGTTGAAACCCCGAAAAGTGGTGTCTTATTCTTTTCTCCCGCAATTTCCCTCACCAATTTGGGAACCAGATAGCCAGGTAGGTTCGCCAATAATGCTTGATAAAGAAAATCAATGTCCTGCGGGTTTAAATCAAAATGGTGCGCACCTTTTACTTTATCTAAAACATGTAAATAGTATGGCAAAACCCCTGCATCAAATAAACGGTAGCTCAAATCTGTCAAAATTTGAACATGATCATTGACCCCTTTCAATAAAACCGCCTGATTGAAAACGGTGATTTTTTCTGCGACTAATTGCTGTAATTGTCGGCAGGTCAAATCATCCAATTCCGATGCATGATTTGAGTGTACCACTAGAATAATGCGCAGCCTACTGTTTTTTAAGATGGAAATTAGCTCTTCATCGACACGGTTGGGGATTACGATAGGAACTCGTGAATGAATTCTCAAAAATTTAAGTTGAGGTAGACTTTCTAAACGCTCAATCCATACTTTTAATTTGCGATTTGACAGGGTTAACGGGTCTCCGCCACTCAAAATGACTTCATTAATGTCAGGTTGTGACCGAATGTAGTTTTGAATATTGATCCAATCTTCTAACTTTGGCAGGTTTTCTTGATAGGGAAAATGTCGACGGAAACAATAACGGCAATGAACAGCACAAGCTCCAGTTAAGGTCAATAAAAAGCGAGTTTTGTATTTGTGTAAAACACCGGGTTGTTGATTGGCTTCTTCTTCACCGAGTGGATCTGTCACAAAGTCAGGATGTTCTTCAAGTTCAAGGTGATGGGGCAATACTTGCAGCAGGAGTGGGTCAAGTGGATTGCCTTTTTGCATTCTGGCCACAAAAGCACGCGGAACACGGAGCTTAAATTGGGTCGAAGCGAGAAGGGCACCCGACAGCAGTTGCTCAGGAGAAAGCTCTAAAACGTGAAGTAATTCTAAAGGATCGGTAATTAAGTCACTGAGCTGAGATTGCCAATTTTGCTCTTGGTACAAATAATGTGTCATGCCAAATAAAGGGATCAAATGCTAGATAAAAGGAAGTTACGCTATCAAAAGTAATGATGCTGAAACGAGTTGTTGAGGTGTCTACAGCTCAAAAAAGATGTTTTCAAAACACATAAACAGACAAAACAGCGCTATTTTATCAAGATCTACGGCGTATAGGCAGTGGATTTTCATTGCTTCATAACGCCTTGCTCATTTACAATACGAGGCATCAAAAAAGATGCCCTATCTTAATAGCTAAGCGTTTCAGCGTTTTAGTGCTTAAGATTAAGACATAAATATTTAAGTTAGTTAGTTTGGAGTGCGCCAGTCATGGCCTATTATTCTACGAATGATTTCAAGTCAGGCCTTAAGGTTATGCTTGACGGTAACCCATGTTCTATCATGGAAAATGAATATGTAAAGCCGGGTAAAGGTCAAGCATTTAACCGTGTAAAACTACGTAATTTACGTTCTGGTAAAGTGTTAGAAAAAACATTTAAGTCTGGTGATTCTCTGGAAGCGGCTGACATCGTAGAAGTAGAAATGGAATACTTGTACAACGATGGTGAAATGTGGAACTTCATGGACCCTGTATCATTTGAACAGATCGCTGCTGATAAAACAGCAATGGGTGATGCTGCTAAATGGTTAAAAGACGATTCAAATGAAAAATGTACCATTATGTTGTTCAATGGCGTGCCATTAACGGTTAGCCCACCAAATTTTGTTGTTTTAAAAATTGTTGAAACTGATCCAGGTGTACGTGGTGATACGTCTGGTGGTGGTGGTAAACCAGCAAAATTGGAAACAGGTGCTGTAGTGCGTGTTCCATTATTTGTACAGCAAGAAGAAAGCGTTCGTGTAGATACGCGTACAGGCGATTATTTAGAACGTGCATAATGGTTTAAAAATAGACTATTATCGGAAGGGATGATGTGAATCATCCCTTTTTTTATGCCAAAGTCTTAGATCAAAACAAGGAGATGCAGAGTAAAGTCGCAAAGGAAAACAGCAGTACCTCGAATAATTAAATACGCTGATTGAATGCAACAAATATGAGGGATTGAAATGGAATCTGTTCAGCCGAAGTCGACCCTGACTTCAAAAATCATTTGGCTACTGGTAGCCATCGTCGGTGCAGTCTCTTTTGGGATCTTGGCACTAAGTCGTGGTGAGCATGTCAATGCCATCTGGCTCGTACTTGCTGCGGGCTGTATTTATAGCATCGCTTATCGCTTCTACAGTTTATTTATAGCAACTAAAGTTTTTGAACTGGATGAACGCCGTTTAACACCTGCACATCGTTTGAATGATGGTTTGGATTATGTTCCGACCAACAAGAGTGTATTGTTTGGACATCACTTTGCAGCGATTGCAGGTGCAGGACCATTGGTTGGCCCTATTTTAGCAGCACAAATGGGTTATTTGCCGGGTACCATCTGGTTACTTGTGGGTGTAGTGCTCGCAGGTGCGGTTCAAGATTTTTTAGTCTTGTTTATCTCTACCCGTCGTGATGGGCGTTCACTCGGGGAAATGGCAAAACAAGAACTTGGAACCTTTGCCGGCATTGTGGTTATGCTTGGTGCATTGGGGGTCATGATTATTATCCTAGCGGTCTTGGCGCTTGTGGTGGTCAAGGCGCTTGCACACAGTCCATGGGGCGTATTTAGTATTGCAGCCACGATTCCAATTGCGCTCTTTATGGGAATCTATATGCGTTTTATCCGTCCGGGTAAGATTGCAGAAGTGTCTGTGATTGGTTTCGTGTTGATGATGCTGGGCATTGTCTATGGTGGAGATATTGCACAACATCCATATTGGGGTGAATTCTTTACCTTATCGGGCACTCAATTGACGTGGGCATTGATTATTTATGGTTTCGTGGCTTCAGCATTGCCTGTTTGGCTGTTGCTTGCACCACGTGATTATCTATCAACCTTCTTAAAAATTGGTGTGATTGCAGGCTTAGCGGTTGGTATTATTTTTGCCATGCCGGAGATGAAACTTCCTGCGATTACTAAATTTATTGATGGTACAGGTCCTGTGTTTGCAGGTTCGTTGTTCCCATTCTTATTTATTACCATTGCCTGTGGTGCAATTTCAGGTTTCCATGCTCTAGTATCATCAGGAACGACTCCTAAACTGGTCAATAATGAGCGCGATATTCGTATGATCGGATATGGCGGTATGCTTATGGAGTCTTTTGTTGCAATCATGGCCTTGATCTGTGCTGCAGTATTAGAACCAGGTGTATATTTTGCAATTAACTCACCAGCAGCATTGATTGGAACAAGTGCTGATACTGCCGCTGAAGCAATACGAAATCTTGGTTTTGTGGTTACTCCAGAAGCTTTAACTTTGCTGGCACAGGAAGTGGGTGAAAGTACGATTCTGTCGCGTACAGGTGGAGCACCAACTTTTGCCATTGGTATGGCACATATCATCACAGAGATTTTCAATAGTCGTGAAATGATGGCATTTTGGTATCACTTCGCTATTTTGTTTGAAGCACTGTTCATCTTAACAGCGGTTGATGCGGGTACGCGTGCTTGCCGTTTCATGGTGCAAGATACTGTAGGTATTGTGGTTCCTGCGGTGAAAAACTCACATAACTTCTTTGGAAACTTGTTGGGTACAGCGGTTGCTGTGTCAGGTTGGGGTTTCTTCGTTTATCAAGGTGTGGTGGATCCACTCGGTGGTATCAATAGCTTATGGCCACTGTTTGGTGTGGGTAACCAAATGCTTGCTGCTATGGCGCTAATGTTAGGTACTGTAATCCTCTTTAAAATGAAGAAAGAAAAATATGTTTGGGTCACGATTGTTCCAACAATTTTCTTATTAGTGACCTGTATGACTGCGGGCTGGCAAAAGATTTTCCATGAAAATCCAAAAATTGGCTTCTTAGCGCAGGCTGAACGTTTTAACAAAGCGATTGCAAATAATGAAATTTTAGCACCAGCAAAAACAGTAGCTGAAATGCAAACAGTTGCATTATCGAATCAGATCAATGCGGCACTGTGTGGATTCTTTATGATTGTGGCGATTGTGATGTTGTTTGCTGCAATTAAGGTCATTCGCCGTGCGCTTGCAAGCCCTGTCCCAACAGTGCACGAAGCTGAGGCGATTTATCGTGATCCTGAAGACATTCAACCTTCAAAATCTGGACATTAGAAGGGGAATTTAGATGAATCTAAAGTTTGCCAAAAGTGGAAAGACGATGATTTATAAAATCATCAAAATGACCGTAATGTCGCAGAAAGATTTAATTCTCAATCCTAAAAATTGGTCTCGAATTGCGACGCTGTGGCAACGGTTGCAACAAAGTTTCCGTTTGATGGTGGGAGTGCCAGACTATCCCAACTATTTGGAACATATGAAAAAACATCATCCAGATTTAGAGCCGATGGATGCTAAAACATTTTATCGCCATTGTGTGGATGCACGTTATCCGTCTGCAAGTAACGGTATGAAAAAGTGCCCTTGTTGATTGAGTCCGTGACTTAAAAAACGACACTTAGGTGTCGTTTTTTATTGCAAACCAGATGTAATAAGCAAAGCGTCAAGCTGGATTGGGTTATATTATTTGAATTCGATAGCTGGATGGGCTGAGGTATCATCCTACATAGCACATTCACTACAAAGGTGAAGATGTCGTATATCTGACAGCTTTGTAGGGAGAGAGGTTTTAAAGTTGTCTGAATATTCGGAAGAGGGCAATTTAGTGAAAATATTTATTTATGGTGCTGGAAGTATTGGGTGTTATTTAGGTGGAAGATTGGTTGCTGCTGGGAGTGATGTCACCTTTATTAGCCGCCCACGGATTTATCAAGAACTGTCTCAGTTTGGGTTGGAGCTCACTGATTATTTAGGCAATAATATCAAACTTGCGCCCCATCAACTCAAACTGACGACTGATCCTACTCAGGTTGTGGATGCAGACGTGATTTTTATTTGTGTCAAATCGGCTGCAACAGAACAAGTTGCATCTGAACTCAAAGAATATTTAGGGTCTAAAACTCCACTGATCATCAGTTTTCAAAATGGTGTGAGTAATGTCCCTATTTTAAAAAGCATTTTACAACAACATTTGGTTTTAGAGGGAATGGTTCCTTTTAATGTCGCAAGTCAAGGAGCAGGACATTATCATCAAGGCACATCGGGTGCATTAAGCGTTAAGCAATTTCCTCATCAACATCTATTGGAAAAGCTATTTCAAAAATCGAGTTTGGATATTGTTTTTGAAAAAGACATGCTTGCTGTGCAATGGGCCAAGCTTTTACTTAATTTAAATAATTCAATCAATGCCTTGTCAAAAAAACCACTAAAAGAACAACTGTCGATCCGCGGATATCGCCAATGTTTGGCTATGGTGCAACAAGAAGCCTTGGCGCTTCTCAGTGAAGCACAGATTAAACCTGCAAAGTTAACCGCAGTTCCTACACATCTCATTCCTAAGATTTTGAGTTTGCCCAATCCTATATTTAAATTATTAAGTCGAAAGATGTTAGAAATTGATCCATTGGCTCGCTCATCCATGCAAGATGATTTACTAGCAGGTCGGCTTACAGAGATTGATTGGATTAATGGTGAGGTTTTAAAACTCGCAGAGCAATTTGGTCAACAAGCTCCGATCAATGCAAGATTAATAGAACTGGTTAAACTCGCTGAGAAATCTCCTCAATCATTTTCAATAAGTGCGAGCGATTTGAAAGATCAGTTGAACGCTGCTGCTAGAGAGTAGATCTAATAACAATATCTCACCTATTAACGCAAATATTGAATATTTATAAAGTTCATCTTTGAGTATGGTTTAAAAACCTGTATGTTAAACCTTGGTTTATATTTTGATTGGGGGCATACAACGTGCTTTGGGGAACAGAAAAGAAGATTACGCCTACGCAAGTAGATAAACTGGATCAGTCGAAAATCAATGCGTTTTATCCCAAAATTCAAGAATTCCTCAAGCAAGTGAATCAAATTGTTCTTGATAAAAACCAACAAACCAAGCTGGCTTTATCTAGCCTTTTGGCTGGTGGACATATTTTATTTGAGGATTTGCCTGGTTTAGGAAAAACGACATTGGCCAGTAGCTTGGCACATTTGGCAGGTCTTCAATTCAAACGTATTCAATTTACCAATGACATGCTGGCGAGTGATGTGATTGGGGTGAATATGTTTAACCAAAAAGAACATGTGTTTGAGTTTAAACAAGGTCCAATTTTTACCCAAATTTTACTGGCAGATGAAATCAACCGCTGTAGCCCAAAAACGCAAAGTGCGCTTCTAGAGGCAATGGAAGAAGGTGTAGTGACGATTGATGCAAGTCGTTATGTGCTACCACAGCCATTTTGGGTGATTGCAACACAAAATCCTCTTTTTCAAAGTGGAACCTATGCGCTGCCAGAGTCACAACTTGATCGTTTCCTCATGCGGTTATCTTTGGGCTATCCATCACGTCAGGCAGAAAAAGCGTTATTACAACAACAGTCCCGTCATGATTTGATCCAACAATTGATGACGGTATTTTCAGAGCAAGATATCCTTACCTTACAAGTTATGGTGCCGCAGATCTATTTGTCTGAAGAAATATTGGACTATATTTTAGATTTAGCGACTGAGACCCGTAAAGGTCGACATGGTTTATCTACCCGTGGCGTACTGGCTTTAAAAAAAGCAGCGCAAGCTTATGCATTGATAGAATCACGCTCATTTATAACCCCAGATGATGTACAGGCTGTGTTTGTCGCAGTGACTGCACATCGTATTGGGCTGGGTGAAGCTGAAACTGAGCAACTTCTGAAGCAAGTCAAAGTTTACTGATAGGATAAGAAGCAGACGCATGCTGTGGCAAAACTGGATCACGAAACGCTTTCAATTTAAGGCTGAAAAACAACTGACCCAAAAAGATGTATTGGTGTTTATTTATCAGCAAGGATATTTGTATTTGGTTTTGATTTTCATCACCTTTATTGCAGGGGTGAATTATGCCAATAACTTAATTTTAGCGTTTTGTTTCTTAATCAGCGCTGTGCTGTGTATGAGTTTTTATTTAACTTTTAAGCAGTTGCATGGTCTTAGTATTGATCTGGTTTTACCTGAAATAGGGCAGGTTGAGAGTGCATTGCAATTACAAATGCATTTCAAACAACATCATTCACAGCCTCGATACCTCTGGATTGCTTATGCAGATCATATAGAACAGTTGTTTATTCAAGATATCCATAAGGTGGTCGATTTAAATTTTTTTCCAAAAGATCGCGGGCAGTTTGGTTTCCCTCAAATCAAAATTTACTCAACATATCCGTTTGGCCTCGTTCGTGCATGGAGTTATTTTTTTATCCAAGCACCTGTGTGGATAGCACCTCAAGCTAAGTCTTTGGCGGCTGAAAACAAACAACAGCAACACAGTTTTGAACCTGATATGGATGAATTCCGCGAATTGCGAAATTTTAAAGAAGGTGACTCTCTACAGGCCGTTTCATGGAAACAAGTGGCGCAAGGACAAGGTTTATTCATTAAAGTCTTTGAACAACATCAGGATCAGCACAGTTTAGAAATCCACTATGCACATATGCCGAGCCCTTCGCATGAAGAAAAGTTAAGTTTGATGATGGGCTTGGTTGAACAATGTGAGCAGTTGCAGTACGCCTATGCCCTGTATTTACCACATGCTGAGCTAGCCAAAGGCATAGGTCGAGAACAATATTTTCAAGCTAAATTACTTTTGGCACAGGCATAGGAGAGAAATATGCATTCTTCTATTCGTATTGCCATTGTACTGACACTGAGTTTGATTTGGGTCACACAACTAAGTTTTAGCCCTGTGCTATTGAGTGTCATTTTCGCCATTTGTATCGGTTGTCTGTGGAATTTCATGCAATCTACGGGCAACCATTTCCCGAAATGGGCAATTTACATTTTGACCCTTGCTGCTCTAGCGGTCACTTTTTGGAGCTATCAAAGCTTTTTAGGGGTGGAAGCGGGCGTAGCTATTTTAAGCATCTTTCTCTTTGCGAAAGCCTTAGAAACAAAAACGCAGCGTGATGTGATCATTTTGTTTAATTTTGCATTATTTGTTGCGGCGAGTATGTTTCTACATAGTCAGTCATTTATGATGGCTGCCATGGTTTTACTGTGCTTGCTCAGTTGTTTATTGGGACTGTATCGAGTTCAAACCAGTTTTTTCGTATCTCAAAATTCGAGTAGTTTGGCTTTAAAGCAAGATGCAAAACACGTCATTAAATTTGTAGGTCTCGCACTGCCTTTTTTTGTGCTGTTGTTTATGTTTTTTCCACGCTTACCCCCACTTTGGCATATTCCAATTCCTGAAAATAAAGCAGTGACAGGCATGAGCGACAGTATGTCACCTGGTGATATTGCACAATTATCTCAGTCGAGTCATTTGGCTTTTCGTATTATTGGCGATGTTAGTCAGCTCCCAAAGCGTTCTGAGCTTTACTGGCGTGCGATGGTCTTAGATCAGTATGATGGTCAAAAGTGGACCAGTAGTTTTATCAATCAGCAAAGTATTGCAAATGAGACGCTAGGCCAAATATCTGCATCTAAAAAATGGAACTATCAATATTTACCCGCTGATGCCGCGATTCCTTGGATCATGGGATTGGAATATTCACAACCTTTAGAGCGACGTTATCAGCTACGTCAGGATTGGAGTATTCAGGCTTATCGTCAAGTACAGCGTGTAGAGCCGATTTCACTACAATGGATGGGAAATGTCCAACTTACTCAAACTAAATTATCCAATGTGCAACGAAGTATTAACTTAAAAGCGCCTGAGCAAATAGATCTGAAAGCACAACAATTTGCACAACAACTCTTTAAACAAAGTAATGCCAATCCAAACCGTTATATCCAAAATGTTTTGCAGTGGTATCGCAACAATGGCTTTAGCTATACCTTGCAGCCAGGCTTGTTGGGGCAGCATCGTATTGATGAGTTTTTGTTTCAGTCCAAACAAG
Source organism: Acinetobacter sp. ANC 4204 (assembly GCF_002135205.1). Taxonomy (GTDB): domain Bacteria; phylum Pseudomonadota; class Gammaproteobacteria; order Pseudomonadales; family Moraxellaceae; genus Acinetobacter. Next base: position 393,997 of record NZ_NEFZ01000004.1, on the reverse strand, counting down.
GGTTTTGTGAACATTATGCCTCTAGTTTTGCGATGTTGATGCGTTATGTGGGAATTCCTGCCCGTATCGTGGTCGGTTATCAAGGTGGTCAGCTTTCACCAGATGCAAAAAGTTGGGAAGTTCGACAGTTAGATGCACATGCATGGACGGAAGTTTTTGTGGATGGGTACTGGAAACGCTATGATCCAACAGCCATGATTGCGCCACAGCGTATTGAACAGGGTATGCAAGACTTAATGAGTCAAGATACTAGGGTTTGGGGGCAGAGTAGTCGGTGGAATGTACAGCGCTATTCCGTATTAAATAAAATGCGGATTTGGAGTGACTATGCCAGTTATCAATGGCAAAGCAAAGTCGTTGGTTATAATGCAGAAACTCAAAGGGGGTGGTTGCAAAAATTGGGACTTCAATCCAGTTATTCATTAGTATTGCTGATTATGATCAGTATTGGTGGATTAGTTCTATTGTACTGGTTCGCTATATTTTGGCGTAAACGTGCTCAGATTTCTGAATATGATCTTGCAATTTTGCATTTTTCTAAAAGCTTAACCGCAGAGCAGCGTAAGCAAAATGCCGAAACGGTAAATCAATGGTTGTTGCGCTTAGCTCAAGAGGTTAAACCTGAACAGCAAGTTTTATTTAAGCAGGCAGCTGATTATTATCAACAAATACGTTATTTCAATCCGTTGAATGCAAAAAATATTCAACAATTTAAACGAATGCTTAAAACTTGCACATCTGCGTTAAAAAACAAGAAATAGCGCTTGTCATACTTTTTAAAAGTGAATATTATGCAGGAACTTTAGGTGTATAGCTCAGTTGGTTAGAGCGCTACGTTGACATCGTAGAGGTCTCCAGTTCGAGTCTGGATATACCTACCAATATATATCAAGGACTTATAAGCAAATCAGACGCTTATAGGTCCTTTTTTTTGGTGCATTGGGTGCATTTGAAGTTGGCAAACTTGGCAAAACTGGCAGAAAATGGCAATATTTACGTCAAATTTGCGACAAGTCTGCGACAAGATGAAAATACCAAAACCAAGAAAAAGAGGCGAGACTTACACAATAACCGTCTCATATCAGAATCAAAGATATTATTGCACACGTGATACCGCAGCAGAGTGTGAGCAGTGGGCAGCCCTTAAATTGGTTGAATTAAAAACTCAAACCCAAATTGAATCGGGTGAACTTAAGCCTAAATATCTATTCCGTGATCTAAACAATAAATACTTTGAAGATGTTGGCCAATGGAATAAGTCAAAGTCTTCTTTAGCATGGATTAAGGGCCAGTATAAAAACTTTGAGATGAAATTTGGTGCTTTAGCGCAGAAGTCTATTTATGACATCACACCAAAGGATCTAACTGGCTGGCGTAACAATCGACTTACTCAAGTTGGTGAAAATACTGTACTGAAAGAAATATCACATTACAGTGCTATGTTTACCTTTGCTCAAAAGGAATTATTTCTCCTGGAAGAAAATCCATGGATGCAAATGACGAAACCCAAAAAGCCCAAAGCACGTACACGTCGAATACATCCATCGGAAGTAGATCTGATGTTGAAAGTTTTGAATTATGAAATGGGTACAGTTCCGACACTTCCACAGCATTATGTTGCGTGGGGTTTTCTATTCGCGCTGGAAACAGCTATGCGTCGTGGTGAAATCTTAGGTATCGAAAAGAAAGATATTTATGATGAATACGTTCACCTGCCCAAGACTAAAAATGGTGATCCACGAAATGTCCCATTATCTGACGAAGCTTTAGCATTGTTGGAGCTGATCCAGCATGATGGCCGTCGTGTCATTCCCCAATCAGAAAATGCATTTCGATTAATGTGGGAAAAACGCAAGGCAGAAGTAGGGCTGAATAATCTTCATTTCCACGATACCCGTCATGAAGCTATTACACGCATGGTTCGTATTAGAAAGCTGCCAGTGGAAGTACTTGCAAAAATTACTGGTCATAAAAAAATTGATGTCCTGGTGAATACCTATTACAACCCGGATGCAAAAGATTTGGTTGATGCTTTCAAGTCTATAGAAAGAAATAAGCCCGCATAAAGCGGGCATTTATCAATTGATACGTTTAGGTCCTCGTCGTCGCGTTTGCTTTTTCAGTAAGGCATCGGCCGCTTCAGGATCGTACATATGCTTGCCGTTGGTGCCTTGATTAATTACAGCAAGCTTATTGCGTATGGTTTCATCAGAGAAGCCGTATTTAGCAACAAGCTCAGCCACCGATACCAGTTTACGTTTTTCGAGCTTTAGCGCGGTTACAGTGCCGCCAAATAACTTTTGACCAAGTACGATTTGAGGAGCCGAATCTGCATCAATCGTTACAACGAATTCAGGCATTTTCTATTTTCTCCTTTTCATCGAGCAGCTGTGCAAAAAGCATAGCTCCAGTACGGACACGGTTTGCTAATTTCGAGACATTTGCTTCAGCATAAGTAGCCATGTCATTTACATATTTTGGTAGCGGTGGACTCATACCTGCTTTTAAGTATTCCTCAGTGATATGAGCCACGATTTTACGTTCAAAAGAACGTTTAAAATTCGGGCTTCGAAGTAGATCAAGGTGAGTCATGACGGACACCTGCTGCAACTTCAGCTTGTGTGGCAATTCTTAATTCAGATGCAAAAGTGTGAGCAAGCCCACCTGGTAATTCGACAGTTACCATTTCCATACCACTACTTTTATGTGTGCCACGTTTTACTGTCATGACTAATTTATTAGGAACATGCTTATTGGAATAAACAACTTTGTCGTCAATTTTGAATTTTGTAGATGAATTACTCATGACTTTGCTCCTGTGCGAAGAGTATTGAATCTCTACTAGTCATTGATTTAGTCCAATCTCCACTAAAGTTAAAGTCTGGTGCTTCTTCGGCTTTATGGTTTGATGGACAAGCAAAACAGTAAATTTCTAAATCAAGTTTGGGATAGGCACTAGACCACCAACATTTATTGGTTAGGCCATCTTTGAACCAGAATTTTGCCCAATCAGGCGCAAGGGAAAAATCAACTTGTGGATTACCAATTCTTAAATTTTTCTTTTTAGATTTAACATTACCTTTAGTCACATCTTGAGGTTTAGCATCTCTTATCGCAAAAAGCTCCCCAAGTTGAATTGCTCTGGTAATTAAAAGCTCAATGGTTTCTGCATCGTCATTGGTTAAAAAGCTTTCTTCGATAAAAGAATCTTTAATCGAATCAATATCATTGCTTAATAGATTTATTGATTCTTCGATTGAATTGCTTTGTACAACTTTAGAGGCTTCTTCTTGATAAAATTCTTCTGGCAGCATTACAGAGTCACTTTTATCTGTACACCAAACTTCTAATAAGTGGTTATTTTGACATGTAAAGTAAAACTCAGATTGTCTATTGATTGAGCTTCCATCATTCGCATAACTTTCACTAAATACATTTTCAAATTTCTTAGGGCGAACAACATCACAACCGCCTTCACATGCCCATTCTTGATTTTCTTTGAGTTTAGGTAATTTACGGATAGGTTTAGTATTCATTACGCGGGTTCCTTTTGAAGTTGTTCAAATTCAAAATTGGCTATTTGTAGAGCCATACATTTAATTTCTGATTGGAGCTGGGCAAATATATAAAGTCCAAATTCAGCCATATTTAGTAATTGCGGGTCAGGGCAGCATTTATTTTTTAAAAGCTGAGTTTCTTCATGGCTAAGCAGTTTTAAATGCTCAAGTAATTGAAAATATTTGTCCAAGTTACTTATCTCAACATTGACAGAAACATCAGATGGATCGCACATGAACGGCTGGCCACTATATAAATGACCGTATACACGTCCGTCTTCAATTAGATCAATAATTCCAGTACCACTAAAATTGAAGCCTGAAAATTCAGTTCTACTTTCTGAAATGAAACTTACAGAAACATGATCACCAGTATTCATGAAGACTCCTTTCTTAATTGGCTAGTACGTTGACGGCATTTGACACAGTGATGTTTGCCAGATTGATATGCTTTGAACTCAGTTAGTCCATGTAAGTCACATTTGCCTTCAAAGGTACTTTCACCATTAGCCAGGGCTTTCGTTTTAGCTTCAAAATTGAACTTATGGCGCTCTTGTTCTTTCGTTAAAGGGCGGTCAGTTGAACTTAAAACTGGTCTTTTTTTACTTACAGAATCAGCCATAGATTCACGCATAGATTGCTGGCCAGTTTTATATTCGGTGTCCTTTGGTTTCATACTCATTCGAGTTTGGCCAAAGGGAATTTGAGTCGGCTCTAATTTGCCCTGCGCCTTCAGCCAGTCGTCGACTTGGATGGCAAGTGCAATGGATTTGCCCTTATTAATAATTGCATTATGATCAATGTTCGATTGCATAATGTTCCCCTAATTCGCTCAAAACAAAATTAGCTGTCTTAGCTTCAACAGTTACTGGAATTGTGTGTGGCCCAAGCATATGCATAGTAAGCGTGACATTTTTTTCGTCAGACTTACGTACATGCACGTGCACCAAATTTTCTAAATTAAAAACATGTTCAATTTTTTGGTTATCAGTGAATTTGAGCATGCTCGCTCTCCTGATCTTCAATAATTTTTTGAAGGTGATTGGCTTCAAGTTTTAAGTACTTGATGTGGGCAATTCCAGTACATACACACCAAACCAATCCAGCTATGAAAGCTGTTGCTAGAAAAAAAACTAAAGCAAAGGGCAGTGTCTGAATAAGGATCATGATCATCACGGCACCTCATTAATTGAAATCAGTGCAGCGCTTAAATGCTTTTCCTCATCTGACATCCAGTTGAGATATTCCGCATCAATTTCTTTGAGCATGCATTCGCAGCATTTTGATGGGTGATGTTCGCAGCCTTCTTGGTTTGTATCCGGCTTAACGTAGTAATTGCCATTTGGGTACAAAACCAAAACATCTTGGTCTTTTAAAACAACACCATTGCAAACAGGGTGGTAGCGAAATGTTTTCCACATTCCATCAGCTGGACCAGGTAAACACTCCACCATTGGATAAGCACTTTTGCGTTCATAGAGCCAACGTTCAGCATCAAAAAAAACTTCAACTGGTTTTTGTTCCTGGCATGGGTGCGAAGCTATGCGAACCTTTGTAGGCCATGAATCAATCACTGATTGTTCAGGCACAATGCTTTCTTGGGTTTGTTCTAAATTCATGTTGATTCCTCAATAATTTGAGTTCGATAAATCCGACGCACTTTTTTTTCTAAAGATTGCTTTTCGACTTGGTTGATTTCTTCTCTATCGAAAGATGCCTGGATAAACGAAAGAGCTTGGCTTTGTGCTTCCACCAATGAAGAGCCTTGCTTTGCATTACTCAAGTTCTTAATAGCTGCATTGATTTGGATTAAGCTGTTTTCACGGCACATAGCTTTCTCCAGATACGGGTGAGAAGAGGTAGCTTTTTGGGCTGTGCGAAGTCATTTGCACATAATCGATTGATTACAGTTGTATCAAGAGTTGATTTATTCACAATAAAATCACCTTATAGGTTATTTGTTTTGTGGATTATTGATTTATTGAATCAACCTTGTCAAGAGTTTTTAGGTGATTAAATTAACTTTAAGTTGATTTTTTGTTGTGCTGAATAGTTAAAAAGTAAGTGCTAACTTACTTTTTTCATAAATAAATATAAGCCAAAAGCTAATTTTATAAGTTGATAAATAATTTTTATAAAAAAAGGTGGCTTAAGCCACCTGAAAAAAATAAATCAATTTATATTAATTGACTTGGAGAGATAAACATCTTTACTGGTGATGTTCTAGCAATGTCTTTTTGATCTAATGTTTCAATTACACCATCTACAGAATCAATTTTGATTAAACCTTGCTGTTCAAATAAGTATTCTCCTGCGAAAATTGTTCCATCTTTACAGAAGATTAGAACTTCTTCTCCAGCTATAGGCTGTCCCGTATACTCACAGATAACCACATAGCCATTTCTGTATGGTTTTGCAAAACCTTTGCCTTTAATTAAGTAAGCAATAGGATTGATCATATTTGAAGGAACATGAATATTTTTTACTTCTTCAGTATTGGCGCTTATTTCCAAGTCTTCACCTTTGGACATTTTTAGTATGTTGGCTAGTGGAACCATTTTAAGCGTATTACTTTGATCAATGCTAGGGTGATTTTCAATTTCCCTTAATTGCACGACAGTATTTGTCGCTTCTTGGGATTGAACAATATTTTTAATCGCCAGTTTGTCGTGAGGATGATCAAGCCACCCAATAGGGAGCTTATGAGCTTCAGTTACTTTAGCAGCAAATTTGTCACCAATATTTTTTTGGGACTTCTTCCCTAGATATTGATTTAAATGATTATATTCAATGCCTAGTTTTTCGCAAAATGCTTTTCGGCTCTCATACTGTTCAAGTATCTCAAGTAAATTATTTTTTCTTATCTCGTAAACTGTTTGCATTTCGGTACACCTTAAACCAAATATTGAGGTTGGTTTCCTCTGTCGCTGCTTTACCCATATCGAGTATATGAGCGACTGTACTTATTACTATGCGGTGATTATCAATCATAACTATTAGAAAAAAAATCAACCAAAATTATCTAAAATCACCTAAAGGGTATTGACTAATTGATTTTAAGAAATCAATAATGCGCCTATGTAAATAACCTTTAAGGTGATTAAATATGCGTAAGGTTGATTTTGACTTTGCCCAGTACATCCGAAGTATGTCTGAACAGCAGCTGCAAAACTTTGCTATTGCGTCTGGAACAACTACTAATTACATAAAATTGCATCTGATTTATAAGAAAAAAATCCCTCGCCCAGAAATGATCGACTCTTTGGTTATTGCTGCTGAAGGTGGATTTTCTAAGCATCAATTTGTCTCGTGGTTGTATGACTTAGAAGTAGCTTAAGTTGATTTTAATTAAATGAATATGATTGATAGATAGGCTTAAAATCATGATTAATAAGAAAGAAAAGGTACTTCCACTTTCACTAGCTTTACGTGCAGCAGTATATGCAAAGGATGATCAATCTTTAATTTCACGTATTGCAGAAAAGAACTGCTGGAACCTCACCACATTTCGCAACTCTTTGTGCCCTACAACAACTACGCATAAAGCCAATATTCATCACTTTGAAGCTGTCCTAAATGAAACAAGGGATAGTGGAATCATGGATAGCGTTTGTGCCATTCACGGGAATGCTGCCTGGTTTGAATTGCCATTACTAGAAAATTTGAGTAAATCCGATTTTATTATGAAAATTGGTAAGTTAGCCCAAGAACAGGGCGATTTATCACTATCAATTGCAAATGCAATTGGTGACGGTGTGATTAGCAGTGACGAATTAGCAGTCATTCAAAAAGATGTTATGGATTTAATCCGTGTTGCTTCCAGCCTTATGGCCATGGTTCAGCATCAACATGAGCTGGGGGCGTGATGGCTAAGAAGAAAATACAGGTTGAAGACATTAAATTTGCTGCCCGTGGACGTTGGGAAAATCTAATTTTTCCAAGTTTTGGCATAAAAGTGCAGTTTAAAAAGAAAACACCTTGCCCAGCATGTAATCCACCAGGAACTGATCGTTTTTGGTATGACGACAAGCATGAAAATGGCGATTACTTCTGTCAACAGCATGGGGCTGGAGATGGGCTAGATTTGATCCAGCGTGTAACAGATCGCTCATTCCCCGAGGTTATTCAAGAAGTTGCTCATATTTTGGGTTTGAGTGAAGAAAGTACTTTTACGGATGAAGACCGCGAAAGATTAAGATTTGAAGCGGAAGATCGTAAAAAGAAACAACTCGAAATAGAACGTAAACGCCAGGAACAAATTGCCCGAAAAGCTGAAGGTATGTTTCGCAATGTTCATCAAGGTGATGCAAGTCTTTACCTTGCAGATAAGCAAGTGGATAAAGATCCAAAAGTTAAAATTGATTGGCATGGCAATCTTTTAATTCCAGCTATCGACTTTATGGATGGAAAAATATGGAACTTGCAGACTATTGAGCCTGACGGCACCAAGTATTTCATCAAAGGAGATACAAATGATGCGGGTGAATGGCAAACAGGCGGTGGCCGAATGGGTGGTTTGGGCTTCATGATTGGTGAAGTTCAACCAGATCTATACGATAGTCATGTCATCTGCATTGCTGAAGGTTATGCGACAGGAATGTCTATTCATATGGCGACAGGGCATCCAGTAGCGATTTCATTTGTAGCAAATAATCTACCTAAAATTGGTGCTGTATTAAGACAGAAATACGCTAAAGCATCATTTGTGTATTGTGCAGATGATGACAGTGCCAAAGAAGATACAGGCTTGAAGTATGCACAAGAGGCACAGGCCATTACTGGTGGCATCATCATTCTGCCTGATTTTACGCAAATTAAGGAGTCTGTTGCATGAATTCTAAGGTCTATACGGACTTCAATGATTTGCATGTTGCTTGTGGATTGGAAGAGGTAGGAAATCAAATCCGGTTGGCCATTTCTTCTATTGAGTTTTCCCCCGAACCCCCTAAAAGTGCAACCCACAATTTTGAGGGTCAAGACCCCGATTTTGAGCAAAATGTTGTTGTTGAGCCAAGCGGGGGCGCGGGTATTTCGACAGGAAATACTGTACAGCCTGAGCCTTCACCTGAAGAACAAATGGAAAAATGGATTGCCCGTTTCTGTTTAATTGAAGGTGAAACCAATGTGTGGGATGACTATGGCAAGAAGATTTGGAAAAAAGCAGCATTCCAAACCATGCTTGGCGGTAAAAAAGTATTTGATACTTGGAATTCTCACTCGAAACGTAAAACCATTTCAGCAGATGATGCCAATGGCCGTGCAACTGGGGAAAGTCACCAGAAAGCAAAGGAAATGATTGAGCGCTTCATCATGCTTGAGGGTAAAAAAGCATGTTGGGATACCTATCGACGTGAGTTGGTCGGAACGGATGTCATGAAAGAAAACTGGGCAGGTGCTTACGATATGTGGGCAAAGTCTAGGGAAAAACGCATGATTTGGCATGAAGACTTGGTATTTGTTCCTTCAATGTACATTACAGAAGGGCAAATCAATACTTATGATGGTATGGAAATATCTCCAATTTTAGATGCTCAAAATCAGATTATTCCTCAAGGAGATGCGTTAGAGCTATGCAGCCCGATTATTAACTTGGTCAAATTCTTGTGTGGCAAGGAAACAGCAGCATATGAATGGCTAATGAAATGGCTGGCTTATCCACTTCAACATCCTGGTGCAAAATTGAATACATCCGTGTTGCTGTGTAGTGCGGTTCAAGGTTCGGGTAAATCATTGTTCTTTGAGAAGATCATGACCCGTATCTATGGTGAATGTTATTCAGTTACGCTTGGTCAAAATGGTCTTGAATCTATTTATACCGACTGGGCAGAGCGCAAGCTTTACTGTCTTTTTGAAGAAATATTTAACAATAAGTCCAAGTTCGGCATGATGGGTTTGATCAAACACATGATCACTGGAGAGAAGATTCGCATTGAGAAAAAGTTCATGTCAGGTTATAGCCAAAATAACCACATTAACTGTGTGTTCTTATCCAACGAGGTGCAGCCGCTTGCTATTGAGGAGCGTGACCGTCGTTTCCTTGTACTTGAACCAAATCAGAAGTTAGGCAACGAACTTAAGGGTTTAATCGAAAACTGTCTTGAACCAAATAGCAGTGCGATTAACGCTTTTTACACTTACTTGCTGTCTGTCGATTTGACCGACTTTACACCTTACACAGAACCACCAATGACCAAGGCCAAACAGAAAATTATTCAATTTGGTTTGCCTGGTTGGAAACTGTTTCTGGATGATTGGCGGGCAGGGTTACTTGATAACCCATTTGTTTGCTGTCTTTCAGATGATCTATATGTGGCTTATAGGCAGTGGTGTCATAAAAACGGTGAAAAGGCGATCCCTGCCAATAAGTTTCTAAGTTTGATCGCTTCAGAACGTGTTGTGGCCAAAGGTCATGGTCGGATCTATGAAGATGTGATCACGGGCGCGGGCTATCAGGAAAAAAGAAAAGAAGTTCAAAGACGTATGATTTTTACTGGTTTGCCACCTGAAAATGTAAAACAAGCAGAATGGCTATCTTCCCAAGTCAAACAGTTTCGTGATAAGTTAAAAGGAGATCATGATGTACCACCTGTATTATAAAAAAATAACTTCAATTGTTACGGGTGTTACGGGTCTGTTACGGGCTTTTTCGTCACCCCGTAACACTGTCAAAGCCTTACCCCACCTACATTACAGACACCCTGTTACGGCTGTTACGGGCTTATGCACGCGCGCGCACGGGAGAAAAATTTCTATTCGCTTATATTTATTCAATTCTATGTCAATTGAATATTTCCCCGCGCGAGGTGATTTACCCCGTAACACTCGTAACACCCGTAACAATCATTGTTTTTATTAAGTTTTTTTAATGGTCTACCCGTAACAGACCCGTAACAAATAGACCTTTACCCGTAACAATGCTTAAAAATTCAACAAGGATAAAGATTTTGGAAAAATATTTTCGCTTATTAAGCCCAAAAACGACTAACTTTGACGCGATTGGTGGTGGTAGTCATGGTGCGCTTACAGCACAGGACGTATGTGTAGCAATGAGTTATGCAAAGTTAACTACGGTTCAAGTTCATTTGGTTGAGCTTTGCGTCTTAAACCGCAATTCACTTGATCAGGTTAAAGCAGCTGCTCAGCTCATTCATTCTGAATTAATTCGAATGAAGCAGGCAGAAATGTCTACTGAGCATGAGCTTTCAATTTTTGTGGCATTAGTTGAGTTATGCAAAGTTCCTGCTGGCTATTCTCCTTCAGAACGCAATCGAGCGATTATTGCTGGTGTAAGTCGTATGCAGATCCAGAGAAAGTTAGGACTCATGATTAATACATTTAAAACTGAGTTCAAAGCAGAGTTGGATACGGTGGAGTGGAAAATCAAAGATCAATTAAATAAATCAATCCAAAGTTGATTTAATGTATTGACAGGTGAGCCAGTTTTAGACTACATTTTCCCACAATGAGAAACTGTATCAAAACGCTGTAGTTTCCTCTGAGAGAGCCGGAAGGCTCTTTTTTTTCGGCTGCATGTCTTCGGTCAATGTCGGGCATGCAGCCCTTTTTTATGGGGTTTCAGCCATGCATTCAAAACAGATTGTACAAATCCAAGTGAAGTTATCTAAACCAAAAATTGTTTTGGCTTATGCATTGGGTTTTGTTGGTGTTGCAGCCGATGCAGTTTCTAAGAAATTAATTCGCAGTTCGATTAAAACAAAATTGGTTTCAGTTCATGACAAAGAAAGCACCACAGAAAGCTAAACGTCCATGCCTGGTGAACAGTTGCAAAGAGTACGCGGCGAACCAAGGTTATTGCGATAACCATCAAGACAAGATCAAAAAGAAAGACCGAGAGCGTGGCACAGCTCATCAACGTGGCTATGATGCTCAATGGGCTAAAGCACGTGATGCATTCCTTGATGAACATCCGCTATGCGTTGAATGCCACAAGACACGTTACATCAACCCAGCAACAGTCGTTGACCATATCATTCCACACAAGGGCGATAAGGTTCTGTTCTGGGATAAGAGCAACTGGCAGCCGTTATGTGAAACACACCACAACATCAAAACCGCTACTGAAGATCGGGGCAGTTGGTCGCCAGTTCAAACCAAGACCAAGGCAAATAAAGACAGCACAAACAATTTCAAAGTGAATGACCGCTTACTGGTTGTCACTGAGTATGCGCAAGAATCTTTGATGTGTGATGACAAGGCAGTGTTCACTGTTATTGAAGTCCATGACAAGACAGTGTTTGTCCAAGACCATGAAGGGAACGGTGGTCGCTTGCATCACTCACACTTCAAGGTGGTGCCAGCATGAGCGAAGTAATCCTGCTTGGTGATCCAGTCGTCTACCGTGATGACATCAAGGGTTTTGATCATGTCGGTGTTGTTGTTCAAACCGGTTCGAGTCTTCATGTCCTTTGGAATGATGAGACTCAACCACGAGTAGAAATCTATGAACGTCTGCGACCTGCTCGACTTGATGAGGTTGAGGCTCAGTGTCGTATGATTCGAGATACAGATTATGACTGAGATTCCAAAACCGCCAAGACCACCTGAAGCAACGAATGTATTTAGTGATGGCGGGCTGGTACCGAAGCGACCAGTGCCACCAGATATTCCAGCACCTCCAATCAAATGGATTGGTAGTGATGATCCTCAAGATGATTCGCTGTCATTCGAATGGTGTATTTGGTTTTTTGGGATCTGTATTGGGATTGCTATCGGTCTTCAGTTGGCAAAAATTTTATAAATGGGGGATATGGGGTCAAAAGTCGAAACCGACCTCTTATAAAAGACCGCCCCCCCATCAAATTTTTACGTGGTCAAAAGTCCATAGGGGGGTATACCTCCGATATTTAAAAGATTTTTAAAATTTGGAGGTTCTTATGTCAAATATGGGACGACCTCCTAAATCCTTGCAGCAAAAAATATTGAGTGGATCTCGAATCCGTGATGATCGGGATGAAGAATCCCAAGTTGCAAATGCTGCAGTAGATTTAGGTATGCCGCCTTGCCCATTATGGGTAAACAAAGAAGCCAAAAAACACTGGGACACTTTGGGACCAGTATTAGTACAGGCAGGTTTGCTTTCCGTGGTGGATGGTGATGTGTTTGGGTTGCATTGTGATAATGTGGCAGCCTATGGAAAAGCCATGGATAAGCTACAAGCATTGGATTCATGGGTAGAAAAAACACCAAATGGTTTTCAGGTGCAAGCAGCTTGGCTTCAGATCCGCAATAAATTACAAGAACAAATGATCAAAACTGCCCGTGAATTTGGTCTTACACCTGCAGCACGTTCTGGTGTGAAAGTGAACAAACAGCAACAGCTTAATTTGTTGGGAGCAGAGGTTGCTACAAATCCGGAGAATGACGTGTACAACAATTACGGCATGCGCCAAAGTTAATAGCGAGTTTTTATGCGTGATTATTTTAAGATTACGCTCCAGTACTGCCTTGACGTACGATCTGGAGTGCGTACGGCAGGGCAGCTGGAGAAACTAGCTGTAAAACGCTTTCTAACCGATTTAAGTAAATCTAATTTTAATGCTGAATCGGTGGATGAAGAAACCCAAGAATTATTGCAAAAATTAAAATACAAGCCCAAACCCGATATCGATTTTGAGTATGAGTTAGATCTTTCAAGAGCGCGACATGCGCTCTTTTTTATTGAGACCTGCCCACACGTTAAAGGGGATTTGGCAAAAATTCGACCTGACGGCACACGTCAGCCATTAATTTTGGAGCCTTGGCAGGTGTTTGCCACGCTCAATATTTTTGGCTGGATTGGGCAGGATGGGAAAAGGCGGTTTTTATATGTTTATATCGAGGTCGCAAAGAAAAATGGTAAATCTACTTGGCTTGCTGCCATTGCGCTATATCTCTGTTTTATCGATGGTGAAATGGGGGCAGAAGTCTATACAGCTGCAACTTCGGCTGAACAAGCAAAAATCGTATTTAACGATGCAAGCAAAATGGTCGAGTATTCGCCAAAAATGCGTGCGCATTTCGGTATTGAATATTCTAAATTTGCGGTGTTTCAGACCGAAACAAACAGCATGCTTAAAGCGTTATCACAAGATCGGGGAGGCACAAAAGACGGTCTAAACGTCCATGCTGCCATTATTGATGAATTACATGCGCATAAAACCGCAGACATGTATGACATTGTGGCAAACGGTATTGCTGCACGAAGTGAGCCATTAATTTTAGCCATTACCACGGCTGGAGACGATACCACCAGTAAATGCTACCAAGAACGTCAGGTCGTGGTGGATATTTTGAAAGGCAAAGCCAAGCATGATCAGTATTTTGGCATGGTTTTTTGTCTGGATCGTGGTGATGATTGGTTAGATCCGAAAGTGTGGGCCAAAGCCAACCCGAATTATGGCGTTTCAGTAAATGAAAAATACCTACATTCAGTGTTTGAAAAGGTCAAAGTCAGTCCAAAACTTGAAGGTATTACCCGGCAAAAACATTTGAATGAATGGGTCGGGTCAATGGATGGCTGGATTTCTCCAACGATTTGGGCAAATTGCTACTCTGATGTGAAATATCCCGATCTTGATGGACAAATACGTTTTGGCGGCTATGACTTGGCAAGTCGTTTGGATTTGGCAAGTTGGGGTGAACTGATCCCACGGTTTGAAAGTGATGGAAAAATTCATTGGTATGCATTTTCCCATTCATACATTAACGAGCATGTCATTGAGACCAAAACAGCAATTAATGGTGAAAAACGTCCTGATGAATATCCAGTTTGGAGAAATGATGGGTATTTGATTGCGACTCCTGGTGAATCAACAGATTACAAGCGAATTCAGCGTGATATTGAAGATTCTCATATCAAGAATCCGTTTTATGAGCTTGGGCATGACCGATACCACGCGGAACAACTTACAGCAAATCTGTTGGAAGAAGGACTAAATGTCATTGAAATTCCTCAGGTTGCAGAACATTTAAGCCCTGCTATGCGTTGGATTGAAGTTTTATTGGCTGAAGGCCGTTTTCATCATTGCGGTGATCCTGTTCTGACTTGGTGTGCCTTAAATGTCTTGGTCAAACCTGATGCCAAGGAAAATATTTTCCCGCGCAAAGGGTCTCCAGCCAAGAAAATTGATGCCATGGTTGGGATTATTAACGCTGCAGCGCGTGCTCGATATTGGGATGATGAATCTGTTTTTGATTTAGTGCCTGGTGAAGATGATGGAAATATTGATGACTGGTTAAATGACATGATTAAGGTAGCGAAGCGATGAGTAAAAAGCGCGATAAAGTAAAAATTCGTGATAAAACCAATCGCGATAAGCTGAAGGTTCGGGGCACTGGACCGATGCAAGATAAAACGGGGACGACCATTATTGATCGTCCCCGTTCTGGTTTTAAGACCGCAAAACCTGTGTCATTTGACAGTGCCATGACTTTGAGTGCTGTTTTTGCCTGTATCAAAATTTTGACTGAATCGGTGGCAACCCTGCCATTGCAAATGTTTCAGCTTAAATCTGATGGTACACGTGTTCAAGTTAAAGATCATGATGTGATTCGGCTGCTGTATAACAAGCCGAACCGCTATCAAACCCGAGTCGAGTTTTTTGAGCAGCTTATGCTGAATTTGGTCGCAGGCAATGCCTACATCAAGAAAGATTATGTCGGTAAAAAGTTGGTCAGTTTGCAGGTCATTAACTCGGGTTCGGTAGATCCGAGTATTCGTGATGATGGCACACCCCTGTATAAATGCCGATTGGGCAGTAAAACCGTTGAATATACCGATAAAGAAATTTGGCATATCAAGCTGTTCGGCACAGGTTTTGTGGGGATGTCACCCATAGCCTACGGTGCGCAGTCGATTGGTATTGGTTTGGCAGGTAGTGATAAGACTTCGCGTTTAATGTCGAACGGTGCCAAGCCGACAGGGGCATTAAAGACTGAAAAATATCTGAAAAAAGAACAGCGCGATGCACTACGTTCCGAGTTAGATCTGCTGATTAATGGTGATGATGGTGATATGGCAGTACTCGAAGGCAATATGCAGTTCGAGCAAATTAGTCTAACACCTGAAGACCTTGAATTAATTGAAATTCGAAAGTTGGCTGTTGAAGAATCCTGTCGTTTCTTTGGTGTGAATCCAATCCTGATTTTTAGTACAGATTCTAGTACGACTTGGGGTAGTGGCATTGAACAGTTGGTTGATGGCTTTCATAAGTTCGGTTTGCGTCCATATTTGGAGCGAATTGAAGAAAGTGCTCGTATTCACCTATTACAACGGCATGAATGGGATGAATATGAGTTCGAATTTAAGACCAAAGACCTGTTAAGGGCTTCGTATCTTGAGCGGGTTAAATCCAATAAAGACCGAATTTTGTCAGGGCAAGCGAGTCCTTATCAAGTTCAAATGGAAGAGGGTGAAATACCTGATCCTAACTCAAACTTTATTATGGTACCAGTCAACTACACCACAGCCGAACGTATGAAAAGTGGCAATTATGGAGCGAAAGCTGATGAATCAAAACCTGCAGGTGCGTAATAAAGCACTGCCAATATTGCCGAAAGTTCAGTGTCGGCGTTTACCTGTAAAGCTCGAAGCCCGTGATATTAAACGTGACCCCAAAACAGGCGTATTACGCATTACGGGTTATGCCGTGAAATGGGATTCTGTGAATCATTACGGTGAAAAATTTATTCGTGGTGCATTCGCGGAAGTCTGTGCGGCATTTGCTGCAGGTACCAAGAAAGTTCACGCTTACTATAACCATGGTTGGCGTATGTGGTTCCTTGATTCATTCATGGCCATGCGGATTGGTAAATATTTACGGCTTGAAGAAGATGATCAAGGCTTGCTCGTAGAGCTAGAATTCACCCCGAATATGCAGTGGTCCCAAACCATTGCTGCCATGGTCGAGCATGGTACCGTGGATGGTTTTTCCATTGCCTTTTATCCACCTTCACCAATGGATATGGAGGATAAAGGGACGCATGTTGAAATTAAGCGTGCCGATCTGTACGAAATTAGTGTGGTAGATGAACCTGCAGATGATGCTGCACGTGTCATTTCAGAAGATTCAATCAATGGCCTTGAATCATCAAGTGATGCCGTTGAGCTGTTGCGCTCATTGGGATTACATGGTGAATATGCTGACAAATTGATTTCTCGTTTAAATGAATTCAGCAAGCCACAAGAAACACCAGCCCCCGAACCGAAAAAAGATCCTTTTGCATTCCTAGATTCGTCTGGTGTGTAAATCAAAATTCAAATATTGCCCGCTTAAAGCGGGTTTTTCATTTTCTATGCATGGAAAAATTAGTATGAAAGCACTTTCAAAAACAGCAGTTAACTTGGCAATTTCTACAATCGCTGCAAACCCGGCACAACCACTTCATGGCTTGCTAACACGTGATACCAATTCACAATCGGAATTAGACCAATTGGCGGTGCAATTCCGTGATCGTTTAGGTCAGTTGGATACGCTATTAGAGCGCAGTCGAAACCAACTTGCTCGTGTTGAAGATATTCCTGATGACCTACGCGCTCAATTAGAAGCACGTTCTAGCGAAATTCGTGATTTGACGGGGCAAATTGAAGATATTCAGCAACGTATGATTGATGGTGTGCATAGCCGTTCTGAAGATCCTGATGCAGTGGCTTCTATCTTGATTCGTAACAAAGATATTTTGGATCAAGCCAAGGCTATTCTGCGTTCTAAAGGAAAATTCCAGTTTAATGATCTGAAAGCACGTAATGTTGTGACTTTAACGGGTATTGGTGCCACTGCTCAATTTGCACAAAATGATTTAAGCCGCACGCTTGCTCGTCCATTGAACCTTTTAGATTGGATTTCGTTTACGCCAATCACAAATGAATTTGTACCGTTATTGCGCGAATCGGCTTATGAAATTATGGCTGATATTGTGCTGGAGGGTGCTGATAAACCAGAGTCAAGTCTGACTTTTGGCGTGGTGGACATGAAAGCCGATACCATTGCCCACTGGATCAAAGTTTCAAATCAGCTTATTTCGGACATGCCGACATTGGCTGCGTACATTGAAGGTCGTTTGGCTTATGGTGTGCGTTTAAAACTTGAAGCAAAAATTGTGGTTGGTGATGGTCGTACGACAGGTGCACGTACATTTATTGGTTTGATTGAAGCAGATCAGTTTATTGAAGTAACACCAGTGGCTGAAGATACTGCAATTGATGTGATCAATAAAGCCAAATACAAAGCATCGGCAGGTGGTTTATTGCCTGAAGCAATCATTCTAAACCCTGAAGACTGGGGCACGATTGAACGTATTAAAGGTGATGATGGCCACTATATTTTTGGTTCTCCTGGTGCAGCTGTTCAACCAGTACTTTGGGGCTTGCCAGTGATTTTGTCGGCTGCCATGACTTTGGGTAAATATTGGGTGGGGAATTTAACCCTCGGTGTTGCTGCGTTTATGCGTGAAGATGTGGCGGTTGAGCTTTCAACTGAAGATGGCAATAACTTCACCAAAAACTTATGTACTATCCGTGCAGAAATGCGTGGTTGCTGTGGTGTCGCCATTCCTGATGCTTGTGCCAGTGGTGATTTATCACTTTAATATAAATTTAAAAAGCAGTCCTTCGGGGCTGCTTTTTTTACCTCTTTTTATGTCACAAAAAGGCTATTTTTATGAGTGATTACATTGACCCAGCCATTGTGAAGAAGCAGCTGCGTGTCCTGCATGCCCGTGATGACGAGTACATTCAATTACTCACAAAAGCAGCTTTAAAACACATTGAAAATTTTATCGATCAGCCCTTGGATGACGTGCTTATCAATGGTGAATTTCCTGAAGACCTTGCCTATGCAGCCTTGTTGGTCATAACTGATATGTATGAGAACCGAGCGGGTCAAAGTGAAGTCAATCTATACGTCAACCGTGCAGTGGAAAACTTCATGCTGCCTTATCGGAAAATGGGGGTGTGATGTGCAAGCAGGGAGTTTAAACCAATACATTGAAGTTCAAAGTAAAAAATCTGTATTAAAACCTGATGGTAGCGGAGACCGAGAAACCATCTGGACCACCATCTTTCCTATTTATGGTCACATAACAGATGCATCAATCCGTGATTTCATTGCTGCACGAAAAGATCAAAAAGTGATAGCAACCCGTATTGTGCTTCGTCAGGACGATATTGAACCAAATACTGATTGGTCGCTCTGTCGTTTGTTATGTGATGGGCTTTATTACCGCATTATTGCGCCTTTACGTGATAACAAAACCGGGCGTGAATATGTCACTTTGGCGTGTGAGTTGGGGGCATATACATGGCAGGATTCGTAATTGAGGGTTTGGAAGAAGCCCTTAAAAAAATGGATGAAATGACCAAAAATGTGGCGAAAAAACACGTAAAAAAAGCACTTCGAGCAGCTGCAAAGCCGGTTTTACAGTCGGCTAAGGACAATGCCAAGAAAATTGATGATCCTAAAACCAGTGCTGATATTTCTAAAAATTTGGTAGTACGTGCAGGTAAAACCAGTGATAAAAATTCTGCCAAAGTCCGTATTGGTGTAAAGGGCGGTGGTGAGTTTTGGCGCAGTAATGAAAATGTGCAACGTAAAGGCAAGCCACGACAAGCAAACCCACATTACACCCCAGTGGAAAATGACACCAAACACTTTTGGCTGGTTGAATTTGGGACATCCAAAACCAAGGCACAGCCCTATATGCGCCCAGCATTGGAATCCAATATTCAAAATGCAACGGATGCATTTGCTGAAAAGTTACAGGCCGATTTGATGGGGGATATTAAATAATGTTGATTATCCCACTCTATGACCTTTGTGCTGCAAATGCTGAATTATCAGCATTACTTTCCGATGGTGTGGGTTTAAGAGTCGGTGAGTTTGATGCCAGCAATACAGAAGGCACACCATATGTATGTTGGCAGATTATCAATGCGAACCCCGAGCAGTATTTATCGGGCGGATCGGATATGGATTCGCTGTATGTGCAGATTGATGTTTATGCCAAGACCAAAGCAGATGCCCGAAACATTGCCCGAGAAGTACGCAAAGTCATTGAAGAAGATTGCACCATTGAAGCCTTTACAGGCTGTGAGCTGGAGCAAGAAACCAATTTATACCGTATTCGGATAGACAGCCGATGGTTAGAAGAACCTTAACGAAACGAAAGCCACCCTTGCGGTGGTTTTTTTATGGAGAAAATTATGGCACGACGTACACAAGGTACAGACATTTGGGGAGTTGCTGAATCAATCACAACACCAGGTGAATGGGAGCTGTTTAAAGTAGATGGTGCATTAAACTTTAAACCGGGTACGGATTCTAAAGAGCGTATTGAAATTACACCTTTAGATGAAGAGGAAAGTAAGCAGTACATGGAAGGAGGTGGCCTAAAAGATACGGGTCAATCTACATTTGACTTAAATGCTGATCCCAAGGTTCCATCACATGGCCGATTATATGACCTAGAAGCTTCTGGTAAAGCAATCAAGTTTATTGTTGGCTGGGCTGGAAAGAATAAAGGTGAAGTAAAAAATATTGTCCCAACCATTGCTGCTGCTACAGGTGAAGTGACCCTGCCACCAGGGCGAAGCTGGAATACTTTTACAGGCTATGTTGATTCTTTTCCAATGGATCTTGATGCCAATACCGTTGTTAAAACAACCTGTACAGTCCAACGTAGCACCAAAGTCGCTTGGATTCGTGAAACCGCTTAAACCATAGCCCCGAAAGGGGCTAACTTTTTGGATTAAACCATGAATAAAAAATTAAGTATTGCTGACATTAAGTCAGGCATTTTGGTTGATGTGCCTGAATTGATTACTGTTGAAGTTGTTGTAAAAGGTAAAGTTTGTAATTTTGAAACATTTATCAAAATTATGGATTATTCGACCACAATTGCTCAAATGGAAGCGAATCGAAATAATAAAGAGTCTTTAGCTAGTATTTTGGCTGACTGTATTGTCGATGAGCAAGGCGAATCCATATTTACTGAAGATGAAATTCGTTTGAAATTTAATAAACCATTTATTGAAGCGATTTGGGCGAAAATCCTAGAGAAGAATTTTTTGGGAAAGGTTACACCGACGACGAATTCGATCAAGAAGAAATCTGGGCAGAACTCGTCCTCAACGGCATCGGTGGAAGAACAATCGCAGAAGCCAAACGAACCATTAGCCACAGAGAGTTTATCTTCTGGAAACAATACCGAAGAATCAGAGGCGGTTTCAACTTCGGATTAAGACTTGATGAAGCTTTGGCGGATTTGAAATATATGTACGCCAAAGTGGAAGGCTTTCGGGTTGAAGATAAATATGACTTTTTACCACATCATGATGCCCCTGAAATTGGCTTTGATGAAGCTGCTTCCATGTATGGTGAGGAATAGATGTGTAAAAACGGCTCAAACAATCATATTTAATTATATTTAGGTTGATTAAATTACCTTTATAGGCATTGCACTCTGTGATGATTTTGAATTAGTCTAAAAGGGCACTGGCAAAATCCAGTGTTTGGGTTGGACTCCAATTAATTCACAAGGTCAAAATGACCGCATTCGCGGTTTTTTTATTGCCTCTAGCTTTTTACACCCTGTAGAAAGCTGCCCGCTATGGTGGGTTGGGTAGGAGCACTTCGGTGCGCCAGAACCTTGTGACTGGTAAGTCCAATTCTACTCAATCCGCCACCTAAATTGCTTGGACTCAGTTTTGGTGGTGAAAATTCCTATCACAAGGAGTATTCACTATGAATGCTAAAAATAAGATTGTTAAATTTAATCAGCAAGAAATCCCTGTCTATTTTGTTGGTGACAAGCCATTTGTTGCCATGAAGTCAATTTGTGAAAATATAGGACTCCAATGGGAAGCTCAGCTTAAAAGAATTAAACGAAATCATGTGCTTAATTTAGGTATGTCCATTATGGACATACCTACGAATGGTGGAATACAAGAAATTGTTTGTTTACCATTTGGAATGCTCAATGGTTGGCTTATGGGGGTTGATGCCAACAAAGTTAAACCTGAAATTAAGGATACTTTGGTTAAGTATCAACTTGAATGTTATGACGTGCTGTACCAGCACTTTATGCCTAAGCCCCGTAAGCCAATTGATTTGTCGGTATATGTCAGCAAAGAGTCATATGAGGCACAAGCTTTAAAGTTCCACCGTGTTTTTCGCCAGTATGATGACATGATAGATGACTTACGTGACCAAGTGAGTGGCATGGAACGGAAGTGTCGACGTTATGATTTTAAGATGCAAGTTTCTGCAATAACGATAGACGAGGTAGCCCTAAAATTTAATGTTCCAGTTCTTCATATTAAACACCTGTTTGTGCAAGAAGGTGTTTTGGAAGAACGTAACCCCTATGTCGAGATCAATAAAAAGGTAATAACTTTAACCAAGCGTGGGCAAAAGTTGGAACTGGTATTTATCAAAACTGAAGTCATAAATGGTGATGTTCAAGACATCATCATGGTGACTGAGGATGGGCTGTCATATCTGAGTGGTATGATAGATAAGTAATATAGTTTTTTAGAGAGCCACCAGTAGGGTGGCTTTTTTATGCGCATATGATTATTGTGTCCTAAATTACAAAATTTGAGGGCACAATGGATTTTATATTAGGCGTAATCATATTAGCGATTATATGGTATTTAATTAAAGCGGTTCGTAGCAGACCAAACAATGCAAATAATATAGATTATAAAAATTATGTACCCAAGCCCAAAACACCCGAAACGTTAAGTAATCAATCTACTATCGTTTTAGGCACCGAACCACCAAAGTATAGTGAAGTACTTGCTTACCGAGTTTATGGGGATGAAAGTTTTGCTTTTGATATTGTGGGCGAAGCAAGTTACCAACAGAATTTAATGCAAATTGCCGGTGCTAAAAATGAAGTTCGAAAGTCACATAATTGTATCGCAATAATTAGAGCTGAACCGACTAACCCGCATGATCCAAATGCTGTAGTTGTAGGTGTTGACAATAAAATTGTGGGTTATTTTGACCGAGATACCGCTAAAAAATTTCATAAGCTTTTACAGGATAAAAACTTAAATGAACAAGTCATTATTGCGGTAGAAGCTAAGGTAGTTGGAGGTTGGGCAGACCAGTATAGTACTGGAGACTATGGTGTGAAGCTTGATGTACCAAGAAGCTTAGGAAAGTGGGAGTTGGATAGAATTGAAAATTAAACTTTTATTTAGCAGCTCATTTTTATTAGCAATATATTCGACTATAGCTTTTGCAAGTGATGTAGAAGATATAAAGCCCATTTTGAGTAATAATATTCATCAACGTACATTGGATGAACGTTGTGATGGCCATGCTTCATACGTTATGAAGCTGTTAAAAAATAGATATAACGGAGAATCTATTGCTGAGCAAATTGAATTGGCAGATGAGTGGAGTGATCCAGTTTATCGAGATGAAATAAAAAGGATTCTGTCTGGCTTTATATATACATTGCCAATCGAGCACTTAGAGAGTGAAATTAAATATCAAGCTTTACACACCTATATTGCTGCTTATAGGAATTGCATAACAAGATATTCCTAAGTTAACTTTAAAAGGAACCCCGTTTTACGGGGTTTTTTATTATCTGGAGAAAAGTATGGCTACAGCCTCATTGGGACGTTTAACCCTAGATTTAGTGGCTCAAATTGGTCAATTTGTTGAACCAATGGACAAAGCTGAACGTAAAGCCAAAGAATCGACCGATAAAATGGGCAAGGCCTTCTCCAATTTTAAAGAACAAATGAATCAAGCCCTTGGTGGTACACAAGTAGGCACATTTGTGACGGATCTTACTGGAAAATTAGGCGTTTTTGAGGGCGGTGTACTTACAGCCACAGCAGCTTTGGCTGGTATGGCTGTCGGTGGTTCAGTAGTGGCAATGGGTGGTCTTGCAGCAATGACTATAGAGGTTGCTAAAGCAGACACTCAAATGGCAATTCTAGCCAACCGTGCCAAAATTAGTACTACGAATTTTCAGATTTTGAGTTATGCATCTGATCAGCTTGGTATTTCACAGGATCAACTGGGGAGCATTTTTTCTGATGTTCAAGAAAAACTGGGTGAATTTAGTGCTTCCCAAGGTGGCGGTGCCGCTGATTTCTTTGATGCTTTGAAAAATAATACGAAGCTTACTGATGACCAAATTAAAGCATTTGGTAAAACACTTCAAGGTAAAGATGGTGTTGAGGCCGTTCAGCTAGTTAAAGACAAATTGGATGAGTTGGGGGCAACCTCACAGGAGCAACGCTTTGTATTTGAAAGCCTTGGAAGTGATCTAGGCAATTTACTCCCACTTTTTGCTGATGGTGGGAAATTACTTGATGAATATGGTTCAGCCTTAGAAGATGCGGGGGTTATTAAAACTGAGGAAGCAATTAAACAGTCTCAAATGTTGAATGCGCAAACTCAGGCTGTAAGTATTCAATTTCAAGGTTGGAAAAATCAGTTAGTTACAGGTTTTATGCCTGCCATGGTAGATGTTGCAAATGCCATATTTGGAACATCAAAAAATGGGCTTCAGTTACAAGAGGTTGGGGCTGGTATTGGTTCGGTACTAAAAGCTGTTACCAAAGTCGCTTTGGGTGTTTCTGCTGCATTTACTATTTCAGGAAAAGTGATTGGTGGAGTGATTGCAGCTATTGCTGCCCTGAAAGGGGACAAAATTGCTACCATTAATATGATGTTTGATGACGTCAGTGATACATTAGAGGATTATGGAAAACGTATTGATGCTGTCAGTATTACCAGTGATGCAGCAAGTACTTCGTCCAGTGCATTAGTCAATTCAATATATGCAGTGAATACTGCTGCAAACGAATCTGCAAGAGGTCTTGCAATAGATACCAAAGCAGCAGAAGAAAATGCTAAAGCTGCTGAGAAGCAAGCATTAAGTAAAGCTAAGTTAAAGAAAGAACAAGCCGATTTAAACAAAATGGTGGGTGCATCTGCTCTAAGTGGTTTACGGATTAAAAGTTCTGAGTCTTTTGCTGGTGGTAACGTTCGTGCTTATACAGCGAATTTTGCACAGATGGCACAGGACGCTTTAGGTAGTTCTTTATCTCGATTTACAGCATTTAATGATACTTATCACAAAGGTACTAACAGCAAGCATGCCACGGGTAATGCCTTTGATTTCACCATTGACGATGTAAAACAGTCTGAACAGGCGGTAACTCAGCTGGAAGCTTTAGCAAAGCGATATGGTTTTGTTGTTAAGGTCTTAGATGAATATAAAAATCCCTCTAGTCGTGCTACAGGTGGGCATATTCATGTTTCAGTTTTAGGTTATAACGGTTCTACTAGTGCTTTAAAAGAAGCAAATGCTGAATTAGATATAGTCAAAAAAACGAACGAGGAGGCCACCCGCATCCGGAATGAGCAGGCACGACTGCAACTTAATGTTTCATCTCGTTATGCAACTGAAGAGCAGAAAATGGCAGATGACAATGCTCAAAAGATCAAGGATATTAAGTTGGCATATGCGGGTGATCAAGCGGCTATTGATAAATATCTGAAACTTCAGGCTGATGCATATCAGAAAGATGTGGATAATTTTCAAAAAGCACAAAAGGAAAAGTACGACAGCACCAAAAACGATTTATTGGGTCAAATGGCAGATGCTGATGATGCAATTAAGTTGTCGGGTATTGCGGATCAGTTCGGTAAGAACTCATTTCAATATCAGAATGAAAGTCTTAATGTATCATCGAAACGTGCTCAGGCAGATGAGCGTGCTAATTATGCTGATACGAAAAAGCAAATTGAATCTGACTTTGATGCTGTAGACGATGCGCAAAAGAAGCATGAACTTTTAGAACTAGCATATGAAGTTCATATTAAAAATATGAATGCTTTAGATGCTGAACGAAATGCTACCGTAAAGCAATTGGCTCTTGATCAGAAGTTAGAGCAACTGAATACATGGCAAGACATATTATCTAATGGACAGAATACATTTTCACAGCTTACACAATCTGTTAAGGATAGTGCAGGGGAGCAATCTACTGCTTATAGAGTAATGCTTGCTGGACAACAGGCGTTTTCAATTGCATCTTCTATGGTTGCAGCTTGGACAGCTTATACGCAAGCATTTGCTGATCCTAGTGCTATGACACTTACGCAGAAGTTTGCAGGTGCTGCATCAGTAATGGCTGCATTAGCTCCAGCTTTAGCAACTATTTCTTCGGTAACGATGAAAGGCTTTGCGACAGGTGGACATATTACGGGTAAAGGAACAGGCACGAGTGATGATATTCCGATTTGGGCATCCAATGGTGAGTACATGATGAAGGCTGCTGCTGTTGCGAAACTTGGAATAGGCAATCTTGATTATATGAATGCTACAGGTAATTTACCTGGTAAGTTTGCTGATGGTGGTTTAATTAGTAATAAAGCTATCGGTTTCACACCTATTCGAGATAAAAATGCAATTGATCGAAGACAATCTGGTTCTCAAATTACCATCAACAACAGTTCAGGAGCACAAGTAAGCGCTCAACACAACAGTGATGGTTCAATTACGATCGACATGGTTGATCAAATGATCAAGCGCTCTTGGAGTCAACTTGGCAATGCTAACTCGCGCGAAAGCAAGGCTGTTTCTCGGAATACTACTGCAAGAAGGGCAAGGTAATGAATAGACTTGATCTTTGTCCGTTGCAAGAAAGTTACGCTGTACAGTTCGGATGCTCTGTGCAGCGGAATGAGTTACCGGGTGGGTTTTCAAGATACACAACAGTCACCCCATCCAAAAAGCATCTTGTCAGTATTTCATACAATCTTACAGAGCCCGATTATCAATATTTTCGGGCTTTTTATTTGAATTGGCAGCTTAACCCGCTGCCTTTTTTAATGAAGTTGTATATCGAAGATAGCGAGTTTAAAGACTACATCTGTCAGTTCGTTCCCGACAGTTTTGGTTTTGATGAGCTAAGTGGGAAGATTTTCAGTGTCAGTGCTGAATTACTTGTTGTGATTAGCCCCGTTGTGATTTTGACCTCAAAAACCTATCCATTGTATCTGCTGGAAAGCGTAGAGACTAACTATGCGTTAACGAATGTTGTGCAACGCGAAGTGATGAATACAACAGGCTTGACTGAAAAAGTTGAAACACAGTTTGCCATCACAGGTGCGATGCAGCGTGAAGCGAATAGCAGCATGACGGTGAGTGTTGAAAAAGTCACAACTCAATTTGCGATGACTGCAGCAGCGACCCGTGATGCATCGGTCAGTCTAAATGCGGAGGGTACTGAAAAAGTACAAACCGCATTTGCTTTAACAACTGCGACACAAAGAGTAGCGCTGATATCCAATGTCATGCAGACGGAAAAAGTCACAACTCAATTTGCAATGATTGCTGCGCAAATTACCAATTAAGATAGGAAACAGTATATGCAAGTGAATATGCATTCGCAGATCGGTGCACGCTTTAAGTTAATCGCCCATAAAGGCGATGGGGTGGCCACCAAAGAAACAGAATGGTTTAATAATATAGTTCTGGATACGGGTTTGGCGCGTATGTCAGTCGGAACCTGGATAAGCCGCTGCTGTGTTGGTACAGGTAATACCACACCTGCTGTTACCCAAACCGCATTAGCCAGCTTTTTGGCCAGCACAACTAGCATAAATTCAACTTCAACTGAATTGCAAACCACAACAACGCCTTATTATCGTGGTGTAACCTTGACTTGGCGATTTTCTGAAGGTGTTGCGGCAGGCAATATTAGTGAAGTTGGAATGGGGTGGGGCAATACGACACTTTGGAATCGTGCATTGGTCTTAGATGCCAACGGGAACCCAACTACGATTACAGTATTGAGTGATGAATATCTAGATGTTGTCGCTGAAATCCGAGAATATCCAACCTTAAGTACAACAGGTTCATTCACCTTGGTTGATAAATTGGGGGCGACTTTATCAACACACACCTATACGGGTTCCACTTACATGATTGCGCCATCTGCTACTTTTGCGCAAATAACTTCAGGCGGTTTGATTATTTATTCAGGAGTAAAAAATGATAGTGTGACAGCCTCACCAACTACGAGTGTAGGTACAGTAACGGGTGGGAGTGATAGTTATCCAACATCAACAAGTATTCAAACGGTTTATACATGTGCACTCGCTACTGCCAATGGCACGCACCAGAGTTTTAGGGTTCAAATGAGTGGTCTATTAGGATCTTTTTATTACAAATTTCAGATTTCTCCTACAATCACAAAAACATCGACTCAGATTATGGCGTATACAGCAGCGATGACTTGGGGTCGTTACACGGGATAGATTATGTTGCCAGATAATGTACTTTCATCTGCCGCCATTTTTGGCGGCTTTTTAGTGCCTGATCGTATCAATGACCTCATTGATTATGAGTGGGGCGGTAAAGACCTTTTAGACACTTCGGAGGGAATGCAGGTCAAGATCTGGACATGTTTTTATGAAGATGGCTGGATCATCATTACCGACAATGCAGGACTTCACTACAGTATTTTGGAAGTTGCAAATGTCACCCAACTGGGCTTTGCATTTAGTTTGTCGATGCGGGTTTATATAACGTATGTTGCTGATGGGATAGCATATTTCTATTGGTATGATACATCGAGCTCAACTTATGTCACGACAGATTATGGGTTGCAAACAATCACACCTCAGATTTCATTAGATGACATTCGAAGCAGCCAATCGGCAAATGCCGACATTATTTTTGCCTATGTGCGGGATGATATTTTATATACCCGGTTGCAACGCGACCGTTTTCAGATTGAATATGAAATGGGCGCAGCCAACCAACTTGTCCAGATTGGGATGACGAGTAACTATCGCTTTGCTTTTGCACTTAAAGCGGTGATTAACAGATTTAACACCCATTATGACCAAGCGCTGATTGATCCAAGAAACATTCATGGCAACCGCTTTGATCATCTCGATCTATGTCCACTGCAAGCTTCTTATGCAGTTCAACTGGGGAACTGTGTCATTGTATCTGAAGGTTTAACGGACAATCGTTATCGAACTGGATTTGCAAATCTTGAAAATGTGGTGTCTGTAAATTTCACACTCTCAGCAGTGGACTATACATATTTCACAGCGTTTTATCGGATTTGGCAGCATAAACGAAAGCCATTTACGTTCAATGCTGTGATTGATGTGCGGGCATTACAGCAATACAAAGCTCACTTTGTGCCAGATAGCATTTCCATGTCTAAGTCAGGCGAATGGTTCAAAGTTTCTGGTCAAATGCATATCTTGAACAACAGATTAGATCAGACAGCACTCAAAACATTAGCGGAATCAAGAAATGACCAATCAACTTGAAGAATATTTATTTGCTGTAGAGCCCGCTTACTTAATTGAATGTGTCGAGATTAAGCACAGCTTATGGGACACCGCTTTGCGGTATGTGATCAATCTTGCTGATGGCGTCAGTGTTGGTCATGACAGTAGTTACTTTAATTATGAATATGTACCACTCAGCATTGACAAAGGCAGTACCTCAGATGACTTGGATCAAACTTTATCTATCACGATTGGTGATCTGGGTGAAATTGTACCAGGTCTGATTGACCAAATTTTTGATTCAGATTCTACAGAAAGGCCGACGGTAACGTATCGAGCATATTCAAGTTTAGATTTATCAACGCCACTTTTGGTGATTGATAACTTAGAGATCACAGATCAATCCAGTGACTATCAGGGAACAACCTTTAATGCCGAAGCACCTAAATTAAACATTACAGGTACGGGTTTGCTTTTCACTAAAGCCAACTTTCCAACACTGATTGGCTTTTATTAAGAGGGTGCGGTGATGAACCTGACGTTATTTGATAAGCAATATAATGTGCTCACTTATCATTGCGTACATTTTCTGATTGATGCAGCTAAGGCTTTGCTCAACAAGGATTATTCATCCAGTTTTATTGGCTTAACAGGTGCCATAAATGAAGCAATAAATACATCGAGACAAACGGTTATTCAGAATAAGCGGCTGAAAGAGCCACAGCAAGGATGTATCGTTTTAATGACAAGCCCAACAGGAGATAACCATGTTGGGCTTTTTTATTGCGACAAGGTTTTGCATTTAACCGAAAGTGGAGTGCAGTACGTCAACTTAAGAACTCTCAAAAACTATTACATTAGGTTCCGATTTTATGAGCATGTTAACCATCTTTGAAAATCCACTGGATGCGTCCAAAATTAGAACTCAATCAACTGATCATGTATTACGTGCATTTTTAGAGATTAAAGCCCAATACCCGCAGGCTCGCATCTATAAAGGTCAACCTTGTCCGAATAACGATGTGACACCAACGGATAAAAAGACAGCGCTCTACTTGTTAGAAGCAGATGCTGACGCACATTTTTATGTGGTGTGCCACGCGGGAGCGGCTGTTTTACCCTACATTTATTATGCCGTTGTTGCATTGATTGCAGCCTATTCGCTATACACCATTTTGACCATGCCGAAGGCAGAAGGGACCACTGCAGGCTCAAGCAACAATGAGCTATCAGAGCGTGCAAATAAACAGCGTATTGGAGCACGTGTAGCTGATATCTATGGCACAGTAAAGGCGATTCCCGATCTGATTGCTCAACCCTATTCTTACTACAATAGTGACGGTATAGAAATAGAAGAATGCTTGATGTGCTTGGGGCGAGGCTATTATCAAATCACTGACGTACAAGATGGTGATACTGCGATTGAGGGAATCTCTGGGGCTGCGGCAAGTTTCTATTATCCTGGTTCAAGTATTATTGGCTCAGCTTTTTATCAAGCGGGTGCGGCATTTACAGAGCTTCCCAAAATCGTAAAAAAATGCAGTGCAATCAATGGCCAGTCATTGAGTGAACCGAATGAAACCGTAATGGATGGTGATGAAGCAAAAATTTACTTCACGACAGGCGGGGTGATTCATGCACGAGACACTGCAATTGATTTCACCGACTACTTTGAAGTGGGTGACGGCATACAGATCACAGGTGCAAGCTTTGCTCAAGCAGATGCATCTTTATCTGGGACAGCGACTGTAAACGCATCACAGCAAGTCATTGTGACAACAACGAGTGCAATTGCAGGTTACGCCAGTTATAAAGCCTTGATGTTGAACGGTGCAAGCATTCTCAAGACGATCACTCATCCCGACGCTACAACTTCAACGCAAACATACGACATCTCTGGAACTTATACAGTTTCAAGTGTTACACAAGTGATCAGCGGTACAGAGTACACATATACGATTCAACTCAGCAATGCTGAAACAACGAATTATAACTGGTCCAATGTGGATGCCGATTTCAGTATTAGTGCTGGAATCAAACTGACAGATTCAGCGAATAAAATGGATCTTGATGAAACCTACACTGTGGGTGCAATAGAAGAAGATCAAATTACAGTCACCAATGCGAGCAGTGTAAATAGTGACTGGGCTAAATTACCAACGCTGTTTAATGGAACAACGATTGGAATAGATAGCAGTGCTGCGGTTGAATTGATCACTAGTAAGTGGGTGGGTTGGTATGATTTATATTTAGATGGGGCAGAGCAGGCCGTCTTCAACTTGTATTTTCCAAGCGGTTTATACAACGTAACAAGTGAGAGTAAAACAGTCACTGAAGCTGTGCGCGTTACAATGCAGTACCAGATGATTGATGAAAATGGCGATGAGCTAACTGATATCACCGAAATTGTGTGGGCGCATGATGTTAAAAGCAAAGACAGCTTTGGGCTCACGAAAACGATTCAATTGCCACAACAGGGGAATATTCGATTTAGATTATGCAAATCTTATTTTCAACCAGGTATGAATCCAGTTCACGCGATCAAAATTAAAGATGTGTATTTGCTTAAATCCAATGACAAGCAAATTTACGATGATGTCACTATTGTCAGAACAAAAACACTGGCAACTGATGGAGCGCTATCAGTCAAAGAGCGACAGCTAAATTGTATTGCAACTCGCATGCTCTACAGTTATGCCACTGGACAGCAATCTACAGAGCGGGTAGCGAGTCATAATTTTGCAGATATCATCTGTGCAATGACTACAGATGAATTAATTGGTCGTCGCTCAATAGATACTCTAGATATCGCAAGTCTGTATGCCACTGCTGCGGAGGTGAATGCGTATTTTGGTGTGGATATTCAATTTAACTACACCTTTGATGATGCAAAAATGTCTTATGAAGAAACGTTGGCCACCATTGCATCATCTGTGTTCTGTGATGCAAGACGTGAATCTAACGTTGTCTACTTTGCATTTGAAAAGCCACAAGATGTACCGGTCTTGCTGTTTAATCATCGTAACAAGGTGCCTAACTCTGAAAAACGGACTTCGACGTTTGGTGTAAACAAAGACTACGACGGTGTGACATTGAGCTGGACCGATTCATCGGATAGCTGGTCTGAAAGTGAAATTAATTTACCTGACGACACCGTCATCAATCCGCAAAAAATTGATGCCACAGGGGTAACAAATTACGAGCAAGCGTATCTTCTCGCGTATCGAGCTTACAACAAGTTGCTACATCAACGGCAAGCGGTTGAATTTCAAGCATATCATGAGGCGGACATGATCACACGCAATGATCTTTTGCTTGTTGCTGACGATACGCGGCCGAAGATTGCAGGCTCGGGTGCTGTTATGGATCAGGAGGGTCTGCGGATCTATTTATCTCAAAGTGCAGTACTTGAAGCAGGAAAGAGTTACGTCATACATCTGCAGCTCCCAAATAGAACGGTAGATGTCATCGGCGCTTCAGGTGTAGCAGGAGAAAATGAAAGTGTTTTACTTGCACGTGCACCTACTTCAGATTTGATTCTCGAATATGAAGGGAATATTAGTTGCTCGCAATATGTCATTACGGAGGAAAGTGGAGCAAAACGCGACTTGGGCTTAGTCACGGAAAAGTCTACAGACGGCACAATCACCATGATTAATTACACAGATCGCTATTACGCGAACGACAAAGATTTTATTTAAGGAAAATATGCATGAAATTCAAAATTGTGACAAATCGGATTTATCGAATCGAACGTGAAGTTGAGTTTGATACGCATGAAGAAGCTGTTGCTTATGCAGAAGCCCTACAACATGCAGAGTTACCCGATGATGCGATTCGTAGCGATGACATGGGCATCCGGGAAATCACAGAAGCTTAATAACCGAGACCAGATTAAATGCACCCAAAAGGGTGCTTTTTTATTGCCAAAAATTAGGGGGCGAAATGTCAGAGACAACAGCTGCAGTAGCTGAAACTTCAGCAGCGATTGCAGGGAAGGCGGCAACAGCAACAGGCACAGGTGTAACACTTGTGTCATGGGCAGCAACATGGGATTGGGGGTTTTTGATTGGTGTGGGGATTGGTTTGGCTGGTTTACTTATCAGCTTGATGAATTTCCTTTCTAATCGCCAATTCCAAAAACGCAAAGACAGACGCGAACAAGAAATTCACGAACTTGAAAAGCGCAAAAGAAATGGGGAGTGTAATGTCAAAGACTAAAATTGCAGTCGGATTATTAGCAGCTTCGGCTGCTTTTTTTACGGGTTTAGAAATACACGAAGGCTATTCAGCAAAGCCTTATAAAGATACTGGGGGCGTAGTGACTCAAGGTATTGGGTCAACAGTAAAACCGAATGGACAAGTGATCAAAATGACCGATCCACCCATCACGCGAAAAACAGCTCAAGAGTGGGCGAAAGCTCATGTGTCCAAAGATGAAATTCCTTTTCGTAAGTCACTCCAAAGCGTGAAGTTATCTCAAGTCGAATATGACGTATATCTCGACTTTACCTATAACTTTGGCCAAGCAAATTGGAACCAATCTTCCATGCTTCGCAACCTGAAAGCAGGGAAGTATAAGCAGGCTTGTGATTCATTGCTGAAATGGAAATACGTGGCCAAACGTGATTGCTCGGTTCGATCTAACAATTGTTATGGGGTTTGGACTCGTCAAGTTGAGCGTCATTCGAAATGTATGGGAGCGCAGTAGATGCAAACCTTTTTAGCAAAATTTTATGAAGCCGTCATTTTCACATTGGCGGCTTTTTTATTGCTGGCATTGCTCGGGGCTGGGGTGCAGACATTACGTGTAGGTCATTATAAAACCCAGTTTGAAAATGCTGAACTGAAGTGCAATCAACAAAAAGCAGATATTCATGCGGATTATAAAGACCAAGCGGATTTAGCAGCCAAGCAATATCAGAGAGAGCTGGCCAAGCAGCAATCAACGATCAATCAATTGAGTTCAGATTATGAAACTGAAAAAGCCAAATACAAAGTTAAAGTTGAAACCGTCACAAAGTTTGTCGATAAAATTGTTGAGCGGGATGTTTATCATAATGTTTGCTCAGATGATGACGGCATGCAGTCCATCAACTCGCTTATCAAAAGTCGAAATACCAGCTAATTTGATGCAGCCATGTCCACAGCTTAATGAAGTTCAGGGAAACACTGGTAAGGACTGGATGACATGGGGAGTGGATACAGTAGCAAAGCATAATGAATGTGCATTGCAAAATGATGCTTGGATTAAGATAGGAAAAGCCCTCAAGTGAGGGCTTTAACTTTATTCAAAATTTGGCACCGTAACAAAGGGCAATTTCTCTGTATCAGTATAAACAAGAGGTAGAAATGATATCTTTTTACTTATAAAGTCATTGTCTCTATTTTCAAGTATCCATTGCTCTACAGCGATAATCATATTTTGGCAAAAAATCTTTACATCAAGTGTTATTTCATCGCCCAAACGAATATAACCTTTAAAAATTGTATCATTCATAAAATTAACTGATTTGACTGCATTTTTTTCTTCAGAAATAATATCTTGATGTTCAGTAATATGAGTACCTTGGTGCAAAAAAGAGCAACGAGTGGCATAACATTCTTTAGCACTAAATACTACAATATTTCCATCTGTTGAAAATATTGTATATTTATTCAATAAATATTTATCAAACCACCTACAATACTTATGCTGATTTGTCTTATTATTTTGTGCCTCAATAGATGCACATATGTCAGGTAACGTAAGAGCGAGTGCGATAGCACCAAAGTAGTTATTAGTTTCAATTGAAAGCTTTATTGAGTCTAAATATTGCTGCATACATGCCCCTTAATGTGATTAATCTACTTCCTAACAACTTTAGCACCTTTCCAGAACTCCCCGCGTCTACGTACTAGAAATGAAATGGCAATACTTTCAGCATGAAATTCTTTGGCATCATCTTTATTATTGACCCAAAACCACTCAGGTTGATAGACCTGTTGGACATCTGAAAAATCATCATATTCCAGTATTTCTTGTGTTGCATCTCGATAGGCAAGCCACTTGCCGTCTTTGGTAATATAAGCCATTTTTTGTTCACCTTAGCTTGATTAAAGAAACTATTAATTGGCTTATTTAGTCATTTGTTGAACCAAAATTTTTGATGGAATTTGATTGGTAACTCCATGACTCTAATTTTTCATGGTATTGGAGTGTAATTTGATGTGTGTTTTTACCATCTGTGCGCACGATTGGCTCAGCAGTAATATTATCGTTTTCATCTTTATAAAATTGGGTGTCGATAATTTCAACATACTTCCATTTTTCAAAAAAATCAGAAGTTTCTTTATTGAGATTATCTAATGCTGTTATCGAAAAATAACTTTTATAAATTTGATCTTTCATAATTACGTACTCCTATCAAAATTTCACTTCCTGAAATTATCATAGGCATAAAAATAAAGTTTTACGACATTTTTTAACATCTGCGACAGAACTGCGTCTGTTGATTAATAAATATCTGATTTAAATTGGTATATGCTTCCTTTGACATCGTAGAGGTCAGCAGTTCGAGTCTGCTTATACCTACCAAATAAATTCAAAGACTTACAGTTAAAATCAATAACTTGTAGGTCTTTTTTTTGCCCTTAATTTGGTGCAATTGGTGCATTTGTTGCGCTTTTTGGTGAAAATACGCCATAATTTACGCCAAGATTACGCCAAGACCTGTACGATGAAATTACCCAAAGCCCGAAAAAGAGGTGATGCTTATCGAATTGAATTAATGTTCGATGGAAAGCGTTACTCAGCAACCCGCGATACAGAAAAAGAATGTGAACAGTGGGCGGCAATAAAAATGCTTGAATTGAAAGCAGGTGCCAAAGAAGAAGCCCCAATTAATGAAAAACCAGTTTTTACCTATATGCAGTTGTTTGATGTTTACCTAGACAAAGTAGGCAAACACACGAAGTCTAAAGATTGGATTTTGACTCAGTACAAAACTTTTGAAAGAAAAATGGGTGAGCTGGCCCATAAAAATATTCATGACATCACACCGCTTGATTTAACCAACTGGCGGAATAAGCGTTGCACCGAAGTAAAAGAAAATACAGTGCTTAAAGAAATTTCGCTTTATTCGGCAATGTACACTTATGCTCAGAAAGAAATGTTCTTGCTTGATTCAAATGTTTGGATGCAGATTTCTAAGCCTGTCAAACCTGAATCGCGGTACCGTCGAATTTCTCAAGCCGAAATTGATACGATGCTCAAGCTATTGGAATATGAAATAGGGCAGGTACCGACATTGCCGCAGCACTATGTTGCTTGGGGATTCTTATTTGCGATAGAAACAGCTATGCGCAAGGGTGAAATTCTGAATATGAAGCGCTCAGAAGTATATGATGGCTATGTACACTTACCCAAAACCAAGAATGGGTCCAAGCGCAATGTGCCGCTATCGAAATTCGCAAAAGAGCTGCTGGCTTTAATACCGCATGAAGATGAACAAATCATTCCACAGAGTGCAGATGCATTTAGAAAGTTGTGGGAACGAAGAAAGGCCTACTCAGGTATTGAAGATTTCCATTTTCATGATACACGTCATGAGGCGATTTCTAGAATGGTGAAAATTAGAAAATTACCTGTTGAGGTATTAGCCAAAATTACTGGCCATAAAAAAATTGAAGTCTTGGTGAATGTTTACTACAACCCGGATGCAGATGAACTGGTTGAAATGTTTAACTCATAAAAAAGAAAGAGAGCCTAACAAGCTCTCTTTCTTCCGCGTTTGGATTTACTATCTTTTAAGAGTTGGGATGCCTTAACGGGATCATAGAGAAACTTACCCTCAGTACCTTGGTTAATAGCACTCAATCGTCTACGTACTGTTGCAACTGAAAGCCCATTGCGTTGCGCAATATCTGCAGCAGAAACCAATTCGACCTTTTCCTGTTGCATTCCGACTACAGTCGCGCCACCGATGACTGAGCCTAAGAAAATCTTTGGAGCTACATCAGCTTCAACAGTGATTGTAAATTTTAATAATCCCATTAAGCAGCACCCCCAAATAAGTCATTATGTTGAGCAGCTGGATTAATCCAAAGACATTCAGTACGAACATCAGTACCGCGACCAGCAGAAATTCTTGCTTTAGTTTCAATACGCTTCCAATTTTTTAAAGTATCGTCGTAAAGCTCACTCGGATAGCCTGATAGCATCACCATTCCTTCTAGATCGAGTAATGTTTTCAATAAAGTTAGATGGTCTTTATCGTCCATTTCATGACGGTATATTCTTCCAGTCTTAGCCCCTGAATACCGAGTGTCATGTACATAAGGTGGATCCACATAATGTAGTGTCGTAGAAGCATCATGGTCTTTCAAAACCTGAACAGCAGGGCGGTTTTCAATGAGTACCGAGCTTAAACGCTGACCTATTAGTTGCAGATGTTCAGGATAGGTAGCCCATAATGATTGGGCTGTACCATATTGGCGTTTAGTATCAATACGAAAACCTGTAATTCCTTTTGTTGCTCCTGCGGAACCAAAACCCATTTGCGCACGAATAATTACCCGTCTTGCACGTTCAACTTCAGTTGTGGCCACACTCCAAGCATCTTCAAATTCTTCTCGACTGTATGGAGTTAGTACTAGTTGCTCAATTAGTTGATCACGTAATTCAGCATCGCGGAGAACTCTAAATAAATTAACGATGTCGCCGTCAAGGTCGTTATAGACTTCGGCATAAGCTCTTGGCTTTTGAAGTAAAACACCTGCAGCACCGCCGAAAACCTCTGTATAGCAAGTATGGTTGGGCATTTGAGCAATTACCCAATGAGCTAAACGAAATTTACCGCCGTGATATCTGATTAAAGGGTGGCTAAGTTCGGTCATGACACCTCTCCCAAACTTTGCTGTACGGAATGCGGTAAACGCTCTTTAGCCCACCATAAAACAGCACAGTCCCAATGCTCAGTATCAAAAGCTGCCATTAAAAAATATTCTGGCGATGGTGGAGTAGGTACGAAGCCTTTCCATTCACCGTCTGCATTAGGATCAATTTCCCCAAGATCAACAGACGTGTCGATTAAAATATCAATATTGCCGTTTGCTTGAAGCTGCTCCCATTCTTCGGGGGTGTAGCCGCGTTCTTCGTCACAGGTTGCCATTGGATCAATGGAATTAAAATCAGGATGAAACCACCAACAAAGGTCTTCAGGTAGATCGGCGCGCTTTAATTGTTTAATCATGACTTTGCTCCTGTGCTTCTTTTACTTCTGTTTTTACTCTCAATAGACCATCTTTTGGGTAGCGAAATTCACTAACGTTTTTGATAACATCCTGTATTAGAGATTTTGTACTATCAGGGATATGGAGCTTATTTTTTTCCAAGTCTTGAGCAAGCTTTTCAACTGCATGTCTTGTTCGAAGAATATATCTAGATTGATTAATAAGAATCCAAAATTCGTCCATTTCTGCTTGTGAGAACAATTCAAGTCGCACATATTCCTCACAAAGATTTCGAACCCTTTTTATGCTGTAATCTAGTGATCCTTCTTGAACAATGCATTCACCCCAGCCGTGCGATATTTTTACCTGTAATTCAGCAATCTGAGTTAACAAACTCTGTTTAGCTTTTAATTTAAACAGGTTATCTGCTTCTGAAAGATTAATTTTATTTTCAATCATGACTTAGCTCCTTAAAATTGGCCGCACTCAGTACGGCCTTATCTAATTAATTACCGAAAAGCTCTGATTCGCGTTTTTGTGCGGCATTAGTAATGCGTTGCTGGTCAGGATCAGACTGTTCTTCATACATTGGGTCGATAAAGATGTTGTTAATTTCATCTTGGTTTTTGGCTGCTTCAATTTCTGAAATCGCTTTATCAGCCCAAGGGGTATCGTCTGTATCAAACATGGATAGCTGATTTTCTAAGAACTTTTTACGTGCTGCAAAGACGTCAAGTACATCGTTCATGTGGTCAGGTGTGATGTTTGGTTTATTGTCTCGAATGGACTTTGCAACAACATCCAGTTCAGTAATATTTTGAGCATTACCGATTTGGATTTTTAGACCACCGATGATCTGAGACGACTTAATCTCGTTTACGGCTGGTGCTTCTTTTACTTCTTCCTCTGCAGGTTTATCGAAGTTAGCCTTGTGTTGCGTATATGCAGATTTTAGGTAGCTAAGATGAGCTTCTGTCAAAGCATCATTAATAACGAATTGTTCACGCAACTGGTTTAATTCAGCTACGGTTTCAACTTGGTTCATTTTGACTAAGTAGTCTTTTTTTACTTCTGCTGAGGTCGGCTTTTTGAGTGGTGTCTTTTCTACTGGTGGAGCTCCTTCCTTTTTAGGCTCAGGCTTTTTTTCAGCAATAGCCTTTTCTGCTACATCATTTGATGTTGAATTTTGGTCATTTACTACATTGCTAGCAGGTTGGAACTTTTTAGCTTGAGCGCTAATCATTTTTAATAATTCTTCGCGCTTGGCATCATCAGTTAGCATCAAGACTTTACTTTCAGTTTCATCAAGCGCAGCAGGGGATTTAGCACTTAAAATTTCACGTTTAAGCTTATTCGTATCAGCTTGTTCTGATAAAGACTGATCAGGAGTAACGTCAATGATACGGTCTTGTTCTTCTTCAACAGAACGCAGGCCCATAAGCAACTCAGGTGCATAAACACGACCAAAGAAAGAAGCAGCACGGTAACGTAGCATTTGTTCAGGCATGGTTTTCCATTTGCTACCATTCTTTGTATACCAGCCTTCTTTTACAGCCATTTCCATTGAGATTTTTGAAGATTCGACCAGTGGAATGCCATAGGCTTTGCAGCATTTATATACGCCGCCGTGCTCTTTTAATTCTTCAAGAGTAAATTCAGGCATACGAGTGCCAGCTTCAAGCGCCCAAGCAACACATGTTTGGTTTTCAACTTTCAAGGATTTAGTAACTTGGTTTTTGCGGCCGTTATTCCAAACGGTTTCTTGATATTCGACTTCTAATTCGCCAAGGTTCTCAACTTCAAAGCGTAAAGGTGAGAAGCGACCAGAGCTATTAATCGAACCTAAGATGAATTGTGATGACCAAGAAGGACGACCCTCAATTACGTGCAGATTTTGCATGATCATCATAACGTCAGCGCCAAGACGATTTGACATATTCAGCGCGATAATACAGTTTGGCAAACCATTGGGATTTGGTTCGTCACGGTACATCATGTTTCCGTAACTATCTTTACCAGCCTTAACCTTGGTCACTGCACGATATTGTTCTGGCACCATGGTTGAATTAGAAAGCATGTTCGCAACACGCTGTGAGAACTCGAAAGATTCAGGATTTAAAAAACCAACAAAGTTAGTTTGAGTAGCTGGAGCGAATTGAGATTGAGCATTCATTTTTAATATTCCTAATTAGTTAAAATCGTTTTCTAAAGCTTGTTTAGTCATGTATTGCGGGAGGAATA
The DNA here is from genome assembly GCF_002135205.1 of Acinetobacter sp. ANC 4204. Lineage (GTDB taxonomy): Bacteria > Pseudomonadota > Gammaproteobacteria > Pseudomonadales > Moraxellaceae > Acinetobacter. The sequence goes on along the minus strand of NZ_NEFZ01000004.1, from coordinate 353,697 downwards.
AATCTTCCATTTCGAGTGAGTAGCCGTCCCATTCATTGATAAGAAGAGACTCAGCCAGTAATTCTTTAGATTTGTTGTAGCGAGTTTCACCAACGCTTAAAAATAGGTCTGCGGCCTTGTACTGTTTGACGTTGTGCGGAATTGAACTTTCAGCGACTAGCAGAATAAAAGGCGGTTTATCTTCAGTTTGGTAGTACTGCTGGAAGCCTTCACGGTACATAACTGCAGAAAGGTCATAACCAAAGTCAGAACATTTTTTAGAAAATGCATGATGACGTGCATCGGTCGTAGTCTTTAAGTCCAAGATCAAGCCATTTGGAAAGGCTTTACAGGGTGCAATGTGCCAGTCAGGACGAATACGAAGTTCTAAGCCATAGATTGGATCAGTAAAGAAAATGCTTGCCTCAGCCATGCCGTAGTTGTTCTGCATGTCTGCATAAGAGCTGAGTTTCTGTAGGTTGGTCACAATGCGTTTTGCACCTTCAACCTGTTCAGCATCTACTAAGATTTTGCCTTGATTGGCTTGTTCCCATGCCAAAGCCTCTTCTTTACCAGCCTTTGTACGACGGTCAAATTTAGGCGCGATAATGAACTCATGTTCAAATTGTTCAGGCTCTAAAAACAGGGTGTGTGCCAATGTTCCAAAGCTCATAGCTGTTTTGGTTTCGCGTTCAACTTCTTTCGCAATGTTGTTTGAGTAGAAGTGAGCACTTGAACGCAGCATGTCTTTTAACTGGCTAGAGCTAAATTCAGGGCGTGAGTGGTATTCCTCATTGCTCATTTTTTCAATCATGCGAGCTTCAGGAATAGAAACGAGTGCGTTCATACATCCTCCTTTTTAGGAACAAAGCCAAAACGCAAGCAATGAATAAGATGCACAATACAAAGGTGCTCAGAAACCGTTATGTTGTGTTCTAACTCAATTGCACGAACAAGCTGGGCCTTAGCATCTGTAACACTATCAACAGAGTCCTTTTCACGTTCTGCAATCATTGCGTCAGCGATTTCATAACAACGCTTCGCGGCTTGCTCATTCACACATAAAAATCCACGATGCGATATAAATCCCTGCAAAGCCGCCATAGCAAATTGATCTCTTAAATCCATGAGCTCAGCCTCCAAAAACCAATGAAACAAATAGTGAAATCCCCAACCAACTTAAGACGACAAACACACAGAAGATGAAAGCTTCAATAGCATTCGCCTTTATAATGGCTAAACGAGGGGTGCGCATTTCTGCAGGAGTGGGGTGCTGGTAAAGCACAGGCTTTGTATTGCTTTCGTTTTTAACGAAAGTCGGTGTTTGACTATGTGATGCTGTTTGTTTCATACTTATCTCGCTCTTTGAGTAAGCCTGCCAGTTGTCGAGACCGTTGCAGGCTTTTTTGTGGGTACGAGATTTAGTTTAGTAAGCTAAACTTTTTAAGTCAATAGTTTTGTTTAGTAAAATAAACTTATTGAATTTTTCTAAACTTCTTCTTTTTTTAAAGCAATAAAAAACCCACACTAGGTGGGCATTATCTTAATAGCAATTATCAATTTACATATTCTTCATCAACAGAAAACCCTTGCTTCCCAAGGTAAACGGTATTTAACTTCGCTATTGTCACGTAATACCATAAGTTATGTCTTTCATTGTAAAAAGGCATTACAGCAACAAAATCACCTTTTTTTAAACTGGCATTTATATCCCCACAGGAAGTATTAACTTTCTCATGCCCTTTAGCGGTGATTAAATGGACATCAACGTCCAGTACTGGAGCATCACCAGTTAACCGAGCTACAGTATCATCATAAAAAGACGACTCGACAAATCCATATATAACAACTTTATTTTTAATTTTGCATTCAAACGTATTTCGAATAAATTTCATTAAATCTACAGCATCTTCAAATACTCTAGGTTCAAATCTCATTTCTTTTTTAACTTTAACAGCTGTTAAGAAAAACCAAGCTACAATAACAAGGAAAACAACCCCTAAGAATGCAAAAATATAAAGAAGATATGACATATTAAATTCCTTTTATTATTAGTTTTTTACCAGTTTTCTAGGCTAGATATTTGCCAAACCCAACCAATAATTTCAAATTGCTGATCAATTCTGTCCTGTTCGCTCAAATGAAGTTCAGGGAACTCAGTTGCATTGTCAGAAACAATACGAACACCACCTAAAGGTAGATTATACAAGCGTTTGCAGTAGAACAAACCACCAATGCAAATAGCAAAGATCTTACCATCTTTAATGTTTTTTCTGCCCAAATCCAAGTGGATTGTATCGCCATCTTTAATAGTTGGACTCATTGAGTCGCCCATGGCTGTGGCAGCAACAGCATTCTCCTTTGTAATAGACAAGTTTCTGAGCGTTGCTTTTGACATTCTCAATTTGCGCGTTTCGTTTGCAATTGCTTCACTGATTGATCCGCCACCACATGCAAATGAAAAATCTTTAAAGAATGGGATCTCAATTTCATCATCATCAAGCGGGGTATAGCTATCCCATGGTTCTACTTGTGCAAATTCAGGAGATGAGTTGCCAGTTAAAAGCCAGCTAGAAGTAGTTTTTAGAGCTTGAGCCAGCTTAATCAGCCTCTCATTAGTTGGAGTATTTACTCCGTTAATCCAATTAGTAACTGTTCCTTTGCTAGCCCCAGTAGCAACAACCAGGTCTTTATGTTGTAGCCCTAGTTCTTTCATGCGCTGAGCGATTCTGTCTGATGTAGTTTGCATAATGCTGAAGCCTTGTATTTGTTTAAAATACTAAACAAAAAAATTGACATAATCCTAAACTTATCGTTCAATAAACTAAACAATATGGTTTAGGTAAATAAACATGACCGTGGATGACTTACGGACTTTCTATAAAGCAAAAAGTGACGCAGAACTTGCAAGAATTCTTGGGCGTGACCGATCTGTAATTAATTATTGGCGAAAAGGCATTCCTTTAAGTACGCAAGCTGTTTTTGAGGTTTCAACAAAAGGTGAATTAAAAGCCAACCTTTCTTCTTTAGTGTCTGCAAATCCTTAGGTGAGCCCATGTCTGAAAAACTCACCGAGAGCATTACTTTTAAGTGCACATATGAAGAAAAGCGGGACTTAGAAGCAATTGCACGAGCTGAAAAAACTGATGTTTCAAAATTAAGTCGTATCTGCATGAGTGAAAAAATTGCTGCTGTTAGGGAATACCTAAATTCTCTCAATTCATTCATGTGTCTTACCACAGATACCGTAGATACGTCCTTTGAGCTTCAAGCTCCACCACGCTTTATAGATGTCACACCTAAACCACAGGCACAAAAAAAAGCCCAGCTGCGCGAACAACTGGACTTTCTTGCCGTTCACTCCGAAAAGTAAACGAGGTTGGAACCCATGACGAATTTAACACGAAATTTAGACTTAGCAAATGGGGGAGTTAATGAATGAGTTGGCTCTTTTCGCAGGTGCTGGTGGCGGAATACTCGGATCGCATCTCATGGGATGGCGAACAGTGTGCGCAGTTGAACGTGAAGCCTACCCAGCACAAGTTTTGGCGCAACGACAAAATGATGGAATTCTCCCGCCTTTCCCAATTTGGTCTGACGTGCTCTCTTTTGACGGAAAACCATGGCGAGGAATTGTTGACGTTATATCTGGCGGATTTCCATGCCAGGACATTAGCTCAGCAGGAAAAGGCGCAGGCATCGACGGTGCTCGATCAGGCATGTGGTCCCAAATGGCTCGAATTATTGGTGAAGTACGACCTAGATTCGTGTTCGTGGAGAACTCACCAATGCTTGTTTCCCGAGGACTTGCCCGAGTCATCAGTGACCTTGCCAAAATGGGGTATGACGCGCAATGGGCACGTTTATCAGCATCCAATTTTGGAGCGCCCCATCAACGAGACAGGCTTTGGATTGTGGCCTACTCCAAAAGCATCGGATGCGAAACCAAGAACGTCTCCAGCAGACTTCCTAAGGGATTCACCTGGGTTGGAAACATTAGTCAATATGTGGCCAACACCCAAAGCTTCGGATTGGAACAAACGCGGGAAAGTATCCGCAGATCCACGCAACGGTTTAGCGGGAGCAGTACAGAGCGGTCACGTTGGTGGGCGGTTGAACCCGGACTGGGTCGAGTGGCTGATGGGGTGGCCAATCGGGTGGACAGACTTAAAGCCACTGGAAATGGACAAGTTTCAATCGTGGCAGTCAATGCATACGAATTTTTGAGGTGAGAGATATGAATACAGCTGCTGTTATTCACTTCCCAAAGCCTCAAGAAAATAAGCAAGAGGCTAGAAAAAACATGTATAGCGATAAGTTTGTACAAGGCTATGTAATGTCTAGCCGATTGTATAGAAAGGAGGTCTGGCCGTTTCTAAGTGATGCGGCTAGAAACGTCTATGCGGAACTCGAAAACCGCATTAATGGACACAACAAAGAATCAGACTTTGTGAGCTACTCTCAATTGCAGGGTGGCGAGCTTGAGGGTTCACGTCAATTAGGACGAAAAACTGTATCTTTTGGCATTAAAGAGCTTGTAGAACTTGGAGTCGTATCCATTGTCGAATCAGGCAAACAAGGGGTAAAAAAATACAGATTAAACGATATTTCCTTAAAAGATCGGTTCACTAAGGAAACCAGTTCACCTACGACACCAGTTCACAAACAAAACCAAGATCGGTTCACTAAGGAAACCAAAACTGGTTCACCTAGTGAACTCACAATAGATAATAAGAATTTATTAGATATTAAAAAAAGAACTTCCTCTGTGGATAACTCAGAAACAGAATTCTTTAGCGATTCTGTCGAATACCACGGAGACAATAAAAAACTGTACAGCTTGAAAGAGCTTGTACATGTCTACACGATTCAAACTGATCTTGCTGACCAAGCAAAACGGATCAATCCAAAACTTGATGATGCAAAAATTTTCAGTGAGTTAAAAAACTTTGCTCAGTGGTCTACCAGTCGAGAAAAAACCACGGCGCAAGGTTGGATGAATTACTGGATTTACCGTATTCAAAAACTTTCAGCGACCAAAGCCAAATCTTCAAAACCGAAAAGCAAAGGCTTGTCTGATGCACAAGTGAATCACTTCGTTTCAGAACTGTGCAATTACCAGAACTTCAGATCGAAGCACTCACACGTCGGGGAATCTCAAAAAGCATTTGAAACACGCATTAGCTCAAACATCCGTAAACCTGAGTATGCGGATACCTACGGTCCATATCTGCACGAGCTTGGCTTTGTGGTTGATCTAGGGGCAAGTCTATGAAAACTCAAAGCAAGCCTGCAGACGCAACTCACTACGAAACAGACGGCACAGTTTGGAAAAACGAAAAAGGACTTTGGATGTTTTGGCGTGAGGGCTGGGGATGGTGTCAATACGTTGGCAAGGCTAGCCACGCTTTCCTGAACAAATTAACTGAAATCGGGGCTTAATCATGAGAATGAGCGAAAGAGAGCTAGAACTTCATTTAAAACGCCACGCAAAGCGAAAAAATCATGCATTGGAGCAATCTAAACAGAAAAATGATGCAAAGGTACGTGAAGCAAATCAACAAGCCTTAGAAACGATTACAGAGCCAAATACGAAAGGAGAGGGAAAAGTAATTTTAAAGTGTGAAATTCCATCGACTCCACCCTCAGTGAATCACTATTGGGTTGGCACTGGACGTACATGCAAAGTTAGCGATCGTGGTCGTGATTTTCATGATCTCGTTGCTATGACTATCCCTCAATTAAACACCACGTCACGTCTAAAACTAGATGTGACTTTTCACTTTCCCAACCGTCAACGCCGTGACATTGACAATTTTCTAAAAGCAACGATCGACAGTCTTGTGAAATGTGGCCTATGCGTAGACGACGAACAGTTCGATGAATTAAGCGTAAAACGTGGGGAAATCATCAAAGGCGGCCTTATAAAAATTATAGTTTTGGAGCTTCAAAAATGAGTGATTTAGTTGTTGATTCTATGGTGTTTGCACAGAACCCTCGCGCGCGCACGCGTTTTCTCAATCAGCGATCAAAAAAGAAGGTCAAAGAGTTTCTAGTCAAACGCCGTGGCTATAAGCGTCCAGACTTCAACCGAATGATCTTAGACTTAGGCCGTATGAAGTGGACACACGAGAAGATTGCAGACGTGTTGCCAGTGTCCAGCGCTTCTACAGTCTCAGAGTGGGCTAGAGGTGGTATTCCTAATTACGACAATGGGGATGCACTGATTGAATTGTGGCGTTCAGAGACAGGCATTGATCGCTTTCCACGTGATGGGGAATGGGGGACATACAAGTATAAGATTGGGCAATTAGACATGTTTGAAGACTGGGACGAGTTGGACGGTGTTATTGAGCAGTTGGATAAGGAGATTGGATTGTGAGTGATTTTGAGAAAATTATTGCATCACTGCCTGAATATAAAACCTTGATATACCAGCATGGCGAAAGGCTCTTTATAAGGCGTGATGGAGAGTATGAGATTCTAGCAATTAGATTGGCATATCGCATTCATTGCATGGCAATTATGACGAGTATTGTGGTGGATGGTGATGGAGTATTAAGACCAGATGGTAGCCTATTAAACAAATGACCTATTATTACTTTCGACTCGTATACGCCATTAAAGTTAAGATAATCACCCAACAAACCGCTACACGAAACCCCGCACATTAGCCCTATCAACCAATGATGGGGCTTTTTTATGGCTACTACACCACGCAAGACACAAACACCTGGTGCAAAAAAAGAAACAACGACCACGGCGCAGACCTCAACAGATGACGCAATGGATGCTGTGCTGGGGAAAGCTGAGGAATCTAAGACGACAGAGCCAACGGCTGATGATGCTGCGTTAGGCGAAACCCAAGACGACCAAGACGACCAAGATCAACCAGTCGAAGCGCCTGAAGGTTTTATTTCTTTAGAGCAATTCGATGCTGTTGCAGCACAACTAGCCAATAAGGAAGAAGAACTAAAAGGCGTAACGGCTGATCTTGTTGCTTCACGCAAGCAGGTCGTCAAGCTTACAGGCGGTCAAACACAGCAACCAACAACCCAAGGAGTAGCACAAGTGCGTAAAAAGCCTGTGCTTACCGATAAAGGCTGGTCAGTGGAGCAATAGCAATGGGAAGTTCACCAAAAGTAATTAAACAAGACCCCGAAGCTGATGCAGCTGCAGCAGCAGAAAAAGCAACGTTAGAAACCAATGCTAAAAAGGCTCAACGGCGTACAGCAAATCAGTCTAGTGCATTAGGTGGGTCTCTTGATACATCCAATAAGAAAACAACCTTAGGCGGTGGCTAATGGAAAATGACGCTCGTATCTATTGCACTCGCTTAGGTCAGCTTAAATCTGCGCGTGCTGTGTTTGAATCGCATTGGGCAGAATGCTACCGATATGGAGCGCCAGAGCGTCAACAAAGCTTTAGCAGTTCAGATGTGAAGAATCAACGTGAGACTGAACGTGCTGATCTTTACGACTCAACAGCAGCAGATTCAATTCAAGTGCTTGTTTCAATGATCATGAACGGTGTAACGCCTGCGAACTCTATTTGGTTCAAAGCTCAACCTGACGGCATTGACGATCTTGCAGAGCTTACAGAGGGTGAACGCTGGCTTGAGGATGTTTGCCAATTTATGTGGCGCAATATCCATGCATCAAACTTTGACAGTGAGAACTTCGACACGCTCACAGATGTTGTAACGGCTGGCTGGGGTGTGATGTATGTCGATATTGACCGTGTGGCGCAGGGTGGTTATGTCTTTGAATCATGGCCTATAGGTTCGTGCTTTATCGGTTCAACTCGTGCAGATGGCTTGATTGATACGATTTATCGTGAACATGAAATGACAGCTCAAACCATGGTGAATACATACGGTGAGAGCAATTGTCATCACTCAGTTGTATCCGTTGCCGCTGAAAGTCCAGACACGAAATTCAAGCTATTACACGTTATTCAACCACGTAAACAAAGAGGTGCCGGGCAGATTAACAAAGCTATGCCTTTTGCCTCATATCACATAGATATCAGCAATAAACAAATGCTCAAAGAATCTGGGTATCACGAGTTCCCATGCTCTATCCCTCGTTTACGTAAGTTGCCGGGTTCTGTCTATGGCAATGGCCAAATGTCCTTGGCATTACCTGATGCAAAAACAGCAAATGAGCTTGTCAAAAACACTGTACGTGCTGCTGATCTACAAATCGGTGGGATGTGGATTGCGGAAGATGATGGGGTGCTTAATCCTCATACCGTGCGTATTGGTCCACGAAAAGTGATTGTTGCTAATAAAGTTGATTCGATGAAGCGTTTGGATGATGGGACAAATTTTCAAATTGCTGATTATCTACTGACCAGTTTACAGGGTGGTATTCGTCGCAAGCTTATGGCTGATCAATTGCCACCGATTGGAACACAGCAAATGACAGCAACAGAGATTAATACGCGTGTTGAAATGATCCGTCAGTTGTTAGGGCCTATGTATGGTCGTCTACAGGCTGAGTATTTACGCAGTATTTTAGATCGTTGTTTCGGACTGGCATTGCGTGACAACGTATTAGGGGACGCACCAGAAGAGCTATGGGGGCGTAATCTTTCATTCAAGTTTGTGTCACCACTGGCACGTAGTCAGCGTATGGAAGAGGTGTACGCAACAGAGCAGTACGTCATGAGTCTTTCAAGCATTGCTGAAGTGGATAAAACCGTACTGGATAACGTTAATTTTGATGCTGTTGCCGTACTTACAGGCACAGGACGAGGCGTACCTCAAACCATTATGCGAACAGCGGATGAAGTTCAACAGCTACGCCAAGCACGTCAAAAGGCACAGGAAGAACAAGCTCAAGCACAACAGCAGGCGGCAATGATGGATAAGGCTGGTGATGCTATTGCAAAGGGTATGGGTAATCAAATGGCTCAGATGCCAACTGAGGTGATGCAATGAGTGGACTTTTAATCGGGGTCTTATTGGCTATATGTGTTGGCTTATTTATTGGCTATCGCAGTAAATGCGAAGAAGTTGAGCAATGTAGAGCTAATGCATCAATGCAATTCAACATAATGAGAGAGCAATTGTCTGCAAGTCAGAAAGAAGTTGATGAACTCAAAGCTGAATTATCCGAACGACCATTACCAATTTTAGGCGAAGAAGAACAGGAAACAGGAAATTTTGTACGCGTACGCAAAATCAAACGTGCAACACCTGAAACATATCGCAATGTCTTTGATTTAGATGTGAATGGTCAGCGTGTTTTGGAGCATTTAACAATGGTTTTTTGCAAAGACCCATTTGTCCCAGACGGCAAAGGTGGAGAGCGTCAAACCAGTTACAACCTAGGCGCTCACGGCGTTGTCAATTTCATCGTAAATCAAATCAATCGTGCAAACGATCCAAACTATAAGGAAGAAGTAAATGACTGAACAAGCAAACCAAACTGAGAACAATCAAGAGCAGCAAAGTCAAAACTCTATGATGGGCGGTCAAGAGCAGCATCAAGAAAATAACACAGGTGCCGATGATCAAAATCAAGGTGGTCAAGAGAATCAGCAAGCTGGTGCACCTGAATCAATAGATGGTTATGAAGTCAGTGTTGAGGGCTTCAACTATGACGATTTTAAAGCCATCCCTGAAAACCAAGAGTTCTTGGAACGTGCGCGTGAAGCTGGGCTGAGCAATGAACATTTAGGCTTTTTGCTTGGGGAATATAACCAGCTTATTCCGAACCTAATCGCAGGTAATGCAGCACTAGACAATGAAGCATGTATTTCGGCAATGAAAGAGACTTGGGGCGGGGAAACAGATGCTAACTTCGGATTTGCACGAGCAGCTGCAAACAATGCAATTCAGAACGGCATTTTGACCACGGAAGAAGTGAATAGCCCTGAGTTTGGTAACAATCCACTTGTCTTGAAGATGGCGGCCTATTTCGGCTCACAGCTTCAAGAAGATACACCCCCTGCTAACACCCAACAAAGTGGTGCTGAAGATGTTCAATCATTGATTGCATCAGAGGCATACATGAATGAACGTCATCCTGACCACAAGCGCGTATATGCCCAAGTTGAAAAACACTTTGCAAAGGCAAACACATAAGGGGTATAGCCAATGGCTACAGTGAACCAAAATAAAATTACAGCAGCGTTTGTACAGCAGTTTCATAACACTTATGAAGTTGCTGCAATGCAAAATGAATCACGTCTGCTAAAGACTTCTGTAAATCGTGGGTCGATTGAAGGTGAGTCATTCACGATCAACGATATGGGGCAGGTGGAAATGCAGCCCTCTGGTGATCGTTTCGGCGATACCGAGTGGCAAATTCCAGATACTGGTGTTCGTACTGCCTTAATGTCTGATTTTGACTGCTTCATTCCAATTGAAAATCGTGATTTACCTAAGCTCAAAGCAACACCAAATGATAAATACATGAAGAACTTAATCAGTGCGCGAAACCGTAAAACTGATGACATTATTTATCAGGCGCTGGTTGGTGGTGTGATACGCACTACGGTCGATGATGCGGGTGCGAAATCTGCTGTAACGGTTAATTTACCAGTAGGGCAAATCATTCTTTCAACATTCGGTACATTGAAAGAAAAACTGGCCAAAGCTAAAGCGCTTTTCCGTAAAAATGAAGTGGATGAGCATAACGGCGAAACGCTTTATATCCTTTATACATCAACAATGTTGGAGGATATTTTAGGGGATACCACTTTAACATCGGCTGACTACATGGCGGGTAAGATGCTGCAAGAAGGTGGCGTGGGTGGCAAATGGATGGGTTTTAACTGGATTCCGTATGAAAAATTAAATCAAGGTGCTACTGCAGGTGAATTGCGTACAGTGGCTTATTGTGGATCAGCTGTCCATTTTGGTGATGCTCCGATTACTGGATTTGATATTTCTACTCGACCAGACAAGAAAAATATCAAACAAGTTGGTGGTGTTCATTCATTCGGCGCGGGTCGCGCTAATGAATTAAAAGTGGTTGCAATTGATTTTGAAGCATAAGTCGTAGCTTTGGCCTCACGCTTTACGAGCAGGGCGTGGGGTCTCTTTTTAATCTAAATGGGAAAATTAAGATGAGTAACTTAGAACAGAAAATCGAAAAAAGAATTCAAGCCAAAGGGCTAAATGCACCACGTTTAACGCCCGATCATATTGATTCTAAAATCAAAGCAGTTGAATACATCCTGCCTCGTGAAGTTTGCAAGCGCGATAATGGTGTAGAGGTATTTGATGCGCCGCTTTCACTACAGACATTAACATTCTGTATTCTTACATTAGAGAATGGATTTACAGTTACAGGTGAGTCAGCATGTGCAAGTCCTGAAAACTTCGATGCTGAAATGGGCCGTAAAATTGCCTATAACAATGCACGTGAAAAGATTTGGGTGCTTGAAGGTTATTTGTTGAAAGAAAAGCTTCACAAAGCACAACTCTAACACCCAACAAACCCACTCTTAAAAGCCCTCAAGCTAATCAAAACTTGAGGGCTTTTTCTATGACAGCAACATCAATATCTATCTGCAATGAAGCGCTAAGCATGATTGGCGCTAAATCAATCCAATCTTTTGAGGACAATACAGAAAATGCACGGCGTTGTGCTTCGATTTATGACTCTACACGCCGTGGTTTATTGCGCATGCACCCTTGGTCATTCGCAAAGAAGCGCGTACAGCTTGCACCTGTGAGCACACATCCAGCTTTTGGCTATAGCAATGCATTTCCACTACCCAAGGACTTTGTGCGTTTATACGATTCAGCCCAACTTGAATATGAAATGGAAGGTCGTCACATTCTAGCCAACGCAAATCTTATTAATTTGGTCTATGTCCGTGATGAAGATAATGAAGAGCTTTGGGATTCATTATTTTCTGAGTGCATGTCCTTGTATTTGGTGAGCAAGCTTGCAAAGCCGATCACAGGTAGCAATGCCGAAGCTGATAGTGCATGGCAGAAGCTACAGAATATGCTGAAACAAGCACGTGCTATCAATGGTCAAGAACGACCAGCACAAGACTTTGCAGCAGAGTACACGCCCCATTTGATTGGAGTACGTTACTAATGAAGCAAGTTGTAATGAAAAACAATTTCAGTGCCGGTGAGCTTGCTCCAACATTGTATACACGCACGGATATTCAACAGTACGCAAATGGTGCAAAGACACTAACCAATGTTATCCCTCTTGTTGAGGGTGGCGTTAGAAAAAGACCAGGAACATTATTTTTAAACAGTGCATCAACCGCAATTCGTTTAATTCCATTTGTTGTTAATTCCGACAAGTCTTACTTACTGATCTTTAAACCACTAAGCATTGATATATACAACCCGCGCAGTCAAGAAATTGTGGCGACTGTTGCCACTCCATATACCGCAGAACAGGTGCCTGACGTTCAGTTTGTGCAGTATCGCTATGAAATTTTCTTAGCCCATAGTGATGTAGCTATTCAGCGTTTTAGATCATCGACTGACTTTACGAATTGGGATTTAGGCGAGTTTGTCTTTACGAATGCGCCCACAGACGATGATGATGCGCGTTCTCCGTTTCGAAAAGCAAAGCCATCAGGCAAAGACGTGGGGGCATCTGTATCAATACAGTTAGATGTGATTAGCGAATGGGTAGCAGGGACAGCTTACTTAACTGGTGATGTTGTTCGTTACTCAAATAATATTGTTTATCAAGCTACAGCAGACAATACGGGGCAACAACCTGACACTTCTTTATCATATTGGGCTGTTGTTACAGCAACGTCAGGTGGTTTTTTATCAACGGATGTAGGTAATTATGTTCAGATCAATGGCGGTGTTATCAAAGTTACTCAGTATGTAAGCGCTGCACTGATCAATGGAACAGTCTTGGTCGAGTTAGAGTCTGATGTGAAAGCGATCGAGCGTGCTTGGACGATATTATCACCTGCCTTTAACAGTACGGATGGTTATCCACGTTGTTGCACATATTTTAAACAGCGTTTGGTATTGGCAAATACAAAAAAATCACCTAATAAGATTTGGTTTAGTGCAGTTGGTGGTAACGCTAACTTTTTAGAGACCACAGAGGATTCAGACGCATTTAGTGTTGTGTCAGCATCAGGACTTGCCAACAGTATTTTATTCTTGGAAGCACAGCGCGGGGTCGTTTGTTTGACTTCGGGTGGTGAATATATGGTGGATTCCGATGGGGCTCTTACCCCGACTACAGTGAATATTAATGAGCACACAGCGTATGGAGCGTATCCAGTTACAAGACCTTGTCGGGTGGGTAATGAGTTACTTTTCATTCAGCGTGGCGGTGAGCGCTTACGTGCATTGTCCTATCGTTATGAAGTTGACGGGTTGGTATCCCCTGAGATCAGCGCATTGTCTTCACATATCGGTGAATTGCACAACGGTATTAGTGAAATCAGCTACCAGCAGGAACCTGAGAGTATAGTTTGGTGTGTTTTAGGTGATGGCATGGTGGCATCCATTACTTTCAATCGAGACCAAGAAGTTATTGCGTGGGCACAGCATGACTTTGGTGGCAAGGTAATTAGCATGTGCTCTATACCAACAGCATTGGGTTCAGACCTATGTTTTATGCTGATTAATAGAAATGGAACGACTTGTTTCGAGCAAGTAACTTTCGATGCTTATGTGGACTCAGAACGCACATTGGTCGTGGAGGGTGGGCAAGTTTTAAAGCCTAATCTGCTCGAAGATGTTGTGGCATATCACCAAGGGGATGATTTTATATATCAAGCCAACTTCGAAGAGGATGGAGACAATTTAGTTTTTGATGATGAATTAAACGGAGAGTCGATTAAAGTCGGTCAGCCGATCCATTGTACTGTTGAACTATTTCCGCCTGAATTAAATCAAGCGCCACTGTCTAGCATGTTGCACAAAGCTAAGGTCGATCGTACAGCATTCTTTTTTAACAACACTATTGCACCCGAATTAAATGGTGAAATGATTGAAATTTTCACCTATGACGATAACCCACTTGCACCACGAAAGCCGCATACAGGCTATCACTTGGAAGAAGGTGGATCATGGGAAGATTTACATAGAATCCCTTTAGTCATAACACACAGCAAACCCCTGCCATTTCACTTGCAAGCTATCACTATGCAGTTATCAATTAACGAGAAATAGTGATGCTAGTACGTACAGCAAAACTCCCCGATGTACCCGCTTTGGTTGCATTGGGGAAATCATTTATTCAAGAAGCTCCTAACTATTCAAGCCGTGACTTTGATGCAGATGCATTACTGCGGAATCTTGAGGGTGTGATCAGTGGACAGGGGGCGGTCTTTGTTGTTGAAAGTGATCAAAAGATCATCGGTGGAATTGTCTGCTTAACAACTAAGGATTGGTTTAACAATGATGTGATTGCATTTGAGCAAGTCTTTTATGTTCAACCAGAATACCGTGCTAGCCGTGTGCCACTTTTTTTGATTGATGCTTTTGTGAATTGGGCTAAACACATGGGAGCAAGCCGAATTCAATGTGGTACCACAACTGGCATTAATACAAAAGGCTGTTTGCGATTGTATGAGCGCTTCGGTTTTCGGGAATACGGCACTTTATTGGATATGGAGCTATAAGCATGAACGAGATTATCCCGCATGAAAATAAAGAGCTGTTGGCCCGAATCCTTGGGGAAGCTCAGAACCGTGAATACATTGATGTTGTACGAGATATTCAAGAGCAAATTACAGATCATGCTGAGCTGATTGATGTGCCAGTGGTTCACCATTTTGCACCAGGTGTTTATATGCGCCAGATGGATGCAAAAGCAGGTACTTTGGTTGTGAGTAAGATGCACCGAACAGAGCACATGAATGTTCTATTACGTGGATCACTTACAGTGGCCACCGAAAATGGCATTGAGTATTTAAAAGCACCCGCCGTGATTAAATCCATGCCGGGTACAAAACGTATTGGTTACTTTCATGAAGATACGTCTTGGATGACAGTTCACCCCACCATTAGTACTGATTTAGAAGAAATTGAAAAGCAGGTAATTGTTCCCGAAGAAGAGATTAATCAATTTCTTGCATCACTTCAAAGCCAGTGTAAGGAGATTGAGTAATGTCATGGGCAGCAGTTGCAGTAGCGGTAGTATCAGCAGCATATACTGGATACACCCAGCACGAAGATAGCAAGTACCAAGAGAAACAAGCTGAAGCAGACGCAAAAGCGGTATCGGCACAGGGGCGTTTAGAAGCAGAGCGCATTCGTAAGGAGAAAGAAAAACAGCAATCTGCCGCACGTGCAGCAGCTGCAGAAAATGGACTTGATGTGAACGAAGGCACAGCGGTTGTGATTAATGATCAGATTGAGAAAGACGGTCAATACGATGCTGCTATGGCAGAAATTACAGGTTATAACGCATCACAGCGATTAAACGGTGAAGCGAGTGTACATAAAAATAATGCACAGTCTGCTTTGATTGGAGGTGCATTAGGTGCGGCGAGTTCAGGTGCTTCAACTTATGGTTCGCGGGGAGGGTGGAAATAATGGCTAGAATCCCTATGGGTAATTTTGGTAAAGCAATGCCAGAGGTTCAGCGTATCCAGATGCCACAGCAGAGTAATGCTATTGCTCAAGGTTTAGAGGGGGTATCTCAAACAATTGGTCAATATGTTGATACTAAAGACAAGGCACAGCAAGAAGCTGAACTAAGTGCCAAACGCCTAGAGTTATTCAACAATGATCTAGCCAAGCAAGAAGCGAAAGTAAAGCTTGATGACATCATGACCACTGAAATGAATGAGCAAGTTACGCTTGTGAAAAATGGTGTATCTAATGGTGATTACAATGCCAAGGCTGGTCAAGAGGCTTTAAACAAATGGTCAGAGGATCGTTACAAGCAAATTGAATCAGAACTCCCTGAGTTTGCGCGTCCAGATTTAAACAACTACTGGCGTGACAATGTGAATCGTCAGGCATCAGGTTTATTGCCGTTGCAATTGCGTGCAGATATGCAAAAAGGTGTTGTTCTAGCGGATCGCTATGGCGACATTGCTTCACGTTATGATCGTAAGCAAGGGCGTGCATATTTAGAATCCAATCTTGCTAGTTTGAATCTACCTGCAGCGGATATACAAGCTCGTGTAAATGCCTTTGAATCAGGGCAAGATATTCTCGAAATTGAGGGAGCTATTTCCAGTGCTATAGAGAGTAAAGACACCAATTCATTGCACCAGTTGATTACCAAAATGGATAACGGTGGATTTGGCTATACCGATGGACAGACATTACAGCAAAAGAAAAATCAGGTTTTAAGCCGTATTGATGCGATTGATACACAAGTTCGTGTTGAAGAAAATAAGCGCAATTCAGAAGCAAGCAAGCTTTTGAATGACTATAAAGCGAATGTGCTTACAGGCCGTGCACAAGACTCAGAATATGAGAACAATGTGAGTAAGGCTGTAGCGGGAACTGAAAGCGAAACTGAGTTTAAATTTCTTCAAAAGCAGTCTGTAAATTTTCAACGTTTTGCAAATAAGTCCACATCTGAACAACAAAGACTAATCAATGAACAAAAAGCCAAGATGAAAAACACGCCATCTGCAAATGCAGCAGATGAAGAAAAGATTTTGAATGCCTACGAGGATATTTATAAATCTAAGCTACAGACAGCTAAAACCAACCCAAATCAAGTTGTTCGTGAAGCAGGCTTGCAAGTGCATAGCTTAGGTGGAAACACGCTTAAATCGAATCCTAGTGCGTGGATTGATGGAGCAGTTGATAACGGTATTAGTCAATTGTCTTTAAAAGATGCCAACATCACATTAAAGCCAATTTCTGAGGAAGATTTACCCGAAGCAAAGAAAGCCTTTGATGGTATGGGAGTAAATGAAAAACTAAATTTTATTAGTGGCTTAATCTCAAAATCCAAAGGGCATCCAAATGGATCACGTATTTGGGGTTCAGTGTTAGGTCAGCTAGGGTCAGGTGATCAGAACTATGTTGCTGCTGGCCTTGCAGATATGAATAAATTTCAAAGCACAGAGGGGCGTAAGCTTTCTACATCTATCGTCAACGGCACGCAAATTTTAAAAAACAAACAGTTAATCATGCCCAAGGATGCTGAATTAAAAGCCGCATTTAACAGTTATGTGGGCAATACAGTTTCAGGTACCAGTGCCAATAATGCATATAACGTTTTTCGCGCTGTGTATGCCGATACCATGGAGGCAAGAAATTTACAGCATGACAAAGCAGACGAGCAGCCAAATAAAGACGTGCTGAAGTTTGCCTTAGCTTTTGCCACTGGCGGTGTACATCAACAGTCAGGCTCGCTAAAGAATTATATGGGTGGAAAGCTACAGGATTGGAAGGTAGCTATGCCATACGGAATGACTGATGACACTTTTGAAAGTCGTCTTGATGCAGGTTATGCGTCATTGGCCAAGCACACAGGCATGACCGAGGCAGAGCTAAAAACCTTACGTTTACGACAATCACCAGTGCGAAGCAAAAAGGGGGAAATTCAGTACGATTTACTTAATGAGCGTGGCAATCCATTGCAGATTGATGGTGTTAATTGGCGAATCATGATTAATGGAGCGACTAAATAATGAACTGGCTCAGTGAAATTGACGATAGCGAACAGCAATCTATCAATGAAATGAATGCTCAGGGTTTAGGCAAAGCACCCAAGCAACCTAAAAAAGAAGCAGGTTTATTTGATGGTGCTGCAACTGCTATTCCACGCGGTATTGCTGCAGGTGCAGTAAAGGTTTATGACACAGCTAAGAAGCCTTTTGAGCGTGTTGCTGACCATTTGCAGTACTCTATTGATGATGTACGGAATGGCGGCCTAGATGGGGCATTGGATGTACGTGAAAAGTCATTTTCAGATGTACATGAAGAAAAGAACAAAGATCGCCGTGACGCATTAGTGATGCAGGTTGAAGAACTGCAAGATGCACAGAACTCAGGTTTCGTCGGTAATATGCTTTTTGGCATTTCTGATATGGGTACACGTGCTTTGGGTGGTGGTTTAATTGCGGGTCCAGCTGGTGCTGCAGCACTTACAGGTTTATCTGAAACAAACTACAGCCGAGATGAATTAATTCATAAGGGAGTTGATGAAGATACCGCAACTACTACAGCATTGATTGATGGCGGTGTTGCAGCAGCTTCAACAATATTGCCAATCAGCTATGGTTTCAAAGGCACTGGTGGAGTTGTTAAAGATGCAGCTCTATCAGTAGGTGGAGCAACGGCATTATCAACTGCGGGCCAATACGCAAGCGGTCAGGTGCTTGAGTCTGAGGGCTATGATAAACAGGCCAAAAAGTATGAAATTACAGGGGAAAGTGTCGGTACGGATTTAGTGTTGAATGCGCTGATGTTTGGCGCTGCACGTGGGGCTAGTCACTATTTAAACCGTACACCTGAACAGATAGAAGCAGACACAACTCAAGTGCAATCAACATTGGTTGCGAATGAGGTTGAATTTGATAATGCCGCTTCACCTGTTAAACCGTCAAACCCAGTGCAGGCCAACAACCATTTCAAGAATATGGATGAAGCTCAAAACAACTTGCGTATCGGGCGACCAGTCAACGTACAGCACGTTGTTAAGGGTGAGGAAAAGCAAAGACCAGTAACGATAAGCCCAAGTGAATATAAAAATATCCGCTATGACGATCCGCGTTTAGATGCGCTATTAGGCAATAAAGCAAAGTCTATGGATATGGAGTGGGCCGTACCACTTTTAACGGCTGTACGCCGTGCTGGTGAGAAATCACATAACAATCAAGTTTCACCTAAGGGTGCTCAGTCAATTATGCAGATCATGCCTGAAACACAGGCAGGGCTAGAGCGTACTTACAAGAAGAAATGGGATATTAATAATCCAGAACATGCCACTGAAATGGCCTTGTATCTCGTTCGTGAAATGTCTGAACAATACAAAACCAAAGACCCATTTGTATTAGCTGCACACTACAACGGTGGTTTTGCGAATGGTAAAGCCATGCAGAAAAATGGTAAACCTAAAGCCACTGAAACCATCAATTATGTAAATCGGGTAAAGGATTTCATCAATACTGGTAAATATAAAAATTACACTGGTAATAATGTGTCTACTGCAATGGGCATGGATGGTTCAAGTTATGACTTCGCATACGAGGTTAAATCTTTAGGCGAGTTAATTGCATCAAATGATGCAGCCTATGGCGTGAACCCACTATACCCAGCCGATTTACAACCACGCGACCGAACACGTGAAGCATCACGCCAACAAATTGAAAGTATGGCAGATGATTTAAATCCTGAATGGTTAGGAGAGTCGGCTAAGCTTTCAGATGGTGCACCAATTATCGGGGTGGACAATGTTGTTGAATCGGGCAATGGTCGTACATTGGCAATTACCCGTGCATATGAAACAGGAAAAGCAGACGATTACCGAGCGTATATTGAAAAATATGCTACTGAGAAAGGTTGGGATATTTCAGGCATTGATAGACCTGTATTAGTCCGTACACGCTTAACAGATACAGATCGTGTGCAATTCACAAAGTTAGCCAATGAAGCTGATGTGGCGCAGTACAGTGCGTCTGAGCGTGCAACCAGTGACGTAGATCGTTTACCCGATGCATCATTACTCAAAATCAATAATGATGGCTCGATCAACCTAGATGGTTCTATGGACTTCATTCGAGGATTTGTAAATTCACTCCCGGAGTCTGAAAAGCCAAATATCCTGACTGATGACGGACGTTTGTCACAAGGCGGGAAACAGCGTATTGAATCGGCAATTATGCAGAGTGCGTACGATGATTCTAGTCTTGTGACGAGACTATATGAAAACATCGACGATGATAGTAAAACCGTTTTAAACGCCTTGCTTCGTGCAGCTCCACAGTTGGCACAATTGAGTGCATTGGTGAAACAAGGTGGGCGACATACAAACACATTGGCAAAGGACTTATCTCAAGCCGCGCAAAAGCTCAGTGATTTAAAGGCCAATGGTCAAACTGTAGATGATTATTTAAATCAGATTCAGCTCATTGATGATGGTTTGAGTGATGGTGCGAAACAGTTTTTAAATGTGTTTGATACGAATAAGCGCAGTGCTAAAGCTATTTCTGACAATATACAAAGTGAAATCAATCGCATTGATGCGCTTGGTGATCCGCGCCAAGGTTCATTATTTGGTGATGGTCCTGAAGAGTCAGCGGCACTCGATATCATCATGCAAGATCCTGATCAGCATATCAGTGTAACTCGATATGATCCTGACGGTAATCCTGAAGAAATCACCATGACATTGCGTGAACGATTAGATGAATTGGAAGCTGAAGCTAAACAGGCGCAGACCGATATTTTTACCACTGAAATAGCCATTAGTTGTGCTTTACAGTTTGGGGAATAAATCGTTTAATTGGTTTGCTTATGTAAATTATAAATATTGAAAAGTAAGGATTTATAGATGGCTAAAAAATTATTGGGGTTTGTTTTAATTCACCCTGAAAAAGAAGATTTTGTGATTGGTATAAATAATGGCGATGCAATGATTACAACGCTTTATGATTCCCGTCCTGACAATGCTAAAAGATTTAAAGACTTTGGGGAAATAGAGAAATTTGTTTCACCTCTCGATGATTTTTTATTAGATGTTGCCAAGCTTTATGATACTGGCAAACAGTACCTAGTAGAGTATGAAACATCAGTTTCGAGTAGACCTATAGAGTCAGATTGATAACTCATTACTCAACAAACCTAATTTAAAAAGATGCTCAGATGATAGAAAATATCTGGGCATTTTTATTATGAAAGAACAATGCAAGGCTGCTGTAGCCAAAGCGCTTGGTAAAGCATCCCTGAATCAGCAAGAAGCACAGCAGATTGAACAGCGCATTAAAGACGCAATGAAGTCTTTGGCCAAGAAGGATATTAATAATTGGCGCAATTTATCGGATGCAGAAAAGCTCACCAAAGCAGGTGAGTTCGTTGCTCAGGATATTCAGGATCAGCTCAAACGTAAGCATGCTATAGCGGCGCGGGACATTCTCACTCAAAGTAAAAACCTTGCCGCTTTGGATCATCCAACACTTTCATCGAGTGAAGTTGTAGACCGCATAGTTGCACCACATGGAGATATGTCGGGGGTTCAATCTATCGACACTAAATCACGTGCAATTGCTTCTATCTACCGTGGCGAGCTTGTAGATTTTTACACCAATGTAAAAGGTGGAATGGGTGTATTCACGGATAAGGAGATGGTCACAAATATTGTGCGAGAGCGTTTTGGTGACAACACTGGCGATCCTGTTGCTAAAAAAATTAGTGACAAGATGGGCGAAGTCTTTGAGGGTATGCGAGAACGATTCAACCGCTCAGGCGGTGATATCGGAAAGCTTGATGACTGGGGCCTACCGCAAACACACGACTTAGCGAAGATTGTAAAAGCAGGGAAAGAAGCGTGGGTAAAGAAAGCTGAGCAATTAATCAATACGGAAAAATATGTAAATGATGATGGCTCGTATTATTCACAACAGCAGATACGAGAATTACTCGAATACTCATACGACACACTTAGCAGTAATGGTGCAAACAAAACTGAAGTAGGTCGTCAATCGACTGCAGGTGTTTCATCGAAAATTACATCACGACATAGTGAAAGCGGGGTACTACATTTTAAGGATGCAGATGCATGGCTTGAATATCAGGCCGAATTTGGCGGTATGCCTTTTGTTGACCTTGTAGAAGCGCATATTAATGGCCTTTCTAAAGATATAGCCTTGGTAGAAAATTTAGGGAGTAATCCAAAGAATGCTATGCGTATTCTCATGGATGCAGCAGAACAGAAAGATTGGCTGAAAGGTGTAGATGCAAGCACCACAGGAAAAACACGTAAACGCGCACAGACCATGTTTGATGAGTTCATGGGGGCGAATACACCTGAAAGCGAAGTACTTGCCAATTTGGGCTTGGCATATCGCTCTATGAACGTAGCATCTATGCTTGGTGGTACAACTCTATCGAGCTTCACTGATCAGGCCATGATTGCAAAAACTGCGTCTATTCATGGTATTGCCTACCGTAAAACCTTTGGTGAGTTGATCAGTCAGCTAAACCCTAAGAATAAAGAAGATCGAGAGCTTGCGCATAGCTTGGGTTTAGCAACAGAAGAAATGCTAGGTTCAATCGCACGTTGGTCGGATGATGGGCTAACGTCTGTTAGTGGAAAAAGCCAAAAACTTGCACGTGTATCGAGCGCCGTAGCATCTCAAGTTATGCGTGTGTCTGGTCTAAATGCACTTACAGCAGCTTCAAAAGTTGGTTTCACTAAGATGCTTATGGAGAAATACGGACGTTTGAGCCGATCTAAAGCATGGTCTGAGTTGAGCGAGTTAGACAGAGAGCTCATGCAGAAAACTGGACTGAGTGAGCGTGTTTGGGACGTTATGCGCTTGGCTGAACCTGTTGTCGATCGCAAAGGCAATCAGTTGATGTCCGCACGTTCTATCTATGAAATTCCGGATGAAAAGTTATTGGCAGCAATGGATGGTGATGTTAAGAGAGTGGTAGGAGAGATTAATTCACAAATTAATGATCTAAATAGCCGGAACGCAATTGATGACCAACGCATCGCTAATAGAGTGCAGAAAGTAGATGATATTAAGCGTCAATTGTCGCAGCGGCTTTTAGATTACGCCAATCGCAAGGATGCTCAAGCGCAAATTGAAAAGCAAGAACTGCAAGATCGCATTGACCTGATAGATGCGCAAAAGGAAGCTGTGGCTGCTCAATCTGATATTAATAAGTATCTACAAACCGAAAAGCAAGCAAACCGTATTCAGGATTTTTTACAGCAAGTAGAAGATGGTCGTCATTCTGACAAAATATCCGAATCAACGCGTAGCAACGTTGAGCGAAATGCGCGTCAATATGGGAATCAAGCTGAGTCACTGGGTTATCGCCTTGGAAATGCAGAACGCCGTATTACTGAATTGCGTGCAAAAATGCGTAAAGCAGATAGTGGTTCAAATAAAGCAATTAACCAAAAATTCAAAGAACTTGATAGGCGTGTGAATGATTTGGATGCAGAGTTTATAGATTACCAAACCAAAGTAGCTGAAAGACAAACTAAGCGTGAGCATGTTATGAATCGTTTGGCTGGCAGTATTGATGGTGAAAAAGCAGCATTAGCACAGCGTATTCGTGATGAGATTGCATCCAGCTTTCAAGCTCATTTACTAGATGAACAAGGCATGGCAGTTGTTGAGGCTGGATTACGTGAAAGAACGTTCATGAGTGCAGGGCAAAAGAAAGGAACTGTTCCGGGCGAAATATATAAATCCATGCTGCAGTTTAAATCGTTTCCAGCAGCATTTCTTATGCGCCATGGTAGCCGTGCAATGAGCCAACCAACTAAAATGAGCAAGGCGGGCTATGGGATTTCAATTTTTGCTATGACTACATTGTTAGGTGCTTTGGTTGTCCAGCTTAAAGAACTAGCAAATGGTAATGACCCACAAACGATGTGGGATAGTGACGACCCACAAAAGACAGTGAACTTCCTAACTCGATCAGCAGTGCAAGGTGGTGGCTTATCAATCCTTGGCGATATCCTTGTGGCGGGTACTGACACCAGTGGGCGTAGCGCTTCTGATTTTATGGTTGGTCCTTTCGGTTCAGATGTCAAAGCTGTACTTGGTTTAACGGTAGGTAACTTCACTCAGTATTACGAGGGTAAAGATACGAATGCAGCAAACGAAGCTTTCAAACTTTTTAAAAACAAAATCCCTGCCCAAAACCTTTGGTACACCAAAGCTGCGACTAACCGAATGATTTTTGATGAAATGCAAGATATGATTGCACCCGGTTATCGAGAAAAGCTTTTACGAAAAGCTGAGCGTGAACAAGATCGCACACGCTTTTTAGGAGATTTTAATTGGGGTTCGGGTTTTGATGAGGCTAGAGCGCCTAATTTTGAGAGAGTTGTAGAATGATGAAAGAAATATGGGAGATATTCTTTAAAATTTACCTTTATTCATTGTTTGCCACACCAGTTGCATTTTTACTGCTACTAAGTGGTGATCAAGATTATATTGTGAATAGAATTTTAACTTATTACTTTCTCGCTGTAGCTACATCTGCTTTTATCCTATGGCCTATTTTTACAATTGTCGAAAAAATCAAGAAGAAAAAAACAAACTAGACTTACCCAACAAACCACAATTTATCCCCTTGTATATATCACTTATACAGGGGGATTTTTTATGCGTGATGATCAAGTAGAACGAATTAAACTGCTTTCTGAGGAAATAGCAGATGACATGATTGATACAGCTTGTGTTGCAATGGATATTGGCCTGAAATCCAAGCAAGAACGTGGAGACAAAGCATTCTTATATGGAATGATAAAGAATCAAGCAGGGGTGCTTGCAACAATTCAGCGTGTACTTGATGTTAAATCAGGAGCAATTCCACCAATTAGTGCAACAAAAGCAACTCAGGAAAAGTACGAACAAAATTTAATTAAAAAAGCTGAAGCTAATGCCGCGAAACTTAAACAGCGTATGAGCTAATGACTAAACCGAAGATCAGCTTTTTAGCGTTCTTCCTACTTTGGGCTGAGCTACAGGGTTGGAAGATACCCACTTTTCATATTCAAGTCTGTATTTTCCTTGAAGAGTTTTATCTCAATGGGCGTACAGGCTTGCTCATGCTTCCGCGTGGACACTCTAAATCGTCCATATTGGACGTATTTAATGCGTGGGTGATTTACTGCTGGCCTAACACTCAAATCTTGCACCAAGGCACCACAGATGCGGATGCTTATAAGTGTTCAAAAGGTACACGTGATGTTCTTGAGAGACATCCTTTATGTATTAGTAATCCTAATGTCGCTATTCGCCAAGGCGAGATTGAACGCTGGTTTGTAGAAGGCACGCCAGACGTTCGTTACGGCACTATGCTAGCAAAAGGCATCTTGTCAGGTGTTACAGGGCATCGTGCTCATTTCATTCAAAACGATGACGTTGAGACACCACAGACCACGGCAAATCCTGAACAGCGTGAGAAGCTACCTAAAAAGCTTTCTGAGCAAACGCATATTGCTATTCCTGGTGCAAAGCGTCTTTGGATCGGTACACCGCACACCCATGATTCACTTTATGAAAAAATTAAGAAGCAGCGAAAAGTTAGTAAGCTGATTCTTAAAATGTTTGAAAATGAAAAACGTGTTGAGGACAGCGTCAAAGGTCAAAAGGTATTACTTGATTTTGAACCGATACATGCATTTTCAGGCATTGGTGTAGGTGCGAAATACCTAAGAAAAGGTGAAAACTACGAATGCAGAAAATTAAATAATGCTTGGGAAGTCACCTTTTTAGAATCAAATTACATTGTCGATTTTTATTCTAAGGGAATTTGGGAAGAACGCTTTACGCCTGAAGAAATGGAATTTCGCCGTGAAGAATGTAAAACCCTGAACGAGTGGGATTCACAGTATCAGATGCATGCCAAGCCAATTGGTGATGTTCGTCTTGATCCTGACAAAATCCTTGCCTATGACTGTGAGCCAGTGTTGAGACGTGCGAATGGTCAATATCTCATGATGCTAGGGGAGCGCCGTATCGTGGGTATGTCAGCGAAATGGGACCCATCTAGCGGTAAGCTTAAATCGGATATTTCTTCTGTTGCGTTATTTTTACATGACGACTTAGGGACGAAGTATTGGCATCGGTCAATTGCTTTAACTGGTCCCGATATTGTTACTAATGATGATGGTGAAATTGTTGGGGGACAAGTTTGGCAACTTTGTGATCTTGTTGAAAAATACTATGTTCCAAAGATCGTGATAGAAACCAATGGTATTGGTGGCTTTGCTGGATCTTCACTCAAGGCAGCTTTGAAGAAGAGAAAGTTACGTTGTGGTGTAGAAGAAAGGCCCTCAACATCGAATAAAAACAAACGGATTCTTGATGCCCTTGAGGGGCCATTAATGTCTGGGCTTTTATGGGCTCATATCTCTGTTTTGGTTAGGACTGGTGTAAATGGTGACGAAGAAGATTCGGCAGTTGCAAAGCAAATGCGGGAATGGAACCCAGCAGTTTCAAGTCAACCTGATGACTACTTAGACTCAGCAGCGGGCGCAATTACCGATCAACCTGAACGAGTCGGAAAAATACACAGAACTAATGAAGTGAATGAGCGTCCTAATTGGAGAACAGACGGTGGTGTTGTAGAAGCCACCTTAGATTTTAACGATTAGGGGTAAGCTATGGCAGTACCTGAACAAACACCATATATAGAATATGACGGAAATGGGGTCTCTAAGGTATTTCCGCTCACTTTTGATTGTGAAGACTCAGATCATTTGATTGTCAAAGTTAATGATGAAATGCCTGTTGTGGGGGCGTGGTCTTTGGTAGATGAAAAAGTGGTCTTTATCAATGCACCCGTAATAGATTCAAAGATCGTAATACAGCGCAATACACCAACTAAGCGATCAACAACTTACAAAAGTTACGATAATTCTTTTCGTCCAGCACCTGTAGATAGTGACTTTGATACGATTTGGCGAAAACTACAAGAACTTGGGGTAACGAATTGGCTTACCGACACAGATATCAAGAATCTTGGTATTTATGTCAATTCTCTAAATGATGAAACGCGTGACGATTTTTTCAACAGTCTAGGCAACTTAGAGAAAAATACTAATGCAATGCTTGAAGAAGCTATTGCAAATGGTGCTGTTAGCGCTTTAGCGATTACCACTGTGGACTCGATTTCGGATTTAGATTCTATATCGACGTGGGATGGTAGAACCGTATATGTAAAAGGTGTGGCTAACTTCAAATATGATGACTCTATCAGTGAGTGGGTATTGGTTGGAAACTTGGCAGAGTCAATTGTTGATAGCTCAGGTTCAAATCAAGATGAGTTTAATACACTTGTTAGAAGTGAAAGTCTAAATATCTTAAAATTCTATAGTGAAGTTAATGACCTTGGTTTAGCTATTGAAATAGCACATGCGCAATTAACAAATAAACTCAGAACCATTTTTATTCCTGATAATACATACTCCGTAAAAACAACAGCTAACTTAACTTTAACTGATAGCACTGCTTTAGTTTTTGGCACGAATGTCAAAATCAATGTTGATAATGCGGTTGATGTTTTTGATATAAATTTCGGCAATCATACTTTAAACATAAGCGGAAATGGTGCATCACTCTATCCAAATTGGCCGATTGAAGCAGATGCCTCAAATGTTTCTGTGTTTAAGTTTTTAAGTACAACCTTAGGTAAAAGCCTGCGTTTCTCAAACTTCAATGTTTATAAAAAAGATGATCTGATTTTTGCAAAAGGGATTGATGCGGTCGGCTTAAATTATTCGATTATCAAAGATAGTGTGATTCAAGCAAAAGATTGTCTTACCAACTCTTCTGAAAATTCCGACGAACAAGCCCACGCGATGGGTAACCAAGTCAATGACTGTTTTCTGCATGCTGATGATACTGCAGTCACTCTGATTAATGAGGGTCAACTTGCATGTGAAGGCTTTAACTTTAAAGGCGGGGAGTACTTCGGTAAAACAGGCATTAAAGTTTTAGATCAGTTGGATAATACAGCTTATTACCCACCTTTGCTTCGCACTACAGGCGTTCACATGAACTGTGAGCGATTCTTTAGTATTGAGGGGATAAGTCGCGTAGATATCAATGCTTGTGATCTTCAGTCACGTGTTGTTGCTGACTCAGAATTTACAGGCTTAATTGAAATTTCAGGTGTACAGGGCTTCACACTGAGTGGTGGCACAACGATCACACAAGCTGAAACAACGGGTACTGCACCGAATGACAGCTTACCTGTATTGAGTATCAAGAAAAATAATCGTGGCAGAATTACAGCTTTTACAGAAATTGGCTATATTTTACCTTGGTTGACTCAAACAGCTCCGCTTGTACATTTTGAAAATGATGCTGAGGTGGCAGGAAAAGTTAAAGTTGCGAATATTTCAACAACAGCATTCACATCTTCATATATCACAAATGATTTTACAAAAGTAATTGTATCTTCTGACATGATTTTAACTAATGCTTTGGTGCGAGATGGTTTTAACTTTTCAACTTCAGCGACATTCAATAGCTTGACTGGTGAGCTAGATTTAAATGTAGCACCATCATCTGGCTCTCTCTATCAAATAACACGTGCAATTGTTCCAGATGGTTCCATTATTAAAAAAATCAAAGTACAGGGGCATATCGGCAAAGAATTTAAAGTTGTTATCGAGGGCTTTAATGTAAAACTTGAACATGGAATGACATTGATTACACCTACAGGTGAAACAACACATTTGATTTACGGTGGCTCTATTTCGCTATTTAGTTATAACAGTGATGCTTGTCGAATCACTGGAATATCAGAGGGCACATCCATGATTGCAACACAAGTACCAAGTGCTACGTCTGCACCAGGTTGGCACGGTCAAATGATTTATTCTGCTGGCAATATTTACATTTTTGTTTATGGCGCTGGTTGGCTTAAAGTTGGCGCATCTGCTTTCTAATATCACTCAACAAAGCCCAATAGACCCTGATCTTTAATTAGATCAGGGTTTTTTATTACCAAAAATAAGGGGGGAGCATGGCAGATCATGCACAAACGGCAATTGAAGCAAGTGCAGCAATCACAAGTGCTTCTTCAAAAACTGCAGTTGCTGGGGGTGGGGTTTCATTTGTTGGGTGGTTAGCAGGTCTTGATCCAATGACAGTCCTTGGTGTTTGCATTGGTTTAGGTGGCTTATTGGTCAGTTTTTTAAGTTTCTTAATTAACTGGCATTACAAGAAAAAAGAAGATCAGCGTGCAGATCAACTACATCAAATTGCGCTACGAAAAGCAAAGGGTGAATGCAATGTCGAATAAAACCAAGATAGCTGTAACTATGGCGACTGTGATTAGCCTGGGCGGTGTTGCCTGGACACAAAGCCGTGAAGGAACTGTACTTAATCCTTATTACGACAGTGTCAAAGTAGCAACTATTGGCACAGGGACAACGGTCTATCCAAATGGCAAGGCTGTCAAAATTACCGACCCACCGATTACCAAAAAACAAGCGGCTGAATATCTGCAATTCCATATGAATAAGGATGCCAAGATTTTCAATAAAACGCTTGTTGGTATTCCGCTTTCTCAAGCTGAGTATGACTTGTATATGGACTTCACATACCAGTTTGGCACTAGTGCCTGGTCACAGTCATCAATGCTTCGGAACTTGAAATCACGCAACTATGTGCAAGCTTGCAAGTCGCTATTGAAGTGGAAGTATGCAGCTAAGCGCGATTGTTCAATCCGTTCAAATAATTGTTATGGCGTTTGGACTCGGCAACAAGCACGTTATGAAAAATGCATGGGGGAAAACTAGATGCCATTACTTTTACTGATATGGAATAACAAACGCTGGACCTTAATCATTGTGCTTTTGATTTATGCCTTGTTTCAAACATGGCAATCCAATTCACTGGCAGGTGATTTGAATAAAGCAAAAGCGAGTTGTGACGTGCGTGTCGCGGAAGCAATTGCGCCTTATGAAACAGCAATCTCAAAAGCAAAAGAACAGAAAGCCATTACTGAAAAGGCTTGGTCAGACAAATATATTGAGGTAGAACAAAATGCGATTAAAAAAATACAAGATGCGAATGCTGCCGCTCGTAGTGCTGACTTGGCTGCTAGTGGGTTGTCAAAGCAACTCAGTGAAGCAAACAAGCGTCTGTCCACAGCTCCCCGAGAAACCATCATTGAGTACACCATTACCAACAGTGAGTTACTCGAAGCTTGCACAGCAGAATATCGAAGTATGGCAGAAAAAGCAGATGGCCACGCAATTGATGTCGAACGATTGAGTGAGGTATGGCCTGAATAAAATGTTATTGTTTATCTAGATCAGCAAAGAAAAATGCCAAGTAGCATACTTTGCTGATCACCTGAATCGCTTTTATTGTTAACTTCTGTTATTTGAATTATATTTGTGTCAGTTATAACCGATTTATAGTACAAAACTAAATCGGTTTTTTATTAAAAAAACTGTGGATAAGTTGGTGTTTTCGCCATTCTTACGCCAAATTTAATTAAGATATTGTTTAATATTAATTTTCCGCACCTTGACATCGTAGAGGTCTCCAGTTCGAGTCTGGATATACCTACCAAGATATATATTGAGTAAAATCAATATTTTAAGGGTAATATTGTAGCGATATTACCCTGTTTTTATTGTCAAATAGGTCAGCTTTGGGGAATCAAAATACCCAAAATTTGCATTAAAAACTGCTTTATATTTCGCTTTCGGGCGCCATTTTGAGATGGTCGTATGTATCTCAAGATGGATGGCGCCCGTTTTCGGCACCAAATATTGAGAGTTTATTAATATGCAAAAACCTGTCAAACGTGGCAATGCCTGGCGCATCCAAGTCAAATACAAGCATCTTCGTGATGCAGCAACTAAAGATACCTCACAAGAATGTATTCAATGGGCGCACAAGCGACTCATGGAATTACAGCTCGAGTATGAAAAGCAGCTCAAAAATTTAGATAAACCCCAATACACTGTAAAGCAGCTGTTTAATATCTATTACGAAAAAATTGGGCAATTTACTAAAAGCAAAGTATACATCAAAAATCACATCAAATATTTAGAGCGGTACTATGGCAAACTTACCGAATACTCTATTTATGATCTCACTCCAAAGCTAATCACTGAAAATAGAGAAAGACGACTGCAGTTTGTGAAAGCAGGGACGATTCATAAAGAAATGAGCCTTGGATCTTCTGTTTTCACCTTTGCCGTACGAGAACTATTCTTACTGCCTTCTAATCCATTTAATTTGGTTAAGAAGCCAATTAAACCACCTGCACGAAAGAACCGTATAAGCCAAGATCAAATCAAAATGGTTTTGGTGGGTTTAGATAATTATGAAGAAGGTATGGTACCGAAAACACCAGCGCACTATGTAGCTTGGAGTTTTCTATTTGCATTGGAAACTGCTATGCGTAAAGGTGAGATATTGGGAATTGAATGCCAACATGTCTTTCCTGATTATGTTCATTTGCCTGATACTAAGAATGGTACCTCACGAGATGTCCCACTAACGACAAAGGCAAGAGCACTATTAGATCTACTGCCTAAGCGCGAAGGGTTACTTGTCGAACACAACTCCAATTCGTTTAGATTGCTTTGGCAGCGTAATTTAAAGCGTGTCGGACTTGCTGGGGCATTTACGTTCCATGATTCACGTCATGAGGCCATTACCCGCTTTGTGAATAACCAAAAATTGCCTGTAGAGATATTAGCTAAGTTGACTGGGCATAAAATCATTGGGGTTCTTGTGAACACATACTACAACCCAACGGCTTCTGAGATAGCAAAAATGCTAAATGCTGCTTAAGATATGCCCCATTGAATGGGGCTTTTTATTATGCAGATTTCTGATTTATCATTAAATGAATTAACAACAGTAATTTTGCGCAAATTTTCTTCAGAGAGGAGATCTGGCCCTGATATTGTAAAACTATTTAATTACTTGGGCTTCAGTGATGATTATTGAGAGTTGAATAAAAAAGGGGAATTTGGTAGTAGAAGGGACTTCACAAATAAAAAGCTCGCTGAGATAAATGGAACTTTTAAATTAATTTCCTTGATCGAGATTTTGGTTGATGATCGCCAAACCCAAAATCCTGATGAGATTGCATGTGAACTCAATAAAATACTGAAACATGATGGTTTGTTGCTTTATAAAACTGAGAGTGAAATCTATAAAATTGGTGGAAAATCTATTCAAGAGGATTTACAGCTCAAGCCTGTTTTTGAAAAAATAGAGAAAGAAATAATAGAACATATCAAAACTAGTAAGTATTCTGTATGGGTTGCGGTTGCATGGATTACTTCTAAGCCGATAGCTGAGGCACTTTATAGGCAACATCAAAAAGGGGTTAACATAAGAATTATAGTGAATGATGATAGTTTGACTGAAAGCAAGGGAATACGCTTTGAAAAATCTGAGATCGAATACTATAAAATCTCACCTAAAAATGGCAATTTCAATAATTTAATGCATCATAAATTTTGTGTTATTGATTTCAAGAAAGTTATTACGGGTTCTTTTAATTGGACTGTGAAAGCATCATTTAGTAATGAAAATATAACTGTGATTGAACAAAAAGATCAAGCTGAGAAATATGCGGACGAATTTATAAAGCTCATCAAAGATTTACCAAGAAGATAGAGAGCACTAAGCCCCCATTTTTTTAATTTTTACGCCGTGCTCCACGTTTTGAAGCTATCACGTTGAAATTTTCTAAGATGGGCATTACCTCCCTGGGATCATATAGATGCTTATTATCGTCACCTTTATTAAAAGCACCAATCTTTTCAATAATGGTTTTACGAGAAAGGTTAAAACGCTGCGCTAGCCATGCAGCTGTAACTCGATTTGGCAATTCCTCTGCTTTAAGTTCCAAAACCTTGCCTACATTTGGAATAGTATCATGTAGGAAGACTTGCGGAGGATGTTCCGCCTCGACGATAACGATATATTTATTCATGCCCATTTTATTATCCTATTGAAACTGGTGTTCTTAGGAAATGATCACAGAGGGTCAGCTATATGATCACTTCGCAAGAACACCAGAATAAAAAACTTAAAATGCACATTATCAAAATATTTAAAAAAAAGATGAGAAAAGTTTGAAAAAACAAAAAAAAGGTTTATTTTTTAATTTATTATATCAGTAAAATAATCTTAAGTTTATTTAGATGGGGTTTTGTGAAATGTGTAATTCTGTTTTGTAAAGTGATTTATTAAAAAATATTATTATAAAATAAGAGAATTGAATTTTTAGAAACGCACACGACTTAGCCGACCTTGAAAAAAGGTCGGCTATTAACGCATACTGCTTTTTCTTTTAGTTTTTTAATTATTTACTCATCATAGATTTTGAAAGGATTGTTTAAGTTGAGTAAAGTTGCATTCTTTTTGTTGTTAAATTCTCTACCAATGTCAGAGATATTAAACTCATTTATTTCGATGTCAGAGAAAGCTTCTTTATTGAAGTAATCCTGCATTAGATAAAGTTTTATGATCTTAAATAATAGATTAAGTTGATCATCATCAACATCGTTTAATTTAAGTAGCGACAGTAATGTCCCACCGAGGAAAAACTTTTTATGATTCTCTCTATTTCGCTTTTTAGTATTTTTTTGCTTTTCTAAAGAATCCTCCGTGTCTAAGATATTTTGATGAATTTTTATTTTCATATTATCTGGTAATTTTGACATATAATTATCTAACATTTTCTCAGCTAAAAAATAATGCTCAAGCACAGGAGGAATATCTTCTCCGAAATAACTATAATCTAAAATATCTCTTTCTATTTTTGTGATCGAGTTTGGATCTTTTTTAGATATAAAAAGAATCTTATTATCATACGTCTTTCTTATTTTTGTATATAAATATGTTTTTCTAATTAATTGCTTTTCTTTTTGATTAAAGTATTCTGAATCTTTGCGTTCGATTAATTGAATGACATCATAATGTGATCTTTCGAATGCAGCTCTTTCTCTTGCAAAATTTAATATTTCAATAATGTGATCTTGTGTTGTTAAAGCTGTACGAGCCATCGTGATATTTTCTCACTAAAAAAATAAAAAATGTATATCACATGTCAATTTTAAAAATTGAGAAAAGTTTAAATATTCAAAAAAAGTTCTGCTTTTTTTTCTGCTCCCTGCTAGTCACTTTTAGTTTGCTGTTAGTTTGGACTGTTAGTGATGAGCGATAAAAATCATTTTTTGCGAATGCAAAAAAAAGATTTTTATCTCGTCTCCGTGTTCATTAAAATTTTCTTTCAGAAAATTTTAATGAACACTACTTCTCGTCCTGCGGAGCACTTTTAGTTTTTAAGTGATTGTATTTAAACGATATTATTTGTTAAATATTCGAAAATTTATTTGAAATGGCTAAAAATCACACAAACGTCTGTTACACGTTAAAAATGGGGGCTGTTACATGTTTTTTTGCTTAAATTTTGTGCGGTGTTACACGTTAAAATTTTGGCTGTTACATGTTTGAATGATTAAAGTTTGATCGGTGTTACACGTTAAAAGTGCGTAAATTTATGTCGTTGATATATTTTTTATAAAAAAATCGCATTATTTTTCATTTTCTGCATCAAACGAATAAAATTTTTGAATAATTTTATATGATCCATTTTATTTATTTGAATTCGGATGTATATATGTATTATTTTGATTTACGTCATAATGTCAAAGAACTAAAAATTCAGCATAAAAATTTGCGTAAAGACAAATTTAGACATTCTTCAGAGTTGGGTTATTACTACATTACGCGAACATTATATTTCTCAACGCATAAACAAGATATTGAAGAGCTTGAATATACAGCATCAGCCAATATGCCAACATGGGCAGCTGATAGCCCCGAAGTATTTTGGAATGCAGCGGATCAATATGAAAGTATGAATGGGCGAACATCTACACATATTACCGTGGCTTTGCCGAAAGAACTCAATTATATGCAGCGCATAGAGTTATCAAATCAACTGATACATGAGTTCTGCGGTCAATATCAGATGCCCTACAGCTTTGCAATTCATAATCATGTGTCAACCCTCGATGGGCGTTATGAACAACCACACCTACATTTATTATATTCAGAGCGAAGTATTTATGATGGAATTGAACGAACACCAGAACTGTATTTTCAAAGACACTGTCCAAAGAATCCTGAGCGTGGCGGTGCCAAGAAACTAACCGCAGATGTACTTGGGCTCGGTCGTCATCAAATTAATCATTATCGAAAAATCACAGAAAATGTCCTAAATGAATATTTAGAACAATATGCACCCGTTAAAGAAATTGAAATTTATGGTGTGAAACTACAAGTTGAAAATAAGGTCTCATGTTTATCGAATGAAGATTATAATAAAAAACATGGGACAAATTTAAAAGATATTCCGCAAATACCTCGCCATTATTTACATAGTAAAGATCCTGATATTCAAGAAAAAATTCAAATAGTTAGAAAAACAGTTAAAGAGATTCGAGAAGCGAATTTATATGAATTGCATCAAGTTGAGTATCAGCTTGAATTGTCCAGAAAAAATCAGTATCAATATGAAAATAATGAGATTGCTCAGAAGCCAAAATCTAATGATTTCGACTTTTGATTTATTTTGATTCTCAGTGTAAGGATCGTTTCTAATAAGCAAGTTCAATCTGGATAAGATGAACTTGCTTACTTGATTAAATAGCTGTCGATTTGCAATTGCTCAAGTGCATACCACTTGTAGCGATCTTGGCCAGAAAAATGCTGTTTAAGATAAGCAATATGTCGAATCACGTGTTTCTGCTGTTTGAGTAAATGCTGAATGCGCTGATCGGCATAATGAATATCAACGCGCTGCTGCAACAGTGCTTGATAAAAATGACGATAATCAGGGTTCATATTTTTCAAAACTTCATGTGTGGCAATAGGAGAGAGTGGCTGACTCAATCCTTGTGCTATCGTATATTCTGAGATTACAAGGTTTGGCTGTGCGGAAATTTTCGCTGATTTTAATGACTGCGTGGGTGTATCTGTCTGAGCTTTGAGAGTGTGAAACGCCTGTTGAATTGACAGCGTTAGTGTATCAGCTTGAGTGTCTTTAACTGCATTTGTACTTCTTGCAGGCTTTGTACCAGTTGTATTTGTCCTTTGCACCGACGATTGCGCTTGAGCTTGGGTTTTAGTATTCGGCTGGATCAGTTGCTTTAAC
Source organism: Acinetobacter sp. ANC 4204 (assembly GCF_002135205.1). GTDB lineage: Bacteria > Pseudomonadota > Gammaproteobacteria > Pseudomonadales > Moraxellaceae > Acinetobacter. Next base: position 317,933 of record NZ_NEFZ01000004.1, on the reverse strand, counting down.
TTTTTATAGTTAATCGAATAAAAATTGGTTTGAAGCCATTTGTTTTTGGAGAGCTTTTTAATCACTAAAATCTCCGCCTGTTTTAATTTAGCGACGATCCGTTTAATGGTTGAGAGACTATAAATCCCGAGGGTTTGTTGCCATTGTTCATAGCTATGAAACCAATACTTTTTTCCTTTGTGGACTTGAGCATCACTATTTTCTAAGCAGTAATGCAGCTTTTGTAAGAAAGTCGCGGCTGCGACGCCATACGCTTTTGCAAGCGTAGGCGAAGCAATTAAAGGGTAGTCCGAGGGAGCCAGCAGAATATGCTGATTATGCTTGGACATAACGTGCTCCCAAAAGACGCTCAGCACGTTCAATCAGGTTTTGACGTTGATGGGTACGGAATGCCCAGAGCGAAGGGGTATGATTATTTTGATTGAGTTTTGCGACTTCAGCGATTTGTTCATCATTCATCTGGCGCATGCATTGACGAATAATCTGATGCGCATGCTCAAGCTCGGTCAGCAAGGAGTCTGCAGTATCGAGTGCTTGATAAAGATGGGTTAAAGTTTGACGCTGGGGATTTGAAATGCTTTTGGCGAGTTCAACAATCAGTTGAGAGGCTTGTTTTTTAGATGTGCAAGTGTATGCACCATGAAAAGTAGCGTTCATAGCAGTGGTCCTAGATAAGTTTTGAATACTTACCAGCATTACTTCTCACGGTAATGGTGGCAGCGAGACAGGGGTGAGAATACTGAATCTAGGATCAGCCAACCTTACGGTTGCCCTATCAAGCTGCCATAACGACTGCTAAACAGTAGACAAAAAAATAGCCGCGAGTGCGACATTAATTTGCACCTAGATTGTATCAGGTTCTCACGCCTGAACACAGATTTTGCTGTGTCTTATAAGCTTATCTGCGTATCCCTTGAACTGTCAATGCTGTATTTGATTATTTTTACAAAACGCAACATTTCATTAATTCGTTGATTAAGCTTTAGTTATTGGGGAAGTCTGACGGCTGGGTTTACCTATGATGAACAGTAGTATGTCGTTTGATCCAGCAGGGCTTTGCTTCAGATCCACTTAAAAAAATGAATGTTTGGTGAAGATCTATTCAATCATTTTATTCATTTATTTTATTAAAGAAGAACAGTTCATTTTAGACTGATCCATAGCATCAAAATGAGCCCATCGATGGTTTTAATTTGAGCTTATGGACGAAATCAACAACTTAACTGAACTCATTCAAGCCTATCATGTGAATTTTATCGTATCGCGAAATTGACTAAAGCGCTGGATAAATCTAATATGAGCTCGCTGGCCTACATTGCCAGTCGGTTTTAGCAGACCGATTCATCTAGCACATGAGGTTTATATTTTTGGATATAAACTGAATGTGGGAATCTTCACGTCCCCCCTTTTTTTCTATGGTAGGACGGAAGGGGGACACTTTCGGGTGTGCTGATTCCTAGATGATCAGTCTGCTAACCCCTTTTCGTTCTGCCACCATTATTTAGCAGTAATTTGGTAGAACTTCTATTACATCTAGGAGCTTCTCATGCTGTACCCATCTTTTCTATATTGTGTCGCCGCACCCACTCAACCTTGTTGTGTCATTCAACAGGGCATACCGCACTGCTTTTAATTTTTAAGCGGTATTAAAAAACATTTTTATACGAACAATCTCTAAGGTGGATGGCTCAATCACGCCTATAAAAAAATACTTATTTTTATATCCCCTGGTGATTGTCAATTGCATTGAACATGCGGGGAACAATGATGTCTGAATTCACTCAACCAAAAATCATTCCAATCGAAAATCGCCCACCAAAATCCAAAGTCTTTGTAAAGTGCATCGTGGTGCCGATCGTCATCTTTTTAATTATTGCTAAAGTGTTTTCCTTTGGCTGGTTTGGCTATCTATTCTTTGGCATCTGGCTGTTGTGGTTTGTGATCACTTATTACTTCTATACATATGGAAATACTTACTTTGCAGGTATGACGGAGCAACTGACGCGCCAAGGTGAACAGTTTAATTATCACAATCGTGGAGTCTGGATTAACAGTCAGCATAAAACCATCATTCTGTTTGATGAACCAGAACAACGCTTAGTGAAATACCCATTTGACTATATTACTTCGGTTGGCCACTTCAACTTAGTTGAAGACAAAGTGTCTTATTCCAGCACAGTCACCAGCAATCCGATGACAGGAACGCATATTCGCCATCACGAACATCGCAGCCCAGTCAAAAGAGAATACCAAGTCAATATTGGAACACGCGACCCATTCAAACCGCATTACTGCCTCAAAGTGTTGTTTCCTTGGCGTAGCCCTAAAATGGCCAGCGAAATCCGCCAACTGCTATCGGCTGATCATTACCAATAAAAACTAAGCATAAGAGGGCGAATAAAATGATGAAACATTCAAAAAAGTGGACGCCATCCATTAGAGCCAACACCTTGATGCTGGCCATCAGTATGGCGATGATCGGATGTGGCGGTGGTGGTTCAAGTTCTAGTGGAGGTGCTGGTGGAGCAGAGGATTCAAACAATGGCGGTACATCACCTCAACCTGTGACGTGTTCTGAAACGCAATATCTGCAAGAAGGAGTTTGTAAAAACAAGACAGCACAACGCTTTGAACCCTTACAGATCCATCGCTTTCTCAAAGGTCAGACCTATCAGTTCAATCGGAAGACGGATCAAGATCTGACTATTCGTTTTAGCAGTGAAAGTCCGAATATTTGTGACTTTGCACAAGGCGAGTTAAAAGTCCTTGATGTGGGCAAATGTAGTTTAAAACTGACACAGGCGGGAACATCACAGATTCTGCCTCTGAATAGCATAATGGTGGTGGATGTCATCGAGGCGCAAGCAGAGGAACATAAAGATCTGAATGCCTGTCAGGCAGGAAGACCCAGTGAGGCGGAGCGGCAACTGTTTATCAATACATTGAATGAGATTCGTGCCTTACACCATCTGCCGAAAGTTCGCTATGACCAGGCTTATGAAGACCAGATGATGCAAGCCTCTATGTTACTGGCGGTGAATGAAAAGACTTCACATTATCCAGATGGAACGTGGCGTTGTTTTAGTGATATTGGCTATCAAGGGACTTCAACATCCAACTTGAACTTTATTCAAGCCTATCAGCCTTTAGTCAGCTACGGTGCAGATACCCATGTGATCAATTGGTTGATTGAAAAAAACTCGAGCAGTATTGGCCATCGACGTCATATCTTGAGCCCATTTCTGAGCAAAACCGCCTATGGCGAGGTCTCCAATACTGAGGCTAAAAGCGTAGCGACCATCTTAGGGGCGGCCATGAAAGTGGTCTATCCCTATGCATCACAAAGCTTAAGCACCACGATGCCGAAAGGGGTGATTGCCTATCCGTATCATGTGTATCCGAAGAAATTCTTTTCAAAAACTGAACCTTTATCCCTGTCGATTTTAGTCAATCCACAAAATGCCTATGCCAACAATACGGTGGATTTTTCACAGGCAAAGCTGGTCGTGACGAGACGGGACAATCAGCAAATCCAAATGATCAGCAACATCCAGTATGACAATATCAGCTATGGTTTATTGGCCAATAATCTGCAATTCCATTTTAGCGCAATGGAATACAACGTGATCTATGACGTTCAGGTGCAGAATGTATTGGTGGATGGAAAAGTTGAGGATTATACCTACTGGTTTAAAGTTGATGATCAGTCTAGTGAACAACGCTCTTCAGGAGAAGCATCCAATTGATCCGTCACAGTACATATTACAGTGTGGCTTTATTGGCGATGTGTTCTAAGCCGCTTCAACTCAATAAAGAAAGAGTAACGTCATGAAAAAAATATTTTTAGCAGGACTCTGTCTCAGCCTCTCAAGCTGGGCTTGTGCGGGCGCCAAAGAAAGCCTGATCGGGAAGCGTCTGGTGATGGATATCCCTGATGTTCAATGTGCCGGCTTGTCCTTCTCCAAAAATGGGAAAGATGCGGCGATGTATGCAGAACTGGGACAATGTCAGGATCCGATGCCACTTAGAGTCAGATGGTTGGATGACAAGACCTTTATCTTAATTGAAAAAGTACGCCTCAATGAGACCTCTCCACCCCGTAGCTTTTTATACAAGGTCAAAAGCATCAATCAGGATTATGTAGAACTCATTCAGATCTGGACAGGGTGGGGAGACTCAAAAGACGATACGCTGGGTTATTATTTTAGATAAGGCCATTAAAACAATGAACATACTAAGCCTTTGCTCAGGCAGGGGTTTAACAGCAAGAAATGAATAGTTCGATCAGTATTTAAAGGAATTCAATCATGGTGTGTAATCCAGTGTTTTATCCAGCAAAATTCGAACAAGAAGGGCAAGCTTATAACGTCTCTTTTCGTGATATTCCAGAAGCAATGACTTGTGGTGACAATTTCGAGGATGCGTTACAGATGGCCAAAGATGCACTGTTTACCAGTGTGGACTTCTATCGTGAAGAGGATCGGACTTTACCTCCACCCAGTGAATGCCAAGAGGGTGAGATCCTGATTGCTTTGCATCAGGCACTAAAATAATCACAGAGAACAAAAAATGAGGAGGCAAATGTGGAAAGCAAAGAATATAAAGACTTAGAACAAGATGAAGAGCTATTGCAAGTGATAGATTTTTCATGTGATGTATGTCTGGTATCCACGCAACTGAACCATGGCGTACTGTCCTCATATTGGAGCAAAGGGTCGAAGCATGAGGGAGAACTCTATGAACTGTTTTTATGTGAGGCGTGTTTCTTCGCGACTCTCGCAACGTTAAAAAGAGAACATCGGGTGAGGCAGATGTTTAATGATGATTTTAATGAAGCTGCATTAGAAAAGTTTGGTCGCAAATAAAGATGTCAAAATGATGAGTTTGGCTTATGGATGAATCTATTAAAAGACGATTGGACGCTGAATTGAAAAACTTAGCAGCAGGCTCAGTGTTTTCTATTCAAGATTTCAGTGTCACGCTTTCCAAGCAGCAGCTTTTAAGCTTTTTATCTCCCTATTTGGATCAGGGGGAGGTCAGTCGGGTTGTGCCTAACATTTACTATAAAGTTAAATTCTCAAAACTTTTTAATCCCCCAAGGGCTTTACCTCCTGATCTCTACGATGTATTGGCTGCGATAACTCGATTAACGGGTGAAACGTTTCAACATAGTGGTGGCTATTGTGCCAATCGTTTAGGACTAAGCACCCAAGTGCCGCTATATCATGTCTTACATACAAGTGGTCGTTCAAGGCGATTCAAACTGGCTGGGGGGGATGTGGTACTAAGACACACGCGTGATCAACGACTGCTCCAATACGCAGGTCAAAGAGTCGGTATGGCGATCTCGGCGTTGTACTATTTAGGACCTAATATCGTAAATTATAAGATCATCAAAGCGATCAAAAATGAGTTATCACCTGAAGATTATGAAAAGTTACTTTCAGCGGATTTGCCGAAATGGATCAAAAAGCTGATGAGTGATTTTGAAAATTCATAAAGACCACCAACATAGTTAGGATACTAAATTTTGGGATGAAGTTAATTGTGACTTAAAGTTAGATTTTTTAAATAAGACATAAATCACTTAATCATGTATTTTTGTTCTTCAAACATAACTTTTATTAGATTCAATAAAATTGAGAAGGGGAAAATAATGTTAGAAGTTGAAAATAAACAACAGCCTCATTCTGAATATTCACTACATGTTGATTGTGCTTCAGCTTTGAATTTTGTTTTGCAGCAAAATTCAGTTCCCCTGATTCGACAAATCCTAATATCTTCCACTGAAATAATTTCTGATTCCCGGATACTGATCCGTTCTAATCCAGAATGCTTTAAGGAACATACGATTTATATTGCAAATTTAGAGGCTAATCAAATTTTAGCTCTTGATAAGCCAAAATTAGTGTTTGATACAAAACAATTGCAAGAGTTACCTGAAAATATTAAAGGAAGCATTGAAGTAGTTTGGTTGACTGAAAGAGATGAAGTGCTGGCAGAACAACAGGTAGAAATTGATTTATTAACTGTTAATACATGGGGTGGAGAATGCCAACCCATAGAATTGTTGGCGAGTTTTTCACAACCTAATGCTTCAGCACTCAGCCCAATTTTGGTTAAGGCCAGTGAAATTTTAAAAATGAAACAGCAGGGTGCATTAAGTGGATATCTAGACCGAGATCGAGATTCTGTCTTGTCTCAGTTGAATGCACTATGGGAGTCCTTATTATTACAAAATATTCATTACATTGTGAGTCCAGCAAGTTTTGTAAAATCAGGACAACGGGTACGTTTAGCAAAACAGATTTTTGAAGAAAAATTGGCGTGCTGTTTAGATACAACAATGCTGTTAAGTGCTTTGGCTGAACAAATTGGCTTGGATACCTTAATCATTATTGAAGAGGGGCATGCCTATCTCGGTGTCTGGTTGAATGAGACGCCGAATGTTGACTTAATCATTGATGATATTCAGGCATTAAGAAAACGTTATGATCTGGGTGAGATTGTTTTTATAGAAACAACGCTGCTCACACAACAGGCGAAGTTTGCTTCAGCGCTTGAAACAGCAAAACAATACATTAAGGATGAATCCCGACAGAATAAGTTTTATATTGCGATTGATGTTCGCCAGTCTCGCTTACGTGGCATTAAACCGATCTCCGCACATCAGGAAAAGAAAAACCATCTGGACGAAAAAGAGATTGACTGGGCGCCCGCATCTATTCCTGTTTATGATGTTGAACGCCCCCTTGAAAGTAAAGCTACACGGGTTGACCGATGGTTGCGTCGTTTACTAGATCTAAGTCTCCGTAACAAGCTCTTAAACTTTAAAGACAATCGTTACAGCATTCCACTACAGTGTTCTGAGCTAACACTGGGTAAACTTGAGGATGCGTTGGCAAATCAAGAGGGCTTCTTATTCAAGGGTGTTGATAGTATCTCGCTAAAAGATGTTCAGCGTGACAATGAAAGCCAGCATATTAATCAATACGTTGATGAGAGCCTGTTCAGAAAATTATTGTTTAGTCCACTCGATACACCCTTGTTAGAAAAGCGCCTTATCGAAGTCTACCGTGCCTCACGTACTGCTTTGGAAGAGGGCGGAGCGAATACACTATTTCTTGCGATTGGATTTCTGGAGTGGAAAGAATCAGAGCGTTCGAAACGCACCTTCAAAGCTCCTCTATTGCTTATTCCTGTGCAGATCACCCGTGAGACTGCTAAAACAGGTTATCGACTATTTATATATGATGATGAACCACGTTTTAACTCAACATTATTACAGTTATTAAGGCAGGATTTTGAGCTTGATATTACGGGCTTAAATCCATTACCTACAGATGATTCCGGAGTTGATGTCAATCAGATCCTACATATTGTACGTAAGGCTATCGTGAATATCCCAGGATGGGAAGTAAAGGCTGAGGCTGCCATTGGTCAGTTCTCGTTTTCAAAATATTTAATGTGGCTTGATCTTTCATCACGTATGGATCAGCTCAAAAATCAAGCTGTTGTGAATCATCTTATTGAATCTCCACGAGAACCATTTATTAAACAGGATGAATTTCCACAGCCCGCTCAACTCGATCAAGACTATAAACCAGAACAATTATTCACGCCTTTATCCTCTGATTCCTCGCAGTTAGCTGCGGTTATGTCAGCAGCATTGGGGCGTACTTTTGTACTATCAGGTCCTCCAGGTACAGGTAAGTCTCAGACCATTACCAATATGATCTCGCAGTGCTTGGCAGATGGTAAATCTGTATTATTTGTTTCTGAAAAAATGGCTGCTCTTGAAGTTGTTTACCGTCGTCTGACACAGATTGGCTTGAGTGAATTGTGCTTACAGTTACATTCCTCTAAAGCCCAGAAAATGGAAGTGTTGGATCAACTGCGAGAAAGGGCACAGAAAAACAATGATCCTTACTTTTTAAGTACTCAATCCAAGATAACAGAATGGCAGAAACTCTCAGACAGATTAATTCAGACTCGTGATGAACTGAATTTGCATGTAAAAAATCTCCATACCTCACATATGATTGGTTGGAGTTTGTATATGGCAATGAGTGATGAACTTCGTTATCGGGATACACCACTTTTACGTTTCCCTGATATTGATATTGCGACACTGACAACAGAAAATCGTGAGCTTCTGAATGAGACTGTTACTCAAGCCGTAAGTTTACGTCAGCTCCTGAATGAAAATACTAAAGATGTATTAGATGGTTTTGCAGAGGGCTTGTCTGAGCCAATTTGGAGCTTGGCATGGCAGGAACAATATCAAATATTACAGGAGCAGCTTGCAAAGCAGATACAGCAACTGCAAAAGTCCATTTCTGCTTGGCAACAAGCTTTTGGGTTTAGTGAAAAGCAAAAACTAAGTGAGATTAAACACGATGCCACCATTTTTGAGACAATATCCGATCTTGTTCAGCAAACAGATTTAAAACTATTAGCTATTATTAAAAATATAGATTTAAGATCCCTTACTCAGGCAAAACAGTTAGCTCACGATCTAAAACAGCAGCGTTCCAAGTTAATTGCACAATACCAATTGCAAGTTTATCAAGCAGATTTAAATCAAATAGCCTTAAAGTGGCGTGAAGCAGAATCCAAAATTTTTCCATTCTCTTGGTTTACCAAGTTCCAGTTGAGAAACTTGATCAAAACTTATCAAAATTCAACTCAACGCCCTACATCTTTGGCCGTTACTCATGATTTGCCAATCTTACAACATATCCAAAGTCAACAAAGACAATTTGCTGAGTGTGAAAATCATTTAGCGGATAAGCTTGGTTCTTATTGGCAGGGTGAAGAGAGTGCATGGCAAAGTTTTGAAAATATGCATATTCAGTGGCAAGAAATCAAACAGGTCGTTGAATCAAAAATCACTGATCAAGCAACATTACTCCAAGCCGTGGAGTTTAGTAAAAATCATAGTTTAGAGGAATTGACACAAAATATTGCCGAGGTGGAGAGTACATTCAGTCAATTGCTGAATGACCATACGCTACAAAATGATACTCAAATCATGCAATATAAAGATATAACTTTTAATGAAATTTTAGATAGACAACAGCAGTTGCAGCAATATGTCTCAGCTTGGCGACATTGGTTAAACTGGCAGACAGTTAAAAGCCAGTTAATCAAAAATGGACTGAAACCATTAGCATTTGAACTTTTAAATGCTCCATTAGAGCGAGATGCTGCCCTAAAACGTCTGAATATTAATTTGGCAAGACACTGGATTACACATCAATTTAGCCAGCATCCAGAGTTAAACCAATTCAACAGCCAGCAACATGAACAGAAAATACAATCTTTTACCCAGCAGGATAAGGAGCATCAGTTTGCTGCAAGTCGAGAAATTATTCACCGTTGGAATGATATTTTTTCTGAACAGAATCAACATAAGGCACAATGGACTGTTCTAAACAAAGAGCTTGGCAAGAAGCGTCGTCATATTCCTGTACGTGAATTAATGCGTCAGATTCCTGACGTATTAGTAGGGTTAAAGCCATGCTTATTAATGAGTCCATTATCAGTTGCTCAATATCTGGATACTGAAGCAAAATTTGATGTAGTAATTTTCGATGAAGCATCACAAATTCCTGTATGGGATGCGATAGGTGCATTGGCGAGAGGCAAACAGTCAATCGTGGTTGGTGACAATAAACAAATGCCACCAACCAGTTTCTTTGGTAAAGGTGATGCTGAAGAGGAAGTTGATGAGGAGGTGACCGAAGATCTGGAGAGTATTCTAGATGAATGCCTTGCAGCTCAATTACCTGAATTGGCATTGAACTGGCATTATCGCAGTCGTTATGAAAGTCTCATTCAGTTTAGTAATCAGAAATATTATAAAGGTAGTTTATTTACTTTTCCTGCACCTATAGCCAAGGATACTGCTGTAAAACTGCATGTAGTTGATGGTGTTTATGATAAAGGCGATACACGTACTAATGCTAGTGAAGCCAAGGCTATAGTTGAGTTTATTATTCAGCATTTGCAATCTCAGTTAGGACAAGATAATCCCCTGACCTTGGGGGTTGTAACATTCAACATGACCCAGCAAAAGCTGATTGAGGACATGTTAGACAATGAACTAGCAGCTCATCCTGAGTTGGAGATGTTGAGTAAATCTGGTATCGAGCAATTATTCGTGAAGAACCTTGAAAATGTACAAGGAGATGAACGGGATATCATCGTTTTCTCAATTACTTATGCGAAAGATCAGGATGGTCGTTTATCAATGAATTTTGGTGCGCTTAACCGTCAAGGTGGGCAGCGTCGTCTAAATGTCGCCATTACTCGTGCTCGTCAAGGTTTACACGTTTTTTCTGCCTTGAGTCCAGAAGAAATTAATTTGGCTCGTACCAATAGTGAAGGCGTAAGGGATCTAAAAGACTTCTTGATTTTTGCTCGTAGTGGCCAGCTGCATTTAAATTATACAGATCAAAGTAAACAGCAGACTAAAAAAGAACTTGTAGAGTACCTGAAAAATAAGCTGCAAGAACAAGGTTGGAGTGTGAACCTTGGAATAGGTCAGGGTGATAGTTGTGTGGATTTAGCCATTAAAGATGACTTGAATGCAGATAGCTATATTGCAGGTATCTTAGTAGATGGGGAAAATTATGCCAAAGCAGCTACAGCAAGAGACCGTGATCAGCTTAGAGCAACGGTATTAAATGGATTAGGCTGGCAGGTTTTATCTGTGTGGACAGTTGACTGGTGGCTGGATCCAGACCAGAATTTAACCAAATTGGTAAAAGCGTTGGAAGAGATAAAAATGAACCAAAACGTCGCTTAAATTTTTATAAATAAGGGATGAACTAGGGCCTATCATAAATTAGCTTGAGAAAATTTCACCTGTCCTCATTATTCTTTCATGACTAAACGCTATGCATTAAGAGACGATCAATGGGAACAGATAAAGGATCTGTTACCCGGACGGGCAAGTACTGTTGGAGTAACCGCCAAAGAAAACCGATTATTTGTTGAAGCAGTATTGTATCGGTATCGTTCAGGTATTCCGTGGCGAGACTTACCAGAACGCTTTGGTGATTTTAGAGTCGTGCACACTCGCTTTAGCCGTTGGGCTAAAGCAGGCATATGGCAGAAAGTTTTTGAAGTGCTATCACATGAAAGTGATCATGAATATGCCATGCTGGACTCAACCATTGTGCTCGCTCATCAACACAGTGCCGGAAAAAAAAGATCAGGCAATCGGACGCAGTAAAGGTGGCTTAAGTACCAAAATTCATGCCCGTACTGATGCTTTAGGCAACCCAACAGGATTTTATGTCACCGCCAGGCAGGCTCATGACTTAAATGGTGCTGACGTGCTGCTGGATTTATCGTTAAGTCAGACTTGGCTCATGGATAAAGTACAATTCCAAGAATAGGGTGATTGATCCAATCCATAAGATCAATGGTCAGATCGTGATGCCGTCCAAAGGTAACGCGATTGATCAGCGTGATTATGACCAACATCTTTATAAGGCAAGACATCTGATCGAGAACTTCTTCGCCAAGCTCATGCAGTACCGAGGTATTGCTAAGCGCTATGATAAATTGGCTCAGAACTTCCTGTCAGCGATCTACCTTGCCTCAATCATGATATGGCTTAATTGATGACACGCCCTAAGTTTATCGCAAATATGGGAAGAGCACTGTGAGTAATAATTCTAGGGTCTTTCCATTTTAAATTCAAATTTTTGTAATTAACCCGAATCATGGATAAGAAATAGGCTTGAAAAAGAAAAGAACTCGAGCTATCAGTTGAGTTACCACACCAAACCCACAACTCTAGTCCTTATGTTCGATAGTACAGAATTATTTTGTGTAATTGATGATTTCTTCTTAAAATTTGAAGCGACTTACTGGAAATTTCTTAAAGAATGTCACCATTGTCTAAGAATTCGAACCGCTCAACTGAATATTTCAGAAATCATCTTCATTGCGATTTGGTATAAATGTTCTCATTTCAATAACTTCAAAGTATTCTTCTCATCATTGAAACAAGACAAAAGCCATTTATTTAAAAGTTTACCCTGTTATCAGCGCATGATTCATTTAGTGAATACACATCAACTCGCTTTACATGCCTTGCATTTCGCTGTGATGAAAGTTCATCAAAGTTCGTATTTATGGATTGATTCAACTACTTTGTCAGTCTGTAAAAATCAGCGTATTCAGCGACATAAATCCATATCATCAATTGCAATGCGTGGTAAAAGCTCAATGGGATGGTTCTTTGGTTGTAAGCTACATTTACTGATGAATCAATCAGGTGAGATTGTGAACTCAGTTTTATCTAATGGACATACAGCAGACATCAAAATGGTTAAACAGTTGGTAGAAGGATTAAAAGCAAAGCTTTATGCTGATCGTGGCTATATTAGTCATGAACTGAAAGCTAGGCTTAAAGAACAAGATATTGATTTAATTACATATCATCGTAGAAACATGCAGGCAGTTCAATTGTCAAAAGAAGATGAATATTACCTAAAGCAGCGCAACAAAATAGAAACGTTATTTAGTTTGCTCAAAGGGAAATATAATTTGGTAACAAGTAACGCTAGAAGTGTTGAAGGCTATTTAGCTGGTATTTATGCCTCTTTATGTGCCTATCAATTAACCCATCCAAATAAGCCAACAATTCAATTTATGGAATCATTGGCTTAAACAGGATTCTGGTTAATTAGCATTTTGAATACGTTCAGGCTTTGTTGCATAATGCCTTTAAAAGCAGAGCTGTCCTAAGTTACTAAAATTTAAGAGGCAACTTGGGTATGAGATCGGCCTATTTCTGTAAATTTATTTAAGATCGCTACACGAGCATGAATTTCATTCACCTGACTAGAAAAGCTTCTTGCCATTAATTTATCGCCTAATAATTTGATGCAGTGCATCTTGGTTTCGACCAAACTGCGTCGATGATAGCATGACCATTTTTTCCATAGTGTCCTGCCTAAACGTTTAACAGTACGAAGTAATTCATTTCACTCTAGCGAATGAACTTTTGTATCCTTCCAAGGCTTCGCTTTTTTCGGCTATTCGGAATATCGACTGTATCCTATCTCAGCCATTGACAATATAGTCGATGTATATACATTAATGGGCTTTAAGGTAATTTCAGACCCTATCATTGAGAATAGTTGTACCTATGTTCCAAAGGAGTTATCACGTTCAAACTTTTCTAAGTATTCCTATTACAGAGTATTAGATGGCTTGCGAGTTTACGATCAGCAAAGAGGCAATCTAAAAGCTCTCTATCTCTCTTTAGTTAAAGTGTTCGAGCTATCAAATTTTTATTTAGGAAATAATTAATGGATTATGTTTTTTTTGATATTGATGGAACTTTACACAAGGAAGGTATTTTTTTAGAGTTCATCAAGTTTTCAATTAAAGAAAGATTACTCAATTTTGTTATATTTCTTCCGATTATTTTTATCTCATTTCTTATTTATCGTGTTAATACAAAGGGTAAGTTCGAGTTAAATTTTATCTTATTTTTCCTTTTTCTAGGCATTTCAGAATCGCAGTTAGACACCCTTACTGAGAAATTTTGCAAATCATTCTCTCTAAACATGACACCTTTTGATAGTGTGCTTCAACAATTAGAGTTTCACAAAGCGAATGGTGATCAAGTTATTTTTATTAGTGGCACACCAGTAGAATTCATCAAGCAGATTTATCCTAGTTTTTTCAATACAACTAACCTTGAGGTAATTGGCTCAATCACACGTAGAAATTTTGGTTCCTTCTATTTAGATGAAAGGTGCATTTATAAAAATAAAAAGACGATGTTAAATAATCGATTTAACTCTGTTCTAAATTTTAGCCATGGCTACTCTGATAGTTTAAGTGATCTTCCAATTTTAACTCTTTGTGATAAAGCTTACTTAGTTGATGAAGATGGCTTTATGACCTCATTTGACGCAGAGGCAGCTTCAAAATGAGGCTACTTCGATGTCTAGGATACTGGGAGCAGTCCATCTTTTTGCATAGGAGCGAACCTTATGAGTGGACAACGGCTTTGTTGCATAAACATTCAAAAGCTGAGTTTTCCCCAATCCATTCAAATTTAAGTGACAACTTGGGTGTGAGGTCTACCTAATTCCGTAAATCTATTCAGAACTGCCACACGCGCATGAATTTCATTGACCTGACTTTGAAAATGTCTTGCCGTCAGCTTATCTCCTAATAATTTGATGCAATGCATCTTGGTTTCCACCAAACTGCGACGGTGATAGCCCGACCATTTTTTCCAAAGCATTCTTCCTAGATGTTTGACTGTTTTCAATAATTCATTTCTCTCTAAAGATCCCAATTTCTTATCTTTCCATGGCCTTGCATTTTTTCTTGGAGGAATTATGGCATGTGCTTGACGATCTGAAATCAATTGTCTGCAGCACTTCGTGTCGTACGCCCCATCGGTATAGACAGAATCTATTCGCTCATCTAGTGGGATTTGATCCACTAAATCACCTAGTACTTGTGAATCACTGACATTATTTGTCGTAAGCTGAACGGCACGTATTTGCAGTGTTTCAGCATCTATAGCAATATGCAGTTTACGCCATTGCCGACGGTATTCAGGCTGATGTTTCTTACGCTTCCATTCACCTTCACCTAAAAATTTTAAACCCGTAGCGTCGACGAGTAGGTGTAACCCATCACGACTTTTCTGATAGCTTATCGCAATATCAATATGCTTTTGTCGTCTACAGAGGGTGGAGTACGAATATCACTGATATTCGGGGCTGTCCAATTTAAGCCACTGAGTTTAATCAGGCTTTGAGCAAAGCCAGTGACCATACGTAAAGAAAGACGGAATAGAGATTTGATCATTAAACAGCATTGAATCGCTGTATCGGAATAAGTTTGATTTCGTCCGTGCTTGCCTTGTGGTTGTGCATACCATTGGGTCTTAGGATCAAACCAGATTGAAATATTCCCTCGCTTGATTAAAGCTTGATTATACGAGGACCAATTGGTTGTACGGTAGATTTTATGTGCAGGCTTCTTCATCTGGAAATTATATTGCTGAAGAAGCCTTCAAGAATAGCTTTGTGCAACAAAGCCTTTATGAAATGTCAACAGACCCTAGTCTAAATAATCCGAATAGTATTGTTTATACTAAAAGTTACAATGTATTTGATGTTATAGGTTTTAGCTATCATAGCATCAAGTATTCAAACCATTTTTCATTAGTTCAAAACCTCTTTACAGCTTGTTGCAGAATATAATGAAGTGAAAAAACTATGTATTTCGTAGTATTGAACATCGCCTAGATCTTGCCCATTTTGTGCACGTATTCGAACAGATGATTGTTGCTTTTCTTGCTCCCCAACAATGATCAGATAAGGTATTTTTTTTAGTGTATGTTCACGGATTTTATAGTTCAATTTTGATTGACTTAAATCTAATGTTGCTCTAAAGCCATATTGTTTAAGTGATTCTTGAACTTGTTTGGCATAATCATGTTGTGCATCTGTAATCGGTAAAATTACGATTTGAACTGGTGCAAGCCAAAATGGGAAATGTCCTATATAGTGTTCAATTAAAATACCAATAAAGCGCTCAAGAGATCCAAATAAAGCACGGTGTAACATTACAGGCCGTTGTTTTTCATTATTTTCATCAATGTAATGAATATCAAAACGTTCTGGTAAATTTAAATCAACCTGAATTGTTCCGCATTGCCATTCACGACCAATGGCATCTTTTAACGTAAATTCAAGTTTAGGACCATAAAATGCACCTTCACCGATATTTAAGCTATAAGGAATATTAAGCTGTTCGAGAGATTGTTTTAGTGTATTTTCTAAGAAATCCCAGATTTCTTCCGTGCCGAAACGATGATTAGGCCTTGTAGATAATTTAAGCGAAATTTCATTGAAGCCAAATTGCTCATAAATTTTATAAATGAGGGCAATAGTATCTTTACATTCAGATAAAAGCTGGTTATCAGTACAAAAAATATGTGCATCGTCTTGGGTAAAATGACGAACACGCATTAATCCATGTAAAGAGCCAGATGGCTCGTAGCGATGAACTTTACCAAATTCTGCCATGCGTAAGGGTAAGTCTCGATAACTTCTTAATTCATGTGCATATAGACAAACTGCGCCAGGACAACTCATAGGCTTAAGCGCATAACTTCGCTGATCTTCAGTGACTGTGGTAAACATATGCTGCTGATAGTTTTGCCAATGTCCCGAAATTTCCCAAAGTTCACGATCCATGACATCGGGAGTATTAACTTCAATATAACCCACATCATCTTGTTGCTTGCGTAAATAATCTATTAATAATTGAAATAACTTCCAGCCTTTGGAATGCCAGAACACCGCACCTGGGGCTTTATCATCAAAATGTAGTAAATCAAGTTGTTGTGCTAATTTACGATGATCTCGTTTTGCGGCTTCTTCAACTTGCTTTAAATGTTTTTTTAATTGTTTTTGGTCAGCCCAACATGTGACATAAATCCGCTGTAACATCGGTTGTGTAGCGTCGCCTTGCCAATATGCACCAGAAACATGAGTCACTTTAAAACATTCTAAAAATTCAGTATTTGGAACAAGTGGATTTAAGTAAACGTCTGAGAAATCATTATTTTGATGGAAAAATAAGTCGCTTGAGTTACTCGTATTTTTTAAGTATTGATACTTAAAATCTAAATCTTGCTGTTTAAAAAAATCAGCGGCTTGATCGGCTGTAATCTTTCCAGTGCGAATATCTAAATGTTGTTGTACCCACTCATGCATTTTCAGTTCAATGTGTTGTAAATCATCCTGATTAAAATGCGGCGTATCGGCGAAATCATAATAAATACCTTGATTGGTAATTTGATATTCTACAGGTTGAGCAGCAGGGTATAACTGATGGACAGCCTGTGCTAATAAATAAGCATAGGAGTGTCGTAGTAGATTTAAATTATTGTCATCGTTCAGACTGAAAAGTTCGATGTGACAGTCATGTTGGATGACATGATGCAAATCAACGAAATGAGCATCAATTTTGGCGAGAAAAGCTTTTTTATAGCCTTGAATTTTGAAACGGGACAAGGTTTCAAAAATCGACATTGGTTGCTCAAGTTGAAGATGCTGTGTTGAACCAAGGAAATTAAGCTGGATATTCATGTAGAGTCGTCTAGATACAGGTTGGGTTATTGCAGATTAGCGGTCAATTTCTAAGGCTTGACCCTGACAGTTAAGATAAGGTTGCTGTTGGTGCCATGCGAGTTGACCAGAAATGATGGTTGTATCCACCAGATAGCGGAACGTTTTCTCTTGGAAAGGTGTCCAGCCACAACGCATAAAATTAGTCTGTTCAGCTACTGATTGTTTTTTTTGATTTTCGCGGATGAGGACTAAATCAGCCCAATAGCCTTCGCGGATATAGCCTCGATCTTTAATACGGAATAAATCGGCAACTTGATGAGAAGTTTTTCTTACCAGCGTTTCAATTGATAGTTTTTGATCTGCCACTAATTCTAATAATGCGGGTAAGGCATGCTGAACTAGCGGTAATCCTGAAGGGGCTTTAAAATAAGTTTGCTGTTTTTCTTGCCAATTATGCGGTGCATGGTCTGTGCCAATAATATCTAAACGCTCACTATTGGCGACGGCTTCAATGAGGGTATGCTTGTCACTGGCAGTTTTTATTGCTGGATTACATTTAATTAAATGTCCTAAATCTGCATAATCAGACTCATCAAAAGTTAAGTGATGTATACATACTTCAGCAGTAATATGTTTTTTATCCAATGGTAAATTTTTAAATAAGCAAAGCTCTTTTGCTGTCGTCAGATGCAACACATGTAGCTGTGTACCAAATTCCTCAGCGAGTGATACGGCTAATCGAGAGCTTTCAAAACAGGCTTGTTTATCCCTAATTTTAGGATGTAAGTTTGCTGGAATATCTTCGCCATATTGATCACGATAAAACTCTTGCAGTTGTTTGATCCGTGGCGTGGACTCGCAATGTGTTAATAAAATAGTGGGCACATTTGCAAATAAGCGCTCTAAAATTTTTGGATCATCAACCAACATATTACCCGTTGATGCTCCCATAAAAACTTTCACGCCGCTAACCAACTTAGGATCAAGCGCTTCAACAATATCTAAATTTTGTGCACTTACCCCAAAGTGAAATGCGTAATTGGCTATGCTATGTTGAGCTGCAATTGCTTTTTTATCGTGTAGTGCAGTTAAGTCCAATGTAGCAGGATTGGTATTCGGCATATCCATAAAGCTGGTAATTCCACCTATCGCAGCTGCCAAAGATTCTGAGGCAAAACTCCCTTTTTGTGGTGAGCCTGGGTCGCGGAAGTGGACTTGATCATCAATCATGCCTGGGAGTAACCATGTGCCATCAGCCTCGATGCTCTTGGCATTGTGGATACCCGTTATATTAGATTGTATTTTACGAATACGGCCTTGCTGAATAAGGACATCACCGATTTGTTGCTGGCCCTCATTAACTATATTCGCATTACGTATGATGAGATTTGGGAGTTGTCTAAAATTCATTTTGTAATGCCTTATAACCTTGTACTAACTCAATATTGGTGCTCACCACACTTTCAGAAAATTCACTGATAGAAATATCGATCGGTGGGTACATGCTTAAGTCGGTTCGGGCATTGATATAGCTCATCGCAGGGACATAAAATGATTCAGGTAAATCGCGACCATCGACAACTGCATTATGACGGATGGCACTATGATCACCGACTTTACAGTTGAATAAGACACTGTTAAAGCCGACAAATACGCGGTTACCAACCACACATGGACCATGAATAATCGAACGATGGGCGATGGATGAGTTTTTTCCAATCGTGACTTGTGCACCTGCTTTTGAATGAATGACAACACCATCTTGAATATTTGAATTTTCACCAATGATGATGGGTTGCATGTCGCCATTTTCATCCACTTCATCTGCACGGATCACCGCATAAGGACCGACAAATACGTTCGCTTCAATAATGACTTTTCCACAAACAATTGCGGTCTGATCAATATAAGCGGATTGGTCAATGACAGGGAGATGACCAGTTGGATTTTTACGAATCATGGTAATGTCTTCAATGTTATATAAATTAGCTAAATGATGGGCTGAGTTAAAATTGTGGCGTGTTGTGTGTTTAATCCAAGATAAAAACAATTGGGGCGATTAGTGTGGCAGGCTGGTCCAGTTTGCTCGACCAAAAAAAGGATGCTGTCACCGTCACAATCAAGTCTGGCTTCAATGAGTTTTTGACGATGTCCTGAACTTTCACCTTTTCGCCATAAGCACTTCCGCGAGCGAGACCAATAGCAAACCTGTCTTGTATTTAGGGTTTCAAGTAGTGCATCACGGTTAATCCAAGCAAGCATTAAGACATCTTTACTTTGTCCATCTTGGGCAATGGCAGTGATTAGTCCATCCTTGTTCCAGGGAATAGCATCAATAATGCTTTTCAGTTCATAACATTGCCCCATCTTTCCTTGTTCAATGTCTAGAAAAACTGTTGAATCTACCATTGCCATGATCCCTGAGCGACTGCATCGTGAGCATGTAAACTTTCAGCATGGATGACTTTGAAGTTAAATCCCGAAATACCTGAGTAGTTGACAAATGCGTGGTATAAGCGACGTAAAGCATCTTCACAGAACATTAAATTTTGACCATTTGCTAATGCGAATGCTTGCTCATCTACGCGTTTGACAGCTGTTTGAACGGGTGTTGTCAAGGCTTGTTCTGCATATGAAATGAATTGCCGAATTGGAATGGACTGTAAGCAAGGGTCTAATTTAAAACGTAGCTGAGCAAAACTTCTTTGGCTGTGTGGAGTTGCTACAATTGCATCTGTTGTACCTAACCACGCCATAACTTCATCGGTGTTTTGTGGATTTATTTTTTTTGTATCAATGGCATCTTGAAAGCTTTTTTGAATGAGGTCACGTGCTAAAGCAGCAGAACAAGGACATGTTGAGGAGTAGGTGATTTCTATTGCTAATTCTGCTTCAAAAGTATGCTCACTTAACTTACAGGATAAGCTAAATGGATAACTTTTCCAGCCCGATAGTGCGCTGACTAAAGCAGGTTGTTCTAAATTAAACTCCGCTTGAATATCAAGGCGGGCTTGTTGAGAGAGCTCAGTATGGCTCGCTAAAAAATCTTGAAGCGCTTGATAAATTTTACTTAAAGTTAGGTCAGGTAGGGCATGGAGTTCCAGCAGTCGAGTATACAGTCTAGACATATGAATACCTTTAGCCTGAGGATCATCTAAGCTGACATAGGCATTCACTTTACTGGCGCACAGTGTATTTTGAATTTGAAGAGGTAAGGCGATATTCTCCATTCCGACCCAATCGAGAGGATAGGCATGCATATTCAGAAAAGGTTCAGATGAGACATCTGGGAGCTGCAAGGCATTCATAATTGAAAGTAAGTGTTAAATGTTATGTTATAACATAACATTTAACGGGTGTTGTTTCTAGTATGCTTGTGATAAGAACTGATAAATAGTCGATTTTTATTTTACTCAGTTGAATTTCTACAATATCCAAATAAGATCAGAGAATGTCCTGTGAGTTGAAAATCATGTGTTGTTGCAATATCTAGAAGCAATTTTTCAATTTCTTCATTCTTAAACTCAATGATTTGGTTTGTTTCTTGACAGACAAGATGATCGTGCGAAGTATTTTGCTTTATCTCAAATACAGCATGATTGTGATCAAAATTATGGCGTTGAATAATACCTGCCATTTCAAATTGAGTTAAGACACGATAGACCGTTGCTAGTCCAACATCCTCATCTTGCTCCAATAGTTTTTTATAAATATCCTCGGCACTCAGATGGTGAGGAATTGAGTTTTCCAATATTTCTAAAATTTTTATTCGCGGAAGAGTGACTTTTAGTCCTGCTTTTCTCAGGTCTTGATTGCTAATCGCCATATGTGTAATCCGTATTTGATAAAGATGGGGAGGATGAATCTTAATAAGTAAACATCATTCATTATTGATTGAGTCTCCAAATTGTTTGTGTCTGGGTATCCTCTAAAAGGATGCCACTTTTAAGTAATTTCTGTCGAATTTGATCTGCTAAAGCATATTGTTTATTGGTTCGTGCTGTATTTCTTGCCAGAATCGCTTCTTGGATTTCCTGGTCGGAAAGGGGTGAATCTTGTTCGCTAGCTGAGTACTTTAATATTTTCTCAGGATCATACTGAAAAATATTTAGAATATTGCCGATCCAAAGAAGTAACTGATAATTCTTAATAACGTTTTCTTGGTTCTCTTCTTTTAAGGCTATATTTAACTGCTTCAATAAGTCAAAACAAATGACGAGTGCTTCAGGGGTGTTAAAGTCATCATTCATGGCTTGGTTAAATTTTTGTATAAAAGGATTACTGTTTAGTTCTGTTTTAATAGCATCATCTTTTGATGTGATAAAAGGTTGTGCGTGGTAAATTGCTTGATAGAATCGAGACAATACTTTTTGTGTGTCTTTTAAAATATGATCAGAGAAATCAATAGGACTCCGATAATGAGAACTAATCATTGATAAGCGAATGACTTCAGGATGATAAGTCTTGAATGCATCGCGGATGGTGAGAAAATTACCTAATGATTTCGACATTTTTTCCCCATTGACATTGATGAAGCCTGTATGCAACCAGTAATTCACATATTTTTCTCCAGTTGCAGCTTCACTCTGCGCAATTTCATTTTCATGATGTGGGAAAATTAAATCACCCCCACCGCCATGAATATCAAAATGGTTGCCAAGATGACACATTGACATTGCCGAACATTCAATATGCCAACCTGGTCGCTCATTTCCCCAAGGCGATTGCCAAAAAGGTTCATTGGGTTTTGAAGCTTTCCAGAGCACAAAATCAAAAGGGTGACGTTTTTCAGTTTCTATGTTGATGCGTTGGCTAGCACCTGCTTGCATATCTGCTAATTTTCGACCAGATAATCGTCCATAGTCAGGATAGCTTTCAATGGAAAAATAAATATCGCCATTTGATGTTTGATAGGCGCATTTTTTTTGGAATAAGGTTTGGATAATAGTTTGAATATATTGAATAAAATCAGTTGCTTTAGGTTCTGCATCAGGAGAGAGGCAGCCTAAAGTCTGAAAATCTTTATGCATTGATTGAATAAAGCGATCCGTCAATTCACCGATGGATTCGTGGTTGTCTTGTGCTTTTTGAATAATCTTGTCATCGATATCCGTAATATTACGAATGTATTTTACTTTCCAGCCCTGTGATCTTAAAAAGCGCACAATCAAATCAAATGCAATCATGGTTCTGGCATGTCCAATATGACAGTAGTCATAAACGGTGATTCCACAGACATAGAGCTTGATCTCGTTTGCTACGATGGGCTCAAAGTGCTCTTTTGAGCGAGTTTCAGCGTTATAAACATACAAATCAGACATTATTTTTTCCTTATTAACCCTCTATAAATTGCATAACATGATTAAATAAAATCTCATTCCTCCTACTTAAATTAAGAAGAACAGCTTTTAAATATATTTGTTATGTTATAACATAACAAATATTGAGGCAATCTCAATGAGATTGAGAGCTGTGATATTAGGGTATAAATGAGTGATGAAACATTTTTTAATTTTCGGGGTACTTTTTTGTCTTATCGCATGTAGTCAAAAACCAATACGGCATTTTGTTTCGCAACCCTACTCTTCGGAAGAAGATGACACATTCAAACATAAATCTGTACAGTCTCGTCCAACATTTCAGAAAATTACACCTGCTTCATATCAGAACTGGTTATCTCAACCTTTTAATAAAAATCAAGTTCTTCGTTATCAACATTTTTTAAAAAATAAAGGCTTACAGACTGTAGTGCCTGAATTTGAGTTGTTTCAAACAGCAAGAGATTGGCAAAACTGCCATGCATCAGAATATGAAATTCCACCGCAAGAAATTTGGAACAATATCGTACCGACTTTAAATATTTTGAAGGAATTAATTAATGATAATGTGATTGATGATTTTACAGTTACTTCTGTTTACCGTAACTCTGCCCTAAATCGCTGTGCGAAAGGAGCAGATTCTTCCAAACATGTTGTTAATGCTGCGCTTGATTTTAGGATTGGTCCAGAACAACCAATACCAGAAGAACTTACAATGATTCAGCAAACAAAAACAAATTTGTGTCAATTTTGGGTCAAAAATGGTGATCGTTTGAATATGGGACTTGGGGTATATACTTCTGGTCAAATTCATATTGATAGTGCTGGATATCGCACATGGGGACCCGATCATAAAAGTACATCATCTCCCTGTATCACTCAGCTTTTGTCTAATCGAAATGATAAAGGAAATATAGATGAGTGAATTAAAACTGAGTGCGATACAGCAAAGGGTATTAACAATTTTGCAAAATGAGCAGAAAGCAATAAGTGCTTATGCTTTATTAGAAAAGGTAAAACCTTACGGCTTGCAATCTCCAGTACAAATTTACCGTATTTTAAAAAAATTGTCAGGCTATGGCTTAATACTTAGACTTGATACATTGAATAAATATTTAGCGTATGAATTGAAAAATAAACAAAATTACTTATTCATCACAATTTGTACTGATTTTCATACAGTTCAAGTTATTGATTCACCTAAGTTTACTCAGGTATTTGAACAGTCACTTGTTCATCAGGATTTTAGCCCTAAACATCATTGTTTAGAGCTATTAGGTCAATGTGCTTTATGTTTTTCCAAACGTAACAAGCCTTTTATTAAGATAAGTGAGAAAGCCAATGGATAATTCTTTAGCCACTCCAGCCAAATTACCTGTAACTGTGCTGTCGGGATTCCTCGGTGCAGGTAAGACGACGTTACTCAATCATATTTTAAATAACCGTGAAGGTCGTCGTATCGCGGTCATTGTTAATGATATGTCGGAGGTAAATATTGATGCTGCTTTAGTACGAGATGGTGGTGCAGAACTTTCCCGTACTGATGAAAAACTGGTAGAAATGAGTAATGGCTGTATCTGCTGTACTTTGCGAGAAGATTTACTGGTCGAAGTTCGTCGCCTTGCACAAGAATGCCGATTTGACCAATTGGTGATTGAGTCAACAGGGATTTCTGAACCCTTACCTGTTGCAGAAACCTTTACTTTTGAAGATGAAAATGGAGTGTCACTGAGTGAGTTTGCGCGATTGGATACCATGGTGACGGTCGTTGATGCCTTTAACTTTTTAAAAGATTACAGCTCGTATGACAGCTTACAACAACGTGGTGAATCACTTGGTGAGGAAGATGAACGTACTGTGGTAGATCTGCTGATTGATCAAATTGAGTTTTGTGATGTCATTATCCTAAATAAAGTGGATTTGATTAATGAGGATGATAAACAACGTTTATTTGCAATTCTAAATAAACTTAATCCACGAGCAAAAATTGAAATTTCTGAATTTGGTAAAGTCAATTTAGATAAAGTTTTAAATACAGGGCTTTTTGATTTTAACGAAGCTTCTCAAGCTCCAGGTTGGCTGAAAGAATTGCGTGGTGAACACACACCTGAAACAGAAGAATATGGGATTAAAAGTTTTGTGTATCGAGCAAGACGACCATTTCATCCTCAACGCTTTTATGATTTCATCAATTCCGAATGGAAAGGTGTGGTTCGTTCGAAAGGCTATTTTTGGCTGGCCTCAAACCCTGAGTTTGCTGCTTCTTGGTCACAAGCGGGTGCAATGGCTAGACATGGTGTTGCCGGCTATTGGTGGGCAACGGTTCCTGACGAGCATTGGCCAGAAGATCAGCAAAGCCGTGATGAAATCATCAGAAATTGGGATGAACGTACTGGGGATGCACGACAGGAAATTGTAATGATTGGAATGGATATGGATGAACAGGGTTTAATCCAACAGTTTGACCAATGTTTACTGACGGATGTGGAAATTGTCGGAGGACCTGAGCAGTGGAAGCTTATGGTTAATCCATTTCCTGAGTGGGAGAACTTAGAGCAATCGTCAGATAATTGATTTGAAAAAAAGTAACAGACTTTTTTTGCTTGAAAAGTGAGCAGAAGAGTCTGTTATTCCAAATACGAAATATTTTAAGGAATGAACATTTCTAGTCTAAGTTCATATTCTCCATACAATATAAGCCGTATAGGGTCTGCATGATTTGCAATATTCTCATATCACTAAATTGATAAAAGATTTGTTTGCCTTCGCGGCGTGTCGATACCATTTTACTTTTTCTGAGTATCGTTAGTTGTTGTGACAATGTTGGTTGGTATACCTGAGCGGTTTTTTCAATTTGTTGAACATTCAGCTCACCATCAATTAAGACACATAAAATTTTAAGACGATCAGGATTCGATAAGACTTTTAGACAATCAGTGACAAGGTCGACTTTTGAAAGATCTATTTTCATTTTTAATTCATTGGTTTTCATAAGCGTATCCTAAAAATCATCTTATTATTATACAAAAAAATAAAGTAACACTTGTGTATTATTTAATTATATAATATTAATAAGTATATTGTTAGCGTGATTTGAATTGTATGTCTGACTATTTGATTTCCTTTACGGGGGGATTATTGCTAGGTGCAGCTGTAGTTGCCTACCTATATGTACATGGTCGTGTTGCTGGAATTAGTGGATTAGTTGCACAAATTCTAAACTCTCAAACGATATTTAAGACGCCTGCTATTTGGTTCTTATTGGGCTTAACTACTGTGCCATTTGTATATGGACTATGGATAAAGCCTGAAATTGAATTGAATGCCAGTCCGTTGATGATGATCATTGCTGGGCTATTGGTGGGTTTTGGGACACGCTTAGGTTCAGGCTGTACCAGCGGTCATGGCATTTGTGGGATCAGTCGCTTATCTAAACGTTCTATTTTAGCCACCATGAGTTTTATGTTCGCTGGATTTGTTACGGTTTACATGATTCGCCATGTCACAGGAGCTTTCTAAATGAAGAATTTTCTGGCTTTCATTTTCGGCGGTTTATTTTCTATAGGTTTGATGGTTTCTGGGATGTCTAATCCAGAAAAAGTTCTAAACTTCTTAGATTTGTTTGGTGATTGGGATGCGAGTCTGGCTTTCGTAATGATTGGAGCGATCATGGTTGCAATTATTCCTTTTCAAAAAGCAGTACGAAGTAAAGCACCCAAAACCGTATTTAATGAACCAATTGAATTACCAGGCAATCATGAAATTGATCCTAAACTGATCTCGGGCAGTCTTTTATTTGGTATTGGTTGGGGGATTGCTGGGATATGTCCTGCACCCAGTTTTACCTTGATTGGTCTTGGGCATTATCAGGTTCTGTATTTTATTGTCGCGATGCTTGCAGGCGTCTTGCTTCACCGTAAGTGGACAGGAGCTTAATCATGTCAAATTCCCCTGTTGTAAAAGATTTTTTTCATGAAGATACGAACACTTTCAGTTACGTGGTGAGTGATCCAGCTACCCAGTCATGTGCAATTATTGACAGTGTGCTGGACTATGATGCTGCATCAGCCACAACTTCTACCACACATGCCGATCAGATCATTACCTATGTCAAAGCGCAGGGTTTAACAGTCGGGTGGATTTTAGAAACCCATGTTCATGCCGATCATTTAACTGCTGCACAATATCTCAAAACCGAATTAGGCGGAAAAATCGCCATGAGTCAGAGAATTGCTGCGGTACAAGAGACCTTTGCTGCGATCTATCATTTGGATATCAAACAGTGGAATACCCAGCAATTATTTGATTATTTGTTTGATGATCATGAGCAATTTCTAATTGGTTCAATCGAAGCATATAACATTCCCACTCCTGGACATACACCAGCCTGCTTGAGTTATGTCATCGGTGATGCCGTGTTTGTGGGCGATACCTTGTTTATGCCGGATTATGGTACGGCACGCTGTGATTTCCCAAGGGGAAGCGCGTCAATTCTTTTTGATTCAATACAAAGCTTATATCAATTGCCTGAGAAAACACGCGTATTTCTCTGCCATGATTATTTGCCAGAAAAGCGCGATACCTATATGTGTGAAACGGATATTCAGACTCAAAAAAATCAGAACATCCATATTCACGATAGCACGACCAAAGATGATTTTGTTGAAATGCGTAATAAACGCGATGCGGGTTTAAGTATGCCCAAACTGATTTTACCTTCGATACAGATCAATATGAAAGCAGGACAATTCCCTGAACCAGAAGAGAATGGTGTTTCTTATTTAAAGCTTCCACTTAATTACTTCAAATAGGCAAATTTTAAAATTAAACCACAAGTTTTGTTTAATTGGTTTGGTAAGAGAGGGTGACAGTAGCGATGTGGATGCTAATACTTGAAGGCTTAGTCATCGGTGGTTTGCTAGGGTTAACAGGTGCAGGTGGTGGCATTCTGGCTGTACCCGCACTGATGGCAAGTCAAGGATGGACGGTCGCACAAGCTGCACCTGTGGGCTTGCTTGCAGTCACTTTATCTGCCTTGGTTGGAACATTTGAAGGCTTATTTAAGAAGATAGTACGTTATCGGGCTGCGCTTTGGATTGCACTGATCAGCATTCCTTCAGCACGTTATGGTGTGCATCTGGGAGGAATCATTTCTCCTGTATGGCTTACCTTGGCATTCAGTTTAGTCATGCTCGTTGTTGCTTACCGGATATTCTTTAATAAAGTCCATGATCATGAAAATGCGCTGTGCAAGGTTAATCAAACTACAGGTCGCCTGATCTGGAATATGAAGACTGCTTTGTCTCTCGGTATTATTGGTATGGTGGCAGGTTTGTTAACCGGCTTGCTTGGAGTGGGTGGTGGTTTCGTGATTGTTCCAGCACTGAGTAAAGTAACTGATCTTGATATGCGAAGTATTGTTGCGACCTCCTTGATGATTATTTTCCTGATAGGTGGTGTCAGTATTTCAGCTCATATTTTAGATGGTTTTCAATACCCCGTTTCGGTCACGCTGACTTTCGTTTTAGCTTGCATGGCCGGCATGTTGCTTGGTCGAAGTTTGATGCCTCTAGTTAAGAATAGTCAAATCCAAAAG
Organism: Acinetobacter sp. ANC 4204; assembly: GCF_002135205.1. Taxonomy (GTDB): domain Bacteria; phylum Pseudomonadota; class Gammaproteobacteria; order Pseudomonadales; family Moraxellaceae; genus Acinetobacter. The sequence continues at coordinate 289,884 of NZ_NEFZ01000004.1, read as the reverse complement.
ATTTTTGCCATAACTGTCATAAGCGTAGCATTTTATTTAATTTCTACAGTCATCATAACTTAATACAAGCAAGAGATTAGAGCCAAATTTAAAAACTGCATTTTAAAGACATGAACGTTTAATCAGAGACCAGATTTCTATAGATCGGAAGAGGTGAAAAGTAATGAAAACAGCAGATCAATTAATTTCAATGGCAAAAAGCCGAATTCAAGAAGTCAGTGTACATGACTTATTTGATGCAATCAAAAACCATAAAACGATCCTGATAGATGTTCGAGAGCCTGAAGAGTTTCAAACAGCATCTATTGATCGCGCTGTGAACTATCCTCGTGGTGTTTTAGAAATGAGAATTCACCAGCATCCTGTGGCGAGCCATCATTGCGATACCTTGCAAGCACTAGAACATCTTAAAGATCAGCCGATTTATTTGATTTGTGGGACGGGTGGACGATCAGCTCTGGCTACAGATACTTTACAGAATATGGGGTTTACTCAGGTGAAATCTGTTCAGGGGGGATTTCAAGCATGGCTAGATCAGGGTTATCCAGTAGAGAAATAACTAGATTCCTATTTTAAGTCTAATCTAAGTTTATAGATATTCAAGTGAGAAAATCATGAAGTACAAAGAATTAACTCAAAATATTTCAGGCAGTTTAAAAACATTAGCACAGGATTCTCCTGATTTAATGAAAAGTTTTAATCAATTGTCACAAGTTGCAATGCGAGATGGTGTTATTGATCCTAAAACCAAAGAACTGATTGCCTTAGCGATTGGTGTTGCAGCACGATGTGATGGATGTATCGGTTTTCATGTCAGAACCCTAGTCAAAATGGGAATGACATTGCAAGAATTAGAGGAAGTGCTTGGTGTTGCAGTTTATATGGGGGGCGGTCCTTCATTGATGTATGCCGCTAATGCATTGGAAGCATTTAAAGAATTCACAGCTTAATTTTTTCAATCATTGGGAAACGATATGAATCAGCACTGGGATAATCTTTATTCGCAAACACAGGATCTGTATGGCATTTCGCCCAATCATTTTATTCAACAGATAGCAGATCAGGTTCCAATTGTGGGAAAAACTCTTGCTATAGCAGAGGGTGAGGGGAGAAATATCCTTTATTTGGCTGATAAAGCGAAACAGCAAAATGATTCATTTTCGGCAGAAATATGGGATTACTCAAAAGTTGCTTTGCAACACTTATCTGCAAAAAACCAACAAGCTGGTTTTGACTTCACACTTAGAAATATTGATCTCAATGATGTCGAATGGCCAAGAGAGTGTTATCAAAATGTGATGTGTGTGTATGGGCATTTTGACGAAAATACTCAATTTAATGTTCTCACAGGGATACGTCAAGCATTGACAAACAATGGCTGGTTTATTGGAGAGCTTTATTCTAAAGAGCAGATTGATTATCAAACCGGTGGCCCGAAAGATATTAACTATTTGTACGATCCAATGTCGTTTCTATCAGTATTTAAAAATGATCATCTTTATCATTTTTATGTGGGTGAGCAGGAACGTCATGAAGGCAAGTTACATAACGGAAAATGCCATGTAATTCAATTTGCAATCCAAGTGAAGAAATAGAGCGTAAAACGGTTCAAGCACGGGCATGGCTCACATGCTCATTTTATAAAAAAGAGAGGTTTATGATGTCAACACGTTTTAATAATAAAGTGGCTTTAGTTACAGGTGCAGGTTCGGGTATTGGGCGAAGTACAGCGCTGCTTCTTGCTCAACAAGGGGCAAAAGTTGTTGTTTCAGATATTAATCTTGATGCGGCTGAGAAAGTTGCAGCTGAAATTATAGCTGCTGGCGGCCATGCTGTTGCGAATAAAACAGATACATCTCATCCTGAGGAAATGAAGCAAGCTGTTGAGTTTGCCGTGGAAAGCTTTGGGGCTCTGCATTTAGCCTTTAATAATGCGGGTATCTTAGGTGACGTCAATCCGATTGCTGAGTTGAGTATAGAGGCCTGGCGTAGAGTCATAGATATTAATTTGAATGCTGTTTTCTATGGGCTGCATTATCAGATTCCAGTAATACTTAAGTCAGGTGGTGGAGCGATTGTTAACACCGCATCAATCTTAGGTTTAGTCGGGACAAAGAACATCTCAGCATATGTTGCGGCGAAGCATGGTGTGACTGGTCTGACAAAGACTGCATCATTGGAGTACGCTGATCAAGGTATACGCATTAATTCCGTTCATCCTGGTTATATCCAAACCCCATTAATTGGAGAATTTGAGGAATCAGAATTAGTGAAACTTCATCCAGTTGGCCGATTGGGTAAACCAGAAGAAGTTGCTCAAGTAGTGGCTTTTCTATTATCTGATGAAGCTTCATTTGTGACCGGCAGTCAATATACTGTTGATGGTTCTTATACTTCACAATAATAAATTAAATAAGAAAACCCTGCATCTGCAGGGTTTTCTTATTTTGTTCATGATAAATTACAGCTTCCATCCAGAATTTTATTTGGCTGAAATTAAACTGCAGATAAATTGTTCTGGTTCAATTTCTGCCGTTACCATGACATGAACACCAATATTTCTGAGTTTTTCTCGTAATCGATCGCCCATTCCCGTAGTTACGAATATATCCATAGGCAGCAGTTTTTCGAGCACTTCTCCAGACTGGGAAAAGGATTGCTCCTTTTCAACTTCGATAAGTTGTTTGTCAGTCACTTCTCCATCTTTTAATTCATATTTCCAGAATTTCCGACATTTTCCCGCATGGGGCGTAATATGACGCCGGTTCTGAGATGTAATCACAATAAACATGAAAATTTCTCCAAACCGATACGGTTATCTTTTTGCAGGTTCGTATCGGTTCTTAACGATTTTTAAATCACTCAAAATATGGCTCAGGCTCTTCAGGAAAGATTTTCCAATACAAACTGAGGTGACTTAATAAACAGTTTGATTAAAGCCTGTGCTGAACTTGATGGATGGCGAACTCCGCGTTCCCAACTTTCCAGCGTTCTTGGGGATATGCCAAGTTTAGATGCTAACTGTTGTTGAGAGATATTCATTTTTTTACGTGCCCTAATGATTTCCTGAGCTAATGTTAAATTAACGATATAAGGGAAATCATGATTGAAATTCACATGGTGCTGTTGAAGTAGATGCATAATATCCTCTTCTTTCCAAGGACCTAATAAGCAAGTTGAAGTAAGAATCTAAAGCTCATAGCAATCACCAATAAACTTAAGAAACCGACTAGCCATAACAAGATGAACCATTGAAATTTAGATAATTTCATTAGCAATTCCTTTAATGATAACCTTCATCTCCAACACGAACTTTATCTCTAAATACCCAATATGATAGGGCGGTATAGAGCAGTATGATTGGAATCAAGATCAGTGCCCCAATCAGTGCGAAAAGCTGGCTATTGGCAGGTGCAGCAGCATCCCAAATGGTAATTGAGGGCGGGATAATGTATGGAAAAATACTGATACAAAATCCTGTATAAGCCAGAAATACGAGTCCTAAGGTATATAAAAAGGGCATAGCTTGATTTTGCTTAATACATGATCGCACTGCTAAAACGGTACAAACTAGAACAAGTAAAGGTACTGGGCTAAAATAAATCAATTGAGTGGGATTAAACCAACGCTCAGCAATTTGTGGATGTGCGATTGGCGTATAGATACTGACAGCAATGAAAATAACCAATAAGCCAATCAAAAGCTTGGGCATTAATTTATACATATGCTTTTGTAGTACGTCATCAGTCTTCATGATGAGCCAACCACATCCCAATGCTGCGTAAACAACTACAACACCCAAACCTGTAAATAATGAAAAAGGTGTTAACCAGTCAAAGCCACCACCAGCGTAGCGATTATCAACAATATCAATACCCTGAATATAAGCGCCTAAGATTACCCCTTGTAAGAAACTGGCAACAATAGAGCCCCAAATAAATGCATTATCCCAAATGTACTTTGTTCGATTGGCTTTGAAACGAAACTCAAAAGCCACGCCTCTAAAAATCAAAGCTATTACCATCAAGATGATAGGTAAATATAAGGCTGACAGAACCGCTGAATAGACGATAGGGAAAGCCGCAAAAAGACCAGCACCACCTAAAACCATCCATGTCTCATTACCATCCCAAACGGGGGCAACGGTGTTCATCATGACATCACGTTCCTGCTGATTTTTAATAAAGGGGAATAAAATCCCTATACCTAAATCAAAGCCATCAAGTACAACGTAAATAAAAACACCAACTGCAATAATGACAATCCAGATTAAAGATAAATCAATCATGAAGATGCTCCTTGATCCTGATCATCAATTTTTTCATCAATGGCACTCAGAGGTCGCATTGGTGTTTTGAAATGGCCAACACCTCCAATTTCTTCTGGTGCGTTATGTAAAAACTCAGGTCCTTTATGCATGAGTTTGAGCAGGTAATAAATGCCCACACCAAAAACAATGAAATACACAATCACAAAAATAATCAGAGTTAATCCAACCTGTTCCGCCGAAACAGGAGAAAGGGCATCTTTTGTCCTCATAACGCCATAGATAATCCATGGCTGACGTCCTACTTCTGTGGTGAACCAACCTGCGAGTAAGGCGATGAAGCCTGAAGGGCCCATCAGGATTGCAAAGCGATGAAACCACTTACTCTCATAGAGGCTGCCTTTTTTTCTGAGCCATAGGGCAGTGACTGCAAGGAAGAGCATAAGCATACCTAGCCCAACCATGATACGGAAACTCCAAAATACTATTGTTGAATTTGGGCGATCTTCAGGCGCAAAGTCTTTTAATCCTTTCACCGTCCCATTCATGGAGTGGGTCAGAATTAAGCTTCCTAAATGTGGAATTGAAATCGCATATTTCGTGCGTTCTTCTTGCATATCAGGAATACCAAATAAATATAAGGGCATCCCATGATCATGGTTCGTTTCCCAATGGCCTTCCATAGCAGCAAGTTTGGCTGGTTGATGTTTTAGGGTATTTAAACCATGGGCATCACCTATAAAAACTTGGAGGGGAGCTAAAATGAGGATTAACCAAAGTGCCATAGAAAATGATGTTTTGACTAATGCATCTCTACGGCCTTTGAGTAAGTGCCAAGCAGCAGTAGCAGCAACAAGAAGAGCTGCCACTAAAAAGGCTGCAAGTGCCATATGGAATAAGCGATAGATAAAGGACGGGTTAAAAACAATAGCAAACCAATCTTGAGGTACTACAATTCCATTTTCAATGGTGAAGCCTTGAGGTGTCTGCATCCAACTGTTTGAAGACAAAATCCAGAACATTGAAATACATGTACCGATAGCGACCATTAATGTGGCAAAAAAGTGTGCTTTTTTGCCGACTCGACCCCATCCAAAAAGCATAATGCCTAAAAATCCAGCCTCTAAGAAGAAGGCACTTAGAACTTCATAACTTAGTAAGGGGCCTGTAATGCCTCCTGCAAATCGAGAAAATTCACTCCAGTTTGTTCCAAACTGATAGCTCATTACGACACCAGAAACGACACCCATGCCGAATGACAATGCAAATACTTTCACCCAGAATTTGAATAAATCATGATAAATAGAGTCGTTTGTTCTAAGCCATTGCCATTCCAAAACAGCAAGAAAACTTGCCAGCCCAATAGAAATCGCAGGGAAAATAATATGAAATGACACCGTGAATGCAAACTGAATACGTGCTAACTCAAGTGCCGTAAAACCTAAGGTCATAGCAACTCTCCACATCCGAAGCATGCTCTAGATTGCATATGCTCTGATATGAGTGTGCCTACACAGATATGTGCATTTTTTAAAAGTAAAAACATAGCGATTAGTCTCTTCAACTAATTAAATTTCAAACAATAAGGAATTGCCAATAAATTTACACAGCAAAAGAGACAGGAGGTGCTCGACCTTGAGGGATCAGAAATAATTGTTTTAAAAGAAAGAAGATATGAAAGAAAGCTTCTTTAAAAGCTAATAACCGAACTTGAATTCTCACGACTACTTCTTTAACACCCATGTCTGGTAGTGGAACGACATGTGCGTAAACTACACAGTACTGACATTGATGATTTGCATCGTGATGATGGCTAGATGAAGATTTTTGTTTGAGATATGCATGATTAAGCTTTTCAGTATCATGATTAGCTAAATCCAACTCTTGATGAGAGTGATTATGCGTAGAATGATTTGAGCTATGCTCATGGTGAGAAGTATCTAATTGAAGTGCATGGACAATAGTTTCACAGACAGGAGAAATTTGATATTTCTCTGGAAGTAAAGGCTGTAGAAAAACAGCAATCTGTAACAAGATTGCAGAGAATACTAGCAATCTTCCTAAAACCATGATCACTTAGATGGTCTCAATTATCCAAGTAAGGAAAATGGATTGTAGCAGAATATATATTTATTAAAAGTACATTGTATTAAATTTGAAGACTTTGATTTTTATTTAATTTGTCTAATTAAAGTATTTTAAAAATAGATTTTATATAATTAAGTGGTTGATTTTAATCGGAATTAATTCATATTGAAATCTTGCATGATTAATTTTGCTTTTAAAAAATAATGATTAAAATTTATAAAGTAAAGTAGTTGATAATATTTTCCCTACATTGTAGGGGTATTTATTACACATTCGATTATTATCTAAATCTTTGTGCTTTAAGATTTTCGATTTTTTAAAATTGAATTATTTCATCAGTTTTACTCATTAGATATCTTAAAGTAATAATGGTATTGTTAATTATGATTTTACAATTTATATATTGAATTGAGAGCTGCATTTGTCCTTGCGATAGTTGCGATGTTGTTGCAAATAACCGTTTTTATGCAACCTTTACTACCAGAGAAATTTCAATTCTCACTGGTATGCGTAACTATTTCCGATTTAAAAGCTCAGATACAAAATCAAGAACTACAGCATCAACATGTATCACACCATCACGATGTTGATGCTATTAAGTTAGAAACTGCAAAAACCGCACATCATCATCAGTTAGATCATCAATGTATGTTCTGTACTGCATATGGTCATTTGGTCGCAAATTTAGAGATTGATCTAAACCCTATTTTAGATCGTATTCAAATTCGTTTAATGTCTTTTCAGAAAGCATTTAAACATGTCTATTTTGTTCTCCAGCGACTTTTTCTAACGCCTCAGGGGCGTGCACCTCCTTTATTTGCTTAGATTCCAACCTCTTATGTAAATGGAACATGGATGAAATGTTCCAATGGAAACTTATGCTTAAAAGGAATTGAAATGCCTCAATTCAAATTGAACCCTTATTTAAAAGGGAATCATTCTATTTCTTTGGACAGAAACCTGACCGATGAATTTTATGGTGAGTATTCCGGTTACTCCGCGAAGCAAATTTATATTGGTACACCAAGAAGTGTCGAACTTGGCGTCACATTTAAATTTTAAGCACCAGATTTCATAACCCTATATCAGCATATACACATTCAGAGTCACTTATGTCTAAATTTTTATTTCATCCACTGACGTGGAGTATTTTACTTGTTCAACTTTCAACCCACGCTGTGTCGGCCGAAAATGAATCTACTTCAAATCAAATTGTAGCTCAACTGCCGAGTATCACGATGACTGCAGAAAAGCAGGATGAAAGACATAGTTCTTCACAAGCGATTACGCAGTTTAATCATGACTTGTTAGAAGTACCTTTTACTAAATCACATGTATCAGCACAAGATATCCAAAACCATAATGTTCAACGTATCAGTGATGCGCTCTCGTTTGTAAATGGTGTGGTTTATCAAGATAGTTATGGTGGAGGTTTTTGGGACAATTACTCATTTCGCGGATTTAGTACCGATCCGAATATGGGTACGATTTATATGCGTAATGGTTTGAGTTCTGTGAATGGTATCCATACCGCACGAGATATGGTGAACATTCAAGCGATTGATTTCTTGAAAGGCCCAATGGCCGCGATGTATGGGCAAGGTGCCATAGGGGGGATTATGAATATCACCACTAAGCAACCTGAATGGGAGAAAAAAAGTAATTTAAGTCTGAGCGGAAGTACGCTTGAAGAATATCGAGCAGCCTTAGATACCACGGGCGCGATTAATCAGGATCTGGCTTATCGCCTTGGACTAGCCTATGAAAATAATCAAAGCTTCCGTAATCATGTTGATAATCAGCATTATTACATTGCACCACAATTAGCATGGAAAATTTCTGAGCAAACCCAGTTGAATATTGATACTGAATTTTCAGAGTCTAACGGCGTTTTCGATCGTGGCGTACCGATGGTCAATGGAAAACTTCCAGTCAATAAGAAAACCTTTTTAGGTGAGCCAAGCGATGGTGATATTGAGATTAAAGATCAAATGTATCAACTGCGTTTAAACCATGAATTTAATGAGGATTGGAACAATACAACGGCAATCACATATAGTCATGGCGAACGTGCAGGTACTTCAACCGAAATTTCGTCCATTGCATCAGATGGAAGAACAGCAAATCGCTTCCGTCGCTCCCGTCAATTTGGGACAGACACCACAAACTTTCAATCTATCTTAAGAGGTAAGTTTGATACTGGGGTAATCAGACATGAACTGGTTACAAATGTCGAAGCAGGTCATTATACGATTGATCAACTGCAACGTCGGAGTGCTGTTGGAGCTTCGAGTCAGATTGATATTTATAATCCCGTGTACGGTCAGAATATTTTGCCATTAACCCGAATCACCAAAGATACAAAAGAAACTCAAGATATGTTTGGGTTTAACGTTCAAGATCAAATTTTCTTGAATGATCAATGGAATGTACTGATAGGCGGTCGTTTTAATCGTTTGGAACAACAAATTGATGATCATCGAACTGGAAAGACATCAAAGCAAGCTTTCACACCATTTACGCCACGTGCAGGGATAAATTATCAGCCCACTGAGCAGTTGTCTTTTTACAGTAACTGGGGGAAGGCATTTGAACTGAATACAGGGTTGAATAAGGACAATGAACTGTATGAACCAGAGAAAACAGAAAGCTGGGAAGTCGGTGGTAAATATAAGTTTTTACCGCAAAGTTGGTTCGGTCTAACGTATTTTGATATGCAAAAACAACATCTGCTCACTGAAGGCATTACTGATAGCTATGTAGATAGCGGAAGAGTACAAAGCCGTGGTGTTGAGTTAGAACTACAACATCAATTCACTGACAAGCTACGTGTTAATGCTAACTGTACTTATACAGATGCCGAAATTGTAGAAAGTGAAGTTGAGGATAAGGGCGCAAGGCTTAAAAATATTCCTAAACATACGGCAAACTTAAGTGCTGACTATCAATTTGACCTTGCAGGACATGATGCAGGCTTGGTTGGCAATATTAATTACTACGGTAAACGCAGTGCAAATTATATTGATAATGGAACCACTCTTCCTGATTTTACTATCGTTAATATTGGGGGGTATGTACAGCTACGATCTGACCTACGTGCGCAACTGAATATTGATAATCTCTTTGATCAAGATTACTACGTCGCAAGCTATACAAACTATTGGGTGCAGGTGGGTGAACCGCTCAAAGCAACACTCAGTCTAAATTGGAAATTCTAGTCTGTGGAGTCAGGAGGGGCGGTGGTCATAGAGCGTGCCCGCTCCTTCATCGTTGCTAAGAGATATAACTTATGAAAAATACCTTATTATGTTCTTTTGTTTTTGCTAGTTTGTGCCTCGGATGTAGTCAATCTGACCCTGACCCTAAATCAGGAGAAGCTTCGACCAAAGCGATAAAAGTAATTGATCCTGAATTACAGAAATGGGTGGGTCAATATAAAGGCATTTTACCTTGTGCGGCTTGTACTTCTTTTTGTGAAAGGTGCGAAGGTATGACTGTCGATTTGTATCTTAAGGAAAACCAGACATTCAAATTGGTTAGGGCCAGTAATAGTGGACACAATAAACCCGAAGTACACGAAGGACAATTTGTGTTTACTGATAACGGGAAACTTAAAATTCAGCTCAATGGAGTATCTGAGCGGAATACAGTTTTATGGCAGCAGGACTCTGTGGAAGTTCTTGATACCAAGACTGGTCTATCTTACGAAGCCTATTTAGATTTTGAATTAACGAGGAAAACTTAATGGATAGCTCCCACTTTTATATAAAAGGTAGGAGCTTAAACGGTCAGTTAAGCTTTTTTCTTTTTAATGCGACTAATAAAGATAGCGACTAATGCTACAACTAGACTTAAACCAAATAAAGGCAGTAGTAGCCCAAGAATAATCAATATAGTTGCTAGTGTCAGCCGTTGAAGCGTTTTTGCACTTTTCCACGTACTTAAGAACAAATTTGAAAACTGTATTGTCGTCTGTTTGAGGCTTGTTCTTTTGTACCAAGCTAAATATGCATAAAGAATCATTATACATAGTGCTAGTGAGTAAATGATGAGTATAAACTGGTTTATCCAACCAAATAAAATTCCAATGTGAGCATCGACACCCCAGCGTGTCAATTTAGCAATTAAAGGATAGTCATCAAAATAAAGCTGATCAATTACGCTGTGGTTTGAAACGTCGATTGCAATGCTATCTGCTTGAGTAGGCCAACTGCGTTGAATCTCAGAAATACTCCATACTTGATCTTTTTCTAAAGGTGGTTTTATTTGTACCTGAGAAGCATCTATTCCATGCTTTCTAGCGAGATCTAATGCTATGTCGAAATCACCAGAAGTGATTTGTACGGAAGCATGATTATGTACCATTGAATGATCTTTATGGTGCATAACCATTTTTGATGTAGGTTCGGCTTTGATAGATGTTGATAGAACAGGTGTCTGCCAACTTAGCGCTTGGCGAAATATTCGAATATTTTCGCCCGCATATTCAGACCACGTTAAGCCAGTCACTGCTACAAAAAGTAGTAATGGGAAGAAGACTAAGCCAATAGTGCTGTGTTTTTGGATATATTTATTATGCTTGATTGGGTTTTTCTTAGATGCTTTTCGGCGTTTATACCATTGGTAAAAGCCAGTAAATATCAAGATAGTTAACCAACTTGCTGCGAGTTCGCTATAAAATCTTCCCCAGCTTCCTAGTAATAAATCTCGATGTAAGTGATCTAGTTTAGTTCTAAACGGAAGTAAGCCACTTGTGCCATATACAGCTAACTGACCTTTTACTTCAAGTGTATATGGGTCAATGAAGATGGCCTCATTTTGCAACCCTAATTCAGGATCTGAAATAATAACCCGTGTCGTCTGATTTACTGCTAGCGAAGGACGTACTTCAGTTATTTGTGAAGTAGGGGATAAAAACTGCTTAGCTTTTTCAATTTGCAAGCTTAGAGGCTGTGTTTTTGAACTGGTCTGTTCGATGTATAGAACATCTTTATAAATACTTTTTTCAATTTGTGGTGTAGCTGCATAAAAAAAACCAGTTAGGGCAGTGATAAAGATAAACGGGGCAATAAAAATACCAGCATACACGTGTAGTAAACGGAATAGTGTTTGCCAGAAATTGAAGTTCAAATTTATTCCTTAAAGTTGCTGTTCAACAGTTATAAGTTTAATAATCTTACTTGATGTTTATATAGATAAATATTGGTCGGCTCTTGGTATATTTAAAATAAAAGTAGTTGTTTGCGATCATTTAGATGGATAGTTACTTTTAGTATTAAATTTTAAATATGGAATTGCATATATATGTTTATTCGTATATAAATATATGCAAAGATTCTGTTGAGTTTGAGCAAATGACTGCTACTCCAAAAGTGAAGATCTATCACAACCCTGAATGCGGTACATCACGTAATACCTTGGCGTTAATCCGTAATGCCAATATTGAACCTGAAGTGATTGAGTACCTTGAAACACCTCCCTCTAAAAATGAATTGATTCAAATGATTGCGGATGCGGGTTTAACGGTGAGAGATGTGATCCGTAAAAATGTTGCTCCATATACAGATTTAGGAATTGATCAAGAGGATTGGAGTGAAGATCAATTGCTTCACTTTATGCTTCAGCATCCAATTTTGATTAACCGTCCATTTGTGGTGACTGAATTAGGAACTCGTTTAAGTCGTCCGTCAGAACTGGTTTTAGAAATTCTGCCACTCCCACAAAAAGGTACTTTTACTAAAGAAGACGGTGAACAAGTACTGGATGCAAATGGGCAGCGATTGAAATAAAAATTTCATGGATATATGTGAATATTGATATATCCATATGTTTGAGTGAGTAAAAATATGGATCAAATCAATTTCTTTAAATGTTTGGCTGATGAAACGCGATTCAACATCGTCATGTTGGTTCTTGGAAATAATGAACAGTGTGTTTGCGACTTGACTGAAAAGCTAGAGTTGAGCCAACCCAAGATTTCACGGCATTTAGCCTTACTGCGCTCTTCTGGTCTTTTACAAGATCGACGCCAAGGGCAATGGGTCTATTACAGTCTCAATCCCAATTTACCCATTTGGTGCGTAGACGTACTTAACACCCTTAAAAATGCTGATTTACAGCCAAAAGCTGCTCCATCATTTCAACAAATCAATAGTTATTGCGAGTAGAACAAGATGAAATTCCTTTTTTTGTGTACTGGAAATAGTTGCCGTAGCATCCTGTCAGAAGTGCTGTTTAATAGTCGTGCCCCAGAGGGTTGGAAAGCATACAGTGCAGGTAGTAAGCCATCAGGGCAAGTACATCCATTGACCATTGAAACATTAGAAAACCTAGGTCTTTCAACAGATGGTTTGTGGAGTAAAACCATTGATGAATGTGAACAATATCAACCTGACGTGGTGATTACGGTTTGTGATTCGGCAGCGCAAGAAGCGTGTCCACTGTATTTAGGCGGAGCAATCAAGGCACATTGGGGCTTGGCTGATCCTTCGCATTTAGACTTGCCGAAAGAAGAGAAGCTCAAAGCATTCCAAGTGACTGTAGACCATATCAATCGTCGTTTAGATGCATTGTTGGCACTGGATACAGCGCATATGTCTCGTCCTGAATTGATTGCTGCAATCAATCACATCTCAGATATTGAATGAGAACATCATGGCTCAACAAAGACTGTCATTTTTAGATCGTAACCTCACGCTATGGATTTTCATTGCGATGGGGTTGGGAATTGCGATCGGTGTGTTCTTTCCACAAGCCTCAGTGGCATTGGATAAAATGAGTGTGGATTCCGTCAATATTCCAATTGCGATTGGTTTGATTTTGATGATGTATCCACCTTTGGCAAAAGTGGATTATGCAGCGCTACCACAAGTGTTTAAAGACAAAAAAACCTTAACTCTGTCTTTGGTACAGAACTGGGTGATAGCACCAGTATTGATGTTTGCATTAGCCATTATTTTTCTACATAGCTATCCAGAATATATGACAGGCTTAATCCTGATAGGACTGGCTCGTTGTATTGCGATGGTCTTGGTGTGGAATGGTTTGGCCTGTGGGGATAACCAATATGTTGCTGCATTGGTGGCTTTTAACAGTATCTTCCAAATTTTATTCTTTAGTACCTATGCTTGGTTGTTCTTGACCTTCTTACCACCGTATTTTGGTGTTGCAGGGCAAGTGATCAATGTCGATTTCTGGACGATTACCCATGCGGTATTAGTATATTTGGGAATTCCATTTTTCCTTGGCTTTATGACGCGATTCACTCTAGTGAAAGCTAAAGGTTTGGTTTGGTATCAAAACGTCTTCTTACCGAAGATCAGTCCACTAAGTTTGTTGGCGTTATTGTTCACGATTGTGGCGATGTTTAGCCTCAAAGGGAACGATGTGGTGAGCTTACCGATGGATGTCTTGCGTATTGCTATTCCATTGACGATTTACTTTATCGTGATGTTCTTCATCAGCTTCTTTATGAGCAAGTGGATGGGGAATGACTATCCTAAAACCACAGCAATTTCTTTTACTGCTGCGGGAAATAACTTTGAATTGGCACTTGCTGTAGCGATTGCAACTTTTGGTTTAGCTTCACCTGTGGCGTTTACTACTGTAATTGGTCCACTGGTTGAAGTCCCAGTATTGATTGCTTTGGTGAGCGTGTCTTTGTGGCTTAGAAAAAAGTTTTTTAAAGCAGAGGTGTAATTTCTATGACTCTCCCAAATGTAGATATGAATCTTCTCGATCAACCGACTTTAGAAAAAGTACAGGCTAAAGCGCTAGATCATCCACCGCGTATTTTGCTGCTGTATGGTTCTAACCGTGAGCGCTCATACAGCCGATTGGCGGTGATGGAAGCAGGGCGTATCTTGGAGCAGTTTGGCGCTGAAGTAAAAATCTTTCATCCTAAAGGTTTACCTTTACCTGAAGATGCGGATATGGAACATCCAAAAGCCAAAGAACTACATGAACTTTTGGCATGGTCGGAGGGCATGGTGTGGTGTTCGCCTGAACGTCATGGCTCAATGAGTTCAATTTTTAAATCGCAAATTGACTGGATACCTCTAGCAGGTGGTGCGATTCGTGCAACACAAGGCAAGACTTTGGCCCTGATGCAGGTAAGTGGTGGTTCGCAGTCCTTTAACAGTGTTAATCAAATGCGTATTCTAGGCCGTTGGATGCGCATGATCACCATTCCAAACCAATCCTCTATTCCTAAAGCTTTTTTAGAGTTTGAAGAGGATGGACGTATGAAGCCTTCAGCTTTTTATGATCGAATTGTTGATGTCATGGAGGAGCTGTATAAATTCACGCTACTGACGCGTGGGCAAAGTCAGTACCTCACAGACCGTTATTCAGAGCGAAAAGAGTCGGCAGCAGAATTATCTAAGCGTGTCAATCAACGTAGTCTATAGGATTAACTGAAAATAAATATGAGCACTGTATTCTAAGCTAACTATAGAATAGGGGCTTAGGAAGTTAAAGAGGGTTGTTATGGAGTAGTTTAAGAAAATCGAGGTATAAATGACCATTTCCTCTACTTCTAAGTCCTTATGGATATTCTACTTATAGAGGTAACTAAGATTTAAAAGGGCTAGTTTAACTAGCCCTTTTATTTGTGCTGAGCCCGTAAACCAGAGAAAAATCACAAAAAATTCATGATCGTATTATTATGCTTTTAGTTGAATTAAAGTTGACTCAAGTTATGTAAATGAGTTGATAGAACTTATTGAAGCTTCATAGTAATTAAAAATGAGAATGGCATGAATCAATTTTCTGAAGAAGACTTATCCAGAATTATCGAAATGGCTTGGGAGGATCGAACCCCATTTGAAGCCATTCAATGTGAGTTTGGTTTGAATGAAGCGGCGGTGATACGCTTGATGCGGCAAAATATGAAACCCAGTAGCTTTAAAATGTGGCGTGCACGTGTCACAGGCCGAAAAACCAAGCATCTGCAGCTGCGTTTACCTGATGTGATACGGGCCTATTGTTCACGCCAATACAAGCGTTTCTAGGTGTTTGATTTTGATTACCGTCTAGACTCACGTTTACATCGTTCAGAACAATATTGTAATTCCTCCCAGCAGCGGTGCCATTTCTTGCGCCAAGTAAAAGGGCGCAAACAGTGGATACAGATTTTTTCAGGGAGATGCTGTTTTTTCATCGTTTATAACTCATTGATCTGGCTAAGAAGTTGCTGGGCATGGCTGATAATCTGCTGCCGATCTTTAAGTTTATCTAGCTGTCGATAGATCATGCCCATACGTGGATGAGTACGAAATTTCGCCTCATTCCGGATCATGAAATACCAGTACAGGCTATTGAACGGACAGCTATCCAGTTCGGTGCGAGTTTTGACATTGTAGCTACAGTGCTTACAGTAATCGGACATCTTATGGATGTAATTGCCTGAGGCGGCATAGGGTTTGCTGGTCATCAAGCCGCCATCGGCATGCATGACCATGCCCAGTGTGTTCGGTAGTTCTACCCATTCATAGGCATCGGCATAGACTGCCAGATACCACTCGCTGATCTGCTGAGGGTCTATACCAGTTAATAAGGCAAAATTGCCAGTCACCATCAAACGCTGGATATGATGTGCATAGGCATGCTGAAAAGTATTACGGAAACACTCAGCCATACAGTTCATCCGAGTACGGCCAGTCCAATAAAATTGTGGCAATAGTGCTGAGTGCTGCAGTGTATTGCGGCTGGCATATTCTGGCATGTACAGCCAGTAAATTCCGCGAACATATTCGCGCCAGCCGAGAATCTGTCGGATAAAACCTTCCACTGCATTCAGTGGTGCATGACCGGCATGGTATGCAGCTTCTGCCGCATCACAGACTTCTTTAGGTAGTAGCAGACCACAGTTCAGATAAGGTGAGAGCAGGCTGTGAAACAGCGTGTCTGCACCCTGCGCCATAGCATCCTGATAATCACCAAAATAAGGCAAACTGTGGGTAATGAAATGCTCCAGTGCAAGCAGAGCATTGCTACGTGTGGTGGCCCAGCGGAAGTTGTTAAGGCTGCCAGAGTGACGGGAAAATTCACGTTCAACCAATTCAAGCACATCCAGATCAATCTGATCGTGTTCAAAGTGAAGTGGTGCAGGCAAAGGGGGATTGCCAGCCCAGGCCTTGCGATTGGCGCTGTCATAGTTCCACTGTTCTCCAAGCGGCTGTTGCCCCTGCATTAAGTAACCGGTCTGCTTGCGCATTTCCCGGTAAAAATATTCCATACGCAGTGTCTGGTAGTGGCTGGCCCAGTGTTGGAACTGCTCCAGACTACAGAAAAAACGTTCATCATTCAGGCACATTACTGGCAGTTGCAGCAGCTGGCTCCAATACTGTTCAATCTGCTGCTGTAAACGATATTCCCCGCAGTGCGTAATGACCAGTTCTGTGACTGGTAAGAGTTGTTGCTGTGACTCTACGAAATCCAGCAGGCTACGAATCGGACTATCAGATTGAAAAGCATGGTAACGTACACGCCAGCCTTCTGCTTTGAGTTCTTTGGCAAAATGACGCATGGCGCTAAAAATCAGGGCAATTTTCTGCGGATGATGGGTGACATAAGTAGCTTCCTCAACAACTTCGGCCATCAGGATCACATCCTGGGTACGATCCAGCGATTTGAGCGTAGTAAGCTGATGATGAAGCTGGTCACCCAGAATTAAACCAAAACGCATAGCCATTCCCGACCCTATGAAAGATAGTGCAGTGTAAGTCAAGACAGTTCAATTTTTTGTGAAAATAAAGATCATCCTGCGTGTTGAATCAATCCAACTCGACCAGATGACATCGCACAGAAATCATGAGTACTGCTATAACAAAATATTCATCCCTTCAATGCTAAAGCCAGAAGATGAAACTCGCTTTACATGATTTCTTAATACATGAGTAGTGTGAAAATTATGTGATTTTAATCAAAAAGATACAAATTATTATGGTTGTAATTTAAGTAGCTCACGCCTAGTATCTGGCTTGAAGTTACTCCATGTGAGCTTCCTTAGTTTTGTCCCATACACCCCTCTGTATGGGATTTTTTTAATCAGGGAATTGTCATGAGCATGCATTCAAAAGCGTATATTTTTAGACAGCAGCAATTACTAGTGGATGAGCATTTTCAGTTGCCGCAGGTTGAAAGACTGCAGCACGACCTAAACCTGTCGGAAAATTGCGAGATCATTGCTCGTGACCTGAAAGAAGACGAACTGGTGCCAGAAGGTTATCAGCTGGTTCCAATCCGGCAACTGGTGCAAGTCTGGAGCAGACCGCAGTTTGAACAGGCCAGCCGTGCTGTACAGTTACTGGAATGGCGCCGTAACCACCGCTTTTGCAGTAAATGCGGACACGCCACCCTGCAGCATGTCAGCCAGTATGCCATGATCTGTCCATCCTGTGGCTTTAACCAGTATCCGCGGGTGAATCCCTGTGTCATTACTATCATTACCCGAGGTACAGATGAAATTCTGCTGGCAAAAAATGCTCGCAACAAAACCCAGATGTACAGCCTGATTGCAGGCTTTGTTGAAGTCGGGGAAACCCTAGAAGAGGCAGTACGCCGTGAAACGCTGGAAGAAGTGGGGCTGCAAATCAAAAATATTCAATATCTAGCCAGTCAGCCGTGGCCGTTTCCTAGCAATCTGATGATGGCCTTCAAGGCAGAATATCACGGAGGGGAAATTCAGACTCAAGAAAATGAACTCAGCGATGCGCAATTTTTCAAATTTGATCAGTTACCCGAGATTCCGTTCAAGGGCAGTATCGCCTATGCCATGATTCAGCATGTGATGCATGGAACACCTGTTGCAGATGACAGCAAAGAATGGCTTTGAAAAAGTAATTCTGTTTGGGTCTCTCAAATAAGCTGCAATAACGCCCTAGGTAGTGAATATTCAGGTGGCATTTCCTGATCTGGAAAAACTGAATCGTATCATTTGATCTTCACGCTTTGTTCACATCTAACTCGGTTATCTTAATCCTGAGACCCAACAAGGCTAAAAAATGAAGATGCGATTTAAGTCTGTTTTTGTAGCGATAGCACTGTCTATCATCAGCTTAAGTACAACGACTCAAGCAGAAACTGCTGCGCCTCAGGCAGTTGATCGGGTAGATATCCAGAAGTATGCTGGTAAATGGTATGAAATTGCGCATTTACCGATGTATTTTCAGCGTAAATGTATAGCCAATATCACGGCACAATATAGTGTCAATGCCGATCAAACTATCGGGGTATTGAATAGCTGCCGAATTGCCAATGGCGAAATAATTAGCTCTGAAGGTGTTGCGTATGCGCAAAATCAGGGGAACAGCAAACTGAAGGTCAGCTTTTTGCCTAAAGGTTTAAGATGGATACCCTTTACTAAAGGTCATTACTGGGTATTACGAGTAGACCCGGAATATAAAGTGGCACTGGTGGGTGGCCCAAGTAATAAATACCTATGGATTTTGTCACGTGAACCGCAACTAGATGAAGCAACTTATCAGTCATATATAGACACTGCGAAAGATTATGGCTATGACGTGACAAAACTTATCAAATTGCCTCATTAATCTGTTAACCTTTTGCCGAACTGATAAATCTCTCAACAGTTCGGTTTTTTTATTTACTTCACATAAAATTCATACCTGACTGATTACACTCATCAAATAGAATAAATACAATCGCTCGAAAGTAGGATGAGTCCATGTTGAAAACTCTGATGCGATGGATAGACAGCTGGTCCACACCCACAGCGCCCGAAACACTGACGGCTGAAAACAGCAAGATTCAGTGGCAGCGGATTTTACCCTTTATTCTGTTGCATCTGGCTTGTCTAGCCGTGTTCTGGGTGGGAGTGTCGTGGTTTGCAGTGTGCTTTATGCTGCTGTTCTACCTGATTCGTATGTTTTCCATTACGGCTTTTTTTCATCGCTATTTATCGCATAAAACCTTTCAGACCTCGCGTCCAGTGCAGTTTCTATTTGTATTACTAGGCACCATGAGTGCACAGCGTGGCCCCTTATGGTGGGCAGCCCATCATCGTTATCACCACCGCTATACAGATTCTTCACAAGACCCGCATTCATCTACCCACGGTTTTTGGTATAGCCATGTGGGTTGGTTTCTGAATGAATATAACTTTGCCACGCGTAAAGAAGTCATCAAAGACTGGCTGAAATATCCGGAATTAATCTGGCTAGACCGGTTTAGTCTAATTGTGGTGCTGTTGACCGCGTGTGGGATTTATGCACTAGGAGAATGGTTGGCAATAGCTTGGCCGCAACTGGGGACTTCCGGCTTGCAATTACTGGTCTGGGGATTTGTGGTGTCCACTGTATTGCTGATTCATGCGACCTTATGTATCAATTCACTGGCGCATCATTACGGCAGCCGTGATTTTGACACTGATGATCAAAGCCGCAACAATTTATTATTGTCTATCATTACCTTGGGCGAAGGCTGGCACAACAATCACCATTATTATGCAGGCAGTACGCGACAGGGCTTTTACTGGTGGCAGATTGATGTGACCTATTACCTCCTAAAAATTATGTCTTGGCTCGGGATAGTCTGGGGCTTAAAGCCAATTCCAGCGCGGGTCTATGACGTCAGTAAAATTGCACAAGCTCGAAAACAGAGAAAAGCAGCCAAAACAGGCGCACCTACTATTCATTCTAAGGAATCACCATGAAAATTGCGATTATTGGTTCAGGTATTTCCGGTTTGTATGCGGCCTGGAAATTAAGCAAAGCACATGAGGTCACGGTCTTTGAAAAAAATAATTACTTTGGCGGCCATACCGATACCCATCAGTTGAATATAGATGGCGAACAGGTTGCAGTGGACAGTGGCTTTATTGTATTTAATGAGCATAACTATCCACTGTTCTGTGCAATGCTCAAAGAACTCGGGATTCAATCGCAAAGCAGTGACATGGGTTTTTCGGTGAACAATCAGGTCACTGGCTTGCAGTACAATCCTTCAAAAAAATTCTCGCTGTTGTTCCGACCGCAAAACTTCTTTAACGCTGATTTTCGCATGATGTTGTCGGATCTGTTCCGTTTTTATGCGGCGAATAAAGATATTGATGTTGAACAGGTCGATGCACAGCTCAGTATTGATGCATATCTCAATCGACATGACTATTCCGAAGCCTTTCGTCAGGAACATCTCTATCCGATGTGCGGAGCGCTATGGTCCTGTCCAGTAGAGCAAGCTGGACAGATTCCGTATAAATTTGTGGTGAGCTTTTTTCAGCACCATCGTATGTTGCAGCTGAAAGAGCGACCTTCGTGGCTTACGGTCAAGGGTGGATCAGCTCGTTATGTTCGTGCCATTCAGGCCCAATCGAATATGACTTTCCGCAAGACAGGTGTGCTTCATGTATCCCGTAGTGCCAATGATGTAGTGATTGAAACTGGACAGGGCAGTGAACGTTTTGACTGGGTCATTTTTGCCAGCCATGCTGATGATAGCTTGAATTTACTTACAGACCCGTCAGCGCAAGAGAGGGAAGTACTTGGTAAGTTTCGTTATCAGGATAACCATATGGTGGTGCATTCCGATACTCATATCATGCCCAAATCCAGACGCCAATGGGCCAGCTGGCATGTACATGTGACACCTAGTCGTGCAACCGAATCAACTCCATTCCAGCATAGTGGCATGCATTATGGTTTCAGTTACTGGATGAACCAGTTGCAAAACCTGAATTGTAAAATCCAAATCTTTGCCACACTCAATCCTAACTTTAACCTCGATCCGAAAAAAATATGGATAGAACGATATTACCGTCATCCAGTATTTGATGCTGCCGCGATTGAGGCACAACAACGTTGGGCTGAGGTTAATGGTCAGAACCGGACGTCATACTGTGGTGCCTACTGGGGCTGGGGATTTCATGAAGATGGAGCGCGTAGTGCTTCATGGGTTGTAAATCAGTTGCTGCAACACACTGAGCAAGCGGCTTAGGAGTACAGAATGCAAATGTATCCACTGGCTATCGCTTCTACCGAAATTCGCCATCGTCGCTATTTTCCCAAATCACATGTTTTTGAGGTAAAGCTTAGCTATTTATGCTTTGATCCGGATCAACTGACAAATTTTACCCAAAAATCTTGGTTCTGGTCTTCTAGTCGCTGGAATTTATTGACCTTGGATGAGCGTGACTTTCTTAACATGGAATATGGCTCGATTCGGCAGAAAGTTGCACGTTTACTGATCAAGAACGAAAACTATCATTTACCACATGCTGCATCTATTCGTGTACTGGCTTTGCCACGCACACTGGGTTTTCGTTTTAATTCTGTGGTGTTTTATTTGATCTTTGATACGACCGATCAACTGATTTTTATACTGAGTGAAATCACCAATACACCGTGGAATGAACGTCAGGTGTACATTCACGATTGTCGGCACAATGTAACTAAACATGCACCTTACCAGAGCCACCAATTTGACTTTAAAAAAGCCTTTCATGTGTCACCATTCATGCCGATGTCACTAGATTACCGTTGGCGTTTTAGCTTTTCTGAACAGCAAAATGTGATTCACATGCAGCTGTTTGAACAAGAAATATTGCAATTTGATGCCACGATGAAATTTAAGCTGCAAGCCATCACACTTCCTTCACAGCAACATCGATATGCTGTATTAAAAGTTCTTGAGCCCTTTAGGATGGTGAGCGGGATTTATCTACATGCTTTGCGCTTATGGAAAAAGAAAATTCCGTTTTATCGGCATCCTAAAAAAGAAAAAGGAAAGACATGACTATGAAAACACTATTCATGGGAGAACAAAGCACACTGCCAGTGATATTGCGGCATTTGCTGAAATTGCGTCATGGTCAGCTAATATTTAAAGGTATCTGGAATGGGCTGGTCGGGGAAAATTACAGTGACTTGCATGCAGTAATTCAAGTTCACGACCAACGCCTTATCGATTTGCTGTTCCGTAATGGTGTACTGGGGGCAGCAGAAGGCTTTATTCGTGGTTACTGGAGCAGTGAAGATCTGGTCAACGTAATTCGTATTCTAGCACGTAATCGCGATGTGCTTGATCGGATGAATCAAAATGTAGTGGCAAAAGCCAGCCAGTTGGTACTCAAGGCTTGGTATAAATCCCGCAAGAATTCGATTGATGGTAGTCGTCAGAATATTGCTGAGCATTATGACTTGAGCAATGATTTTTTTAAATTGTTCTTAGATTCCAGCATGATGTATTCCAGTGCGGTGTTTAAAGAACCTTGTATGAGCTTGGAACAAGCTTCAGATTATAAAAAAGAACTGATCTGCCAAAAACTTCAATTGCAACCGATGGACCATTTGGTTGAAATTGGCAGCGGCTGGGGAGGCTTTGCCATTTATGCGGCTCAGCATTATGGCTGTAAGGTGACCACCATTACCATTTCCAAAGCTCAGTACGATGAAGCACTCGCCCGAGTTGCTGAAGCAGGGCTGTCTCATCGGGTGTCTGTACAGCTTCAGGACTACCGTTTACTCGAGGGTAAATACGACAAATTGGTGTCCATTGAAATGATTGAAGCAGTTGGTGAGCAATATTTACCAACTTATTTCCGAAAATGCCGCGAGCTCCTCAAGCCGAATGGTCTCGCCTTGATACAGGCGATTACGATTGAAGATGCACGCTATGTTAAAGCTTTAAATACGGTAGATTACATTAAGCGTTATATTTTCCCCGGTAGTTTTATTCCATGTATCAGTGTGATGACGCAAACGGCTTCTGAGCAAAAACTTCGTCTCAAACATCTGGAAGATATTGGTCAAAGCTATGCACAAACCCTGAAGTGTTGGCGCCAGCGTTTTCTGGAGCAGCGTGATCAAGTACTGCAACTTGATTTTGATGAGCGTTTTATACGTATGTGGGATTTTTATCTGTGTTATTGCGAAGGTGGTTTTAGGGAAGGTGTGATCAGTGATGTTCATTTGCTGTTTGAAGCCAGTGCTTACTAAGCAGAAATAAAACAGGAGGGTGACATGCTGCTAGATTTATTTTTGCTCAATGTCTTCATCATGCTCTGTAGCTGGGTGTTGGTGACCTATAACCGCAGAGCAGGGCTGGTCGATGTCGCTTGGAGTTTCAGTATTGCCCTCAATGTGATTATTGCCGCTTGGGCGATTGACAGTGCACCGATGTTGGTTCGGTTATTTCTGGGACTGGCGAGTGGGATCTGGTTTTCACGGCTGACTTGGCATCTGTTACGGCGCTATGCCAATGAAACCCAAGAAGACACGCGTTATGCCAACATGCGCCGAGCGATGGGGGATTATCAGCATCTTGGTTTTCTGGTATTTTTTATATTTCAGGCAGGTTTGGCTCTACTGTTTTCTTACCCAATGCTGAAGCTGTTGAGTCTTCCGACCCAGCAGTGGAATGACTGGACTTTGGTCACTGTGATTGTGGCGGGCATGATCATGCTATCCGCTTTGATAGGCGAAAGCACTGCCGATCAGCAACTTTACCGTTTTAAGCTAGATCCACAGAATCAAGGTCAAACCATGGATCAGGGCTTGTGGAAATACTCGCGCCATCCGAATTATTTTTTTGAATGGCTACATTGGTTTGCCTATCCAGTGCTCGGTCTGGCAGTAGGATGCTATGAATTATGGATTTATCCGCTGCTGATGTGGCTATTCCTGTACTACTTTACAGGTATTCCATTTAGTGAACAACAGGCGCTCGCCCACCGTGGTGACAACTATAAAGACTATCAACGACGAACTTCAATGTTTATTCCGTGGCCACCCAAAGAATAGGTAAATACATGGACTTTATGATTCAACAATCTTTAAAACTGATCGAAAGCGGCAAAGTGCCTGACCCGCTGATTCGGGCCGGCATTCGTACTTTAAGCAAAAAACGTTTGGCACAAGAAGGTCGGTTTAACCCCGCATTGGCAGCGCAGCGCTATATGGATGTGCTGACCATGCTGAAAAACAGCGAAATTGCCATTGAGACAGACAAAGCCAATGAGCAGCATTATGAACTGCCGACCGCATTTTTTCAGGCAGTACTCGGTAAGCGTTTGAAATATAGCGCGAGTCTATTTAAACATGCCGATATGACGCTAGACCAAGCCGAAGAAGCTGCCCTTGCATGCTATTGCCAGCGAGCACAACTGAAAGACGGGCAGGATATTTTGGAAATTGGCTGCGGTTGGGGTTCTTTAAGTCTATATATGGCCGAGCATTATCCAACGGCCCGTATTACAGTCGTGTCAAATTCTTCAACGCAGCGCGAGTATATTCAGGAACAAGCCCGTTTAAAAAAACTGGATAACCTTAATGTGATCACTTGTGATGTCAATGTATTGCAACTTGAACCTGCGTCATTTGACCGTGTGGTATCGGTGGAGATGTTTGAGCATGTACGCAACTATCAAAAACTGTTTGAAAATATTAGTATTTGGCTCAAACCAGATGGCTTATTGTGGTGTCATATTTTCTGTCATCGTTTCTTGCATTATCCGTTTGAAGTTAAAAATGAGTTTGACTGGATGTCGCAATATTTCTTTAGTGGTGGTTTGATGCCAGCAGCCTCAACTTTCCTACATTTTCAGCAGCATTTACAGCTAGAACAGCACTGGCAATGGGCGGGCACGCAGTATGAACGTACCGCAAATGCTTGGCTAGAAAATATGGATGGTAAACAGGTGGAGCTAAAGCCCTTATTTGAAAAAACTTATGGCGCGGATGCCGCAATCTGGTGGCAGCGCTGGCGGATTTTCTTTATGGCCTGTGCCGAGCTATTTGGTTATGACAATGGACGCGAGTGGGTCATTGGCCACTTTCTGTTAAAGAAGAAAGCCTTATAATTGAACAGTGGGATTGGCCAGCGGGAATGCATCAATGTTAAAGCTATTTAGGGATAAACGTGATCATCCTCTGAGTGAGGTGTTTAACCGCTACTACTGGCTGCAAATCGGATTCATTGCCTTGTCTGTGGTGATTGGGATTGGCTTCAGTGCCTGGGTGATTAAAGGTTCTTTGCTCAGAACGGCGCTAGAACAGGAAATGTCACACTACTGGCAGCGATTAGAACGTAATCCTGCTGCAGAATTGCCCGATACCAAAAACCTGTATGGTTACCGCTGGAACACTGTGCCACCCTCCCAATTTAAGAATATGTCACTTGAGCAAGGGGTGAAACGACATTTTGTCGATGGCAAGGAACGCATGACCGTTTATGATGAAAAAGACGGGCAGCATGTGCTGTTGGTTTTTGGCGAAAGCAATGTCAATAAACTGGTCTGGCTGTTTGGTCTGGCACCACTGATGGTCAGCTTGTTTGTACTTTATAGTATGTTATGGTGGTGGAACCGTCGTGCCCGGCGCTATTTTTCTCCCATTACAAGGCTTGCCAACGCACTGGAACATATTGATTGGGAAGATTATAAAAATCAGGCTTCACCGTTTCAGGACATCCGTACCGACTCCAATCTGGAAGCGGAATATCTGAAGCAGGCGCTAGAAAAATATCATCAGGTATTAAGCGAGTTTATTCAGCGTGAACGTGAATTTACTGGTGATGTCAGTCATGAGCTTCGCACGCCACTTACCATCTTAAAAGGCAATGTGCAGTTATGTCAGGCCCGTTATGGTGACAACAAATCGTTTACCCGCCTGCATAACACCATTGAAGACATGCAGCTGCTGGTCGACACTCTGCTGGCTATCGCCCGCAATACCACCAATACTTTAACCGCGGAACCGACCATGCTTTCAGAATGTTTGGAAAATCTGGTGCAGGATCTGGAAAGTGTCAGCCACACCAAAGGCATGCAGATTGATCTGCAAAAAGACCTCGATGAACAGCCACGTAAACTGTATCCGTCAATGACCAAAATGGTGTTTGGCAATATTCTGCGTAATGCGCTGAACTATTCACAAGGCACAGAAATTAATGTGATTCTGCAAAAAAATAAAGTACTGATTGCTGACAATGGAGTCGGTATTCCTTTGCCAAATAATGCCAAAGTCCAGGAGCTATCTGGACAGCAGCTGCAACTGGAAATCAAAGGGCACGGGATTGGCCTGCAACTGGTACAGAAGTTGTGCAAGCAGCTGGGCTGGCGGGTCGAGCTGTTTGACCGGCAGTATTATCTCAGCACCCATCAGGATGTTGATCTGGAGATGACGACCGGCTTAATCGTGGTAGTGTATTTAAACTAGATCTCTGTCTGCCTAAAAAGATTAGGTTTCTAAAGCAATCTTTAAACCGACACCAGATATGGTATGAATCAGTTTTTGCTCAAAAGGCTTGTCGACCATTTTACGCAGATTGTAGATGTGACTACGCAGGGCATCACTTTCCGGCTCTTCATCACCCCAGAGTTCCATCATGATTTCCTGTTTGGTCAGGACTTTAGGCGAATGACGCATCAACAATTTTAACAATTTAAACTGAATCGGAGGCAGTTCAATGCTCTGCCCAGCCCGGGTCAGCTGCTGTCTTGCCGGGTCCAAAATCAGGTCGTGAATTTGCAGACGGCTACTGGACACTTCACCCAGCGAACGCTTGATCAGAGCTTTGACCCGCACCACTAGCTCGTTAAAGTCAAACGGCTTAACCAGATAATCATCCGTGCCGGAATTGAAGCCTTTGAGTTTGTCGTCCAAGGTATCCCGAGCGGTCAGCATCAGCACTGGCAGGTCCAGACCTTCTTCATGACGCAGCCATTCACACAGTTCATAACCGGAACCGTCTGGCAAGTTAATATCCAACAGCAAGATATGATAGCGTTGCTGTTTCAGTAGCTGGCGCGCAGCATTCAGATTGCGGGCATGATCCACCACAAAATCATGCTCTTCCAGAAACTCGCATAAGGTAGAGGCCAGTTCATAATGGTCTTCAACCATGAGGATAAAATGTTTGGACATAGTCGCGGATACTAATTTAATAATTGCTGTTTTAATTTAGCACTAAATGGCTGGGGACCAAGCCATATATTAAAATATTGCTGGGCCAGCGGATGCTGCAGCTGCCCTAAATTTTTCCGGTTGAGGGATAAACTCAGGGTTTGCGTGGCATGGCTGTATTTCAAGCGGTACAGATCACCTGATCTGACCGGACGATACAAATCGCTGATCGGATTGAAAATGGCCTGGATGTTGGGGTCTTTGACATTACGCTTGAGCAGATGTGTAGCTGCACGCTTAAATGCCCATTCAGGAATATTCTGTGTATAGGAAAAGTCCATCTGGATCGTCTGCTCTTTCCAGGATTGGCTACAGTTTTGGGCAAAATAACTGGCCATACCGACCTGTTTTTGGCCCACCATCAGCGGGCCATTGCCACATTGATTCAAGCTTTGCGCCTGCGCCCATGGACTGAAGCTACATCCCATCAGTAACGTGGTACTGATGGCTATTTTTTGAAAGGCAGTAGCCATGAATAGGCCCCTCCAACATAAGGTAGGGAACGGTACAGACCATTCGCCGGGTCCCAGAAATCTTGCTGGAAAATAATCTGATGGTTTGGGTTGACCTTTATTTCACTGATTCCAAATGAATCCATTGTTCGTGTCTTGCCGAACATTTTAAAATCATAAACCATATGCCAATGCACATAGGCAGAGTCTTGATGATATGAAGTATTTAATAGACTGACAGTTACATTACTTACCCGCTGGTTCATACCTTGAAAATGTTCAAGCAGTTTTTTACGCGATGAAAATTGCGACAGAGTATCGTTAATAAAAAGCTGATCTGCATACAGTGCTCCAGCATTTTCAACGAATTTAGGTGTGCCCAAGGTATTAAATGCCGAAGTGAAGCGGGTACCGATTTCTAGTGCTTTTGCATCATCTAAGGGTATTCCCTGAATACTCGCTCTGGCATTTGCATAATCAGAGGAATAACGAGGAACACTTTTACATCCTGACAGGAAAAGCACTGGTAAGGATAAGGCAATTGCCATTAACGTTTTGACTTGATTCATATTCACTGTCCATCTTCACAGTTTATCTCCCCACTTTAGAGAGGCTAAAGTGAACAGAATGTGAAGATAGATACTAAAGACAGTACATTGAATCGAATTTTTAAATCAAAAAATAATTTTTAACCTTTTTCTCCAGCTATTAACCAATTAATGATATTCATGACATCACGATTTTCATTATTTTTTCTGACCATTGCATAAAAATTATAGTCACAATATATAAAACCAAAAGGTGCAATCACTCTTCCATTTAATATTTCTTTTTCTATTAG
The DNA here is from genome assembly GCF_002135205.1 of Acinetobacter sp. ANC 4204. Taxonomy (GTDB): domain Bacteria; phylum Pseudomonadota; class Gammaproteobacteria; order Pseudomonadales; family Moraxellaceae; genus Acinetobacter. The sequence goes on along the minus strand of NZ_NEFZ01000004.1, from coordinate 261,315 downwards.
AATTTGAGGAGCTATGGCAATTCCTAAGCCTGAAACAGCCGCTTCTATCATTAAATTGAGACTATCAAAATAACGATCATTCGCTTTTGGGGAAAAGTTAATTTTGGACTGATCAAACCATGTATGCCATGCACTTTTATTTGAGTAGGTATGAAGTAATGGGTAGTTTAAAAGATCATTTTTTGTGTGAAGAGGATTTATTTCACGATTACAAATAGGCCCCATGTTATCGGGAAATAACAGATATTTATTCAAAAAGTTGGGAAGTGTATGATTTTCACTGATGCTATTGATAAATATGTCAACTTTCTCTTTTTCTAACAATTTTAAGTCATTACATGTCATTAATTTGATATGGATATTGGGGTAAATGACTTCGAGTTTTTCTAATCGAGGAATCAGCCAATTTGCCATAAAACTATGAGAAGCGCCTATTACCACTTCTACTTCTGATGTTTTATTAGTTAACTCAAAGACGCATTGTTCTAAACGATTAAAAAGCTGCGTACAAACTAGCGATAATTCTTCGGCATCCGCCGTCAGAGAAATGGTAGAGAAATGTCGAATAAACAATTTTTTTCCTAACCATTCTTCTAGCTGTTTTATTTGATGGCTAATCGCACTATGGGTGACACATAATTCTTCCGCAGCTAAGCTGAAACTTTTATTTCTGGCGACGGCTTCAAATGCTTTTAAAGCATTAAGGGGAGGTAATGTTCTACGTTTCATGTTGTAAAATTTTCTAACACAATTAGCTCAAAATATATCAATTATCAGAATAATGAAAATATTTTAAGATCAAACAAATTTTGATAGTAAAAGAGATATGAGATGACAACCCCTTATACAGGTAATGGTCCTGATGACTTGGGATTTTTTGGTAAGTTTGGCGGATGTTACATGCCAGAGAGCTTAATGCCAGCACTTCGAGAATTAGAGCAAGCCTTTAATACTGTTCGGCACAAACCTGAATTTTGGGCTGAATATCAGCAGATTTTAACGGACTTTGTTGGTCGTCCTAGTCCTCTTTTTTATGCAAAAAACCTAACAGCTTATGCGGGAGGTGCTCGAATATATCTCAAGCGAGAAGATTTGAACCATACTGGTGCGCATAAAATCAATAATTGTGTTGGGCAAATCTTATTAGCCAAATTTATGGGGAAAACTAGAATCATTGCAGAAACTGGTGCTGGACAACATGGTGTTGCAACAGCAACTGTTTGTGCACTGTTTAAGATGAAATGTACCATTTTTATGGGAGAAACAGACATTCAGCGCCAACAAGTGAATGTTGAACGCATGAAATTACTCGGTGCTGAAGTCAGAAGTGTTCAAAAAGGTCGTAGGACTTTAAAAGATGCGATGAACGAAGCATTACGTGACTGGATTAGTCATGTTGATACAACCTATTATCTGTTGGGTACTGGTGCAGGTCCTCATCCATATCCCATCATGGTCAGAGAATTTCAAAAAATTATTGGTCTAGAAGCCAGAAACCAAATACTCCTCAAAGAAAATAAACTGCCTGATGCTTTAGTTGCTTGCGTTGGTGGTGGATCAAATGCATTAGGGTTGATGCATCCTTTTCTAGAAGACCTGAATGTCAAAATGTTTGGCGTTGAGGCAGGTGGAAAAGGAACAAATAGCGGTGAACATGCGGCCTCTATTTGCAAAGGTCAAGTCGGTGTGCTACATGGTAATTTAACCTATTTATTACAAGATTTAGATGGACAGATTTTAGAGGGGCACTCTATATCAGCTGGCTTAGATTATCCTGGTGTCGGCCCTGAACATGGCCTTCTGTTTGAAACAGGACGTGTGACATATACGGCTATAACCGATCAAGACGCTGTAAATGCATTTCAGCTTTTAAGCCAACAGGAGGGCATTATTCCTGCTCTTGAGAGTTCTCATGCGATTGCATATGCGATTCAACTTGCTCAAGAAATGCAGCCAGAACAGATCATTATTGTCAATTTAAGTGGCAGAGGTGACAAAGACTTAAACACGGTAAAAAAATATCTTGCAGGAGCTACAGCATGAACCGTCTAGATCAAAAATTAGAGCAATTAAAACTGGAAAATCGAAGCGGTCTGGTCTGTTATTTTACTGCTGGAGATCCTAATTTCGCAGAAAGTTACCGTCTGTTGAGCCAATTAGGTCAAGCTGGAGCTGACATTATCGAAGTTGGCATTCCTTTTTCAGATCCAGTGGCAGATGGTGAGATCATTCAGGCAGCACATCTTAGGGCATTAAGTGCAGGTCAAACGGTAAAACAAACCATTGAGTTGGTAAAAGCAATCAGGCTACATGATGAAAAAACACCAATAATTTTTATGACTTATTTAAATCCGATTATGCAATATGGTTTCGACACACTTGTGACCGAAACGGAAAATCTTATAGATGGAATATTGATTTTAGATGCTCCATATGGATATCGAGAAAAATTTGAAGTGCAATTAAATGAAAAAAATATGCATTTCATTGCAATGACAGCGCCGACTACCCCAGTTGAAAGATTAGAACAAATTTCAGCGCGTGCGACAGGTTTTTTATATCATGTTGCAGAAAATGGCTTAACAGGAGGAGACTTCAATCTGTCTAATCTTGAGAAAAAGATTGCTGAAATTAAGCCTATTTTTAATATTCCTGTTGCAATTGGTTTTGGGATCAAAAATGAAAGTCATGTTAAAGCCTTAGCCAATAAAGTAGATCTGATTGTTATCGGTTCAGCGCTTGTCGATACTTTTTTTAATAAGGGGATGAATGCGACTTTAGAAAAAGTCACAGTTTTTTCGCAAATTCTTAGAGAAAATAAATAAGATCCTGTTTCTTTAATCAATATCTTTAAACTTAATTTAATAATAACCATATTTGATAAAACTGTCTCCCGTAAGGGAGATGGAAGTTTTAATGCAAATTTTTAGCTATTCCATATGCAGAGAATTTTATAAAACAAAGCACTGATGTTAAAAATTAAACATAAACAGATAGGTTGTGTCTAAGATGAGTGCCTTTTAAAAATCACTATTATCATACAGATGTGACATGCGTTTTTGCTTTGTTTCGAGATAATTTTTATTAAAGCTATTTAAGCCTACTTTCAAAGGAATACGCTCAACTACGTTAATACCTAAATCAGTCAAAGATTTGATTTTAAATGGATTATTCGTAATTAATTTGACGTCTTTTATTTGTAAATAATCAAGCATTATTGTACACATATCATACTTTCGGGCATCTGCTGGCAGGTTTAATAATAAATTTGCATCAAGGGTATCATGTCCTTGGTCTTGAAGTGCATAAGCCCGAATTTTATTGGTTAGTCCTATGCCACGGCCTTCTTGGCGAAGGTATAAAATGACACCTTGACCTGCATCATGAATCATCTTCATGGTTGAGTGTAATTGTGGACCACAATCACATTTGAGTGATCCAAAAGCATCACCTGTTAAGCACTCTGAATGTATTCTGACCAATACAAGTTGATTGGGAGCAGCATTTATCCCTTTAGCAAGAGCGATATGTTCTTCACCAGTCTTTTGATCTTGAAATGCTATAATTTCAAAATAGCCAAATGCAGTAGGTAACTTTGATTTGGAAACAAATTCTATAGCCATTTAACTATACCCCTGTATTTTAAGAATTTAGAAACTTGCAACTATTACTTTCCAGATAAAATAGTTCTCAGATAGTGAAATTTATGTGAAAACACAAGAGTTTTTAGTGTGTGAAGTAAATTTCAATAAAAAATCAATAAGTTACTTCTAATTTTAGATTTGACAAGTTTTCTAAAATTATTTTTTAGTTGGGTGTTAAATATACAATTTTTATATGCATAATAACTAAGATCGAAATTAACAGTCATTAGGAACGATATAGACTATTTTAAAAATGGTAACTTTTTTTACTCGTAATTGCTTTCTGAGTAGGTTGGTATGATAGTCTTAATAGTTAAGCTCTACATTCAGTTTGTTCTCATTTTTTAAATTTTTAATATCATGTACTTATTACAAAAGGAAGAGATTCATGGCTAGTCCTAAAAAAGAAGTAAAAGCAATAAAGATTGATATCGGTATTTCTCATAATGATCGAGAAAAGATTGTTTCTGGCCTGTCAAAACTACTTGCAGATAGTTATACCTTATATTTAATGACACATAATTTTCACTGGAATGTTACAGGGCCTCAGTTTAATAGTTTACATAACATGTTTATGGATCAGTATACTGAACAATGGAATGCTTTAGATACTATAGCAGAACGTATTAGAGCATTAGGTTTCCCTGCCCCTGGTACGTACAAACAGTTTGCTAAATTGACCGCAATTAAGGAAGTAGAGGGTGTTCCAAAAGCACAAGAAATGGTTGGTTTATTAGTTAATGCTCACGAAACTGTTGCAAAAACAGCAAGAGGAATTTTTCCAATTGTCGATGAGGTAAACGATCAGCCATCAGCAGATTTAGTTACACAAAGACTTGAAGTACATGAAAAAACAGCATGGATGTTAAGAAGTATTTTAGAGGATTAATAAATATAGAAACCCTTGAATATATATTTATTCAAGGGTTTGAATAAACTAGAGATTAAGATGATTTTGGTTTATTTAAAACTTCATCTAGTACATCTTTCTCCAAAGCATTATCCCAACGAGCAACAACGATTGTTGCGCAAGCATTTCCTACTAGATTGGTTAATGCACGGCATTCTGACATAAAGCGATCAATACCTAAAATTAATGCCATTCCTGCAACAGGTACTGCTGGTACAACAGACAATGTAGCCGCTAGGGTAATAAATCCTGCACCAGTTACTCCAGCTGCCCCTTTAGAGCTAACCATTGCTACCAGTAAAAGAGCTATTTGTTCACCAATTGATAAGTCTACATTACATGCTTGAGCAATAAATAACGCTGCCATGGTCATATAAATATTAGTACCATCAAGATTAAATGAATATCCTGTCGGGATTACTAGACCCACTACAGACTTTTCACAACCAGCTTTTTCCATTTTTTGCATTAAAGTGGGTAGGGCCGCTTCTGATGAACTTGTACCTAATACAAGCCATAATTCATCTTTAATATATCGAATGAGAGCTAAAATTGAAAATCCATTGTAGCGAGCTACTGCACCTAAAATAATAAGTATAAACAACAACGATGTTATATAGAAAGTCATTATCAGTAATAGCAAATTACCTATAGCTTCAATACCATATGCGCCAATTGTAAATGCCATTGCACCAAAAGCACCAATTGGAGCTAACTTCATTAACATCCCGACTAAATAAAATACAGGAGCTGTCAAATTATTTAGAATATCAACAATTGGGCGACCACGGTCACCAATTGCAGCTAAAGCAATACCGAATAGAACTGCGACAAATAAGACTTGTAGAATGCTTCCTTCAGCTAAAGGGCTTATTAGTGTCTTAGGAATAATATTCATGAAAAAGTCGACTAAAGTCGCATCATGTGCTTTTTCTACATAATCAGCTACTTTATCATTTGCTAATGTAGTTGGATCAATATTCAAACCTTTACCGGGTTGAATAATATTCGCCACTACCATTCCTACAATAAGAGCTAATGATGAGAAGGTAAAAAAGTACAACATCGCTTTACCAGTCACACGACCAACACGACTCATATTAGTCATGCCAGCAATACCCGTAACAACTGTTAAAAAAATTACTGGAGCAATAATCATTTTAACAATTTTAATAAATGCATCGCCTAGGGGTTTTAGGCTTTCACCAAACTCAGGGTAAAAATGACCTAATAATATACCTAAGATAATTGCAAATATTACCTGGACATATAATATTTGATGAAACTTCTGTTTCTTTTTTATAACTTCTGGTTCAAGGGTACTGAATTCCATTATCTATATACCTTTTTAGATCAAATTTTAAATTACGCAACCATGCAACATTTGAAGCATGAAACCACTCTGTTTGAGAAGAGCAGGCAGTTTATAGAAAAAAACAACAATCAGGTCATAAGATTTCGAAATGTTAATATGGAATCCATATATTAAAGACATGCTAAACAATTAATTATTAATGCACCAAAGCAGAGCCAGTTAATAAATATTTATTGCACCATAATGAATCATAAATAAGATAATATTGCACTAGTATAGTGCATTTCAATATTGGGAAATTACATGGAATATGTAAAATATTGATTTATATTTATTTTGTGTAATTTTTTCTAATGAAAGTAAATACCATAATAATTAAAGTGTTTTTGTTTATTTTACTTAAATTTAATAAATATTTTATTTAGGATAATCACTATTTAAGAATTTGATTTACTTTTTAGTTGCATAGAGATAATTTGATTATATTAACCCTAATTCTACTTAAGCTGATATTTCCATAATACGAAGCATCGGCTTGTTTTAATGACATATTTCATAAGCAAACAGAGATACATAAATACCAGCTGAATAGCCTGCAACACTTCTCGCTCTAGTCGTCACTAGATTGTAAGCCCCTTTAAGAAAACTGAACAAAGTTTCTATTTTATTGCGTTGTTTTAGATGGTATTCATCTGCTTTTGTCATCAAAGTGTGGAATAATCTGGTGTTGTCCAACTTAACCACTGAGTTCAATTAGACTTTGCACAAAACCTGTGACTATACGCAAAGAAAGTCGAAAGATAGATTTGATCATCAAACAGTACTGAATTGCTCTATCAGAATAGGTTTGATTTCTTCCATGCTTAGCTTATGGCTGAGCATGCCATTTAGTCTGAGGATCGAACCAAATTGAAATATTTCCTCGCTTGATTAGAGTTTGGTTATAAGAGGACCAATTCGTTGTACGATAGATTTTAGATGCAGGCTTCTTCATTTAGAAATTATATTACTGAAGAAGTCTTTAAGAATAGCTTTATACAACAAAGCCGAGTAGTGAACCAATAGATAGTAAACATCGATATTTTTGTGTAAATGGTAAACTAAATTGTAACAAAAAAAATGGGCGAAACATGGGCGCCAATAGTACCTAAATTGTTGATTTTTCATATGTGACCACCCATTGACATCGTAGAGGTCTCCAGTTCGAGTCTGGATATACCTACCAAAATTCGTTGATATTTTAACAGATTAAAGCCCACTCAAAAAGTGGGCTTTTTGTTTTCGGGGAATGGCGTAATTCCCCAATGTGGAAAACTCGTTCATTTAAACTTAAAAACGATGATTAATGGTAGCTAAATCAATAACTACTTGGACATCTATTCTTATTTCATCTGGACATTTTTTCTGTTTCAGTCTTAAATGAGACTATACAAAACCGTGGAACATTGTTTAATAAGTAATCGTGGAACATAATAAACTATTAAAAATCCTAATACATCTGGGTTGGGGTTCATCAAGTCAATTAATACATTGAATTATATGAAATAAAAAATGAATTACGTATAACGTGTATTATGTTAATTTTAGCAAAATTAAATGTTAATTCCTTTAGAGATCACTAACTCAATGTTCAGACTTATTATTCCTATCCTTTTAATTATTAGTCCAATTACCTATGCTGGCTATAATGTGTATATAACAAAAAAAGAATTTTATCTTAATGATGGTGAATGTATTACTAAACAAGAATGGAATTCATATTTAGAAACAGACCCAACAATAACGGTAGATCTTCAAAATTCAGAAGAGGACTTTCTTATATCCATTGATGAACAAGAGTTTTCTCTATGGTATGACCGTAACTCGTGTGACTTACTAACGAAAAACCCGACACCTGAAGCTATTGATAAAATGATTAATATATCAAAAAAGTTAAAAGCTACTGTACAAGGTGAAGAATCAGAAATTTATCTAACTCCTAATGATGTTATTAAAAGATAAGTGAACTCTATTTAACAAACTGGCGATTATATGAAATCAAAAGCTGATGATCCATGAAATGGAAGCATCAGCTTTATTGGCAAGACTAACGATAGCTAATCCGCTCAGGTTTAGGCGCTTCGTGACCCTCTAAATAGTGATCCGTCATCTTCACAGTTGCGTGACCAGCCAGCGCCTGTGCGTACTTCTTTCCATACTTCTGCGTGATGTTATAAATGCCTAAGGCACGTAAGTCATGTAGCGATGGTCGTTGGTTTAGCTCTAAGTGATCATACGCACCAGACAGGTCCCGATACTTTTTAAACTGCTTGGTAATGTGATCCTCTGTCACAGCAAAAGGATGTAGTTTTGCATTACGGATTTGCTCGTTAATGTGGTCTGGTCGCGTTGCAATCAGGTAAGGGCAGCGTAGTCGCATAGAATGCTCTATACACTGCAATACGACTTCGCGTAGCTCAGGATGCATATCCACTTCAATAAACACAGGTTTGTCGTAATTCAGCGATTTATGCTGAAGTATGGTCATGGTGTTGTCTTTGATGTTAATGCTTGAGCGTTCCATTACCACCAGATCGGCACAAGTGATAGTGTCGGGACTGCAATCGCATATTGGCATGATAAAAAGGGCGCCAAAAAGCATGAGGTGAAAGTTGGTGATGGAGAGCCAGTCAAAAGACTCAGGCATATTTATCAGGATGCTAAAAGCGCACAATCAGCAGCTCAAGCATCATTAGATCAATCACGCCGTGGTGAAGAACGGTTAAGTTTGAATTTACCAGATAATCCAGAAATTACGGCCGAGAAGCCACTTACTCTTGTGGGGTTTCGGGAGGGGATCACAGGAGATTGGATTATCGAGCAAGCAACTCACAGCATTGATAAATCAGTTGGATTTAAGACGAGCATTGAAGCAATGAAAAGGTTGAGTGGTGGGTAGTCTAGAGATAGCCTTAGGTAGAACAATTTGGTAGAAGCCTCATTTCGATATAAATCGTAGAAATAAAGTAAATCCAAATAAAAGTTTTTACATTAATAATATTAATGATTACTATTTGCATCAATATTAATGCTTACCATTGAGAAATTAGAATGCGCTTGTCACACTTTAGTCTTTGCCTGCTTACGGTAGCTATTTGTACCCAACTTTATGCTGAAGACACAGTAACAAATAGTACTACAACACAAAATGCTGAAGCTCAACTTCCAACGATTGTGATGACAGCAACACGTACTCCAAAAAGCATTTCTGAAATTGCTGGAACTGTGCAAACCATTTCAGCTGACGAAATTTCTCAACAGGCAGGACCAGGGCGTAAAGTTGCCGATATTTTGGCTCAACTTGTACCATCTTTAGCACCAAGCAGTGGAACCAGTAGTAATTATGGCCAAACTATGCGTGGTCGTAATGTACTGGTGATGATTGATGGCGTATCACAAACAGGTTCTCGTGATGTTGCACGTCAGCTGAATAGCATTAGCCCGAATATGATTGATCATATTGAGGTGGTTTCAGGTGCAACTAGTATCTATGGTTCTGGTGCAACAGGCGGGATTATCAATATTATTACCAAACGTGCTGACAAGTCTGAGCCTGTTAGCTTTCAGACCAAACTAGGCGTGACATCAGCCGATAATTTCCGTGGTGACAGCCTCGCTTATCAAGTTGGGCAAACGGCTTCATTTGCAAATGACAAAGTCGATGGTTTTCTTGGGATAGATTATACCAATCGTGGATCTCAATTTGATGGTAATGGGGATCGTATTTCATTAAGCCCTTGGCAAGGCAGTACGATGGATACTGACACCATTGATGTGAATGGTCGTTTAAACTTTAATTTAACTGATAATCAGAGTTTAAGTTTTGGTGCTCAGTATTATAAAGATGAGCAAGATACAGAATATGGACCAGATTATTCGTATTTACTGACCAAAACATCCCCATCTTATAAAGCGATCAAAGGTTGGAGTTTAGATAATCAGCCTTTTACAGAACGCTATGCTTTTAATACTCAGTACCAAAATCAGGATTTCTTAGGACAGGTTTTGAATGTCGAAGCATACTATCGTAATGAGAAGTCACGCTTTGTACCTTATGGTTATTCAAAAGATGGTACGAATGTTAAGCAAAGCCAGTCGAATGTGGACTATGCGGGTATTCGTACAACCTTACAGTCAGATATGAAAGTGGTAGATCGAGATCTAAAACTTACTTATGGTCTGGATTATGACTGGGAAAAAGACCATCAGTGGGCGGACTACTACACGCCAAGCAATAATGGCTTAGTCTATACCCCAACAGGCGAAAAACAAGGCTCAGGACCAGATACTGAAATTCAGAATATTGGTACCTTTATACAAGGGGACTATGCATTAACAGATCAGCTGAATATTCAAGCTGGGGTACGTTACCAATATGTTCAGGCTGATACAGATAGTTATTTAACTGCACGTACACCATATACTTTAATGGCTGCTGATTCGACAGACTCTGATAAATTCCTATTTAATTTAGGTGCGGTCTATAAATTGACGGATGCGCAGCAAATTTATGCCAACTTCTCACAAGGTTATAGCTACCCAGATGTACAACGTGTGTTACGTGATGTTGCCGCATATACCTTAACCACGTCTGGTATCGCTCCGATCACGGTGAATAGCTATGAACTAGGCTGGCGTTTAAACCAAGACACAGGTTTAAATTTGGGTTTAACAGGTTTCTATAATACCTCTGATAAAGTCGTTCAATTTAACTCAGATCGCTCTGTAAATGTTGTTGATACAGATCAGCGAGTTTATGGTGCTGAAGCAACAGTAAGTTATCCATTTATGGAGAACTACAAAGTGGGCGGTACATTAGGTTATACGCGAGGCCAGTATAAGGACGCTGCCAATAATTGGCATGAGTTAAATGCCTTTGCTGTTTCACCGATGAAAGGTACATTATTCGCGGAATGGAATACTGCTGAAGGTTATGGTGTACGTACCCAAATGTTGGCAATTAAAGGAACTGATAAAGCCTATAAAGATGACCTTGCTCTAAAAGCTGCTGGAATTACTGATGCCAATAGTGCGGCTGAGATTAAAGGCTATACCACGATGGACGTATTAGCACATTTCCCGTTAGCAAAAGGTCGAGTGGACTTTGGTGTGTACAATGTATGGGGCAAACAATATAAAACGGTATTTGCTCAACAGGCAGCAGTGACCAATGCGAATACGTTGTTAGCGATTCCTGCTGAAGGGAGAACTTTCGCATTAAGTTACACAATTAATTATTAAGAAATTGAGCGCCATGAGGCGCTTTATTTTTATATGGGGTTTCTCTCTACACATATTTTTCATAGTGGTGTATATTGTATATATACGCTATACGAATGGATGCTAAAGCTTGATTAAGAGTTTTAAACATAAAGGTCTTCAGGCTTTTTTCCAAACAGGTACAACAGCAGGTATCCAAGCAACGCATTCTTCTAAATTACGTTTGATTCTTGCGGCATTACATGCTGCATCTACAGTGAATGATTTAAGGACTCCACCCAATTGGCGATTGCATAAGCTCAGTGGAAACCTACAAGATCAATGGTCACTCACTGTAAACGGTAATTGGCGAGTAATTTTTAAATTTGAAGATGGCGATGTCTACATCGTGGATTATCTGGACTATCACTAAGGTGTAGGAGTACGAACTATGAATATGATGTTTAATGCACCACATCCTGGCGAAATGTTGCGGGAATATATAGGTGAAACCCCCGTGACTGAAGCTGCTCAAGCGCTAGGTGTTACTCGAGCAAATCTATCTCGTATTTTGAATGGTCATACAGGTATTTCAGCAGATATGGCGATTCGTTTAAGCGAGGCTTTAGAAACGTCACCAGAGTTTTGGTTGAATTTACAAATGCAGCATGACTTATGGAACGCAAGTCAGCGTCAGCGACCAGTCATAAAAAAATTGGTTCAGGATTTTGCATAAGTAGAGCGCCGTGTGGCGCTTTATTTATATAGAATTTAGATTAATCAACAAGATATAACCTGTGTTTTTTCTTCGGAGATTCAACTTTAGCTAAGGCATCAAATGTTAATTGATTAAAATCATCTTCAGATATTCCAATTTCATCAAGCATCTGATTTTTATCAAATGAAGGCTGGGACGCTAATACAGAGATAATTTTAGGTAGCATTAAGCTTTCATCACGATGAGTTTCTTCGGGCTCGTTAATGTTATAACCCAATGAATTGATCTTTATAGAGTTACTACGGTTAACCCAATCACTAACTAACCCCAGCTTGTGAGCTTTATAGTTAATGGCCTTCAAAGATGTACGCCAAATCTTTTTATACTTAATCATATTTTCTAATGAGAAATAGCGTGGAGCAGTGGAAAGGAATGCATCTGTTGGCATTAAAAATTCAGATGAAAATTGATCTGCTTCAGTTTCGAGAACACGATTATCTTTCTCAACACGAATTTTTTTGTTATGCGTATGCATAACGATATGGCCAAGTTCGTGTGCACAATCGAAGCGGGCTCTTTCGGCAGACTTAAATGTATTTAGAAATATGAAAGGGCTACCACTTTCATCATCAAAAAAAGATAGCGCATCAATTTCACGAATTTCAGTCGGTAATCTAAAGACACGGATTCCTTTTAGCTCACATAATGAAACAATATTGTTAATAGGTTGATTACCTAAAGCCCATAAACCTCTCAACTCTGACGCTAGATGATCAGCATATTTAGATTCACCCAAAAATTCAGTGATATCCAAATCAGGACGTTGAAAAGTAGGTAACTTTACTTTTTGATTCAAGTATTTGTTAATGTTGATTGCTAAAAGAGTATATGCCTCATTAGCTTTTCTATGCTGCGCTTTAATACGGGCAACAGAACGATAAAAGATTTGGTCTGTTTCATGTGGTTGTGTGTCATTACCAATGAAGAAAGACTTAGGTAAGTTTAATGCACGACATATTTCATCTTGATCATTTTCATTGATTTCTTTTTCCACGTCCAAAAGTTGCTTTACCTTAGAGATAGAGCAACTTAATTTGTCTGCGAAATCGGTATTGCTAAGGCCACGTAACTCTTTAGCAATACGTAAACGATCTTTATTAAACACATTAACCTCAGATTAAACTACAAGCTGAATATCAAAATCATCAGGTTTAATTTCATCAGATGGTTCTAATATTGGCTTAGGATCAGTTTTTACAGGAAGTGTATTATCTATCTCAAATACAATTCTGCAAGTATGGTTGCTAGGTAAAATGGAGATTTTTTCAGCTTTTGAGTTCTGTACAAAGCTAGTTGGATATGCAAATTCAAAAGGAATTGTTGGGATATCAACATTCTTGTAAGCTGGATGGGAAGCAGAAGGGAAGTATAAAATCCATGTCCGTAATTTTGTCTCATCATCATAAGCAGATTGATTCTCCTTAATATTATTTAAGGTCATTAATCCTTTTTCACAGTGTGCGGATACAACTTGGTCGGCTAGCCCCAATGCGATATTCCCGCTCATAAAGATAATTTGTATTTTCTTTGCAGTATTTTCAATTCTTGGTTGGCTGTCATTGTGAAATACCCAAGCAGGATCAGATTGTCGAAGCAGTAAGGCAATTTGTTCCCCAATTTTTCCCCATCGTGCAATAAAGCGTGCACGGTTATAGTGAGTATTTGTTCTATAGTCAGCATCACCGATCATAATTGCGTCTCTGACTAACTCGAGATCAGGTAATCCTAATTGTTTAGCTTTCTTGACTGCATCTTCACCGTTGAAAAAATCACATGGCGTGGGTTCAGAAGGTTGGATTGATTCTTCATCAAGGAGATTTAAATTCATCTTAAAAATTATCCTAAAGTAGCGAATGTCTTTTTTATAACATCTTTTGATGTTTAAAAAAAGACATTTCTATAAGTGTATGCTATCTTTAGCTACAACTTGAGAATAAGAATGTTATAGGGGAGTAGATGAGTAACTTATTCATTAACCATAAATATTGTCCTGAATACGATCCCAGCAAATGGTAGAGCCTAACAACATAGGGGGGATTTAACCGAACTCACATTTTTAATTTTATGCTTGAAAAGTAAACAATTCTAAGTATAAAAGAATAGATCACTTAAAAAAAATGAGATATTGAAATGCATCCTGTACATATACTTTTTGTTGCTGGATTTGGACCAATTACCAAAGAAGATCACGCAAGTAAATCTTTCTACCTCGACATTCTTAATCTTCCAGTTAAAGCGATGGAGGGAAATGAATCTTATATGAGTACGAATGATGGTGAGTTGGGTGGTGTAAAACATTTTGCACTTTGGCCTTTGACTCAAGCTGCGAATTCATGCTTTGGGCTAAAGGAGTGGCCAGAAGAATTCAATATTCCTCAAAGTTGGATTGAATTTGAGGTAGAAGATATTGTTACAGCTTCAGCTTATATGGTTTCTAAAGGTTACCAATTACTTGTCAATAATCGTATAGAACCTTGGGGACAATCTGTCACTCGCTTTTTAAGTCCTGAGGGTGTTTTGACAGGCTTAACGGTAACTCCATGGTTACGCTCATCTAAGTAGTTGGATTATGATTATATTCTTTTATTTATCAGTTTCTTGAAAGATAAATTCTTGCATACCGTGTGCATTCAGATGACTTTTATCGCAAAAAATAACGAAGTTCATCAGTACAAATGGCACCAGAATTGGTGGTGGAATTTTTTCTTGATGTAATAAAATTTATTAAAATGAATTTTTCTCACTTATGGGTGAGATTAAATCATTTTTATTCATGTGAAGTTTCGGGTATAAATTACACCAAGCTCTTAATGATAGACATTCTTCATCGTTAATTATTAGCCAGACTATAGATAACACTGGATAGTGGTTAACGAGAAGTGTACCAAAAGAAAATTGGACTGTTTGAAAAGAGCATGAAAGAAATTCAGGTTTTATTGCAAAAATAGGGTAAAGGTCGCCATGAGTACAGAGTTTGCATGTTCAATTAAACGCATTCGTTTTGATGAAAACTATCAACCAGCAGATAGCACACGTCTAACAACTAACTTTGCTAACTTAGCGCGTGGTGAAAGCCGTGAGCAGAACCTACGCAATACACTTCGTATGATTAATAATCGTTTCAATGCTTTAGCACAAACAGACAACCCAAATGGTGATCGCTATTCACTTGAAATTGATATCATTTCTGCCGATTTAGATATTGAAGGTAATGGTAAAGCTTTCCCGATTATTGAAATGTTGAAAAGCACAATTACGGATCATCACACCAATCAACGTATTGAGGGCATGATTGGTAATAGCTTCTCATCTTATGTACGTGACTATGATTTCAGTGTAGTGCTTAAAGAACATAATAAAGAAAACTCAACTTCGTACGCACCTGAAAATTTTGGTGATTTACATGGCAAGCTTTATCAGTACCTCGTCAACTCAGATACTTTTAAAGCAGCGTTCAATCAACAGCCTGTGATTTGCTTGAGTGTTTCAACAGCAAGAACTTATCAGCGTACAACCAATGAGCATCCTATTTTGGGTGTTGAATATAAACAGGACCAATACTCTCGTACCGATGAGTATTTCCATAAAATGGGCTTACAGGTTCGCTTCTTTATGCCGAAAGGTAGCGTTGCACCTTTAGCATTCTATTTTGCGGGTGATTTATTACGTGATTACACCGATTTTGAGCTGATCAGTGCGATTAGTACGATGGAAACGTTCCAAAAGATTTATCGTCCTGAAATTTACAATGCAAATTCATCAGCAGCACAGGTCTATCAAGCAAGTTTAGAATACCCAGATTATTCCTTAACACGAATTGTCTATGATCGTGTTGAACGTGGTCAGTTAGCGGTAAAACAAGGTAAATGGACGGAAGAAAACTTTATCAAGCCTTATCAAAACATCCTTGAGCAATGGGCTTCGAATTACACTGTAGACAGTAGCGCTGCTTAATTTACCTGAAATAGAGATAGAAGATTTAGAATGGCAATTTTATTACCAACATCAACCGCTGGCAGCTTACCGAAACCTTCTTGGCTTGCTGAGCCTGAGAAACTGTGGTCCGCATGGAAACTTGAAGGTGAAGAACTGCTTCAAGCCAAGCGCGATGCTTTAAGCTTATCGTTACATGAACAGTTGCAAGCAGGTATTGATATTGTTTCTGATGGTGAGCAAACGCGTCAGCACTTTGTGACCACTTTTATTGAACATCTTGAAGGTGTCGATTTCGAAAAACGTGAAACAATGCGAATTCGTAATCGTTACGATGCCAGTGTGCCATCTGTTGTGGGTGAAGTATCTCGTAAGCAACCTGTATTTGTTAATGATGCCAAGTTTTTACGTAGCCAAACCACACAACCAATCAAGTGGGCGTTGCCTGGCCCAATGACCATGATTGACACGTTGTATGATGGTCATTATAAGAGCCGTGAAAAATTGGCTTGGGAATTTGCCAAGATTCTGAATCAAGAAGCACTAGAGTTAGAAGCAGCAGGCGTTGACATTATCCAGTTTGATGAACCCGCATTTAATGTATTCTTTGATGAAGTGAATGACTGGGGTATTGCAACTTTAGAACGTGCGCTTGAAGGTTTGAAATGTGAAACTGCGGTACACATTTGCTACGGTTATGGTATTAAAGCCAATACTGATTGGAAGCAAACTTTAGGCAATGAATGGCGTCAATACGAAGAATCATTCCCTAAACTTCAAAAATCTAAGCTTGATATTATCTCACTTGAATGCCAAAACTCGCGTGTGCCGATGGACTTGATTGAACTGATTCGTGGTAAAAAAGTCATGGTTGGTGCGATTGATGTGGCAACCAATACGATTGAAACACCAGAAGAAGTGGCAAATACGCTACGCAAAGCACTTCAATTTGTCGATGCGGATAAACTTTATCCTTCGACTAACTGTGGTATGGCACCTTTGGCTCGTGAAGTGGCGAGAGGCAAGCTGAATGCGTTAAGTGCAGGTGCGGAAATCATCCGTAAAGAGTTATCGGCTTAGTATTAGTGGCCGAGTGATAAAAAGGGCTACTTTGATTTGTCGGATAGGTTTTTGCCTTGTTGATCAAACGGGTAGTCCTCATTTTCATTATGTCACAGTTTTAGATATAGCCGATCTGATTGAAGTACGGTATCACCAAATCTAAACAAAATGTACGGTTCAGTGTAGGAGTAAAATGATGATCGAAGCAACAGACTTTAGAAATGCGATGTCTTTATTGACCAGTGCAGTGAGTGTCGTGACCACGGCGGGTATGTCTGATCGTCATGGATTTACCGCATCAGCTGTGTGTAGTGTCACTGATACACCACCAACATTATTGGTTTGTATGAACAAAGCTTCTCGTTCACATGTACATTTTGTAGATAATAAAATTTTAACCGTGAATGTTTTAGGCGCACAGCATCAGCATATTTCTAACGTCTTTGCATCCAAAATGACTTCTGAAGAGCGTTTTAAACATGGTATTTGGACGGAGCTAGAAACAGGGGCACCTGTTTTAAAGGATGCATTGGTTAATTTTGATTGTGAGATTGATGACATTCAAGAAGTTGGGACGCATACGGTGTTTATGTGTCGTATTGTCGCTATTCAGCAAAGCCAACAGGATCAAAGCTTGGTTTATTTTAATCGTGCTTATCATCAGGTGGGACAGACAGAAAATGTTTAAACTTGGTTTTATTGTACATGCAATCAAACGATTTATTCATAAATGAAACTTCTTTTATGTTTTCTACATGAGCCTTTTCTTGTTGTTTAGGTATTTCTTAATAATAGACGGTGTGTTGAGTAATTATCATGATTGAAGTACTCATTAGCTTATTTATATAGATAATGTGTTTTTTATTTGATTGTCTAATATGTATATTTTAAAGGGAAGTTGAACTTTAGAATTGCTATTTAGATAGATATCAACGTAAAAAAATAGTACCAATACCATATTTTATTTTGTAATTATGAGAAATCTATAATTTATATCCGCATTATGGTATACATTTTCACTTTATTTTTTTTCATATAGTTGATTGAAATATATAGATAAACCGTCCTTGTAGGCGGTATTTTTATGACATCAAAAAAAGTATCATTTTTTTTATCAATCATGTGAGGTGGCATTAGCAGTTTACATCACAAATTATAATGATAATAATTATTATTCTCACAAAAGTTAACTCAATCTACATTATGAATTCACAATTTCGAATAAAGACCCTTAGCTTTGCTGTTCAATCCATCTTAATTTATGGAGGAGTAATGCATTTTGCTTGGGCAATTGAGCAGGATCAAGTCACAGATACAGCAACACTCGCGACGATTAGTTCCAAGGCAACAATCAGTGATCAAACTGAAGGAACAGGCAGTTTTAAAGCAAATAAATCAAAATCTTCATCGAAGTTAAATCTAAGTTTAAAAGAAACACCGCAGTCTGTGAGTGTTGTCACGCAGGAACAGATTGAGCAACGTAATCTTGTGAGCATTGATGATGTATTGGCTGTGACACCAGGTGTCACTGTTAGCAAACAAGATAGTGAGCGTTCAAGTTATTATGCTCGTGGTTTTTCTATTACCAACCGACAAATTGATGGCATGCCAGTGGGCGATAATAGCCCAAGGGCAGACAGTTTTTTCTTTGATCGTGTTGAGGTAATTAAAGGGGCGAGTGGCTTAACGGGTTCAACAGGGAATCCGTCAGCGACGATCAATATGGTACGTAAACGCCCAGATAAAGACTTTTCCGGGAGTGTAAGTTCAACTTATGGAAGCTGGAATAATACTCGTGTAACAGCTGATGTCTCGATTCCCTTGACTCAAGATGGCAGTGTACGTAGTAGGGTAATGGCTGCATATACGGATAAAGAATCCTATATGGATTTCTATGAGCTAAAGTCAACTGCGGCCATGGCCATTGTAGAAGCAGATTTAACCGATAATACAACCGCGTCGCTTGGATTTCAGTATCAGGACAATGACCCTAAGGGATCGACGTGGGGAACCGTTCCTTACTTTAATGCGGATGGTAGTCTTGCTCACTTGCCACGAAACTTTAGTTTAACAACAGACTGGAGTGCAATTAAGCATAAAGATGAAACTATTTTTGCAGATATTCAGCATCAATTTGACAACGGTTGGATGGTAAAAGCGGCTGCTGCACATAGTACATCGGATAATAGTTGGTTAGTTGCTTACGGCGGAAGTGGATTCCCAGATCCTTCAACAGGTAAAGGTCTGAGTATATGGACACAGGTAGCACCTTACTCAGAGAGTAAAAAACTCAATTTAGACTTATATGCAACAGGTCCTTTTCAGCTATTTGGTCGTGAACATGAGTTAATTGTAGGTTACAGTGGCTTTAAATCAGAGACGACCTCACTAAAAGTTGATCGAAAGATTGATTATCCAGCGGTGATTCAAGACTATCGTGATTGGACGGGAGATTTACCAAAGCCGACCTATGTAAAAACAGGGGCTGGGAGTAAAACCACCACTGAACTATTTGGTTATTATTCAACCCTGCGTTTAAATTTGGCCGATCCACTCAAGTTAATTCTAGGCGGTCGTTTTAATACCTATGATTATAAAACCAAGACATGGTTGATGAACCAAAAACCTGAAAAACCTCGGAGTTTTGAGCAGTTTGTTCCTTATGTAGGGTTACTTTATGATTTCAATGATCGCTACACAGCTTATGCAAGTTATACCGACATGTTTACACCTTCAAGCAAAAGGGATAGAAACGGTAATTATTTGGACCCAGAGATTGGTAGTAGTACAGAACTTGGACTTAAAGCTGAATTTTTTGATGCTCAATTATTAACAAGCGCTGCAGTATTTTGGTCATCAGTCAAAGATCTTGCCGTTACAGATGTTGAATATGACCAAGGCAAAGTTCCGAAAATAGATGATTTAGACACAGCCTATATGTCATCGGGTAAAGGATTAAAAATAAATGGTTTTGAAACGGAAGTTATTGGTAAGTTACAAGACAATTGGAATGTAAGTGCGGGTTATACCTATGTGAATAGTGTGAGTTCAGCAATATCAAACTCAACGACCACAATTCCACAAAACCAAGTTAAGTTTTTTACCAGCTATACATTGCCAGAAAATTGGTGGAATGGGGCTAATAAACTTACTGTTGGAGGCGGAGTCAATTGGCAAAGTGAAATTTTTCAAAACTGGGGAACCGCACCACAGAATGCTTATAATGGCGGAACAGTCGTACAAAAATCGTATTATTTAGCAAATGCCTTTGCGAGTTATAAGTTTAGTGATGAGTTGTCTGCAAGCTTAAATATTAATAACTTGTTTGATGAAAAATACTATCTCAATGTGGGCTTCTATAATGGCGTATATTGGGGTGAGCCAAGAAACGTAACGTTTACAGTCCGCGCAAAATTTTAAATTTTATTTAGTAAAAATAACCGCCTGAAAAGGCGGTTTTTTTATACAAAAATGTTGCAAAATATTTACCAATCAATATAATTGCGAACGATTATCACTTATAATTATGAGCTTAATAACATGTTAAATAAAATTTTTTTCAATCGGGAAGTTTTGAGTGTTGCGATTCAAAGTATTTTAGGGGTGAGCATTCTTTCTACTACGGCTTTTGCAGATGAAGTGATCGCAGAGAAGTTAGCTACAATTACAGTCACAGCCAGTCAAACAGAGCATGACCAAAAAAGTGCACCAGCAACGATTAGTGTTATCACGCAAGAAGATTTAGCAAAACGTCCTGTTTATGACTTAGCAGATGCTTTACAACACAGTGCGGGTATCCATATTAACACGTCCTCTGCGTATGGTCGTAAAGAAATAAAAATTCGTTGTCTAGACTCAGATTACACATTGATATTGGTCAATGGACGCCGTGTGAATTCTAGAGATGCATTAACCTCTAATTATTCAAATGATTTTGATTTGTCATCTATTCCTTTGGCTGCAGTAGATCGTATTGAAGTGGTGCGTGGTCCAATGTCATCCATATATGGTGCAGATGCCCTCGGCGGCGTCGTTAACATTATTTTAAAGAAACCAAGTGAGCAATTAGAGACCGCGTTTAACTATAGTTATGAGCTACCAACTGAAGGGGATGATGGGGCAATTCATAAAGCAAGTGCCTATATTGGTGGCAGCCTGATAGAAAACAAACTCTTGGCAAATTTGGTACTTGAGGGGGTAGATCAACAGGCTTGGCGTTCTGAACAAAGCATCTATAAAAATACAGATGCTGCTGAAAAACGTAAAGGTTTTAGCATTCTTTCAAATGTCAGTTGGCTGATTAATGATAACCAGACTTTAGATATTGACTTGACCCATCGTTCAGATGACCGTAAAGCGGTATGGAACAACTATGGTTTGTCATTTCCGACCAATATTCAAGAAATGGACCGTACCAGTGTTGGGCTGACTTATTCTGCAAATTGGAATGATATTAACAGCAGACTGCGTTATTACTATGAAAACGTGGACTTGATGGATAACTCAGAAATCATCACCAATTTGTATAAAAAGACGGGAGATATTCAGCAGACCAATCATACGGTTGATGCCCAATTGAGCGGTCATATTGGAGAACAACACTTAGTGACTGGCGGAGCCGAGTTCCGTAAAACAGAGTTAGAGCATAATCAAAACTTGAATGGATCTGCATCGGTAAATCAAACAGCATTTTATTTACAAGATGAATGGAAACTTGACCGACTCGCTCTGACCTTTGCTGGGCGCTTTGATGACTATGATAGTTTTGGCAGTGAGTTCAGCCCACGCTTTTATAGCGTTTATCAAGTCACGGATCAATTTAATTTAAAAGGTGGAATTGGTAAATCATTTAAAGCACCGAGTCTGTCACAATCCGATCCTACATATTCAGTATTGGCCTGCCGTGGCATGTGTCAGGTAGTGGGGAACCCGGACTTGGAACCAGAAACGGCAACAAGTTATGAGTTTGGTGGTGTGTATGAAAATGACCAGTTTTATGCAAGTTTAATGTACTTCGATAATGACATTAAAAACATGATTGTAAGCGATGGTTGGAGAGCGGGATACCGTCCTAAAGTCATGACTTATACCAATGTGCATTCAGCATCAGTCAAAGGTGTAGAATTTGAGAGCCAGTATGATGTGAATGATGCTTTAGGTGTGAAGTTTAATTACACCTATTCAGATGCTAAAAATAAAGATACAGACAAAGAACTCGACTATAGCCCGCGTCATACAGGCAATATGGCTTTGGATTGGCGTGTGAATGATGCGTTGGGATTGAACCTGAACTATCAATATATTGGTAGCCAAATGCTCTATGTACCTGCCATTTCTAAGAGTAAAAAATCAGATGATTACCATGTTTTAGGCCTAAGTGGGCAGTATCAATTTAACCCAAGTTTTACTATGCAAGCGGGGATTAAAAACTTAACCAATACCAAGCGTGATGATGTTGCACGTTCTATTGATTACATTTTAATGGGCCGAACGGCTTTTGTCGGGTTTAATTTTAAGTATTGATTTAAACGGTTATGAGCTAAAGAAGCACATTAGGTGCTTCCTTCGCTCCATTTGATAAGAGGAATTATCTATAAAAGTGTTGAGCTAATAGCCTAGAAGTATTTGATTGATAAGATCAAATGAGTAGGCAATAGAACTTAGTTGAGAAATTACTTAAGATAAAAAGCTTGTATATGTAAATGGGTCTGTTATAGATGGTTTAGTACAACGTATAAAAAGTGATATCCGTGAAAATTGGGGTTATTGGTGGAGTTGCTGCTGGAAAAGTAAGGGAAAGTATTGCAGTGGGTTTTAATTCAACAGAATTAGAATGGGCATGTGAATACGAAAAACCCACGGCTCCTGTGATCTACAGTGCTGGATTTCAAAGAGTCATTGCTCGACCTGGGCTTGCAGAATTTGATAAATACAAACTCATGATTCTTGAAAGAGAAGGGGTGTTAAAACTCTTTTATGTTCTTGAGGGTATCTGTGAAGAAGAATTGAATCTTCAACTGAATCAGTACTGGGATAGGTCTGACCCTCTTGGGTATCATTATTGATAGATCACTGAACTTAATAAAATTATATGCTTGTGCCTGAAATATTGAGGGGATTGAAGATCAGTTGAGATACTCCATTTTTTAGGTTAATCATTGTTTTAAGGGGAATTATTAAGCCTATTATTTGATATTTTTTTTACTGTATTTCAAACTTAATGCATTGATTAATAAATAATATTGTAAAATTTTTCTTCATGGGTTAAAACCCCACAATCTTTTGAAAAATGCACTTCCAAATTTTGTAATATTATAAGGTTTTTATAAATGAAAAAAATCTGTGCTCTCATTTTTGCACTTATCTCGACAACATCATTTGCACAAGATTTAGAGTGCCCAAACCACTTAGTGCTGTTCAAACAATTTATGCAAGAGGAACTGGATCTTCTCAAGCATGGTGATGTTCAGCAACTCATTAAATACAATCAGAAATATAATTATTCTTCTCGTTTTAATAGGCTGCATAACGACCAATATTATGTGAATGGTAAATGGATTGAACGGGAGGTATATGAATCGCGGTTGGCCGATGTGTTGGATTTCGTTAGGGAGGGAAACTACTCTGTAACTGGATTTAAACTACAGCCTATAAAGGCGAATAGGCTGATTTCGGTGGGAGAGATTTGTGTGATTCCTGTAGAAATTCAAACGCGAATTTCTGGAGATATTGAGTTCAGTACGAATGATTGGATCTTCGTGAGAAGTCTAAAAAGTAACAAGTGGCGAACATTCACTTATTTAGAGACTGTTAGTGCAGAAGATTTTAAAGTTTTTTTCCCAGATTTCCCGTCTGATATTCAATTGAAATAACACTTAGTAAGTGAAAGATTTATATGAAGTACTACTGTACTGTTTTTAAACAGCCCACGTTAAAAGTGGGCTTCGGTGCATAAGTCTATGCGGTCAATCTTAGTGTTGAAGACTGTTTTTTTATTTTTTGAATTCAGTAATTTGGATCGGTTTGTCTTTGACAAACTCGACAATACCTTCAGCACCTTTGAAGTGAATAGATACGCCTTTACCATCTGTCATCAGGATGCCACTTGCAGCAGGTACATGTTTAAGCATATAAGTTCGATCAGAATTATCAGTCATCATTGCTGTTTCGAAGTTATCGGATGATTTTAGTTCAATGGTTAAATCCATGGGACCAACAAAGTGAATCACTTGTGTTGATGTACCCGTAGCGATTGATTCTTGCGTGACTTTTTCGGTTGGTGTAGAGGTACAGCCTACTAGGGCCAAAGTGACGAGTGTTGCAGCTAATATATTTTTCATGAAGTCTACCTTTTTCTATATAAATCATGTGTACATATATACTATTTGTTATATTTTAAGTTTTAAAGTTTCGTTTACATTTGCCTTACATAGTTGCATTAAAGGCTTCATGGTAACGGACAACACCTTGAGGTATTTCCCCATTGAAACTCAGGGCTTGAAAGTATTCGCTAGGAACATCAGGAAGGGTCAGTTCTAGAGAGGTACGGAAACCAAAGTGATGATAATAATTTGGGTCACCCAAGAGCACACAGCCATTTGCACCCAGTTGTTTTAATTTTTCAAGTGCTGTCTGTATGAGCTTTGACCCAATGCCTAAACCTTGTTTAGTCGGGCAGACAGAAATTGGGCCTAAACCATACCAACCTGTTGCACCTGTCGAGATAGATACAGGTGAAATAGCGACATGACCAACGATTTCCCCATTTTCAACAGCAACCAAAGAAATTGTGAGTTGGCCATGTTTTCTTAAGCTGTTTACAATGAATTGTTCGGTATGACTGGTATGTTCTGCATTTAAGAAAGCAGTCTGAGTCAATTTTTTAATATTTTCAATGTCTTCTGGCTGTTCGTCTCGAATTATGATGTTCATTCACAAATCCTTCTCGGTTTAGGGTTGAGCTGAAAATGCTCGTTAGTCTTTGCTCTTTAAGTGAGTGATTTTAACCAACTCTAAACAGCTCAGACCAGTTGGTCAAATAGGCAGGGGAGCGATTGCATTGATTCATTTGCCAGGGTTCTTTTTTCTCATGGCATAGCCCTAATGAGATTAGATGGTTGCCAAAACGCTCTGTAATAGCATCTATCGTATTGGACAGCACTTCACGGTCATTTTGATGGCTATAGTCAGTAAAAAGGTCATGTACAAATTGAGTCTTATCCATAATTTCCAACAAGACAATGCCAGCCTTTTTGTATTTGAACCCCGCCTTGTAAATTTGATCAATGCCCTTCATCGCTGCCTGTGTGATTTTGAGCAAATCATCGGTATGTTCATGCATGTGTATAATGGTATAGGGCGAGTAACGTTCCTGTTGATTAAAACGGCCAGTTTGAATATACACCCCGATCATTTTACAAATAGAGCGATCATGACGTAGACGTTTCACTGCACTGGCAACATATAGGCGTACAGAGGCTTTAATGTCATCAATATCATAAACAGCCTGTCCATAGGAACGACTACTAATAATCTGTTTATGAGCAATCTTATCGCTCTCAATATTAATGCAAGATGTTCCCTGAAGCTCACGGACAGTCTTTTCCATGACAATACTAAAATGCTTTTTGATTTCACTGGGATTAGACTCAATCAGGTCTAAAACGGTATGAATGCCCATGGCATTTAGTTTTTTACAGTTCTGCCGACCAACGCCCCAGACCTCACCGACCTCCACATGTGCAAGCATGTATTCAGCCGTACACGGGTCCATGTGTGCTAAATTGCACACGCCATTTAGAGCCTTATTTTTTTTGGCTAGATGATTGGCTATTTTGGCTTCTGTTTTGGAACGACCAATGCCAATACAGCAGGGAAGTCCAAGCCATTGCCATGCTTTATCTTTCATATCTTTGGCATAATCAGTGATATCGAATAAATGCTCATAGGCTGTCAGCTTTAAAAAGCATTCATCAATGGAATAGATTTCCTGTTCATCGGCTGCGACATATTGCCCGAGTAACTGCATGAAGCGGCTAGACATTGCACCGTATAAAGCGTAGTTGCTCGAAAATACCTGAATATTATGCTGCTGGACGAGTTCTTGAATTTGAAAAAAAGGGACCGCCATACGAATGCCGAGATCCTTGGCTTCTTGACTCCGAGCAACGACACAACCATCGTTATTACTTAACACAATGACAGGCTGGTCATTCAGTTTTGGGTTAAATACACGTTCACACGAGACATAGCAATTATTCACGTCAACGAGCGCGAATATTTCAGTTTCATTTTTCATGTTGCTTCTTCTTATTTTTTTAACGGTGGTACAGACGTTTTAAGTTAAACGTCACTACTCCCCAAATGACAAAGGTTTGATTCTCTGTCGGAATAATATGTTCATAATCGGGGTTTTCAGCTTTCAGCCACATTTGAGGCAAAGGGTAATTTTCATCCCCAAAAATGTCTTTGATGTCCGACTTTGACATTTTGTTTGTAATCATCAACCTTTTAATGGTGGAATCTTTATTATCAATTAAAGCTACCACGATGTCGTAGTGTTTGGCTTCAATACTCCGATCAATAATAATTGGATCATTTACTTCAAGACCTACACCTAACATTGACTCACTGTCTACATAAGCCATGAACGTCGCAATTGGGTTTTGAATGAGAAAATCATTCAGATCAATGGCTTTGCCTTGCTCATCTTTTGTACTGAAGGCTGGACCTGCGGGAATGCGTTCTAAAGAGACAGGAAGGGAGACTTTGGACTGAGGCAAAATAGGTGTCAGCCCAAGTTGATCCACAAATTCGGCTTGCTGCGCAATTTGCTCAAGCATACTATTGATGGTGGGGCTGGGTTTACCTTCGGGGCCCATGAGATCTTGTAAAGACGACCATGCGTCGTCCGAGAAGTAGATGGGTAACTTCTTTGACATGATAAATACTCCTACGCAACAAGGCGTGTTTGGAAGTGAAATCGGTCTGTTTAGAATATGCTGATGTGAGTCAAAATTCAAATTTTAAAACAGCTAATAAATAAGGCTACGTCAAATCTGGTCGTGAAAGATAAGTATAAGAAACTTTGTTTTGGGGGAATAATAGCCCTTTGAGCAGGGCTATTATGAGAAGTGTTTATATCTTTAAGCCTATGATCTAACTAAAAACTTAAGGCTTGGTTCCTAAAAACTCAAACGGTTTGGTGACTTTAAAAGAAGCATTGGCTTTGCCTGCATAGGTCATCGCTTGGTCTGGGCCAAGTTCTAACTTTTTGGTTTGACCATCTTTAAAGTTAATCTCTTTTAAATCGACCCAAAATACATTTGGTGAAACGGCAGATTCAAAGAAATATAAACCACGTTTATGATCGACCACCGTACGCCAACGGGTTGAGGAAATATTCGGCTCTTCTTCAGTGTTTAGGCCAAAAGGGACTGAGGTATTGCGGATGACACTAAATACACTGGCAAGCGAATGGTCTGGGGTCGCATTTTTTGGAATCGCATTGATATAAAAAGAAGCACGGGCAAAACGATCGGATGCGCGGTTAGTGCCTGGAAGCATGGTTGTGCCACCAATCTGCTTCCAATAGCTATTTAAAGCGAGCTGTTGATCAAAGGTTGGAGAGTTAGTCATCACTTGATACTGTCGACCATGATGAATCACTTGTTTACCGTTAATATACTCAATAATGGCACTATCACCCGTGGCATCGGAAATAGATAAATGTAGGGTAGCTAAACGTTTCTCACCCGGAACTTGGTCAGTCACAACGATGAAAGGCTCTTTTTCGAGTGCCTGAATGGCTTCATTCACTGTGGCATAATTATCTAAAACATATTGTGCCCAAAGTGAAATACTTAAGGGTGGCTTTTTAGCGGTTTGTACATTTGGATATTCAGACTCGACTAGCCATAGCAAGTTGGCCATGAGCCCTTTTTCATTGACGCCATCAGTGGTGGAAATGTCATAACCTGTTGCAACCACACTGCCATATTTTGATGTCCATCGAATAGATTTTGGACCTGCCATACCATTACGTTTGACATTATTGGGTAAGATCCACAAATTTGTCCCAACATCGCTTTTCCAGTCCATCGAGCGCGCAGTTATGACATCATTATTGCCCAGATAAACCACACGGGTACATGCCATAGCAGCTTCGGCTACTACAAATATTCCAGCGGCAAATAATACTCTTTTTAATACATTGTTCATTATCATGCTCTCTTAGAAAATAGGTAAATTAATGCCAATCACTGGCCCTTGTTGTCGAATGTCCCAATGAAAATTATTCGCTTTATAATCTTGGTCAAAATAACGATAACCCGCTCGGATGTTTAGGTTTCGATTCATGATTGGAATGCGATACCCCAAATAAGCATGTGCAGAAATTGTATTTTCAACGCCAAAAGTTATTTCTGATGCCAAGTTCCAAGCTGAGTCAAAGTTGTATTTAAAACGAGAACCCCAGAAAAATTCGTTCCATGAGGTATCCATATTTAATGTTTGGTTTAAAGCACTCAAGTTTGCTTCGGCTTTGGTGTGATTTATCCCAATGGTGGGTTCTATTACGAGTTTTGGATAATTCTGAGTAGTGGTTTCGGGAGAGATATAAGCTTGATAGTAAAGCCCATAGCTGGCTTGATTCAACTTGGTGCTGAGAGCAACAGGCACAGACATCGCACTTTTTTCTTGAGAGGTTTCAACCGTTTGGTGGTCGAGAAAAAGTCCCCAGCGACCTTTACTCAGGTCAACGTGCGCCATAAAAGAATGATCTAGCTCCTTGATGGTTTCCTTGAAAGGTTGATCGACCTTATAACTCAAGTTTCCTTGGCCTATTTTTCCATCGACATCTGCACCAAAGGCATATAGGTTCAGATTTAGTTTTGGTACGCCGTGAAAGGTCTCTGTAAAGCTTTCTGCCATTGTACTTTGGCTTAGAAAAATACCGAGTGAAATAAATAAATATGTTTTAAATTTCATGTCAGCCCCTTTTTTTATGTATATTTTTTACCACGTGATATAAAAATACAGTATGGCTGATTTGATCATTTTTAGTACAGATTTATTTTAATGATTTTTATTTTAAAAGGCATTTTCAAAATATAAGAAATTAAAGTGAAGCCAAATTCTAGCGAGATGACTTCGTATTTAATGATTAAAACTTTACTGCTTATCTTTTATCTAATTATTCAGGATGTCGGTAGTTAAGCAATCTGAATAATTAGATAGCTGTTGAAGTTATAAAAAATCATAAATGGGTAAATAAAAGCTTTAGTGCCAGAGCGATTAATATGAGTCCCATCACTCGCTCAAACTTTTTGCCCATTTTTAAAAACTGCTGTCGAATGATGGGGCGAGAAAACAAAACAGCAACAAGCATGAACCAAAGTGCATTGACGCTACACATCCATACCCCATAAGCAAATTGCACTTTCATCGGGGTTGTGGGGCTGACCAGTGTAGTAAATATAGCCAGAAAAAAAATAGTTGCTTTGGGGTTAAGTGCATTGGTCATAAAGCCCGTCATAAAGGCTTTGCTTCGACTTAATGGAGTATTGGATGCCTGTTCAAATGAAGGATCAATATTGATAGAGAGGGCACGTAATAAGCTCCAACCTAAATAAATTAAATACAGTGCACCTGCTATTCTCAAAATAAGCATGAACCACGGACTTTGTTGAATAACAATGCCCAAGCCTATAAGGGTATATAAAACATGAACGGAAATTCCTAGACCAATTCCAATAGCCGTGATGCAACCCATCGCATAGCCATAGCGCACGCTATTTCTAACCGTAATCGCGAAGTCGGGGCCGGGTAAAAGGACCGCAAGAAAATGCACCAAAGCCAAAGCTAAAAATTCTGAACTATATTGCATCCACATATTATTGATGCTCATCCGAAACGCGATAGCTCACGGTTAATTTATCTTTTTTAAGTTTATAGCCTGTAATTTCGAGCGTCCCAATTTCAGATAAATTTTGGACATGGGTTCCGCCACATGGAAATGCAGGTAAATCGCCAAAACTGACTTCACGGTAGCCATCAGCGTTTTGTTGAGTCAGTCGGACGAGTTGGCTTGAAATATATTGATTACATAGAAGCTCTAAAGTTTCTAAATCGTTGTCTTCAGAATGGTCTTGTTTGACAAATTGGACTTTGCATTCCTCTGGCCAGTGCTGTGCTTTGGTCGGTTCCCAACCAAAGGCTTGCATTACATGCCCGATTAAGTGTCCTGCGGAGTGTAGGCGACTGTGATAACGTCGTCGGTTGAGGTCAACTCGTGCTTGCGCCAGACCTAATGTAGTGGCGTGATTAGAATAATGAATAATTTGATCATTTTGCATGACAACATGAAGTACATCTGCATCATTGATTTTACCTACATCACTGGGTTGGCCACCACCTTGCGGGTGAAATGGTGTGTTGGAGAGCTGAATGGCAAATCGACCATCTTCAGTGGGTTCACACTTTAGAACCTCTACCTCAGCTTGAGTGATGTCGGATAGATATAAAGCTTGAGTCATGATTATCTCTGTCAAAATTTCACAGAAAAGATTATATGAGGCTTCATTATTGATGATAATCTAGTAAAAAATTAAATTACTTTTTCCTCATGAGCACAAATCAAAGTATAGCTTTACTCCAAGAAATGGCTATTTTTGTCAAAGTTGTGGAGACAGGCAGTTTTTCAGAAACGGCTCGACAGCTTGGAAATACACCGTCCGCAGTGAGTAAAGCCATTAGCCGATTGGAACGGGCTTTAGGAACACGGCTACTTGAAAGAACAACACGAAAACTGCGTTTAAGTGAGAGTGGGAAACAAACTTATGATCATTGTCTAGAGATGGTCAGAGCCGCCCAAGCAGTGATTGAGCATTCAGGCAAATTCAATACTGAACCGAGTGGCACCGTTCGGATTAGTGTCCCAAAAGCCGTAGGGCATTATCTGATTCACCCCTATATCCCCGAGTTTCTTGAACTGTATCCGCAAATAGATATTCAACTGTTACTGGAAGATCGGTTGATAGATTTTATTGACGATGAAATTGACCTAGCTATACGTATTACTAATGAGCCGCCGTTGGGCTTAAAGGGCCGACAGTTGATTCGTATTGATCATGTCTTAGTGGCGACAGCCGAGTATTTAAAAAAGAATGGAACGCCTCAGCAACCGAGTGATTTAAATCAACATCAATGTATTTTTTTAGGTGAACAAGTCAGCGATTCAAAGTGGAAATTTCAAAAAGGCAATAAAACCACCAGTGTAACTGTAAAAGGACGTTATTCAGCAAATCATACGGGTATCCGTCTAGATGCAGCTTTAAAACATATGGGCGTTGCAAGTTTGCCGTATTTTATGGCGAGACATGCTTTGAATAGCCAAGCACTGATCCAAGTATTACCAGATTGGCATTTCAAGACCTATTATAGTGGGGATGCTTGGTTGCTTTATCCGCCTACACGCTACTTAGCACCGAAAATCGAGGTTTTTATCCAGTTTATTGCAAAGAAACTAAGCCTAGAACCTGTTTTGAAAAATGAAGAGACACAGAGTTAATTTGTTAATATACGATTATTTAAAGATGGCGAGAGCATGATAAATACTCGTGTTGACCTAGAGTGTTGCTGAACAATAAAAATGGGCAGAGTATTTTTTAAAATAGCCTAAGCGGAAGATCAAGATTTAAGCCATCGTCTATACATCCAATGTATCGCATAATTTGTATAATTTAACGTTTAAGTCCTAGGCTTAAAAAGACTTTGAAAAGAGATAAGCATCTTAATAAGAGATACGCAATGAAAAAACATCTACTCTATTCTTTTATCTTGGGTTTAAGCATACCTGTTTTGAGCTATGCAGATACAACCAATATTCATGTTTTAAGTGCAACGGTAAAAGATCAAAATATTGCCGATGCACAAGTCATATTACAAAAAAATGGTGAACAGTCTGCATCAACCTCAACCAACGCAGACGGTCGGGCAACGGTGAACAGCAGCAGTGCAAATGGCGCAGACAATTTATTGATTATCAAAAAATCAGGCTATTCTACACTGGTGGCAAAATGTCCTTGTGATGGTATGACCTATGCTTTAAGCCCTGTATTGAAAGACTTAAACAGTATGCGAATCGTTTTAAACTGGGGGCAGAGTCCTTCAGATCTGGACTCACATTTAAGTTATACAAATCAACATGTGTATTGGGACAATAAACAAGGGCAAGATGTCAATTTAGATGTTGACGACACAGACGCTTATGGCCCTGAAACGGTGACGATTGATAAACGTTTAGATGGGCAATATTATGTTTATTCAGTGCATGATTATTCAGACCGCGCGAAACCCAATACTGCGAACTTGTCGAATAGCCAAGCTAAAGTTATGGTTTATGTAGGCGAGTCTTTGATCCGCTCTTACTATATTCCAACGGGTTTGACAGGGAACTTATGGACTCTGTTCCGCATTAGTCCAGAGGGTGAAATCCAAGATATTAACCGTATTTCGGGGACAACCATTGGGGCAAGCCAAGTGGGTTCAACTGTATCGAGTTATCAAAGCCAAGCGATGCAGGTGCATTATGTTCCTGTTTCAGCCAATGCACAGGCAAGGGCTAAGGCACTGAATTTGAGAGCAGATAAGGCGTATAAAAACAATCAATTTGAACAAGCTGCACTGATTTATCAACAATCCATTGACTACAATCCGAATGTCGGGCAGACCTATAGCAATCTTGCTGTTGCTTATCAAAAGTTGAATCGTTCATCTGAGGCATTATGGGCAAATCAAAAGGCGATTGCTTTAGCGTCCAATGACAATACCAAAGCGTATTCACATTACAATATTGGTAAAATTTATGAAAATAATCAGGACTATGCTCAAGCTAAACAACATTACCAATTGGCAAATCAATACAAGCCAAGTGCGACCTATGATGAGGCTATTCAGCGAGTGAGTCGCTAAGTCTCTTAACATCGTATTGGCTTAAACTGAATAAACCGTACCAGTACGAAATGCACCCCAGAAGTTGGATCATTGTGTCTAATTCAAAGGGTGCTTTTTTTATTTAAGATTTTCGTGATCTGTTTATGTTGTTACCATGGCAAATGGCGAAGGATAGAGTAGTGTTGTAACCCCGAATTTTTAGGTTCAATAAAAAAGACACCTACAACATTGGGATCAATACAGATCGAAATATTGAAGATGTCTTGGGTTTCAGTGAGTAATCCACTATTTTGGTTCAGTAATCACCGATAATTTTTCCACACCAACACGCTCTATGCTGGCTAAGAGTTTAGCCACCGTACCATAAGGGACAGTTTCATCGGCATTTAAGTTTAATGCTAACTTCGCATTGGTATTTTTACGCTGTGTGATTTCTTGCTCAAAATTTTCGAGTTTGACTGGGTCTTTATCCAAAAAGATTGCACCATCAGGTTTTACGCTAATCACCAGCGCTTTGTTTTGATCTGTAGATTGTGTTGGTGCAGCTTTGGGTAAGTTGACCTTCACACTATTGGTTAATAAAGGCGCCGTGACGATAAACACGATCAATAACACCAACATTACGTCGACCAGTGGGGTAATGTTAATGTCACTGACGACATCGTCATCTTGAGAGGTTGAAATAGCCATATTAAGCCAAAGCCTCCTTTTCTTGAGATGACAGTTGATGTGCCGTCACTGGTTTTGCCGCAACATGGGTACTTTGAGTTTTGGTTGGAAGTTGGAAACCTACTTTTTGAGTGAGGCTGACAAAGTCTGTTGCAAAGTCATCTAAATCTGCACCAATGCCTTTTACTTTACGAACAAAATAGTTATAGGCAAGTACAGCAGGTACAGCCACAGCAATACCAATACCTGTTGCAACTAATGCCTGACCAATTGGACCTGCGACTACATCCATGCTGGCACTGCCTGATTGAGCAATCGCTTGTAAGGCGTGGATAATCCCAAACACGGTGCCAAATAAACCAATAAATGGGGCATTATTACCAATGGATGCAAGAACAGCCGAGCCTTTCTCCAGTTGGCGACGTTCAGCAAGAATTTGCTTGCGTAAGTGTCGTTCTAATAAATCCTGACGGCTCCACGTTTGTTGTAAGTCTTGATGAGTTTTTTCATTGGCATCAGTCAAAGTTTTAAAACCAGTTTGAGCAATACGTGCTGTAGGTCCCTGTGCATTTTCAGATTGGTTAATCGCCTCTGCCAAGTTTTGGGCTGACCAAAAACTGTCGACAAAGCGTTTACTTTCTTTGGTGGCTTTTGAGGTTTGTATGGCTTTCACCACAATCAACACCCACGTTACGATCGAAAAACCGATCAATAGCCAAATGGTTGCATCATGAATAATCGTATTAATATCAGACATATCGAATTTTCCTAAGATAAAATTTTACAGTTTAATTGGGTAATTTGAAGTGAATCGGAACATCGACCCAGCCTTCTATCGGGGTATTGCCACGCATTGCAGGCGAGAATTTCCAACGCTTCACAGTTTTGACAGCAGCATCATCCAATGCTTTTTTACCGCTGCTATTTTTCAGGTTGATTTCTAAAGGACTGCCTGTGGGTGAGACTTTCACACGTAACATCACAACGCCTTCCCAACCTCGGTCTAATGCCACTTCTGGGTATTCAGGGGCAGGATTACTCAAATAACCGGCATAACCTTTGGCTGCCGTGACGGGCAAGTTTTCTTGAGCAGGCTTACTCACAGCTTCAGCGACTTTTTGGGTCGGTGCGACATTTTCTGTAGGTTCAGCCTGTGGTACAGCTTGAGGCGTTGATTTAGCGACTGGTCTAGGTTGCTCAATTGGCTTCTGCTCGACAGGCTTCTGAATGGATTTTTCAACCACAGGGTTTTGTACAGGTTGAGGCTTTGCTGAAACAGGAGGAATAATCGGTTTTTGTATTTCCTGTTTAAGTTTGGGTTCAATCACCTTAGGTGGCTCTTCCTTGGGTTTTTCAATTACAACCGCGATTGGTTCAGGCTTTTTCACCACTAACGGCGGTGTTGGAAGATGCTCTGCAAGATAAAAAATGCTGTAATGCAATGCTAGAACAGCACCAATTGCCCAAAAGATCTTATGGGTTTGAACGGGTTTTTCTGCTGCGATCGGACTTGCCAAATGGGCAACAAATGGATCTGCAGCTGGAAATACATTGGACTGAACATTTTGAAGTTGTTCAAACAAAATTGCCTTTTTATAAGGACTTCGACTGACTTCACTCATATCAGTAAGGCACCATTCAATAAGATTTAATTTTCATTGCAGAATATTTTTTATTTCACCAATTAAATTGGTTTAATTTGAATAATAAAATATTCTTTCAATTTTAAGTTTTTTATTAATTCACAGGTGAGTGAATTAATTTGGTTAAATAAAACATTGAAAGCATAATGATTGATTTTTGAAAAATATAGAAAGAATTTTTTTAGATTAGTATTTTTATAAAAAATGATAAAAGATAGATTTTTTTATTTCTTATAACAATTAAATATAATCTATTTTGTATTGATGATATCTACTTATAAAGTTGAAATTACGTAATGTCTATTTTTGGATTTCATTTAAATATATTTACTAAATAAATCTATTTAAATGAAATAAGACTGTCCATATAGAACAGCCTTATTCTATTTAAAGCTAAAATTTTTAAAAATAGAGCAATAATGCTTAACTAAAGAATATTAGCCACTTTTAAAAAGTGCTCACGTGCTCTAATACGTTCAATCCATGCTTTTAAGTGTGTATGATCATGCTGACGTTCAACATCTAAATTGAACCAGTGATTAAGTGCTAAGGCCAAAGGAATATCGGCAACACCAAAATGAGAGCCAGACAAATAGGGCTGTTCAGCCAGCTCAGTATTGGCAACATCCAGTATTTTTTCTAGTTTTTCTGCTGCGACCTTAACCGCGGCTAAATCTCTTTTGTCTGGTGCTTGACGAACCAAATTAAAAAATACAATCCCAAACACAGGCAGGACGGTGGTGGTGTACCAGTCAATCCATTTCTCTGCGCTAAAGCGTAAGCGTGGATCTTCAATCCATAATAAATTTTTTCCATATACTTCAGTTAGATAACGTAAAATAGTGTTGGACTCCCACAGAACTGTGTCACCGTCTTGAATGACAGGAATCAGGCCATTGGGATTGAGCGTTAAAAATTCAGCTGTATCCGTCAGGCCATACTGCTGACCTGCAGGAATGTGTTCAAACTCAAGTCCAAGTTCGGCTGTTAGCCACAGTACTTTGTGGACATTTAAAGAGTTAGGTCTACCCCAAATAGTGATGCTCATATATTTTTCTCAGAAATTTTAGAATGTAAAAGTGCGTTACTTTGGTGGAATCTAGCATTTAAGCAATCGTCATTCTGAACAGTCAAAAGACATGAGCGATATTGTAATTTCACCAAAGTATTTAGATTTAAATGATTTTAGAAGCGGTAATTAACACGTCCGTAGTAATAACCACCATAGAGTCCAAAAGGTGAAAGCTGTGCATAGTAATTCTCACCTAAGCCATCAACAATGTTCGATTTTTCAGGGTAAGTGTTGAACAAATTGTCTGCACCTAAAGTAAAGGATAGACTGTCCGTAAAGTTATATGTGGCATCTAGATCCACAATCCATTTGGCACCAAAAGTTTGATCTGTAGCTGCTGTTTCACTGCGTGCAATGTAACTACCATAGCGTGATAGGCGAGTATTTAAATCCAGTTTTGCGTATTGCCAATTTGCAGCCAACGTGAATTTGGTTTTCGGATCTGCATCGGTAATCATGCCCTTGGTACGACGGGTGATACGATCAATATTGATACCGTCCAATTGACTTGGATTATCCGCGATGGCTGTAATATCTGTTTCATTCCAGTTGAAACCTAAGCTCCAGCGGATACGACCATATTTCTCTAGTTGTTGGGTGTAGTCTGCAACAACATCGACACCATTGGTTTCTGTATCAAATAAGTTGGCATAATAGGTGACATAGTTGACGTTGGAAAAACCGTTTGCTGCCAAGATGTTATTGATGCCCGTTCCTGTAAGACCTGCCGTAGACGCAATACGATCTTTCAGCTCTATACGATAAGCATCGACTGCAAGATTAAAGTTTTTAAATGGGCTATAGGTTAGGCCTAGTGAAAAGTTGGTCGATTTGGTTGGATCGAGTGCTTCTGCACCGAGAGCTTGACCCAGCGCAGAGTCGGTACGTACCGACTTACTGTAGACATCGGAGCGAACACCGTTATTTACTGTACTGACAATACCCGTACTGGCAAAACCTTGTTGGTATAACGAGGGTGCAATGAAGCCTGTACTGGCTGTCCCACGTATCGCCAGTTGAGGATTGAACTCATAACGGCTGTTAATTTTACCATTAAATGTATCGCCTGAACTGTCATCATAATGCTCAAAACGACCCGCTAAACCCACAAACCAGTTGTCAGTCACATCTAAACCTAAGTCTAAATAGGCGGC
Organism: Acinetobacter sp. ANC 4204; assembly: GCF_002135205.1. Taxonomy (GTDB): domain Bacteria; phylum Pseudomonadota; class Gammaproteobacteria; order Pseudomonadales; family Moraxellaceae; genus Acinetobacter. The sequence continues at coordinate 223,943 of NZ_NEFZ01000004.1, read as the reverse complement.
GGTGTTACTACGGCTAATATCGGCTTCATCTTCAGGTAACAGTACACGAGCACCAAAAGTTCCCACAGTCGCAGTTAAACCCGCATTATCACCTGTAGGAATAATATAACCGCCATTTTTATAGGCTAAAGGGTCGGTGGCTTTAGAAGACCAACCTTCTTTACGATAGTCTAGTCCCCAAGCAACATTTAGTGGCGTTGCACCAATTCCAATATCAAAGGTCTTTTTAAAATCAAGATTGCTGACCCATTGATAGGCATCGTATTTTTGTAAGCCAAATGATGTTGGGCTAGACGGCCCAAGAGATGGATTTAAGTTATTTTCAGTGGAGTGGTCTTGTGTATTTTTACCATAAGAACTACTCACATCCCATGCCCAACCGAGCACGTTATCTCCTTTTAGTCCCCAAACGGTTTGCACATCCGTTTCACTTAAAATGACATCGGGGGTTGTACCATTTGGAAAGATTTCAACAATGCCTGATCTGGAATTTGGACGACGGTAAGATGCACCAGTCGAGGCATCACGCCAGCCCGCGGTGGTGTAACTATATAACGTGGCTGCATCGCTTAGAGGAAGCTCAGCATTTGCAGAAACATTAAACTGTTCAACTGATGGCAGACCTAATTTATTTAAATTACGATCTACAGTTGCTTCACGCGGGTCATCTTGACCATTTACTTTTGAATAAATGTTGCCCGAAACGGCCCCTGCACGGGTGGTAGCATCCTGATTTTTTAGGTCAAAACCAAAATTAATAAATCCGTCTTGACCCAATGATGCACCAACGTTGGCATTCAGTTGGAAGGTTTCTCCATTGCGGTCAGTGCCTGAATAATGCTCGCGACCACCATAGGTGGCACTAATATTGCCACCATGATCTGCTGATTTGAGCACAATATTGATTACCCCTGCAATCGCATCGGAGCCATATTGAGCGGCTGCTCCATCACGTAAAACTTCAACTCGTGCAATAGCACCAATTGGAATCAGATCTAAGTCCGCTGCTTGGTAGCCCTCGCCAAAACCGTATTTGTTAATGGCCAAAGCACCGACATGGCGACGTTTACCGTTGACCAGCACGAGTGTATGCCCACCACCCAAGCCACGTAAACCCGCAGAACGTGCAACAGCCCCATAACCATCGGGTTGGCTAGGTACGGTAGCCACACTAAAAGAGGGAATCACTTTTGCCAAAATATCTCTTAAAGCAAGGGTGTTACCTTGTTTAACGAGTTGTTCACCACTAATGATGTCCACGGGTGCAGGGCTTTCAGTGATGGTACGAATACCACCACGGTTACCTACCACCACCACACTTTCGAGTTGTTGAACATCTTCTTTTTCAACAGGTGTCACATCTTTTTGCTGAATATCTTCTGCATAGAGCGAACCTGTCACTCCGCAAGTTAATGCAAAAAAAATGGATTGATAGAGAGGGGATATTTTAAAACCCGGCTTTTCAGGCAGAGGCTGTTTTAACTTGAATTGCAGCATTATGTTTTCCACTGATGTGATTTGGATGGCTTTGTTTGAATCAATAAACGAAAGAATGTGTGTATTCTGTGAGTCAATATATAGACTGTTTTTTTATTGTTAAATATTAAATAGTCATTTTAATATCATTTTTAATTAAAAGTTTTTTTTGTGTTTTTAAATAAGTAATTCATTATTTTTTATAATAGATTATTTTCTATTTAAAATTAGTTTTTGCTCTTTTTTATATAACTTTAAGTTTATTTAATATTTAATTTTCAAACCGTAAATTTGTTTAATAGGTTCCAACTTTAAATCTTCTGGAAAATAGAAAATGGGGCTGAGTTATAAATTAAGCATACTGGATAAATGCCCAAAAGCTGAAGGCATCAGTGCGGAACAGTCATTTAAAAATGCATTGCAAATTGCTCAAACAGCAGAAGCGTTAGGTTTCTATCGTTATTGGGTTGCTGAGCACCATTCCACGGCTTTGTTATCTAGTCCATCACCTGAAATCTTGATTGCATGGTTGTTGGCACAGACTAAAAGTATTCGAATTGGCTCGGGTGGGGTGATGTTGCAGCACTACAGTCCTTATAAAGTTGCGGAAAATTTTAATGTTTTGGCCAGTCTTGCGCATAACCGCGTGGACTTAGGTGTAGGCAAAGCACCTGGTGGTTTTCCTGTTTCAACTCAAGCATTACAGCTGGGTTTAGATCAGACACAAAAGGGCGACTTTAAGGCGCAGTTACAAGCATTAGATCATTATTTACATGCAAAGTTAGATCGAAATCAGCCTGATCAGGTTGCTGCAACACCAGCACCTCAGCAACTTGCAGAAAAGTTTTTATTGGGTGCGAGCATTGAAAGTGCTCGACTTGCAGCAGATTTAGGCTGGAATTTCGTATTTGCTGCGCATTTGAATGGCGATGCCAACTTGCTTCAAGATGCTTTGCAAACTTACTCAAGCTACTCCTCTGGGAAAAAGGCGATTGTTGCTGCACAAATTATTGTGGCAGATAGCCGCGATCAAGCGGAAGAACTGGCAGCAGGACTATCTGTTTGGACGTTGGAGCTTGAGAATGGTCAACGCGTAAAGATACCGAATGAACAAAGCGGGCAAGAGTTTTCGAGACAAGCTCAATCTGCAATTAAAAGCCTTAAAAAAGAGCAACTGAATATTATCAAAGGGACGGTCGATGATGTTCATCAGCAATTACATGCTTTGCATCAACAATTTGGTATCCATGAATTTATTGTGGAATCGCCACTGTTGGATCATGCAACACGTCTGAAATCTCTAACTTTACTGGCACAGCATGCTGTGCTTGCAGCCTGAGTTGGGGAAATTGATGCCAAATAGATCATTACTGGAACAGCAGTTGCTCCGTTGGAGACATGAATTACATCGTCATCCAGAATTATCTGGGCAAGAGTTTCGAACCACCGATAAGTTAAAACAATGGTTGTCTGAATATGGCATTGAAACCTCAACTTGGGGTTTAAAAACGGGACTGATTGCGGATATTGGCACGGGTCATCCAATTGTCGCTATTCGAGCAGACATCGACGCTTTACCCATTCATGAAGAAATCGAACAAGACTTTCGTTCGACTCACGATGGGGTCATGCATGCCTGCGGACATGATTTACATAGCTCAACCATTTTAGGCGCTGCGATTTTACTTAAAGCGCAAGTGTCTGAACTAAAAGGTACGGTACGCGTTATTTTTCAGCCCGCTGAAGAAACCTATAGTGGTGCTTATGAGGTAATCAATAGTGGCGCCTTGGAAGATGTATCCGCCATTTTCGGTTTTCATAATGTCCCTGAGTTGCCTCTAGGCACTTTTGCGACACGTGCTGGTGGATTTTATGCCAACGTTGACCGCTTCAAAATTGTGATTAAAGGCAAGGGCGGTCATGCAGGGCGTCCGCATGAAACCAAAGATCCAATCGTTGTCGCAGCACAGTTGATTAGTGCAGCGCAAACCATTGCCAGTCGCAGCATAAATAATTTGGATACCTGTGTGATCAGTATCACCCAAGTGCATGCAGGCACCAGTTGGAACATCTTGCCAGAAGAAGCGCACTTGGAGGGCACGGTACGAACCCATTCTCCAGAGGTTCGCCTAGCCGTTGAACAAAAACTTAAACAAATTGCACAAGGTATTGCACTTGCTCATTCAGTTGAGATTGCTGTGGATTGGGACAATGGCCCCGCTGCATTAATCAACACTGCAACATGGGCTGAACTGAGTCAAAGCGTTGCACATGCGCAAGGTTATGAGGTGCAAGAGGCGCCGCTTTATTTGATCGGTGAAGATTTTGGCGCCTATTTAGAACAGATCCCCGGTGCATTTGTCAGTATCGGCAGTGCCAGTCACTTCGGTTTGCATCACCCACAATATCAACCCAATGAATCCTTAATTTATCCAGCTGCTCAGTACTTTGCTGCCTTAGCAACACAAGCACTTGAGTCTATTCATAAAAACGCAGAGGTCTAACATGAGTAATAACAAACAAATTCGCCTTGGAACTATCTTACACGGTGCAAACGGAAATATGTCTGCATGGCGCCATCCTGAAGCGGTGGTCGATGCCAGTATTAATTTTGAATTTGCCAAAAATGTAGCGCTTCAGGCAGAACAGGCAAAGTTTGATTTTGTCTTTGTGGCTGATGGTCTATATATCAATGAAAAATCAATTCCTCATTTTCTGAATCGTTTTGAACCGATTACGTTGCTTTCAGCCCTAGCCAGTGTGACGCAAAATATTGGTTTGGTGGGTACGGTGTCGACCTCGTATAGCGAGCCGTTTACCATTGCGCGTCAGTTTGCCAGTCTGGATCATTTAAGTGGCGGACGTGCGGGATGGAATGTCGTAACGACACCACTTGAAGGTACTGCAAAAAATCATACCCGCAAACAGCATCCTGAGCACAGTCAACGTTATGAAATTGCAGATGAATATTTGCAAGTGGCCAAAGGGCTTTGGGACTCGTGGGGTGAGGGTGCTTTCGTTCGCAATAAAGGAACAGGGCAATTCTTTGAACGCAGTAAATTACATACCTTGAATCATAAAGGTAAACATTTTGAAGTGGCAGGGCCACTCAATGTAGAGCGTTCGCCACAAGACCGCCCGATTCTATTCCAAGCAGGGGCATCAGGTGCAGGTCGTGCATTAGCCGCGAAACATGCCGATGCGATTTTTACCCATCAAGCCTCTTTGGAAGAAGCACAAGCATTTTACTTAGATGTGAAACAACAAGTGATTAAGAATGGTCGTGACGCAGATGATTTGCTGATTTTCCAAGGCATTGGAGTCTTGATTGGAGATTCTGCTGAGGACGTAGAGCGTCAATATCTTGAAACTGCTGCTTTGGTGACGATAGAGGACGCACTGAATTATTTGGGGCGCTTCTTTGAACACCATGATTTTTCTCAGTATGAACTGGATGCACCATTTCCAGAACTAGGCACACTGGGTGAAAACAGCTTCAAAAGTGGTACTGATGAAATTAAACGCAAAGCCAAAGCAGAGAATTTAACCCTACGTCAGGTCGCACTTCAATCTGCCACACCACGTCCACCTTTTGCTGGAACGGTAGAAGAAGTCGCAGATCAGTTAGAACTCTGGGTAAAAGAAGAGGCGACAGATGGCTTCATTATTGCGGGTGCAACCCCTAAAACTTTAGATACCTTCATCGAAAAAGTTGTGCCATTGCTACAACAGCGCGGGCTATATCGTACCGAATATCCAGGCACTACTTTACGCTCTAGTTTTGGTTTAAAGCGACCAGAAAATCAATTTGAATCATCAGAAAAGGAACAGATTCATGCGGTTGAATAAAACACCTTTGACAATTGCTTTGGCACTGTTTCTAGGCATTTCTCTGGTTGGATGTGGTAAAGAACAGGCATCTACACAAACGGCTAGATCAACAGCCGAGTCTGCAAAAGCGACCGATAAAACCGATTTTTATAGCCGTGAGCTTGCAAAGTTGAAAGAGAATATGACACCGATTCATGTTGCTCACAATGCGGAAGCCAGTCAAAAAATTCCAAAAGATTTTAAGTTTGTAAATACGGGTTATTTTACCGTTGCTGCTATTTCAGGAGCGCCACCTTTAAGTGTATTGGGGCCTGATAATCAAACCTATATTGGTACTGAAATTGATATTGCCCGTTTGATTGCAGACAGTTTGGGTTTAAAGCTGAAATTAGTTCGAACGTCTTGGGAGGACTGGCCACTCGGGGTGATTAGTGGCAAATATGATGCTGCCATTGCCAATGTCACCGTGACCAAAGAACGTAAAGAGAAATTTGATTTTGCGACTTATCGCCAAGACGTATTGGCTTTTTACGTTGCAGAGAAAAGTAAAGTTAAAACGATCAAAGGTCCTGATGATATTTCTGGTTTAAAAGTGATTGTTGGTTCTGGTACCAATCAGGAAAAAGTACTGCTGGACTGGATTGAGGACAATAAAAAGAAAGGGCTGCCACCGGGGCGGGCTCTTTATTACGATGATGGTGCATCTGCAAGTTTGGCGCTCCAGTCTGGGCGAGTTGATGCTTTATTTGGTCCTAATGTTGCCTATGCATGGCAAGCGGCAAATGGTGCAAAAATCCGTTTGGCAGGGACAGCACTTGGGGGAGGAACACGATCTGCCGAATTGGGTGTCACGCTCAAAAAAGGCAGTGGTTTGGTTGATGCGGTACAGACGGCTTTAAACGGGGTAATTCAAACGGGAGAATATCAAAAAGTCTTAAAACGGTGGGGAGCACAGGCAGAAGCGATTCAACATTCTGTCATTAACCCGCCAGGGCTGGGAGACTAAAATGTATAACGCCCAGACAGCGGTGGCTTTTGGTCTGACACTGGTGACTTTAAGTGTGATGGGTTGCTATAACAATGAGACAGCAACTCATGTGCAAGAAAATCATTTGAAAACTGCTTTTTCAGAAAAAGAGCAACAGACTTTAAGAAATAACACGGTGGCTATTCATACGACTAAAAATCTAGAGGCAATTGCTCAATTGCCTCAAGGTTTTAAGTTTGTAAATGAGGGTTATTTTACTGTTGCTGTGGGAACCAACAGTTTTCCACCCCTCCATGTTCTGGCCGAAGATAACCAGACCCGTATAGGTAGTGAAATTGATATTGCACAGTTAATTGCCGACAGTTTAGGTCTCAAGCTCCGAGTGATTCCAACCTCGTGGGAAAACTGGCCACTTGGTTTGGCATCGGGAAAATTCGATGCTGTATTCAGTAATATTGCGGTCACAGAACAACGTAAGCAGAAATACGATTTTGCAACCTATCGTCAGGATATGTTGGCTTTTTATGTGACCAAAGACAGCAAAATCCAAGCAATTAGAATGCCTGATGATATTGCTGGACTCAAAATTGTGGTTGGTTCTGGCACCAATCAAGAACGGCTACTGTTGAATTGGATTGAAAACAATCGACAAAAAGGGTTGAACCCAGCACAGCCCATTTATTTGGAAGATGGTGCAGCTGCGGCTTTGGCATTGCAATCTGGCCGTGTCGATGCCTACCTCATTCCCAATGTAATGGGTGTATGGCAACAAGCCAATGGTGCCAATATTAAGGCTGTGGGCGCATTAGATGGGACGTGGTCGGTTGCTGTTGCTGTGAAAAAGGGTACAGGCTTAGTGAATACTGTTCAATCATCTATAAACGGGGTCATTACGAATGGGACATATACCCAAGCCCTATCACGTTGGAATTTACAAAATGAAGGAATTCCACAATCAGTGATTAACCCACTGATTCAGGATAAATAAGAGGTCATTATGCAAGAAAAATTTATCCAAATGCCTGTTGATGTGCCTGAAGCACAGCCTTTACTGGATCAGTTATTTGCTGAATATGAAGAAATTTATGGTGATTTTTTTTCACGTCAAGATGCTCAAGTCATTGATGAACGTAAAAAAGCCACACATCGGGAACGCTATGAAGGGGCGGAAGATTTTTTACCGCCACATGGATTGTTTGTGGTACTGAAACGTGATGATGAAGTGATTGCAATGGGTGCCTATAAACGCTATGACGCAGAAACCGCAGAGCTGAAACGGATTTGGTCACATCAAAACTTACGTAAACAAGGGCTGGCTGCAAAAATAGTCAAAGAGCTGGAACGAAGTGCGCTTGCTGCGGGGTATAGCAAGATTTTTCTTACCACAGGGTTTAAACAAATTCCAGCCGTGAAATTGTATTTGAGTCTAGGCTATGAACCGCAGTTTGAACTCACTCCAGATTTTAATTTTGATCGTTATATTGGAGCACCTTTACATGGTGGGCTTCCTTTTAGAAAGACGTTACTGCAAAAGGAGGTCGCATGAGTCTAGAGCATTATAAAATCGTTCCAGCACGTCATCCACTGCGCTACATTGGAGTCGCATTTTCAGTATTAATTATTGCAGTGGTTGCTGAGTCGATTTTTTCCAACAAAAACTGGGGATGGCCTGTTTTTAGACAGTGGTTCTTTGACCCTGCGATTCTTCAGGGTTTGTTGATGACTCTGAAACTGACCTTTTGGTCAATCGTGTTTAGTTTAATTTTGGGCACCATTGTAGCCATGATGAGACTGTCTTCCTCATGGTTAATTCGCTCATTGGCATGGGTGTATATCTGGATGTTCAGATCATTACCACTGCTGTTGGTATTGATTATTCTCTATAACTTTTCTTATTTATATGAATATATTAATGTCGGTGTACCGTTTACCGACACGGTCTTTGCCCAGTTTAAAACCATCAATGCATTGGATCAATTTTCAACGGCTTTAGTCGGTTTGGTGATTGTACAAAGCGCTTATACCGCGGAAGTCATCCGTGGTGGGATTTTGTCGGTCGATCATGGTCAATTTGAAGCAGCAGCAGCGTTGGGTTTGTCATGGTGGCGTCGTACAACACGTATTATTTTACCGCAATCTATTCGCAGTATCATTCCAGCGATTATCAACGAATGTGTCGGTTTATCTAAAGGCACATCAATTGTGTATGTTTTAGCAATGCCTGAGCTCTTTTACACCGTACAAATGATCTATAACCGTAACCAAGAAGTGATTCCATTGTTGATGGTTGCTGCCGTTTGGTATGTCATCGTCACCAGTGTTTTTTCCATCGTCCAATGGTATATCGAAAAAATATTGGCAAAAGGCGAGCGGAAATCAGCCATTAATAGTTTTGCTTTTTTCAAGAAAACGCAGCCACACACGACTCAACCGCGTATAGGAGCTAGTTATGATCATTAATCAAGCAACATCTCCTGCAAATGGTCATATTCAAGTGAGCCATGTATTTAAAAACTATGCAGGACATGCGGCATTACACGATATTAGCCTTGATATTCCAGCTGGCTCTGTCACGGTAATTATTGGTCCTTCAGGGTCAGGTAAATCAACGTTATTACGAACGATAAATCATTTAGAACGTGTAGATGCAGGTTTTATTCAAATTGATGATGAGTTTATCGGCTATCGGAAAAAAGGCGATAAACTTTATGAATTAAAAGAGCGAGATATTTTAAAACAGCGTAAATCGGTGGGTTATGTTTTTCAGAATTTTAATTTGTTTCCACATTTAAATGTTTTGAAAAATATTATTGAAGCACCTCTAGCGCATAAAAAACTCAGCAAAGATCAAGCCATTTTAAAAGCCAATCAATTATTGGGTTTAGTGGGGCTAAGAGATAAGGTTGAAGCATGGCCCAAACAACTTTCTGGTGGTCAGCAGCAGCGTGTTGCGATTGCCAGAGCTTTAGCATTAGACCCCAAAGTGATCTTATTTGATGAGCCAACGTCCGCCTTGGACCCTGAGTTGGTAGGAGAAGTCTTGAATGTAATCAAAAGCTTGGCGAAATTAGGTAAAACCATGGTAATTGTAACGCATGAAATTGCTTTTGCACGAGAAGTTGCCGACCATGTGGTGTTTATGGATCAGGGGAGAATAGTTGAACAAGGTAGCGTTCAACAGGTTCTGGAGCATCCCAAAGAAGAGCGTACTCAAAACTTCTTATCTCGGGTTTTATAATTTTAAATCTTATTTTTTAAAATATAAATCAGGTAATTTTCTATATTAAAATCGTTAGTGAATGCTAGAGCTGACGATTTTTTTATAAGCTTAATATTGTTGATAAGGTATGATTAAATCCATATAAATAGAATAAATTTCATCCTTTATAATCATTCTAAATTTATTTTTAATAGTGATTAAAATGAGCAGATTAATTTATTTGGATTATGCAGCAACAACACCTATTCTCCCTGAAATCTCTCAAGCAATGATTCGATGTTTGTCTGTAGAAGGTGATTTTGGAAATCCTGCTTCACAATCGCATCATTATGGTTGGGATGCTGCAAAACATATCGCCACATCTAGGCAGCATGTGGCTGATTTAATTCGTGCCAATCCGCAAGAAATTATTTGGACTTCTGGTGCAACAGAGTCAAATAACCTCGCGATCAAAGGTACTTTAGATTGTTATAAAAATCAAAATAAACACATTATTACCAGCAAAATAGAGCATAAGGCCGTTTTAGATACCTGTGCAGAGCTAGAAAGTCTCGGTTTTCAGGTGACTTATTTACAACCTGAATTAGGTACAGGCGTGATTCACCCAGAACAGGTAGAACATGCTATTCAACCCAATACGGTTTTAATTTCGCTGATGATGGTCAATAACGAAATTGGTACATTAACCGATATTCAAGCCATTGGACTATTGGCGCATCAGCATCAAATTTTATTTCATGTTGATGCGGCACAAGCTGTAGGAAAGACAGAGATTGATGTTCATGAGATGCATATTGATTTACTCAGCCTATCCGCCCACAAAATATATGGCCCCAAAGGCATTGGTGCGCTCTATGTGCGTCAAGGCATTCAAAAACAAATCAAGACTCAAATTCATGGCGGTGGGCATGAACAGGGTTTGCGTTCAGGAACTTTAGCGACACATCAAATTGTTGGGATGGGGGAAGCCTGTAGACTGGCTAAAATAAACTTAGTTGAAGAACAACAACGTATTCAAAAATTAAGGAATCAATTTTTAACGAGTTTACAGGCTTTAACTCCTGTGAAACTTAATGGTCATCCGAACAAACATGTTGCCAATTATTTGAATGTCAGTTTTTTATGTGAGCAGGCAAATTCTATTCTTTCGGCGGTTAAACAGGTTGCTGCGGTTTCGAGTGGATCGGCCTGTAATTCACATCATGCAACTCAGTCTCATGTATTAAATGCTTTAGGACTGAATGAGGAACTGGCTGCACATACGGTGCGCTTTAGCTTTGGAGCCTATACGACAGATGAGCATATAGAAACAATATTATATAAAGTCCAATTTGCTATAAATTCTAAAGATTTCTGTGTTCAATTATCAGCTGTTTAAATCATCGAAGTTTTGATGAGTTGCAAACGATAGGGGGGTAAAATACCCCTAATATAAAGAGGCATCGTCTCAATTCTTGAGTATGAATGAGTGTATTCGTTGTTTACTCAATTATTTTGGTTTTCTACAGATTGTAATATGACCAATCTGAGGAATATTTATGGAATACTAAGATGAGTGTAAAACGCAGGCTCCAATAAATTGATGAATAAGCAGGGTAAACAATTTAACATTACACCAGGTATGGTGGCAGTCGTAGATATTAAAACAGGGCACAAGACGGTGCTGGACTATTTAATTAAACCGTTTAACAAAGCCAAAGAAGCACTGCGTGAACGCTAATATCCACCCAACTGGTTTAAAGTAATTAAAGCCAACGATGATATTGCATACGTTGGCTTTTTTATTAAGTTACGGGTTTTAAGGATAAGCGTTAGAGCTGAAAATTTTCCTGAAATAGACTCTGTTTTGAATCATTTAAGCTTTGGTTTTGGTTGAAACCCAACACAATAAAGCGCCGAGACAGACCATCAAAGCACCTTGCCAAAAACTGAAAGTTAAATGCGTACTTAAAATGACAGCGGAAACTACAGCGGAAAATACAGGAATAAAATACGACGCAGCAGCCAATAGGGTGACATTGCCATGCAATATACCAATATTCCATGCACCATAGCCCATACCCATCGCAAAGGCTGCAAGGACTAAATAAATGGTGGGTTGCAGTTCAAAATTCAAAGTGCCTTCACCTAACAACAACCATTTAACCCACAGCACAATTGAAACTAAAATGAAAAAGAGCGTCACCCCATTTTTACCATTTGCCATTTTTGCGGTGATGGTGCAATAAGACGCCCAAAGTACGGTGCCGAGTAATGCTAAGCCATAACTTAGAGGGTTATTTTGAACATTGCTTAGCATGCCCTCAAGGCTTAATCCTTGATCACCGCCTAATACCCAACAAATTCCTATTAGCGAGATAAAAAAGCCGGGTACGATGAGAAAATTGGCTTTTTGTTTATTAAATACAATCGCAAAGATAATGGTAAAGGTCGGCCACAGGTAGTTCACCATACCAACTTCAATGGCTTGTCGACTACTGGTTGAGTAACCAATGGACAGGGCAAGGCAAATTTCATAAGAGACAAACAGCAAACTGCCCCAAACTAGATAGGGAAGAGGAAATTCTTTTAACCGAGTCCAACCAAAGGAGAGCAGCAAAAAAACAGAAGCCAATGAATAAATAAGAGCGGCTCGACCAACAGCGCCAAAAGCATGGCTTACTTCTTTAATCAGGGCAACAATTAAACTCCATAATAAAATCGCACCTAGACCAATCAATGTTGCTTTTTTTGAATTCATTTCGTTTGTATCTTTTACCTATTCGCTGAATGGAGCAGTTTTGTTTAGGGGACAGTGCTTCATTTTATCGACAATGTAGCTTTATCTCCGAATGCCATTTCATGTGTATTATACGCAATATAATGATATATCACGTGAAATAAATATTAATTTAACTTCTTTCAATTTGGTTCGGTTTGGCATGAGATTTCAAAATAATTGCTACAGTTTGGATAGCTATTTTTATCTGATCCTGATCAAAATCTCCTAAACCAAGCACTAATCCAGAGCGTTTACGTTCCAACGAAAAGGTCGGGGAAACCGCTTTAATTGCAATACCAGCATCTAGTACCGCTTGAGCGATTTCCCGATCATCCATGTAATCTGCAAGCCATAGCACCATATGCATACCTTGATCTCCAGCTTGTAAATAACCTAAGTGTTTTGGAATATAACGCTCAATCATGCCAATCAAATATCGACGGTTCTCAGCATAGACATTGCGAATCCGTCGAATGTGACGTTCTAAATAACCTTCTTGAATAAAGGCAGCCAGAACATGCTGATCAGCAGAGGGAGGATGACGGTCGATCAGAACACGTAATCCACAAAAAGGGGACACCAAAGCTTTGGGCAGTACGGCATAGCCGAGTCGCAGTGATGGAAACAGTACTTTGCTAAATGTCCCTAAATAGATGACTTGTTCAGGTGCTAACCCTTGCAAGGCTGGAAAAGGCTGGCCACTGTAGCGCAGTTCACTGTCATAATCATCCTCAATAATCCAAGCGCTTTTCTGTTTGGCCCAAGCGAGTAATGCGGTTCTTCTGGCTAAACTCATGGGCATCCCAATTGGATATTGGTGAGATGGGGTGACAAAGGCTGCACGGGCATTTGGCGCGAGGTTTATACCTGTATCGACTTGAATTCCTTCTTCATCTACGGGCACACGAACAATATGTAAGGGTTGTATTGAGTTTTCTAATAGGGCAGTTGTCCCTCGATAAGCAGGGTCTTCGACCCAGACTTGATCTTGTGCTTTAAATAGAATCTGACTACAGATATAGAGTGCCTGTTGGATGCCACTAGTAATGACTATTTGTTCAGCTTCACAGTGTACAGAACGAGAGCGTCGTACATAGTCGGCAATCGCAACACGTAAGGAAAATACACCTTGTGGGTCATCATACCCAGAGGGTGCTGCGACGCCCCGTGCGCGGTAGCGATTGCCAAATTTTCTCCAAATATCATTTGGTTGGGTGCGTCCAACAGGTACAGAGACTGCAAAAGGAAGATGAGGAAGCGGTTTAAATTCTTTCAATACTTCAGCATAGGCCTGAGCTGCGGGTGTTAGCTGAACGTGAGTAGGATCAGTATTTCTCCGCTCTTGAGTTTGCTGACGCTTTGAACGTGCCAAGTTATCTGAAACAAAAGTGCCTTGACGCGCACGTGCTTCTAAAACGCCCTCAGCCAAGAGCTGATCATATACTTCAATTATGGTGCCCCGTGAGACACTTAATGTGATCGCCAATTCACGTGACGAGGGTAAAGGGTCGCCCGCTTGTAAATCGCCATTTTGTACTGCTTGTCGTAAGGCTTGAATGAGTTGGGCGGCTATTTTTCCCTGTATTTTATTAAGCTTTGTGATAGAGGGAAGTTCTACGACTTTTGCCATTCTTGCCATAATTCTGGTCTACTCAAAGTAATACATACTGGTACTTTTGAATAATCCAATTAAACCAGAGAATTTACAACAACAAATACAGCAATAATGAGCTCAAGGAGGCAAAGCTGTGTATATCCCTGCAGAATTTGAAGTAACCCAAGTTGAAGAGCTACATCAGCTCATACAGAATTATCCATTGGGTATTTTGTTTACCCATGGACGAAGTGGTTTAGATGCAAACCATTTACCTTTTGAGTTACAAGTCGATCATACTGAACTTGGGATGTTACATGCTCATGTTTCTCGACATAATCTTGTTTGGCAGGATGTGAATAATGGGGATGAAGTGATGGTGGTCTTTCGAGCGGGAGATGCTTATATCTCACCGCAGTGGTATCCCAGCAAACAAGAGCATCATCAGCAAGTGCCGACATGGAACTATCGAGTGGTACATGCTTATGGTCGAGTAACTATTCGAGATGATGAGCGTTATGTGCGTGGTGTGGTGGCACGTTTGACACGAACTCATGAAGCAACACAGCCAGAGCCATGGAAAATGTCGGATGCACCTAAGGATTATCTTGAACCCATGTTAAAAGCAATTGTAGGGATTGAAATTGAAATTACGCGTTTGCAGGGCAAATTGAAACTTGGGCAAAACAAAGATCAGCGAGATGTTCTAGGTGTGGCAAATGCACTGAAAGAAACCGGGCAGGTTGAGATTGCAGACGCGATGCATCTGATTGCAGCAGCAAAAAATACGTCCATATAACAATATTTTGAGCTGAGTTAAATAATTGAAATATAAGGAGTGAGCCATGCAGTGCTTCAAACCTGTAGTTTTACAGGGTGAACGAATTACATTAAAACCGCTTAAGTTGGAACATGCACCAGCACTGTGTGATGCAGTGCGTGATGGCGAGCTATGGAAACTATGGTATACCCGCATTCCTTCACCTGAGCAGATGACTGCTGAAATTCAACGCCGCCTAGATTTACAGCAGTTGGGGAGTATGTTGCCATTTACGGTGGAAGAACGAGACAGTGGGAGGCTGTTAGGGATGACGACTTTTATGAATATAGAAGCCGAGCACCGCCGTGTTGAAATTGGCTCAACATGGTATAGCCAGTCCGCGCAGCGCAGTTATGTCAATACGGAGTGTAAAAATCTGTTGCTTACGCATGCATTTGATATTTTGAATTGTATTGCGGTTGAGTTCCGTACATCCTCTTTTAATTTTAAAAGTCGGACGGCAATTGAGCGTTTGGGGGCAAAATTAGATGGGGTGCTTAGAAGTCATCAAATTGTACAAAACGATATTTTAAGAGATACGTATGTGTACAGTATTTTAAAAACTGAATGGCCTGCAGTACAACAACATTTGAAGGCACTTTTGAACAAGAGATAACGTTTTGTCTAGCTGACGCGTTTCATGAGAGAAAAATAATACATAAAAAAGCGGCATTACTTTCATACAAAAATAATGCCGCAGATATACAACTCAATGATCAGTGAAAGATTGATATAAACTTATTTCTTAGATTTAAGTTTACCAGTCGTATTTCAGACCTACTCTAAAGTTGGTAGGTGCACCATAATAGCTGTTGGTGGTTGATAGATGATATTTTTCATTAAATAAGTTATTTAAATTGAAGTTCAGCAGTAGGTTTTCATTGATCTTATAACGCGCCATCAAGTCAACCAATGCATAGCTGTCTTGTGTGAAACGAGTACCGTTTGGCCCATTATCTTGATAAATCTCACTTTGCCAGCGTAGTCCACCACCAACAGTTAATGCTTCATTGAAATAAGGCAGAGTATAAGTGCTAAATAATTTAGCGGTATTATTTGGAATGTTGGTATTTAAATTATTACCATCTTTGTCCTGAGAGATATTTCGTGAAAAACTTGCAGAAACTTGCCATGTATCTGTTAACTTGCCTGTGCCTTCTATTTCAAAACCACGACTTTTTGTGCCAGATTCGGTACGGTAAACCGTATTGCCATCTGAATCTGGTTCATCTAAAGCAATGGCTTTATTATCTTCTTGGGTTTGATAGAGTGCGGCACCAATGTTTAATTGGTTATCAAAGAATTCACCCTTAATACCGAGTTCCGTACTATTTCCTACCAGTGGATCAACATAGCCACCTGAGACTGATTTCTTGTCTTGTGGTAAGAAAATATTGGTATAACTTGCATAACCTGTCCATTGCTCTGTGAAATCATAAGTAATGCCCACATAAGGAATGACTTTACCTTTTTCTTCGCGTTTTGAAGCATCCAGAGTTTGACTTGAGTACGTGTACTCATTATCTGTACGTTGCCAATTTTCAACACGTGTTCCTAAAATCACAGCTAGGGGATCTGCTAGTTTTAGACGTACTGCACCAAATACAGATAGGCTTTTCTCATCATTGCTGTACCAGCCGCCAATTGGCATTTCAGGGCGTGTAGGTGTATTTCCATCCCACTCGAAAATATTATCTAAAGTATTTACACTCCAACCCGAATAGGTTGGGCGTTTATTTTTACTTCTGGCATAGGTTGTACCTAAAACCACATCATGGGTTTGGTTGAGTAAGTCAAATGAACCATTTAAGGTTAAGTTAAATAAGTCCTGAGTTGGTTCATAGTCCCAATGAGATCCATAAAGTAAAGTACCAGC
The DNA here is from genome assembly GCF_002135205.1 of Acinetobacter sp. ANC 4204. Classification (GTDB taxonomy): domain Bacteria; phylum Pseudomonadota; class Gammaproteobacteria; order Pseudomonadales; family Moraxellaceae; genus Acinetobacter. The sequence continues at coordinate 207,377 of NZ_NEFZ01000004.1, read as the reverse complement.
CCCTGTTTCTTTATTAATTCCTGAGCGTGAGTACCCATAACCGACAATTTCATCAGAAGCGGTAATTGTTCGAGATGCAGTGCCTTTCAGTTTCCAACGTTCGTTAAATTGGTGCTCAATATCTGCAAAATATGCAGTTGTTGTTCGGTCAGAACTACTCCAACTTGCAGCATTTGAATCTGAACGTGACCAGTTGATGAGACTACCATCGGTATAAAATGAAGGTAAACCACCACGAGCAATGCCTGAAATATCTATTTGTTGGTAGCTGACCCCTAAACTGGCTTTGGTTTTTTCTGTAAGGTCTGCTTCAACCACTCCATAGGCAATTTTACGTTCCTCACTATAACGGTCAATATAAGAATCGCCCGTTTGGTAGGCTAGAACAGTACGTCCACGGATCGTGCCTGCTTGGTTTAATGGTGTAGAGACATCAATATCGGTACGATAGGTGTCCCAAGAACCTGCACTGGTGCTGACGGAAGCTTTGAAATCTTGCAAAGGTTTTTTCCGCACCATATTAATACTGGCACTGGCAGAGCCTGCACCCGTCATTAAACCATTGGCGCCACGGACCACTTCAACACGGTCAAATAAAGCAGTGTCTTGGCTTTGAAAGATACTGGTATATGAACTCATCAGCTTTACGCCATCAAGCAAATAGTTATCAACTGTTTGACCGCGTGCATAAATAGGTGAGTTATCACTGCCGATATTACCATTTTGGCTAATGGTTAAACCTGCGGCTTGTGAAACAACATCGGTCAGTTGCGTCAGGTTTTGATCTTCCATTTGTTGGCGGGTAATGACACTCACTAATTGTGGCGTTTCTTTTAGTGATAGTGCTAAACCTGTAGATGCAGTGGTTGCTTTGGCTGTATAAAGGCCAGAACCTTCGGTTGTTAAATTATTGCCTTGATCTGCTTTAAGGGAAATAGTTGCAAGTTGAGCTGATCCATCTGGATTCGTCGCCTGACTACTTTGAGCATTTTTATTGGCTTGGCTATGAATAGCTTCGAGTTGAACATCTCGTGTTTCAGCTTGAACTCGTTGTTTCGCTTGAATGCTGTAACCACCATGATTTACTTTTACTGCAACCAAAGCATAAGGCTGTAATAATACAGCCAGAGCCTCATCTACTGCATAATTACCTTTTAGTGCTTTGGCTTGCAAATTTGAGAGTGTCTTTGCGTCATAGCTGATCGTGGTACCCGTTTGGATTGCGAGTTGCTTCAATGCCTGATCCAAAGGGAGTTTTGTAATATTCACAGGATAAGTTGTGGCAGCATAAATAGCAGTAGTGGTAAGGCTTCCTGCCATTAGTGGCATGCCCCATAAAACTGCCCGAATAGCCATTGCTAATCTACTTTTTGCCTGATAATCCTTCATGCGGTGTTCTCGACTAGGAGTGTATTTCTGTATAAGTCGAGTCAGCTCAAAAAAAGGGTCATATTTTTATCTTTTTTTTATTTTTAATAGATATGAACTGTAATAATCCAGCTCAAGCTGATGGGTATAGGCCAAGTTCTCTAGGCTTTGTTTTGGGTTTTTTAATGAAAATACGCCTGAAACATGCACATTTTCAAGCTCAGGAGCGAGAAAATAGGTTCCATTTTGATAACGGTACAATTCATCTAGTACTTTTTTAAGTGGCCATTGCTCCACAACCAGTAGATGTTGCGTCCAATACGGTTGCTCATTTTTCAGTGGATTGATGGCTGAAATTGTATCGGCATCAAAACTGGTACGTTGGCCTTGTTGTAAAAGTTTGCGTGTATCTGTTTTGGCAGGATATAAGGCTACCGCATGTTCATAAACTTTGACTTTAGTGCGATATTCGTCTTCTTGGCGAACTGTAAACTGTGTACCTAAGGCTTCAATCTTTCCATCTTTGGTCGTGACTATAAATGGGCGATGCTTCGGATCTTTTGCCGTCTGAATATAAATCTCACCTTCAACCAATTCAACTTGTCTGGTTTGTTTTGAAAAGTCGATATTGACATAACTATTACTGGCTAAAATCAATTCTGTGCCATCCGCTAAAGGCACAGTTTTAATTTCACCCACTTGGCTATGGTAATCAGCTTGTAGCTTTGCCCAAGGGATACAATAAAGACTTAAGCCAATAATGCAGAACCCTGATAATCCAAACAGCATATTGTGCTTTAAAGAGGTGCTAAATGTATGTTTAGACTTAACTAAGGTATCTGGTTGGAAAGAATTGGGTAAATCAGACAATCCTTGTGTAAAACGTTCAATCTGTGAAATAGCCAAAGCATGTTCTTTATTTTTTGACTTCCACTGCTCAAATTGCTCTCGTTGTTCCTCGGTTACCTCTCCAGAATGAATCAGTACTAGCCAATCGGCTGCTTCATCTAGGATATGATTAGGTAAAGAAGAGTGCTGTGGCATAAGTGTTATAATAAGATGAATTAATCAACAGGATTATAAAGACTTATACAAGCTAAAAAAGCCTGTTTCATATCTCTTTTTACCGTTGCTTCAGAAATATTCAATTTCTCACTAATCACCCGATAGGTGAGACCATCTAACTGGGACATTAGAAAGACCTGTGCTGTACGCGTCGGTAGCTTCTCAAGCATGCGATGTACTTGATAAAGCGTTTCTCGAATGCACACCTCATGCTCAGCCGAAGGGTAGTAGTTTTCAGGTAACTGAGCCAAAGCATCTAAATACAACCTTTCAACATGTTGATGTCGCCAGTGATCAATAATCACATGTTTTGCAATACCCATGAGCCATGCTTGAGGCTCTTTAATTTTTTCAAAACAGTATTCACTTTTAAGTGCACGATAAAACACCTCCTGACTCAGGTCTTCAGACTGATGATGATGTTGCAATTTATGTTTAAACCATGACAACAGCGTGGTTTGGTGTGTGCTGTATATCTGGCTAAACCACATTTTTTTTTGGACATTTAAGTTCATATTTTCAACTCATGACCCTAGAAAAATATCCTGAATCTCAGCAGTAAAAGTGGAATAAGTAAATGAATGGTTGAATATTAATGATAATCATTATTAAATGCAATTACAAAACGCAACATTTGTTGTGAGCTTTTTTAGGTTTTCATCCGTCTTATAAATAGATATGCGTGATTTGTAATAAGAAGTGTCAATTTTTTAAATACTTAATTTGATCAAATTTTAAAAAATTGTATGGGTCTTATCGTTTTGAACAGTACGTGTTGGGCGAGAATTTTTTGTAATGAATAGGAAATGTAATGAGTGAGCCATTGAACAATAACGACCCAGCAAAGCATTTTCTTCATCGTCGAACATATTATATTGGATTGATTATTGTCATTTTGTTGTTAGGCATGGGAGGGCTGTATTGGAAAAATACTATGTCGCAGCCTAGCGAAGAATATAGTCAATGGGATAAACCTGTGCCTGTACGTATCGTGTCTGTACAGCGACAAGACTTGCAGGTGGAAATTAAAGCCATCGGTACAGTTGTTCCGACCCATACAGTGAATGTGCAAACTCAGGTTTCTGGTGTTCTCAAGCAGATTTATTTTAAAGAAGGTCAGACGGTTCAAAAAGGACAACTTCTTGCTCAAGTTGACCCTGCACCATTTCAAGTGGCTTTGGCACAGGCAGAAGGCACACAACAGCAAAACTTAGCGCAACTCCGAAATGCAGGAACGGAGTTAGCACGTTATCAACTGCTTTTTAAGCAAGACTCAATTGCTAAACAACAAGTAGAGCAACAGCAAGCTTTAGTCAATCAGTTGAAAGGGCAAATACAGGCCAATCAAGCTGAGGTTGATGCAGCCAAATTACAATTGTCTTATACCAAAATTTATTCGCCGATTAATGGTCGAGTTGGTTTTCAGCAGAAAGATGCAGGTAATTTAATACAGGCCAATGACACGACAGGTTTGGTCAGCATCACTCAAGTTCATCCTATTTATGTACAGTTTTCAGTGGCTGAACATGATTTGGCTCATTTGCGTAACAACATGAAACAGGGACATCAAGTCCCAGTCAAGGCATGGGATAAAGCAGAACAAAAGCAGCTTGCGGTTGGTCATGTACAGGCGTTGGATAACCAGATTGATGCCAATACTGGCACATTAAAGATTAAAGCCATTTTTGATAATCGTGATGATGTCTTATTTCCCAATCAGTTTGTCAATGTTCGTTTAAATGCACACACTATTCGAAACGCTGTCAGCATTCCAAGTGACGCCGTGCAACATGGGGCCAAAGGGACTTATGTGTATATCGTTAATCCGAAGAAAAAAGCAGAAATTCGTATGCTCACTTTGGGTTTAAGTTCTAACGGTCAGATTCAAGTTTTAACAGGCTTAAACGGAACGGAGCAGGTGGTTTTAGAAGGGATTGATCGTCTTGCAGAAGGCAAAGAAGTTCAAATTGTCTCGGATCAACCTCAAGCGATGGCCACATCAAAACCTGCTGTTGGATAAGACATGAATATTTCAAAGTTCTTTATTGTCCGTCCAGTCGCAACCACGTTGTTGATGTTGGCATTGCTGTTTAGTGGACTATTGGTTTGGCGACTTTTACCCGTATCAGCCCTACCACAGGTCGACTATCCCATTATTCAGGTCTATACCTTTCAGCCTGGGGCAAACCCTGACACGGTACAACGGACTATCACCGCACCGCTTGAACGGGAAATGGGCAAAATTGCGGGCTTAAAACAAATGTCTTCGCAGAGTTCTGTCGGGGCATCTGTCATTACCTTACAGTTTGAGTTAAGTGCTGAACTGGGTGTAGTAGAGCAAGAAGTACAATCTGCACTCAGCACTGCCAGCAGTAAATTGCCAAGTGATTTGCCAACACCACCTGTATATCGAAAGGTCAATCCGGCCGATGTGCCTGTCATTACCTTAGCAATTAGTTCAGAAACTTTACCCCTCACCACGGTTTATGACATGGTGGATACTCGGGTGGCACAAAAGCTGTCACAACTGACGGGTGTGGGTATGGTGAGCCTTGCTGGTGGGCAACGACCAGCAATACGGGTGCAAATGAATCCTGCTGCACTTGCCGCTTATAAAATAAGTGCCGAAGATGTCCGCACGGCAATTAATGCCGCCAATGCCAGTCAACCCAAAGGCAGTTTTGATGGGCCATATCGCAGTACGATGCTGGATGCCAATGATCAAATTCGTTCAATTGGAGACTATGAAAGCCTTATTTTACGCTGGAATAACGGTGCCCCAATTCGATTAAAAGATGTGGCACAGGTGATTGAAGGCAGTGAAGACCGCTATATGGCGGCATGGGCAGACAGTCAAGCCGCCATTTTGGTGAATGTACAGCGCCAACCGAATGCCAACGTGATTCAAGTGGCCGATCAGATTAAGCAGTTGTTGCCTGAGCTGCAAAAGAACCTGCCCGAAAACGTCAAAATTCGTGTACTGACCGATCGTACCGAGAGTATTCGTAGTTCAATCCACGATGTACAAAAGGAATTGGTTTTTGCAGTCTGTTTAGTCGTCATGGTGACTTTTCTCTTTTTGAGAAATTTATCTGCCACCATTATTCCGAGTATTGCCGTTCCACTTTCAATCATTGGTACGTTTGTACTGATGTATTTTTTAGGTTTTTCAGTCAACAACCTGACTTTAATGGCGCTGACCATTGCTACAGGCTTTGTAGTGGATGATGCGATTGTGATGTTGGAAAATATTGCACGACATCGTGAAGCGGGTGAAAGCCTGATGCAAGCGGCATTCAAAGGGTCGAAGGAAATTGGTTTTACGCTCATTTCTTTAACCATTTCATTGATTGCAGTTCTCATTCCACTGTTGTTTATGGGCGATGTAGTAGGTCAATTATTCCATGAGTTTGCAGTGACTTTGGCGGCTGCAATTGCGATTTCTCTAGTGGTCTCTTTAACCTTAACGCCAATGATGTGTGCTTATTTGCTCAAAGGCAAAGCTTCACTAAAAGAAGCAGAGCATCAAACTTCAGCGAATAGATGGAGTCTAGATGGCATTATTCAGCAGTATGGAAAAGCTTTGCAATGGGTATTTCGGCATCAAACCCTGACACTGACAGTTATGCTCAGTACAGTGTTATTCGCAGGGTTCTTGTATTGGATGATTCCGAAAGGCTTTTTCCCTGTGCAGGACAGTGGCGTTATCCAAGTAGTGACCGAAGCCCCAGACGATATTTCATTTCAAGCCATGAGTGAGCGCCAGCAAGCACTAGCGGCTAAAATTTTAAAAGATCCCGCTGTTGAAAGCCTGTCTTCATTTATTGGTATTGATGCCAATAACCCGAAACTCAGTAATGGCCGAATTCTTATTAACTTAAAGTCCCATGCAGAACGAGCGGGTGCAGATCAAGTGATGGCACGTCTGCGTGAAGAGTTGGTTCATGTTCAGGGTATTCAAGCTTGGATGCAACCTGTGCAGGAGTTAAGTATTGAAGATAAAATTAGTCGAACTCAATATCAGCTCAGTTTGACAGCAGCAAAAAACACAGATTTAGCGCTATGGACACCTGTCTTGGTAGATGCTTTACGCCAACAACCTGAGTTTGCAGAAGTGAGCAGTGAAAATGCTGGGCAAGGTTTACAGGCGTATATTGATGTCAATCGAGATGCAGCAGCGAGATTCGGCTTAACAGTAGAAGACATTAGTTTGGCTTTGCAAAATCTATTTGCACAGCGACAAATTGCAACTTTATATACCCAGTCGAATCAGTACCGCATTGTGCTCGAGCTGGCGCCAGAATTAACTCAAGGTATACAAGCTTTAGAACAAAGCTATATCCATAATGCCAGCGGAGAGCCGATTTTACTCAGTTCTGTGGCCAGTATTGTGCAAAAACGTGTCCCAATTATTTTACAGCAGCAAGCTCAATTTCCTGCCAACGGTATCTCTTTCAACCTTGCAACAGGCGTCGCTTTGGGAGATGCCATCCAAGCCATTCAACGTGTGGAACAGCAGCTCAATTTACCTGCTGAAGTTAAGCTTCAGCTACAAGGGGCGGCTGCTGCATTTGAAAACTCGCAACAGCATACCTTTTGGTTGGTGATTGCAGCGATTGTGACCATGTATATCGTGCTTGGGATGCTGTATGAGAGTTTTATTCATCCCATCACCATTCTTTCAACCTTACCGTCTGCTGCAATTGGTGCTTTACTGGCGCTGTTTATGGTAGGTCGACCACTCGATATGATTGCTTTAATCGGCATTATTTTATTGATCGGTTTGGTGAAGAAAAACGGCATCATGATGGTGGACTTTGCTTTGGCAGCGCAGCGCCAAGAGGGTCTTTCACCTCAGCAAGCGATTTATCAGGCAGCGTTGATGCGATTCCGCCCCATTTTAATGACGACATTGGCGGCATTGGTCGGTGCAATTCCACTCATGTTGGCATCTGGTTCAGGGGCTGAATTACGCCAGCCTCTGGGGATTGTCATGGTTGGTGGTTTGATTTTAAGTCAGGTGCTGACCTTATTTACCACGCCTGTGGTCTATTTGTTTTTTGACCGTTTACAGCATGCTTTTCAAAAACCAAAGCTGCCTTTCGCTGAATTTGATGAAACAAGGAGCGAGTCTTGAAACTGCTCTCTGCTTTGGTTCATCGTCCTGTTGCCAGTGTGTTATTGGGCATTGCAATTGTGTTGCTTGGTGTATTGGCGTATTTCCGCTTACCCGTGGCGTCCTTACCTCAGGCAGATATTCCGACCATTGTGGTGCGGGCCAGTTTACCTGGAGCAAGTCCTGAAAGTATGTCGGCAACCGTTGCAACACCTTTAGAACGGGCCATGATGGGCGTTTCTGGGGTAAAAGCAATTAACTCTTCCAGTAGTCAAAACGCAACGCAAGTCACTTTGCACTTTGACTTAGATACGGACATTAATGAAGACGCGAGAGAAGTACAGGCTGCGATTAATGCTGCAATGTCGCAACTTCCATCAGGGATGCCTAGCCCACCTGAATATTTCAAGGTTAATCCCAGCCAAAGCCCAATTTTTTATTTGGCATTCAGTTCAGAGCATTTATCTGCGGGTAAATTATATGAAATTGCCAGCAATCAACTCCAGCCCAATCTTGCGCAGATAAGTGGAGTTGGTGAGGTTGAAATTGATGGCGCGTCTATGCCTGCGGTGCGGATCACCTTAAATCCGAATGCACTCATTGCACAGGGTGTTTCATTGGAACAAGTCCGTACCGCAATTGAAAAAAGTAATACGGTACAAGCTTTAGGTGTGGTTGAAAGCGATCAACTTCGTTGGCAAGTTGCACTGTCGAATGATTTAAAACAAGCGCAAGATTTTGCCAACTTGGTGATTCATCGTAATGCTCAAGCAATTGTGCGTTTAAAAGATGTGGCTGAGGTGCAAGATTCTGTTGAAAACCGCTATGTCAGTGGTTTTCATAATGGTAAACCCGCGGTGATTATCAAAATCAGCCGTCAACCCAATGCCAATACTGTTGCGACCATTGATCAAATCAAAGAAAAACTGCCTGAACTAAAATCACTCATACCCGCAGACGCACAATTGACTACGGTGATGGATGGTTCTGAAATCATTCGCGCAGGCTTAGCGGAAGCCCGAGATACGCTGTTGTTTTCCATGCTGTTGGTGATTATTGTCGTTGCTTTAATGTTAGGGCGTGTACAAAGCGCCCTTGTACCAAGTATTGCCATGCTGGTGACTTTGGTCGGGGCGTGTAGTTTAGTGTATTTGGCAGGTTTTTCGCTCAATAACCTCTCCATTATGGCGGTGATTGTCGCTATTGGATTGGTGGTGGATGATGCGATTGTGGTGCTGGAAAATATTGAGCGTCATATTGAGCAGGGAGACTCTCCTGTACAGGCCGCCATTAAAGGGATTCAGGAGGTGGGGCTGACTTTAGTGGCCATGAATTTGGCATTGGTAGTGATTTTCATTTCAGTGCTGTTTATGGGCGGTGTGATTGAGCGGCTGTTCCGTGAGTTTTCACTGACCTTAGTTTTTATTGTAGTGTTATCCGTTTTTGTGTCCTTGGTGTTAACACCAAGCTTATCTGCACGTTGTTTAAAACCGTTAGAGAGCGACCAACATCAGCTTTTATATCAATTTAGCCATCGTTGCATGCAGCAGTTCAATCATGCTTATTTAATATCTTTAAAATGGATGCTAGCACATGGCTATGTCGTGATTTTATTTTGGCTAGGTGCGATTGGGGCCTCATTCTATGTCTATCAGCACCTCCCTAAACGAGTATTGCCTGAGCAAGATACAGGACGAGTTGAGGCTTTTATTCGTGGTGATGACGGGTTTTCTTTTCAAATTATGCAACCCAAAATTGCAGCCTTTAGCCAAAGCTTGTTGAGTGATCCTGCTGTAAAAGATGTGGTTGGAACTTCAGGGGGAGCAGGTGGAACCACCAATTCCTTTTTCATGGTGAGTTTAAAACCCAAATCGGAACGTGAGGGGCAAAGTTCACATGCCATTGTCGAGCGCATGAAACAAAATGCGCCGTGGCAGGCTGGGGCAATTTTCTCAGCGCGTGTGGAACAGGAGTTAGAACTGGATGATCCTTTTTCAAGTGGCAGTGGTCAAGATTATATGCTGTTACTACAGTCAGATGAGGTTGCACAGCTACGCCAATGGGTGCCGAAAGTTGCACAGGCCATGCAAAAACTGCCTGAACTTGAGGAAGTCGAAACCATGGGGGATGAAGGTGCACAGCATGTCACCCTAGATGTAGACCGTGAAGCAGCACGTCGTTTGGGCGTTGATATTGAAAGCATTTCGAGTGTATTGAATAATTCATTTTCACAGCGCCAGATTTCAACCATTTATGATCAGACCCAACAGTTTCATGTGGTCATGGAAGTAGATAAACACTTCACGGAACATCCTGAATCCTTAGCCAATGTACAGGTTCCCAATAAAGATGGACAGGCTGTGCCACTGCGTAACTTTGCGACATGGTCTTATGGAATTACCAATGATCGGGTGTATCGACGTAATCAATACGCCGCGATGGGTATTGGTTATGTGGTGAAACAGGGCTATAGCTATGAACAGGCTGATGCCGCGATCCGATCTGTCCTCACTGAAGTGATGTTGCCAAACAACGTTTTTATGACCACAGATAAAGATGTCGAGGCAGAAAGTTTACAAGCGGGATTAAGCACCCCCTTACTGATTCTTGCGGTGATTGTGCTGATTTATATCGTGCTTGGGGTGACCTATGAAAGTGTGGTGCATCCATTAACGATTTTATCGACTATACCTGCTGTGGCTTTGGGTGCACTGTTGACCTTATGGATATTTAACTTTGAGTTTACCCTGATTGCATTATTGGGCATGTTTTTACTTATTGGTATCGTGGTGAAAAATGCCATTTTATTGATTGATTTTACTTTATATGAACGGCGTGCAGGAAAGTCAGCATATCAAGCTGTGTTGTCTGCTGCGGCTCTACGTTTTCGTCCGATCTTAATGACCAATACCGCAGCATTATTAGGTGCGATTCCACTGGCTTGTAGTTGGGGTGAAGGGGCAGAGTTACGTCAACCTTTGGGTGTGGTCATTGTGGGTGGTTTGGCGCTTGGACAGCTTTTAACTTTGTATACAACGCCTGTTTTGTATTTGCTCTTTGAAAAATGGGCTGAATCTTGTTCAAGATTTAAACGTAAATTTGTGCTGCAAAGCTTAGGCAAATAGATAAAGAAATAGGAAAATAGAATGTCAGGTTTGGTTTATAAAAATGTCTTCAGCCTAAGTTGTGTATTGTTGTTGACAGCATGTAGTTCTACGGCGGTCGTACGTCCTCCTGAATATAAAACACCGATAATTCAAGTGGCTGATCAATACAAATATGCGATGCTTAATTGGACAGAAACTGCAAAGTTAAAAGGTAAGGCAGTTGCATGGTGGGACATTTATCAAGACTCTATTTTAAGTCAACTGTTGCAACAGTTAAATGCAGAAAACTTAAATCTAAAACAGGCCGAAGCACGCTATAGACAAGCCAATGCTTTACTTGAGCAGCAAAAAGCCAGTCGTTCTGTCAATCTAAGCTTAGAAGGCGCTGCCAACCGTAATGGTGCAAAGCATGTTTCTCCAAATAGCCAGTTTAGTACAGGGGTTCAGGCCAGTTGGATTCCCGATGTGTGGGGACGTGTAGCAAAAGCGATAGAGGAACAACAGGCAAATTTAGAAGCGGTGCAGGCTGACTTAGCCGCAGTCAAGTTAAATCAGCAGTTATTGGCGACTGAGGCTTATTGGAACATTCGTGTTTTGGATGCGCAGCTTGATGTATTACAGCAAACCCAAAAAAGTTACCTACGTTCGGTGCAAATTTTAAAAAATCAATATACAGCAGGGATGATTGCGCGGGCAGATGTGATACAGGCAGAAACGCAGTTGAAACAAGTGCAAATACAGCAAATCGAAACGCAGCGTGAACGCAATTTACAGGAAAATGTGCTGTCAGTCTTACAGGGTAAAAGTGTGGCTCAGTTTCAATTGGCAAAACGTCAGCAACGTTTGAGTATTCCTGCTGTACCTGCGCAGCTACCCAGTCGTTTACTCATGCAACGTCCCGACGTGATTCGTGCAGAGCGGGAGCTTGCGAGCACACATGCGCAGTTGGGTTTAGCGCAAACGGCTTGGTTACCAGATCTTAGTATTAGTCTTAATGCGAGTTTAAATAGTCAAGTGTTGGGCCAATTGTTCCAAGCCCCTGCATACTTATGGTCTACGGGATTAGAAGCGGCTTCGGTTATTTTTGATGGTGGAAAACGTCAAGCTGAAATTGCTCAAGCGCAGGCAAGCTATGACGAAAAATTAGCAGCCTATAAGCAAGCTGTACTTACGGGCTGGAAGGAAGTCGATGATGCCTTAATGCAGACTTCAAGTTTGAAGCAACAACAATTGGAACAAGCTCAGTTGCTACAACTGAGCAAAGAAAATGAACAAGTGGTGATGCGACGTTATAACGCAGGTTTAGTGAGTTATTTGGAAGTGGTCACGGCGCAGAATTTAAGGCTACAAGCTGAACAGAGCACATTAGAGTTGCAACAAATCCAATTAATGAATACAGCGCAATTAATCACTGCATTGGGTGGAAATATTTCCTAACCCTTGATTTTTTCACATGTTTATTGACTCAAATGGCAAAGCCTTGCATCTTGGTTTTCAGATGCAAGGCTTAAGCTATTTATTTGAAAGTAACGGTGAAACAGAAAGCATGTGTAATTGGATACTGTTTATAATGAACAGACTGTTTATAAAAACAGTGCGCCTGATACTGCCCCAAAGAGCATGACCCATAGTGGATGAAGTTTTTTAACTAAGCTTAAACCAGTAGCGACGATAACGATTGCGATGAGTAACCAGTTCTGAGCAGATGCAGCGGCAATAATATAGGCACTAACCAAAACCAAGCCGACGGTAATGGGTTTCAATGCCTTTTCAAACATGCTACGTAGCGGGTGATCCTTAAACTGATTCCAAAATTTGAGTGCAAATACAGTCAGTACAGAAGAGGGCCCAAACTTCGCCAGTGAAGTCACGAACAATCCAGCAGGCCCAGCCACATGCCAGCCGACCAAAGGTACAATCATCATATTGGGGCCAGGAGCCGCTTGAGCCATGGCAAACATGGTGCTGAACTCTGTAGCAGTAAGCCAGCGATGCACTTCAACCACCTGATGTTGCATCTCAGGCAAAATGGCATTGCCGCCACCAAAGGCCAATATAGAAAGCTGGGTAAAAACGATGGCTAAGGTGAGTAAAATCATGCGTTTTTTCCTCTTTTTTTCAAGCTTAAGACCGCGACATTGATGCCTACTAAAATCAGTAAAGTCAGTGCCAGTGGAATTTTAATGATCAACATAAAGACGATGGTTAGCGCGATAGTAAAGATTGTGAGGTAGCTTTTCAGAATCGGTTTCAACATTTTTAAACCCATGGCAAACAGTAAACCTGCTGCCGCTGCTGCCAGCCCCTGAATCATGTGCTGAATCACGGGGATACTTTGAAATTGTGCATAGAGTTCATACAGCAAAATCACAATCACCGTCGGTGCAAAAATTAATCCGAGAACGGCACTAATCGCACCTTTAACTCCCTGAAATTCATAGCCAATCGCAACAGCCATATTGATGATGTTTCCACCAGGGAGGATTTGACAGACACCCAATAAGTGTGTGAACTCTTCCGTGTTGAGCCATTTTTGGTCTTCTACAACCATTTGGTGTGCAAGTGGCAATACACCACCAAAGCCCATGAGTCCCAGCTTCATAAAGCCTGCAAATAGTTCCCGAGAAGTCGGGTGGGTTATTTGTTCAGCAGGGAGCACTTCAGTGTTCATGTCTTTCACCTTTTGTTGAATGAGCTCAGTATGAACCTGTAGAGATATGTTGAAAAATGCTATTTTTGACGTTATATATACTGAAAAAGTATGTTTGATGGGGCAGACATGATTGATATCCATAAACTCAGAGCATTTGTTGCAGTGGTAGAAGAAAGTAATATTTCGCATGCCGCTGTTCGTTTGAATATGCAACAACCACCGTTGACACGGATTATCAAAAGCTTGGAAGAAGAACTGAATGCGCAGCTATTAAAGCGTTTGCCGCGTGGTGTTGAGGTCACAGAAGCAGGTAAGGTTTTGTACAAAGAAGCCCTTGCGATATTGGCGCATGCACAGTTAATTCCCAAACGTGTGCAGGATATTTCTTTGGGGGTCGAAGGTCAGATTAATATTGGCTTTACCAACTCGGTTGGCTTACATCCATTTTTACCAGCGTTGCTGCGTAACTTTCGGGAAACTTTTCCACGTGTTTCAATTCATTTGGAAGAAGATGGCAGTAGCTCGCTGATTGATTCCATTAGCAATGAAAAAAATGACATTGTGTTCTTACGAAAACCTGCACCTATTGGCCTCGGTTTAACCAGTTTGCATGTACTGGATGAGCCGCTCATTGTGGCTCTACCCAACAATCATCCTTTGGCTGAGCAAGCCGAACCGATTCATTTGCTGGATCTTGAACCGCATGATTTTGTGCTATACCGACGTTTAGCTGGGCAAGATCTATTCGATAATATTTTGGCCAGTTGTTATCAAGCAGGTTTTAGTCCAAAAATCGTACAAGAAGCACCACGTTTAACTTCAAGTTTAAATTTGATTGCTGCCGGAATTGGCTTATCCATCGTGCCTGAAGCCATCCGTGACTTTTGGAATAAGCAGATTGTTTATAAAGCGCTCAAGGCCAATAATCCGTGTATTGCACCGATTTATGCGGTGTATAAAGAAAATATAGATCACATCCGTTTGCAGCACATTTTAAAATTATTACAATAATCTGTTGTATATCTAGCACTTTATTCTACCTTACAAGCGCTGACCTAAAGTGCTAAGGTAGAGTAATGATGTGATGTATCCAAGTTTTATAGATATAAGGAATGCTCGTACAGAGTAAAAATATAATATTTAGTGATATTAGGTGTTTAGCCCATGTTTTTTAATAAAGTTTCCTTTGCACTCACAACTGTGCTTTCTTCCTCTGTGTTGTTGACAAGCGGTTGTACATCCAGTCCGTCTAGCACGGTTTCAAATACACAACAACAAATGAAAAATGCCTTGTTGGTCTATGGTGGCCCCATTTTAACCATGCAAGGCATGCAGCCCAGCTATGTCGATGCCATGTTAATTCAAGATGGAAAGATCCGTTATACAGGCGCATTGTCCACGGCTGAAAAGCTTGCGCCACATGCGAAACGTCTGAATTTGAATCACAAGACAGTCATCCCAGGCATTATTGATGCACATAGCCATTTAAACTCTGTCGGTATGCAGCAAACCGTGGCTAATTTATATCCGCCACCAGATGGCAAGGTGGTGAGTATTGCCACATTGGTTCAAGAAATGAAGGCGTGGGCAAAGCAAAATCCACAGTTTATAAAAGCCACTTCTGGTTGGATGATTGGCAATGGTTATGATGACGCCCAGCTACAAGAGAAAGCCCATCCAACAGCCTCGGACTTAGATCAGATTTCAACGACTCAACCTGTGCTGATTTTGCATCAGTCTGGACATTTGGCTTCTGTAAATCACAAAGCACTCGAATTGTTAGGCATTAATGAAAAAAGTAGCAATCCTAGTGGTGGGGTGATTCGACGCGTAGTGGGGACCAATATTCCGAATGGTGTATTAGAAGAAAGTGTAGTCATTGAAGCGATGATGAAAGCTTTTAAAACGGTACCGCCTGAAATCATGCAACAGATGGCGTTGACTGCAGTACAGACCTATATGGCAAATGGCTATACCACGGTACAAGAGGGACGAGCTGATCGTGGCACTTCAGAGCTTTGGCGTAGTTTGGCCAATCAAAACAAATTAGCGATTGATGTTGTCTCTTATCCTGATATTAGTTCTGAACAGGCATATATGCTTGAAAAAGGAGTAAGTAAAAATTATGTGAATCACTTTAGAATTGGTGGCGTGAAAATTAGCTTAGATGGTTCACCCCAAGGTAAAACAGCATGGTTAACCGAACCTTATGTGGTTCCACCTGAAGGGAAAGATAAAAACTATCGTGGTTATCCTGCATTTCCAGAACAAAAAACAGTTCAGCAAATGATTGATTTGGCTTTCGAGAAACAATGGCCTATTTTGGCACATGCCAATGGTGATGCCGCGATTGATCAATACCTCAATGTGATTGCTAATGCGCAAAAGAAATATGATGCTTCAAAGCGACGTGATGTGATTATTCATGCGCAAACCATGCGTGAAGATCAACTGGATCGGGCGAAACAGCTTCACCTAATTCCCTCATTTTTTTCTTTGCATACCTACTACTGGGGGGATTGGCATGTGGCACAAACATTAGGTGAAAAGCGTGCTGAACATATTTCACCGACAGGTTCAGCTTTAAGAAAAGGCATGATTTTCACAGAGCATCATGATGCTCCTGTCATCCCACCGAAAAGCATGATAGTACTGGATGCAACGGTTAATCGCACTACGCGAACAGGCAAAGTTTTGGGTGAGGCGCAGAAAGTCAGCCCGTATATCGGACTTAAAACGATGACAGACTGGGCTGCATATCAGTATTTTGAAGAAGATATTAAAGGCACTTTAAGTACAGGGAAATACGGTGACTTTGTTATTTTAAGCGCCAATCCAATCACTATTGAACCGTCTAAAATCAAAGACATCAAAGTCCTTGCAACTTATAAGCAAGGACAGTTGGTTTATCAACGATAAAGTTGTTTAGCGGCGGCTAAACCTGCGACTGAAAAGGTCATGAGATGTTTGACCAAAAGCGCAGGTTCAACTTTCGAAACATTTTTAAGTGGCCCAGGTAAGTTTGAATCAGCGATAATCAGCATCATGCACGGTGCAACTGTGCTCAAAACGCAGGCTAATAATGCAGGGTGGTTTTCATCAATACCTGAGACTTGGCTAATGATCTTTTTGATTAATAGAAATTTTCTTGCGCCCTCAGTTTGCATAAAATCGTATAAATGTGTGGTGGGCGAAAAAAGTTCACGAATAAATACTTTGCTGTGCCACACATCCGTTTCAACCAATTTGCTGATCAGGGTTTCAAAAAAAACTTCTAGTTTTTCAGTTGGGGTGCGGGAGCTGTTTAATAAAGCCAACAGCTTTTCTTCATCAATATAATGCGTATGTGCTTCGGCTAATACGGCACGATATAGACCATCACGACCGTCGAAGTGATAGTTAATGGCAGCCAAATCGACTTCGGCAAGCTTCGCAATCGCTTTGCTGGTGGTTTTTGCAAAACCATTCTGAGCAATTAAACGACCTGCTGCATCCAAAATTTTCGACTTGGTTAAGTCACCATCGCTACGTCCAGCTCTAGACATTGTTTACTCTGCGTAAAAAATTATGAGAGGAGTATATCTTTTTTTACTTAATTATTGTAGTTTAAATTTAATTTAAATTTAAACTTGTATTAAAAATAAGCAAAGGTCTGGTGTGCATGAAAAAGAGTCACGTTGCGGTGCTGATTGGATTGGTCTTGCTTGGATCGGCAGTCGCATATTGGTGGTTGAATCGAGATAAGGACGATGCGCAGCACATCGTGTTGTATGGCAATGTTGATATTCGACAAGTCTCTCTTGCTTTTGAAACCGCAGGACGCATTGAAAATATGACTGTTCAGGAAGGTGATCGTGTCAAAAAAGGCCAAGTGCTAGCGCATTTAAATACAGAATCTTTAAGTATCCAAGCCCAACAAGCGGATGCGCAATTGCAGGTTCAACAGCAAACTTTAAATGAGCAAGCCGCGGGCAATCGACCTGAAGAGATTGCTCAAGCAAAGGCACAAGTTGGATCAGCTAAAGCACAACTCGAAAATGCCGATAAACAATACCAACGTCTAGCGGTGTTAAACAATAGTTCGCTAGGCCAAGCAGTGAGTAAGCAAGAAGTTGATGCAGCTAAAAGCACTATGAAAACAGCCGAAGCAGCTTTGCGTGAAAGTGAAGCCAATTTGCAGTTGCTGTTAAAAGGGGTACGCAAAGAAGATCGCGAAGCGGCAAAAGCACAATATGATTCGACTAAAGCGAGTTTGGATTTGATCAAATATCAAATTGCACAAAGTGAATTACGCTCACCTGTGGATGGTGTTGTACGGGCACGCTTACAAGAGGTGGGCGATATGACGACATCTAGCAAATCGGTTTATACCATTGCTTTAACTGATCCAAAATGGGTACGCGTCTATGCCAGTGAGACAGAGCTTGGACAAATCAAAATGGGGTCAACGGCCACCATTCTGCGTGATTCACAACCAGATCAGCCAATCACTGGAAAAATTGGTTATATCTCCTCTGTTGCTGAATTTACCCCGAAAACCGTTCAGACCGAGGACATTCGTACCACGTTGGTCTATGAAGTTCGTATTTATGTCAATGATCCGAATGATCAGTTGAAAATGGGACAACCTGTGACGGTCAATATTGATAAATCTTCCAAAGCAAAAACAAGCGAGTAAGTCGATGTCTTCAGATTGCGTGATGATCGCTCAGGATTTAAAGCAAGTTTTCAAAGCTGAGCAAAAAGGCGCTGAAGATGTGTACGCGCTGCAAGGACTGAATATGCAAATCAAGGCAGGACAATTGGCTGCTTTGGTTGGGCCTGATGGCGCGGGGAAAACCACATTGCTGAGATTGATTGCAGGTTTGTATGAGCCTACTGCTGGAAACTTGGAAGTTCTTGGGATTGATGTGGCCAAAGACCCTCAGTCTGTACAAGATCGTATCAGCTATATGCCTCAGAAATTTGGTTTATATGAAGATTTAAGCATTCAAGAAAATTTAGATTTATATGCCGACCTACATGGTGTACCTGCGGATGTACGTAAAGAACGCTTTGATCGCTTGCTTAAAATTACCGATTTAGCACGATTTTCAGAGCGACCTGCGGGGAAGTTATCTGGAGGGATGAAGCAAAAGTTGGGCTTGGCTTGTACTTTAGTTCGTTCACCAGAGTTATTACTGCTCGATGAACCCAGTGTTGGGGTTGACCCGCTATCACGCCGTGATTTGTGGATCATCATTGAACAGTTAGTGAAAGATGAGAACTTGAGTGTCATCATCAGCACAGCGTATATGGATGAAGCGGAACGTTGTCATGATGTGTATGTCATGTTGGAGGGGCAAGTCCTCAAACAGGGTTCACCTGAAGCACTGACAGACTATGCCAAAGGTCAAACATGGCAAGTGAAACCGAGTCAAGGGATGAAGGCGAGGGTGTTACAAGCACATCTATTGGATAATCACAAATACATTGCAGATGCAGTGCCTAAAGGCGATGTGGTACGTTTTATTACCCGAACTAAACATCCGATTCTTCCGCCTGATCAACTGCCACAAGGTGTTGTTGCAGAAGCGAGAGCAGCAGAACTTGAAGATGCATTTATGTTGCTTTTGCATGAAGCAAAGCATGTAGAAAAAAACGCCGTAGACTCAGGTGTGGCTGAGAATAACGATCTGGCGATAACAGGATTAAACACAGATCAAAGCTATGCCCAAAGCAATGAGCAGAGCATTAATGCGAATATCGTTCAGACCAAGCCGATCAATGCTGAAAAAGTCCCGAATACGAAAGTGCGTTTAGACAGCAACGCAGATTTAGATAGTAACGCAGAAGCACCTGTCATTGTGGTTCAGGATCTTGTGCGTACATTTGGTGATTTTACCGCCGTGGCCAGTACCTCGTTTGATGTATCACGCGGGGAAATTTTCGGATTGCTCGGGCCAAATGGTGCAGGCAAAACCACGACGTTTCGTATGCTGTGTGGTCTGCTTCCTGCCAGTAGTGGTGTACTCGAAGTAGCAGGGATGAATCTGCGTACAGCACGTGCACAAGCGAGAGCCAAAATTGGTTATGTATCTCAGAAATTCGCCCTATATGGCAACTTAAGTGTTTTGGATAACTTAAAGTTTTTTGGCGGTGCGTATGGATTATCAGGCAAACATCTAAAGCAACAAATTGATCAGGCATTACATCAGTTTGAACTCAAGCCACATGCTAAAAGTGGTGATTTACCAAATGGCTTTAAACAGCGTTTGTCGATGGCAGCAGCACTGTTACATCAGCCTGAAATTGTGTTTTTAGATGAACCGACTAGTGGTATCGACCCATTGGCGCGACGTGCGTTCTGGTACACCATTGGTGAGCTCGCCAATCAAGGCATTACTATTATTATCACCACACATTTTATGGAAGAAGCAGAATATTGCGATCGTATCGCGATTCAGGATGCAGGGAAAATGTTGGCACTTGGTACACCCAAAGACATTCGAAGTATGGTGCATGGCGAAGGTGTCAATGATATGAACAGTGCTTTTATTGCCATTGTGGAGCAATCTCGTGCGAGTCAGCAAGTAAAAGAGGCGAGCGTATGAGACGAGATCAAATGAGGAGAGCTGTATGAGTCATCGCTCAGCATTTTGGACAAGGCTCATTGCACTGACACGCAAGGAGACGAAGCAGTTATTGCGTGATAAAAGTAGCATGGCGATCGGTTTTATTTTACCCATTATTTTGATATTGCTTTTTGGATACGGCCTGTCTTTTGACTTGACCAATGGTCGTGTCGGTGTGGTCGATCAAAATCCGACACCACAAAGCAGCCAAGTCCTCAGTGGTTTAAACGGCTCGAAATATATCACGGTGATCCATTATCCAAGTTTTGCACAAGCGCAAGCGGCAATGGGGAATGATGATATTGATGCCATTCTCAATGTGCCCAGTGATTTTGCAGCGCAATATGCCAATGGTTCGGCTACGGTGCAGATTATCAATAATGGTCGTTCCACCAGTATAGCGTCTTCACTACAGGGCTATATAGCCAGTGCCTTAAATACGGTGAGTTCAATACAAGCTGACCGTACCAACAGCAGTTCAACTACAGGTGTAATCAGTGTAGATCAGCGTATGTGGTTCAATGAGTCGGGCAATAGTACCTGGTTTTTAGTGCCTGGTTTGATTGTGTTGATTTTGACTTTGGTCGGTGCATTTTTAACGGGGTTACTGATTGCACGTGAGCGAGAACGTGGCACTTTAGAAGCAATGTTTGTAACGCCCATTCGCCCTTTGGAAATTGTTTTATCCAAGTTAGCCCCTTATATCGTGATTGGTATGGTCGATATTGTGGTCTGTCTGTTGGCGGCACATTACTTATTTGAAGTTCCTATTCGCGCATCACTTTTATCGGTGATCAGTGCATCATTTTTATATTTAATGGTGTCTTTATTACTAGGGTTAATGATTTCAGGGGTATCTCAAAGTCAGTTCCAAGCCAGTCAAATGGCACTTTTAGCGAGTTTCATGCCTGCCATGATGCTGTCAGGTTTTGTGTTTGATACACGAAATCTGCCTTTAGTGGTGCAGATTATTAGCAATGTATTGCCTGCAACACATTATATGACATTGGTCAAAACCTTATTTTTAGGTGGAGATGACTGGTCTTTATGGCTCAAAGAATGTGGCATTTTGTTGATTTATATTGTCGTGCTCACTGTGATTACAGCGCGTACATTGAAAAAGCGTCTGAGGTAAGAACATCATGCAACAATTCATGGCGACATTTCAGCGCTGGTTTTATTATCTTGTGGTGCTAACCAAAAAAGAATTTTTGACTATTTTGGTTGATCCTGCCAATCGGATAACATTGATTATTCCTATATTTCTGCAAGCTCTGCTCTTTGGTTATGCTGCCAGTTATGATGTCAATCATGTAGATTATGCTGTGCTGGACCAAAGTCATAGTCAGGCTTCGCAGCAAATACTATCGCATTTGGATGGTTCGGGTGTATTTAAACGCACAGCAGATTTGCAGAATACCGCCCAGATTCAACAGGTCATTAATGACCGTTCAGCACTTGCAGTGATTACGATTCCCGCAGATTTTGAGGATAAGCTCAATAATAATGAATCTTCGTCAATTCAAGTGGTCTTGGATGGTAGGAACTCGTCTACGGCAGGCATGGCGGGCTCTTATATCAGCAGTATAGTGACTCAGGTCAATCAAGAGCGGTTGGGTTCAACGTCTGCAGTTACCGTTCAGTCACGCACATGGTATAACCCAAATTTAGAGTCCAGATGGGGCATGATGCCATCTTTGATTGCAACATTAAGTATGATGCAGACGCTTTTACTTTCCGCTTTATCTGTGGCGCGGGAGCGGGAGCAGGGAACGTTCGATCAGCTCTTGGTGACGCCTTACACACCGACGCAGATTATGATTGGTAAGGCAATTCCACCCATACTGATTGGTGTGATTCAATCTTCGATTATTTTAGCGATCATCCTGTTTTGGTTTCAGATCCCGATGAATGGCTCATTGTTGCTGATTTATTTTGGATTGTTTGCTTTTAATATTGCAGTCGTTGGTGTTGGGTTGTCTATTTCGGCGATTGCGCTGAATATGCAACAAGCCATGCTGTATACTTTTTTTCTGATTATGCCTTTGACGCTTTTATCAGGTCTATTAACGCCAGTTCAAAATATGCCAAATGTGTTGAATTGGCTGACTTATGCCAATCCGCTTCGTTTCGGTATTGACTTGGTACAACGGGTATATTTAGAAGGTGCAGGCTTTAGTCAGGTGAAATGGGACTTTTTGCCGATGCTGATTTTGGCGGTGATCACCTTGCCTTTGGCTGCATGGTTATTTAAAAATCGTTTGTCATAGCGGAAATATGGGTGATACATATTTTATGTGATACGAGGAAGTTCATGTGTTTGTCGTTAAATAACGCATTCAATGTTGCCTAAGCATCAAAAAAAACGATTTTTGCATTGTATTTCTAGCTTAAGCTTTTTATTATTGCCCGCTTGTTTTCGCGATCAGCTTGGAATGGAACCTTGAGTAATTTTCTAACCGAACACCTGATTCATCGAGATGAAGACTTCATGGTCATCCATAAGCCTGCAGGTATACTCACCGTTCCGGGGAAGACAGAAGACTTACAAGATTGCATGATCAATCGTTTAGTCAGACTTGAACCAAAAACCCTACTGATCCACCGTCTTGACCGTGATACTTCTGGTATCTTGGTTTGTGCTCTCAGTCGTTGGGGACAAAAATCCATTTCTCGTCAGTTTCAAGAACGTCAAACCGATAAAACCTATCAAGCGATTGTGGCTGGTTATTTAGAGGGGCAGGGTATTGTTGATGTACCTGTTATTTATGATCCTGCACGTCCACCGTTACATATTGCAGAGCCCAGCCATAACAAGCCTGCTGTGACGGAGTGGAAGGCCTTAGAGCATTTTGAAATACAGGGCCAGTCCGTGACCCGTGTAGCACTCACCCCAATTACAGGACGCTCACATCAACTTCGTGTACACATGCAGTTTTTAGGTCATCCTATCGTTGGAGATACGCTTTATGCTTCTCCTGAGCAGCAAGTAATCATGCCAAGATTGTGTTTACATGCAGAGCGTCTGAGCTTTCACCATCCTCAAACGGATGAACGTGTCGAATTTATTTGTCCAGTACCGTTTTAAGTCATTGGAATCATCAAATTTGCTCACTTTTTTAGTGAGCTTTATGTCAAAATATATTGCTTAAAGGTGTATAATTTTGCTCAAATATCAAACAGTGTTTGAGCATTAAATTTGCAGTCCTATACTTGTAGATAAAGGTGGAAAAATTGCAGCAGTTTGCTATTGGTCAACGTTGGTTATCAGATACTGAAACGGAACTAGGTCTAGGAGTTCTTATTGATGTAGATGAGCGATCTGTCAGCATCTTATTCCCTAAAAGTGATGAAACGCGTGTTTATGCACGAAATAATGCACCTTTATCCCGTATCATCTTCAACGTGAACGATGAGCTGCAAGATCAAGAAGGGACGAAGTGGATCGTTGAGTCTCAAGAAGACCGTCACGGCGTTGTGCGTTATAACGTTGTACGTCGTTTAGAAGATGGCACAGAAGAGCGTAAATCGCTGAATGAAACTCGCATTGGCGCTCAAATTCAGTTGTCTAAACCGCTTGATCGCTTATTGGCAAGTCAAATTGACTATAAAGAATGGTACGACTTACGTATTGAAGCGATGTTGATGCAAGCCAATATGAAGTCGAGTCCTTTACGTGGCATGGTTGGTTCACGTGTCGGCCTGATTCCACACCAGTTATATATTGCACACGAAGTGGGTCAGCGTTTTGCTCCCCGTGTTCTTTTAGCCGATGAAGTCGGCTTAGGGAAAACCATTGAAGCTGGGTTGATCATCCATCAACAGCTTAAAACGGGCCGTTCAGAACGCATCCTAATTTTGGTACCCGATTCACTGCAATATCAGTGGATGATTGAAATGCGCCGCCGTTTCAATTTGAACTTCTCGTTATTTGATTTAACCCGTACGGCTTCAATCAAAGAGCATGACCCTGATCTCAATCCATTTTTAACAGAACAATGCATCATTGCCTCAATTGATTTAATGATTGACCATGATGACTTACGTGAACAAGCCCTAGAAGCTGGTTTTGATCTGTTGGTGGTCGATGAGGCACATCACTTGATGTGGAATGAGGAAGACGGTGGCAATGACCGTTATGACTTGATCGAAGAGTTAGCAGAAAAAACACCGGGTGTTTTGCTGTTAACTGCAACCCCAGAACAGCTAGGTGTAGAAAGCCATTTTGCGCGTTTACGTTTACTTGACCCACAGCGTTTTAGCTCTTTAGATCGGTTCTTGGATGAAGAAACCCAGTATCAGCAAACTGCAAAAATTGCTGAAGTGCTCATGTCAGATATGCCACTTGAAGAAGGGCATTTGACAGCGCTTGAAGGTTTGTTGGGGCACCGCATTGAAGATGCACCTGAACAACGCTTCCGTGCCATTCATGAGCTTTTAGACCGTCATGGTACAGGGCGTATTTTGTTCCGCAACACCCGTGAAGCTATTCAAGGCTTCCCAGGTCGTGACTGTCAGCCTGCACCTTTGCCTGCCCCAGAAAACTGGTCTAAAGACGGTAAATTACGTGAACAAATGTGGCCAGAAGAAGCACAACTTGACGGTGCTTGGATGGAAGCTGACCCACGTGTCATGTGGCTCATGGAAAAACTACGTACAGACTTAAAACACAAAAAAGTGTTGCTGATTGCACGTAGTGGTCCAGTGGTTGAAGCACTTGAAAATGTACTCCGCTTACATGCAGGTATTCGTACCGCGATGTTCCATGAAGGCATGAGTTTACTTGAGCGTGACCAAGCCTCGGCTTACTTTGCCGAAGAGTCTTATGGTGCACAAATTTTACTGTGCTCTGAAATTGGTTCTGAAGGTCGTAACTTCCAGTTTGCATCAGATCTGATTTTATTTGATTTGCCTGCAAACCCAGATGTACTTGAACAACGTATTGGTCGTTTGGATCGTATTGGTCAAGAAAACCGGATTCAAATTCATGTGCCATATCTAATTGGCACAGCGCAAGAACGCATGTTCCGTTGGTATAACGAAGCATTAAATATTTTCAGTAATATCTCTCCAACTGCGCAAACTTTACAAGAAAACTTTATTGTTGAATTGAAAGATTGCTTGCTGGCAGATAAAGGTCAGCAGTTTGATGACTTACTCGAAGCGGTCAGCGTACAACGCGAAGCATTAGAGGCTGAGTTACAATCAGGTCGTGACCGTTTGCTTGAATACAACTCATGCCGTCCAATTGTGGCGCAAGAAATCGTGCAAGCGCTTGAAGAATATGATGACAATACCACTTTGCCAATGTTTATGAAGCGCTTTATGGCGTCGACAAATATTGATTTTGACGAGCAAAGCAATGGTACTGTGATCATTAAACCAACCGATCAAATGCAAGTTCAAGGTTTAACCTTGGACGAAGAAGGTATGACAGCGACTTTCTATCGTGATCAGGCTCAGGTACGTGAAGATGCTCAGTATTTAACCCTTGAGCATCCATTTACTGAAAGTGTGATGGAAATGATCAACACTCAAGGTTTTGGTAGTACTAACGTTGCAGTGTTGAAGTCAGCTGCTTTACCGCAAGGTTCGGTGCTGTTAGAAGTTTGGTTTAAGGTCGATGTGGTGGCACCGAAAGCATTGAATTTACCTTCAAGCTTACCGCAACAATTGGTTCGTGTCTTGCTGAGTGAAAAAGGTCAAGACCTGTCGCAGAAAATTGCGCCTGAAATTTTAAAACCGTATTTGCATCATTTGGATGGCAATAGCTGTCGTCAAGTCGTGAAAGCACGCCGTGAGGTGATTGAACAGCGTTATGTGCAAGCATTAGAGCTTGCACGTTCGGCTTTACCGAATTTTGTGCAACAAGCGAAAGAAGTCTACGGTAGTAAGTGGCAATACGAAATTGACCGTCTGACTTATTTAAAGCAGTTTAATCCGAGTATTCGTGAAGATGAAATTTTGCGTCTACAAAAATTGCAAAAAGAAGGTCTTGGTTTACTCGATGGTCTATCGGTCACACCAGAAGCCATTCAAGTGATGGTTGTGGTTAAACCATAATCGCAATTGCTGTATGAAAAGCACCTTCGGGTGCTTTTTTAATGAACTTCAAAAAGGGATGTCTACGTTGTATTTGAAAAGTAATCTATTGAAATTTTAAGCGCTTGCTTATGCTAGAATTTTCAACATTAAAACTCTAACTTATCGAATAATAAATTATGCCTAAAGCTTTAATCACAATGGGTTCAAAAACAACACATGGTGGTGTAGTCATTGAGTGCGAAAACAGTTTCGTAATTAATGGTATCGCTGTGCACTTAAATGGAATGAAACACTTTTGTCCGAAGTGCCGAATGGTGGTTTCTGCGATTGCAACAGACCAGAGCACAACAGTCTTGGGGCGTGCTGTGGTGATTGCAGGAGACAAAACTAACTGTGGCGCTACTTTTCTAGGTAATCAGAACTTAACAGTTTCAGCCAAGTGATGTCATTTAGAATGCTTCTATTGCTAGTCATGAAACTGGCATAAATGCTCAAATGTTGGGACGTATGTTTCATGTCTTGCCATTCCGTTCATTTTCAAAAATGACTATGGTAAACACGGTATGAAAAAATAGATTTAAAGAGATATGAGCAAACCTGCCTTACACTTTACCCATGCAAATGGTATTCCATCTGCTAGTTATCAAAAGTTATTCCGTTTTTTAAGCAACGATTTTAATGTTAAAGCCATTCCGATGATTGGTCTAGATCCGCACTATCCTGTGGAATATCGTTGGGAAGCGTTGGTGGATCAAGTCATTTTAGATATAGAACAGCAGTTCCCCCAGCAACAAGTGATTGGTTTAGGGCATTCTTTTGGTTCCTTACTCACTTTGATGGCGGCCTATAAAAAACCACAGCTGTTTTCGCAAGTGATTATCATGGACCCACCATTTGTGATTGGGCCTAAAGCATTTTTATTTGAAGTTTTGCAAAAACTGGGTTCAAAGTCGGTTGATAAATTGACCCCAGCGGCAGTCACCGTTAAGCGTCGAGATCATTGGGAAAGCCTTGAACAAGCCAGTCAAACACTAAGACCTAATCGTATTTTTAAGGACTTTGATGAACAGTGTTTTGCTGATTTTATTGAGTGCGGTTTGAAAGTTGATCCAATACGAAGTGGCGTGACACTTGCTGTTCCTAAACAGACTGAAGCCAAAATTTTTAGAACAGTCCCTGCATGGTGGTGGCGTACCCCACGCAAAGCACCTAACATGCCAATACATCTTATTACTGCAAAAAATAGTCATTTTTATAAGCAGGGTTTGCCACAAGGGATGAAAAAAACCTATGGCATCAACTATAGTGTGCTAGAAGGTAGCCACATGTTTCCACTTGAGAAACCTGAACAGACTGCAGATTTTGTACAGCAATTGATTGAAAAACAAGGCCAAGTTAACTAAACCCTGAGTAAAGAATGTTCGCGTTAAGCCATCAACGAATCATGGCTTCGTCAAGATGACGTGAACCTTCTAAAATCATGCGGATCATGATCATGGTTTGTTCAGCCATTTGCTTGCGCTCTACACTTGGCATATCAATCACTTTGGCGCCCATATTGAATACCAATTGGGTGATTGCCATTGCGACTAATTCAGGGTGGAAGAGTTTACTGTTGTTTAAACGTTCTAAACGAATTAAGTCGTCTTTAAGTTCTTGCTGGAAATAGTTTAACTGTCGCTCTACTGCACTTTTGTACGAAGTGGAACCTGTATAACCTTCACGTAATAACAGACTCAAATTGCCATCGTCAGCATCTAGCTGTTCAATAAATACTTCAACAGAACTACGAATAATACTTTCTTGGCGAATCGCCTTAATGCGTGCTTCATGCAAAATCTGACGTAGTACAACACCTGCACGCTCAATTAACTCAATTGCAAGTTCGTCCGTGTCCTTAAAGTGACGATAGAAACTGTTCGGTGCAATGCCTGCTTCACGTGCAACTTCACGCAAACTTAGAGATGCAATACTTTTTTCAGGACCAATTAAATTTAAAGCAGCTTGGAATAGTTCGTCTTTTGTGATTGTTGCTTTTCGACCGACACTACGTGCAAGCACTGGTGCATGGGGTTTTGAAGCTTCATGCTCGGTGTTGGTTGTATGAGTTTGAATGGTGGTCGGTGTCATATTTATCAAGCAATTAAATCAAGACTTTTATTATAGCCCCACTGGTCGGCATTGTGAAACGAAACGAAACAATTGGAATATATATACAAATATATATACATGTGTATAATAATTCAAAATCTATGGCGTGGTCGTTTACTATGCATATCCTTGAAAGAACAAAATCTCCTTTAACTGAATTCGCTGAGAGTGTTGTAGATAGACATACAGCAAACTTTTGGCTCCAGAAAATTAACCCACTATGGTCAATCCACCAAGCATTAGGCAAAGTGGTGAAAAAAGAAGAAGCAGCACATGACATGGTGAGTTTGACGATCCAAATTAACCGTCATTTTCAAATGGGCCAAGCGGGACAGCATCATCCCGTTTATGTTGATGTACAGGGCATTCGTTACGAACGAACTTACAGTTTGACTCAACTAGATGCTCAGCATGTGTTGCTTAGCGTGAAAAAAGTGGATCAAGGTAAAGTGAGTCATTGGCTGTGTGAACAGACTCAAATTGGCGATATTTTAGAGTTTGGCCAGCCTTATGGTGACATGAAGTTGACTGTAAATGATCCTGAATTGATCCTGTTGGCTGCTGGTAGTGGTATTACACCCATGTTGAGCTTACTTAAACGTTTGGATCATACTACTCAACTTAAAACACAGCCTGTACATTTGATGTATTGGGTGAAACAGCATGAAGATGCAGCATTCAAGACTTATTTTGAACAATTGGCTACACAATATCCAAGTTTTCAGTTCAGTATTTTCTACACCCAAGAACCAGATGCAGATCAGCGCTTAAATGCGGATCACTTAACTGGATTGACTCAGATTGATCAGGCCACGGTTTATGCATGTGGTCCTTCTGGTTTTGTTGCTACGGTTGATGCACTTTTCGGTGAAGCGAAAATCCTAAAAACCGAAGCATTTAGCATGAGCCAGTTTACAAATGATGAAGTCGGTTTTGTCAATATCACATTAACCAAGTCGAAGAAGATTTTAAGTATTCCAAAAGGACAATCTATTCTTGCTAGTTTAGAACAGCAAAATGTCAAACCGCAACATGGTTGCCGTATGGGAATTTGTAATAAATGTGCATGTAATAAAGTAGAAGGTTCAACTCAAAGTTTGGTTAATGGTACGCAAAACTCTGAGCCTGGAAATTTTCTTAAAATCTGTGTGAATACAGCACAAACTGATCTTATTGTTGATTTATAAGGGGAATAAATACAATGAATATGCCAGTAAAAGTTGAATACTTTAAAAATCCAAAGAATCGTGAGTTGACTTCATTTGAGTTGGACGAGCTTGCACGTGAGCTTGATGCCATTAAACAAGAAGTGCTCGATGATATTGGTGAAAAAGATGCGCAATATATTCGTCGTGTGTATGCAGCAGTGCGTTACTCATCAATTGCAGGCCGCGCCTGTTTATTTGCTGGGTGGTTTCCGCCAGCATGGGTTCTAGGTACGGGGCTACTTGGTTTTTCCAAAATTATGGAAAACATGGAGTTGGGCCATAACGTAATGCATGGTCAATATGACTGGATGAATGACCCTAAATTTAATGGTCCAAACTATGAATGGGATATCGTAGGCACATCAGATAATTGGCGTCAAACCCATAATTATAAGCATCATACCTATACCAATATTAAAGGAATGGATGATGATATTGGTTATGGACTGCTTCGCTTATTCCCCGAACAGCGTTGGAAACCTGGCTTTTTATTACAACCCCTTTACAGCATTCCATTTTGCTTATTGTTCCAATGGGGAGTTGCGATTCAAAATTTGGAGTTGGGTAAATATTTCAAAGGTCGTAAGAGTAAAGCGCAAACTTTAGCTGAATGGAAACCGATGCAACGTAAGATTGGTAAGCAACTGTTTAAAGACTATGTATTTTTCCCACTGATTGCAGGTCCTGCTGCACTGCCTGTATTTGCGGGGAATATGGTAGCAAATGGCATCCGTAATATTTGGACTTTTAGTGTCATTTTCTGTGGGCACTTTACTAAGGATGTCGAAGTTTTCCCGAAAAAAGTACTGGAAAATGAAAGTCGTGGTCACTGGTATATGCGTCAAATTCGTGGATCATCAAATTTAACTGGATCAGAAGCGTTCCATATTTTGACTGGACATTTAAGTCACCAAATTGAACACCATTTGTATCCTGATGTTCCTGCACGTCGCTACCGTAAAATGGCACCAAAAGTACAAGCAGTATGTGAAAAATATGGTTTAAATTACAATAATGCCAGCTTGGTAAAACAATATGGCAGTGTGATAAAACGTATTGTTAAATACGCATTTCCTTTTAAAAAGTAAGTTTAAAAGCCACTTCATATGAAGTGGCTTTTTTATGCTATTTACTAAATTGACGTAAGGTTTTTACTAAATGATCGTAATCACCTTGTTTTGCGATGTGGAGTACATGCTCAATTTCATGTTTTAACCATTTTTGTTTAGATGCATTAAAAGCAAACTGCGCCAATAGCACAAAAGGGCTCTCACCAAATTTGATAGAAAGACCCTTGACATACTTTGGTGGAGAAAACTGATCCATATTGATGCCTTTTTATAATAAAGTGGGATGGTTTTCAAAAATATTTTTATTCGTAAAAATTTATCATAAATATATTTTTTGGTAAATAAAGATGGCTGAATTTTAATAATAAATATATTTAAAATTTTAATATGGTTAAATATTAAGCATGCCTTAATAATTAACTAATTTGCCGATGATTGGGGTGATTAGAGAGGTCAGGAAGCTGTGCATCTGTTCCTGCAAAATAAGTGAAATCGGCTAAGGACAACATTTGCATATCTTCAACACTGTTGCCATAAGCATAAACAGCATGGTAGCGATCAAGCTCATATTTTTCTTGGATACGGACAGCCTTTTGCTCACAGCTACAATCAGGAGTTAGATAGCGTCCCGTATAACGCTGTTGATTTTGTTCTACCTGCGTGCAGATCAAATCAATCGAGAGTATTTCACACACATATTTTAAATAAATATCAATTGAAGCGGAGACTAAGACAACATCATCGCCTAAGTTTTGGTGTTGTTTAAGTTGGCTATACAACGCAGGATTAAGACCTTGAATGAGGCGCTCTGCATAGAGCTTTGCATGCATATCAATTTCCTTAATTTCGGCCTGTTTAAACATGGCCTGAAAAAGTTTCGGGCGCATTTGATGTGCAGGATAGAAACCTAAATAATAGCTTTGAATATAGGGGAGGACTTTTAGCCCTTGTAAAGCAATATGTCGCTTTGAATGCACATAGAAAATGAACCCTGTAAAACTGTCTTTTCCATACAGGGTGCCATCAAAGTCAAATAAAGCTAAATTTTTATGCGCTTTGAGCGTTGCATGCATGATTGGTAACGTCCATTGACACGGGTTGCAAACCAATTTGTATTGTAATCACGACTCAACTTTGGACCAGAAATCACGACTTCAGGCATCATGGCATAGAAAGGTTCCTTTTTTGTGACCTCTTGATAAAGTTTGGTCACTGCGCGATAAGTTGCAGTATCTTCAAACTTTTTCTCTTTTTCTTTCTTTAAATCTGAGCGAATCTGACGCGGTGTAACCAAAATGTTATGTTGAGCAAACACCGTAATCAATTCACGTTCAGACTGACTTTTTGCCGACTTAGGGGAGCCATCTTTGCCATAAAGCAATAAGTCACCATCTAAATCAAGTTCTGCTTCAGTTAAGTCATTTAGCATGCTTTGGAACGCAGCATTTCGGCTAGAGTACATGCCTGAGTTATAGTCAGCAAAGCGATAAAGGGGTTTGTCATAGTCAGCAGGATACATCATGAGTCGATGGATACCATAGTAAAGCCCCCCATACTGGCTATAAAGGTCTGTACGCAAGTCAGCCATACTGCCACCTTCGCGTTTATGTTCTTTAGCATAGCCAATGTGTACTTGCATTGATCCAAGGGTTGTAACGGGGTTCATTTTTTCACCAACGTCTTGCCCTACAAGTTTAGCAGCTCCAGTCAATGCACTGACGTGATAATGATTAGACATATAGTCAAAAATTTCACGGTAAAGCTCATCCAACTGACGTTCTGTTTTGACACGACGCATTTGGCTTAAATAGTTATCTTCAGGGCTTGGCTGTTCTTTTAGTACCTGCTGAAAATAGCCTGCAATGGTGCCACCAATGGCATCACCCAGTTTATCTTTAAATTTTTCATCCAAGCGTTCTTGAACTTCTTTTACTGCTTTCTCACCTAGACCATAGACCTCTGGGTCAGCCACAAAATTCGACTCTTGATCGACTACAGCAATAATTGAACACATATTCTCTTTGTTTTGAGGAATACCTAATTGTTCTGAAATTTCGTAGATATCTTTTGCCCATGAGCTTCGATCATTGACACGTCCTGGAATGATACGGGCAATTTGCTCGGCATTGAGCTTTGGCTCATCATCTGTCCACCATGAGCGATCACCACAGGCGGTTAAGCCTATAGATATGGCCAAGACACTTAATGTTTTTAAACCAGAAGAAAGAAACAGCTTTTTATTCATAAATAGAGAACACATGATAAAAGACAAGCTAGAACAGCAGATGCAGTATACTATGTTGGTCGAAAAAGTGATGAATTTTATATGTATATTGGTTGATGATAACTGTCAAATCATTTGATTGAGTATGGTTGTCATGTGAGGTCTATAGCCAAAATAAGGATTAAGACTGTTCTTTGTTATATGTTGGAAATAAAGAGATTAGGTTTTCTCGTTTTATTTATAACTCAACAGAATACTGTGCAAGAACTTTCTTTAAAGTCGAAAAAATGTGTTCATCCCTAGATTGGGCAACATTAAATCTTAAAAAGTTTTGAGCACTCAATGATTGGCTAAATGCATTTCCAGGGGCTAATACCACCCCATCTTTTAAACATTCTCTAGCAATAACGGCTGCATCCAAACCATCGGGAAGTTTACACCATAAAAACATACCTGATTGTGGCATGATCCATGGCTGAATTTTCAATGCTTCAAGTTTGGTAGCTACTTGCAGCATTTCATACGCTAATCGTGCGCGAATGTTTTCCATATGTTTTCGATAACCGCTGTCTTTTAATGCAATTAGCGCCATGTCAGCAGCCAGCCTTCCTCCCCCAAAAGAAGTGGCAATTTTTAAATCTATCAAATTTTCAATCCAAGATTCTTTAGCTGCGATGTAGCCACAACGTATAGATGCAGAAATTGTTTTGGAAAAACTACTGATGTGTATGACGCGATTTAGCCCATCAAAAGAGGCTAAACGAGGAGCGGGACTTTGTTCGAAGTCTGCGAAGATGTCATCTTCAACAATGACTAAATTAGTCTGATCAATTAGCTTTAACAAACGATGAGCGATTACTGGGGAAAGCACTGCACCTGTAGGGTTATGAATACCTGAATTTGTAATATACAGTCGCGGGGAGTGTTCTTCTAGAATGGATTCAAACACTTTTAGATCAGGGCCTATGGGGGTGTAAGGCACACTGATAATTTTAATACGATGGGCTTTTAGCAGAGCATGAAAGTTAAAATAACATGGGTCATCGACAATAACGGTATCGCCTGCTTCTAATAACAGCCGGCATATTAAATCAATTGCTTGAGTCCCTGATTCCGTGAGCATGATTTGATTGGAACATGCATCAATTTTAACTGAACTTAAGCGACGAGAAATAAATTGTCTTAATTCTGGGTGCCCCAGTGGTGTTGCGTATTCGACTAACTCTAGTGAATCTGCTTTTGCCATAGTCCGAAGTGCACGTCTCACCCCTGTTTCATATAACCAGTCTGGCGGGAGCCACCCACATCCTGGTTTTAAAACATTAACGCCTGTTTCAAGAGCTTGTCTAGAGACCCATAAGGGATCGACCTCCCGATCAAGCTGAGGTTCAATT
This sequence comes from Acinetobacter sp. ANC 4204, assembly GCF_002135205.1. Taxonomy (GTDB): domain Bacteria; phylum Pseudomonadota; class Gammaproteobacteria; order Pseudomonadales; family Moraxellaceae; genus Acinetobacter. Next base: position 173,362 of record NZ_NEFZ01000004.1, on the reverse strand, counting down.
TGAGTCAACGAAAGGGGAGCGATTGGTCCTGAGACATAAAAGCCAGAACCAGCTTTGGAAATAATCATGCCTTCCGCAATTAAACGTTCATAAGCCTCAACAACGGTAGAAATTGACACATGCATTGTTCGAGCTTGGAGCCGGACAGAAGGGAGTCGATGACCTGGTAAATAAGTACGAGAAGTAATTTTTAGCTTAATTTCTTGCATGACTGCATTAATACGGGTATGGCTTCGCATGACTTCACTCTAAGCTGTATTGGATTTATATACATAACAGTTTCTAATAATTGTACTGAATTGTTTCTGGTTTAAAAAGAGGGATTCATGTTCAATTTGAGTGGTTGAATATTTGAGACCTGTTAAATGAAAGTACTGAAAAATGGTTGGATCAATGGATTGATTGGTGTTGTAATTTTTGCTGGATCTCTACCTGCAACACGCGTAGCGATTGCAGACTTTACACCGATTTTTTTGACCAGTGCCCGTGCCACAATTGCAGGAGTATTTGGGTTAGCCTTACTCCTATTATTCCGTCAGCCACATCCACAGAAAAAGGAGATTCCTTCACTTGTGGTCACTGCAATAGGTGTAGTGATAGGTTTTCCATTGTTAACAGCTTTTGCACTACAGTCTGTTACATCTGCACATTCAATTGTTTTTTTAGGTCTTTTACCTATTTGTACCGCAATATTTGCTGTTATACGTGGTGGGGAGCGTCCCAAACCATATTTTTGGTTATTTGCACTTGCTGGAGCATCTTTTGTCGCAGGTTATGCGGCTACTGGGGATATGGGAGTTTCTTGGAAGGGGGATATTCTCATGCTTATAGCAATTATTCTGTGTGGATTGGGTTATGCAGAAGGTGCGAAATTATCTCGAAATTTAGGCGGTTGGCAAGTAATAAGTTGGTCTTTGGTTTTATCTTTGCCGCCGATGTTATTTTTAACACTATTTACGATGCCAGCATCTTTTCATGCTATTAGTACATCTGCATGGATTGCATTGGGATATGTTTCATTTTTTAGCATGTTGTTAGGTTTTGTCTTTTGGTATCGTGGATTGGCACAGGGTGGAATTGCAGCTGTGGGGCAACTGCAATTATTTCAGCCTTTTATTGGGCTTGCATTGGCAGGATGGTTGTTACACGAAACAGTAAGTTGGACGATGTTAGTTGTAACTTTGGCTGCTGTACTTTGTGCTGTTGGGGCAAAAAATTATGCCTAAAGGAAAATTTTTATCCTCAGCAGTCGACTTTCAACATGGTGAGGGTTTTGTTTTGGGTTTAAGCGTGGATCATAAAACTCCTTTAAAGCTTTGGACATGTATTGAGATTCAGGATTTAGAGGGGTAGGGTTACAAGCATTTCAGGCGTTAGTTGCTTAATTATTTTTACGAATGGTTCGTAAATCTTTTTTATAAATAGTGGTATTCGACTCTTTGGGGAGAGCTGACCTTGTGCGACAGAGTCTATTTTTTAATAGATATAACTGATTCTACTATTATTTAGATTACGAACCCTTAGTACTTCAATAGCAAAAGAAACCGTTTCTTCCATAAAAGAAGACCACATCATAAAAGATGAGCCGAAAGAATAGATGCAGTATACTGTTTCGGTCGAAAATATGATGAATCTATATGTATATTGGCCCATACCAACTTTCAAATAATTTGATTGTTGCACCGATGGCAGGTGTTACTGATCGTCCATTCCGCACATTATGCAAATATTTTGGTGCAGGGCATGCGGTCAGCGAAATGATGACCTCAGATCAGACACTTCGCATGAGTAAGAAGAGTTTATACCGTGCCAATTTTGATGGTGAACTAGCACCGATTTCTGCACAAATTGCAGGATCAGATCCCAAAGAGCTTGCTGAAGCCGCGCGCTATCAAGTTTCAAATGGTGCGCAAATAGTAGATATTAATATGGGTTGCCCTGCAAAAAAGGTCTGTAATAAATTGGCAGGCTCTGCACTTTTAAAAGATGAAGACTTGGTGGCTCGTATTTTAGATGAAGTTGTTGCTGCGGTTGATGTTCCTGTGACACTCAAAACGCGTTTAGGTTTTTTAAATGGCCATGAAAATATTTTACGGGTGGCGAAGCGTGCAGAAGAGGCGGGTATTGCAGCATTAGCACTGCATGGTCGTACTCGGGAAGATATGTATTTGAACACCGCACGTTACAGTCTGATTAAAGAAGTCAAACAAATATTGTCAATCCCAGTCATTGCCAACGGAGATATTGATAGTCCTGAAAAGGCTAAATATGTACTTGATTATACTGGCGCAGATGCGATTATGATTGGTCGTGCAGCGCAAGGGCGTCCATGGATCTTCCGTGAAATAGCACATTATTTGGACACAGGGGAGCATTTGGCTGCACCTAATATTCAGGAAGTTAAAGAGGTGTTGCAGGGGCATCTTTCTGAATTGTATAGTTTTTATGGTGAATACTCTGGCTGTCGAATTGCACGTAAACATATTGCTTGGTACACCAAAGGCTTACGCTCAAGTAATGAGTTCCGCCAAAACATGTATAAAGTTGAAAGCACAACTGAGCAATTTAAAGTGGTTGCAGACTACTTTGATCAGTTGCTTGCGCATGGTGAAACAATGAGTGATGTGCAGGTGGAACAAGTTAACCTATTGGAAACCAAATAAAAAAAGCTCCATTATTGGAGCTTAGCTAAAAGATAGAATGACTTAATAATTGGCTTGTTGCATTTCGACTAAGAGTTGATTAATTAAATCACGAGCTTCAAGTTCACGAATCTGAGAAACATTGCTTCCAGCCCAAAAAGCACCAAAGCCGTGATCACCTTGTTGACTGGCAGCAGCATGTAATTGTTTTCCAAGATCATAAGCATATGGATAAGCAGCGACTGCAGGGCGGTTTGGTAAGTCGACTTGCGTATGCCAGTGACCTAGAAGTCCTCGTGCGGGACGACCTGAGATGCTGGCGCTAATTTGCGTAATTTGCTCATGAAATAACGCATGACGATAGGCATCATTTGCATTTGAACTTTTACACTGTACAAATGCTGTACCCAATTGGACTGCACTCGCCCCTAGGTTTAACATTTGTTGAGATTGCGCACCATTCATGATGCCGCCAGCGGCAATAATTGGACATTGACAGTGCTCTACCAAAAGCTGAACCAGATCGACAGTCCGAATTGCGCTATCAAAAAGTTCATTAAATATTCCGCGGTGACCACCAGCTTCAGTGCCTTGCGCAATGATAATATCTATACCTGCAGCTTCAATTGCCCGTGCTTCCGCTAAGTTTGTTGCAGAGACCATGGTTAAAATACCCGCATCCTTTAGGGCTTGTATTTGATGAGGGTGTGGGATTCCAAAATGAAAACTTACTGCTTTAGGGCGAGTTTCGAGTACGACATTTAAGTAGTCATCGTTGTCTAAAAAGCTTGGATAAATACAGTGCAACTGTGTAGGGGGTTCTGCATGGTATTGTTCAAAATGAGGTCTTAGAAAATCAATCCATGCCTGTGATGCTATGGGTTCAAGTTCAACACTTTGATGGCAGAAAAAGTTGACCTGAAATGGTTGCTCAGTCAGTTCTTGAGTTTTTAAAATTTGTGTACGAGCTGTTTCTACTGTGTTGGCACCTAAGCCTAGTGAGCCGAGTCCACCTTGATTTGAAACCTCTGCTGCAAGTTCTGGAGTAGAGACACCTGCCATAGGTGCGAGAAAGATAGGATGCTTAATTCCAAGGCGTTCTAATAATAAAGACATGTGCTTGCTCCTTTTTCATATCAACACTTTGCCCAAGCACAGCAGAATTGGCAAATAATATTCATTATTTTATCGAAAAATACAGAAACCTTGAGTATCACATTTTATTGTATAGCGACAAACAGTGTCGTTGAAAGCAGTCTTTCTACATGTTTTAGGACCGAAATTTTTTATACTTTTGTTTTTGATTTTACCGAAGTGAGTCATGAGCGATCGTATTCGTGAAAAGTTACAAATTTTAGCTGATGCAGCTAAATATGATGTGTCCTGCTCCTCTAGTGGAAGCAATCGTAAAAACAAAGCGAAAGGGTTGGGTAATACAGGAAATGGCATCTGTCATAGTTATACGGAAGACGGACGTTGTGTTTCATTACTTAAAATTCTATTTTCAAATGTATGTATTTTTGATTGTTCGTATTGTGTTTCTAGACGCTCTAACGATGTCAAACGGGCCGCTTTTACCGTACAAGAAGTAGTGGATTTAACCATCAACTTTTACCGCCGCAATTATATTGAAGGGTTATTTCTCAGTTCAGGTATTTTTAAATCAGCTGATTTCACCATGGAGCGAATGCTACAAGTGGTGAAAAAGTTACGCATTGAAGAAAACTTTAATGGTTATATTCATTTAAAAACGATACCAGGCGCTTCCCAAGAGATTATTACCGAGGCTGGTTTATATGTAGACCGCATGAGTATTAACTTGGAAATGCCAACGGAAGTTGGCTTAAAGCAGTTTGCACCCGAGAAGTCACATGCTGAGGTACAAAAGGATTTAGCTATTGTACGAGATCGCTTGATTCAGTTGAGTGATGAACGACGTTTGATTCGGCACGTACCGAAGTTTGTACCTGCAGGTCAAACTACACAGATGGTGGTAGGTGCACATCAAGAAACAGACAAAGATATTATTTTAATGGCGGATCATCACTATAAGGTTTATCAGTTAAAACGAGTATATTTTTCAGGTTATATCCCAATCAATGAACAGGAGAAAATGCTTCCTGTCGTGGGTTCTACGCCACCATTATTAAGAGAAAATCGGCTGTACCAGTCGGATTGGCTCATGCGTTTCTATGGTTTTGATGCGCAGGAAATCGTGAATGATCAGCATCCGAATTTAGATTTGGACATTGACCCGAAGCTAAGCTGGGCACTGCGTAACCCTGAGCATTTCCCTGTTGATATTCAACATGCAGACTATCGTATGATTTTACGTGTTCCGGGTATAGGTGTTCAATCGGCTAAAAAAATTGTGCAAGCTCGGCGTTTTGGGCAGATTCATATCGATCAACTAAAGCGTATGGGTATTGCTTACAATCGGGCACAGCATTTTATTCGCTGTGTTGATACCGTAAAATTTAAAAAAGAGCTCTCGACCAGTCAGATTCGTCAACAGATTTTACAGTCAGGTCTATCCAAATACCAAAAACAGCTTTCTCCTCAACTAGGTTTTGGTTTTTAACATGACAATGTACTGCTTTGATCAAACCATGACTGGGCTACTGAGTTGTGTGTATCGAAGTTTTCAGTTCAAAGACTTTGATGTGAGACTTATTGCTGATAATACACAAGCGGGTCTGTTTGATGAATATATTGATGTCGCTTCAAATGAGGAGCATGCACAGCGAGTGTGGCAGGGCTTGAGACAAAGAGTCAGCCCCATCAGTTTACGGTATTTTTATTATTGTTTTCTGTCAGAGCAACAGCAGGCACATCAGCATCTTTTTAACTTTTGTATTTATATATTTAAAAATACACAAGTAGTTGACCAAAACTATGCACATGCGGATGTGTTGGCTGTTTCGCAGTGGGCCAAACAGGTGGGTCGAGAGAAGCATCGTATGGAGGCTTTTGTGCGGTTTAAAAAATGCCGTGATGGACTATTTTTGAGTCTCATCCAACCTGATTTTAATGTTCTTCCCTTAATTGAACGGCATTTTAAAAATCGTTATCAAGATCAAAGATGGCTGATTTATGATGAAAAACGACATTTCGGTATTTATTATGATTTAACAATGGTGCATCAAGTGAAGATGGAGGTTGAGCAACTCGACCTTGCTTACAAAGTAGGACATAGTCAGTCGTTTAGTATTCAATTGGATGACGATGAACGACTGTATGATCAATTATGGAAAGATTATTTTAAAAGTATCAATATCGAAGCGAGAAAAAACCTCAAGCTGCATGTTCAATTTGTACCTAAGCGCTATTGGCGATACTTGAATGAGAAAATAATATAACTGCCCATAAACAAGGCTTTAGGGCATAATGCCGCAGCATGATTATTTTTAGGTGTTTATCGCATGATAAAGTACATTTCCACCGCTGCGATTGTTTCAAGTCTAAATCTTGTTGCATGTTCAGAGGCAGATCAAGCTAGCGTGAAAGTTAATCCGAGTCATTATCACGTTAAAGATGCTGCAAATTTGCAACAGCGCTTTAGTCAGCTTAATGAAAAATTAGTGCGAGATTTTCAACAATTAAAGAAAAAAGAAAGTGTTGCTTTTGCTCAGCAACTGCCTTTGGATGTAAATAATCTTCAAACATTGAATCAACATTTGGTTAGCCGTAGCGCGCTTAAACCCAGCAAAATTGCTTATTGTGATGTGATGAACGGTTATTTTGCTGAAATGTATCGTTTAGGGCATTATAATTTAGAGCTTATCAGTGATGTGGAGCTTCCACATACTGAACAAGAAAACTTAAAACAAAATTTTAGCTCACCTGAACAGTTTTATGATTTTATTATCAATCGTTATAGTACATATCGTCAGGTACAGCAGACGATGAATTATGGTTGTAACTTAAAAGCAGCATTGAATTGATACTGATGAATGAATGTAAAAAGCCCAAAATGTTGTGGGCTTTTTAAGAATTTTTTTATGAATGTTTAACGGATTGGTAAATGTAGTATGGGTTTAGACATGCACATTAAAAAGTGAACCAATCCAACTTGCAAAGAGCATTGCAAAAATGCCCCAAAGGGTGACACGAATTGCGCCGGCCCAGATTGCAGTGCCAGAAAAGTAGCTCGATAAAGCACCCAAACTTAATAAAGACAGTACTCCTGTAATGGCAACAGACTGTGCTAAATGCCCCTCTGGGCTTAAAAGAATAGCCAGCATTGGAAGCAATGCACCGAGTGAAAAAGCGAGGGCAGAAGAGCCTGCGGCTTGTAGTGGTTTTGCACTGGTATTTTCATGGATGCCTATTTCATCACGTGCATGTGCTGAAAGTGCATCATGTGCACTGAGTTGCACAGCAACTTCATGAGCAAGTTCGGGATTGAGTCCGCGTTGTATGTAAATTTGAGTCAGTTCTTTTAGTTCTAAGTGTGGGTTTTTATCGAGTTCTCGAGCTTCAAGTTTTAAATCTGCTTCTTCAATATCGGATTGAGACTTAACTGAAATATACTCCCCAGCAGCCATCGAGCTTGCACCTGAAATGAGTCCAGCAATACAAGTAATGAGCAAGGTTTGACTAGATGCACCACTCGCAGCCATACCCATAATTAAACTGGTCACTGAAATGATGCCATCGTTAGCACCCAAAACTGCAGCACGTAACCAACCTGTACGATGAATGAGATGTGGTTCAACATGGTGGGAGTAAGACATGGTGATAGATCATCCTCAAATTTTAAAATTATGATTTATTTGATAATACGCTCTGCATCTACTATAGCACAGACCATAAAAAAGCCTCCCAGTAGGAGGCCTTTTTATGGCATTAGATATTATTGTTGTGCTTTCTCTTTCACATCAGCAGCACCTTGTTCAACTGCACCAGCAACATGAGCAGTTGCTTCTTTAGAAGCATTTTTCACATCTTGAGCAGCAGCTTCGGTTTTTGCAGCAGCTTCATCAGCAGCAGCGCCAATTTTTGCAGATGCTTCATCAGCAGCTTTTTGAGTATCAGATACTGCTGTACTTGCAGCATTATTTAGATCATGACCTGCTTGTTCAGCAGCATTTTCAATGTGTTCGCCAGTTGTTGCACCCGTTTCAGGCGCTTTTTCTTTTGAACAACCAACAAGAGCAACAGTCGCAGCAAGACCTAAAGCAATAAGTAATTTATTCATTTTTCCTATCCTTTTCGTTTTATACCCAAAAGTAGGGGGTGGGCAAAATATAATCTAATTTGTGTGAAAAGCAGACTACATTATTGTTAAAAATATGTAATTTTTTATAAAAAACAGCGTGATAAAAAGGCTTATAAGCTGAGTTGCCTATAAGCCTTTAGAGGGGGTGGAGAGGGAGAGGGTTACAGCCCAGAACGAATAATATAATCAAAAGCAGACAGTGATGCTTTCGCTCCCTCACCTGTAGCAATGATAATTTGCTTGTAAGGCACTGTCGTACAGTCACCTGCGGCAAATACACCTTTGACATTGGTTTCATTGCGATCGTTAATCACAATTTCATTACGATTTGAAAGCTCAACCGCTGTGTCTTTGAGGAAATCGGTGTTTGGTAATAAGCCAATTTGTACAAAGATTCCTGCAAGCTCAACCGTATGTTCTACGTCGGTTGCACGGTCTTTATATTTCAATGCTGTCACTTGCTTACCATCACCCACAACTTCAGTCGATAGTGCGTTCAGGATCACTGTAGTGTTGGGTAAGCTATGCAATTTATCTTGCAACACTTGGTCAGCACGTAGTTTGGTATCAAACTCAACCAAAGTTACATGTTCTACAATCCCAGCAAGATCAATTGCCGCTTCGACACCTGAGTTCCCCCCGCCAATTACCGCAACACGTTTGCCTTTAAACAGTGGGCCATCACAGTGTGGACAGTAAGCAACACCACGGGTACGGTATTCTGCTTCGCCCGGCACATTCATTTCTCTCCAACGTGCACCTGTTGAAAGGATGACTGTTTTAGATTCAAGCTTCGCACCATTTTCTAAAGTGACTTCAACCAAACCATTCGCTGTCTCATCTGCACCTTTGATGTGAGAAACACGTTGTAAGTTCATGATGTCCACACCGTACTCACGTACATGTGCTTCCATTTCAGCAGCAAACTTTGGTCCTTGGGTCTTTTGAATGGAGGTATAGTTTTCAATGTCCATGGTATCCATGACTTGACCACCCATACGTTCAGCCACGATCCCCGTTTTAATGCCTTTACGTGCTGCATAGATAGCAGAGGTATTTCCTGCAGGACCACCACCAATCACGAGAACATCAAAAGCATCTTTGGCATTGAGTTTTTCAGCTTCTTTGGCTGCGGAATTGGTATCCAGTTTGGCAACAATCTCTTCCAAGGTCATACGGCCTTGACCGATATGGGTGTTGTCTTGGAACACCATAGGAACAGCCATAATTTTGCGTTCTTCGACTTCGTCTTGGAAGAATGCACCATCAATCATGGTGGCTGTCGTACCTGGGTTGTAAATGGCAATTAGGTTCAACGCTTGCACCACGTCTGGACAGTTATGACAGCTTAAAGAGACAAATACATCAAAGTTAGACTGGATGCCCAAAGCTTTGATTGAAGCCAAAACTTCATCTGATACTTTGGGTGCGTAACCTGAGGTTTGTAACAATGCCAAGATCAAAGAGGTAAACTCATGTCCCATTGGTAGGCCTGCAAAGAAGACACGTGGTTGTTCGCCCGCTTTTGCTACACCAAAGCTAGGAGCACGTGAATTTTGACCATCAAAACGTGCAGTCACCAGTGGAGACAGTGCTGCAACCTCTTCAACCAATTCTTTGATTTTGTCTGATTTCTCAGAACCGTTCAAAGTTGCAACCAATTCAATCGGACCTTCAAGGCGTTCAAGAAGCGTTTTTAATTGAGCTGAAGTATTTTGATCTAACATGGTTAAGCTCTCCAAAGCAGTCTGTAAAATTATTTGATAAAAGAATCATAGAGTAAATCTAAAAATAGATTGTTTTTATTTTAATAATCGGTTTTATAGATTTTAAGGTGTTTTCTTGAATCATTTCATAAAGCTATATGGGGAATTTAAATGATTTTTCAACTGATTCGCAGTTTAGTGAGCTGAAATTCGGTATGATCGAGACAGTTAAAAAATAGGGAAGTAACTGATGCAATTACAACGTGGTATTTATCAACATTATAAAGGGCAACTGTATCAAGTCTTACATGTGGCAACACATAGTGAAACTGAAGAAAAACTGGTGGTTTATCAGTGTTTATATGGTGATTACTCGATTTGGGTGCGTCCATTTGCCATGTTTACTGAAACGGTAATGCTAGAGGATGACCGCGAGGTTGAGCGCTTTAAACTGATTCAAGAAGTATAAACGAAGCTAAGTAAAGTAGAGGGGATTTGATGATGCATGCAGAATTTTTGAGTAAAGTATCGGCCTTATATCATCGCTTTCAAGAACATGATAGTGAGCAAACAGATCGTATTGCACGCTTTCGCAATATTGAACCCGAGTCTGCACAATTTTTGGCGCAACTGCTTCATATTCAGCAGCCTGAGCAGATATTAGAAATAGGTACATCAACAGGTTACTCAACATTATGGCTAGCTTATGCAGCACAGCAAGTGAATGCTCGATTAACCACTTTGGAAATTGATGCTGAGAGAAGTCAGCAAGCCGCTAGTCATCTTGCAGATTTCAATTTATCCAATGGCGTTGAATTTTGGGTCGGTGATGCAGCTGAATATCTGAAGCAGGCGCAAGCCATCTTTGATTTTATATTGCTAGATGCTGAGCGTGATGCTTATATCGACTATTGGCCAGATTTGAAACGACTAATGTGTGTTTCACGCGGAGTTTTGGTGGTTGATAATGTTCTATCGCATGCGGATCAAGTTGCAGATTTTATAGCACTTATTCAGCAAGAAAAGCAGTTTAGTTTGTCTACACTGGCGATTGGCGCAGGTTTGTTGTTAGTGACGAGAGATCATGAAAAACAATCAGGATAAATCCTGATTGTTTGTGCTTGAAAAATTAATGAATACTTAAGCGTGTAAAGTGCAAATCATATTCTAAATATTTATGAACAAAGGCTGTTTTATTATTACATCGAACTAAATTGTTATAAACAAATTCAGGCACGGGATGATACAACTCGCCTGAACCATCGGCATAGAAAATTTTTAAATAGCGTGAAGAAGCATTGTATTTCCAGGATGTTACCGCAATTGTCCCCATAAGCGACTCCCCATCATCTCAATGGAATCACAGCAAAATGGCTGCTTCTTTTAAACTTATGCCAAACTTGAAAAGTGATGTATTACAGTTTTGTAAATAAAAAAACCGTACATAAAGTACGGTTTTTTTAAGTGATCAATTAACGCATTTTCGCAAGGAAACGACCTACACGGGTAATGGCTTCACGTAGTTCATTTTCAGCAGGGAGGAATACCACACGGAAATGATCTGGTGTAGGCCAGTTAAAGCCTGTGCCTTGAACCAGAAGTACTTTTTCCGCACGAAGTAGATCAAGCATCAGTTTTTCATCATCTTGAACTGGATAGATTTCTGGGTCCAATTTCGGGAAGCAATACATCGCGCCTTCAGGTTTAACACAAGATACGCCAGGAATGTCATTCAACATTTGCCAAGCAATATTACGCTGTTCGTACAAACGACCGCCTGGGCGAATTAAATCATTGATTGATTGGTAACCGCCTAAAGCTGTTTGGATCGCATACTGTGCTTGGTGGTTGGCACACAAGCGCATAGAAGCGAGCATGTCTAAACCTTCAATATAGTCGACCGCACGAGACTTATCACCTGTGATTGCCATCCAGCCTGAGCGGTAACCCGCAATACGGTATGCTTTAGATAAACCATTGAATGAAATACAGAGTTGGTCACCCGCTAACGCTGCTACAGAAACATGCTCAATACCGTCATAAACGATTTTGTCGTAAATTTCATCTGCAAACAAAATTAAATCATGCTTTTTAGCTAATGCAACGATTTGCTCAAGCACATGACGTGGATAAACTGCACCTGTTGGATTGTTTGGATTAATAATCACGATACCACGGGTGCGTGGTGTGATTTTACTCTCCATATCTATAATATCGGGATACCAGAAGTTTTCTTCATCACATTTATAGTGAATCGCTGTACCGCCTGATAAATTCACAGCAGCCGTCCAAAGCGGATAATCTGGCATCGGGACGAGCATCTCGTCACCATCATCTAACAAGCCTTGCATTGCCATCACGATCAATTCAGAGACACCATTGCCGATATACACGTCATTAACGTGCATATCTAAAATGCCTTTTTGTTGATAGTACTGACAGATGGCTTTACGCGCAGGGAAAATCCCTTTTGAGTCGGTATAACCTACTGCATTTGGCAGGTTTAAAGCCACATCGTTAATAATTTCTTGAGGTGCTTCAAAGCCAAACGGTGCAGGGTTGCCAATATTGAGTTTGATAATTTTATGACCAGCTTCTTCCATTTCATTGGCCGCTCGTAACACTGGTCCGCGAATGTCGTAGCATACATGCTCAAGCTTAGACGATTTTTTTATTTCGCGTGGGGTTTGGAGAGTGTTCGGCATTTTGATGTTCTCGGAAAGAGTGGAGGTCACTTTTGCATAACGATATAAATAACTTTTAAATGTTTCTGTTGTTACTAGGTCTAGATGATGTTCATCTCTAAGTAAAGCAACAATTTTTTCATGCGTAAATCCTACCTGTTGATATTGTTTAATCACAGGCAGTAGATGTTTAAAAATAACGCTCTTTTTTTGCGACATTTTTTAATCCTAAGCAAGAATGCCTATAAGAGTAACATTAAAATTGCTTCCAAAAAAGCATTTAAGAAATAAAATTGCTCACCATGTTTTTAAATTTGCTTACTTTTTGCTTTTATTGGGATTATAGGTCTTTTGTAAATTGTGAATTAAACACTAGAAATTTTAAGATGAATCACGTAAATATGGGATTATCCTATTTTAAATAGCAAGATAGAAAGGGACCTAATCATGGGAAAGCTCAGTAAAACAGACCGAGAATGGCAAAGAGAGTTATCACCAGAGGAATTTCGCATTACGCGACAAAAGGGGACGGAGCCAGCTTTTACAGGTAAATATTGGAATACTAAACAAGCAGGGACTTACGTATGTCGCTGCTGTGGGACACCTTTATTTATTTCTGAAAATAAATATGACAGCGGTTGCGGATGGCCAAGTTTTTATAAGCCCGTAAATACAGCTGTTATAGAAGAGCATCAGGATACTTCACATGGCATGGTGCGTACTGAGATTGTATGTCATCACTGTGATGCTCATTTAGGCCATGTTTTTACAGATGGACCTGAGCCTACAGGTTTACGTTACTGTGTAAACTCGGCTTCATTAGAACTAGAAACACAAGAAAAAAGTGATGAGGATACTTATCCATGACAAACATTTATCAGTTTGAAGCGGAATTGTTAGATGGGAAAAATAAATCTTTTGCTGACTATGAAGGCAAAGTCCTGCTCATAGTTAATACAGCCAGTAAATGTGGCTTTACTCCACAATTTGCAGGTTTAGAAAAAATATATGAACAATACAAGGCACAAGGTTTTGAAGTTTTGGGCTTTCCTTGTAACCAATTTGGGGGGCAAGATCCGGGAAGTAATGAGCAAATAGGCGCATACTGTCAAAAGAACTATGGAGTTAGTTTCCCTATGTTTTCCAAAGTCGATGTGAAAGGCCCTGAGGCTCACGCCATCTTTCGTTATTTAACTAATAATAGTAAAGGTATTTTAGGTAGTGGGATTAAATGGAATTTTACCAAGTTCTTAATTGGAAAAGATGGCAAAGTGATCAATCGTTATGCACCAACCACTAAACCTGAAGCAATTCAAGATGATATTGAAAAAGCACTGCAAGCTTAAATTTTTTTGGACTGGTTGTGAATAGTCAGTTTCAGCCTGATGGTGTAGAGTTTTGGAGTGATTCATGCATGCCTTATGTGGAAACACGTAGGGCATGTGAAAGTCGTGCCTGTTATAAGTCGCATAGCCATTCCACTTTTTCGATTGGGGCTGTAGATGAGGGGCGAAGTATATTTAGTAGTGCCTTTGCGGGAACACAAGCTATAGAAGTGGGTACGTTGGTCTTGATTCCAGAACATGTGGAGCATGCTTGTAATCCAGTGGAAGGACAAGCATGGAGTTATCAAATGATGCATTTAGATGCATCTTGGCTGAAACAACTTCTATATGAAACAGAGCAAGATTATTTAGGAATACCTAAATTTAAACCGAAAATCTATAAAGATGCCAACATGTATCAAGATTTCAGTCGGTTGAACAATCAGCTATTTAGCCCTAGATTGTCCTATTGGGAAAAAGAACAGACTTTAATTACGACGCTCGCTGAGTTGTTATTACCTCAAATTGCACTTGAGCAAATTGTAGTTAGTTCCTATGCACAAGAAGAATTGAGTTATCTTTTGACGATGATCCAGCAAGAAGAAGCGTTTTTATCTTTAGAAGAAATGTCAAAAGCAATACAATTAAGTCGCTATGCCATTATTCGGCTTTTCAAAGCATCGTTAGGTATGACGCCACATGCTTATCAGCTCAATTATAAAATAAATCAAGCACGCTCATTCTTGAAGCAAGGTATGGACATTGCGCAATTAAGTTATGCGCTAGGTTTTAGTGATCAAAGTCATTTTCAGCGCGTTTTCAAAGCTTTGACAGGGACAACACCGAAATTTTATCAGAAGCAACATCGCGCAATTTTATCCAAGAGTCCATTTTAAGTAATCGTTAGGATTAACTCGATTTTTTATTGAGTTATGTGATGGAACTTTTCATTATTATTGCTGTGACACATTTTGTTGCTTTGCTTTCTCCGGGTCCAGATTTTTTCCTGATTTTGCTAACTTTTCTGAAGAGTGGTCGAAAAATGGCACGATATACCGTTTTGGGTATCGTGACGGGTAATGCCTTAATTCTAATATTGATTTTTATTTTATTGTGCTGGCTTGGTTACATCCATCCCTATGTGTTGATGCTATTGCGTGGATTAGGCATTGTTTATCTAACGTATTTGGCGTGGCAGTGTTTAGTTTATGTGCAGAAAGAAAAAATCAAAATAGATGAAAATATACAGCCATCCCCACAAGCGAGAGGCGCTTGTTTTGTCAGGGGGTTACAGTCTAGTCTTTTGAACCCAAAGAATATGCTGTTCTATAGTAGTCTGATTCTTTTGGTTTATTCGAAATTTAATGTAGTTCAATTACTTTGCATTAGTCTGTGGATGGTGGGGATAGTATTGATTTGGAATTTACTGTTGTTGAAACTTTTTAGCCTAAATCATTGGAATCAATATTTAACAAGGCAACTGGGCTGGCTTTATAAGGTATCAGGTCTCTGTTTTGCCATTTTTGCCATAATTTTGTTTATAGATGGGCTAATCTAAAAGCTTAATAATGTCTAGAGTTTGTTGATTTATATAACTTATAACAATGAAGTAATTAATTCTCATTTGAATTTACTATCCAAATAAGAATCAAATAGTTTTGATTAAGACTAATTCTCATTTACTATCAGGTTCGAATTTTAGATTGATGAAAGAGGGTGGGAAATGGTTAAGCTAAAACCATTAGTGTTAATGATGGCATGTGTATCTGGGTACAGCATTTCACATGCTGCTGAAACTCAAGTGGTCATTGAATCTGACTCATCATCTCAAGCGAGCAATGTCACAGCTTTAGAAACAATTCGAATTGTTGCAAGTGCTGATGCTTCTGCAAATGGTTTAATGGAAGCTTTCGCTGGTGGACAAGTAGCAACTGGTGGTCGAGTCGGGATTTTTGGGAATCAAAAGAATCTTGATACACCATTTAATTTGACCAGCTATACCAATCAATATATCCAAGAACGTCAAGCGAAAAGTGTAGGTGATGTACTTAAAGCAGATCCTAGCGTGCGTGTAGGGCGGGGGTATGGCAACTTTCAGGAAAATTACTACATCCGTGGTTTTAACTTAGGATCAGATGACACCGCTTATAATGGTTTATACTCAATTTTACCTCGCCAGTATATTCCAACAGAACTCTTTGAGCGTGTAGAAGTATTAAAAGGTGCATCTTCATTCTTAAATGGGGCTATGCCGAGCAATGGCGGGATTGGTGGAGCAATAAATCTCTTACCGAAGCGAGCAGGAAATGACCCGTTAAATCGCGTGACTGTCGGTACAGATTTTAATGGCGGTTATCTTTCGAATGATATTTCGCGACGTTTTGGTGAAAATCAGCAGTTTGGGGTGCGAGTAAATACCGCCTATCATGATGGAAATACATCCGTTGATGATGAAAAGAAATCGCTTGGACTTGCTGCAATTGGATTAGATTACAATGGTGAGCGCTTACGTCTTTCTGGTGATATGGGGTATAGCAATAATCGTTTAAATGCAACGCGACCAAATGTAACATTAGCTGCTGGATTAACATCAGTACCAAAAGCTATAGATAGTTCGAGTAATTATGCTCAAAAATGGTCTTATTCAAATGAAGAAAATATTTTTGGAAGTTACCGTGCTGAATACGATTTCAATGACGCGATTACTACTTACATGGCTTATGGATTCCGTCATGGTGAAGAGCAAAATTCATTAGCAAATTACACTTTGAGAAATGCTTCTACAGGAGCAAGTACGCTTTACCGTTTTGATAATGCCCGTGTTGACATGGTTAATACGGGCGAAGTCGGGCTACGTGGGAAGTTTGATACGGGTTCGATCAAGCATAATGTGGTTGTTTCTGGTTCAGTATTTCAACTGAATACCAGAAATGCTTATTTAATGGATTCGGGGAATCCGTTGAATTCTAATATTTATCAACCTATTCAATACGACCAACCTGCTGCTCTATCTCCAGCATTCTCAGGTGGAAATATGGATAGTCCGAAATTAACTACACGTACACGTCTAAGAAGTGTTGCAATTGGTGATAATTTGACAGCATTGGATGATACCTTAGTCATTATGCTGGGTGCGCGTTATCAGCAAATTCTTCAAGATACATATAACTATTCTCAAGTGAAAACAGGCACGTATGACGAGAGTAAATGGACACCAGCACTCGGGATAACCTATAAAATCACACCTGAAATTTCGGTGTATGCTAATTACATTGAGTCTTTAGCGAAAGGGCTAACGAATACAAGTGGTGGTGTCACAACGTCACTCAAACCTTTTGTAGCAGAGCAAAAAGAAATTGGAGCTAAATATGAAAATGACGATCTTGGGGTGACACTAAGTTTATTTGATATTAATAAACAGCGTGGCGTCATGCAAAATGGTGTATTCAGTGATGCTGGTGAATATGTCCATCGTGGTCTAGAGTTAAGTAGTTATGGCAAGCTTACTGACTCCTTAACTGTTTTAGGTGGGGTGACGTGGATGCATGCAAAGCAAGAAGAAACTGGTTCGACGACCTATGATGGAAATTATGAAGTAGGTGTTCCTGAGTTTCAGGCAAATCTTGGTGCAAATTGGAAGTTGCCCCTTCCGCAAGATATTTCTTTGAACGCTCAATTGACTTACACGGGTTCCACCTATGCTAGTCTGGACAATAACTTGAAGGTTAATGATTGGACTACGCTTGATCTGGGTGCAAGCTATAAAACTCAGTTGGGGCAAACCCCAACTACATTTAACTTCCTTGTGAATAATGTATTTGATCAAGATTATTGGAGTTCCGTTGGTCTGTATGACAATATCAACAGTACAAGCAATACCAATAATGGTTACTTGGTTGCTGGTTTACCTCGTACATTCATGCTTAGTGCATCATTTGATTTTTAATCGAAGAAAAAAAAAGAAAACCTCCGCTACAGGAGGTTTTCTTTTTTAGATGAACTTATTTATAAAATTGCTTTTAAGCGCGAAATGACTTGCTCACACTGTGCAAGGTCGGCGACTAGAGCAAGACGCACATGGTTTTCGCCTGGGTTGCCTTGCTCAGTATTGCGTGACAAGTAACGCCCTGGAAGTACTTTGACATGTGCTTTCTCCATCAGCATTTTTGCAAAAGCTTCATCATTATCTACTTTTAACCAGTAGTAAAAGCCTGCATCTGGTTTTTGTAGAGGGAGTAAGTGGCCTAATTCGTTTTGAAATAAGTCAAATTTTGCACGATATTGTACACGGTTTTCTTCAACATGTGTTTCATCATCCCAAGCCGCAATCGAAGCCAACTGGTGTTGTACAGGCATCGCTGCACCATGATAGGTACGGTATTGTAAATAAGGTTTGAGTAATGTTGCATCACCTGCGACAAAGCCAGAGCGCATACCCGGTAAGTTTGAGCGTTTAGACAATGAGTGGAATACAACACAGTTTTTGTAGTCATTTCGGCCTATTTCAGCACAAACTTCGAGTAGACCCACAGGCGCAGTATCAAACCAAAGTTCTGAATAGCACTCATCCGATGCAATGACAAAACCATATTGGTCTGAAAGTGCGATTAATTTTTTAAACTGCTCTTTTGAGAGTACCGCACCTGTTGGGTTACCTGGCGTACAAACAAACAGTAAGGCAGTTTTTTCCCAGACCTCAGCAGGTACAGCATCAAAGTCACCGAGATAACCATTTTCTTCAGTACAATTTACAAAATATGGTTTTGCTCCAGCAAGTAAGGTAGCACCTTCATAAATTTGGTAGAACGGGTTAGGCATCACCACATAAGGTACATCTTCGCGGTTCACCAAGGCTTGAACAAAAGAGAAGATTGCTTCACGGGTACCAGAAACAGGCAGGATGTTGTTCTCTGCACTAATTTGATTGAGTTGAAAACGACGGGTCAACCAGTTTGCAATACTGGTACGTAATTCTGGCAGACCTTTACTGTTTGGATAGGTCGATAAATGTTGAAAATTATCAATAATGGCTTGTTTCACAAACTCTGGCGCAGGATGCTTAGGCTCACCAATCGAGAGTGGAATGAGGGGTAAGTCTGCGGGAGTAATATCCTGAAATAGTTTATTTAACTTTTCAAAAGGATAAGGATGTAAAAGGGATAAACTCGAGTTCATGAAACAAAATACCAGTGTGTATTGTTAATGTTGACCACAGACCTGACTAGACGCTTCATCTAAGGCAGATTTTAGTTGAGCAGCAAAAGTCTCAGCTTCAGCTTCAGTCATGGGTTGACCATCTTTTTTAGTGACAAAGAAAATATCTTCGGCACGTTCACCTAGAGTGGCAATTTTAGCAGAGTGAATATCTAGACCTTGCATCATAAACAACCCGCCCACTTTGGCAAGTAGGCCGGGATGGTCAAGTGTTGCAATTTCGACCATGTTTTGTTGCAGTGCTTCATTCAGCGTAATATCAACGGTGTTTTCAATGTCAAAATGGCGCAGCTGACGTGGGATGCGGCGTTGCATGAGACCAGGATATTTATCTGAATTGACTAAGGCATCTTTTAAAGCAGACAGTACTTTGGCTTCACGTTCTGGGTCAGTCAGTAGGGTGCCAAAGCGGTCAAGCACAACATAAGTGTCTAAACTAAATGCTTTGGTTGCGGTAATAATACGCGCATCTTGTACATCCAAATTCATACGGTCAAGTATGGCAACCGTTGTTGCAAACAAGTTGGGCTGATCTTGAGTATAAATAAAGATTTGTACTGCATCCTGAGCAAATTTACGCTGTGCACGCATCAAAACCAGCGGTTCTGGGTTATCACCATGCTGTAAAATAGCACGTGTGTGCCAAGCAATTTCATCTGCAGATTCTTTGAGGAAATATTCGTCTCCCAGTTCTTGCCAGACTTTTTCGACGTCATCCAGTGCAAACTCTTCGACCAGTTGTTCACTGGCAGAAAACTTGGTGTCCTCAATGAGCATTTGATAATCCACAGGACGGCCTAAACCTGAGCGAATCACATCACGTGCATGCGTATAGAGCTGACGCATGAGAGAAGCGCGCCACGTATTCCAAAGCGAAGGATTGGTTGCATTGATATCTGAAACAGTTAACGTATACAGATAGTCGAGATGTTCCATGTCGCCCATTTTCTCAGCAAAAGCTTTAACCACATCGGGGTCAGAAATATCTTTCTTTTGAGAAGTGACGGACATGAGTAAATGGTTTTGGATGAGCCACGCGACAAGGTTGCATTCGCGTTCGGTAAAACCATGATTACGACAGAATTCAATCGCATCAGTTGCACCCAGCTCACTATGGTCTCCACCACGGCCTTTAGCGATATCATGGAAAATGGCAGCCAAATAGACAATATCCCGACGTGCTAGACGTTGGAACACCGAACTCACGACAGGGAAGTCTTTGGCAAACTCAGGCTCTTTGAAGCGGTTTAAGTTACGCAGTAGTAGTAAGGTGTGTGCATCGACTGTGTAGATATGGAACAAGTCATATTGCATTAACCCCATAATCTGCCCAAATGCAGGAATATAGTTGCCCAATACTCCATAACGTTTCATTGCCACCATCGTCTCATATAAGCGATGTGGTGAGCGAATGATCGCCATAAACAAGGCTTGATGGGTTGGGTTATCCCGAAACTCTTGATCAATGTGCTTTGCAGCTAAAGTGAGAAGGCGTAAAGTCCGTGCACGAATACCCGTAATCTCAGGACGGTTTGCCAATAAATAAAAAATTTCTAAGATGGCACTTGGGTTTTCAGAAAAAATCTTATGGTGTTGAACAGCAAGTTTGCCATCAACTAGTTTAAAATTTTCATTGATTTCTTCAATGTTACGTTCGTAGTTTGGTAGGCGTGGGGTAATGACCGACTCGTTGAAATAAGCCAACAGCATTTCATTCAGTGTGGTCACTTGTTGAGCGCTTCGATAATAACGCTTCATGAATTGCTCAATTGGGTAATTCGGGGATTTGCCTTCTTCGCGCACATAGCCAAACTTCGCAGCAATATCGCGTTGATAGTCGAATAATAAGCGGTTTTCATCGCGTTTGGTGAGGCGATGTAAGTGGTGACGAATTTCCCAGAGGAAGCTTTCGGCTTCTTCTAATACCCCTAACTCGAACTCTGAAATAAAGCCCAAATGCACCAAGTCATAAATGCGATTGACGCGGAAATGCCGCTTTGCAATCCAACCAATTTGGTTAATGTCCCGAATGCCACCCGGCGCATTTTTTATGTCGGGTTCTAGATTGCTTTCTGTGAAATTGTGTTGCGCATAGCGTTTGGCCTGTTCTTCCATTTTTGCATCATAGAAGGTTTTATCTGTCCATGTTTGCGAAACAATACGTCGTGGCCATTTGGCTAAGTGTTCATTGCCTATAATTAAACGGGACTCGATGAGGGCTGTGGCAACAGTTAAGTCATTTGTGGCTTGTTCAACACAGTTGGCAATGGTACGTACACTAATGCCAGGTTTGAAATTGCCGACATCCCACAGGGAGGAAATAAAGACAGAAATGAGCTTTTCTTGTTCTTCGCTAAATTCATCTTCAGACAGGATCATGATGTCTACGTCTGAATAAGGCAACATCTCTCGGCGACCATAGCCACCAACAGCAAATAAGCTCAAATCGGTTTGATTGAGTTCAGCATGTTTCCAAAGGAAAATAAGTGCCTCATCAATCAAATTTGAACGGGTTAAAATGACATCACGGATGGATTGACCATGATCAAAACTCTCTTGTAATTGATTTTCGACATCACTACGCCATTGATTGATCGCTTTAATGTCGTGATTACTGCTGACATAGCTAAGCAGTGGAGAAGTATTGATCATGTTCCGTATCCGTAAATTTTAACAACGCTTAGTTTTGATGAACGCTAACCAGTTCTGCTGTTTGAGCAGCGAGTTCACGTGCTTGGTCAGTTGTTTCAGCACGTGCTGTTGCAACGCCCATACGGCGACGTGTAAAGCCTTCTGGCTTACCAAAAATGCGTAAATCAGTATTTGGGTTTGCCAAAGCAAGATTTAAGCCAGAAAAAGATAAGTTGTTTGCATCTACACCCGCATAAATTACGGCACTGGCTGCAACACTATGACGTGCCGTATTTACAGGTAAACCTAAGATCGCACGCGCATGAAGTTCAAATTCACTTTGGAACTGAGAAGCAAGCGTTACAAGACCTGTGTCATGTGGGCGTGGTGATACTTCACTAAACCACACTTTATCGCCTTTGACAAAGAGTTCTACACCGAAAATACCACAGCCACCCAATGCGATGGTAACTTTATTGGCAATACGCTTTGCTTCATCGAGGGCCACTGGTGACATAGCTTGAGGTTGCCAGCTTTCTACATAATCACCCGCATCTTGGCGGTGACCAATTGGATCACAGTACGACGTTTCAATTTCACCTGTTTCAGGGTTTTTAGAGCGAACTGTTAATAGAGTGATTTCAAAATCAAAATCAATTTGCGATTCTACAATCACAGTTCCTTGGTTTACACGACCACCTGTTTGCGCATATTCCCATGCAGCATCTACTTCTGCGAACTCTTTTACACGGGATTGACCTTTACCAGAAGATGACATGACAGGTTTAACAAAGTTTGGATAACCAATGTCATCACATGCTGCACGGAACGACTCTAAGGTGTTGGCAAAGCGGTAAGCAGAAGTGGGCAAACCCAGTTCTTCAGCAGCTAAACGACGGATGCCTTCACGGTTCATGGTGAGGTTTACTGCTTTTGCAGATGGAATGACTGTGGCAATATTTTTTTGTTCGATTTCAACCAATACTTGGGTTGCAATGGCTTCAATTTCAGGAACAATCAGGTTCGGCTTAATGTCTTCAATAAGTTGTTTCAGCGCTGTCGCATCTGCCATATTTAAGGTGTGGGCATAGTGTGCCACTTGCATTGCAGGAGCATGATCGTAACGGTCAGCAGCATGAACTTCTACACCTAAGCGTTGTAGAGAAATCACAACTTCTTTCCCTAGCTCTCCAGAACCCAGTAGCAGGACTTTAAATGCTGAAGACTGAAGTGGGGTACCAATAGTAACGCTCATGTAAATCATCCATGCTTGATTTTATGGGCTTTTAGAATAGCAGAACTCTTAAAGGTGTTCAGGGTTCATTCACATAAATTAATGATATTGTCCAACAATTTTTTTTATAAAGCGATTGTGTTTACATACGTGCATTTGAAGTAGCAAAATCGTATTTCTGAGAATTGCTCAACCAAATTCAAAATGCCACGAAAAATGCATTCTAAAATTGATACTTTTAGCCGTTTTGTAAATTGAGTTTAGGTCAAGCTAAGTTTTAGGGGGAACAGATAGTTAAAAAACTACAGGAATATAGGTATATACCAAGCCGTAGCTGAGTGCTGCGGTCAGTGTAGCAGGGACAATTTGCTTAAATTTGAAATAAAGCCCAGCCAAGACGATGAAGCCGACTAACATGGCAAAACTTTTATTGGGTGCATCCAACAGTGGTGGCAAAGTTGCAACCACCAGCATCGAACTAATTGCTGAAATACCAATTGAACCCAATGCAATCTTCAACCATAAAGCACCGCGCTTTTGTGAACCTTGTTGAAGCTTTTGAATGACGAAGAATGGCCCAAAGCGTGAAGCAAAGTTTGCAATACCCACTAAAATGCCGACCAAGATAATTTCGATATTCATGTTTGATCTCCACTATGTTCGGGGTCTGGTTTTTTCAGTATATAGTGCTTAAACAAGCCAGCAAAAATACCTGAACTGATGCCAATAAAAATGGCAGCAGATAAGTCAATAAAGTAACAGGCAATCGCAGATACCAGAATAGTCACAGTGACCACGAAAGTGTGCCTCTTTTCAAAAGCTGCCAATAAAAAACTTAAAAAAAGTGCAGGCAATAAAAAGTCTAAAGCGGCTTGTAAGAACTGGGGTAAATGGCTGACTTGGTCTGCAAACATTCCACCTAGAAAAGAACCTGTCGCCCATGCGAGCCAACTGAATAGGCTTAAACCCAGCATCCAAGACTCAGACCATTCTTGGCGACGCTGTGACAACTTGATCATGCCTGAAGCAAAGACTTCGTCGGTTAATCCCCATGACCAAATAGCAGTTTTCTTTAGGTTCAGTTTATCTTGAATTAGGTTCTGTAGCGCAGGGCCGTAGAGTAAGTGACGAATATCTAGGGCAATGACAGTGAGGGCAGTCATCCAAATAGATGTACCACTACCGAGCAGTGCAACGACTAAAAACTGACTAGCACCTGCATACATTGAGCAGGATAAAAATAAAGCCTCCCATGCACTAAAGCCAAACTGGGTTGCAGATACACCAAAGGCAAAAGAAACAGGTAGATAGGTAAAGATAATCGCTTGGCTATCCTTAGCCCCTTGCCAAAAGCCAGCAGCTTGTGCAGGAGTGGGATTAAGTTCGGACACAACACACCTTGAAGAAGACTTTATCACTAGGTCAAAATTGATTGTGTATTGTAACTGAATTCACTAGCATAGTGCCGAATTGTTTGTTGAGGCGTTTAACCATGTTGAAGCTCGAATTACGTACTTTAGGGCTGGCTGCTATTATTGTGAGCAGTTTACTTTTGCAAGCTTGTGGACAGTCAGAGCAAGCTCCTGAACAAAAAGTAGAAATTAAGGCTGCGCCAAAAATTACCAATGACGCAACAGAATATGCACAGCGTGCTTGGGCATTTATTAATGAAGTCGATAGTTTGGTCTATCACAAACAATTGGATCAAATCGAAACTAAAGTACGACAACCTGCACGTAAGCTCAGTACAGAGTGGCGTATTAATGTCAAAATGACCGACTCTGTGACTGAAGGAAAGTATGCGTTATGCCGAAAGGCGTTGACGAGTTTGGATGTCTGGGCGCGAGCAACTTTAGAGAAAGATAGGCAGATCATAAAAGCGCAACACGAATATGAGCGTGACAAAGTTCAGTGTAAGGATGCCATTGATCATCCAAATTTAGGTAACACGAAAGCCAATAACAATATTTTTTAGTTTGAATAAAAAAGGCGAAAATAATTTCGCCTTTTTTAAATGATTACGATGAATTACGATTTTAAGGTGCTATTTGAAACAGCTTTTGCATCTTTATTTTTTACGTCTTTGCTCACTTGATTCTTTGTTTCGCTTTTTACTTTTGCCTGATTAGAGCTTTTTGATTTTGTATTGGTTTCAGCATTCACTTTGGTTGCTGTCGCAGTTTTTACATTTTCCACAGTACCTTTAGATTTAGCAGTGGCTGTTTTATTGGTAGTCGTCGTTTTATCTTTCATTTTTGTAGTTTCGGCTTTTACTTCGGATGTTTTTGCTTTTTGAGCTACGCCATTCACTGCTACACAAGAACCCCCTTTGTGATTTGGGCCTGTTCCACCAGTTAAAGTTGTACCTTTAGGGCAGGCAAATGCTGATGCGCTTAGTACTGAGAAAAGTCCTGCTGTGAGAAGTGTTGTGATTTTTTTCATCGTATTCATCTTTTATGTCATAGGCATTCGCGCCTAACTGAAACATAAAGATATTTAATGTAAACGGAAATATGTAAATTGTATGTTTAATTATGAATTTTGGCTCCTTAAGTGAATATGAATCATAAAAAATATTGTTTTCAAACAATGCGAGTGGAGAGAGGAGATCTTAAGTTTATTTTCAAAATTACATTGTTGCGTGTGCTAGCGTATGAAGTCTTGGAAGATTAAGAATTTCAATTTTTTTAAACGATATTTTCAAAATCCCTTGTTGTTCTAGTTGATGTAATTCTTGGTTAATGGTTTGCCTTGAACACATTAGCATTTGAGCTAGCTGTTCTTGAGAAAGGTGTATCATATGGTTTTCAATATGCACATGGTTGCCATAGCCATTCAAAATAAAAAGCAAGCGTTGAGCCAACCTTTGGCTAATATTTTGACTTTGGATAGCGATCAATTCCAAAAATGCGAGACGTAACTTTTGCGAACTAAGCTGCGCAATATGAAACCAAAATTGCGGATGTGTGTGGAGTAAGTCTTCAATGGCAGTGTTGGAAATTTTTAGAATGGTACTTTTTTCAACAGCAATTGCATGATGGGAGCGAGGTTGTTGATCAATTAATGAAATTTCTCCAAACCACATGATAGGCTCAGCAATTGCCGCAATTGACTCATTTCCTTCAATATCAATATAGCCTAAGCGGATTTTCCCATGAAGGACGGCATAGATTCCGTCGAAAGCATCGCCATGATGAAATACGGCCTGATCCCGTTCTATATGCACTTGTGTGGCGTGATGTGTAATGAAATCTTGAAATAAAATAGGTAGTTGGGAATACCAAATGTTATTTTTTAAAATGTGGAGTTCAGCTTCCTTAAGCACATTCAATCCTTATAATGAATCTTAAAAATTTCCATATTTGTAATTGTCACTTAGCCGACAACTTAGGTCGAGTTTTTTTTATATATTGAATAAAAGTATTTTACAAGGACGATTAAAATGTCAAAGCTTGAGCAGTTACTTAGCCAATATGCGGCTTACCATCTCGATCATAAGAATATTATGACCCACTTTGTGGGTATTCCCCTGATTGTGTTTTCAATTATGTGCTTAACCGCAAGAGCAGGCTGGGCTGTGGGTGGTTTTGAAATCACTTTGGCGATGGTTTTGATTTTAGCGAGTATTGTTTACTACCTGAGCTTAGATCGAATTTTTGGTCTGATCATGCTGGTGATCTATGCCATGGCTTATCCATTGGCGTATAAAATTGCGCAATTTGATTTGGGTCTTTGGTTAAGTTTAAGTATTGGTATTTTTGTGGTGGGTTGGGTGTTTCAGTTCGTTGGACATTTTTATGAAAAGAAAAAACCAGCGTTTATGGACGATGTAATTGGCCTCGCCATTGGTCCATTATTTGTTTTGGCTGAAATGGTGTTTATGCTTGGTTTTAGAAAAGATATCGAGCAACGGATGCTAGATGCAGCGCGTAAACAACGTGCGACAATGGACAATAAGCATGTCTCTGTGATATCACCTTAATAAAATCAGTTTAAAAAGCCAGTGAATTTCACTGGCTTTTTTATGCTGTTTTAAGATGTCTTCGAGACTTTATGTGTATCTGGCTGAACTTTGGATGCATTCGGGCTTGGAGCATGAGAATCTTTATGGGATTTATTGGTCATGTCATTGGCTTTCATTGAATCATGTTCCACCATTTTATCTTGCTTTATGGCTGGATCATGTTTAGCCATTTTATCTTGCTTTGCTACTTTCTCTTGTTTCATGCCATGATCATGCTTTGCCATGTTCATGGTCGGGACACACTTACCACCTTTATGATTTACACCTGTACCACCCGACAGTGTTGTGCCTTGAGGGCATGCAAATGCTGTTGCACTAAGGGTGGTGAATAAACCTGCTGCAATAAATGTGCTGATCTTTTTCATTTTCGTTTGTTCAATGAAGGCATTAGTGCCTGTGATTAAATTAGCGATAATACAAAAGAATAGAAGTTATAATATTGTGTGAGATCCAAATGGATCAGGTGTTTATATGTTATTTAATGCTGTTTTTAAGCTTGGTTTAAGCTTATAAAAAAACCCGATTGGTATCGGGTTTTTTTATATTCGAAATGGCTTATACGTTAAAGCGGAAGTGTAGAACATCACCGTCTTGAACGATGTAGGTTTTACCTTCTAAACGCCATTTTCCTGCTTCTTTCGCGCCTGCTTCACCGTTGTATTGAACAAAGTCATTATAAGCAACACATTCAGCACGGATAAAACCTTTTTCGAAGTCAGTGTGGATCACACCTGCCGCTTGTGGTGCAGTTGCACCCACTTTAACGGTCCAAGCACGAACTTCTTGTACACCCGCCGTGAAGTAAGTCTGTAAACCCAAAAGACCGTAGCCTGCACGAATCACGACGTTTAGCCCCGGCTCTTCCATACCTAAAGCTTCAAGGAACTCAGCACGGTCTTCATCTTCAAGTAGTGAAATTTCAGCTTCGATTTGGTTGCAAAGCGGAACGACGATTGCATTTTCTTCAGCTGCAAGTTTTTTCACAGCATCTAAATGCGGATTATTTTCAAAACCATCTTCTGCAACGTTCGCAATATACATGGTTGGTTTTAAAGTCATTAAACCAAAACCACGAACCAATTTACGTTCGTCGTCGTCTAGGTCAGCAGCACGGGCAGGTTTGCCTTCATCAAGTAAAGGTAAAATTTTGTCTAAAACCGCTTTGGTTGCAAGTGCTTCTTTGTCGCCACCTTTTGCAGATTTTGCTAAACGAGTTACAGCTTTTGTCACAGTTTCTAAGTCAGCAAGTGCAAGTTCCGTGTTGATGGTTGCGATGTCATCAAGCGGGTCAATTTTACCGTTAACGTGAATGACGTTTTCATCTTCAAAACAACGTACAACGTGAGCAATCGCATCCGTTTCACGAATATTTGCAAGGAATTGGTTCCCCAAGCCTTCACCTTTAGATGCGCCCGCAACTAAACCTGCAATATCTACAAATTCCATAGTCGTTGGAATTACGCGTTGAGGTTTTACAATTGCGGTAAGTTTGTCTAAACGTGGATCTGGCACAGGAACGATGCCTGTGTTCGGTTCAATGGTACAGAATGGGAAGTTTTCAGCAGCAATAGCAGCTTTAGTCAATGCATTGAAAAGTGTAGATTTACCAACGTTCGGCAAGCCGACAATACCGCAATTAAAACCCATGAAATAACTCACAACGTGTTATATAAAAATTGCCAGTGATTTTACATGAAAGCCATGACAAAGTCAGGTCTCAGGGCAGAAGAATCAAAGTTGTAAATCATGTTGCGGGTAGAACGTCCTCATTTAAGCCCTATATACGAGCCTTTTAAGCCTTTTCTTTTAATAAAGAAACTAGATTTAACAGATCTGTTGCATGTAGATCATTGTCTATGCAAGGACTAGAGTCTTTCAATTGGGCTGCACCATACTCAAAGGGGCGTTCAATATAAGCCGTCAGAAGTCCACAGCCACGTGCTGCAGCAAGGTCATCTTGATGGGTAGCCACCATCATCACTTGATTGGGTGCAACATTAAGTAAGTCTGCGACACCTAAATAGGTTTTAGGAGAAGGTTTGTAGGCTTTAAAGTTTTCAGCAGAGAAAATAGTGTCCCAAGGCAATTTTGCATACTTTGCTAAATCGACCAATAAACGGATGTTGCCATTTGAAAGGGTACAAATAATATAATCTTGTTTTAATTGATTAAGCGCTACGACTGTATCTGGCCAAGGGTTGAGACGATGCCAAATAAAGTTTAAATCGCTTTTTTGAGCTTCGCTCAGTGTGGAGATTTGATATTTCACTAAAAGCTCATCCAAAATGAGGCGGTGAATATCATCAATGGAAGTCCACGGCTGCTGACCCAACAAAACCTGATCCATTGCAGGTCGATAGCCTGCACGCCAGTCTAATGCAAATTGATTGGCATTGATGTTCAAGGCTAGGCGTTCCACTTCTTGGACGATTGAAGAATGCCAGTCCACGACAGTTCCAAAGATGTCGAAAGCGAGTACTTTAATTTTAGAGGAATGACTCATCTTAGGGGGATTATTCTTATTTAGGCTTGAGGATACGTTATAGCTTATACATGTCTATCTGTATATTGAGAGCCATATTTTTCTATATGAATTTGAAATAAAACATTTTTAATTCGGTTGATTAGATTGCTGTCATAAATCAGAAGCGATTATAAGTAGGTAGTGAACTTGATATTAAAAAGCCCTCCTTAGAAAAAGGAGGGTTAAAAACTTAAGTGGGGGTAGAGTGCTCTACTTGATATGGGAGATGTGATTAAACCTTTCTTTTATCAAGCTGATTTGCCAGATTGTCGCCAATCGCTTGTACACACATCACCAAAATCACGAGCACGACAATCACGGCCAACATGATCTGCATATCAAAACGCTGATAACCATAGCGATAGGCGATATCACCTAAACCACCCGCACCAATGGCGCCTGCAATGGCAGAGGAGTTAATCATGGTCACAATGGTCACGGTAAAACCCGCGACAATTCCGGGTAGTGCCTCAGGTAACAACACATGCCAAATGATTTGAGTACGGTTACAGCCGATCGCTTGCGCAGCCTCAATCAACCCTTGATCTACTTCGCGTAAACTGACTTCTGCAATTCGTGCAAAAAAGGGGGTTGCCGCCAAAGTTAAAGGGACAACTGCTGCCCAAACGCCATAACTGGTGCCTACAATCCAACGTGTGAGTGGAATGAGGGCCACCATCAATATAAGGAAGGGAACAGAACGGGTGATGTTTACCAACCAGCCTAAGCTATGGTTGATACTTTTAGAGGGATAAATGCCATGCTCAGAGGTACTGACGAGAACCACTGCCATAGGTAGACCAATGAGTAAGGCAAAAAATGCAGATGCGCCGACCATGATTAAGGTGTCGATAGTGCCTGTCAGTAATAAATCAATGAGTTGGTCGTGCATAGCCAAGTACCTCTACATGTGTGACATGCGCTTTTAGTTTTTGTAGTAGCGATTGAATTTCTAAGCCCTGTGTGGGAATAGCAATAATCAATGTTCCAATTAAATGGTTTTGGATGGTGTCGACCTGACTTTGATACAAATGCACAGTTTGTGGAAAGTACTCCAAAATCTGTTTTAAGTCAGGTGGATGATGCGCATCTGAAGTCGAGCGAATTTTGATAATGGCATGTGTATCGAGCTGCGTGGGTCCCGCATTTAAGCGAAAAGGCAAATCGAGTTGTTCTAGATTCAGCAGTTCTTGGGTAATGCCTTGCTGCGGTTGAGAGAACACAGACCAAACTTCACCTGATTCCACAATTTCACCGCCATCAATGACCACGACCTGATCGCAGATTTCCCGAATCACCTGCATTTCATGGGTAATCAATACAATGGTGATACCCAACTTCTGATTGATCTCTTTGAGCAAGGACAACACCACAGAGGTGCTTTCTGGATCGAGTGCAGATGTTGCTTCATCACAGAGTAAAATTTCAGGATGGTGAACCAATGCACGGGCAATGCCGACACGCTGTTTTTGACCGCCAGACAGTTGTGATGGGTAATGCTGAACCTTATCGCTCAGCCCAACCAACTGTAAAACTTCATTGACTCGTTGTTCGATGTCTTGTTTGGGATAATTGGCAACGATGAGGGGCAGTGCGACATTTTCATAGACTGTTTTGGCAGACATTAAATTAAAATGTTGGAAAATCATGCCAATGCGTTGGCGGAGCTGAATTAATTCAGCATGACTCAATGTTGCCAAGTCTTGCTGATGGATATGAATATGACCTTCATTAATACGTTCTAAACCATTTAAGGTGCGGAGTAGGGAAGATTTACCTGCGCCACTTTTGCCAATAATGCCAAACACTTTCCCTGTCGGTATGTCGAGGTCAATATTTTTGAGTGCATGTACACTATGCCCTTGTACTGCATAGTGTTTGTTTAAATTACGAATTTTGATATGTGGAATGGAAAAATCCACATGAGAACCAAAGCTGACCATTCTTTTTCTCCTTATTTCCAGCCTTCAAACCACAGACCTTGGCCAAAATCACGGTCTAAAATTTCTTGAACATGTTTTGAGTTTTGGAATGCTTGCACAAAAGTCGCAAGTTTTTGGTTTTGGTCTGGATAGTCTTTACGTGTCACAAATAAAATGGCGTATTTCTTGTCTATCGGATCAAGAAAAAGGGCATGATGCGGATCTGTGACCTTAGCCATTTTTAAATAATGCGGGAAGCCAAAAATTAAATCGGCATCATTAAATGCATGGGCAGTTTGTGGGCCTTCTACTTCAATAAACTGAAGTTGTTTAGGATTGCTCACAATATCTTTTACGGTAGACAATTCATTGTTGATATCTTTGAGCTGAATCAAACCTGCACGATGCAGTAAAATCAGTGCACGCGCTGAATTCACAGGGTCATTGGGAATAACCACACGGGCTTGAGTGGGTAGTGCATCTAAGGACTGATATTTTTTAGAATATAGTCCGACATGACTTCCTGTGCCTGTGGCGAATGCATGCAGGTCATAATTTGTTTCGCGAATTGCATTGCGTAGAAAGACGCTTTGCTGAAAAAAGTTGGCATCAATGTCACCATTTTGCACAGCAACATTTGGCGCATGCCAGTCCGAAAATTCAACCAGTTTGACCTGAATACCTTGCTTTTTTAAATCATCTGCCACGCTTTGCAGCAATTCTGCATAAGGTGGGCTAATGCCAATCGTTAAGACATCATCCTGCGCATGGCTTTTGCTATAGCGGTAACCCGCTAGAGCAAAAATTGCCACGATGACACTCAAGCCAATCAGCCATTTTTTTCGATTTTGAGTGAAAGATTGCGTCATGGCCTATACTCACTTCCAACCAGGGAACCAAAGTTTTTCGCCAATTTCACTATTCAAAGTCTGTTTAACTTTGTCCGATGTTTGATAAATCTTGATGAACTTTTCAAGTTGCGCGGCTTTCTCTGGGTGTTTCTGTTGGTAGTCGTCACGCACCACAAATAAAATCGAATACAGGGTATTGGTGTTGTCATCTAAGATCAGTGCATCATTTGGGTCAATGGTTTTTGCAAGACGTAAATAATGTGGATAGCTAAAGACCAAGTCAGCATCATCAACGGCACGTGCAGTTTGTGGACCTTCAACTTCAATAAACTGAAGCTTTTTAGGATTGCTCACAATATCTTGCAGATTCGATAGATGATTGTTTGGGTCTTTTAAGCTAATCAATTTGGCCTGTTGTAACAGTAAAAGCGCACGGCCTTGGTTGACTGGATCATTTGGAATAACTGTACGTGCATTTTCAGGAATCGCATCAATCGAGTCATATTTTTTTGAATATAAACCGACGTGTGTGGTGACGCCTTTATCTAGTGCTTTCAGTTTAAATTGAGTTTCTTTGATAGCGTTATCTAAGAAGGGTTGATGCTGGAAATAGTTGGCATCAATATCACCATGGTTGAGCGTGATATTTGGAGTGTTCCAATCTGAGAATTCCACCAGTTTGACGTTGATGCCTTGCTGTTTTGCTTCATCTACAGCCACTTTTAACGGATTTGCAAAGGGTGGGCTGATCCCAATCACCAGTTCAGTGTTACTCGATTTTTTATGATAAGACCAAGCCACTAGTGCGATGACGATAGCGGCGACAATTACCCCAATAATGGTAAATTTTGTTTTTGCAGTTTGAGCCATGATATTTCTCGTATTTTAAAATTTATGCGGTTTGTTTTTGCTGTGTTTGAGTATGAGGGGGCGAGCTTTGACAGCGATACTGCTGTACTGGGTGGTCTGCGGACAGTCGGTCACCTTGAGCGAATAATTTGTGGCGTAAACTACCTGTTTCATAGGCAGTTTTATAACGGCCACGCTCTTGTAACTCTGGGATGACCCAACGAATAAAGTCTTGATGTGACTCAGGAGCAACGGTTCGTGTAAGGTTAAAGCCATCTACACCAGTTTCATCTAATAGCTGGATGAGTTTTTCTGCTACAGTTTTTCCGCTCCCGACTATTAGCGGGTAGCGTCCTCCCAGTACATGCTGGGCTTTTAAATCTGCTCGGGTAACTTTTTGCTCTTTAAATTTGTTATTGACCGAGGCAATGCTATTGGTTTGTTTATAGGGAATCGCTTCATCATCTGTGAACTGAGCCAAATCTATTCCGACTGAACTTGAAAAATGCGCCAAACCTGCTTCTGGACTGGCATAGCGAATATATTCGGCGAGTTTTTCTTGAGCCAACTCGTCCGTTTCTGCCGTCACCACACTAATACCGACAAAGAGTTTAATAGCTTGCTCATTGCGCCCATGGCTTAATGCAAGCGCACGAATTTTATCGACTTGCTGTTTAAGTTTTTCAGGCGTGTCAGCACCAATAAACATGGCTTCAGCATGTTGGGTTGCAAAGGCTAAGCCTTTGCTTGAGGCACCCGCTTGATAAAGCACAGGTGTACGTTGAATAGATGGGGAAACCTGAAAAACGCCCTGACTTTGGAAAAATTTGCCTTGATGCTGGATGGCATGAACTTTTGAAGGGTCAGTAAAGACACGGTTTAACTTATCTTTTTGTATGGCATCGTCTTCCCAAGAACCTTCCCAAAATTTATAGCAAAGTTCGAGAAACTCTTCGGCTTGTTCATAGCGCAAGTCGTGATCTTTTAAACCTTTTTGACCAATTAACCGTTCTGCGCTGTCTAAGTAGCCGGTGACAATATTCCAGCCAATACGACCGTGGGTTAAATGGTCGAGGCTTGCAAAGCGCCGTGCAAATTGGTAAGGCGACTCATAGCTCAGATTCACAGTGACACCAAAACCTAAGTGCTGTGTAACGGCGGCCATAGCAGAAACGAGTGTACTAGGGTCATGGCTTGGAAGCTGAATCGACTCTTTTAGGGTTAAATCCAGACTATTTTGATAAACGTCGTAGACACCCGTAATGTCGGCGATAAATAAACCATCAAATAAACCTAGCTCTAAAGTTTGCGCCAAATCGGTCCAATAGCTGAGCTCATTAAAACGATGCGACTCATCGCGTGGGTGTGTCCACAAACCGTGATTGATATGACCTACGCTATTCATATCAAAGGCATTCAGAATGATTTGTTTCGGATTTTTATTTTGAGATGATAGTGTCATTACAATGTCCCTCTGCGTGGCGGAAGCACACCATTAAGGAGATAATTGGCAATGAAGTAATATTTCCAACGTGACGCATCATGTAGCGTGTGAACACGTGCATTACGCCAAAAGCGGTCTAGGCCATCTTCACGTTGACTACCACGACTGCCTGCCAGTTCAATCAATTTCGAAGCTGCTTTTAATGCGGTTTCTGTGCTGTGGGCACGAACTTTCGCTACATCCAGTGATGCTTTAGCAATGTTATCAGCTGTTGGATTAGGACGTGCTGCGTCAATGGAGCGAGCAGCTTGTTTGAGTAAGACTTCACTGGCACGTACATCGGCAACCACTCGTCCCAGTTCAAACTGTGTTAAAGGATCATCGGTTGCCTGTTCAACAGCAGAGTCAATCCATGGACGAGCCCGACGTACACGAACCAGTGTTTCCTCAAAAGCAGCACGTGCAATGCCCGTTTCAATCGCTGCATGCATAATTTGAGCAAAAGGCCCCACCAGAGTCGGTCTGGAAAATGCTGTATCGAAAGGAACAATATCTTCTGCACCTACAGCGACATGATTAAATTTGACTGTACCGCTACCTGTGGTACGTTGACCAAAACCTGACCAATCATCAATCAGTTCTAGCCCTGTACTACTACGTGGGATAAAGACCAGAAACTCTTTGTCATCGGCATCTTTGACTAAGGTCGGTATGCGGTCTGCAAACAGGCTGCCCGTGCAATAAAACTTTTCACCATTGACCTCATAGCCTTGTTCCGTTTGGCTCAGTGCAGTTTGTTTTTGTGTTGCATTTTTAGTTTTAAACTCAGCCAAGGCATTACCAAAGCGAGCGCCTTTGAGCACTTCTGCATAGAGTTTACGCTTTTGTTGTTCAGTACCGTTATTACGTAAAACCTCTAAGGCATAGAAATGGTTCTGTGGAATTTGTCCAATCGAACCATCCACACCACTCATTAGCGCAATAATTTGTGCGACAGTATAACTGGAAACATCGGCTCCCCCGAATTCCTTAGGTACAGTAATGGCCCAAAGGCCAGTTTGGCTATAGGTCTCGATTTCCTCAAAAGGCAAAATACGTTCCGCATCGCGTTGGATAGCCTGTTGTTTAAACTGCTCAGCTAAATTTTTGGC
Organism: Acinetobacter sp. ANC 4204; assembly: GCF_002135205.1. GTDB lineage: Bacteria > Pseudomonadota > Gammaproteobacteria > Pseudomonadales > Moraxellaceae > Acinetobacter. The sequence continues at coordinate 137,940 of NZ_NEFZ01000004.1, read as the reverse complement.
AATTTCTAAGGCTTCGGCATCGCTTTGAATAATATGTGCATACGCCGTGTCTTGGGATTGAAGAGGAAGAATAGGTTGAAATGAAGTCATGACGTTCTCCTTAAATCCAAGCGTGGCGGGCAGGGAAAGTGTTATTCAAATAGTAGTTACCCAGTGCATGCAGCTTCCAGCGGATCGGGTCGTGTAAGGTATGCACACGTGCATTGCGCCAATGTTGATCTAAATTATGTTGGCTTAGGCTTGAACGACTGCCGCCAAGCTCTAGGAGTTTTTCAGAAATTTGTAGTGCAGCATCATTGGCATAGACCTTGGCTTCGGCGACTAAAATGGAGGCTTGAGCTGCTTGTTCCGCACTGACAACGCTCAGTTGGTCAAGTTCATCTAAATATTCGGCAGCTTCGTCGAGCAGTAGGATAGCGGCATCCAGTAGCACTGCAGATTTGCCGACTTCTTGTAAGGTGTAATGTTCAAAACTGGCTTTCTCAACCTGCGCATCGACAATCGGTCGGGCTTTTTTAACCGCTGACAATGTGTCTTCAAACGCTGCTTCTGCAATACCCACATCAATCGCGACTTGCATTAGCTGAGAGAAGGCACCGCGATAAGTAACGTCCTCAGCTAGTTTCCGCTCATCAAAGATAAGGAGTGGATCGACTTCAACCCGTTGTAATTTTACTGTGCCACTTGAGGTTGTACGCTGACCAAAACCGTTCCAGTTATCAATGACTTCGACACCTTGTGCTGTGGCATCAACAAGCGTCAGTACCACATAACCTTCAGGGTGAATGGCTTTAATGGCTAACCAATGGGCAAAGCTACTCCCTGTAGAATAGAACTTTTCACCATCGACATAGTAACGACCATTTTCAATGCTTAATGTCGTATTTAATGTTTTAGTGTCTTTGGTATTTCGTTCGGGGCCACCATTGGCAAGGCGTTTGCCGTTTAATATTTCATTAAAAATAAACTGTTTTTGTTGTTCGCTACCTAAAATATCAATCATGTTGAGTAGCGCAATTTGGTTTTGTGGAATTTGACCGACACTTGAGTCGGCTTTATTAATAATGCGAAAAACCTGAGCTAAAGTTTTATTGGAAACAAATGCGCCTCCAAAAGCTTGAGGAATACGAATACCGCCTAAGCCTTTTTTGCTGAATAATTCGATTTCAGCAAATGGAAGCTGACGGTTCTGATCACGTTGATCCCGACCTTCTAAGGCAAAGTCAGCGACATGATAGGCTGCATTAATCGCATCCTGATCATTTTGTATCACGTGAATATTTTTAGAGAGAGTATGAGACATAAAAGCACCTTTACTTAATCTCTATACGCTACTTGGGATTGTTTGAATGATTAAATGAAGGATTTTGAATTGCTTAGCAGCTAAAAAGTTAAAAATAAAATATGCTAAGTTTAATCATTTGATGAATATTATAAGTATCTGAAAAATATAAAATATGTATTTTAGCTGTAGTCTAAGCAAGGTCGTTAAATTTTTACTTATTCATATTTGAGATATTGTAGAGAAAAAAACGTATAAATTTGATAAAGGCTGTTGAACATTTGCTGGGCAGTTTTGGGTAAAAAGTACATTGTAAATCTTAAATACAGTGACTAAAGTATCCAACTGAAATAGATGGCTTTGCTAAAAAGCCAAAATAGAAAAATAAGTGTGGAGCATTTATGAGAACTTTATACCAGTTTCCTTTATCTCATTTTTGTGAGAAAGCTCGCTGGTTGCTCGATCATAAAGAGCTAGATTTTGTCGCGCAAAATGTAGTGCCTGGGGTCCATCGGGCGTTTGCGCAGTTAAAGACAGGGCAGAATAAATTGCCTATTTTACGTGATCAAGACAAATGGGTCGCAGATACCACCGAGATTGCGTTATATCTGGATGAGCGTTATCCAGAACATCGACTGTTACGTAGCGAAGCTCAGCTTCGTAAAGAGGCTTTAGATGTTAATGCTCTAGCCAATGATTTAGGGCTACACGTTCGCCGTTGGGGGCTGGCGCATGCTTTATCCGATAATGACCAATCGCTACAAATTATGTTGGGCGAAAAGGGCTATTTACGTAAATTTGAAAAATACACCAAACCTCTGATTAAAACTTTGATGTCGAAAGGTTATGAACTCAATGCCGATAAAGTTGAGCACTCGAAAGTTGAAATGCAGCGTTTAATTGAGGTCTTGAATGAAAAGTTAATTGCTAATCATGGGCGTTACTTTGTGGGAGATCGTTTAGGTTTGGCGGATATTGCTGTGTGTTCAATGTTAGCGCCTGTGTTGGAAATTAAAGGGACTCCTTGGGAAAAAGACCATGAGGATAGCCTATCTGAAGAATTCAGTGCCTATAAAACCTATTTAAGCAATTTACCTTTGGGGCAGTATGTTTTAAGAGTCTATCAAACCGAGCGCAATGCCCGAGTCGACTGGCGTGGCATTTAGGATCAACTGTAGTCAAATAGGCAAAGGCGGACGTTATACATCAAGCCTTTGTCTGCTATTTAAAGAAAATGATGTGGTGTGTTGAATAGAAAGTTTCTCAGTCTATTTGTAATTTTTATAAAAAATTATAGCAATTTTTTGCCTAAATGATTGATATATTTTTATGAATTTGAAAATAGATGAAAAAAATATGCAAATAAGCTTTATCTTTCATCTGAAAAGCTTAATATGAAATAAACACCTATAAACATAATGCATTATGAGAGTTAAAAAATGGAATTAGACCGTTTTGATAAGCAAATTTTAGAAATTTTAAGTAATGAAGATATCAATCTAAACGAATTATCAGAGCGTATTAATTTATCGGTCAGTTCGGTGCATCGTCGTATTAAGCATCTGATTGATAATGCGATTATGACTAAAGTTAAGCGAGATATTAACTATCAAAAACTCGGGTTTAGTTTACATGTTTTACTCCAAGTATCTTTGAGTAAACATGATACCGACACTTTTTCCAAGTTCTTGGAAGAGTTGGAAAGCATTCCTGAAGTGACCAATGCCTTTTTAGTGACAGGGCAGTCAGCAGATTTTATTGTTGAAGTTGTGGCAAGAGATATGGAAAATTACAGTGATATTTTACTCAAACGCATTGGTAAAATTGAGCATGTGGTGGCACTTCATTCAAGCTTTGTGATTAAAGAATATAATGTATTTAACTGTAGCGGTTTGTTGAGTAAGGTTTAGTGTATGCTGAGGTTCTATGCAGCTACTGAGTATCAAGCATCTTGCCATCAAAAATTTGTATACTATCAGCGACAACTTTTAGCTCTCATACCCAAAGCACAGATTGAACATATTGGTTCATCTGCCATTCCTCATGCAGTTTCTAAAGGTGATTTGGATATTTATGTGGCTGTTGATGCTGTAGATTTTGACTCAGCCATCGTTAGTATTTCCAGTTTAGGTTTTGTTGAAAAGCTTGATACTTTAAGAACGCATGAACTGTGTATGCTAGAGTCGCTACAGCAGGATGATGTTGCTATTCAATTGGTTGTGAAAAACTCTCAGTGGCAAAGTTTTTTGATCTTTCGTGATCGCTTGTTGAAAAATCAGAATTTAGTCATGGCTTATAATCAATTAAAACACGACAGCCAGCATTTAAGCATGGATAAATATCGTTGCAAAAAAGCAAAATTTATTGAAAGTGTATTAAATCAGACATAAAAAATGCGCTCCCAAAGTTATGTTTGAGCGCGCATTTTGATCAAGCAAAGATTAGGCGTCTAATTCTGCCAACACCGCATCAGAGAACTCAACGTTGGTATAAACGTTTTGTACATCATCTAAATCTTCCAGCATATCAATCATTTTCATGATCTTTTTCGCTTGGTCGATATCAGAAATTTCAGCTTTTGTTGAAGGGCTCATGACCACTTCAGCATTATCAGATTTTAAGCCAGCAGCAGTTAAAGCATCTTGCACATCACCAAAAGATTCGGGTGTAGTAATGACTAAGATTTCATCTTCATCAACTTCGATATCTTCGGCACCTGCTTCAAGGGCTACGTCCATGATTTGATCTTCTAAAGACACATCTTCAAAAGTGATCTCACCACGCTTTGTGAATAAGAAAGCAACTGAACCATTTGTGCCTAAGTTACCATCTGTTTTTGAGAAACAGTGACGCACATCTGGTACAGTACGGTTTAAGTTGTCAGTCATGGTTTCTACAATAACTGCAACACCACCAACGCCATAACCTTCGTAAGTAATTTCTTTTAAATCGTCGTTATCTTCACCACCAACACCACGTTGGATTGCACGGTTAATGACGTCACGTGTCATATTCACAGAAAGTGCTTTTTCTACAACCGCACGGAGACGTGGGTTGCTTGCAGCATCACCACCGCCAAGCTTTGCAGCAGTTGTTAATTCACGAATAAATTTGGTAAAAAGTTTACCACGGCTAGCATCTTGTTTTGCTTTACGATGCTTAATATTGGCCCACTTGGAATGACCCGCCATGCGAAATATGCTCCTTGTAGATTGGCTTTGTGCCTATCAAATTGTGCAAATTCTACCATAAGCACTTTTTTATGCGAAAGTAGGTGTTTTTCTGAAATGAGTCAGATTAAACAAAAAATAAATAAAATTGTTTGAAATAAAGCCAGTTATTTCAAATTTAGATTGTGAAGCAATTCATTTCAAAAATGAGCCCTTAGACAGAATTAATTTAGACCTAAAAGAGAGGGGCTATTCACATTCTTTTAGGTCATTTAGATGAGCTTATTTGGGATCATTTCTAGGTTCAGGAATTTCGATATCTAAACCAACATGTTCTTTATAAAGTGCTTTAATGAGGGCCAAATCATGATCTAACTCTGTGGGATAGATTTTTCCAAAAATACCCCCTTGTTTGGTTTGCGAATTCGCATACATGAGTACAATAGGGACATTTGCGGCTTTTGCAATATGCCAGAAGCCTGTACGAATCGGTTTACGTGCTTCGCCTGTTTTCGCACGGGTTGCTTCTGGTGCAATCACCAAGTTGAATTTTTCATGTTGAGAAAAGTGTTCAACCATTTGCGATACGATGTCTTTATTTGACTTACGGTCAACTGCAATACCACCAATCGCCTCGAGTAGTGGCTTGATTGGCCCCTTGAATAATTCTTTTTTAATCAGGGTATGGATTTTCATATCGTAGATTTGAAAAATGGCCAGTGATAAAACAGCATCGAGCATAGAGGTATGCTCAAATCCAATGATGACTTGCTTATCTTCTAAAACATTTGGTTCCACATGGTATTTCCAGCCTGCGAGCTTAAATGCAGACTCGCCAATCAGTTTCTTTAACATGAGCATAAATATACAAGTGTTTTTTAAAGTGGCTAATGTCTGCTTGTTTGGCGTTTGAGTCAAGCCCTAACTTAATTCTGATCAGACATTAGAGGTCAGATTTTTCCATTAGTAGGCTAAATAATTATGATTAAAAAGTATGTAATAAGTCTTGATAGATATTTATTAATAGAAAATAAGTATAATTTTGTTAAAAATACTACTATTCATAATCGAAATGAAAGATTAGACTTTGGTCTAAGAAAAGAGTGTGAACTTTCATACTTTAACTTTGGTGTAACAAAGTTCAGGATTGTTAAAATGACTTATCTTTCGACTTTTTTATGGGCATTTGTCCTTTTCGGTTTGATTGTTCTGTGGTCGGTTGTTGAATTTTTCATTGAGTCTCGTAAGAAAAAGGAAATCAGTATTTAGTGGTAATAATGTATAAATGCACTGATTTTTGATGCTAGCTATAACTAGCTTGATTGACTTAAAAATTTAATTTTCAATCATCTATAATCGTTAATAGCTCTTATTCTAAATGAGATACTTTGTTAGAGCATCATGTTTGGATGCTTAAAATTTATACTTACTAGTCATATATAGCGTGTTGGATGTTATGTTCACAGTTATTCTATGCTTAACTTAGCCATATTTTTGTGAGTAGTGAGGCTAAGTGATTACAGTATAGGTTTCTGTAGGAGGGTATAGAAACAATGGGGCACGATCAGTCATGATGGCTTGACTCATATCATTTGAATCTATAGCTGCAAGTTTAGGCAAAGAATTTGTTACAGTTATCATAAAAAATGCCTGAAAATAAGATTTGACAGGAAAATCTAAAGCAAAGATAAATTAGGTCGTGATTCTGAGAATGATGAAGATTAGAAAGGATTGCTTAAATGAAAATTTCGAATCTTTTTTTAAATAAGCAGAAACGACTAATACTTGAATTCAAAATGTTTATATAAAAATAGCCAATAAAAAACCACCTAGGATTAATGCACCTAAGTGGTTGTTTTATATGGTGGGCCCACACAGACTTGAACTGTGGACCAACGGATTATGAGTCCGCTGCTCTAACCAACTGAGCTATAGGCCCTATATGTGTCGAAGTAATTATTTATCAATTACTTGCGATGTGTCCAATACTATCCAATATTTTGATTTGAAGCAAGCATTTTTACCAAGTAGACGCATAGTAGACTGTAAAAATTATTGTGCTATATTGTTTGATATTGCGACAGATAGCGATTCTATATATGTCATCCAAAAGAGTAAAGCTAACAAAGTCATTTATTGATCAATTAGAGCTGACACCAGCCATCTATAGAGATTCTGAATTGATTGGCTTTGCTGTGCGCGTAAACAATAGCTATAAGACGTATATTGTTGAAAAAAAAGTACTGGGTAAATCAGTTCGGTCTACTTTGGGTCTACACGGAAACATTACACTTGTTCAAGCAAGAGAGTTGGCACGCGCCAAACTGCTTGAAATGTCACAGGGCATAAATCCAAATAATGAAAAGCGAAAGAAAATAGCAGAGGAGGATGTTAAAAATAGCATCTCAAAGTCCAAACCAACTGTAAAAATCGCTTTTGAAAATTATATCGGACTCAAAGAATTAAAACCGCGTACATTAAAAGACTATTACACAGTTCTTAATAAACACTTATCTGATTGGCATGACTCTAAATTAGACGAAGTTTCCCGAAAGATGATTCAGGATAAACATGCTGCATTGAGCAAAAGTAGTAAAGCACAAGCCAATTTGGCAATGCGTGTCTTTTCTGCAGTATACAACTTCTCAGTTGAACATTATCTCGGTGAAGATGATCAGCCAATTTTAATACCGTATAACCCCACCAAAACTTTAAGTGCAAAAAAAGTTTGGAATAAAATTAAACGTCGAAAAACATACATCAATGATGACCAGTTACCCAACTGGATTAATGCGATTGTGAATTTCAATGAAAGAGGGCAGCAGACGGATACAAACCGTGATTTTATGCTGACTTTAATTCTAACTGGCTTCCGTCGGGAAGAATGTGAATCACTACCATGGTCTAGCATAGATTTAAAGTACGGAACTATTACATCAACAGATCCTAAAAATGGCGAAGTTCACACACTACCAATGGGTGATTTCCTATTTGAGTTAATGAAACGACGTAAGCGGATGATAAAAAGCGAATGGGTTTTTCCGTCTGCCAAATCTAAGTCTGGCCATATAGTAAATTTGTCAAAAGTTCGCGACCGGGTAAATAAAATTTGTGCTGTTAAATTCACATTCCACGATCTTCGACGCACCTTTGGTTCAATCGCGGAAGGCTTAGACTATGGACATTACACAATTAAACGGCTCTTAAACCACAAAAAATCTGATGATGATGGGGATGTGACTTCTGGCTACATTCAAGTGAGTGATAAAAGACTGCGTGAAGCAATGAATGAAATTGAAGATACAGTATTGAAAGAGCATAAAGCAGTTTTAATTACAAAAATGCAAGAAGAAATAAAGCCCACATAAGTGGGCTTTTCTTAAGCTGTATGAAGCATGCGATGATTATCTACATAATCCATAACATCCTTTTTCTTATACAAAACGGTTTTTGAAGTAGGTTTCGAGAAAGGAATACCGCCACCTTCACAGCGTTTTTTTTGCAACCATGGGATGGAAAAACCACAAGATAATGCCACGGCTTCAGGAGTAAATAAGCCATCATCAGGTGAATTGCGAAAGTCTTCAACTAAAGCTTTTTTTTCATCAGCTGACAACTTGTCCAATTTTGTTAAACGCGCCATCAAGTCACCTCCTTCTTAATATCAATTAACTCAAACGGCAATTTGGTGTCCAAGCCTGTGAACTCGTCTTTAAATCCAAAATCCACAAGGATGTGATAAATGGCAGAGGCTTGCTCCGCCGTGAATGTTTTTGTTGTACCTGACTTGCCAATGACGAGTGGTGCAAATTCTTCAGCAAGGTCTTGGGCGATGTGTTGCAGGTTAGTCATGGCACCTCCTTTAAACTTTGCTGCACAGAATGCGGTAAACGCTCTTTAGCCCACCAAAAAACAGCACTGTCTAAATGCTCGGTATCAAAAGAAGCCATTAAAAAATGTTCTGGTGATGGTGGTGTAGGTACAAAGCCTTTCCACTCACCATTTGCATTGGGATCGATTTCCTCAAGATCAACAGACGTGTCGATTAAAATATCAATATTGCTGTTTGCTTGAAGCTCTTCCCATTCTTCAGGCGTGTAGCCGCGTTCTTCATCACAGGCTGACATTGGGTCAATTAAATTAAAATCAGGATGAAACCACCAGCAAAGGTCTTCAGGTAGATCGACACGCTTTAATTGTTTAATCATGACTTTGCTCCTGTGCTTCAATCGCATCAAGAATATTTTTCTCAGCTACAAGATGATGGTCATACCAAGTTGAGGGGCTACCTGTTTCGCTAAAAACAGTTGAGGCCTTTTCATCGCATATCGCATCACTTGCGTTTGATAAAATCTCGCGCACATCTGATATTTTTAAAACAACAAACTCTTCAGGCACGACTTGGGCTGTAGCCGCTTGCCATAACTTCCATCCCTGATCGATTTCAATATACTTGTAATCGCCATTTTCTAAACGTGGAAATGGCCGTTTGACGATAGGGGAAAATATTTTACTGTATGCCTTCTCAAAACTTTCAGTTACAGGTTGAGCTGTTGCTACTTCAGCAAACATCCACCACGCAGCAGTAAGTAGCTCGGCTTCTTTATCGCGCCATTTTTCTGTAGCAATAAAACAATCTAATTCTTCATCGAAACGCAGCAAGGTTGAAAAAAAGCGTTTAAAAGTTTTTGTCTTTTCAAATTGCTCAAACAAATGATTTTCTTTCTGAATTTCCATCAGTCTTTATCCTCCTGAAAATCATCAATATCAAAACGCCATTTATCAATTTGACCTTTTTCATCAATATTCATAATGATGTAATCGCCATAACCATTTTCAGCAGGGCACAGAGTTCTAGGGACATATCCATCTTCTTGGGATTTAATAGTATTGCCAATTGAATCCACTAACTCCCAACCGCAGCCATCGGATACTTTGTAGTGAACTTTTGCAGTTTTACCGATTTCCCAATTTTCAATAATGCCAGTAGCTATATTGATGATTGGGCACCACAATTCACCTTGTTTGCATGGGATGTTGTCGCCATTTTCGGTGTCATCAATTCCATTTACTTCAGTGTCTTCCCAATAACGAACAGATGCTTTCACAATCACTTTTGCAGGTACTTTTGGTGTTGCTCGTGCAATCCAAGATTTTTCGCTTACTTCAAAATCTCGATCTACTTGAGGATCTTGTTTTAATAAAAAGTCGACTCCCAAGTTATTAGATTGAATGAAATAATTAAGATGTGCTTTTAGCTCACTTTCTAAATCAAAATTTACAATTGCTTTCATCACGCCACCATTAAATAGTTAAAATTCTTACTACGAGTTACCTCAACTCTTGCTTCGCGCTCTAAGCCGACTAAAAATTCTCGATATCCATTTAAGTAGCATCCACAAAATTGCTTAAACTTTCGCTGACATGCTTCATTCATCAAATAATCTTGCTGCATTCGACCCTTGTGGCAGAATATTTTGAGAACACTATCTCCACGACGCATAACCACAGCATCCTTTTTCACTTGTGGCCTGTATCCATCACAGTACAACCAGTAAGTGAATAAGTTTGTAAATCGGCAAGGTAGGCGAGTGATCATGTTGCTACCTCAACTTGAGTGATATATCCAAGATTTTTAAATAGTGGATTCAGTGCAGAAATATCTAACTGTTTTTTGGCACGAGTAGCAGCAACATATAAAAGACGAGCTTCATCTTCGGTTAGGATTTTTTCACCAGGTGCAGCAGCTTCTTTATAAAAGAAATCCCCACCAAGTTTGACCTTATTAAATTCCAGTCCTTTAGACTTATGAGCTGTGGTCACAATGCAGTCATAGTCACTAGAATTGCTTTTGAGTAAAGCTTCAATTAAGGCATTTTCTCCCACTTTGTTGATCAGACTAACCAGAGGTTTTAAGTCATTACCTGTGACTTCTTCTGTATATTCGGTGACTTCTTCCCAATTGCCAAAACCTTCAAATACACTGCCATCATGGACTTTGATACCAGACTTAACTTTTTTGGCATCTTCAATATTTTTTAATAAAGAGCCGGTATCAACTTCTAAACGTGGTTCACGTCCAATTTTGACTAACTCAACCATATTAGAAAGGGCAGCAGCATTGGTGCGATAAATAAAGGCATCTGCAATTTCATCGCTAATTTCATTAACCTGTGAATCTATCTGTTCAAAACCACGTAATGGAATTTCTTCATCCAAAACATTGAACAAAATTTTATTCGCAAGATCAGCAATGTTTTCACCAAAACGGAATGATTGACTTAAACGTGTTTCAGCAATATCTAGGGATTGCATCGCATTGACAGCACCACGAAACGCATAGATTTGCTGGTGACGATCACCCACATAAATTACCTGAGCACGTTGCTTACTCAAGACATTTAACATGATTGGATCAGCATCTTGTGCTTCATCAAATAAAATAAAGTCAGCATTAATCACTGGATTGCTCAATGCCCAATATTTTAGGTAATGGTCATGTTCGAGACGGTTAATACCAGCAGGATTTAAAATGTCATTCCAGTAATCATGTGCCTTAGGTAAGAGGATATTTGCCAATTCAGCACGGTATGTATCATCCATCCAATCAGGTAAAGCAGCATAGACTTGTGATAATTGAATTTCGCTGTAATTAGAACGGCAGAAATAACCAACGGCATTCATCATAGATGTGGCCATACGTTTTGAATTAAATAAACGTTTCTGGTCATCCTCACCACGTTGTTTAACCAATGCCACTGGTACTTGATAATTTTCAAGATCATGGCGAGATGCCAATTGGTTTGACATCAAACGACGATTTTTAAGTTTATTGGTCAACCAACGGGGAACAGAGTTATAAGCTAGGCTGTGAAATGTTTTGCACTTAACATTATGGTTAAATTTAGACTGTGCTTCTGTTGCAATAGCCTTGTTAAATGCCAAGTACATGCCATGTTGGTGATGCTTTGCATTACCAATCAGTTTAAGGGTAGAGGTCTTACCAGCACCAGCGTATGCGGTCACTTTACAAGACTGTCCATGTAATGCCATATCAATGGCATGTTGTTGTTCAATAGTTGGATTCATATTTCTATCTCACTATTGGTACCCTCATGTGTGAGGGCACCACATGCCAATAGTTAAGGTGTAAGTTCTGCTGATTTACGTTCAAATAGTGCGCTAACTTCATCAATTTGCTTATCACTCATTGAACTTGTATTAGGTTCAAAACGTTCAGCCATAATTGAATTGATTAACTCGATGGTATCGGCACCATCCAAATCAACCAGTAATTGCACATAATTTTTACGGTTGGCATACGCAGTAGAAATATTTGTTTTTGCAGGTTCGCCAAGATCGGCAGGAATTGTTCTAGCTAAAGCCTTTAATTCCTCAATTGTGCTTAGAGCATTAATTTGATTAATGAGCCCTTCAACATCAAAATTAGGAGCCATATCTATGACAGTTTCTTGTGATTGTTCACGTTCGGCCATCTGAGCCTTAAGCCCACTCGAACCTTGATGTTTTTTTACCGTTGATTGAACTGGGGTAACATCAAGTTCTTCACGTTCAGCAATCTCATCTGGGGTATAAACACCTAGAATTACATCGGGTGTATATAAGCGTGACCAGCGTTTAATAGCGAGATATGCAAGTTGTTGGCGTGGATCACTTACCCATAAAGGTGAATTGCGTACTGAGCCTACTTGTCCCATAGAAATATCAATTTCACGTGGAGAAGCTTCACCCTTTAATGTTGCCCAAACTTTAATGCCTTTATCCCATGATTTATCTTCCTTGCCGTTGATTTTTGCCCAATCGCCATACCATTCAAAATTCAAACGACCAGTGATAGGTGCACGGTTGGTAATCACAGCATTCACAAGTTGCGCTTCATACCCTAATACACCATTAATTTGATGGGTTTTTTGTGCAACTGCGAAAGGATCCATTTGCCATTGCGCAGACTGCATAATGATTGCTAAACAGTCACCAGTATTACCCTGAAGATGTTTCGGCACTGCAAATTTTGATGAAGCCATGACACTTGCAATGCGCTCAAAACGATCCATAATTTCAGGATTCATCATGATGTCAAAAGCAGTTAAGTGGGCAATCTGACCATTTTGTGGGGTTGTTAATGCGTTCATAATAAAATTCCTTAAACTGTTTCTTTAAATTTGTTTGAAATACGGAAAACTCGGGTGCTGGAGGTTTTGCTATATTTCGCAAATAAATCAGGTTCTTCTTTTTTCAACAGCGTACTGTCGATACGGGTAGAGGATTGTTCTTTGTAAGTGCAAATGGTCATGCCTTGGCTAATCATCATTTCTGCATCTTGCATGGATGAAACAAGTGTTAATTTGATCTCGTCTTCACGAGCTTTATCTGTTTTTTGGCGACCTTGAACTGTGATCAACTCCTCATTGAGTTTGATTTGCTCAAAAGTTGCTTCTACTTGTTTGCCTACAATATGCTTAGACCAGCGGTGCAGAACATCATCAAAACAAGTAGGGTCGGGTGGCACATCAGCAATGACATGGTTGAACCAAAATGCTTTAACTTGTTTAAAGATTGATTCAATTAAATCGTCATCACGCTCTATTCGATACATGCGGAACTTATTGCCACCAATGAGAACGGCAAGGTGCCATACTTGGAAGCCTGTAAGCTTCATGTACCAAAGACATTGAGTCAGGTAATAATCTGGAATTTGGTCTGAACCTTCTTCACCGAATAATTTAGAAAGATATTCAGAAGCCGTTTTACATTCCAAACCTTGGTCAGTGGTCAACTTGCCATCTTTATCGAAATAAACACGACCTGCGATTTCAGGATTTACAACAGCACGGTCAATGTTACCGATAGCCCAAGACTCTCCGATGTTTTCAAGAGTTAATTGCTGAGTAACACGTTGAACTTTCATACCTGAGCGACGTGAGAACTCTTTTGCAACAACGTCTTCAAGTAAGTTGCCGAAATGGGCAGACTCATTTTGTGATTCTTTACGTTCACTGCGACCAGTTTTGTCTAACCACAATTGGTATGGTGATTTGTATGGGCTGAAACCAAGGATTGCAGCAACATCTGAACCACCGATACCCTTTTTACGACCTGCAAGAAATTGGTCACGATTAACTTGTGTATTCATAAATTAATCCTCATCTTCTTCGGATGGGTCATATCCCTTGAGCTCTTTGCATAAGGAATTGCAATCTTCTTTTAAAGTGTCTCTCTCTGATTCAAGAACACCGTCTTTGTAGGTTCGAATGAACCAAAAATTATGACCTTCATCAAAAGCTTTAACTGTGCAACTTAACTTGAATTGAGAAATCCATGCGTCCAGCACAACGAGAGGAGAGTTCCATGCGGTATCAAAAGTCACTTGAGCTTCTTCCACTTTCACATCATAAGCATTCCATTTCGTTCCCCAGTTTGGGATCGCCCATTGGTACCAAGTTTTAGCGCCATAGGTATCTACGTTTGAAATGATCTGTTGCCCGAGCTTTAGGAGATTTTCAGCAGTTTCAGAATTATCATCAATAAGACGCTGAGCTGTGGCTAAATCACGTTGAGCCACAGCTTCTTTTGTGGTGAAAAAGCCATCTTCGAAGTATTTTTCAATTTGATCAGCTGTAAGCTCTGACTTGAAGCCTTCTGATAAAGCATATGCTAGTGCAGCATCGGTACGAGATCCTGATTCAACATTTAGAGATTCAGGCATTGGAATGATTTTATTGAAGTCAAATTCACGCTCATTTGCACGCATGTAATTAAGTGCATCGGCTGCATTTGTTGAAGTGATTTCAATCTTATTGGATACATGATTTGGCATTGTGTTCACCTTATATTGTTTGATTGGCACTATATTTAGTTGTGAGAGGTAATCTTTTTGATTTTCATGCTCTAAATCCTCTACGTGAATTCATGATTTCCAAACGAATTGAACCAATTCCGACATCAGTAACTAATTCACGAAAATTTTCATTTGAAGTGATGCCAAATTTGAAAGCCCATCCACCACCAAATCGACCAGAACTTTTGACTTTGAACGGATTCCATCCCCAAAATTCACCGTTATGGTTATTAAATGGTTCATCTTTAGAAACCACATGCCAAGGAAAGCCATGCATTAGGCAAATAACAGTTTTATTTCCAACATCGAATTCAAATTCGTTGCTTTTGACAGGCTCACCAAACAAAGCGCGGTATACAACAGCTTGAATACTTTCGGTTGGATCGTTTTTTTCGCTTTTAGCTGTTTTAATTTCAATTAAATCAAGCATATCAACCTCTCAATTTATGTAATTTCACAGCGATAGAATCTTCAATGGCATCATTGATTTTTACGAGTTCATAACGATCAAGATATGCATTGATTTCACCATCTTCATCACCGACCAATTCAGGTTCTAAGCGATCAATCTGAATGCCTTCAGCACGATTAAAGCTGTTACCATCATCGAAACCTGAATAGTCAAAATTCACTTCGATGTAATACTGGTCATTTGCTGTTAATAAGGTTGCATGACAGTCATGTTGACAGTCGTTGTATGGCCCCAAATCAAGCTCATCTACTTTGTAGAAGTTTGATTCAACTGTGATTGGAGGGTGTTCTTCATTGAAGAACTTGGTTGGTTGATACATTTGCACAGAAGCCAATACAGCTGTCACTGTTACCGCGCCACTTAAACCCAACAAAATAGATTTGAAATTTACTGAAACCATGTTCATAATCTCCTTATAGCGATTGCTATACCCCTTAAAGAAGCCCCGTCCTCGACCAAAATTTCGGGGCTTTTTATTGCTTAATTTTTAGTTTTAAGCGGAAAAGGTACCAATCAGAACTTGTTGTTCTGGAAGTAAATCAATTACTTTTTGCTTAAATTCCTGGATGATTTCATTTACCAGGATTTCTTCTTTCACAATTTGGATTGCGAAAATAGGCTCACCGCTACCGCCATTCACAATTAGACGTAATTCGATTTCTTTTTCATCTAAGCCCACATACGCCGTATCAAGAATTTTGAATTTTGCAGGTAGTTGACCTTTTTTAGCTTTAGCAGCGATATCGGTATAGGCAGTTTGTACTTCACGAGTATTTTCTACTTCCGCTTCATTTGAAGTGTTGATATCCACTTTCATATTGCGTACAGCGACAATCGCTTCTTTGATACTGATTTCATTTTCGTCTGCATCAACCGCTGACAATACGCTTGCCCAATCTTCAAGGAAGGTTGCAAAACGTTTTTGATCAAGTTTCGTATCTTTAAGTTGATTTAACTTTTTCCAAACAACAGTTGGATCAAGTTGTAATGTTGCTGTGTGGTCGCAATGACCTTGGTCAAAGCCTTTTTCACTATAATTCAATACAGCAACAGCTTTAACATCATCACGAGAAACGAATACTGGTACTGGTCCAGTCGTTGGTGCATCTGCAATGTATTGAGCAAAATCTGCAAAGATTGGTGTTGCAAAAATGCCACGAATTCGGTTGCGCCCATCTTGATACTTTTCAGCATCAAGAACTTTGAAGTTCTCATGGACAGCCTGTAGACCGCCACGCACTAAATCCATTACTGGTGCACAATGTTCCACAACTGCTGCTACTTCACTTTTTTCTAATGACATGATTTTTTCCTTATGGAATATTCAGATTGGTTAGGGGGCTTTAAGCTTCTTCTTTATCGAAGATTTGAGCAGTGTGGTTAGCAAACAGGCTTACATCACCATGTTTGTTGACGAACATAGGAGTTTTGGCACCGTGATCTTCAAGTTTGCGACCATCTTTTAAAGGGGCAATGGAGGTTAACTTGTGCTCAATGGTTACATTGTCAGCACCAATTCCTTTTGTTAATTTCAGCTTGATGGTGATTTCACCAGCTTTATTGTTATCGACGACTGCTGAAGCTACTTCACTAATTGCATATCCAAGCTGTTGAGCAAAGACACCGCCATCAATGTCATCAATAAACTGATTGTGGTCAGTAGGTTTCATTTTTTCACCAAGGTTGGTTGTTGTTGGTGATATAAATATTAGGCATGCCTAACAATATAGTCAATAGGTAAGCCTAATTTATTTTTAGGATTGCCTAATATTTTTTTTGTTTTCATGTTTTAATAGACAAAAGAAAACCTGCATAGGGCAGGTTGTATGGAGTTTAAAATGAGTGAAAATATTGCGGTAATACCAAAAGGTACTAAAGTTCAAATTATGGGGTGTACTTATACTTTGCTTGAAGATGTCAAAGTAGATGGTATTCAAATCTACCTTGACAAGGTTTTAAAGGCTCAAGAAGATTTTGAGAATGGAATAGATGTTGTTGGTAATAATCCTAGTTGCCAACTCTAGTAGCCGCTAACAACCATTCTTTTAACTTATTGGGTAAATTAGTGTATGCCCAATCACTTACGTCTAATTTCAGAACTAGAATAGAATCGTCTGAATCAGCATAACCCTTTAAGGTATTATGAACATTTTCTGCAGTTAAATTAGACTGAATTATATATTGAGACAATGTTGCCTTAACATATACATTATTAGAAACTTTCTTAATTCCTTCCTCAAATTTTACATAATCTTTTTTCTTATTTAAGTCATAAGTTACTGTGTAAAAAGGCATATTATCTCCTCCCGATCTGTTCTAAGGGACTGCGTCGGGTTCGCAGTTTTAATTAAATATCATGTTCTTTTTAAATATGTAAGTATCGAAAAGAAAAGAATAAATCCCCATAACCAATACTCCCTAACAAAATCTGCACCACCAATAATTTTTAATATTAATAAAACTGGTATACACGCAAAAGCTGAGATAATAGCGTATGCAAATAGAAAAAAACTCCATTCTGCAACACCATCTATTTGCTCAGGCTTTTCATCTTTAGCTTGTCGTACTTTCCATTTTGAAAAAGAATCAACAAAATAAATTAAAGCACCTATTGCAAACACAATTCCAATAATAATGTCAAAAAATCCACCCGATGAGCCTCTAAGCCCATCTTCAATATATCGATCAGCGTAAACGGAAAATGATATGAAAAATATTATTAGCGATATTGATATTTTTTTCATGGCATTCCTGCAGATCGAAACTGATTAATTTATTCTTACTCGTTTAGGTCCTCAACACCTAAAAGTCCAGGTGTACAATTACCACTTTTCTATTTTTGAGATCTGCCAAACCCAACCAATAATTTCAAATTGTTGCGAGATTCTTTCTTCTGCTGTTAGTTCAATTTCTTTATATTCTTCTAAATTATCAGATAACAATCGGATTCCACCAAAGGGAAGATTATATAAACGTTTGCAGTAATGAAGCCCACCTATACAAATCACATAGATACGACCATCTTTAACCTCTTTGCGACCAAGATCAATGTGGATTGTATCGCCATCATTAATGGTTGGTGTCATTGAGTCACCTGATGCAGTTGCAGCAACTGCATTAGATTCGGTGATTGCTAAGTTGCGTAAAGTCGCTTTGGACATTCGTAATTTACGTCTTTCATTAGCAATAGCTTCATTAAATGAACCATTGCCACAAGCGAAAGAAAAATCCTTGAAAAATGGGATTTCTACTTCGTCATCATCTACTGGAGTATTACTATCCCATTCATTTACTTGGGTGAATTGAGGATTAATTTCACTATCTGGTTTAGGTGAGCCTTTACCAGTCGCTAGCCAAATAGGGTTTACATTCAAGTGTTGAGCCGCTTTTAGAAGATTTTCACCTTCCATTGTTTTTGATTTACCTGAAAGCCAGTCACTTACAGATGGTGGTTTAACACCAACCGCACGAGCAAGCTCTACACCCTTAATCTTCTTGGGTGGTAAAACCTCCATTGCATGTCTAAGTCTTTCAGCAAGTGTCTTCATAAGTAACTCTCAAATCATTAGGAAATCCTAACATGAATAAAATTAGGTATGCCTATTGATTATTTATAAGGAATACCTAATAATTACTTTTGTTATAGGAGAGCAACATGAATGACAACCAACTTATTGAAGCCTTAGGTGGATGTAATGCAGTTGCACGGCTTTTAGGTATTACAGGACCTTCAGTGAGTGGTTGGAAAGCTATTCCAACTGACAGAAAAATCCGTCTAGCTGTGATTGCAGAAGATCGTGGCATTTGCACACGCAAAGACCTTTTCCCAGAAGACTATCAGGATATTTGGATTGAACTAAGAGAGCCTGAACAAATTCAATAGGTAACCCCATGGAAACAAAAATAATGTTCGTTTTCAGCAAAAAACTGTTGGCACCCATGTCAACACGTGTACCGCTGGAAGTCCAAGAGATCATTGATACTTTGGCTGAAAGCCAAGGTAGTGATCGTGCGAAATGGTTAAGAGATGCCATAGATATGAAGATCGAACTGGAGACAGGTCAATCATCATCTGAGCACATAGAAAAATCAAAGAATACAAAGTATTCCAGCGTATTCAGAAAAGTATTCACTTTTTTTCAAGCATTAAAAAAGCCCGACGTAGCAGGTCGAGCTTCTAGTATTCATCATCTATCAGGAAAATGAACATGACTAATTTAACAGAACATAAGTGCGCTGGCAAATGCCCTGAATTTAAAGGGGAGCAGTGTAATCACTGTTTAGTACAGCAGATTGAAAAGCGCGAATTTGAATTAGGTGTAGCACCCGATGAGGCGTATGTGAAAACCATATCGGTGGAAACAGCAACATGCTCTGATTTCGTGAAAGGCGACACGGTTGTATTTGTTGACGAATTTATGCCTGACCACCTGATGACAGTTCATAAAGTGCAGGGTGATGGAATCCTATTAGATGGTAATCGCAAATTTGCACTTGCACATTTACTACGTCATGCATCGACAGTTGAGCTAAATGCTAAACGTCGTCTTTCGTTGGCTGAGCAAGCATTAGGGGAAGTGTCATGATTGAGCGTCCGATTCTATTTAATGCTGAAATGGTCAATGCTATTTTAGAAGGTCGTAAAACCCAGACACGTCGTGTTTTAAATAATACTCATCCTGTGGTTACTGGTTTTGTCCCTAATGGTGAACGTGGTTACTGGAAAGGCACAGCAAAGAGCGAACAAGTCATTCAGCAATACATTACCACTTTCCCATTCACAATAAAGTGCCCTTTTGGGATGGTCGGTGATCGTCTATGGGTGCGTGAGACATTTGCCCCAGTCAACCTATATGGCGAAATTGCTTTGGCATATAAAGCTGATAGTGATGTAATCCGTGTCGTTGAAAACGAAAGCTTTCAAGACGATGACGGGACTATTAACTATGACGATCCACGTTTAGAAAAATATTCATTTGCAGCATGGGCCGATGATGTTCTTTCGGGAACAGAAGGAAACTGGAAGCCCTCAATTCATATGCCACGCTGGGCATCGCGCATTTTGCTTGAAATCACCAATATTCGTGTTGAGCGTTTGCAGGACATTTCTGATGAAGATGCAAAAGCAGAAGGCTTTGATTATTCAACACATCCTTCTGCAATTGAAATGGGCTATGCCATTGGTGCTAGAACCAACTTTCGCCACACATGGGAACAGATTTACGGTGCTAATGCTTGGAATATAAACCCATGGGTGTGGGTAGTCGAATTTAAGGTAATCCAAGGCGGTGCAGCATGAGAAATCGCTTCCCTGGTAAATGCTATTACTGCTCGGACTTAGTTGCAAAAGGCGCAGGTCATTTTGAAAAGCGTCAAAATGCAAAAGGTTTTCGTGTCATCCATGCTGAATGCGTATTCAAACAACGCGAAGAAAAGCAAAAAGCGAATGAGGTGACATCATGATTGATAACACCTCAATTCTCGCCCTAACTGACATTACCCAATTGCCTGAAGCTGAACGCTTACAGGCAATCAAGGATAAGTTTTCAGCAAAATCACATGATGAATTACTTAATTTACTTGGCAATGTTTTAAATGTTGCTGTGAATTATGCCCAATCGTGTGATGAGACTCTTTACCTACATATGGTCACCAATGGTGGTATGCATCCCTATTCGATTGAAAAGCTAATCTCACCAAGTTTTCATGGTGCTCTGAATGGGCTGATCTTGGCTCAGAAAGCACCTAATCAAGATGTGCTATGTGAATCATGTGCTTATCGCTGCGGAACACTCGCAAATCACTGTCTTACGACTCAATCTGACTTGGCTCATGCCTTGGAATCAGATGCGGTTTTCTATTGTCATAAAAATATTGAGAATCTGGACTGTCCGACCAGTGAAGACAAGAAGCGTATGAAGCCATGCAAAGGCTGGGCACAGCATGTGAAGAAACATAAGGGAGTAGCAGCATGAAATTAAATGAAGCTAAAAAACCTATGTACATCTTTACTGAACTAGGAAAAGAAAAACTGTGTAAGCACTGTGATGAGTACTGGCCTACAGATTCAGAGTTTTGGTTCATGATGAAATCAAAGCTGAAGGATGGAACCATTACATTACGACCAGAATCAGCATGTAAAGGTTGCTATGACCATGTTTATAGACCACATCATATAAAAGGTGTGAATAAAGTTCGTTCAAGTCATGAAAAGAAGGTGGCAGCATGAAAAAGAAGCGCACCAAAAAGTTTAATCCAAACAAATTATTGCCTTCACAGATAAAACAGCTTCAACAGGCAGCACAGTACAAAAAAGATATTTCTGAAACTTATGAAATGAGTATGGAATTTATCTCATCCCATGTGCGTGACTTCATTGAAGACAAAAAAATCGGGGAAAAGTCTTTATTAGATAAGTTCCCTCATGCTGAAACATTACCTTATCACTTCACTATTGGTGCATATGACTATCAGGATTTATCCATAGCTTTAATTCTTGGTCATGTTGAACAACCAGAAGCATGGAAATTATCTGCTGATATTCACATGATGAATCTTGATGATTTGAGCAAACCAATGGTCACGGTTGAATTTCGTCGTGATTTGCCAAGCATGAGCCATATTGAATTATTACGTGGCAAGAAAGATTGCAAAATTGATCTTGGCCATGGATTAAAAAAGGTGGGTTGGCTTGGTTTGGATGAGGAAATCATAAAAGAAATCGAATCTCAGAAAAATATTCCTGATGATTTTGGTATTGAGCAAATTCAGGTCCTTATCGAAGCTGATATTAAATTTATCAATACCAAGTGCTATCAGGAATTTTTAGCGGTTGCTGAGTGGGTAAATGCTGGACATGAATTAGCGGAAGACCGTTTACGTAAATTATGGATTGCCGACCAGGTATTAGGTGGTAGCGGTAAAACCATTGGATATGAGGGGGCAGCATGACAAGCTTTGTTGATTATTCAAAGGCATTTAAAACCCAATTTGATTTAAATTTTTCTGAAAAAATTATCGTTGACTATTTTGCGGGTGGTGGGGGCGCAAGCACTGGTTTGGAAATGGGCTTAAACCGTCCAGTTTATGCAGCTGTAAACCATAATCCAAAAGCCATATCAATGCATGAAGCTAATCATCCTCATGCAAAGCATTATGTGCAGGACGTATTTGCTGCTGATCCAGTTGAAATTTGTGGCGGTTACCAAGTTGGATGGTTTCATGCCAGTCCAGATTGTACTCATCATTCCCAAGCTGCCGGTGGGCAACCACGTAAGAAGGAAATTCGTGACCTTTCTTGGATAGTAATCAAATTTGCCGGAAAGGTACGTCCTGATGTAATCAGTTTGGAAAATGTGAAGCAGATTCTTAACTGGGGACCATTAATTGCCAAACGTGATAAAGCAACTGGTCGAGTTATTACTTTAGAAAAAATTGAAGTGGAAGGGAAATTGGTTCATCGAGTTGCTGAACCTGGTGAACGAGTACCACGCCATAATCAATTTTTAGTCCCAAATCCCAAGTTAAAAGGCAAAACATGGAAACACTTTGTTAAAAGCCTTGAGAATCTTGGATATGTGGTTGAATGGAAAAAATTAATTGCCGCAGATTTTGGTGCACCAACTACCCGTGAACGTTTATTTTTAGTTGCTCGATGCGATGGTCAACCAATTGTATGGCCTGAACCAAGTCATATTAAGGTACCTAAACGTGGGCAGAAAAAATGGCGTTCAGGTGCCGAATGTATTGATTTCAAAGATCTTGGTAAATCCATTTTTGATCGTCCAAAACCTTTGGCTAATGCAACTTTAAAACGCATTGCACGAGGCCTAAAAAAATTCGTTATTGATTCGGATAATCCATATTTCGTAAATGCTTCTACACCTTTTATTAGTCGTGATTTTGGAACCTCTACTGGACATGGCATTGATGAACCATTAGCAACAATTACTTCAGCATTTGGTGGTCATAGCGCTCTTGTTAGTCCAATTATTGCCCCGTATTTCACCGAGTTTGCAAACGCATCACAACAGCGCAACTGGTCTGCTGATAAGCCTTTAAGCACGATATGTGCACAAGTGAAAGGTGGGCATCATGGGCTTGTTGCCCCTATTTTAATTCACGCAGGTCATGGCGAAGGTACACCAGATAAACCGCGTTGGAGTGATGGTTGCGACAGTATTAATGAGCCTTTAGGCACAATAACCACATCAGGTGGTCGTAATCTTGTATGTGCCTACATGATGCAAGCAAATGGTGGATTTAATGACACTGATGGTCGTTCATTAAATGAGCCACTAACCACAATAACTAATACTGGTAGTCAGCAACAATTAGTTTCAGCAACGCTAAGCCAAAGAAATTTAAATGATGCATTACGTGTAGCAACTTTCCTCATAAATTTCTATGGCAATGGTGATGCACGAGACATTTCAGCGCCATTAGACACAGTTACAACAAAAGATCGACTGGCTTTAGTCACGGTGTGGATTAAAGGCGAACCTTGGGTAATCGTTGATATCCGTATGCGCATGCTACACCCGAGAGAATTATATAAAGCACAAGGATTTCCTGAGCGTTACGTAATTGAACATGGTCATGATGGTGTGGCGCTTTCAAAAAAAGACCAGGTGCATATGGTTGGAAATTCAGTTTCACCTTTACCAATGGCGGCAATTGCTGAAGCTAATAATCCTTTCGCAATTAGAAATCATAAGGGGGCGGCATGATTATCGGTGTTGCTGTAAAAGCAGGTGATCTTATGGTTGCTTTACCTAAGCCTAACCGCCATGCGGATTGTACCAATATTATTCTGTCACTTGGCTTGGTACCAGATATTCAAAATCAATGGGGGAAATCTGCACATCAAGGTTTCTATTGTGAAAATGGGAAGTTCTATACACGTCCACAAGCATTTTTACATGCGGTTGAATGTGGTCAACAAGAATGGACTGCAAACCAATTAGAGCTAATAGCCTTAGGTGAGATGGAATTTTCTCGCCTTGGGTTATGTAGTGAAGACTTGTGGTGAGGTGATATGAGTAGTTTAAAAAATCCACTAACACCAAAAGAGTGTGATGTATCAAATTTTCCATATATGCCGATTGAAATTGATCGACTTTTGAATTCTGAAACATGGATTCTTGGAGATGATTCAGAAAAAATTGCAAGCATGACGCTTTGGTTGAAAAGTTGGTCGCAAGTACCAGCCGCAAGTATTCCTAACAATGACAAGATGCTTGCGCATTTATCTGGCATGGGAACCAAGTGGAAAAAAGTAAAAGATCACGTTTTACGTGGCTGGGTTGATGGTGGTGATGGACGTCTATATCACCACGTTGTTGCAGAGAAAGCATTGGAGGCTTGGATTGAAAAGCTTGCCAATGCTATATCTGGGGCACATGGCAATGCTAAACGTTGGAGTATTGAGATTGATACTTCTGAATTAGAAGGTCAGTTATGCGATGCAGTTTACCGACTAAAAAGTATCGCCCCGCAATCCAAAGCGTTAACTAAAAAGATTGCCAAAATTGTCGAGTCACGATCGCAACCCGTATCGGGGGGCGATAACGACCCGAATAGTCAGAGGATCGCAATAGAGAGTAAAGAGAACGTAAATAGAATAGATATTAATAAACACACACAAGACGCGAACCAAAATTCCGAACAAGACGATTCTTGGAAACCTGATTCCAATTTCTTGCTGAACGCCATTCGTGAAAGCGTAGGTGCTCATGCTGAATCTGTTTTAAGCATGCCTGATTACCAATTTCATCTTGGTAACTTCAACGCCCATTGGGAAAACAAATCAGAACTTACTGAAAACCAACGCACCCGTAAGTTTGCTGTGTGGCTCATAGATAAATTCAAGCAGCGAAAACCTAGTGTGGATTCTAAAAGCAAACCTAAGCACGACAACACAAACGTCAATGACGCATGGAAACACGAACCACAATCCGATGATCGTCCATTCCATGGAACTGTCCAAATACCGGAGGATTTACGATGAATGCGATGGCAAATTTATCGAACGGCTTCAAGGTTACTGAACACATTTGTTCGATCCACCGGGTGCAAAAAATCCAAGCGGGTGAAAATCATATCTGCCCACAGTGCGCCGTAGAACATGTGAAGAAAATTCAAAAATTTGACCAGCCACGTGCTGATCAAATGGTTCGTGAAAAACACTTAGGCGGGGCAATGTTGCCACAACGCCATGCTGAATCAGCTTTCACCAATTACCGCACAAACACACAAGCTCAAGCCGATACGCTGAGCCAATGCATTGCTTACGCTCAAGCACTCATCAAGGGGAAGAAATCCAATTTCATCATGGTTGGATCCACTGGCACAGGCAAAACCCATTTGGGCTGTGCAACAGCAAAAGCACTTTTGAAAAAGGGCCTATACGTTCGATACATCACCAGTGAAGAACTTGCACAGCGTGTGATGAATGCATGGGACAAGGACACAAAAGATCAATCAGAAGCATCAATTATTTATGATTTTTCTCAGTACGACTTGCTGATCGTTGATGAATACGGCTTGCATGACCGTGATAAGCGTTTGGAGATCATTCACCGAGTTCTAACCGCACGTTATGACTGGAAGAAGCCGACCATGTTGATTTCAAACTTCACATTGAAGGCACTTAAATTGGATTTAGGTGACCGCCTATGGTCGCGTTTCCAACATGACGGCTTAGCGACAGTGGAATGTAAATGGGCTGATGCACGGGTGAATAGCCAATGAAAAGGAAAATGCGACAGCGCGTAATACAGCAGCGTAGACAGCAACGAAATATCCAAGCAATGCTCAGTAAATCGCATTGCCCGCATGGATTTGACATTGCTTGCCTGATTTGTGGTTTCGGTACCGTCAACGGTGAACGTGTTTGGCACGATTGGACAAAGAAAAAAGAGGAGGTTGCATGACAAATTACTTATCACAATCACAAATTAAACGACTTATGCACCAAAAAGAAAACAAGCCCAAACAACCTAAATATGGGAATCACAAAGTAGTGATTGATGGCAAAAAGGTTGCTGATTCACAGCGTGAATATCGCCGTCTAAATGATCTTAAAGTTCTAGAGCGTGCAGGGGAAATAAAAGAGCTGCATACGCAAGTACGTTACAACCTGATCCCATCACAGAAAATTTGTGGTGAGAAAGTACGTGGTACAGATTACATCGCAGATTTTGTTTACTGGACCAAAGATAACCAGTTCATTTGTGAAGATGCCAAAGGCCACAAGACTGCGGATTACATCATCAAACGTAAGCTGATGAAGCTAATTCACAATATCGACGTAGTTGAAGTTTAAGAACGATTTAGGGGTATGACAATGAAGTCTAACGCTGAAACAATCCTTGAAGCCATTGAGGATTTACATAATCAAGAGCAGATCGTTACTAGAGAAACTTTGTCACAACTGACAGGTTTAAAATTATCAATTGTTGATGACCGTTTAAGTTATTTAGTCGATAGTGGACAAATTATCCGTGTACAGCGTGGAGTGTTCATTCCAGCTCCAAAGCATCGTCCAGCGAGATTGATGTCTAAAATGGTATTACCAGACGGTACCGTTAAAATTGAAATTGGAGATGATGAGATTTTAACGCTCACACCACGTGAAGCCCGTCATCTTGGTAGTCTGATGGTTGCAGAGGCTATGCAGTATGCCAACATTGAAATGGGCCATCACATGGCGATTCTTCAAAGTGAAGTAACGAGTCAGGTTCGAAAATTAAATAGGCAAGTTAGTAATTTATTGGATGTTGGGAAGCAGGGAGAGTTGTTGTAGTTTGTGCAAGAAATCTGGTGTACATTATTTAAATTTTTAGAATGGGGTAATGAATTGAGCTTCTTTAAGTTTGTAAGTGAGGAAAGAATTGATATCATTCGAAAAGGTTGTATTAGGTTTACGCCAGCTTCTGATTTTAATGATCCTTTTGAGTTTAAGCCTCATTTAACCAAAATTAATCGAAAATTCTTACCATATCATTTGGATAGTCTGACACTGAGTGAACATGAACTCATTGCAAAATATGAAAATGCTACTGTTTCCGAGGAGCTTTCGGAGAGAGAAATAAGTGAATATTCAGCTGAAAGAAATTTCAAATACACCAAATATAAAAATGAACTGAATAAAATTTTATCTGACTATGGTGTTCTGAGTTTATTCCATAATGGCGCTGAAACTTATAATCCATCAATAATAATTCATGATGAAAATGAGCCAAGACAAAATATTCTAATGTGGTCATATTATGCAAATAACCACAAAGGTATGGTCATTGAGTTTCATAATAGTTTTTTTTTTAATGAAACACGACAAGTTACATATGATAATGATCGACCATTGGTGACATATGAAGATATTGATGATCGAAACGAAGAAAATTTATTTCAAATTTTTAATACTAAAAAAAATGTTTGGCATAACGAAAGTGAGTTTAGGGTTGTAAAAAGGTTAGAGGATGCGGATAGGGTAATAGGTGATAATCTTGATATCCATCTGTTTAATTTTAATAAAAAATATATCAAGTCAGTAACAATGGGCTGTAAGGCAGATCCTAAATTCTGTGATGAAGTCTATCAGCTTTTAAAAGACGATCCTGAGCTAAACCATGTAGCATTTTTTACATCTCAAATTCATGAGGAGAAATTTTGTTTGAAGTTTTTTCAAAAAAGTCAGATGTATGGCCGAACATTTACAAATGCACCAATTTTTGAAGATATGGATGTAACCTCTAAAATTCCCCAGCAGCTTCCTCCTGATTCTTTTGACTTTTAACCCCCTCTAAGGTTAGACCTCCCTACCTATATACATGATCATTAAACCAATATGAGGTTTGGTGGTCATGGCTGAAAAAGAAATCAATTGGGAAAAAATCGAACTCGACTATAGAGCTGGTGTTAAGTCAATTCGCCAAATTGCTGCGGAAAATGAAATTGCAGAATCTGGCATTAGACGCCGTGCAAAGCAATATGAATGGGTTCGAGATCTATCTGAAAAAATCAAAGCTAAAGCAGATGACATTGTGCGCAAGGAGAGTGTGCGCAGTGTTGTGCGCACGAAAACGACCATTTCAGAAAAAGACACTATTGATGCAAATGCCAATGAAGTTGCGTCAGTACGTTTAGCCCATCGTAAGGATATTCAACGTTCACGCAAGATTGCCATGAGTCTTTTTGATGAACTTGAAATGATGGTTGGTCAAGAGAATGTCAAATTGTTGGAAATGTTGGGTGAGCTGATGTGGTCACCTGATGATAAAGGCAATGACAAAGTAAATGACCTTTACATGAAGATCATCTCAATGCCTGGTCGCGTGAAGTCTATGAAGGATTTAAGCGACACACTCAAAACATTGATTGCTTTAGAACGCCAAGCGTTTGGCCTTGATGATGAGAACAATAAACCAGTTGATGCATTGACCGCATTGCTTGAACGAGTGAGCACTGGAAATAGCTCTGCATTTAAACCCATTGCTGATGATCCTGAGTATTAGTGCATGTACGTGAATGGAGCGACTAATCACCCACACCAAATTAATTTCATTCACGTACACGCTTCAAAATTGCACCAATATTGTGCAAAATGGAGTAAAAATTGATTTATAAAACTAACTTACAGCCACTACCGACAAATGCCGAGGAGCTTGAACGCTGCTTGGCAGATCCTATTTGGCGTATTTTTAGTGGGTGTTTATACAAGATCAAAATTAAGGGCGATGACTTTGTTAATGAATTGGGGCAAGTAGAAGAAGCCCCTACCTATGAGTTGCCTTTTAAACCGAATGATGCGCAGATGCGATTTTTAAATCGCTTGTGGTACCGCAATATTATTTTAAAGGCGCGTCAGCTGGGTTTCACTACATTGATTAGTGTCCTTTGGTTGGACCATGCTTTATTTAATGCAAACCAGCACTGCGGTGTAATCGCACAGAACCTTGAGACAGTCGGTGATATTTTCACAGACAAGATTAAATTTGCCTACGATAACTTACCACCCGAAATATTAGAGCGCTTTCCACTTAAAACGAATAATGGCACTGAGATGGAGTTTGCGCACAACGGCTCTAAAATCTCAGTGGCGACTTCATTCCGTGGCGGCACAATGCACCGCTTACTTATTTCTGAGTATGGCAAGATTTGTGCACAGTCACCGGGTAAAGCTAAAGAAGTTCGTACAGGTTCATTACCAGCAGTTCCAACAACAGGTATCTGTGTCATTGAATCTACTGCTGAAGGTCGTGGTGGTGATTTCTTTGATAAAGTTCAGATCGCACAGAAGAACTTTGCTTCACGCAAAAAACTCACGCCAAAAGATTTCAGACTACATTTTTATGGTTGGTGGGAAGAACCTAAGTACCGTATTGACTCATCTGAAGTCGTCATTAGCTTAAAAGACCATAATATTTTTGATCATATTGAAATTGTTGTATCCAAGAATTTAGGCAAGAAGATCAAGATTGATCCTGATCAACGTGCTTGGTACATATCGACACGTGATAACGATCTATCTGGTGACCAAGCTTTAATGTGGCAAGAGTACCCATCTTTCCCTGATGAAGCTTTTCAGGTTTCGACAGAAGGGAACTACTACGCAAAAGATATGCTTGAACTGCGTAAACGTAGTGGCATTACTCAAATTGAAGTTTTAGACGTGCCTACGTGTACGTTTTGGGATATTGGCAACCATGACGGTTGTGCAATTTGGTTTCATCAAATGATGAACCAACAAGACCGTTTTATTGACTACGAAGAAGACCATTACAAAGATCTACGCCATTACGCAAAACTGATCAAAGATAAGCCTTATATCTATCACACACACTATTTGCCACATGATGCCGCACACCAACGCTTAGGCGACTACAACAAGTCAGTTTTAGAAATGTTGGAAGAGCTTTTACCTGGTCATAATTTTGTGGTCATTCCACGTATTACTTTGCTCACCACTGGTATTCAACAGACCCGCAGACATCTTAAAAATGCTTGGTTTGATGAGGAGCGATGCAAATTGGGTATTGAACGAATTGAAGGCTATAAGAAAAAGTTTAACCAACAGGCCAATATGTTTATTGATCAGCCTGACAAATCAAATGGCTGCTCTGAAGGTGCCGATGCACTTCGACAATGGGCTCAGGCCAAAGATGCAGAGCTTTTGGGTGATTACGTCTATACGGCTAGTCGTTCAAGCGGTGAATCAAGTACAAATACCTATGAGCAGCGATCCAGCTATAAAGAAGCACCACCAACAGATTGGCGAATGTAAGGAATTTATAAATGTTTGATCAAGAAACTGCAGAGATTGAGCAAGCTAATCTAGATGATGATGCTTTGACACTTGATGAACTGACAGAAATCATGTACGAAATCGAGGAGCAACCTTATTGGCGGAATATTGCTGATAAGGAAATGGATTATGCGGATGGTAACCAGCTTGAGTCTGAGTTGCTTAATCGTATGAAGCAGATCGGTATTCCTCCTGCTGTCGAAGATATGATAGGCCCTGCATTGCAATCTGTCGAAGGGTTTGAATTACAGACACGTACAGATTGGCGTGTTAAAGCCAATGGTGATACTGGAAGTGATGATGTTGCAGATGCATTAAACTTCAAATTGAATCAAGCAGAACGTTTATCTAAGGCTGATAAAGCATGTAGTGATGCATTTCGACCGCAAATTGGTTGTGGTATTGGTTGGGTTGAAGTTAAGCGTGAGCAAGATCCGTTTAAATACCCGTATCGTTGCGTAAAAGTACACCGCAACGAAATTCATTGGGACATGAAAGCAGCGGAAAATGATTTGAGCGATGCACGTTGGTTGCGCCGTACCCGTTGGATTCATCCAAAGCGATTGATTCAAGCGTTTCCCCAACATGCAGAGCTGATTCAAACTGTTGGGCGTTATGGTGCTTCATGGTGGCAAGAAGCGGGTGTGATGGATGGTGGTGAAAGCACAGGCCTTAAAAATGCATGGTTAGATGCACGTTCATACACGATTAGTGAACAGCATTGGTATAACACCACATCAAAAGAAATCAATGTTGCTGAGGTTTGGTACCGCCGTTGGGTGCGTGTACCTGTATTGAAGTTCGGTGATGGCCGTGTGGTTGAGTATGATTCGTCAAATATGAATCATGATATTGCGATTTATCAAGGTTTAGCCCATGTAGAGCTGGCCAACATCTCTAAGATTCGACGCTCTTATTGGTTAGGACCTCATGTGCTATTTGATGGTCCTACACCTTACTCACATCATTATTTCCCCTATGTGCCATTTTGGGGAGCGCGTGAGGACAATACCAATATCCCTTATGGTTTTGTACGTCGGATGAAGTTCAGCCAAGATAGTATTAATTCTGGTATCTCTAAACTACGTTGGGGCATGAGTGTCACACGTGTTGAAAGGACCAAAGGTGCGGTTGATATGACTGACGAGCAGTTACGCCGTCAAGTTGCACGTCCCGATGCTGACATTGTGCTTAATGCCAACCATATGGCTAAAGCTGGTGCACGCTTTGAAGTGAAGCGCGACTTTGAGTTATCACAGCAACACTTCCAGTTGATCAATGACAATCGTGCTGCTATTGAGCGTGTGAGTAATATCACCAGTGGTTTTCAGGGTAAGCAGGGCAATGCGACGTCTGGTAAGCAGGAACAATTGCAGATTGAACAATCAAATCAAACTTTGATGAAGATCATGGATAACTTTAGAGAAGCACGCACCTTAATCGGTGAGATGCTTCTCTCGATGATTGTTGAAGATATGGGTAGCCGTGAGCAAACTGTAGTTATTGAAGGTGATGCAGTACGTGAAGACCGTACAGTTGTAATCAACAAGCCAGAAGTAGATGAACTGGGTTACCCTTACGTATCCAATGACATACAGCGGATTCGTTTAAAAGTGGTACTTGATGATGTTCCAAGTTCTACAACATTCCGTGAGCAGCAATTAAACGCATTGTCTGAGATTACTAAGTCATTATCTGCCGAGATTCAAACTGCAGTATTACCATATGTGATGGCATTGACCGACATTCCATTCAAGAAAGACATTATTGAGTCTATTCGCCAAGCTACACAGGCTCCAACTCCTGAACAAGTCGAGCAACAAATCAAAGAAGCTGTTGAAAGAGCACTTGCTGATGCTGGTATTGACCTTAAACGCCGTGAGCTTGAACTCAAGGAGCGTAAAGCTGGCAGTGAAATTCGTGAAATTGATGCACGTTCAGTACAAATTGGTGTTCAAGCTGCTTATTCAGCAATGCAAGCAGGTGCGCAGGTTGCTCAAATACCACAAATCGCACCAATTGCAGATGAGGTGATGAAGGGTGCTGGTTATCAGCGCCCTAATCCAATCGGTGATGATCCCAACTTCCCGACAGCTGAGCAGACCGCAGCACGTGACGTGCGTTCACCGTATTTAGAAGGTGAAGGGGCGCAGTTAGGAAGTGAAGGACTGGCAGAGATACAGCAGAATACCAGTCCAATGAACCCACCAGTACCACAGCAAGGTTCAACAGGAATGCAGGGGATTGAGACTCTACGAACCAATGACAACATGCCCCTTGTAAGGCAAGAGTAATTTTCATTGTTCACAGATACTAAGGCAGTCGAATCGGCTGTCTTTTTATTGAGGGTTATGTTCATGTCAAATACTGAACAGCAAATTGAGCAAGAAATTCAAGCTAAAGGATTAAATGCGCCACGCCTTTCACCACAGGATATTGATGCAAAAATCAAAGGCATTTATTTCTCGAATCCGTTACAAGGTATTAATCCAGAAACAGCAATAGATGAAGGTGCATATCAAAATTTACGATGCCTTACTTTCTGTACCATCGTTCTTGAAAATGGATTTACTGTCACAGGTGAATCGGCGTGTGCAAGTCCTGAAAATTTTGATGAAGCTATTGGGCAAGAAATTGCATTCAAAAATGCACGTGAAAAGATTTGGCAGTTAGAAGGGTATTTGTTGAAAGAAAAATTGAGCCATCAAATTAAAATTGAAGAACATTTTACTAGCCAAGGTGTAGATATTGAGAAATTGAAGGATAGTCCAGTAGTTTCTGAATTACCTGAACTTGAAATCAAATATAGCAATGATGTTAAACCAATTGATGTCACTGGTGATGATCCAGCACGTTCTGATGGTAGTGTTGGTGGATGCATTCATCGTTCTAAGCTGTTAGATAATCGTGAAAATGCATACTTGCTCACTCAATTATTGAATACACCAAATATCAATAGTGCGTTACGCAAAAAAGCTGAAGCAAAAATGACTGCATTGTTAGATGAGTTGATTTAAATTTATCGAATAGACTTTTAAACCAGCATCAATATGCTGGTTTTTTATTTCTTGATTTTCCATTCAACGGCATGATTTCTATTATCGCAATCATGGCTCACACATTCACCTTTGTGATTCACCTGAATTAAACCACAACCTTCACAAATAACATTTGCTAGATAGTTAGGTTTACATTCATTGAAAAACCCATTAATCATTCCATATTGCTTGGCGCATTGAGCACAATATTCTGCCATTAATCCTACCCCCTGTAAGGCTAACGCCATTATATCCAAATCCCTGAAACTTTCCTCATGTTGAGCAATCAGCAGCTAAACGCTAGTAACTCTAGCCATTCGCCTTAGCGGTCACAGCGATAAGTGATAGGAAAGACATGGATATTACAGAGCAACAACAACAGTTGATTGATGAAAATGGTGGAAAACTAACACCTGAACTTGCAGCTCAATTGATAGATCAAGAGCTTCATGGCGATACCGCACCTAACCCTGCGGAAGAAGGTAGTCAGCCAATAACTACCCAAGAACAGGAACAAGCCAATACACCAAATGCGGAACCGCAAGCACAGCAGCAACCTGATGAAAGTCAGCTAAATGCTGATAATGCTGTGGTTTTGGCAAAAGATGGTAAGCACACGATTCCATTTGAACGACTTGCAGATGCGCGCAAGGGTGAACAAGAGTGGAAGCTAAAGTTTGAAGATGCACAGAGTGAACTTGCAAAGCTTCAAGCAGATGCACAACAACGTATCGAGAACGGTCAAGCACCTACAACTCAAGATAATCAAGCAGCCATTGCACAACAAGCCATTGAACAGGGTGTAGATCCTGCTGTCTTTGGTGATTTTAGTGAGAAAGAATTAGCTGCAGGTATTCAGAAAGTTGTAGATATGCGTGTTGCAGCAATGGTCGACCAGCGCTTAAAAGACGCTTTAGCACCATTACAACAGCAACAAGCACTTAGTGCAGAACAAGCACACTTTACCGAGATCTTTACGGCACATCCCGATGCAGAGTCAATTGTTGAATCTAAAGAGTTCACTGATTGGATGAACGCACAACCGGGTATTACTAAAGGTGCTTACGAAACAGTCTTAAATGGTGGAACAGCCTCACAAGTTGTCGAGCTTTTAGGGTTGTATAAGTCAGAAAATCAATCAACTCAACAAGCTGCCGAACCTGATGCGGTGAAAGCAGCAGCGCAGCAAGCTGTAAAAAACGCTCAAACACAAGTACCTCACAGCCTTTCAGATTTACCCGCTGGTTCTCCTGCTGGTGTTTCTCGTGATGAACGCATTGCCAATATGACACCTGCGCAAATGATCGAAGAAATGTCGACATGGACAGAAGAACAGCGTGAGCAATACCTGAATCGCCGTGTGTAATTTAAATTGTGGAGAGTCGACATGACGAATAAAACCAATGCCGCTTATGGTGCAAAAACAAATATGGTGACTCAGGCCGTTGGCTTGTTCGCTACACACATGCAACGAAACA
This sequence comes from Acinetobacter sp. ANC 4204, assembly GCF_002135205.1. Classification (GTDB taxonomy): domain Bacteria; phylum Pseudomonadota; class Gammaproteobacteria; order Pseudomonadales; family Moraxellaceae; genus Acinetobacter. Next base: position 103,334 of record NZ_NEFZ01000004.1, on the reverse strand, counting down.
GCACCTTGAACCTTTTAGCAGGGAAAATGCCTAAAGGTGAAGCTGGCGCTGATGCAACACTACGTAAACAGACTACCCAACACATGCCGATTGTACGTGTACAAGACTTAGGTAAAGGTCGCGGGGATGAGGTCACATTCCATTTACTTAACCCTGTTGGTGCTTATCCGATTATGGGTAGTGCACATGCGGAAGGTCGTGGCGTAGGGATGTCTTTGAATGAAGACCGCTTGCGTGTGAATCAAGCACGTTTCCCTGTTGACTTGGGTAATGTGATGTCACAAATCCGTAGTCCTGCGGATTTACGCAAACTGGGTCGTCCAGTGGCTCAAAGCTTAATGGATCGTTACTGCGATCAGTCTCTTTTAGTCCACATGGCTGGTGCACGTGGTTTTCATAACAATATTGAGTGGGCTATTCCTACGGAAAACCATGAAGATTTCAAAGAAATTATGGTGAACAACGTTAAAGCACCAACTAAAAACCGTCACTTCCTTGTTGATGGTTCAGGTGTTCAGTTATTTAAACAAACCGCTGATGAAGTTGAACTGGAAACAGGTGATCTATTTACGATGGACACCGTGGACTCAATGAAATCTGTATTGGATACCATTGCCTTACCGCCACCAATTTGTAAGTTTGAAGGTGATTCTAACGCGGATGACTCTCCACTTCGCGTGTGGTTGGTATCACCTGATCAATACAACAAATTTGCAGCACAACCAGGTTTCCGTTCATTCCAATCAGCTGCATGGGCTCGTGCTAGCCAAGCAAAGCAACATCCATTATTTACGGGTGATGTGGGTATCTGGAATAACTTTATCATCCGCAAAATGCCGCGCCCGATTCGTTTCTATGCCGGAGACAATATCAAATATTGCGCTGCATATAACTCGGAAGTTGAGTCAAGTGCAATTGTGCCAGCAAGCTTCGGTGAAAAATTCGCTGTCGATCGTTCAATCATTTTGGGTGGTCAGGCGATTGCTGAAGCTATGGCTTCATCTGAGCACTCAGGTGCGCCGTTCTTCTGGTCTGAGAAAGATTTAGACCATGGTGATAAATGGGAACTGCTCATTGGTGCGATCCGTGGTGTGTCTAAGATTCGTTTTGATGTGAACACGGGTGAGCGTCAGGAATTCACGGACTACGGTGTAACTGTGGTGGATACCGCTGTTCCAATCTTTGGTCGTGGTTTGTAAGTGTAAACAGGTGCTGCCCGTTGTGATCTTCACTACGGGCAAACCCTCTTAATCTTTGAATGAATGGAGTTTGCAGTTATGGCAACGATTAAACGCAAGACGGCACGTGACCGTCAATTTGGTGGTTTCACTCCTTACGGCAATGTAACGAGTTTGGTGTATTCATTACAGACGAATGCAACAGGTGCAGTGATTGACTCAGATTCAACAGCCGCAATTGCCGTAGGTGATGTTATTGACTTGGGTGAATTACCTGAAGGGATGAATCTGCAAGATGCTCAGATCATTGTTTCAACAGGTATGACCGAAGCAATTAAAGGTGACTTAGGTTTTCAATACGATGATGGTATTGATGTTGATGATGCTCCTCAAAATTCATCATATTTTGTGAATGATGGCGATTTGGCTACAGCGGGTCGTGTACGTGCAAATGGTTCGAAGCTATTCACCTTACCTAAGCCAGCACGCTTAATCTTAACGATTTCAGGTGCAGCAAATGCGAAAGCATCAGAGATCCAAATTATGGTGAGTGGTGAATTAAAAGGCCCTCGTTAATTTTGGTTGGTTGAGCCTTTGGCGGTGTGAGTAGCTGTGCTTACATCGCCTTTTTTTTCAAGATAAATGAAAAGGAAAATGAGATGAAAACTTTAGCAATCGCCATGCTGTGCCATTCGATTAATGCTGCGTATTGTCAGTCTTTGGGTGATGATAGTCAGCCTACATGGGATGATGCACCAGATTGGCAAAAAAATAGTGCTGTAGCTGGTGTTGAAATGCATATAGCCAATCCTGATGCCACCCCTGAGCAATCCCATGAATCATGGTATGCACAGAAAGAGGCAGAAGGTTGGGTTTATGGCGAAGTCAAAGATGCCGATAAAAAAGAGCATCCTTGTTTCTTGCCTTATGATGAATTACCGCCTGAACAGAAAGCCAAAGACTATTTATTCCGTGCTACAGTACATTTAATGAAGGATCTTCCTGACGTAGGGGAGTATTTAGCTTTGGCAGATGAGGTTAAAAATCTGCGAGAAAAAATCCAAACGAATGCACTGAATGCACAAACGCCTGTAACGCTATCTGCAACTTCTTTAGGTTCGAGTGGTATTGCGATCCAATATATAGGACGTAAAGATCAATTTATTGACCTCTTATATGGCTCCAATCTTACATTTACGAAAGGGCAAGTTCGTCATGTCCCAAGTAATATTGCTGGGAATTTGCTCAAACATCCTGAGTTTCAGCGTTATGAACAACAAGTATTTGATTCATCTGAGCAAGATGCTCAACAGACGGATGATACTTCTACGATCTTGGATGAGGCGAAGAAACAACAAGATAAGGATAATGAAAAGGAAACAATTGAATTAGATGAGATTGATACTGTTGAGCGTATCAGTGATAAAAAGAGTTTAATTGATTACGCTAAAAACAAGTATGACCAAGAGCTAGACGGGCGAAGTAGTGTAAAAACTTTGCAGAACCAAGTGGTTGATTTAATCAAGCGATTTGGGGTGGTGTAATGCAATTAAGCGACCTGATTAGCCGTTTTCGTACACTGGCCAACGATAAAGTAGAGCCATATTTTATTGATGATGCCAGTGTCATTGACTGGTTGAATGATGCTGTATGTGAGGCGTGCGTTAGGGGTCGTTTACTACATGAATCACAAAATGATGAAGTATGTAAGATTACTTTAACCATAGGAATGGCCAACTATGCCTTACATGAATCACTGTATGAATTAAGTCGTATTTGGTTTGAGCCTGGTGATGGTACTCGAGGTCATTATTTGGCATTAATGTCGGCTGAAAATATGGACCAGCGTTATAAATGCGACAACTGGAAGTTGATGAAGGGGGTGCCTCAATTTGCTATTCAGGACGACACGGGTATTCGCCTTGTACCCATCCCCTCAATTGATGGTGAAGTACAACTAGAGGGTTATCGTGTTCCATTGTCAGCTCTTAAGAATGATACAGATATTCCTGAAATAAACTCGATTCATCACGTCCATTTGATTCAGTGGGCATTGCATCAGGCATTTAATGTGCCTGATGCGGAGTTCTTTGATTCGAACCGATCTGCGCAAGCAGAACAGGTATTTACAGACTATTTCGGTATTCGTCCTGATAGTGATTTACGTCGAATTACACGCGAGGATATACCTCATGCTGTAGTTCCTTTTATGCCATAAATTTGCTTGTCTAATGCACCCCTGTAAGGCTCATGTTTTGCAGGGGTTTTTTTCATAATAAAGCTTCTTCATTTATTTAATCATGCGCAAAGATGGGCAAATTAACTCTCGATATTCGTCAGGGTGACGTTCTAAATATTGGTGATTCTCAGATTCGTTTGATTGCGAAATCAGGAAAGTCATCAAGATTGGAAATTACAGCACCTCAAATAATCAATATTTCTCTTGAGCATAATAAATGTGCTTCTTTAATTTTGGAGGCACAAGTGCATGGCTAACATTCTCTATGATTCAGCACGTCAACTCTTTTTAGAGGGGGAGATTAATTGGCTGACTGATACGATTAAATGCATTTTGATTGATGCAGGTGAATATACGTTGGATACATCAACGGACCAATATCTATCTGATATTCCATCCGCTGCGCGTGTAGCCGGACCAGAGCTTTTAATCAACAAGACCACAACAAGTGGTGCAGCTGATGCTGATGATGTGACATTTACCAGTGTAACGGGTGAGTCCATTGAAGCTGTGGTGATCTACAAGGATACAGGTGAGGAAGCCACTAGCCCATTGATTATGTGTATTGACATGGCAACTGGGCTACCTATTACACCAAATGGTGGAGACATGGTGATTGCTTGGGGTGACGATGACAATCGTATCTTCCGTGTTTAATTTGGAATAGGGTGAATTGAAATGGGAATAGATGTTCAGGGTTATGTGGGGGATCCAGAAGGTCAACCTTCTGCTAATTGTAAAGTTTTCATGTTTCTAAGAAGTGATGGCTCATTGCTGGGAAGTGCTGTCACAGATGAGACAGGTAGTTATACCATGACACATACAGGCCAAGTGGATGATTTGGTTTTTATTGTTTGTCTTGATAATGATGAAGTTCCTGATTTTGAAGGGCTTGTATATGACCGAATTACCCTTGTGGACACACCTGAAATCGTGGTGATTAGTTGTGATGGTGCTGTCTCTTGGTTAGATATTTACATTCCTAATCAAACCGTTCCGACTGGAATTGAGATTACTTTCACACTCAATGGTGGTGATTTTACAGATGCATTTATTCGTTTCGATTCAACGAGTTCAACTTTTTATAATGTTGACAATAATGACATAACATCCACAATCAGTGCGGTGCTAGGTTTTTCTATATGGGATCAGACAGACAACCCAGTATCGAGTGAATATGATGGAGTGATTGAGCTATTTTTAATATCCGAACTTATTGAATATCGTGTGAGCAATCTTACTGTCGTTGATAGTGAACTGGAATTTAATATATATCCTCCAGTAGATTGGATGCAGAACCCAACAATCAGTAAAAATAATGATGGTAGTTTCAATGCTTGTTTGTATTATGACACTACTGTTGAAGGGGAAGAAGGAAATACAATTAGTTGCGATGGCGCAACATCATCACTCACAATTTTCCCTGATTTGCCTTATGTGGCAACTGATGAGAGTGACATCTTATGGCAAGTTGAAATTGATGGGATTCTTTATGATGAAAGTATTGGTCCCGCAATGGCAGCTGTAGAAGGTTACAACTATATGGAAGGTTATCTTGAACCCAATCAGGATACTCTTGGAATTACAGGTGAAGCCGCGATTGGTTTGGTCATTACAAGCATCAGTACGACAGATAAGCGTGTACGCCTAATACCTGATAAGGCATTTAGTGTAGAAAGCATAACATTGTCGGGAACCCCAACAGTCAGCATTGATGAATCAACAGGGATTATTAGTTTCTGCCTAGCTGCTGTAAGTGCATAAAACCTCTCTAAAACTGGTGAAAGTCTATTCATTTTATGGCGAGTATTATGGAATTTACATTTGCGTTTAAATCAACAACGACAAAAGGTCTAACAAGTGAGAGCCCAATTAACTTCAGCTTTGAAAGCCAAGAAGCTACGGCTTCAATAGTTTCAGTTGTAGGGTTAGATGCTTGGAAGGCAGGAATCCCTGATATTAAAAATAAAGTCCACTATATTCGCCCTGATGGAAACTCAGATCAATTTCGTAAAGGGGCATGGTGATGACAGAACGTCTACTTCCGCTGGCTGGAATAAACAATGTTCAGGATGATGATGAGCTCAAGCGTGGGGGTGATGCGCCATTCTTATTTGTTCGTGATGCCTTGAATGTTGATATCTCATCGTCGGGTAAAGTGAATTTGCGCCCAGCTGGGGAATTGGTTACATCGTTAAATTATGAGAATTTGTGGCAAAGCCCATTGCATCATGATGTATTTGCAACGCTAGATGGTGAGCTAGTGAAAGTGAATACGCAGACATGGACCTTTGAGAATCTAACATTTGTTGGACAGAATGTTCGATTTGAAGTGATCAATAATTTGGTTTATATCAACGGCTCAAGAGGACTATTTTCTTATAATGGTTTTGCGGTTAGCCCTTTAACCATTGACACACCAGCTTCGCCGTTATTACAGCAGGATGGCAATGGTACACTCAAAACAGGCCAATACGGTGTGGCCATTTCATGGCTTCGTAATGGTGTTGAATCGGCAGTATCGGCAATTTCTCATGTCGAATTAGCTGGGCAGAGTAATTATGACCAGATCAATGACTTAAGCATTAATGTTGCTTTACCATTTTGCATTGATGATACCGTGACAGACGTTGCTATCTATGTGACACAGCGTAATGGCGGTGAGTTATACAAGTTTGGCACTTACCCTGTATCAACCAATCAGGTGTCTATCCACGAGATTAGCCGATTAGGAAAACTTGCAGAGTTTCAGCATTTATCACCAATGCCAAGTGGAAAATTCATGAAATACTGGAATGGTCGTTTGATTACCGCGGAGCGTAATGTAATTAAATTTTCTGAGCCAATGGCATATCATCTTTATGATGAACGCCATGGCTATATGATGATGCCACAGCGGATTACCTTTATTCAGCCTGTTGATGGTGGCATTTGGGTTGGGCAGACTGACCATGTTGCCTTTTTAACTGGGGCTCAGCCAAAGGATATGAGCTATACCCGTAAATCAACTCAAGCCCCAATTTATGATAGCTGTATTTTGGTAGATGCTGATTTGGTTGGAGATGATGTTTCCCAAAACTCTAATGTGGCTTTATGGCTGGCAGAAAATGGATATGTCTTGGGTACAGCTACAGGGCAAATCATCCAGTACCAAGCTGGCAAGCTTCAAGGAATTAGCGCAAAACTTAGCAGGTCTGTAAGGCTAGGGCGTAGGATTATTACCGCAGTAACCTAAGGGAATATTTATTACTTGGGTTGTAAAAATGAAAGCTTTACGCAAAGAAATTCAGCAAAGCCTACATAATGAACTGTTTGATTTGACGGAAGAAGGTTTGTATTTGCCACGACAAGGGATCATGGTGAAGGGGGAGTACTTTGATCGAATCAATGATGGTGAATGGGAGCGCACTCCAAACCTTGTAGTTACAGAAGGTCTAGCTCATATTTTGAATACTGCTTTAGGTAGTACAGCTAAGGCATCCGGATATTACCTTGCCTTATTTAGTGGGGCAACTGCCCCAGCAGCTAACTGGACAGCAGCCAACTTTGCTTCTGTTGCATCCGAAATTGTAAGCACCACTGAAGGGTACACAAATGCCACGCGTCCTGAATGGACACCAGCGAATACCACCACAGGGTCAATTGATAACATGAGTGCAACAGCATCATTAACGATTGCAACAACATCTACGCTCAATGTTACGGGTGCAGCATTGCTGACCAATAGTACACGTGGAGGAACGTCTGGTGTCTTAATTTCGGCAACTAAATTTTCTGCGACACGTACCTTCCAAACTGGCGATGTATATCAAGTGGGTTATCGTTTAAGTCTCACGGTTTAATATGCATAGCCCTAGACCTCATGGTCTCTCGATTAAGGGTGGTGGCGAACTCACTGCAAAAGACAGAACTTATGTTGATGCCGTGGTTCGCAACTTTTTAAATTTTAAAGAAACTTCTAATCTAGAGAGTCTGCGCATGTGTTATGACCTGCCTGATGGTGGGATATTTATCGTGCAATATATGGGCGGAATATTTCGGGTAATCATTGATAAAAGCCCAACAACTACCGAAGCGGCAGAGGACATTGAACAATTAGAAATACCAATGTTGTTTTGTGGTGGTATCAGTAGTGATGCTATTTCAAGCGAAGAAGCACTAGCACTAAAAATTAGTTCATTAACACAACAACGGTTAGTTGGTTATAGTGAAGATGCTGAGCTACCCGAGCAAGATATCAGCTTGAAACGCTTTAATATTAGCGTAAATACAGAAGTCGTCCCTGAATTCGAAAGAGCTTCAACACAATACCAATTGCAACGTCCTACTTGGTACAGTGGGGCAATGGCAGAGGTCATGCAAATTGTTGGGGGCTATGGCAAACAGCCGAAAACAGATGATGAGTCTGGAAGTGGGGCTGACCAAAGTGAGTATGAAACAATTCAATTTACTTTGCCTGAAACCTTAGCCAAAGACATCAATAAAAAATTAATGGGCGTAGGTTTGCCTGGATACACAGGTAAACCTAATGAAGATGGACAATTTCAATATGACTATAAATTTTCTCAAACACACGCTGTAGGTTTTGATACAGATAATTTCCCTTGGCTTATACGTGTTTCTAGTCAAGGAGTGCATGCAATGCCGTTGCCGATTGTGCCAGCAACAGCTACAGATCAGTTTAGAAGCCATATAAACAATAAGGGTGATACAGAGTTATTGGCAGTTTTGGATCGTTTTGGAGCATTGCCAAGTGGAGAATCTTTTCCAATAGATGATGATGAGTTTGAAGCATGGGTTAGAGCTGGTGTTATTATAAAGTTGTGCGAAATGGATGAATTCTATGAAAAAAATGCATACAGTGAGTCGTGCGGATGGTCATTTAATTCAAAAGGCTCGATAGGCTTTAATACTTGCTATAACGTAGAAAATGGTTACAAAGTTGGTTATGCATATCGTCTTGATATTAGCCTACAAACTTCTGAATACACCCGAGGTTGGATCAATAAAGTTTCAGTTCCTAGTGAAAGTGTAGAAGCGGTCTCTTCTTATTTATCTCAGCTTATTCCACTATTAGATGACGCCACAAAATCCCTTGCAATTAAATATAAACTTCGTCGATCGCTGGATATCGTAATCGAAAGAGCATCCACAAGTGCTGTCAATAGCAGTGAGGTGGATTATTGGGACAGTTTAGAGTTGGCACCAATCTCCAATCATACAGCGAGTTTAATCAGTGCTGGTGAAGGGTATCTTTATTATAATAGTTCTTATCAAACAGAAGGTGAGAACTCATCAATTGTTCTGGCAGAAGAAAAAGCTTCTGAATCAAATAATAATTCTAAAACACTGATTCAATATTTAATGGATAATTTAAAAGGAGTAAATAAAACCAATTCCCCACCTATTCTGCGCTTTCCAAATCCATCTGCAGATTATTCATTTGATGAATTCTCATTTACCTCAATCAATCAAGATCCACAAAGCTGTGACACTATAGTATTTGGGTATTTCATTGGAGACGATTTAAAAGTTGTTAAGTACTTTCTCGATTGGGATGCATATAAGAAAGATACGTTAGATGGGCTTAAATCCACAATGATAACAGGAACATTTGAGCGAGCAATTACCAGTGCACCATCTACTGCTCAAGGATATTTTTATACCACTGATTTAGATTTAAGAGATGATACTTATCTTTATAAATATACGAAAACTTATGACGGAACCCATACGGGTACGAGTGGGGTGTATTTCGTCAGTGGCTACATCTATAAGAATGAAATGTGGCAACAAAAATATACATTCAAACTAACATCACGTCGTTGCTTGGATATTTCATTAATTATTCCATACTTCAGTCGTAACAATTGTTTAATTGCTACAGAAGAATTTAAACCACTTGAGACATCATGTTACTGGACAAATGACCAAACAGACCACCAGCGCTATTACTATGGCATGAGAATGGTTGCGGCAAATGATTGGCGAATCACTGAAGAAGTTGATATGTCTATTTATAATCCTTCAATTATTGGAACTATTCTAGACAAACCCTCTTGGCAATCCGTTGGATCAAAGTTCGATACAACAAATCTTGTGACTAAACCACCTTATGGAACAGCAGTACTTACTTATGATGAGCCTCAAACAACATCATTAAAGGCAGCAACTTTATACGGTACTCCGTTAAGTGATGCCTTACTCATTGCAGATACAACCAATAGAAACAGTTACTTTTCTACCGATGCATATTTAGATGGCTGTAAGGTTGTTTTTGGTACACAGCAATATGCGAACATTGGTTTAAGCACAACCGCTGACGATCGCCAATCTTGGGGATCAACAATCTTTTCTGACAGCACAACGGCTCAACATTTTATCGGAGTTATCAATGAGTAATTATCGGGATGACTCCCATGAAATAATGGTGGCGTCGAACTCTGTTTTAGATCTTGCGATTGGTGTAACCGTAGATTCTGCAATGATTGCAGATACATCCAAAGCGATTATTTCACTTATTGTGGCTGATAGCGCAAAGATTGCTGATGATTCTACAAACGTACTTTTACAATTAGTTGAAGATGATGCTGTATTGATTGTTGATAACGCGATCATTCATTTTTCACAATTAATGGAGGATGGGGCTGTTATCAGTGATGACGTATTGTCATATAAGATTGCTAACGATTTTGTTAAAGAAACCATTAATGTTCAGGATAAGGTTCAGGCTAATAAAAATATAAGTGTATTGATTACTGATGCTTTAGCGATATCTGAGCAGTTTACCGAAAAAACCATAGCGCTTATAAGCGATACCATTCAAATTAATAGTCAAGTAACACAGTTGATTCAGCGTACACAGATCATTACTGAACAGCGAAAAATCACAGATATTATTTCAACAATCGCTGTAACGACTCATTTATTTCAAGATCAATTGATCACAATTGATGCCGTATTAGATCAGCAGTCATCCTCAACCATCAGCGATCAAGTTCAGATTAAAAGTGAAGTTTTTAGTTTTAACCAGGCATCAATTTTGGTTGAAAATAAAGCGAAGATTGCAGATAAAAATTTATTCGTATATTCAGAGTATATCGAAGACGACTTATATGTCGTTGATGCTGCCAATGAGCAAACACGAATATCTGAGTTGATCGTTGACCAAGTGCCGATTTCAGATGTGCTGCAGTCACAGATTGTCTTTTCGCAAAAAATCACTGATCAACTGATCATCAGGGATGTAACCCAAGGAAGTCTTATTGCAAATCAGACTATTCATGATTATTTCTTTATTGATGACCTGATTTTAAATCAGCCGTTAAGTGGTTATGCGTGGACGTCTAATGCGGATAACTGGGCAATGAGTCGTTATGATGGTTTTAACTATAGCGACTTAGCAGTAGTTGATGGTGTTTTATATGGTGTGGCAGAGGATGGCCTGTATCGTTTGAATGCTCGTAACCATGTAGAAGGAAAATTGACCACAGGCAAGATTGATTTAGGTCGAGGGCAATTGATTCACCCTTTGGCTGCCTATCTTGAATACGAACTATTCGGAAACTCCAAAGCGTTGCAAGTTGCCATAACGACAACCCAAAGTGGTAGTGAGCAAACCTACAACTATGTACTTCCAACTGAGAAAGCTGACTACCTGACCAACGGACGTGTTTTGTTTGGACGTGGTTTGCGTGGTCGTCACTTTAAATTTGAAATCAAAATATCAGGTGAGCACGGTTATATCAATGACTTGAATATTGATGTAGCTGCCACAAAACGGAGAGTTTAATATGGCTGGAACCATTATTCCTCAGATTGATACTGTGACGGAAGAGGTTACGGGAAAATTCGATTATTTTGAAAGCAAGGTTAATAGTTTCTCTAGTGACTTAGCAGAAGCCCTGAGTAACATCACCAATATTACTATTGATAGTGTAGATGAACCTTTGGATCTTGCTACACCGGGTGAGTCAGGTTTTGAGCCATTAGAGGGTTTAACAGCACCCGAATTAACGGTTGATCGCCCTGAAGCACCTGTCATTGACCTTGATATTCAGAAGCCTAAAGAGATGCTTAGCCCTGAATTTACTGGGTTAAGTATAGATATTCCTGATGCTCCTATTTTCTCTGAGAACTTATCGACACCTGATTTTCTTGATGCATCTACATTGCCTGAATTTGATACAACGATTAGTTTGCCAACAGCACCAACATTCAATATTCAGAATTTTGATGCAGGTGCCTTACCAAGCAAAATCAATTTAAGCAATTTGATTACAGAATTAGATTTAAGTGATTTGGATTTTCCGACCACGCCTGATGCTCCTGTATTGAATTTACCGACAGCACCAAGCATGACTGATATAGCGGTTCCATTCAGACCAGAAATTGATGATGATATTGAGATGCCAGCAGCACCAACAATCATCATTCCAGAAATGGATGTAATGGAAAAAATTCAATTACCTGACTTCGAATATGAGGAAATTCTGGTATTTGAAGGGACTGCACCTGTTTTCAATGCAACCATTCCAGACAACCTTGATGTTATTTTATCGAATACCCAAGCGGTTGTATCAAAGGATTACTATACAGCTAATGTGGATAATGTCGTTAAACCTTTGGTCACTGAAATTCGTCAATGGTTAGATGGTTCTCATGTTGGATTAGGGTTGCCTCTGGTGGTAGAGGAAGCGCTATTTAACCGAGCGCGTGAGCGTAATAATGCTGAAACAGAAAGAGCTGTTCAAGAAATCACTGAAACATGGGCCAGCCGTGGTTTTTCACTTCCTCAAGGTGCATTAGACAAGCAGATAGCTGTTATCCGTGAACAAGGTCGGCTGAATACGGCTGAATTGAATCGTGACATCATGATCCAGTCTTTTGATAAGCAGCTTGAGCATATTCGTTTCCTCACAGAGCAAGGAATGGCTTTGGAGAAAATGAAGCAAGATATGTGGTTGGCCTATGTGTCGAATACGATGGAGATGGCTAAATTTCAAATAGATAGCAAAATTAGTATTTTAAATGCTCAAATTAGTATTTTTAATGCACAAAATTCTGCATTTGAAAGTTTAATCAGTGTTTATAAGACCAAAATTGAAGCAACAATTTCGCGTATCAGTGCTTATAAAACCATGCTGGATGCACAAGCGGTTATCGGTCAGTTAAATCAACAAAAAGTAGATGTTTTTAAAGCGAAAATCGAAGCCGTTATGACTAATGTTGAAGTTTATAAGGCTTTAGTGCAGGGTGCTACTGCAAGGGCTGGATTGATTGCAACAAAATTCGATGCGTATAAATCTGAGGTGCAAGCATATTCTGAACAGATCGGTGCGGAAAAACTCAAAGTCGATGCTTATGATTCGCAAATTAAGGCAGAGACCTCAAAAACATCTATGTATGAATCACTTGCACGCATGTATGCAGCGACGGTTGAGGGGGTTTCAGCGAAAGCCAATCTAAAGTCAAAGCAGATTGAACTTAATCTTGAGGCTGCACGGGTAAAAATATCTGAATATCAAGCCAATATTGAAGCGTACAAGTCTGAAATAGATGCAAAAATGGGTGTTATTCAAAGCAATACCACTGCTTTTAACTCCAAGGTTGAATTATTTAAAGCGCAAGCTGAAGTTGAAACCTCTAGACTATCAACTCAAGCCAGTGTTGTTGATTCAATCTCGCGTACAAAAATTTCATATGCTGATGCGCAAGCCAAATATGCTGAAATGCGAATGCGGGTAAATATTGCTAATAGTGAATCTTTGGCGCGTTTTGCGGAAATGAAGACTCGTATTGCCATTGCTGTGAGTGATGCACATTCACGCTATGCAGACCTAAGCCTAAGAACGACGATTGCGAATGCTGATGTGTACAACCGCTACATTGAATCGCGGTCGCGTGTTTCTATTTCGAATGCTGAAATGCAAGCTCGATATGCTGATATGAACAGTAGAACCAATATTGCATTTGCAGAAACTCAATCACGTTACAACGATATGGTTCTCCGCACACAGATTGCCAATGCTGAAACTCAGTCACGTTATGCTGATATGAATGTTCGTACCAATATTGCCTTTTCTGAAATGCAGTTAAAAGAGTATGAAGCTAAAATGCAAAATGCGATTCAAAAAGCACAGCTTGCTTTGGAAGCTGCTAAAGCGGTCGGACAGTACTCATCTCAATTGGCTGCTGGTGCTATGTCAGCAATGCATGTATCTGCAAGTATCGGAGCGAATGCTTCAATTAGTGGTAGTGCCTCTGAGAGTACCAGTACAAACCACAACTATTCATATTAACCCTGTAAGGCTAACGCCTACAGCATGTGTTGATTAAACATACATGATATTTGTATTGGAATAAGTATCATGTATGGCTTAAAAAAGCGTTCAAAGCAGGATGAAAATGGACTAATTCAAGGTGCAGGTACTGGCACTTCTGATGATGTTTATAAAAATGTTCCAGCTGGTAGTTATATTATGCCTGCTGATTCGACTCAGCAGATTGGTACCAATAATTTAAAAAATATGGGGAGTCCCACGCCAGTTAATCTCAGTAACGGTGAGTTCCAACTCTCGCCTGACCAAGTTCATTCGGTTGGTGTGCAAACTCTTGATGCCATGAAAGATCAGACACATATGCCTGTTAATCAACCTCAATTGGGTTTTAAGCCTGGTCAAAATAAACCTGAGTTATTTTTTGCAAATGGTGGACTGGTACCAAGTGCCTACCCAAGTGCAGATGATATTCGTCGTGCACAACAAAATAGAATTGGTGGGCCACAAATGCGTGATGTCACACCAATTAATCGTCAACTTCCAGCAACATCAACTGCACCTTCAACAACCAGCTCACCATTAGCAGGTCCAAGTAATCCAGCACCAACACAAGGTGGAGGCTTTGGCGCAGGTATGAGAAACTTCGTGAATAACAGTAAATTTGCAAAAGGTGTTGGGTATTTGGGTGCCGCATCTTCTTTATTTGCAAATGCCGCTACACCAAGTGAAGATTATCGAGAGCGATTTGGTATCGGGGATCAATCAACAGAAGATTTAGGTACAGTTAAGGGATTTGCGAAAGACTTTGGTGTTCGTGCATTAGGTTACGCATCCGATTTAGGTAATGCTTTAACTTTTGGACAAGCTGGACGTTTTTATGCAGATAAACAGCGTATCGCAAGTGAAGCAAAAGCAGCTCAACCCGAATTTAATGCTAAACAAAATAATCCAAATACTGTTGTAAACAATCCATTTGGCAATAATAAAACATCACCTACTACACAGACACAGCCTGTATCCCAGACTTCATCAAATCCTACGTTGAACGCTGATCCTTATGCGATTCAACAAAAGGGAAACAGCTTTAGTTATGCTAATCCTGCTGCAGCTGCTCAAGCACGTGCAAATGGAGTGCGGGAAGGCGAAGGATTAGGGCTCAAAGTGCGACCTGCAAATGATCCAAAAGGTGTTGCAAACTTTATGCAAAATACCCGTGAGATGGGGCCAACAGAACAACAGGTTCAAAATGCATTTGCACAAAATGAAATGAATATAGGCATGCAAGGTTTTGGTGGGCGCCAAAGACAGATAGAAGCTCCTCTACGTACCGATGCACAGGAGGCAGAACGTCAAAATGTAATACGCGCTGCAAGTAAGACGATCAAAGGTGCAAATGGATTAACAGCAAATCAAATGCGAATCCTATCGGATTTACAGCAAGGAGAAGATAACCGCGCAAATCAGCGATATACCACTGATGCGAATAACCAAGCATCGTTACAACGGGAGGCAATGGGTCAAGAAGCACAGAATTACCGTACTGAACTAGGTGAGCAAGGCACCAATAACCGATTTAATGCGAATCTAGGTCTTGATGCTCAGAAATTTCAAGCAACAAACGATTTAGCTAACCGCGAATTTAATTTGAATGCCACTGAAAAAGGTTTTGGCATTCGCAACTCCGCAAGAATGGAAAAGCTGTATGAACAATATGATTCTGCGAAATCGGATGAAGATCGTAAATCCATTCAAGAAAAAATTAATCGTTATGCAGGTAATAAAGCAGATACTGGTAAAGACCGTTTCATGACAGTAGGCGGTGGACAACAATGGGATGATAAGGCAGGCGGAACGCTCACTCAACCACAAAGATTATTTGATACTCAGACACAGCAATTTGTCGATACCCAAATTAATAATCAAACCAGTAATGGTCCAAAAGTAGGACAAGTTCAAGGTGGTTATAAATTCAAAGGGGGTGATCCGAATAGTCCATCTTCTTGGGAGGCTATTTAAAAATCTTATCCCCCTCTAAGGTTCGACTAAAAAGTGCTTAAGCCACAGCATACATGACATGCTAATAGGAGTTTGTCATGTCTGAGCAAAAGAAACCATGGGAACAAAATTGGAATCAACCAACTGCAAATAATTCTGACACCATCAATAAAAAACCTTGGGAACAAAATTGGAGCGAAGAAAAGACAGACAAACCTAAAGATAAAGGTTTTCTTGGTCAAGTGAAAGATCATGCTGTTTCATTGCTCGGTAAGGGTACAGTAGGTGTTGGTGAAATTGTTGTCGGTTTAAGTGATGTAATGTCTGATGGCGCTACGGGCAAAATACTTGTTGACAAGCTTGGTTACGATCCAAAAGCAACTAAGAACTCAATGACAGGTTGGCAGTCTGAACAGTATCAACAGCAATTAAAAGATTCTTCAAATGTTGGAAATCGAAAAATTGAAGAAGGCGATGACTTTGCAACAAAGGTTGGTAAAAAATTCGACAATGCAGTTGATATAACAAAAAACGTCATCGACAATCCATCGCTTCTTACAAATACCGTTGCTGAATCTATACTACCCATGTTTGCCAGTGCTGCACTTGGTCGAGGTACAGGCATAGCCAACCCTGTTGTTGCTGCTTCGGTTGGTGAGGGTCTCGGAATGGCAGGTAGCCAAGCAGAACAAATTCGCCAAGAGACTGTAGATGGACGCTTAACAGCAGATCAATCTTTAGCGGGAGCAACAACAGGTGTACTTGGTGGCTTAATTGGTTTTGCTGGTGGTCGTATAGCACAAAAACTAGGTATCGGTGATGTAGATACCATGTTGGTGAATGGTAAGCTAGGTCCAGCAGATATTGCTGGTGAGATTGCATCAATGCCTGCGAAGTCTTTACCTCGTCGTGTAATTGAAGGTGCAATTTCAGAAGGCTTTTTAGAAGAATTACCGCAATCAGTATCTGAGCAGATTTTACAAAATTTGGCATTAGATAAGCCTTGGCATGATGGTATTGAAGATGCAGCAGTCATGGGTACTTTGGCTGGTATGGCAATGGGTGGTGCTGCCAATATCTTATCTGGCCATAACACGGGAACCGAACCTCAAAACAGCCAACAGCAATCAAATACACCTAATTTACCATCTGTACCACCTCAATTGGGTCCAAGCCCAGATAATGCTTTGTCTGGTGAATATATCCCACGTGAAAATGTAGCACAGGGTGATAATCAAGGCCGCACAGCTTTTGTTTATGATCAACCATCAATGGATGCAGATAATTTATTAAGCAACAATTATGAAGGTGATGCAGATTTTAATACGTCTGGTAATTTAGACCCGTCAAATAATCCACTATCTCCAAGTGGCGGAAACTATTTTGAGGATCATTCAACACAGCCACAGTTACCATCAGAACGTTTAGGTATTAATCCAGATGATGGACCTATGTCATCCGCAGCAGCTTTAGCTGTGGATAGTGGAGCATCTCCAACAGCTCAATTGAGATATACGCCAGAGCAGCAGACTCAAGAGCAAAGCAATACGCCGATCAGTGATGTGGTACCGAATGATTATCGCCAATTATTAGGAAACCAGAATGAAGGACAATCCTTTAATACAAACTTTGAAGATGCAGCAGTACAGCAAGGAAATGCACAATCTGACAATGCAGGCGAATCAATTTCTCAACAGTATGACGTTAACACAGCGGATGAAATGGCAGGAGAATTTGAGAAAAATGGAACAGAGTCGGCTCCACAAACGAAAACTATTCAACCAATCTTAGGTCCTGATGGTAAAAATAAATGGTTTGGTAATCAGGAAAAAGCGCAAGCATTTATTGATAAGAAAAATTTAGGCAATGATTACCAGGTAGTCCAAGACGGAAAGCGTATTGAGATTCAACCCCATGTAGCTCAGGTACAAAATGGAAATCAAGCACAACTTGAAGCTTTGGAACAACAATTTGAAGAAGCTAAAACCGTTCCTGAAAAGGCAAGGATTCGTAAAGAAATTAATGCATTTCAGCAAAGCAATGACCAACCAAGTGTAATAGCAAATTCTATTTCAGCTTCTGAAAATAATATTTCTACGCCTAAAAATACTATTTTGGATGCTCAAAATAATATTGACAAAACCAAAACTAACAATGTTGCAGATCAACTTGCACAACTCGAGCAACAGTTTTTAGATGCCAAATCTGTTCCACAAAAAGCAAAACTTAAAAAACAGATTGATCAGCTTAAATCTCAGCAAACTGAAATTACTACAACATCATTTGGCTCTGAGCAAATTCAAAAACAATACGGTGATACAGTTGAAAGTGTAATGTCTGATATTGAGATATTGGGTGATGATTTCACAATTGATTTGCGTGATGACAATAAAAAGACCAATGCATTAAATAATCCTAATTACAACGCTGTACAGAAAGCCAATGGTTCAGTAGAAATTGTAGGTATGAAACATCCAAATACAGGGGAGTGGATAGGTAAAAAACCTAATGCTATTAGTATTGATGAAAATGCACATCAGGCTGCAACAAGTTCACAAAATAATACGCCAGAACCAACTCAAGCCCAGATTGAAGCTGGTAACTATAAGAAAGGGCATATTAAAGTTCATGGTTTAGATATTGCTATAGAAAACCCAAAAGGTTCAGAACGTCGTGGCACTAATCCCAATGGGAAAGAATGGGCTCACACGATGAGCGACCACTATGGATATATCAAGCGTACTGTAGGTGCAGATCAGGAAAACATTGATACCTATGTCGGTAGAAATCCTGACTCCGAAAAAATCTATGTAGTTGATCAAATAGATCAAGTGACGGGTGGATTTGATGAACATAAAGTGATGATGGGATTTGATAGTCAGGAAGAAGCTACCACTGCCTATAAATCCAACTTTGACAAAGGCTGGAAAGTAGGTCCAATTCGTACCATGAATATGGAACAATTTAAGGATTGGCTGAAAAATGAGGATACTTCCAAGCCTGCGACTAACACCGATGTCAATAAACCTAAAGAAGTGATTAAAGATTTAGGTGAAAAAATTGGAGGTGCTCGAAAAGATACAGCATTATCAGCAGGGAAATCAAAAAAAACCAAATCAACAGATAACCGACCTACATGGTCAAAGCGATATACGATCAGTGAAATTGTGTCATCGACCAATTCAAATGAAACTGGTAAATGGGTCATTGAGGACAGTAAAAAAACCGATTGGAAAGGAAGTCCTAAAAAACTTGGTATGTTTGATAGCGAACATGAAGCAAAAGATATGCTGCCTGTCGTTGCGGTTGGCTTGAAACATCGGGTATATGCACGACGTGATGGCGAAAGTGGATTTGAAATTTGGAGACAAATTAATGATGTAAAGCGTGTCAAAGTAGTAAACAAGGTTTTTGATGCGAAACAGGATGCTCAAACCTATTTAATTGAAAATGCAACGAATATTCTTGAAACCAGTACCACTTTTGGTGAGTTGGATTTACCACGTCCTGAAAATACAGTCCGCAAAGGTATTGAGCGTCGCAAAGGTGATGCTAAAGATACCGATTTTATGAAAGTGTTTGGCTTTCGTGGTGTTGAATTTGGAAATTGGAATAACCAGGAAGAACGTCAACAGTTGCTTAATGACGCCTACGACGGCTTACTTGATCTGGCTGAAGTATTGAAAATCCCTGCTAAAGCAATCAGTTTAAATGGTGATTTAGCATTGGCATTTGGTGCACGAGGGCAAGGTTTAAGTAGTGCACGTGCACATTATGAGCCTGCAAAAGTGGTGATCAATTTAACCAAAATGAATGGTGCTGGTTCACTTGCGCATGAGTGGTGGCATGCTTTTGATCACTATCTTGCACGCCAAGATGGTATCGCATCGGCAGAGTGGGTTGTGGATTCTGATGGCACACGTAGTTTAAAAATAACGAACAATAGTAAAGACCGTATGGTGAGTCATGGATTTTCTTATAGGAATTCAGGTGTTCGAGAAGATGTGCGCAATGCCTATACTGATTTAATGAAAACTATGTCCACAAAAGCTGAGCAGTATGTAGAAGATGTGCAGGCGGTGGATAAGTTTGTAGGTCAAAGTCGGGACAGCGTGAAAGAGCGGTTGGATTCATTGAGAGAGGAATTGTCTCAACAGCGTGATCCAAAATATTATAAACGTCATAACAAGCCAGCCAGTGCTGAACAATTGGTTGTATTTGATACGATTTCCCAGCAGTTGATCAATGGTGAGTTACTCGAAACAGAATGGCGAACTGATGTAAAAAACAAATCTGCAAGCGGTATATTTTCAGGTGCTCGTTGGACTAATGATGCTTTAGAACAGTTAGGGGAGATTTATAAATCAGTACGAGGGCGTTCTGGTTTTAGTAAAGATCAAGATGCAGTACTGGATCGCTTGCGTTCAGCCATGAACAGTTATGCAAATCGTCTGAAAATGTTGGCTGATGCTCAAAAAGAAGTTAGCAAGACTAGGAAAATACCTACTAAGTTTGTGATGGATGCCAAAAACCTTGATGAAGGACGTGGTTCTGATTATTGGACAACTCCGCATGAGTTGAGTGCACGTGCGTTTCAGGGGTTTGTTGAGGATAAGATAACTGAAAATAATGGACATAGCCCATTTTTAAACCATGCACCTGAAAATGCTGCGATAGAAACACCATGGGGGTGGATGCGCCCATATCCACATGGTGATGAACGCAAAGCAATCAATGCAAAGTTTTCTGATTTGGTTGATACACTAAAAACAGAAGAAACAGAAACAGGGATTAAACTTTATAGTCGTGACAAATTAAAACCTGATAATGAGAGAAAAAATACATCCCCTTTATCTACTTCATTTTTGCCTATTTCTAAGAATCGGGCTAATAGTCTTGTAACGGATATACTCTCTGGGATTTCTAAAGGGAGCACGCCAAGTAAATCTAAAAGTGGGATCAATGGGGTAGTAGAGTCCAAATTTCCGTTTATTGTCGTTGAATCGTTTGAGACTTTGCCAGAAGCGATACAGCAAGAAAACTACTACCAAGATGAAGATGGCAATACAAAACGTTATGATGTAAGTGCTGTTTGGCATAAAGGCACACTTTATATTAATGCTGGGGATGTCCAAGGAAATCATAATACACAACAGACCACTTATGAAGCCTATGAGGAAGTCATATTACATGAAGTGGTTGGGCATTTTGGAGTTCAGCAATTATTTGGCCAAGAATATAAAACCAAGTTTCAGCAGCTTTTTAATGCGCTTGGTGGCATTGAGGGTATTCGTAAAATAGCCAAAGATAATGGCGTTGATATGAATCAATTCGATAATGCATATATTAAGCCATTTAAAAAAGGTGTTGAGGAAGGCTATTACGATCCATTAGATGCGCAACAAGCAACTGTAAGTGAGCTATTTGCCTTTATCGCTCAAAATGCCAAGTCACGTCCTTTTGTACGTCAAAAGCTAAATGAAGTTATAGGATATATTCGTCAGTGGTTCCGTGATCGTGGATTTGATAAATTCCTTTCACGTTATAATGATGCTGATTTAATGATGTTTTTATCAGAAGCTCGTAAGGCTGTAGTTGATCGAAGCTATTTTGGTAAATATAAAAATCAAGAATTTTCATCTAAGAACGATTCTGATACTCCACTTTATAGCCGTCGCACTAAAAGCTATACAGGCTCTACAACTCAACAAGTACGAGAGCTTTTGATTGACCGCTTCGGTGAGGACACCATTGCTGAATTGGAGCGTCAAGGTAAGCTTGAAATTATTCAGGATTATCAGGTTGATGGTGTGGAGGGTTTTTATTACAACGGTAAAGCTGTACTTGTTGCATCAAATTTGACTGCTGAAAGCACAGTGCCAACATTCTTGCATGAGTTGGGTGGGCATGCTGGTTTTCAAAACATGATGAACCAGAAGCAATATAATGAATTGATGAATCAATTTAATAAGCTGGTCGAGCAAGGCAATCCTGTTGCTTTGGCTGCAAAAATGCTTGCGGAACGTGAACAAGGCTCTGAACGACAGCAGCTTGAATATTTACCATATTTGTTAACTCTTTCATCCACTATGCAACAACGTAATGTGATTCAACGGAATGCACTACAAAAGTTGATTAACAATATTGTTTCGTATGTAAAAGCATGGGTATTTGATAATTTTGGTATCAATCTTAATTTGAATCCTGATGATATGCTTGCACTATCAGAGCGTATGATTGGGCAAATTAAACATCAGTCATCATTAGATTTAATTCGTCAAAAATACCATGGTACAAGTCATTGGATGACAGCACCAAACGGTGCAAAGACACATCTTTCAGAACAACAATGGTTACAAGTCCGTACCCCAGAATTTAAGAAATGGTTTGGTGATTGGGAAAATGATGTAGCAAATTCTTCACAGGTGTTAGATGAAAATGGGGAACCTAAGGTTGTTTATCATGGCACTTCCACCAAGTTCAATGAGTTTAAGCAAGGTCATGGACTTCTAGGTGATGGAATATATTTAACAGATAGTTTTGATACTGCTGATATGTACGCGAACAACCGTGGCAATAATGGCTTCGTATTGCCATTATTCGTAAACATTCGAAATGCATTTAAAACAACTGGTAATGTATCTCGAGATAAGGTTGTTGAAGCAACGAAATCAGGTAAGTACCAAGGTGTAGTACATCAATTTGAAAATCAAGAATATATTGTTGCCTTAGAGCCTAACCAAGTAAAAATAGCTGAGGGAAATACGGGCACATTTAATAGCGAAAGTTCAGATATTAGATTTAGCCGTTCAGCAAAAGATGTTATTGATAATTTAAGCAAAAACCTTAGTAATATTTCCATTTCATCAGTCAAGGATAAGACAGGTTATAAATTTACTGATTGGTTAGGTATCGGCTTGTCAGCTTTAGGACGTAGACAACTTACTGAAATTTATAGCAAACTATTACCACAACTAAACAAATATAATGATTTAGTTGCTCAAATGGATGCTGATAAGAATGATGCAGGTGCTGAAGCTGACGGTATCGTGCGGGAGTGGGCAAATCTAAAAGATGAAAATCAACTTGCAGAGTTAATGCATGATGCTACGTTAGCAAAAATTGACCCTACAAAGCCTTATGTAAAAGGCGATAGTGTTTCAAGATATAAGCAATTACGGGATGATTACAATTCATTATCACCTGAAGCTCAGGCAATGTATTTAAAAGCACGTGATGCTTATAAAAAGCACTATGCAAAAGTACATCAAGCAATTAAAGAGCGCATCTTAAGATCAGAACTTTCTAGTCAAAAGAAAGCTGATTTACTTAAACAAATGGATGATAACTTCTTTGGATATGTCAAAGGCGTCTACTTTCCATTAGCTCGTTTTGGTAAATATGTAGTGGTGATGCGAAATCAAAATGGTGAAGTTGAAAGCATTAGCCGCGCTGAGACCATGGGTGAAGCACAACGTCTACGGTCAGAATTAATGCAGAAATATCCGCATTATAAAACTGATCGAGTCATGCTAGATAAAGCGTTTAACGCTTCTCGTGATGCAGTTGGTCGTGGATTTATGACTAGCCTATTTGCTGAAGTTGATAATCTGGGTTTATCTACTGCTGAACAGGCAGAATTTGAAGATACTTTAAGTCAACTGTATTTATCATCTATGCCCGATTTATCTTGGGCAAAACACGGTATCCACCGAAAAGGTACTGCTGGATTCAGTCAAGATGCTCGCCGTGCATTTGCTCAGAATATGTTTCATGGTGCAGGTTATCTTGCCAAATTGCGATTTGGTGATCAGTTAGCTCAGCAGCTTGATGATATGCAGAAATACGCCTCAGAACAAAGTAAGCTTAAAGAAAGTTTTGATCAGCCGACTGCTCAACGAGTCATTGATGAAATGAACAATCGTCATGACAACTTAATGAACCCTAAAGGGCATCCTTTATCAAGTGCATTAACCAGTTTGGGCTTTATTTATTACCTGGGGCTATCACCAGCAGCAGCTTTGGTCAACCTATCGCAGACAGCATTGGTTGCATATCCGATCATGGGTGCTAAATGGGGTTTCGACAAAGCAGCTAATGAGTTGCTGAAAGCATCTAATGATTTTAGAAAGGGTGTGGAGTTTCATAAGGTTAAGTGGGAAGGCTCAAAAACCGACCTTTATAAAACAATGAGTGCTGATATTTCCAAATTTTTAAATAAGGACGAAAAGCAGGCTTACGATGAAGCTGTATCTCGTGGTGTGATTGATGTAACACAGGCACATGATTTAGCAGGAATTGCTCAGGGAGAGGATAGTGGAATTATGTGGAAAACACGTCCGATTATGCGTGCAGCTAGTGTCTTGTTTCATAATGCAGAGCGTTTCAACCGTGAAGTGACCTTTATTGCCTCATATCGTTTGGCTCGGCAAGCAGGTGTAAATCATGACTCAGCTTTTGATCAAGCTGTAGATGCAACTTACAGAGGACACTTTGATTACAGTTCTGGGAACCGTCCACGTATTATGCAAGGTAATGTTGCTAAAGTTCTTCTACTGTTTAAACAGTTTGGGCAGAACATGGTTTATACATTAGCTCGTCAGACATATCAGTCAATCAAAGGTGAGACAGAAGCTGAACGGAAAGAAGCCCTGAAATCACTTGGTGCAATTTTGGTAATGCACGCAACTTTTGCGGGTACGCTTGGGCTACCTATGGTCGGGATGTTGTTATCACTTGCATCATGGATGGGCGGGGATGATGATGATCCTTGGGATGCAGAAGTTGCATTACGAAACTATCTTGCTGAAGCGTTTGGACCCACGATCTCAACTTTATTGATGAAAGGTGCACCTAGAGCTCTAACACCAATAGATCTATCAGGCCGTGTTGGTATTAATAATATGTTACTTCCGGATGTACAAGAGGGGCTTGAAGGTAAGCGGTGGGCTGAATCTGCTATGGCTGGTGCACTTGGACCAGTGGCAGGAATAGGAACTAATTTGGTCAAAGGTAGTCAAGATATTACTGAAGGTCAGACTTTACGTGGCATTGAGACTATGCTGCCAGTTTTCCTAAAAAACTTTGCCAAAACCTATCGTTATGCTGATGAGGGTGTACAAGACAAAACTGGTGTATCTATCATGGATGATGTCAGCTCAATGGATTTACTTGTACAAGGTATGGGTTTCTCACCAGCAGATGTTCGAACAGCTAATGAAGGCAAAACAGCAATTTACCAGCTTAACCGAAAGCTCAACGAGCGTCGTAGCCGTTTGATGACATTATGGTCACGAGCGAAAATGCTGGATGACCAGCAAGAGATGGATGAAATTTGGGAAGAGATTCAAGGCTTCAATGATAAAAATCCATCACGTCGAATCACTAGAATCAACCTTAACCAAAGTTATCGTAATCGCCAACGTCGTATCGACCGTGCGGAAGATGGCATATATTTATCACGAAATCGTCAAGATGCACGTGAAGCTGGTTACTTTGCTTTTGGTGAATAACCCCCTGTAAGGTTCGCTAAATAACCGCCTTTAAATAAAACTCTACGCCAATGCGTGGAGTTTTTTATTACCAAAAAAAAGGGGGGAGTATGGCAGATCATGCACAAACGGCAATTGAAGCAAGTGCAGCCATGACGAGTGCTTTTTCAAAAACTGCAGTTGCTGGTGGTGGGATTTCATTTGTTGGCTGGTTAGCTGGTCTTGATCCGATGACCATCCTTGGTGTTTGCATTGGTTTAGGTGGCCTATTAGTTAGTTTTTTGAGTTTTTTAATTAATTGGCACTACAAGAAAAAAGAAGATCAGCGTGCAGATCAACTTCATGAAATTGCGCTACGAAAAGCAAAGGATGAATGCAATGTCAAATAAAACCAAAGTCGCTGTAACGATGGCGACGGTGATTAGTTTGGGAGGTGTTGCTTGGACGCAAAGCCGGGAAGGCACTGTACTTAAACCTTATTACGATAGCGTTAAAGTGGCAACTATCGGTACAGGCACAACGGTCTATCCAAACGGCAAAACCGTCAAAATCACAGATCCACCGATTACAAAGAAACAAGCGGCTGAATATCTGCAATTCCATATTAATAAGGATGCCAAGATTTTCAATAAAACGCTTGTTGGTATTCCGCTTTCTCAAGCCGAGTATGACTTGTACATGGACTTCACATACCAGTTCGGCACAGGCGCATGGTCGCAATCTTCAATGCTTCGTAACTTGAAATCCCGCAACTATTTACAAGCTTGCAAGTCGCTATTGAAGTGGAAGTATGCAGCAAAGCGAGATTGTTCGATCCGCTCAAATAATTGCTACGGGGTATGGGTTCGACAACAAGCTCGCTATGAAAAATGCATGGGAGAAAACTAGATGCCATTTCTTTTACTGATTTGGAATAACAAACGCTGGACCCTAATCCTTGTGCTTTTGATTTATACCTTGTTTCAAACATGGCAATCCAATTCACTGGCTGGTGATTTGAATAAGGCGAAGGCTGATTGTAAAACTAAGGTACAGCAAGAAGTCGATAAGGCTGTGAAGCCTTACAAAGACGCAGAACAGGAAGCACAAGAACGGGCACAGAAAGCAGGTGAAGACTATGAACAAACCAAAGAAACCGAGCGAGTCAAAACAGAAACAATTACACGTGAAGTGCAAAAGATCATTGAACGTCCTATTTATCTCAACACTTGTTTCGATGATGCTGGGGTGTCAGCAGTCAACGCCGCTGGTAATACCGTCGAACTTGAAAGCGCGTTGCCCTGATCTGCAAAAGCTTGAATCAGGGCAAGGCAAAGACATTCTGCCCATTATGATTGATGATCGCCGAAAGTATGTAGATTGTCAGCAGAGGCATGCAGCGGTGATTTCAATAGTCGATAAAAAGCCCTCTAAATGAGGGCTTTTAATTTAGTGAGCTGTACAGTTATTTAAGGCGAATATACATGTGATAAATATGTGATGCATCGTTAGGTTTGCGCTTATCTACCTCTATGTAATTTAGGTTTTCAACTAACGCTCCGAGTTTTTCATAGCCATAGCTTCGAGAGTCGAAAGAGGGGTCATTTTTAACCATATACCCCCCAACACCTGATAATGGTGCCCAATCAGAATCTTTTGATAGAGCATTAATAGCGACTTTAAGTGCATCTTTTAACTTTTTATCTTTAGATAAATCTGCTTTTTTCGTTGTTTTAGCTGGTTTTTGATCATCTATTTCTGCTGATATTACCTCTTCAAGTTTTGGCGTAAGATTTTCAACATAAATAAATTGATCACATGCGACAATAAATGCTTCTGGAGTTTTCTTTTCACCAAAACCGTAAACAACCAAACCATTCTCTCTAATTCTCGTTGCGAGTCTAGTAAAATCGCTATCAGAAGAAATTAAGCAAAATCCATCTAGGTGGCTTTGGTGTAGTAAGTCCATAGCATCAATAATTAATGCTGAGTCAGTAGCGTTTTTTCCTGACGTGTAGCTAAATTGCTGCACAGGCTGAATAGCATGTTTATGTAGTTGTTCTTTCCATGATTTTAAATTTGGCTTAGTCCAATCCCCGTAGATTCTCTTAATATGTGCTGTGCCAAACCTGGCAATTTCTTTTAGTAAATTTTCACATACGGATGCTTGAGCATTGTCCGCATCTATCAACACAGCAAGTTTTAAATTGTTTGATTCTGACATTCTTTAATAATTCTTGTGAAATTATCCTAATCTATACTAATAATATATAAATTACAAATAGTTAAATATAATTAATTTTCAATTCTTTGATTTGAGCTCATACGATTTCGACAAAGGTGCATGTCACTGTTTGTGTGCAGTGTGTGAATTAAAAAAGCCATCTAAGTGATGGCTCTTGTATAAGTTTCTATTATGATAAATGGGTGGATATTTAGTGGAAAATTCAGATGTCGAATAAGAGGTTTTATGTTAAATAGAAGTATATGAAATAATCGCCCTTATTGGAATTTAAAAATTTAGCTCTATTAAACTTTAAATATTATTAAAAAGGTTTTGGAATGATTGACTTAGAAACAGAACAACAAGATTATGAAGAAAGATTAAGGTATAGACTTAAAATTCTTTCAGAACAGTTAGAGGCCGGTAAAGTAAAAATTGCTTCACACCTAGCTGAAGATTTCAAAGAGAGTCTTCGAAATATCAAATATGATGAAAGTGGTGAGATCATTTTAGAGTCTGTTGATGGGCGAATTCGTTCAATGGCTTTGGCTGTGGAACATTTCGACACAAGGGGAAAATTAAAGAAAGAAATTTCGCTAGTTGAAATTCAAAAACTATATTTTGATCTGATAGAGCAAAATTTTGATTTCATCTATCAACAAATGCTTAAAGCGAACTCTAACCCTAACCATATTGCGGAATTTTTATCAACAAAAGCCGATTTTGTTAACAATATGTTTGAACAAATTCCTGATTTTATGGATGCGATTTTATCGTTTTGGAAAGAAGTAGGTGATATTGGCTATTGGCATTTAGAAGATAACCACTCAAATCTTACTGGGGTTTATGGTGGAGATTTATTTCCTGCCCATGATGAAAATATTGCTTCAAAATGTGGTATTTACACTGACACTATCGTATTACCTGATCCATATGTTCGATCACTCCATATATTCAAACACTATCCAAAAGAAAAAGCAGTTTTTTTCCTAATAAAGCACGCTATGAATATTCTCAAATATAAAGAATTAGCGTGTGTCGAAGAAGGAATGTCTGTAGTAGTAATATTACCTGATTTATCTAATTTAGAAGACAATGGTAGAGATTTTATTTATAACTTCTCTCTAAATGATGCACTAACTCACGGTAGTAAATTATTTGGTAGAAACTTTGAAAGTATTGAGGAGTTTAATGAGTTTTGTTTAAGCCTTGATACTGTAGAAAAAACAATTCAAGCAATAAAAGATAAAAAAAGGGCCTTATTTGATACAAACTGCAAAGGTTCTTTAGAGGAACAAATAAATAGGGCTTTAAAGGGAGATGAGCTAAAAGCTCTTAATAGAACAGAGCCAGGTTTGTTATTTCAAATGCAAACTGTTGGTAGAATGTCAGTGAGTAATGAATTATTACTCAAGGCACGACAACTTTCAGGAACTCCAATTATTGAAGCTGAAACATCATGGCAATATTTTAACTGGAAATTAGAATATGATGCTGATGAGGCTCAAGAATATTATGGCTCTGAAAACTTGCATATAACGAAAGGCTTAACTGATTTAGCTCAAACGGATTTACCTTGGTTAGGCAACATCCCTCCTGAATCATTGTTGGAGCTTAGAAAGCAAGGTGCTTTAGAAGAAATCCGCAATATTTTAGGAAATAATATTAAGGAATTAGTAGAAACTAATCCTACTAATTGTTTTAGAACTAGAGATCAAATATTAGAAAATATTGAGCAAAGTTTTGATAAACATCGTAAGAAACTTGATGAGTTGAAAGCTAAAAATTGGAAATTTGCTGGATTTGATATTGGATCTTGGATTGTTTCGGGAGGAATAGAAATAGGGGCAGCTTTAACTGGAACACCTACATGGGGACTAGCAGTATTAGCAGCGGATCAATTACTTGATGCTCCTAAATTGAGAGAAATACCTCAAAGATTTCGTGATTTGGTTGATCAGAATAAACAAGTTAAGCAATCTCCAGTTGGAATGCTTTTCAAGGTAAGTAAAAGTTGATTTATTAATTTCCAGTATCGTCAACTAAGCATACAATTAAATGGAATTATTGATGATGGTTGAAAGTATGTAGACTGCCAGCAACGCCATGCAGCAGTGATTTCTATAGCTGAAAAACCCCCCTCTAAGTGAGCGATTTTTATTGTTGAAAAATATATTTTTCAAAGATTATCTTCTATGAATGATTGGTATTCATAATTATAATCATACTCTTGCGTTCGATCAGACATATTCTTTAATAGGGTAACGAGAGCATGTATATTTGAAATAGGGTTATTCGATTTTACTTCCACTTGTTGAGAGTATAAGCGAATAGAATTATAGATAGCATTGTCATGTGCATGAGCTAGAGGTCTAATTACGTCTTCATTAGTCTCTAAATATTCAGGACTATAGGTGTTTTTGAAATGGGATTTTACGATATTCCCAATAGATTTCTTCCCCTTTGATTGAAAAGGACGAGTATTACACTCGAAATGAAGAAGAAACCATATTTCAATACACGGGAAAGTGTAAATTGGAATGATCTTAGTAAAATTAATGTTTATTCTACTTAAGAGTTCTAAATGACTACGATCCTTAACTGTATCTAAATCAAAAACACAGAATATATAAGTCCATTCTTTTTCAGTATCCTTATTTTTTAAATCCTCATGTTCGGCTTCATGTAATATACCTTTACTTGAAGTGCTTACACTTTTTCTGGAAAAAACAGTATCCAAGCCTAATACTTTAATGAGTTCATCAAAATAGATGTTTTCTGAAAATCCTTCAGTCAATATTAAAATATTAGGAAAGATAGTACGATTACCAACACTACGTGCCTTACGCAATTCTTTAAGAGCAGTTCTCCTCTCTTTATTTGCGGAGATACGCTTTTTAGCTAAATCATCAGTACCCATAATAAATACTCACCTTATCTAAAAAATGGGGTAGCCCCATATCTTCCAGATAAGTATCGTAACTCCCAGTTTTCTCTATCATTTCTAGGGTTGAATTCTAACAGAGAATATAATGAAGAAGCTTGAAGTTTATCCTTTTCTACAAAATAAATTTGATCTTTTCTTAAGCATTCTTGATTAATCAAGTGCGTATCATGTGTTACACAAATCAATTGATTATTGGTTGTTGTATTAAATTCTTTTAAGAAATTTTTAACAAGCAGTGGGTGAAGTGCTGAACTTAATTCGTCAACATAAAAGGTTTTCTCAAACTTCTCATAATTATTTAGCAATAAAGAAGAAAGTGCAAAAAGTTTACGTGTACCCTGAGATTCCAACTCCAAGTCGAATGGTTCAAGTTCATTTTCAGAGTTTTTATGAAAGGTTTTGATTTCATAATAAGAGCGGTTTTTCAAATCCTCCATTATCCTTTCCCTTACTTCTGGCGTTAAGTTGTTATTATTTTTAATGATCTGTTCTGCTAATGAACCTTTATCAACATCAATATCTACAATATCAATATCTTGAGATTTCAGGAATTTTAAAAATCTTTCCTTAAAGTCGATGCTGGAATGAATATTTTTGGCAGTATCTTCTAAAGAAAATTGCTTAGAGAGTGTATTAGCAAACCAATCATAAACTGTTTTCAAAAATTGACTATTTTCTTCAACCATCTTTGTCAAAAATAACACATTCGGGGACGTTTTAAGTGCTGTGTCGTCATAGATGCGTTTAGGTTTTAGATCAGAGCCAATATTGTATTCATATGTACCAGAATCATTTAAATCACGAGTAAAAATGTTCTTTTTATATTTTTTGGGATAATAAGCAAGGTGTTCGTGGAAAACCTTATTTTTATCAAGGACTAGATAATAGTTATATCTAATACCATTGCAAAAAAAGTTAATGTCAAAGCATGAAGGTTTTGTTTTAGAATCTTTCTCTAATAAAAATGAGATTAGCTCAAAGGGTTCATCTGGCTTTTTATCAGTAGATTTAATTACCAAATGTTTTAAAAAATGGATAGCTGACAAAAAATTTGACTTACCTGATGCGTTGGCACCATAGATAACAATTGTTTTAAGTAGTTTTAGATCTTTTTCAGGCGTCTCTAACAAGTGGTCTGGATGAATATCGTAAGGAGGTTCTGCAACAAAACTTAAAGTTTGCTGCTCCTTAAAAGACAAAAAGTTTTCGATCGTGAAATCAATAATCATGTTGAAACCTAGTTATTTTGGATAATTTATCCATAAAAATATTATTGCCTATAGGAGAATATATATCAATCTAAAATTACTACAAGCTATTTCATAAAAAAATATTATAACTTTGCTTTTTAATTTTTAAATTATTTGTTTTATAATCAATGATATGGGTGTAAAATATTCTTTAACTATAGTGTTTCACTCCCTATAGTCAACATCCCTTCCCAGCTAAAGTAATCCCTCGTCAAACTCCCTCGACTCATCGACCAACCACGATTTGGCAATTTACATGGTCCTATCGCAAGCTTTTTATCCCCAAACCTTTCCTTAACACCCTCAATTGCAAGCTGCAGTTTCTCATTTCGCTCTATAGATTCAATATCAGTCAACAGATCGGGAATGTAGGTGGCCTTGTTTTCGATACACGTTAAAATCACTCCGCATTTTTTAAAATCAATACCTTCTTGAAATAGTTCATTCATTTGCTTCATCACGGCTTTATTCATGACTGCAGCAGAGTCAGTAGGCTCAGCAAAGCTTACACTAATTGATTTCTTATAAAAGGGCTTGTTCTTATCAAATGGATTGGACTCAGCAAAAGCAATCACACAACCACATAAACTTTTATCTTCTCGTAGGCGTTTAACAGCTGACTGCAGGTAATCACTCATTGCCTCAGACAAAGATTCTTTATCTGTTACACGTTGGCCAAACGACCTCGATGAAATGATTTGTTTTTTAGCGGGTGGGGCATGTTCAATCTCTATGCAGGAAATACCTTGCAACTCGGCAACCGTTTTGGCCATAACAATGGAAAAGAGTCTTTTCATATTCCGAGGTTCAGTTCGGGTGAGATCCTGAACGGTATGCACACCCATGGCATGCAGTTTCTTGCTGTGCTGTCGACCGACTCCCCAAACCTCAGATACATCTATCAAACTAAAAAAGTAATCCTTATGTTTTGGGTCCATTGATACCAAGTTGCAGACACCCGAAAAACGTTTGGCTTTCTTGGCCATATGGTTAGCAATCTTCGCTTCAGTTTTACTACGACCAATTCCGACTGATACAGGCAAGCCGATCCACTTGGCAATACGTTCGCGCATGTCTTGAGCGTATTCCGTCAAATCGAATTTATGTTCATATGCGGTGAGATCTAGAAAGCATTCATCAATCGAATAGATCTCATGCTCTCCTGGTGCAACATATTCTGCAAGGATGCTGTGAAAGCGTTTAGACATTTCTGCATAAACTTTGTAGTTGCTCGAAAGTACTTCTACATTGTGTTTCTCAACAATGTCTTTTATTTGGAATAGGGGAACACCCATTTTAATCCCAAGGTCTTTAGCTTCTTGCGAACGCGCCACAGCACAGCCGTCATTGTTTGAAAGCACAATGACTGGTCTATTATTCAACTTTGGATTAAACACACGCTCACAACTGACGTAGCAATTGTTCACATCAATTAAGGCATAGATCTTATTTTCGCTTCTCATCTGAAGCTCTTCAGAACGCGGGTGACAACACCCCAAATAATAAACTCTTGCCCTTCACTGAAATGAATATCTTTAAAGTCTTGGTTTTCAGGTTTCAGCCAACACATCCCATTTTCTTCACACATGAGTCGCTTAACAGTGAACTCATTGTCGACTAGTGCAATCACGATGTCCCGATGCTTTGCTTCAAGACTTCGATCGACAATTAATTCATCCCCAATATCAATCCCAATATTGATGAGAGAAAGGGAATTGACACGCACAATGAACGTAGCAGCAGGATTCTTAATCAAGTGCTCATTAAGGTCTAAAGTCTTATCAACATGATCTTGGGCGGGGGAAGGGAAACCCGCTTGAACGCGCTCTGTGGCTAAGGGAATAGCCATGTGTGTGACAGGATCGACCTGGCGAATACTGTCAATTTCAGGATCAGCTTTAGCCTTCTTGAGAAAGGCTTTGATTTCTAAAACAGAAGAGTTTGGCACACGAATAAGCGTGGTTAGCTCTGAACGCTTTCGCCCCGCACCCGGTCTCACACCACCATGATTTTTAATATCGCTCATAATCAAACTTGATTTCTGTAACAGATTTCAAGATTGTAGATTTTGGTTAAAATAAATTCAAATTTAAAAGCTGTGGATAATCAATGCACCTTCAAAATTAATGGGAAAAATTTAATTTATTTCAAGTCTACTCAGGTCTACTCCCAAGTAGACTGATAGTAGACCGCAGAACTATTGAGTAGTGTTGTGATAGATTGGGTAATATTGCAAAGTGTCGTATAAAGCACTGAATATAGAGGTTTTAGGGAAATACAGATTGTGTAATATTGCGTGAGATTGCATTATTTTTATTAGATTATAGAATTATGAGTCCGCTGCTCTAACCAACTGAGCTATAGGCCCTAATATCTTGAATTTGTTATATATCAACAAGTTCAAGCGAAATGAATACTAGCGAAGATTTTTTAAAAAAACAAGCTTTTTCATACTTGGTTGTACAGTATCCCAACAATTAGAAGATTTGAATATTAATACGTAAGTAATTTAGAAAATGATGAGTTTTCAATGTTGTTGAATTAATTTATGCATCTAGCAAGTGGTACTACTAAATTGTTTAGGTCAATACATCAAGTGGAACTAAGTATAGACATTCCTAATTCTGTGCAAATGCAGATTTTATAGGCTCTGACCCGCAATAACTAGCAATAGAAAGGATATAGGGGGCTTTGGCCAAAATCTAATGCACTCAGCCAAAAGGCTCTACTTTCATAATTTTAGACCTTATTTTTTTAGCGGGTGAGAAGTACAGGGTCCTCAATGTTATAACCTGTTTCAAAAGGAATCCCGAGATATTGAACTGTCACCAGTGCTTTTTGTTGATGAGGAACTTTATAAGTTTGTGAAATGCGCAGCCCATTTTTATAGTCCACCGCCTTGTGTATGGGGCTTTTCAAATTGATGTATTTCACTTGATATTGATAGCTAAACTTCGGTATTGAGAGTGTAGGGTCATACCAAGAGGGTTCTTTTGAAGTCTTTTTATTGATGACTTGAATTTTAACCTGCTTGGGCAGAATCGGCGTTAAAGCTTTGAGTCGTTTTTTAATTTTTGCAATGTCACGGTCAAACTTCTGACTGTCTTGATCATAGTCAATTTTTTGAGTTTTTGGATTGATATATAAAGATTCTACTTCAATCAGTTTGGAGGGGGTTTTGCTGTTGAGTTGATAATAATACAATTGTGGCAAACGACCCCGACCATCTAAATAATGTCGCATCACATAAATTTTTTGATCAGTTTGGTCGAGTCCTAAAACTTCAATATTTTGTGGTCCACCTACAGTTGCAAAACTGTGGCTTGAAAAAAATAAGCTACTGAAAAGTAGTGGGTGGATTATTCTCATCATCATGAGGCACCTCATATTTTTTACTGATGATGTTTCACTTTAGTGGCTACAAAATGTAGAAAAATTAACTTGAGTATAATGCTTTAAGTATTTTGGATACGTTCAATGACCATTTGGGCTACGTTTTTCGTAAGTTGATCAAGTCGCTCGAGCGCAGTTCCTAGCAGCAAATACTGGTAGCTACTTAATGTATTTTGATAATAAATAGCCGTGTAAAAGGTGCCTTCTGGTTTTTCAGGCGTCGCACTTCCTCCAGGTTTCAATAACCCTGTACATGAGACAATGATATCGGCATGACGAAACAGTCGATGACCGTGAATTGCCATAACTTCAGTGACTTCAATCGACTCTGCTGTATATTGCTGAATCAATGCTGGATCTATTTTTAAAATTTCACATTTGATACTGGGATCGTAACTGACCAGTCCACCGAGTAAAATGTCAGCTCCGCTATGTTTATAAATCGAAAACTGGCTGGACAAATAACCAGAACTGGCACTTTCGATAAAGGCGATGGTCAATTTTTTCTGTTCTAGGAGGTTGCAGCATTGTACTAATATTTGCACGTTTTTAACCTCCTGATGTTCATTAGGTTGATCTATTTGGTAGCCTAGTCATAAACACGATACACACCAACAAAACGATTACATGCTTTGTTTTCACTTTTTACAGAAAGAATGGCTTTTTGAAAGTTGAACTGATAATGGCAGTTGTTTTCATTGTCCGTGATGTTTTGTTTCTGATCTGGTGTAGTGTAGGCCAAAAATGAAATGGTTTGAGTCTCTATACGATTATTAGGATTACGGTAGGCGATACCTTCAATCTTAATTTTATCTTTAGACAGTTGATGAACTTGCAGATGCACAGGTTGCTTAGCAATCGTCCCATGTTCAAACTTTAAATAGTGTTGGGTCAAACTTTGATTAAGTGAAGTATAGAAATTCAGATCATCAATTCGAAAATCCATCTGCTGTTGATAGCAATCTAAGGATTTGCACTGTTGTAGACGGTTCAACCATAGCTGTTGGGTATCGACTAATAAACGCTGTGGGGCATCACTGATTAAAAAAGCAGTCATTGATTGCGTGTCTAATTTGTGCCGAATGTCTTTGAATTGATCACCACAGATCTTTTTAAGACCAGACGATGAAGGAGCGTCACAGTCAATGACTTGAGCATAACTAAAGCTGGTACAAAGACAACTTAGACACACTAAAATACTAAATTTTTTCATAAGTTTTATGTCGGTTTCCAACAGCATGATCGCTTATACTTTCATTATGTTGCGCTGCTTGTAACTATAGCGAAAGAGAAAGCGTGAATACAAGATTTCAATCATTTATTTCTTAAAGGAAACTGAGCATGGTTGCACATATTCGAATTGGACAGGGGCTGGATGTACATGCTTTTGAAGAGGGTGAGTTTGTCACGTTGGCTGGGATTCAGATTCCACATACACACGGTTTGAAAGCACATTCAGATGGTGATGTTGTTTTGCATGCTTTAACAGATGCATTATTGGGTGCGTTGGCTTTGGGGGATATTGGTCAACACTTTCCAGATACAGACCCTCGTTTTAAGGGAGCAGACAGTCGTGTATTGCTTAAACATGTCTATCAGCTTATTTTAGACCGTGGCTATCAATTAAATAATGCTGATATTACCGTAGCATGTGAACGTCCGAAGTTAGCGCCGCATAATCTGGCAATGCGTCAAAGTATTGCAGACCTTCTTGATGTCGAAGTTACGCAGATTAGTATCAAAGCAACGACCACAGAGAAACTCGGTTTCACGGGTCGTCAAGAAGGTATTTTATCTACTGCAACAGTGTTGATTTCTCATGCAAAATGATCAGGGTTGATCATCGCAAGTTTTAACTCTTGTGTTGCTTTACGGCCTTGAAGTTGTAAAGCAACAGCATGTGCTAAACCTGTCCATGTGTCATTGGGTTCCCAAATTTGATGCATGGCCTCATGGGCTGTCGGCATATCCATATTCATATAATACTGACGATATAAATACATTAAACTGCTGACGCTGTAGTTCTTCGAACAGTGTACCCAAATGGTTTGTTCTTGAACTAAATGATCAATCATATCTAAGATCAATAAACATTGATCATCAGAAGGCATGTCCGACGAAATAGGTACATGTATATAGTTCAGCCCTAAATCTAAGCAAATTTGATCTTCACTGGGCAAATGATTACTGGCATTACTGAGCGCAAGATTGATCACAGTATTTACACCATACTCTTTAATTTGCTTTAACTGTTCTGCAGTTGGTTGTCCAGAAGTCAGTAAATGCTCGTGGATGAATTGAAAATTCAGGGTTTGGCTTAAGTGAGTTTCAATAGCGTTCATAATTTTTTCTTAATCATAGAATGAAAAACGCCATCCGAAGATGGCGTTTTTTAAACTTATCGGTTTGGTAAAACGTCTTTAAGTGCTTCGTGCATCTCTAGTAATACCTTTTCTGTGGTATCCCAGTCAATACAACCATCGGTTACAGACTTACCATATTCGAGGTCGCATAAGTTTTCAGGAATTTCTTGACGTCCACCTTTAAGGTGACTTTCAACCATAATGCCAATAATAGACTTATTACCATCAAGGATTTGTTCTGTAATATTTTTCAGAACAAGCGGTTGGAGGAATGGGTCTTTGTTTGAGTTTGCATGACTGGTGTCAATCATGATTTTCGTACTGACTTTAGCTTTAGCCAATGCTGCTTCAGCATCTGCTACAGAACCTGCGTCGTAGTTTGGCTTGCCGTTACCGCCACGAAGCACTACGTGTGCGTATGGGTTACCTGAAGTACGAATTACAGAAACTTGTCCTTGGTTGTTTAGGCCTAAGAAGTGGTGTCCATGTTTAACAGACTGCATTGCATTCGTTGCAACAGTTAAACCACCGTCTGTACCATTTTTGAAACCTACAGGTGAAGATAAACCTGAAGACATTTCACGGTGTGTTTGGCTTTCAGTGGTACGTGCACCAATCGCTGACCAAGAGATTAAATCTTGATAGTATTGTGGTGAGTTTGGATCAAGTGCCTCAGTTGCACACGGTAAACCTTTTTCATTTAACTCAACCAGAAGCTTACGACCAATTCGTAACCCTTTTTCAATGTTAAATGAGTCATTCATGTCTGGGTCATTAATGAGACCTTTCCAACCCACAGTGGTACGTGGTTTTTCAAAATAAACACGCATAACGATATAAATGGTGTCTTTAATTTTCTCACTTAACGCTTTTAAACGATCTGCATATTCGTGTGCAGCAATTGGGTCATGAATAGAGCATGGGCCAATAACCATAAAAATGCGTTTATCTTTACCATCTAAAATATTGCGTATTGTTTCACGACCGTGAAGTACAGTTTGATATGCAGACTCAGTGAGAGGCAATTCAGTTTTTAATTCCGCAGGTGTTACAAGCGGATGAATGCTTTGTAAGTTCACGTCATCGATATCGTTTTGGGTAATAGAGTTTGACTGTAGAGTATTCATTGCCGTCACTGGTTCGATCGTATTAAGTTGCTTTATGAGCTGAATATAACACGGTTTAGCTGAGAAAAGGTTATAAAAAAGTCGAATGAATCTTTGAAAAAAAAGTGATGAATCTTGGAGTTATTTTAAATCAGAATGCCTAAACTGAGGCATTCTGATGTGTAGAAATTTGAACGACTTGCGCAGTTTCTGCAGGTTTAACTGGTTTTGCTTTAACAGGATTCAACATAAAGTTTACCCCGAGAGCAAAGAGTGTGATGCCAAGGACTTTGCGAATGATTTTTTCAGGAAGACGCGAGCTAATCAGTGTTCCGACAATAATTGCAGGAATCGAACCCACCAATAACCACATCAGGAGGTGAAAGTCGACATTGCCTGAAGTCATATGACCCAAACCTGCTACAAAAGTAAGGAGGACAGCATGTACTACGTCAGAACCAATAATACGAATCATTGGTAAGTTTGGAAACATAATGACCAAAGCCATAATGCCAAACGCACCAGCGCCAACTGAAGATAGTGTTACGAAGACACCAAGAACCACACCCATTATGACAATGTATTTGCGTTTCTTGCTGGTTTGAAGCTGGACTTTTTCTAAGTCTTCAGTCATGTCTGGGAGTTCATCTTTGCGTAATTTATTGAAAAATTTTTCAATTTGATTACGAAAAACAATCGACAAACCTGTGATGGTTAACATAAAGCCTAAGACCATGGTCAGTACAGCTTTATAATGTGTAGATTGGCTTAAATAGTTGTCGAGTACCCAATGTGTTGCAAAAGAAGCAGGAATACTACCGATTGCAAGCCAAAGTACAATTGGCCAGACAATATTTAACTTTTTGGCATGCACAAATGAACCGCAGAACTTAGAGATTGCGGCATAAAGTAAGTCTGTACCAATCGCAATGTGAGGTTCGATTCTAAAAAGACTTATCAGGATAGGGGTCATCAGAGAGCCACCACCGACACCTGTAATTCCCACACAAAAACCGACTAAAACACCTGCGAGAATAAATTCAATTGGACCAAACATTGTTATATGCCAAATATCAAAAACGTGCATATCTTATGACGTTTTAATATAAGCCGTTGTCTTGATTGTTGATTTACTTATTCTAAAAAAAGATATAGCAAAGAATTATGTTTGCTAAGAAGCGGTTTGTGATTTAAACAATATAAGAGTAAATAGCCATAAAAAATTGAGAGCGATCATCCCACGTACAACATAGATGTGACGGTTGATGTGACGTTTCCATTTTTCAAAGTCTGCGAATGTTGAAGTATAGGTCATATCGAAGTGCTGCTGACGTGGATCAGGTACAGTGAACTGATGAATAAAGACCTCCTTTTTGGAATTTTTTAGGTTCCAAAAAACAGGTTGCAAATAATAAATTTCGACCTGCCTTACCGTAAATTGGTGACGATGAACCGATTGGTCACATAGTGTCTGAACAGGTTTTACCATCAATGCGCAGTTTGCGACCCATAAATGATGCTGTTGTTTAAATTTCAACGTACTCATCCTTCCTTTACTGACTTCAATCGTGATTTCATCAAAGATCTTGCTTTGAATCTGAGTAGGAATCCAACTGCTCGGGAAACAAATAAAGACAATCAGGTTTAAAAAGACCGAAATCAGAAGTGTCCAGCCAAAATGATGTTTCGACCAAATCCATAACTGTCGAAGAGGAGTGATGATTTCTTGTTGTGACCAATTTAAAATTGAACGCAAGGTTTTACCCTGTGGAAAGTTGTATAAAGTGCTGATTATTAAACATGTTATAACCAAAAAAGCAGGGTGCTTCAACTTAAATGATTTTGATCAGTCTATAAAATTCTGTTGAGTTTTTCTGTTTATATTGACTCGCACAGCTTTTTATTTAGGTCATGATCTAAATAAGAAGTGTGCGAGTTTAAAATAAATGCTTAGCTAGATTTGGTTGTTTTCTTGGGCTTTAAGTCATTGATGCGCAGAATCAGGATAAAAAGGATAGGGCTTGCAAATATAAAGAAACTAACACTTCCTACACCGCGACCCGTGTATTGAATCAATAAAGTTAATGCTACAGCCAATACAGCAAAAGCAAAATAGCGACAGATTTGATAATGTTCTGCACATTTCGACCAATGTGATTTGTGAGTTTTAGGTCGTTGCTTTTCACTCACCAGAAAAAGGATATAGCAGGATAATGCGATAAGGATCCCAGTAATGATATAGATCATGAGTGGGTCTCCTGAGCAGCAGTATTGGCATATTTTTTCTGAATTTTTTGAACTGCTTTTTGTTGAATCGGCTGGATTTTTTGATGTAAGAAAATAGCCAATATCGTAAGGATCATAATCATAAAATCAACGCGAAAAAACAACCAATATTCATTTAAGTTATGTACATATTGATGGCTGATTAAATAGTAAAGATTGAAAATAGGCAAAGACACAGCAAGTAAAATGAATCCCTTTAATTGAGTTTTCCAAAGGTGTTGCTGTGGAGTAAGCAGTGCGATGAATAAACTGAGTAACCAAGTGCCAAAAAAGGCGTAAATCTCATAGTTGGGTTGACCTGCTTCTAACTGAAGTAAACGATTTGTGAACAAATAGCTTAGCATGGCAATTGGCAAGCCAATAATAGCTGCGGTATTGAGACGATTTACCAAATAATGTCCAAAGTGGAAGCTTTGTTTCTTATTTTGTAATTGACGTTTTAAGCTCCATAACAAAAGTCCTGAAGCAATCATGGCGCAACCTAAAAGCCCTGAAAAGAAGAATGCGAAACGTAATAGTGGCTGTGCAAAGTGCGCCATATGTAAGCCATAAACACCATTATTGAGTGTCGCAATCGCACTATTATTGCGTGTATCACCAAGTAGTGCACCAGTTTCAGCATTGAAACTGAGTTGGTCAGGACTACGTGTAATGGTTGAGTCAGTTGACGCAACAAAGTTCACTTGAGCCATGTCCGTATTAGGATGTTTGACCGTGATATTATCAATTTCAGTTTTACTCCAGCGCTGTTCATACTGCTGTATAAAGTAGCCTATGGTTTGCATAGTTGCTGGTGTTGGTTTTATATCTGATGCGATGCTAGTGTTTCGTATTTCATCGAAATATTGAAAGGGTTGTTCCGGGTAGAGTTTTTTCATACCACTCGGCAGAATGAGATAAAAGAAAATGGCTAAACCTGTAAATGTAATAGTGAGAAAAAAAGGCAAAGCAATCACAGAAGTGACATTATGAAAGTCCAAATACGAACGTTGTCCTTTAAATGCCCTTAAGGTAAAGAATTCTGTGAATATTTTTTTATGCGTAATGATGCCTGAAATGAGGATAATCATCATTAAAAACGCTGCGATAGTAACTAGAAGCCTGCCGATAAAATAGGGCACACCGTACAGCTGGTAGTGGAAGCCATAGAAAAATTCACCACCTTGAGTTGCAGATAGGCTGACTTCTTTTGCAGTAGTTGCATCTAAAGTCTTACTTTCATAACCACCATCGGCTTTTTGCCAGTAAATTTTATTGACTGGTGAACTTGTACTTGCCACACCTATATACCAACTTTGTGCATCTGCGGCATTTTGTTGTAAGTATTGATATGCTGACTGTATCGCGGTGTCTTGTTTGACTTGCATGGTGGCAAATTGCGGCTGCATCCACAGATTTATTTCATGACGATAATAGGTTGCAGTACCAGTTAAAAAAATTGCAAACAATAGCCAACCAAATGTCAGACCAAGCCAAGAGTGTAGCCATGCCATTGATTGGCGAACGGATTTTTGCATGGTTTAACCTACGAACTTCAGCATGAGAAAAAAGCATAGACCCAGTGAAAAGGTCACAAGACTTAACTTTTTTAAGGATTGAACACAAAAACTCAAAATAACAAAACAGATAAAAAAAATCAGCGACAAAAAAGCAGCGAGAAAAATGGATTCTGCTTTATCTAAAAGCGGGTAAAAACTGAGAGTCAGTAGTTCAGATAAAATGAATGTGCATAAATAGCCTAAGCCAAATGCAACTAAAAACCGATACAAGACGGATACAGGGTATAGAACTTGATTCATGACTAAACATTTTACTCAGATAATAGCACCTTAGTCTCT
Organism: Acinetobacter sp. ANC 4204; assembly: GCF_002135205.1. Taxonomy (GTDB): domain Bacteria; phylum Pseudomonadota; class Gammaproteobacteria; order Pseudomonadales; family Moraxellaceae; genus Acinetobacter. The sequence goes on along the minus strand of NZ_NEFZ01000004.1, from coordinate 60,765 downwards.
AGGCTTTAAAAGCTGAAACCCAGGCGCAATTGAATCAATATTTAAATTTCACAGCAACACTATAATTGGCTGGTGCGCCATAAAAACCCTGTGCATCAGGGAAATTGAATAAATACTTTTCGTCGGTGATGTTGTTCCCATTTGCTTGTAAAGTAATATGGTCATTTAGTTCATAACTTGCCATAACATTTACGAGCGCATAAGCATCTTGTTGTATGGTGCCAGCTTTTTGTGTCACTACACCATTGGTATTTGTTGTCTCAGGAACGTCTAAATAGGTTTTGTCTTGCCACTGTACACCCAAACCTAATTTTAGTTTAGGAATTTGTGGGATTTGATAAGTTGTCAATAAATTAAAAGATTGGGTAGGGTTAAAGGTTCGTGCGTCACCGCCATTGATTAAATCTTTCAAACTTAATATGGTGTAACCAAAGTTTAGGTTTAAGTGGTCGGTAAGTTGCCCAGCTAAGCCAAATTCATAACCCTGCGAGCGTAAGTCGCTGACTTGAGTTTTACGAGTTGTTGGCAGGCCATCAGAGTTGCGTAGGGGATAGTTGCTTTCTTCTGTACGGAAAATTGCCATGGTTGCTGTCAATTTATCATCTAGCCATGAGCTTTTTACACCGATTTCATAACTTTCCCCCTCAATTGGCTTATTAATACCACCATCTAATGCTTTGGTTGTTTGAGGTCTAAAAATTGAAGTGTAGCTCATGTAACCTGTATATTCAGGTGTAAAGTTATAAGTTAAGCCAGCATAAGGTAAAACTTTATTTTCATCATAAATTGTATCTGCACCATAGCTTGTGCCCTTACTTTCAGCTTGTACATAGTTTGCACCTAAAAGAAGCCTTAAATCATCGTTTAAATGCAGACGTGTTGCTGCATAAAAACTTTGATTTTTTTGCTTCATATGCATTTCACCACTAGTTTGTGATAAATCCCAAGTCGGTTCATCTGGTGTCCAGCTGGCTAAATCTGTTGTGTTGTGATTGCTGTAACTACCGCCATAACCCAGTTCATTACTGTCATTCTCAGACCATGAGTACCCGAAAACAGCCTCATGACGTTGTCCCAATAATGGATAGGTTCCTGAAAAATTAAGATTGGCTTGACGAGCTTTATTGTCATCCACATATATACCAGGCCATAGGTATACGCCTGAAGTTCCATCGGCACTTGGGTTGCCAGATAAAAACAGAAGTTTTGAATCTCGTGTTGTATGCTTTTCATCATAAGATAGTTTTGCAACCCAATCACCACCAATTTTTTGCTGTAATTCAGCGAAATAATTTTTGATATTGGTATCCCAATAGGTCCAATCTGGACTGTAATTGTAATTTCTTGAATAACTTAACTGCTCACCTTCTGTATTGATGAGAGGGTTTGCACCCCAGTTATTACCATTTGATTTATTATTGGTTTCAGTATAACCCGCGGTAAATAATGTTGAACTGGTGATATCTGCTTCAATAATTGCACCGAAGCCGTTTTTCTCAAGCTCATAGTTGTCTAAATAACTGTCACCTGTTTGTTCATAACCAAATACACGTCCACGTATTTTTCCGTCTTCTGTTAATGCCGAGGACACATCTGCTTCATAACGTTGTGTATTCCAAGAGCCATAACTTGCATTGAACGATGCCTGTAATTCTTGTGTAGGGCGTTTTCGAATCATATTAATACTTGCGCTTGGATCACCAACACCATTATTCAGTGCGTCAGCACCTTTTACTACTTCTATTCGATCAAATAAAAAACTGTCAGGGTTATCATTGTTATAATTATAGCTTTCGAGTGGAAAGCCCACACCATCAACAAGTACATTTGAAATCTCAAAACCACGAGCAAGATAGGTTGTACGATCAGTTTCTTGGTTGCTGACAATAACACCAGGGACGTTCCGTAAAACATCACGGGTACTATTGAGTGCAAAATCATCAAGCTGTTGCCGTGTAACTACATTCACAGTTTGTGGGGTTTCTTTGAGCGGTATGTTTAGTTTAGTTGCACTCGATGAATTTTTAACAATATACGATTTCGAACGCTCAGAGTTTTGTTCTGGCTGTTCATCACTTGCTTGCACAGTAATCGTTGCTAAATTTTGCGCATCTTGTGCAAGGCTATATTGAGCACTAAAAATAGCTAAGCTAATAATTGATAACCTAAAGCCATGAGATTGAATGTTCAACATTGATTAATACTAATGAGAATAATTATTGATAAGTTTATTGTTTGCTGAGATTGTTTACAAGTTCTTCACAATTGAAAAAATAAATCGAAAAATTTTGTTTGATAGATTTGAAGCGCAGTATTTAGTGTATTTAGATTTTCTTTCATTATCGTAGCCTTTGCTATCCCCAGATTGGGCCAACATAGTCGCGCCAATCTAAAAATGGCTATGTTATGATGCATGGGTTGAAAAATAAGGAATAATGCTTTGCAAAACCGGAAACTTAAAATTGGAATCGTAGTGGGTGAGGTATCAGGGGATACTTTAGGTGCTCAACTTATTCGTAGTTTTCGTGAGCAAGGAATTGATGCAGAATTTGAGGGTATTGGTGGCCCACAAATGCTTGCAGAGGGTTTTAATAGCTTTTATCCGATGGATATTTTGTCAGTTATGGGGCTGGTTGAGGTTCTTAAAGACATTAAAAAGCTTTTTGCTGTACGTGATGGACTGGTAGAGAAGTGGACAGCCCATCCTGTCGATGTGTTTATTGGGATTGATGCGCCAGACTTTAATCTGCGCCTTTCAAAAAGTTTAAAGCAAAAACAACTGCCTATAAAAACCGTGCAGTATGTTAGTCCTTCCGTTTGGGCATGGCGTCAGGGACGGGTTCATGGCATCAAAGCTTCTATTGATTTGGTACTGTGTTTATTTCCGTTTGAAAAAGTATTTTATAAAAAATGGGATGTTCCTGCTGCGTTTGTAGGACACCCCTTGGCGAGCCAATTGCCTCTAGAAAACCCAATTTTACAAGCCAAAGAAGAGCTGGGTTTAGATCTGAGTCAAAAACATATTGCTTTACTACCTGGAAGTCGACGTGGTGAAATTGAACGACTCGGTCCACTGGTTTTAGATGCTGCAAAATTACTCTACACCAAATATCCAAACTATCGTTTTGTGATACCTGCGATTAATGATGCGCGAAAGCAACAAATCGAAGCTTTGCTTAAGCAGTATCCAAAAGCACTGGTCGACCAAATTGATTTGCTTGAAAACTCAGGCACCGAGTCTAAAATTGGACGCCAAGTGATGAATGCCGCTAATATTGTAGCTTTGGCTTCAGGTACAGCAACTTTAGAAGCTATGCTGTTACACCGACCAATGGTGACCTTCTATAAGTTGAATTGGTTCACCTATCATGTGGTGAAATTCTTGATCAAGATTCAATATTATTCATTGCCGAATATTATTGCAGGCAAGAAAGTGATACAAGAATTAATTCAAAAAGAGGCAACGCCTGAGAAATTGGCGGCTGAAATTGAAAAATTAATGAATATTGAAACCGCACAGATTCAGGCCATGCAACACATTACGATGCATAAACAGTTACTTGCAGGTAATAGTGAAAATCCTGTAGAGGCGATTTTAAATATTTTAGATTAATTTTCTTTAAGAGATAGCGATAGTACAGTGAGAAACAACCCAAACATATTTGGGTTGTTTCTTTTTACGTTAAGGTTTTAGTCCAACAGCTTTGGCACGAGCAGCGTGTAGCTTTTTATAGCTGTCGATTAAACGTAAGTGACGGTCTAAGCCTTCAAGTTTCATACTGGTTTCTGTTAAACCATAGAAACGAATACGACCTTCAACTGTGCCTATTACCGCATCCATACGTTCATCACCGAACATACGACGGAAGTTGGCTTCATATTCTTCCAGTTCCATGTCGTCATCTAACATCACTTCGAGCACGACATTCATGCATTGGTAGAACAGACCACGTTCAACGGTATTGGTGTTGTATTGTAAGAATGCCTCAACCAAGTCTTTTGCTTCCTCAAACTGCTCTAATGCAAGATAGATGAGTAGTTTAAGTTCAAGCAGAGTCAATTGACCCCATTCGGTATTGTCATCAAACTCAATCCCGATCAACGTCTTGATCTCAGTATAGTCGTCTAGCTCACATTCTTCTAAACGTTCAACCAGTGCTTCAAGCTGTTCATCGTCTAAACGGTGTAAGTTGAGAATGTCTTCACGGTAAAGTAGTGCTTTGTTGGTGTTGTCCCAAACCAAGTCTTCAACCAAGTAAATTTCTGAGTAACCCGGCACCAAGATACGGCAGGCTGTTGCACCCAAATGTTGGTAAATGGCCATATAGACTTCTTTGCCCATATTTTCCAAAATACCGAACAGCTCATCAGCTTCATCAGCATTTGAGTTTTGGCCTTGATTGGTAAAGTCCCACTCGACAAAGTCATAGTCCGATTTAGCACTAAAGAAGCGCCATGAAACCACACCACTTGAGTCAATGAAGTGCTCAACAAAGTTATTGGGTTCGGTGACTGCATTTGAGCTGAATGTTGGGCGAGGTAAGTCGTTTAGACCTTCAAAGCTACGACCTTGCAGTAGCTCAGTTAAGCTACGCTCAAGCGCAACTTCAAAGCTTGGGTGTGCACCGAAAGAGGCGAATACACCACCTGTACGTGGGTTCATAAGGGTTACACACATGACAGGGTATTGACCGCCTAGCGAGGCATCCTTCACTAGTACAGGGAAACCTTGCTCTTCTAAACCTTGAATGCCCGCTAAAATACTAGGGTATTTTGCTAAAACCTCTTGCGGTACATCTGGCAGGGTCAGTTCACCTTCCAAAATTTCACGTTTAACCGCACGCTCAAAAATTTCAGACAAACACTGTACTTGTGCTTCAGCTAAGGTGTTTCCTGCACTCATCCCATTACTGAGGTATAAGTTCTCAATCAAGTTTGATGGGAAGTAAACCACTTCAGCATCAGACTGGCGAACAAAAGGTAAAGCGCAAATACCGCGCTCAGTTTTCCCTGAGTTGGTGTCGTATAAATGCGTACCTAACAGTTCTTCTTCAGGGTCATAAATTTCAAGTGTATATTCATCCAGAACGCCTTCTGGCATTTCACCATTTGGACCTGGCATGAACCATTTTTCATCTGGATAATGCACAAAGTCGGCATTGGCAATGTCTTCACCCCAGAACTGGTCGTTATAGAAGAAGTTACAGTTCAGACGTTCAATGAACTCACCCAGTGCAGAAGCTAATGCACTTTCTTTGCTTGACCCTTTACCGTTGGTAAAACACATTGGCGATTGTGCATCACGAATATGTAAAGACCACACATTTGGCACAATGTTACGCCAAGAGGCAATTTCAATTTTCATGCCTAGACCAGCCAAAATTCCTGACATATTGGCAATGGTTTCTTCTAAAGGCAGGTCTTTACCTGCAATGATGGTGCTGGTTTCAGAAGCAAGGCTTGGAATAAGCAGGGCTTGAGCATCAGCATCAATGCTTTCTACTTCTTCAATAATAAATTCAGGACCTGTTTGAATGACTTTCTTAACCGTACAACGGTCGATAGAGCGCAAAATACCTTGACGATCTTTTTCTGAAATGTCTGCTGGGAGCTCAACTTGAATTTTGAAAATTTGTTTATAGCGGTTTTCAGGGTCAACAATGTTGTTTTGCGACAAACGAATGTTGTCGGTTGGAATGTCACGTGCCAAACAATACACTTTGACAAAATAAGCCGCGCAAAGCGCAGAAGATGCTAAAAAGTAGTCAAATGGACCGGGTGCAGAGCCATCACCTTTGTAGCGAATCGGTTGATCGGCAATGACTGTAAAATCATCGAACTTCGCTTCTTGGCGAAGATTATCGAGATAATTAACCTTGATTTCCATGCTGGCACCTAAATTTTCTTATATGTCAGCATGGACATACAAGAGATAAAACATTGAAAAATAAGCCGAATCACGGATGAAAATTGGACTTAAAAAAGTGTGGCTAGAGCGAAAAAGAACAAACAAGCAGTGGTTTGAAGCCATCTCTAGCAAGGATGCGGGATATTATAGTGGGATTTTCACAAGATGCTAATCTTTGTCTGCAAGTTCAAGGTATTTATCTGGGCACAGAAAGACATAAGTAGAGAGAAGATTGCTATTAAACCATTAAGGACGAGCACTTTAAGTTGGGTTTGGATGATTTCTATATTGGCTTGGGCTCATTTGATACTGTCGTTTAAAGCTTTGGCTAAAAGCCGTTTCTGAGTTGTATCCGACCCGATGTGCAATTTGTTGAATTGTGCCTTGTCCATTGCGCAGGTATTGGGCGGCTAAACGCAGACGATGTTGTTGCAAATAAGCCAAAGGGCTGGTGCCTAAAATTTGGCTAAACAATGTGGCAAATTTAGATCGTGACATACAACACTGTTCTGCAAGGGACTCAACTGTCCAAGGCTGTGCAGGTTCCGCATGAATTTTAGCAAGGGCATTGGAGAGTTCAGGATGAGATAAAGCACTCAGCCAATTGTTCGAGTCTTGCAGCGCGTCAATATAATCACGTACACATTCAATTAATAAAATACTGACCAAATGATCCAAAATTTTGTCGCGACCCGGGCGTATGCGTTGGACTTCTAGAGCGAGAAACTGCAATCCAATTTGCAACCATTCAGGCACTGTGCTGAGGTCTTGGTGTTGCAGGTGAATAAATGCGGGTAAGGCTTGTACCAACGGACGCGCCATAATAGGGTCCATATGTGCATGTAAGGCCAAGATTACGGTTTTTTGTTGTGTCGCATCACTTCCAAAAGTGACTTCTTTGTGTTGGTTTTGAGCAAATAAGTCAGAAATATCGAATACTTCTAATAGTTGGTCTTTGCTTGACGACCGACATTCATGACTTGGCCCCGAAGGGAGTAAGATCAGATCACCTGCTTCCGCTCGTATGCTTTGTTTGTTTTCTAGGTAAATATTGAAATCACCTTGTAATACCGCATAGGCCATCATTGTGGATTGTTCGCTATAGCGAAAAGCCCACTCACCATACGGTTTAAGGTAGAGGTACTCAGATTGGTTGAGGTGTATATCTTCAAAAATTTTACTTAAAGCATCCATACGTTACGATTTCTATTCTTTATTTTTGGGTCTTGATATTTGATTTAGGGTCAATTTTAGTCATTTGAGGTCAAGGACGATTACGCTGTTTTCTTGGACGTTAGCAACTGTTTTTTATGTCCCATTTCTAGAAATATAAAGGCATAACAAGAAAATTGGAAGAATGGTAATGAATGCATCAGTGAAAATGACGAATTCTAGCGTAGTCGTTAAAAATGCAGCAGGGATGGATAAAAAGCGTTTTGGCTGGCTCTTGAGTCCTGGGCTTCCTGTGATTGGCATGGGCATTTTAGCAGGCTATCATTTTGGTCCAAAACCCACTAAGAAAATATTTGCCTTAGGTGGGCCACTATTATTACATGTCATCATTCCAGCGGTCGATGCTTTGGTTGGTGCAGATGAGAACAATCCTTCAGATGATGAAATTAAGGTCTTGGTGGATGACCCGTACTATGACCGTATTGTGAAATTGTTCATTCCGCTACAAATGGCAGCCAACCTGTTTGCAGGTTATGTGGTGACCCGCCAAAATGTATCAATGCTCGACCAAATATTATTGGGTGTCTCCATGGGGGCAATTAATGGAGTAGCAGTAAATACAGCACATGAGTTGTGCCATCGTCCTAAAAAATCAGATCATTATTGGTCACATATGACTTTAGTGCCGTTGGTCTACAATCATTTCCGTATAGAGCACCCCTATGGACACCATAAACGTGCTGCGACGCCAGAAGATCCTGCTTCATCGAAAATGGGGGAGACTTTTTATGAGTTTTGGCCGCGAACTGTTTTGGGTGGATTGAAGTCGGCGGTTGAAATTGAACATAAACGCCTAAAACGCAAAGGCCTGTCATTCTTTTCCAAAGAAAATGAACTGTTTCATGGATGGGCAATGAGTGCGGGCTTTCATGCAACCATGTTGAAATTGTTTGGTAAAAAAGTAGCGCCATATCTGGTGACACAGGCATTTTATGGGGTGAGCCTGTTTGAAATTATTAATTATATTGAACACTATGGTTTAAAGCGTAGCCAAAAAGAAGATGGCAGCTATGCGCGAACCATGCCTGAACACAGCTGGAATAATAACAACATTGTGACGAATTTATTCTTATATCAGTTACAACGCCATTCAGATCATCATGCCTATCCAACCCGCCCATTTCAGGCATTAAGACATTTTGATGAAGCCCCAGAGCTACCGAGTGGTTATGCCACCATGTTGATTCCAGCGTTAATTCCAAAGCTGTGGTTTAAAATGATGGATCAACGAGTGTTTGATCACTACCAAGGTGATTTGACCAAAGCCAATATCTTGCCTAAGCGCCGTGCTCAAATCTTTAAGAAATTCGGATTAAGTGCTGACTAAACTGCAATATTTCAGCGATAACAAGCTGAATACATAGTTGACATCGAACTTACAGTCATTGCTTTACTGAGTGCTTGTAAGTTCGATGCTCATGAAAGGCCTACCGCTAAACATTCCTTTTTAAAAGGCTTATACTGCGATGTATGTAATGAAAATATTGAACAGTAATGACACCAGCAACCAAACTTTTGAAAGCCAATAAAATCGAATTCTCTATTCATGAATATGAGCATGATGCCAATGCCAAAAGCTTCGGGCTCGAAGCTGCGGAAAAATTAAACTTACGTGTCGAAGAAGTGTTTAAAACACTGTTAGTGACCGATGAAAAAAACTATTTTGTTGCAATTCTTCCTGTACATCATCAGTTGAACTTGAAAAAAGTGGCGCAGGCTGTAGGTGCCAAAAAACTAAAAATGTCCGATCCTAAAGATGCAGAACGACTGACAGGTTATTTGGTCGGAGGGATTAGTCCTGTAGGGCAGAAAAAAAGGTTAAAAACTGTAATTGACCAAAGCGCAGAACAGTTGGAAAAACTATATGTCAGTGGCGGTAAACGTGGATTGGATATCGGTTTAAAGCCTCAGGATTTGGCCAAAGTACTTTCTGCTAGTTTTGCTGATTTGTTGGATGAATAAACAGCGAATCTTGCGTTTACTTTTAGTTTATTTTAGAGCCCATTCAGGTCATCTGAGTGGGCTTTTTTCAATCTAAAATAGAGAAAATTTATAGTTCAGATCAATTATAAATTCATAAACTATCATTTAAAGCTATGGTGTAATTTCGTATACTATATATTTAAAAAACTGATTAACAATTTAAAATAAATATAAAACAATACTTTATGTTGTTTTTTTGGTGTTTTTTTCAAAAGTAAACAAAATTGCAAAGATAAATGATAATAATTACCATTAACATGCTTTACAGCGTTGGCCAACGTGAACACCTTTAAGAAACATAATTACATGAAATGAGCTTGAAATAAGCTTTTATAAGAGGATATGGTCAGATGAAAGAGCAAGCCAATCGCTTGGCGATGCAACATCTAGTCAATGCATACTCACAAGAAACAGGCAATTCTAATTTGCTTGAGAAGTATCAACAAAACTCAACTCAACTCGCGTTTAGCCAAGGTTTGACGCTGTTATCTTTACCACTCAATTTAATCCAAGCGCAGCTTTTTGTTCCGTTAAGCTATGTCAGCCGTGTTGGGCGACATCGTATTGCTGCTTTGCCTCAAATTTTTCAAAAAGGTCAGAAGCTTAACTTTAGCTCAGTTGCAATGGTCAGTCTGCTACTAGAAGAGTTGGTTCAGCAAACCCAAGGTCAAGTAGACGCGGCCTCATTATTAGAGCGTTGGATCCAAAGCCGTGATGCTTTACAACAGTTTTTAAATATTCGAGCAGATGATTTTGATGAGCTTGTTCAGGCTGAGCAAAGTTTTATCGCATCTGAACAAGCTTTGATTTTAGGGCATAGCATGCATCCTGCGCCAAAAAGCAGAACAGGCTTTGTACATGAAGACTGGCAGAAATATTCACCTGAAGCCAGAGGACAAACTCAACTTCACTATTGGCTAGTGGCACCCGAATATATTGCTGAAGGAACAGCACTTGAGAACCCTTTTTCAGAGCAATTGAAGCAAGAAATTCAATGGCATCTCTCAGAAGCCGAAAGTGTCACGCTGTCTACCTATGCACATTATAAATTATTACCCTTACATCCGTGGCAAGCCCGCTATTTACAAAGTAAAGCGTGGTTTAAACATTTAAAAACGAAATTGAAAATTATCGATTTGGGTGAAAAAGCCTGGCTCTTCTCACCAACAACATCTGTTCGCACTCTAGCTAGTTTTAGTGCGCCGTGGATGCTGAAACCTTCGCTTTCAGTGATGATTACCAACTCTATACGTGTCAACTTAGCCAAAGAATGCCATCGCGGTGAAATGACGCATCGGCTTTGGCATAGTGAATTGGGCCGAGATATTTTAAAACAATGCCCAAGCCTAAAAGCGGTCAATGATCCTGCATGGATTGCTCTACAGCTGGATGGTGAAATTATTGATGAAACAATCTGTATCGTGCGTGATCAGCCATTTGATCTAAAACAGCAAGTGACATGTATTGCTTCATTATGTCAGGACCATCCTATAAAAGAACGCAATCGTTTTAACGCATTATTTGAGCAAATCGCAGTTCAACACAGGCGAGATGATAAAATACAAATTGCCCACGACTGGTTTAAGGCTTTCTTAAATATCAGTCTGAGCCCACTCATGTATGTTTATCATCGTTACGGAATGGCCTTTGAGTCGCATCAACAAAATGTCTTGGTTGAGTTAAAAGATGGTTGGCCAGAGTTGCTGTGGCTACGTGATAATCAAGGCTTTTATTATATCGAAGAGTTTGCAACTGAAATTTTACAACAGTTCCCAGAGCTGAATGACAAAGCTCATGCGGTTGGACCAAAGGCATTTGTCGATGAGCGTTTTAGTTATTATTTTTTTGGTAATACCTTATTCGGCATTATTAATGCGATTGGTGCAACAGGCTATGTAAGTGAACACGATTTACTTACAGTGCTTCAGCAACATCTATTGGAGCTTTTAAAACAATATCCAGAGAGTAGTTTAATTCAGAGTTTGTTGTATCAGCAGACTTTACCCTATAAGGGCAACTTGCTGACCCGATTATATGAACTAGATGAATTAATAGCAGCTGTTGAAAATCAGTCGGTCTATATTCAGTTAGCCAATCCGTTATGTATCAAACAAGAGGATGCTCTCTATGCTTGATTTTATTGCGATTGGCCTAGGGCCATTTAACTTAAGCCTTGCCAGTCTGTTGCATGAAAAGACGGAATTAAGCTATCTGTTCTTTGAGAAAAAAGCGCAGTTCGACTGGCATGCAGGTATGCAACTCCCCAATACAGTTTTGCAAGTTCCATTTATGGCAGACTTGGTGTCGATGGTCGATCCGACCAGCCCGTTGAGTTTTTTGAATTATTTAAAAACACAGCAGCGCTTATATAAATTCTACTTTCTTGAACAGCAACACATTCCACGTAGTGAATACAACCATTATTGCCAATGGGTGGCAGATCAACTCAGTCATATTCAATACCAATCAACAGTTAAGGCCATTTATGCTAAAAGTGAAGGTTATGAGGTCGTGGTTGAACAAGGTGGCCGTTTTATCCGTTACTTGTGCCGAAACCTAGTAATTGGTTCAGGTAACTTGCCTTATTTACCTGATTGTTTACATAAGTTACAGCAGCAAGTTCCTGAGAAATGTATTCATTCATCAGACTATTTGACACATCAAAAAGAAAAACTAAAAGGTAATGTCGTGGTCTTAGGTTCTGGCCAGTCTTCTGCTGAGGTTTTCTTGGATTTGTTCGATCAGCAGTATCAACATGATCGTACCAAAATAGCAGACTTCAAGTTGCACTGGCTGACGCGTTCCAATGGCTTTTTCCCGATGGAATATGCCCCTTTGGGGTTGGAACATTTTAGCCCGAACTATACCCAGCATTTTTACACGCTTTCGGAGTCACAAAAAGCTGCGCAGTTAAAAGATCAAGCGTTGTTGTACAAAGGTATTAGTGCCAAAACCATACGAGATATTTACCAAAGGCTCTATCACCGTAGTATTGCATCTACCCCGCAAAAAACACATTTGCATGCTCAAATTCAGTTGCTTGATGCTGAGTTGATGGAAAGTCAGCACATCAGATTAAGTCTTGAACATACGGTAACTCAACAGCGCTTCTATATGGATGTTGACTTTGTGGTTGCATCCACAGGTTATTACAGCCCTGAGTTTCCATTTTTGAAATATTTAAAACCTTTGATTGCAACCGATCAAATGGGGCGCTGGAAAGTCAGTCAAGATTATCGTTTACAGCATAGTGCAATGGGCGAAATTTTTGTGCAAAACCAAGAGATGCATAGTCATGGTGTTGGTACACCAGACTTAGGACTTGGTGCATTTCGAGCAGCGATGATTGCCAATCAATTGCTCGGTTATCAGCTCTATGAAATAGGAAGTAATGAGCAGACTTTCCAGCACTTTAAACCTGAGTTAAACCCCGAAGTGTATGTGCAGCATGGCATATCCACTCAGAGGGTATCAGTTTCAGTTCATTCTTTATCCAAGTCCAAAAATACTGAACAGCAAAAAATACAAACAGGTCTACATCCATCTATGACGGCCTATACATTCGAGAAAATAATATGAACTTTGCACAACTTCAAGTGAATCAGAAACAGTGGCGTTCAGCAGGACAGCGTTTAATCGAAATGGCGATTGCTGAATTTTTATATGAAGAAATTATTCAAGTGACTCATTTAAGAGACCACAGCTATCAACTTCTTTTGGATGATCAAAGCTATACCTTTAAAGCTCAGAACTATTTATTGGGACATTGGCAAATTGAGGAGGGTTCGGTACGCGAGTTGGGTGCGGTTGAGGATATTCCTGCATGGAACTTACATACTTTTATTCGCGCCTTTTCAAATCAAACTGAAGTTAAGCCTTTTACTAAGGCGTATTTGATCAAAGAAATGAACAATACATGGTTAGCTGAAGCGCATTTATTTGATGAAAGTCGTTTAAGCAGTGCAGCGGTATTGACCGCATCTCATCATGAAATTGAAGGCATGTTGCGTGGTCATCCGTGGTTGATTATGAGTAAAGGTCGGATGGGTTTTGGTTATGATGATTATTTAAGTGCTGCGCCAGAACTTTCTCCAACTGTAAAAGTACTGTGGCTAGCAGTCCATCGTGATCTAGCGGAATTTCGCTCTACCAAAGAGTGGCAAGCGGGGACACTCTATCAACATGAGTTAAGTGCAGAACAACTCACAAATTTTGAACAACAATTACATGACAGAGGCTGCTCTTGTCGTGACTATTTCCTCATTCCCGTACATGCATGGCAGTGGCACCAATGGTTAATGCCAACGTATGCTAATGAAATTGTAGATCAGCGTATTATCGAGTTGGGTATTGGAGACGATGACTACGTGCCGATGCAGTCGATTCGTACGCTTTGCAACATTAGTCAGCCTGAGCGGCATTATGTCAAATTACCAGTCAGTATTTTCAATACCGCAGTGTATCGAGGATTGCCATCTAAACGGAACATCGCAGCCCCAGCCGTCACAGCTTGGCTAAAGCAGATTCAATCTCAAGATCCAGACTTAAAACAGTCAGGTGTTGCATTCTTAGGTGAAGTCGCAACATTGACCATCCATCAGCCATGCTTTGATGAGATTGAAGGCGCGCCGTATCAGTTTAAAGAACTGTTTGGATGCTTATGGCGTGAAAGTATAGACCCAGTGATTGGAACTGGTGAACAGGCACTTTCGCAAGCAGCTTTGTTACATCGAGACATCAACGGACAGTCAATATTAGCTGTGTTGATTCAGGCCTCAGGTTTGAGCCCATTACAGTGGTTAAAACGCTTTGCTGAAGTATCTATTACTCCACTCTTAATTTGTTTGTACAAATATGGCTTGGCTTTTTCTCCACATGGGGAAAATACCATGCTGATTCACACCAATGGCGTACCGCAGAAAATGGTGCTGAAAGACTTTATTGATGATGTCAACTTGGTCGATGAAGACTTCCCAGAGTTGGCAGGTTTACCTATTGAGGGACAAATTTTACTGCGACATCCTGCGCAGGAACTCAGTCATTTTATTTTCACTGGGCTGTTTATGGTGCATTACCGCTATATCTGTAATGTATTCCTACAAGACTATCCTGAGCATAGTGAAGTTGAGTTTTGGCAGACTATTTCATCAGTGATTGAGACGTTTCATCAGTCGCATCCAGAGTTGGCAGAACGTATTGAAAAATTTGCCATGTTTAGAGCAGAGTTTGAAAAGATTTGTTTAAACCGTGTGCGCTTATTTACCACCAGTTATAACGATGAGGCAGAACGTCCTGTCCCTGTATTTTTAGATCCAATTGCTAATCCTGTCAGCCCTGAAACCTTAAAACGCTGGTCAGAACAGGTGGCGAAATCAACTGATGATACAACTACAAAGCGTATCGCATCGTAAAACACTAAAAAATTAGAAGGCTTCCCCATGAAAACACTGTCACAGCAACTTCCCGATTTTTATGAATACTATGAGAATGAGACGCAATTTTACCTACGTCAAGTGCAGTATCCAGAGGATTTAGCATTGTTACATAAATGGATGCATGAGCCCCACGTTATACCGCAGTGGCAGCTGAATAAGTCTGAAATCGACCTTGCTGTTTATTTTGAAAAAATGCTGGCTGATGATCACCATCGGTTGTTGATCGTAGGGGTAGATGGTCAGGATGTGGGTTATACCGAAATCTATGAAGGCAAGCGTGACCGCCTTGGGCGTTATTACGATGGCGATGCTTTAGACCTTGGTTGGCACTTACTGTTTGGTGAAAAGTCAGCTTTCGGCAAGGGCTACTTGCGCCCAGTAATGCGCTTGTTGGGTTTTTACATTTTTGAGAATGCGCCATCCGAAAAAATTGTTGGTGAGCCTGACCATACTGTTAAACCTTATGCAGCAGTAGTGGAAGAAATGTGCTATGAGGCACAGCGCCTAATTCCGATGCCTGAAAAAACAGCCATGTTGTATTACTGCTTTAAACATAAATTCTATGAAAAATTTGGAGGGTATTTAACTCATTCAACTGCATTTATGCAAAACCACAACCCACTCAATAGGACTGAGGAATTTACATGAGCTATAGCTCAGAACATATACACATCATGAATATGCGATTTTCGGAGGATGTTACAGTCGCCGAATTTGAACAATGGCTCAGCCAAATTGAACGTTTTTTCTTAAAGAAACAAAACTTTGCTTTGGTCATGCAAACCGACGTTGGCACGGAATTTCCGGAAGAATACCGTCAATTGCAAGCGGCTTGGTACAAAACATACAAACAGCTTTTTTTTCAATATTGCTTGGGTTTAGTCCGAATTGCACAAGACCCGGCAGATCAACAACGACTGAATACACCCGCACTGCATGCTGCGTGGCGGGTGCCTTATTACGTCACGCTTGATCATTCTGATGCACTGCAATGGGCAGTGCAGAGGTGGATATGCAAAACCTAAATTCACAAAGAGCAACACGCCAAATCTCTGCTTTGAGCCTAGCCGTTGTTATTGTTTTATATCTGGCGCATGCCTTGCCTTTGTATTTTTACAATGTGGCATTACCCGCTATTTTGCGACATCAGGGGGTGGATTTACGTTGGATTGGAATGTTGTCACTGCTTTATATTCCATGGGCTTTTAAATTTTTATGGGCACCACTGATTGACCGACTCTATATCAAGAAGTTAGGGAAACGAAAAACATGGTTGCTTTTTACTCAAATAGCATTGGTTCTTGGCGTTCTGGCCTTGGCTTTTACCCAGTTCTCTTACGGATTGATCGTATTTGTTGTGATTGGTTTATGGATCTCAAGCTTTGCTGCGACTCAAGATATTGCTATTGATGGCTATACCGTTGAAGCTTTTTCAGAGTCTGAATACCGTCTAGGCAGTATGGCACAAAGTATTGGGGTCGCTTTGGGGAGTATGTTAGGTGGTGCGGCAACATTATGGTTGTACCAATATTACGGCTGGGAAAGCGCATTGGTGTGTTTAGCACTTATGACAGCATTGACCATGTTTGCTGTTTTTTACATTCAAGAGAATGCAAGTGAACAGACGAATATCGCTAAACAAGCTCCAAGCTTAATCCGTGCTTTTAAACGGCCAGAGATTTTATCGGCCTTAGCACTGATTTTGTGCTATCGCGTGGTTGAAGCACCTGCAATGGCGATGCTCAATCCGATGCTCATTGACCAAAAATGGACGCTTGCTCAAATTGGGGTGCTGATGTCTGTGATTGGTGCAGGCGTGGGTTTGCTCGCTGCCGTTACGGCAGCATTTCTTCTGAAAAAGTTGCAAGCTACTCAGTTGCTTATTTGGGCGGGGTGGTGTCGAACGGTGTTGTATGGAGTGATTGGCGCAGCCATTGTTTTGGGCTGGTTAAACCAGTGGCATTTACTCTTGGGGGGATTTGTGATTGTCATGCTTGCGATTCGTTATGTAGCAATGACTTCACTCTATGCCTATTTCATGCAGAGCAGTTCTAAAGAACAGGCAGGCACGGACTTCACCATTTTGGTGTGTTTTGAGCTACTGGTTTATTTCATTGGGGGAGCTACATCGGGATTTTTAGCCAAATCACTCGGATATGGCAATTTTTATATGGTATTGGCGGTTGCGTCTGTGGTCAGTGTACTACTGAGCCAATACATCATTTCACGTCATCAAAAAACTCAACAAAACTTTTGAATCAAGAAATTTAATAAAAGGAAAAAGATATGAGCCGTTTTATGTTACCTATGCAGTTGACTTGTTTAACACTTGCTGTATGTACACAATTGTATGCACAAGATGATGTCACTACAACATTAGATAGCCAAACAAGCCGTGTTGAAGCTAAACAAAAAGAGGCTACACAACTGGCACCGATTGTGGTGACAGCAACTCGTTCTGCAAAGAGCATTGCGGATATTGCGGGGACAGTTTATAGCATTGATCAAGCTGAAATTGAAAAACAGGCCAATGCAGGAAAGAGTATTGCAGATATCTTGGGAATGTTAGTTCCATCTCTGACACCGAGTAGTGGAACGACCTCAAACTATGGTATGACCATGCGTGGTCGTGTAGTGCAATACATGATTGATGGTGTACCGCAAACAGGTTATCGCGATGGTTCACGTCAGTTAAATAGCATTCAACCGTCTATGATTGAGCGTATTGAAGTGGTTTCAGGGGCAACCAGTATTTATGGCTCGGGCGCAACAGGCGGGATTATTAATATTATTACCAAACGTGGTGGCCAAGACCCGATTAGCTTTGAAACTAAAGTTGGGATGACTGCGGGAAATAACTTTAAATCAGATGCTATGGCCTATGAAGCATCACAAAATATTTTGTTTAACCAAGGTGCGCTACAAGGGGCTTTCGGTGCCAGTTATACCACTCGTGGTGAAATTCAGGACAGCCATGGTAACCGTATTGGGCCTGAAGTTGCGCAAACAGACCGTCAAGATACGGATACATTAGATATCAATGGTCGTTTGACTTGGAATATTTCAGATAGTCAAAGTTTGAGTTTTGGTGCTCAATATTTTAATGACGAACAAGATAGTGAATATGGTCCTGACTATGGTCCGAGTTTAGCCTATTTAAGACGTGACCCAACCTATACTGCCAGTCTTGCTGCGGTCAAAGGCATGCAGTTAGAGACCCAACCGCAAACCGAACGCTACGCATTTAATACGCAATATGAAAATCAAAATGTATTGGGGCATACCTTAAATGCTGAAGCGTACTATCGGAATGAGCAAGCACGCTGGTTCCCTTCTGCTCAGGCTATGGGAGGCGGTTTATATCTTGTTTATCAGTCGGAAACAGATATTGATGTTTATGGTGCGCGAGTTGCCTTGCAGAAACAATTTGACTTAAATGGTCGGAAGTTGGGGCTCAGCTATGGTATTGACTATGAAAATGAACAAGATGAACAAAATATTCAAATGTACGATAGTGCTGCATTTGTGGCTAGTAACGGTCTAAATTATAAGCCTTTTAATTATTATGCTTTTGGGCCAGATGTCGAAACAGAAAAGTTGGGTACCTTCATTCAAACAGACTTTGATGTGACAGATCGCTTAGGCTTAAAAGCAGGGGTACGTTATGAACGTGTAGAAAGCCAAGTGGATGAATCAACGCCTTATTTAGAGGCAATTACCGCTGACTTGCAACCAGGCTACCAAGCCAAGACTTTAAATGGCGGTAAAGTAAAGCATGACGCGACATTATTTAATGTGGGTGCAGTTTATCACTTAAGCGATGCTCAACAAATTTTTGCAAACTTTTCCCAAGGCTCAAATTTACCTGATATTCAACGTATGCTTCGTGATGTGCCTGCAAGTTTTACAGTCAACAGCCAAACCATTGACCCAATTAAAGTGAATAACTACGAGTTGGGTTGGCGTGTGCAAGCTACAAATGGTCTAAATGCGGGCGTGACCACTTTTTATAATGACTCAGATAAAAGTTTAAAGTTTGGCCGTCCAAACTATACCATTGAAGTCTTAGATACAGATGAGCGCGTTTATGGTGTAGAAGGAAATGCGTCATATCGACTACAGCCAAATTGGACAGTGGGTGGAACCATGGCGTATACCCGTGGACAGTTCAAAAATACTGCTGGGAAATGGCAAGAACTAGATGCAATCAGAGTTGCGCCACTGAAAGGCACAGCATT
Organism: Acinetobacter sp. ANC 4204; assembly: GCF_002135205.1. Lineage (GTDB taxonomy): Bacteria > Pseudomonadota > Gammaproteobacteria > Pseudomonadales > Moraxellaceae > Acinetobacter. Next base: position 41,968 of record NZ_NEFZ01000004.1, on the reverse strand, counting down.
TTCTGAGTGGCAGTTTAACAATGACATGAGTCTACGTGTTCAAGCCTTAGCTATTGGTGGTACGGATAAAGCAAAAAAAGACGCTGAAAAGTACGGTTCGACTGTTCCTGCTGAAATCAAAGGCTTTGCAACGATGGATGTGATTGCCAATGCAAAAGCAGGTCCTGGTACGATCGGCTTTGGAGTGTATAACGTGTGGAATACAGACTACAAATCGGTCTATAGTCAATCGGTTGAGTCGGTTTATGGGGCTATTTCAAGCTTAGCTGCTCAAGGTCGAACCTATGGTCTGAGCTATACATTGAAATACTAACTGTATGTCTAGAGGTAGCGTTCAGCTACCTCTTTACTTTGTAATCTCGCCTTAAAATATGGTTCAAATAATAAAATGAATAGCAATAACAATATTTTTATTGCAGGTAGTCTTGCCAATGGCGCCTGTTTCTCAATGATTTTACCTTTGCTTGCGCCCTTTATTCGGCAACTAGGGCTGACTGAGCTGCAAGGTGGTGCATTGGTGTCGGCTGGGGCATTAGTCATGGCAGTTTCTGCTATTTATATCGCGAAGCAAACCCAAAAATTCAGCATTTATCAACTATTAAGTATTGGGTTCACTGGTATGGCGCTGACATGGGGCTTATTTGCAGGTGTTCTTAGTTACGGGCTGAGTTATTCCATGTCGTTTATTGTTTTGTTTAGCTTACTCATATTGACCCGTGCCAGTACGGGCTTTTTTATGGCAATGCCACAAATTGCGCTGCAAAGTTATGTCATGACGGCTTTTCAAAGTGAGCAGGATCGTAGTCAGAACATGGCAAAGTTTGGCGCACTAAACAGTATAGGGGTTGTCATTGGGCCTTTGGTGACGACCATGTTATTGACATGGAGCATGTTGACACCACTTTGGGGTGCCGTGGCTATTTTAACGGGTATGGCGGTTTGGATTGTACTTAGTTTTCAAGCAAAGCAAGCGCCACAGGTACAGGAACAAGCGGATACTGCGGCGAAATTAGACACTCTGCCGACAGAAAAATTGCAATGGTCAAAATTAGGGATTTGGTTATTGTTAGGTTTTAGTTTATATGTTGCGATTGTTACCTTAAATTTAACTGCTGGTTTTTATATTCAAGATCGCTTCCATTTCGATACCTATCAAAGTGCAATTTATTTTTCTCAGTGTTCATTGATTGTGGGGATCGCACTGGTTTTAATGCAATTGGCGATTTCAAAACGACTCAATTGGTCAATTAAACAATTATTATGGTTCGGTCTAGCGACAATGGTCTTGGGGTTAATACTTTCAGTCAGCGCTAGCCAGATTTGGGTTTTTCAAGCCGCTTATCTTTTTTATGGTATTGCTGTAGCTTGTTTAATGCCCGCTTTTACCACAGGGGCAGCCCAAACAGCGTCAACCACGCTACAAACTAAAATAGCCAGTTTATGTACGGCAACACAGGCTTTAAGTTTTGTTTTCGCGCCGTTGCTGAGTACTGGACTCTATCAGGTGAACCAACATTTGCCCTATTATTTTTTATTGGCACTAATGATGGGCTTAATGCTGTATTTTGCTTTTAAAGGCATTAAAGAGCAGAATTTTAGCCGTATTAGCTAAAGCTATTATTGTGCCTTAGCTGAGTAGATAAACTACTGTTTTAATTAAACTTGGACCAAAAAGAACCATAAAGATACCTGCTAAAACCATACTGAGGCAGGCTGCTACGCCTTCTTCTTTATGGCGTTTGAACGCAGTGCTGGTACCAAAACCATGTGCTGCATTGCCCAAAGATGCTCCTTGAGCGAATTTGGAATCTAGTTTTAGGACTAACAATACAGAATTGGCCAAAAGTCCGCCGACTATACCAGTGATCACAGTGAATAAAATCACCAGATCTACAGAACCACCAACGGCCTTACTGAGCTCCATGGCAAAAGGGGTAGAGATAGAACGACTCATCAAACTGTAACTGGTTACAGCATCAAAATGAAACAAACGTGCCAAGTAAAAAGAGCTAAGTACTCCAACCATCATGCCGATGATAATACCTAATGCTATAGAGAAAGCATGTTGTTGAATGACTTTGCGATACTCAAAGATTGGAATGGCGAAAGCAACTGTCGTAGGGCCTAACATCCATACGAGCCACTTACTGTAATACATATAGTTGTCATACTGAATATGGAACATCATCATACATAGGATGATGAGACAAGGGATTAGAATGGTTGGTGAGAATAACAGATAGGGATATTTCTGATAAAAATTTTTACCCCAAATATATGCCAGTATGGTCCCGATAAAACAGATTAAGGCTACAAAATGAATATGCATGGTGGTTCCTTAAACTTGTGTATTGAGCTGATGGGGTCGTTTGGTCTTTTTTTGAAACTTTTCTTCAAGCTTAAAGCCTAAGGAGACACAGTAGGCCGTGCAGGTCATTACGCAAATGGTACCAACAACAATAGATAAAACCAGTTGCCAGCCTTGAGTAAGAAAGAGATGTTTATATTTAATTAACCCGATGACACAGGGGATAAAAAATAATAATAGCTCAGTGAGGAGTAGATCAGAGCCTGACTTAATCCATTCTAGTTTGAATAATCCTGTTAACAGTGCAATAAGCAAAAGTGTTAAGCCGACGACTCCACCAGATACAGGCAAGGACAGCGTAGCTTGTACAAACGTACCGATATACCAAATGGCCATTAGCAGGCCGACTTGAAGAATTGAACGATAAACCAGTTTGAACGGACGCATCTGATGTCCACCATGTTTGGATTGTTAGTGTTATTTTAAGTTTGACCTAGGGTGGTAATTATGAATAATAAAATAATAATTATGCTTATCTGGAATAATTTTGGATTTTAAGACCCTTAAAATATTTGTGCAACTAGTGAAAAGCCAAAGTTTTAGTGTAGCTGCTGAGGAACTTTATTTAACTCAACCCACTATCAGCAAAGTATTAAGGCAACTAGAAGATGAAATTGGCTTACCCCTATTTCATAAAGGGCAAGCAGGACGAAAGCGAGAAGTTAAATTGACCTATATGGGGGAACAGCTGTATCAGCATGCATTGCAGATTTTACAACAGCAACAGCAAATTTTTGAAACTGCTGATCAGATTCGAGGGGTAAAGCAAGGTGTGCTGAGACTCGGTCTGCCACCTTTAGGTTCAGTCCTTTTAAGCTCATTGATTGCTAAATTTCATAAACTTTATCCCAATATTGAGTTGAATTTTTTAGAAGTCGGTGCAACAGGAATTGAAGAAGCAATTTTAGCGAAAAATATTGATGTGGGTATCTTACTGGGAGAATTAAAGCCTAGTATTCAGGGGATACAAATTATTGATTCGCCGCTGTGTTTGCTTTCCAACCATGACTCACAATGGAGAAAGCGTGACGTGGTGCAATTTGCCGAGCTCAAAGAAGAATCGTTTCTGCTGTATGCAGATACCTTTACATTGAACCATGTGATATTGGAAGCAGCTATGGCAGCAGGCTTTGAACCCAAAGTATTATGTAAAAGTAGTCAGTGGGACTTTATTGCCAAAATGGTCGAGTCTGGTGTCGGTATTGCTTTATTACCACAAATTTATTGTGAGCAATTAGATCGCGCAAAATTCAGTGTCAGTTTAGTGGAACAACCAAGTTTGCGCTGGAACTTAAATATGGCATGGAATTCCACCGTAGTCATGAATCCTGCTACTCGTGCATGGTTGTCGATCATTGATGAATATAAAGATCAAATTCATTTTTAGATGGCTCATCTCCAGATAGAATTTGTTAAAAAAATGATCGCTATGGTTACGGTTCGATTACCTAAGATTACCTTGCGTTTACAAAAAAATGCTTAAACCCCAATCTATTGATCAATAAGTAAACAAAAATGTTTCAGGAAATCTGAGGATCAAATTTGTGCCCGGTTTTTGTATAGTCTAAGTGCAAACATAAAAACGGAGGCTAAATGTTTAAATTTAAAAATGATATTGTGCATGGTGCGCTTTTTGACATGGATGGAACAATGTTTGATACCGAACGTTTACGGTTTCAAACCTTGAAACAGGCATCCAAAGAGCAGATTGGGGTCGAGTTTTCAGATGCCTACCTCATGGCTTGTTTAGGTTTAAGTGCACGTAGTTCTGAAGTGCTAGCTCAAAAGCAATATGGTCAAGAAGTTCCTTACGGGGACATTCGTAAGCGAGCTGATGAATTAGAATTAGAAACAGTGCGCCAATATGGTGTTCCGATTAAAAAAGGATTGGTACAAGTTCTAGAACGCCTACGTAAAGCAGGATTACGTATGGCCGTGGCGACCTCTAGTCGAAGAGCGATTGCTGAAGAGTATTTAATCAATGCCAATGTTTATAAGTTTTTTGATGTCTTGGTCTGTGGTGATGAAGTTGAACAGGGGAAGCCACATCCTGAAATTTTCCTAAGTGCAGCGCAAAAACTGAACCTTGAACCTGCACAGTGTTTCATGTTTGAAGACTCTGAAAATGGTATCCGTTCGGCACATGATGCTGGGGGCATCTGTGTACTGTTCAAAGATATTAAAGAACCGAATGAAAGTATGTTGGCTCATGCTAATTATTATTTTGAAAATATGTATGACTATCTAATGGAATTAGATATCTACAGCTCACATTTGGAAATGCCCAATTTACAAGAAAGCTTTCCTCAAACTTTAAATCAACTCACTGTTGGAATTCACGGCTTTGGTGCGATTGGTGGCGGTTATATCGCACAAATTTTATCGCATTGGGATGGTTATACGCGTCCTAAAAAAATCTATGCGTCTACACGGAATAGCTTATATCGCTCAGCCGTTAACGCATTTGGGGCATATTGTATTCGCTATGGGCAAGTGTCTTATGATGAACGTATTGAAAATATGCATATTATTGATGCTGAAGACTTACAGCAGATGCATGCCATGTACGTCGAGTCGAGTTTAATTGCGATTTGTTTAGCTGAAAATGCTCTAGTCAGTGAAGCAGCAACCATTGCACAGGGCCTCTATGCACGCTATTTGGCACAAGATGAGCAAGTTCAAACTCCACTGACGCTGTTAATTATCTTAAATAAAATAGGCGCCAAGCAGTTGGTTCTTGAGCAGGTACGTAAAGCCTTGGTGGAATTAACAGACCATGCTGTTGCCGATTTTATTTTAGAGCAGCACTATTTCTGCGATACGGTAGTCAACCGTATGGTGTCTAAGCTAAGCGATAAAAATCTATATCGTCAACTGTGTATTAAATACAATATTTTTAAGCAATATCAACTTGATGATGAGAGTAATCAAATTGAAGTTGAAGATGTCAGTAAACTCAGTGCAGATCAAGAACGCCGTGCCAGTGAATATGTTGAGGATTTGAGACAAAACTTTCAACCGAGCCATATTTTACAACATATGGATTTAATTCTATTCAATGCTGAAATGGATATGCCGATCTACGTGGAAAACAAAAGTCCCTTACTCAGTAAAATGCGTCAAATGATCTTGGTCGATCAAATTTCAGATATTCAGCTCATTAAAAACCGCTTATGGAATGGCGTACATGCCATGACTGCATGGTATGCCAGCCTACTCGGGCATCAGACCATTGGAGTAGCGATGGGCGATCCGCGAGTGCAGTATTATGTTGAAAAACTGCTTGCAGAAGTGACGCAAGGTCTGACGCATTACCTGCCAAAACGCAAAAATGATTTAATACGATTGGCAAAAAGTTTTGATCAGTCATGCCAGTATGCTTATAAAGACCCATGCAGCCGTGTTGCGCGTGACCCACTTCGAAAACTAAGCGCATTTGAACGTGTTTTTTCATCGGTTGCTTACAATGTCTCGCATGGATTTTCTTTTGAAGCCTTATTAAGTGGTGCAATTTTTGGCTATGCATACCTGATGATAGAAGATGATCAGCCAATAGAAAGCCTTTTGGTTCATTTGAAACAACAGCTTCAACAGATGTCGCTGTCTAAAGAACATAAAAAAGCTTTGTATTACGTCATGGAAAAACGTCTCAATGAGCTACAAAACGGTGAAATTGAAATAGTAGACTTTATGTTCCAGACGCAGCAAAAGGCTTTAAAAGCCAGTTGTGTGTAATGGAGTAGTTCATAGCTACAATTAGATGTTTAAAGAGAAGTCCAGGTAAAAGAGCTTTTCTTCTGCCTTTAAATCTTTTAACGTTACGGGAACAATCAACATGGTTCTTTTGTAATGAAATGGGATGAGATCGGGGAGCAGCCTTGTTCAATTGCACGAACACTATCGGTAATTGGTGACCGCTGGACTGTGCTGATTTTACGAAATGCATTTTTAGGAACGCGCCGATTTGAAAGCTTCCAAGAAAATTTAGGTATGACTCGGCACCTGTTGTCTGCTCGATTAAAGCGCTTGGTTGAACATGAAATTTTGGAGAAAAGACCTTACACGGATCGTCAAGCAAGATTTGAGTACTGTCTAACTGAAAAAGGCTTGGCTTTATATCCAGTGCTGATGTCGATGGCAACATGGGCCGATCAATGGATGGACGAGGGGCAAGGTCGTCCCGTGCAATTTATCCACAAAACATGTGGGCATAGCATTCAGCCACGTTTAGTTTGTAACGAATGTGGTGATGCCATACATGCCAAAGACATCAAAGCGATACCGACACAGGTTTATGTTGATGCTTTAGCAGCTCAATCAGACATTAAAGAAGCTTAAGCTTATAAACAGTTGGCAGGTTTTGGTACACCAGCCAAACGGCTCAGATGGCGTGCTACAAGTCCAGTATTAAACTTTTCTTGTAGTATGGCATTATTGATGTCTGCGTTGACTGTTTTCATTAAAAACTTAATCAGTGGACGTGTTGCAGGTGAGTGCCCAAACTGCTGGTAAAACTGACGCACTGCCATGAGGATTTCAAAGTGCCAATCGGTCAATTCAAGCTCTAAAGATTTTGCTAACTCTTTTGCAACCTCTTGATTCCAAATGGTGTAATCGACTAAATGACCATCTTGGTCTAATTCTAAATTCATCTAAACACTCAAAATTATTTTAAACTGATACAACGACTGTGGTTTAAACATAGCTCAGCAAACCTAGCATAGCTGATGGTTTCTAGGTTGCTCGGATAGGCCGCAGCGATATTTTCAGCATCCTGCTCAAGCACAAATATACAAGGCAACTGCTGAATAAAAGGATGCTCTATATATAGGACCGCATCTCCCATTAAAACCACATCATCCCCTGATTGATACAGGCTTTGTAATTTACTCAGCGCTAGCTCTGTCGCGGCAAATGGAGACTGCACGAGATAAATTGTTTTGCTCATAACTGTCTCCTTACCAATACAGCACATGGTCAAACTGTTGTATTAAATTGGCATTGAGTTCAACACATTCTATTTCTTGCTCGGTTTGTTGAACAAAGGCAGAAGCTTGATTTTTGGTTTCAATCCAAATCGGGCTTAAGTCATAAAACTCAAAGCTATCAACCATGTTTGACGCCAGTTTAAAAGCATGCTTTAAGGGTTCAAATGACTGAGCATCGTTTAATAAGCTGAGCGCAGCATCTTGTAGTAAGACTTTGACTTCACAGCCAAAAGTTGCAAGAACCATCGTTGCAGAGAGGCTTTCATGCACCTGCAAAGAGTTCAAATTGGCTTGGGTTAAAATAACCAGTACAGATTTCACACAATATACCTTTTAAAAGCAACAAATTCTTGAAAACTTAGCACTTAGAATTGAATTAAGCGCTCTGCAGACTGAACGGCATCGGCCAGTTCCCCTAAGCCGACCAAGTCAAAACCTGTAGCAAGATTATGCTGTGCTAACTGATGACGCTGTGCATTTTCGGCATCGGTAATTCCTCGAGCCAAGGCTGCACTAACACAAACTGGCAGGCGAATGGCGAGTTTTTGCCACTCAGAACATAGATTCCGTTGGTCGTCAGGTACCCATTGTAGGGCATTGGCAACTTGAACAGCATCTTGGTAGAAAAACACTCGAAAGAGTTCATTTTTCGCATGCAGTGCTTGTGCTAAACCCAGCGCATGCCATGCATGAATCGAACTCGGTGCGGAGGTAATTAGTAATAAAGTACTCATCAAACTTCACTAGAGGAATGTCCAAAACTTGCTTGGTACATTCGGACTTCATAATAAAAAGGTAGTATACAATGATTTTAGTGACTGGTGGTTTAGGCTTTATAGGCTCACATATTGCTTTGAGCTTTATGGCGCATGGGCAAGAGGTCATTATTGTAGACAATTTATCCAATGCGAATTTACAAACTCTTGAACGATTAGAATTTATTAGTGGCATGTACGTGCCTTTTGTCAAAATTGATATCCGAAATACGCCTGCTTTGAACAAAGTTTTTGAGCAGTATTCCATTGATGCAGTGGTACATGCCGCAAGCTTTAAATCGCTTGAAGAGTCTGTGTTGAAGCCTTTGGAATATTATAATGACAATGTTAGTTGTATTATGAGTTTACTGCGTGCTATGCAACGCACAGGTGTTCGAACTTTGGTGCATCTTTCCAGTCTTGCAGTTTATGGTGAGTCGAGTCTACATCTAGAAGAAGACTTGGAACTGAATTTCGGCTATCCAAACCCGTATATCAAGTCGCAACAAATGGTCGAAGAAATTATTCGAGATACAGCAAAAACAGATAATGAATGGAAAATTGCCGTTTTAAGAATGGGCAATGTCGCAGGCGCATTTGAAAATGGAATGCTCGGAGAGCTGTTTCCGCCTTTACCGAAAAATATTATCCCACTGTTGATGCAAGTCGCTGCCAAACAGCGTGATCATATTGAACTGAGAAAAAAAGCACAAACAGCAGACCATACGGTCGAACGTAGTTTTTTACATATTTTGGATGCGTGTGATGCGATTGCTGCTTCGTTACAATGGTTGAGCACTCAACAGTTTGCTTGTGAAGCGTTTAATATTGCAGGTCAAAGTGTGTCGATACAGCAGTTGGTTGAAAAAGTTGAAAACGTGACGCAAAGTGACATTGCTACAGTCGATATAGTTGATTCGAACATCGTGGAATTAGATCAGGTCGCATCCGAATGTAGTAAAGCGAAAAATGTTTTACACTGGGAAGCGAAGCGCAGTTTACAACAAACCCTTGAGGATGGATGGCGTTTCTACCGACAAAGTTTAGAGGGTCTTTAATTAATTTACTGATAACAATTATCATTTACATGCTTTTACTTAATCATTAAGATAAGGAAAACAAGCGCAAAATAATCATTTTGCAATTCACTTAAAAAGGAAGAGGTTAAAATGCAAACACGTATTGAACACGACACGATGGGCGAAGTTGAAGTACCAAGCGAAGCACTTTGGGGTGCCCAAACTCAGCGTAGTTTGCAAAACTTTAAAATTGGCAGTGAACGTCTACCGCGACCAATGATTCGTGCTATGGGCTTAGTGAAAAAAGCAGCAGCGCAGACCAATGCTGAACTTAACCAAATTCCACAAGAATTGGCGCAATACATCGTCGGCGCTGCGGATGAAGTGATTGCAGGGCAGTGGGATAGTCAGTTTCCTTTGGTAGTATGGCAAACTGGTTCAGGCACGCAAAGTAACATGAACTGTAATGAAGTAATTGCGAATATCGCCAATCAGAAACTCGGCAATCCTTTAGGCGCACAAAAACCTGTACACCCGAACGATCACGTGAACCGTGCTCAGTCAACCAATGACTCATTTCCAACGGCGATTCATGTTGCAGCAAGTATTCTGATCAATGAATTACTGATTCCTGCGGTTACTCAGCTTCGAGATACTTTAGATGCAAAGTCTCAAGCATTTGCTGACATCGTCAAAATTGGGCGAACTCATTTACAAGATGCAACACCATTAACGTTGGGCCAAGAGTTTAGCGGTTATGTTTCTCAGCTCGATCATGGCTTAAAGCGTTTACAACAGGCACTCTCAGGTTTGTATGAGCTGCCTTTAGGTGGAACGGCTGTAGGTACAGGGCTGAATGCGCATCCTGATTATGCGGAAAAATCGGCGGAGCAACTGGCACAGTTGACCGGACTACCTTTTGTGACTGCGCCAAATAAATTTGAAGCATTGGCTGGGCGCGATGCAGCCGTGTTTGCCTCAGGTGCATTAAAAACGCTTGCGGTAAGCTTGAATAAGATTGCCAATGACATTCGCTGGTTGGCTAGTGGCCCGCGTTGTGGTTTTGGTGAATTACGTATTCCAGAAAATGAACCAGGCTCAAGTATTATGCCGGGGAAAGTGAACCCGACTCAAAGTGAAGCGATGACTATGGTGGTGGCTCAAGTCTTAGGCAATGACACCACGATTAATGTTGCGGGCGCATCGGGTAACTTTGAATTGAATGTGTTCATGCCTGTAATTGCGTTTAATTTGTTGCAGTCGATTCAGCTTTTGGGTGACGCATGTAATAGCTTCAATGATCACTGTGCAGTGGGTATTGAGCCGAACCGTGAAAAAATTGACCACTTCTTACATGACTCATTGATGTTAGTTACGGCTTTAAATCCAGTGATTGGCTATGAAAATGCAGCGAAAGTTGCCAAAACAGCTTATAAAGAAGGAAAAACACTAAAACAAGTGGCTGTAGAGTTGAACTTGGTCACTGCTGAGCAGTTTGATGAAGTGGTCCGTCCAGAACAAATGATTTCACCAAATGTAAAATAAATTTTCTTCAATTGCTCAATGAAAGAGCAAATGAACATCAGCAGTTTTTATCTTTGGGCGAAGTCGGTACAATGGTCGACTAAAGATAAACTGCTGATGAGTTACCATGCTTGATATTTATTTGACAGATGTTCAGAAAAACGTGCAATTTAACGATTATCCGGGTGAGCATCCTGTTAAATTTGTTTTAAATTTCAAAAAGATTTTCCCAAGTGTTATGGAATTATTGCTTCCTGTTCTACCTAAAAATGAAAATCTTGAAGAAATGACATGGGAATCAACCACGGCTGACTTTGAACTTTTCAAACTGTTATTGAGTGGTTGGGGCGTGATTGAGTTACGCTTAAACGCGATTAAGCAGTTTAAAGATAAAGATTTTGCAGATGCTCTAGTGAAACGTGCACAACAAAAGCGCAAAGACTTTGCCAAAACACAGCAACAGTTGAAAACGGTTGAACTTGATTATTTATTTATGCATGAAATACATGCGTTAATTGATGCGGAACTAGTTGAATTGGGTGAAAAATTCTATTTACCCGTGCTACGGGACTTATGGAAAAATAAAATTCCCACTCAAGTCTTAGAAGCCAAATTCTAAACAAATTTAAAATCCTCCATTTGGAGGATTTTTTTTATATGGATAGCAGAACTATGTATTTGTGGTAAACACAAAGCATTTAAACTACATCTAAAGCATTAAATTTTATTATTTGGTCAAATATTGGAATTAATTTTGCTTGATACATTAGGTCATCATTCATGGCAGACTAATGTTTAAATTTGCTATGAATTTTTTTTTGAATAGAACCACAAGGATTTTAATACATGTCAAATCAGTTCATCGACTTAATTACAAAACGTCGTACTATTTATGCTATTGGTAAAAAAGTTGAGCACAGTTCTGAATTTTTAACTGATTTGATCCAAACAGCTATTAAACAAAGCCCATCATCTTTTAACTCGCAGTCATCTCGAGCTGTGATTTTGTTCAATGCGGAGCATGAAAAATTCTGGACTTTTGTGGCTGAAAAACTGAAGTCTTATGCTAAAGACGAAGAAAGTGCAGCTAAAACAACCGCTAAAATGGCTAGTTTTGCAGCAGGTGTGGGAACAGTTTTATTTTTTGAAGATCTAGATGTCATTCAGAGCTTACAAGAGCAATTTCCATCTTATGCTGAGAACTTTCCTATTTGGGCAGAGCATTCGACAGCTATGGCTCAGTTTTCAACGTGGACTGCGTTACATACCTTGGGTCTAGGTGCATCTTTACAACATTATAATCCAATTGTGGATGAAGAAGTCCATGCTGAATGGAGTGTGCCTGCCAGTTGGAAATTACGCGCACAATTAGTCTTTGGTTCAGTTGAGGGTGAAGCTAAAGAAAAAGGCTTTGTGGATGATACGGTGCGCTTCAAGGTATTTAAATAATGAATCAAAAAGCCGTATTCAAATAATACGGCTTTTTTTCTATGTCATTTTCTTTTTAGCAATAGAACGGATTACTGACCAACCAAGCCTAAAAGTGAATTTTGAGTACTACACATCCGCGTTGCTTCTTCTTCGTTCATTGTTTTGATTTCCTCTTCAAATTTCTTCTTTTGTTCTTTGAGTTGTTCTTCAGCTAAACCCATTTGTTTTCCAAGTTTTTCCATCTTTTCCCATGACTCAATACAGGCCTTCGGCATTTTGCTGCACGCGATCAAAGACAAAAGGATGATACTTGCACTAATCATGAGTAATTTTTTCATTGCTTAAACCTTTAATTTTGAAACATTATTGATTTTTATATTGAGCCTGTAAGGTAGCAAAAATTTAAGGCTTTGTGTGATTTTTAGTCGCAAAAGTGAATTGTTTTGCACTTGTTCAATCTTCTTAGGGGGGAGTTATATGTGTCGGCATTAAAAAAGGCATTTAGATTAATCTAAATGCCTTCTTGGTGAATATTCAGAAACTCTACTATTGTAGAGGTCGATGCTGAAGTTCATTTAACTCCCTACGGCTATAGCCACGCGAAGCCAAAACTTTTTTAATACCAACAATCACATCTTCATCCGTTGCTACTTTCAGCTTTTCGAGAAGTTGTTCGTTGGTTTTACAAGAGCAGTCATTTTCAACACAAGCAATTTGATTTTTATGCTCGTTTTGCTGTTCATTTGAAAACAGCTTTTGCCAAAAACTCATAGACACTTCATTAACAACCTAACATAGGGTGAAATATAACCAATCTAGAGAATAATGCAAGATGGGCAAAGAGATAAAAGCAACAATCAGTATCCAAAAATTCCGATTATAGTTTCATAAGTTAACGTTATTATGACAGGGAAAATTCTTGTATTTTATGTAAATTACTATTTTCTAAGAATAAGTAAAAATGAAGCCTGTGACGGCTTCATTTTTGAAGTTGCATATTTTGCAACAAATTGTTTAGATCTTTTCGAGCAGAATTCCTGCTTCAACATGATGCGTATACGGGAACTGGTCAAACATCGCAAACTTTGAAATTTTATGGGTTTGGCTGAGTGTTTTTAAGTTGTCATACAAGGTGTCAGGGTTACACGAAATATAAATGATGTGCTCAAAACGTTGAATCAACTTTAATGTTTCATCATCAATACCCGCACGCGGTGGGTCAACAAACACAGTATCGAACTCATAACTACTCATGTCGATATTTGCTTCTTGTAAGCGACGGAATTCACGTTCACCGTTATAAGCTTGGGTGAAGTCTTCTGCTGACAAGCGTGCGACTTGGATATTGTCGATTTTATTTTGTTCGATATTCCACTGTGCGGCATACACTGAGGACTTAGCCAGTTCAGTGGCTAAGACACGGTTGAAACGGGTTGAAAGCGGTAGGGTGAAGTTACCATTGCCACAGTAAAGTTCTAACAAATCTTTGTGCGACTGTTGTGCAGCATTACAGGCCCATTCGAGCATTTTTTGGCAGACTTGCGCATTGGGCTGGGTAAAACTGCTTTCAATTTGTTTGTACTGATATTTACGCTCAAAAACTTGCAGTTCTTCCACCACAAATTCATCAGTAAGTACCACTTTTTGACCACGGCTACGACCAATCAACTTAATATTTAATTTTTCTGCGAGTTGTTTGGCTAAAACCTGCCATTGTTCATCGAGTGGGCAGCGATAAATCAGCGAAACCAGCATTTCACCTTTTAAGGTCGCTAAGAAATGCACTTCAAATAAGCGTTTTGAGAGGAGGTCATTGCTTTTTAATTCTGCCAATAAAACAGGCATGAGCTGATTAATACTGGTATCAGCGATTGGGAAGTCATCAATACGAATGACTTTTTTCTGATTGTCTTCATCGCGTTCAAACATGGCATAAAACATATCATCTTCGGTATGCCAAATACGGAATTCTGCACGCATGCGAAAGTTTTTTTCAGGAGATTGAAAAACTTCAAGCGAAGGTGGAGTGAATTCAGCAAATTGAGCTGTAATTCGTTCAATTTTGGCGTCAAGTTGTTGTTGATAAGAAGAAGTCATATGCAGTAAAAATCGCAAACATATTGAAAAAAGAGATGGTAACAAAGTTTGCCGAATTAGCCTAAAGATATTCAGCAAAAGCGTGGAGTTTATTCATGCTACAGGTGGATTGATGTATTGTTATATCAGAAATTTTCGAGCAGATTAAGCCAAACTGAGTCACATAAAAAATGCCAAGTAAACAGACCAGGAGATGTTTACTTGGCAATAGAGGAAACACGGTAAAAACCTGTAACCCCAATGCGGACTACAGGTTTAAATTGGGTTTAGTTCAAAGTCATCAGACTTGCATTTCCACCAGCAGCTGCAGTGTTAACACTGATCGCGCGCTCAATCACAAAACGTTCCAGAGGAATGGCAGTTTGTGATGGGCTAAGGTGGGTAATACCGACAATCGCACCTTGACGTTCAGCTATCTGTTGTTGCAGAGCTAAAAGTTGTGCTGTCGTACCATGGTGCAATACCGCATCAAATGCATCAGTTTTGATGTCTTTGATGACATGGAACGCTTGAGCCAATGCTTTAGGCATGCTTGGCATGTGCTTTAACACAAAGCGGTTATCTGCGAGTACTGCTGGACGGCTACCGACTGCAAAAATCGCATTCAACTGTTGTAACTGATCCGCTTCTTGTTCAGCTAATGACAAGACTGCATGACGTGGGATCACCATGTATTGGTTACTTTCACCTGTTGGGCCTTGCAACTCGTAATGATGGCCTGAACAGAAGTTCTCAATTTTTGCCAATTTTACAGCTGGGAAGGTTTTAGTTGCCCACTCAAGGAGCAATGCAGAGTTGCTGAACTCGACCTGAGGGTTCAAATCAGCACCTGTTGCAAATGGTTTATTCAACTTTTTCGCAGAACAGTTTTGCATTAAGCGATATAGATAAATTGGACCACCCGCTTTAGGGCCTGTACCCGATAAACCTTCACCACCAAAAGGTTGTACACCGACTACTGCACCCACGATGTTACGGTTGATGTAAAGGTTACCGACTTCAGCATGGGTCATTACAGTTTGAATGGTTTCATCAATACGGGTATGTAGACCCATCGTCAGGCCATAGCCTTTGCTGTTGATGTGCTCAAGTAGCTGTTTAAGTGAGCCTTGGTTAAAGCGAATTACGTGTAGCACAGGACCAAACACTTCACGCTCTAAATCATTGAGATTTGGCAGCTCAATCAGTGTTGGTGTAATGAACGTGCCTGCATCTAGTTCAGAGTCTTGAGTATCATTACGCATCAACTGGTGTACGCGATGACCTTTTTGACGCATTTTTTCGATGTGCTTTTGGATATTTTCTTGCGCTTCAGCATCAATCACAGGGCCAATATCAGTTTTGAGTAGATATGGATTGCCCACTTGAAGTTGCTGCATTGCGCCTTTAAGCATTTGAATCACAGCATCGGCATTGTCTTCTTGTACACATAGTACGCGTAGGGCAGAACAACGTTGGCCTGCGCTGTCATAAGCTGAGCTAACGACATCAAGTACAACTTGCTCAGTCAGTGCTGATGAGTCAACGATCATGGCATTTTGACCGCCTGTTTCAGCAATCAGTGGAATGCTTTCACCATTTTTGCTCAGACGTTTCGCCACAGTTTTTTGCAAAATTTTGGCAACTTCAGTCGAGCCTGTGAACATGATGCCTTGAACCTGTTCAGCTGCGCTGAGCTGTGCACCTACAGTTTCACCACGACCCGGCATCAACTGTACAGCCGCTTGAGGCACACCTGCTTGCCATAAGATTTGAATCGCTTGAGCCGCAATTAGCGGTGTTTGTTCCGCTGGTTTAGCAATCACGGTATTCCCCGCAACCAATGCGGCAGCGACTTGACCTGTGAAGATGGCCAATGGGAAGTTCCATGGGCTAATACACAGCATCGTGCCTAAAGGCTCAACCTCTGCATTCGGATCTAGATCAATCATTTGCGTTGCGTAGTAGCGTAAGAAATCGACCGCTTCACGAACTTCTGCAATGGCATTGGCATAGGTTTTACCACTTTCACGGCACAGTAAAATCATCAGTTCTTCTAGGCGAGCTTCCATTAAGTCAGCAGCACGAAGTAGGTAACTTGCACGGGTGTCTTTAGCCGTACGTGCCCAAATGTCTTGAACAGCCTGTGCATTATTTAATGCTTGCTCAACTTGTTCAGTTGTTGCTTCTTGTACATAACCGACAACATCTGAGTGACGTGCTGGGTTAACAATACTTTGCTTTACAACCGTTTCATCTGTCTGGATTTGCTCACCCATAGGTGCAGCAAACCATTGCTGTTGTGAAAACTGTTGAGCTGTTTGATTGAGCTGGGTTAACTCCGTGTCATTTGCAAGGTCTAAACCTTTAGAGTTTGCACGCAGTTGACCATAAAGCTCAGCAGGCAGTGGAATGGAAAGGTGTTTTTGACCGACAACATTTTCACGTTTTGCACTGCTTAGAATGGTTTGCGTTGGATTTTCAATCAAATCATCAATCGCGAGTGACTTGTCTGCAATACGATTTACAAAAGAGGTGTTTGCACCATTCTCAAGTAAACGACGGACAAGATAAGCCAATAGTGTTTCATGGTTGCCGACAGGTGCATAAATACGACATGGGACACCCAGTTTTTTATCTAGCTTTTCACCGACGACTTGTTCATAAAGGGGTTCACCCATGCCATGTAAGCATTGGAACTCATACTGACCTACATAATATTGCTCAGGATTCGCCATTTCATAAATGGTTGCTAAAGTCTGAGCATTATGCGTTGCAAACTGTGGGTAGATTTGTTCTGGCGCAGCCAATAATTTCTTTGCGCAGGCAATGTAAGATAAGTCCGTATGTACTTTACGGGTAAATACAGGGTAGTCGGTCATGCCTTCGATTTGCGCTTTCTTAATTTCGCTATCCCAGTACGCGCCTTTCACTAAACGGATCATTAAGCGTTTTTCGCTACGTTTAGCCAAATCTACGATGTAGTCAACCACGTAGAAACAACGTTTTTGGTAGGCTTGAATAACGAAACCAATGCCTTTCCAGTCTTTGAGCTCTGGTTCAAAGCATAGGCGTTCGAGCATTTCTAAAGAAATTTCTAAACGCTCAGACTCCTCTGCATCAATATTTAAACCGATGTTATAACCGCGTGCCAATTTAGCAAGAGTAAAGACTTTGCCATAAAGTTCGTCATGCACACGTGCAATTTGGGCACGTTGGTAACGCGGGTGTAGAGCAGATAATTTAATTGAAATACCTGGGCCGTCATAGACATCTTTGTCTTTTGACGCTTGACCAATGGCATGAATGGCATCGGTATAGTCTTTCATATAACGATCAGCATCGTGGTCGGTCAGTGCCGCTTCACCCAGCATGTCGTATGAATAGCGAAAACCTTTTTCTTCAAGACGTTCAGCATGTTGCAATGCTTCACCAATGGTTTCGCCAGTGACAAACTGTTCGCCCATCATGCGCATTGCCACATCAACTGCTTTACGGATGATGCCACGACCACTACGTGCCAATAAGCCTGTTAAAGTGCCTGATAAGCTATTTTGCTTTGGTGTTTCCATCAACTTGCCAGTGAGCATCAAGCCCCATGCTGCTGCATTGACAAACATTAAGTTACTTTGACCAACGTGCTCTTTCCAGTTGCCTTGGTTGATTTTGTCCTTAATCAACAAGTCACGTGTTGCCATGTCTGGAATACGAAGTAATGCTTCAGCTAAACACATCAGTGCGATGCCTTCTTGAGAAGACAGTGCAAATTCTTGTAAGAGTCCTTGTACAATACCCGCTTTACCGCTGCCGCTTTTACGTTCACGTAAAGTATGAGCCAAATCAAACGCAAGTTCGTGAATGCGTTGATTCATTTCATCAGAAATTTTGCTGTGGTCTAATAAGTTTTGAACACACTCAGTTTCGGCACGTCGCCAAGCGGTGTTGATTTCAACCTCAAACTCATTTTTTTCTTTGAATTCGGTAATATATTCAAATGGTGTTTGAGATTCGTTGAAATGCGCGTTGCTTTCCATCATATTCATGCCTACATCCTGTGCATACAATAATGTGTTGAGAGATCTATAGTAATTAATTTATGATTACAGAAAGAATGCCGAATAACTCACTATAATTTGTATGCTATTTAGAGATTAATTCAGATGACGAGCCCAATTATTGGTTTGGACCGAACAGATATCAAAATATTGGATATTCTTCAGAGAGATGGAAAGATATCGAACATTAAACTTGCCGAGGAGGTGAACCTATCTGCCACGGCGGCTTTGGCTCGGGTGCAAAAATTAACTAAGGAAGGTTTTATTTTAAATTATGAAGCGCGTTTAAATCCAAACATGCTGAATGCCAGTTTTGTGGTGTTTGTTGAAATTCTTTTGGATAAGACGACACCGAATGTTTTAGATGATTTTCGCCATGCAGTATTACAACACGATGAAATTGTGGAATGTCACATGACCAGTGGCGGTTTTGACTTTGTGGTGAAGATTCGCTGTGCCAGTATGGACGAATTTCGTAAAATATCAGGTCAAGTGTTATGGCAGTTGCCGGGCGTGAAAGAAACGCGCAGTTATCCAGTCATGGAAGTCATCAAAGAAAGTTCACGTATTCAGCTGAAATATAAACCGCAGTCGAAATGATTGAGTGTGCGAAATGTAAATAAGGGGCTTAAAAGCCCCTTAATTTTTGCCATTCCAAGCGTTACATTAACGTTGTGCAGACTCTTCTTTCATTTCAGCCATTGCTTGTTTATAAAGTGCATCTGCTTTTTCAAAGCGTTGAACCATTTCAGCTTCAGGCGCTTTGCCCAACAAGCTTACAACCACAATACTGATCCAAGAGAAGATGAAGCCTGGTATGATTTCATATAGGCCAAGATGCCCCATAGTATTTTTCCACAGAATAACAGTCACGGCACCTACAAGAATACCTGCAATAGCACCATTCAAGGTCATACGCTTCCAGAACAAAGACAAGATAATGAGTGGACCAAATGCCGCGCCAAAACCTGCCCATGCATAAGCCACAAGGCCTAGAACTTTACTGTCAGGGTTGCTTGCTAAACAAATTGCAAGAACTGCAACAGCAAGCACCATGAAACGACCCACCCAAACTAGCTCCTTTTGAGATGCTGTTTTGCGGATAAATGCTTTGTATAAATCTTCAGTCAATGTGGTAGAACATACCAGTAACTGACAGCTTAATGTACTCATTACTGCGGCTAAAATTGCGGCCAGAACAATACCTGCAACCCATGGATTGAATAAGATTTTAGTTAGTTCCATGAACACAGTTTCAGGGTTTTGAGAAACCACTGCGGCGAGTTCAGGGTGCTGTTGGAAGTAGGCAATGGCAATAAAACCTGCTCCTACCGCACCACCTAGACATAAAATCATCCACGTCATACCAATACGACGTGCAGCTGGAATTGTTTTCACAGAATCTGCTGCCATGAAGCGGACAAGAATGTGTGGCTGACCGAAATAGCCTAAGCCCCAAGCTAAGGATGATAGAACGGCAACCGTACTCAACTCAGAGAAAATATGCATCGCTTGTGGACGAGCAGTTTCAAGTAAAATCGTGAATTCAGCTGCATTACCATCAATCGCAAGGTAAGTCATGATTGGGGTCAATAGTAACGCAAAAATCATTAAACCTGCTTGGAATGTGTCTGTCCAGCTGATTGCGAGGAAGCCACCAATACAAACATAACTGATAGTCGCGATTGCGCTAATCCAAAGTGCAGTAGTGTAATCCCAACCAAAGATACTTTCAAACAGGCGAGAGCCAGCAACCATACCTGAAGCACAGTAAATGGCGAAGAAAACTAAAATTACAACCGCAGAAATCATACGTAAGATACGTTTACGGTCTGCAAAACGACCAGTAAAGTAATCGGGTAGTGTAAGTGCATTATTCTGGATTTCAGTGTGCACACGTAAACGTCCTGCAACCAATAACCAGTTCAGCCAGGCACCAATAATCAGACCGACTGCAATCCATGCCTCAGATAAACCTGATAGATAAATTGCACCTGGTAAGCCCATGAGTAACCAACCACTCATGTCTGATGCACCAGCAGAAAGGGCAGTAACGACACTTCCTAAACTACGACCACCTAAGATGTAGTCATCAAAGTTGCTGGTAGATTTGTATGCATAGAGGCCAATAGCAACCATGGCAAAGATATAAACTAAAAACGTGACGAGGGTGGGGTTAATTTGACTCATAGGCATTCCTTGGCAAAAAATCCGAGATGGGAGATTTTTTAATCGCTTTGTTTGAGAGGGCGATTCAATCATGAAAATAAAATTACACTCTGTAACAGTTGTGAGATATTTTTGTGTATTTTATGTAAATATTAATTGTTTTTTAAAATTGTCTTATAACTTATTGAAAATATTTTATTTGTTTGTTGCTTAGTTTTAGTTTGTGCAAGTTGTACAAAAATTATATTTTTCATTTTATGAAATCATTGGCTTAATTATAATTTAAAGCTTATTTTAATTACGAGATGTTACAATTAATACATAAAGCAAACATTCAAATATAAAATATTTCATTTATGAAATATATTTACAGCAATGAAACATATCGAAAAGACTAGTATTTCATTATTGCACTAATTCTGTGCATCTAAGTGAGTACTAGGCAGTGACTACGGTTCAAGTCGATCAAACAAGAATAGAACGTGATTTATTGGGAGCGAAGGAAGTTCCAATGGATTGCTACTATGGCATTCATACTTTACGTGCTTTAGAAAACTTTCAAATTTCTAATCAGAAAGTAGGAACTCAACTTCATTTTATCCGTGCTTTGGCGCAAGTTAAAAAAGCCTCAGCGCAAAGCAACTGTAAATTTGGCAAAATCTCTCCCGAAATTGCTCAGGCCATTGATATTGCATGTGATCAATTAATCCAAACTCCTGAAAGCTGGACGCATGCTTTTCCTTTAGATGTTTATCAAGGTGGAGCAGGCACGTCGATTAATATGAATACCAACGAAGTGTTGGCCAATCTTGCATTGGAGCATTTATCACTTCCTAAAGGTAAATACGACGTTATTCATCCAAATGACCATGTAAATAAATCACAATCGACCAATGATGTGTACCCAACGGCGCTACGTTTAGCAACGTATTACAGTTTGGATGACTTATTTATACAGATCCAAAATTTAATTCATTCTTTGCAAGGCAAAGCAGTTGAGTTTCAATATGTCTTAAAGATGGGGCGTACCCAGTTGCAAGATGCTGTGCCGATGACTTTGGGGCAAGAGTTTCGTGCCTTTGCAACTTTATTAAAGGAAGACTTACGTTTAATTGAACGTACACGTGAGCTTTTATTAGAAGTGAACTTGGGTGCAACTGCAATTGGTACTGGGGTGAATACACCACAGGGTTATGCAGTTGAAGTGGTTCAGGCCTTGAAAGAGCTGACGGGTCTTAACTTAATTGGTGCGGAAGATTATGTTGAAGCAACCAGTGACTGTGGTGTGTTTATTATCTTATCGAGCACCTTAAAACGTTTGGCGGTGAAGCTCTCGAAAATCTGTAATGACTTACGCTTACTCAGTTCTGGTCCACGTACCGGTTTGGCTGAAATTCGTTTACCAGAACTACAGGCTGGTTCATCTATCATGCCTGCAAAAGTCAATCCTGTGATTCCTGAAGTGGTGAACCAAATCGCGTTTAAAGTGATTGGTAATGATTTAACTGTGACCATGGCAGCAGAAGCAGGTCAGTTACAGTTGAATGTAATGGAGCCTGTTATTTCACAGAGTATTCATGAGTCAATTGAATTGCTTAGAAATGGTATTGCTGCATTAGACACTAAATGTATTCAAGGTATTCAAGCCAATGAACAAGTATGCTATGACGCAGTTATGCGTAGTGTTGGCATTGTGACTTTACTTGATCCAATTTTAGGTCATGCGAAATGTGACGAAATTGGGAAACAGTGTATTGCTGAAAATAAAACCATTCAACAGGTAGTATTGGAGCAAGAGCTACTGACACAAGACCAGTTGGATCAAATCTTCTCATTTGAAAACTTGGTGACTGAGGTGACGCCTACAGTCGTTCCTTTGGCACAAGTCAGTTAAACATTTATAGCCTTAGAAATGTATAAAAGCAGCCAATCGGCTGCTTTTATACATTTAAGCTAAGACTGGCTAACAATCTAGCCTGGTTAGAACTACAATATGCAGAGAGAAAGATGATTAGATTGATATGCTCACTAAACTAACCAATTTGTTGAAACGAAAGAAAGATGCACCAGAACAACTGTTTTTGCAGCAGCATCAGATTGAATATGATGAACAGAATGGATTTATTATTGAGGGTGTTGTGATCAATGATATACATGCTGAACGCTTAGCGTATTTCTCAAATCGTCGAATCAATCAGTTTGATGACCTCAATGCACTTTTTTATAGTGCGATGTTGATGAATGAAAAAATTGATTTGGAAATAGCCAGTGGGCGCTTTGTTGCTCGCTTGGGTAATAATCTTGAAAACTTAACCGAGTTAAAGCACATCATTAAACTCCTGAGTGACTATTATTATCAGTTTATTCGCGATAAAAAATAGAGCATTTAAATGACATAAAATTGAGTGATGAAAGGGGCTTGGCTACGTGTAAGAGGGTGTTTTGTAGCGAAAAATAACGTGCGGCTTTAGGACATCGTGCTAGTATATGACGCATGTTTTTAGGTGCTTAAGCAATGCCCATGTTCCAAGAAGAAATCTCCCAACTGAATGTGCAACAACTAAAAGCGGGCGAAAAAAGATGGCTCGGAAATCTGCTCGGCTCATCTGTTGCGCTATTTATTCAAACGCTCAGTACACAGAATAAAAAACTTTTTGTGGTTGTTGCAAAAAATAACCAACATTTGGCGCAACTCGAAAGTGAGTTTGAGTTTTACGGCATCCGACCGACGATTTTTCCTGATTGGGAAATTCTGCCTTATGACCGGTTATCTCCTCATCAAGATATCGTGTCTGAGCGTCTCGCGATTTTATCCAATATGCCACAAACGGGTGTCTTATTGATTTCGGCTTCGACTTTGGCACAACGTGTGGCACCGACTTCGTGGGTTTTAGGTGAGCATTTTGATATCCGTGTCGGTCAAAAGTTTGAATTGGAACAGCAAAAGAAACGTTTGATTCAAGCAGGCTATCATTTGGTCGACACAGTATACGACCATGGTGAATTTGCAGTTCGCGGTAGCATTATGGATATCTATGCCTCAGGTCAAGCGGCGCCAATTCGCATAGATTTATTTGATGATGAAATTGAAACTCTTAAATTTTTTGATCCGGAAACACAGCGCACCACGGAAAACTTAAAACAATTCTCTATCTTACCTGCGAAAGAGTTTCCGCTGAAAGAAGCGCGTAGTGTATTCCGTGATCGTTATGCGGAGATGTTTCCAACGGCGAACCCTAAGAAGAACCCAATTTATCAGGATGTGCTAGAAGGGATTGCATCACCAGGGATTGAGTTCTATTTCCCACTTTTTTTTAGTGCGGAGCAGATGCAAGCTCAAAGTACACTACTTTCATACTTACCTAGTCATTCTATTGTCATTACAGATAAACAGGTTGATGATGGTTTAGATAGTTTTTGGAAAGAGGTTGATCGTCGCTATCAGGACCGTAGACACAATATTGATCAGCCCATTTTGCCACCTGAACAACTTTTTATTTCAACCAATCAAATTTTAGAACAGCTCAATACCTTTCCACGTATTATTGCCTCAGGCGATATTTTCGACTTAAAAGCGGGGGTGGTGAATTTAAAGACTGAACTTCCACCTCGTTTACCCGTCGACCCAAAAAGTGAAAAACCTTTTCATGCGGTGAAACAGTATATTGATACAGCAAATCATCCCGTATTACTGGTTGCTGAAAGCGCGGGACGTCGTGAAACTTTAAAAGATGCATTGCGCGCAACATTGGGAGAAATTCCTAATGTCGAAAATTTTGCTGAGTTTCAAAAGTCTTTACATGCTATTGCCATTACCAATGCACCATTAGAACGTGGTTTGGTCTTAAAAAATACGCTGAGTGTTATCTCAGAAAACCAGTTGTATGAACACCGTGTGGTGCAACGTCGGCGTAAGCGTCAACAAGAGGTTTCTGAAGAGTTTCTCATTCGCAGTTTGACTGAGTTGAGCATGGGTGCGCCAGTTGTACATATTGACTATGGTGTAGGACGTTATGCAGGTTTAGTCACTTTAAGTATTGATGATCAGGACTATGAGTTCTTGCAGCTTGACTATGCCGATGCTGCCAAAGTTTATGTTCCTGTGACTAATCTGCATTTGATTAGTCGCTATAGTGGTGGTGACCCAGACTTGGCACCCTTACATAAGTTGGGTACAGATGCTTGGAGCAAAGCGAAGCGTAAAGCACTCGAGCAAATTCATGATGTGGCGGCAGAATTGTTACATATTCAAGCACGTCGTCAAGCCAAACCTGGTTTTGGCTTTGAGCTAGAGCATGGCCAATATATGCAGTTTTCCAGTGGCTTTGCCTATGAAGAAACGCTAGATCAGGCTAATGCGATTGAGGCGACTTTGTATGACATGCAACAGACGAAACCAATGGATCGTTTGGTCTGTGGTGATGTAGGCTTTGGTAAAACTGAAGTGGCAATGCGGGCTGCTTTTTTAGCAGTACAAAACAATAAGCAAGTTGCGGTTTTGGTTCCAACAACTTTGTTGGCTCAACAGCATTATGAGTCGTTTAAAGACCGTTTTGCGGATTGGCCTATTCGTATAGAAGTTTTATCTCGTTTTGGTAGTAGTAAGAGCCATACTAAAACGATCGAAGATCTGGCAGAAGGCAAAGTTGATATTGTGATTGGTACGCATAAAATCTTGCAAGAAAGCGTCCAGTTTAAAGATTTAGGTCTTATGATTGTGGATGAAGAGCATCGGTTTGGGGTGCGTGATAAAGAACGGATCAAGGCGATGCGTGCTGATGTGGATATGTTAACCCTTACCGCAACACCAATTCCGCGTACTTTAAACATGGCGTTTAGTGGTATGCGAGATCTTTCAATTATTGCAACGCCGCCTGCACGACGTTTAGCGGTCAAAACCTTTGTACAAGAGCATACGGGTGATGCCGTCAAAGAAGCTATCTTGCGTGAATTACTGCGTGGTGGGCAGGTTTACTTCTTGCACAATGAAGTAGAAACCATTGAGCGCGCGGCTGAAAGTCTCCGAGAATTGGTTCCTGAAGCACGTGTTGCTGTTGCACATGGGCAAATGCGCGAACGCGAGTTAGAGCAAGTCATGCAGCAGTTCTATCATAAAGAATATAATGTATTGGTTTGCTCAACCATTATTGAAACAGGGATTGATGTCCCAAATGCCAATACTATCTTGATTGAACGTGCTGATAAACTGGGGCTTGCACAGTTGCATCAACTGCGTGGACGTGTTGGGCGCTCGCACCATCAAGCCTATGCATATTTACTGGTGCCATCCATTAAAGGGTTGAAAGGCGATGCTGAAAAGCGTTTAGATGCCATTCAGCGGGCCTCAACCCTTGGAGCAGGTTTCATGTTGGCGACGGAAGATTTAGAAATTCGTGGGGCTGGTGAGTTACTCGGTGAGCAACAAAGTGGATCAATGCAAGCCATTGGTTATAGCTTGTATATGGAAATGCTTGAGAAGGCGACTAAAGCTATTCAAAAAGGGAAAACGCCAAATTTCGATGCGCCACTATCACTGACCGCAGAAATCAATTTACATATGCCAGCCTTGATTCCAGATGAATATTTGGGAGATGTGCATCAGCGTTTATTGTTCTATAAGCGGATTAGTAATACAGATCGTCAGGAAAAGCTTGATAATATTCGCATGGAGCTGATTGATCGTTTTGGTATACCGCCACAGCCTGTGAAGCAACTCTTTGCTGTTCATCAGATTCGCCTAAAAGCTGAAACATTAGGGATCACGAAAGTCGATATTTCGGGCAATGGAGGAGCTATTGAATTCTCACCTGATACACCCGTACAGGCCATCAGTATTATTCAAATGATGCAAAAACACCCGACCTTTTTTAGAATGGAGGGCGGTCAGCGCTTAAAGGTTATGGTGATGTTGGAAGAGTATGAAAAGCGAATTCAGTTTATCAATGACTTATTAGCAAATTTACTTAAAGAATTGCATTAATTAGTAGCTCTAATTTGCTGTTATTTCATACAGATATCAGGTATTTCGTAGGTGTTTGCACGACAAAAAGAAATACTTGATTTTTTGATGAAATTTATTAAAGTGATAAATGTGATGTAGTTCAAAGTAAAACGTATTTTATTTGTATTGAAACACATTGCTTATAATATTCACCTCCGATTGGATGTGATAGTATTAGCCATTATTCTAATTTGCATCATTTATAAAGATATGTTTAGTTTGCATCCACAACTTGCTCAAGATACGTTTTTTGTAGGCGACTTTCCACTTTCAACATGTCGCTTAATGAATGATATGCAATTTCCGTGGCTAATTTTAATTCCACGCGTGCCAGGTATCACTGAGTTATATGAACTCAGCCAAGCCGACCAAGAACAGTTTTTACGTGAGTCAAGTTGGTTGTCAAGCCAATTAGCTCGCGTATTCCGAGCTGATAAAATGAATGTTGCTGCTTTGGGTAACATGGTGCCACAGCTTCATTTCCACCATGTGGTTCGTTATCAAAACGATGTTGCATGGCCAAAACCAGTTTGGGGTACTCCAGCTGTTCCTTATAGCAATGAAGTCCTTGCACATATGCGTCAGACTTTAATGCTTGCATTACGTGGACAAGGTGATATGCCGTTTGATTGGCGTATGGACTAATTCACGTGGAAATCAAATCAGGGATGATTTGATCGTGCGCATCATGGGGAACAATCAGTGCCATTAGACGATTGGATATCTAAAGAACCCAAACAATTTGAATACTTCCATCGAGTGATGGGGTATAGCATGTTGTCGCTATTGACTATCGTTTATCACTACACGATGGCGGATACGCATTATCAAATTTATGTCCCATTATTGTTATTGGTTGTATTATTGTTTGCACCACCTTTTTCACGGTGGTTAGGCTATCGCTTCAACACTAATGTGCGACGTAGTGTGATGTTTGTGATTGATATTGTTGTCACTTCAATTATTTTGGCAGCAATTCATCTGAATATCGTACTCACTTTTTTGTCTATTTTTGCACTGCTTTATACCGCCATTAGCAACAAAGTTTCATTTCTCATGATTTCTTTGGCGAGTCTGATTGGTGTTGTTGTTTTTTATTTATCTCTGATCTTTATCTTTGGTTTTGGTGAATATTTTGAAGCGACCAGTACCGAGCTGACCGTATTGGGTTTTTTGTGTCTGATTACTTATTTTGGTGTGGGTAGTTATTATCAGCGCAACCAAATGCAGGATATATATCGCCGCAAGAATCATTATTACGATCAAATGAATCGCTACATGGAATTTGCGAATCAGTTGAGCCGCTATGCTCCAGTGCAACTGTGGCAGTCAATTATGAAAGGTGAGTCTGAAGCGAAAATTGAATATAAACGTAAAAAACTCACGGTTTTCTTTTCAGATATTCAAGGTTTTACAGAGTTGTCTGAAAGCTTAATTCCTGATGATTTGGCATTCCTGCTTAATGACTATTTAAGACACATGACCGAGATTGCGAAGCAATACGAGGGTACTGTTGATAAATTCATGGGGGATGCCATTTTAGTCTTTTTTGGGGATCCGAATTCTGAGGGTGTAGAGCGGGATGCGCAGAATTGCTTAGAAATGGCAATGGCAATGCGCCAGCAAATGAAAATTTTGCGTGAGCGTTGGGTGAAAATGGGTTATCCGCCTTTGCACATTCGTATGGGTATTTCTACGGGTTATTGTCACGTTGGAAACTATGGTGCATCACATCGGATGGCTTATACCATTGTTGGGCGTGATGCAAACCTTGCAGCGCGTTTACAGAGTGCAGCTCAAGTCGATGAAATCTTAATTTCAGATGATACGCATAATTTGGTGAAAAATGACTATCTTTGTGCACCGAAAGCACCAATTTTCCTTAAAGGGATAAAAGGGGCTGTGAAGACTTGGCAAGTCGTTGAAAAATATACATCTCAGAAATCAGACTACCAACGCTGGTTTGATTATGAATATAAGGGATTTCATTTACTGCTGAATTTGGATGAGGTGCAGAATTTTGAATACCCGCAGTTGATTCAAGTTTTAGAAAAAATGATTCAACGTATTCAAACGCAGCAAAAAATGACGAATTCTCAAGGTATTGTGAAATTAAATCTTGAAGATGAGGTCGTTGAAACCGTTAAAAGAAACGAATACCATTAATGATGATATGCTTGTAAAAACAAGAGACATTAAAAAAGCCACTACAAATGAGTGGCTTTTTTAATGTTTGCAAAATCAGTGATTTTCAGACGCATGGTTAATGGTGTATTT
This sequence comes from Acinetobacter sp. ANC 4204, assembly GCF_002135205.1. Taxonomy (GTDB): domain Bacteria; phylum Pseudomonadota; class Gammaproteobacteria; order Pseudomonadales; family Moraxellaceae; genus Acinetobacter. Next base: position 13,305 of record NZ_NEFZ01000004.1, on the reverse strand, counting down.
CGGGATTTCAACTTCTAAGTCTTCATCTACTAACTTCACTTGGCAAGATAAGCGAGAATCAGGCTCTAAGCCCCAAGCACGATCTAGTAAATCAGCTTCAATATCATTCATTTCTTCTAAGCTGTCAAAACCTTTTCGCACCACCACATGACACGTTGTACATGCAGCAGACATATCACATGCGTGTTCAATTTTGATTCCATTTTTGAGTAAGCTTTCACAAAGATTTGCATTTTGCTCGACTTCAAACTCAGCACCTTCTGGGCAGATTTGCGCATGTGGAAGAACTTTAATACGTGGCATAGTCTTTACCTATAAATTAGTTTGAGTTTGACCAGTCGTCGAGTTTTGTGCCTTTCAGCGCAGCATCGATATGCTGATTCATGCGTGCTGCTGCAAAAGCATCACTGTGTATTTTAAGCTGTTCAACAGCAGATTCAATGGCCTTGATTTCTGTTGTTTCAAGCGTTGCCTCTAGTGAAATTTTGGCTGCATTTAATGCAACTTGCTGCTCACTTGTGAGTAGGTGTGCATCTACTTTTAGTGCTTGTTCTAAAGCTTCAAGTTCACGTTTGGCTTCGACTTTGGTTTCTTGTAAGTGGCGAAGATTTTTATCTTCTTCAGCAAACTTGTAACCATCAAGCAGTAAGCGTTCCATATCGCTATCAGCCAAACCATATGATGGCTTAATGTCAATTTGTGCATGTACGCCAGAGGTTGTTTCTTTAGCTGAAACCGTCAGTAAGCCATCGGCATCTACTTGGAAGGTCACTTCAATACGTGCTTGACCTGCAGTCATAGGTGGAATACCACGAAGAACGAAGCGACCTAAGCTGCGACAATGTTCAACCAAATCACGTTCGCCTTGAACCACGTGGATCAGCATCGCAGTCTGACCATCTTGGTAAGTCGTGAACTCTTGGCGACGTGCAACGGGAATGGCTGTATTGCGTGAAATAAGACGCTCAACCAAGCCCCCCATGGTTTCAAGACCGAGAGATAGTGGGGTGACATCAAGTAGTAATGCCCCATCTGCTGTATTGCCAATCAACTGGTTAGCAGTAATTGATGCACCAATTGCGACAACTTCATCTGGATTGATCGTACACAATGGTTCTTGAGCAAACACTTCACGAACAGCATTTTGTACAGCGTAAGAACGTGTTGAACCACCAACCAAGACTACGTTTTGAATGTCGCTAAGTTCAAGCTTGGCATCGCGGAGCACGCGTTTGCACACGCTAATCGTCTTATCTAAAGCAACTTTGATAATGCTTTCAAATGTCGTGCGATCAAGAGTCAGGCTATGCTCTAGCACCTGCAAATGTACGCTTTCTGCGTTTGTTAAAGCTTCTTTGGCTTTACGCGCAGCAACCAAAACATGTGCATATTCAGTATCGTCGAACTGCTCAATGTTGAGTTCTTTTTTCGCCCATTTTACGATTAAACGATCAAGATCATCACCACCTAATGCGGTATGGCCACCTGTTGCTAAGACCTCAAACACGCCTTGTGAAAAGCGTAGAATGGAAACATCAAACGTACCGCCACCTAAGTCATAAATTACATAGTTATGATCATGTGCAAGATTGGTGTCTTGGTCGAGACCATACGCAACTGCAGCAGCGGTAGGCTCATTTAAAAGACGCAATACGTTTAAACCTGCAAGTTGTGCGGCATCACGTGTTGCTTGACGCTGAGCTTCATCGAAGTATGCAGGAACGGTAATCACTGCACCATTGACTTCATTTTTTAAGCTTGCTTCAGCACGATCTTTCAATTGCTTTAAAATTTCAGCGGACACTTCGACAGGGGTTTTGCGGCCCTGTGATGTTTCAAAAGCGGGCATTTGATTATCTTCACCCACTAAAGTGTATGGGTGTTGAAACTTAATGTCGGCTTTAGAACGGCCCATAAAACGTTTGACCGAAACAATGGTATTTTTAGGATCGGAAGTCAAAAAGGGTTTTGCTTCATCGCCATACTGAATTTGGTTTGTACCATAATGTGCGATCGAAGGAAGCAAGACACGACCTTGTTCGTCGTGTAAAACTTTGGCTTTGCCTGAAAGGACAGTGGCAACAAGAGAGTGAGTTGTACCTAAGTCGATACCAATGGCAATACGGTGTTCATGTGGCGCACTTGATTGTCCAGGTTCTGCAATTTGCAAGAGAGCCATGAGTTACATCCTTTGAGCGTCAAAAATTAAAAATAGGTTAAAATTCATCATCTAAATCAAAGTTATCGTCATCTTCAAAACGATCTTCAGCTTTGTCTATATCATGCATGACTTTGACAAAGAAACGAAGTTTGCGGACATCATCACGTGCTTCGGCCCAATCTTCAGCTTCAAAATCAATTTTGAATTCACGAACTAAACCGTCAATCCATTGTTGAACGTCAATTTTGAGCGATTGTAATTCATCTGCTGAACGTGCTTCATCGAGTTGTTCGCGAATCTCTAATGCGGATTGAAGAAATTCAAAGTCGTTGATGGATTGATCAAGATGGTAGTCTTGTTTTTTTAAACCTAATAAATATCCTGCGCGGCTATCGACCTGAGATAAAACTTTAAATGCTTGATTGATCTCGCTTGATTTAATCAGGGCTTGATCTTTATCGAGAGCTTTATCTGGGTGATATTGTTGCTGCAACTTTAAAAACTCTGCTTTTAAGGCTGCTAAATCAATATCGAGTGCTACTGGGAGGTTAAACAACTCAAAATGATTCATAGAAAGGGGGTTCCGCGCTAAATTTGGAGTGCTTGCAAAAGCAAAAACACGCTATGTAAATGCAATTAAAACAGTGCAATACACACTGTTTTAATGTCTAAAAGGCAAACCTGTGGTTTGATTTATACAGTGAAAGATTCACCACAACCACATTCACCTTTTTTGTTTGGGTTATTAAACTCAAAGCCTTCGTTTAAACCGTTTTTCACATAGTCCATCTCCATACCATCGAGATAAACCAAGCTTTTGGGATCGACAAAAACCTTTACCCCAAACTGCTCAAAAGTGGTGTCATGTGCATCAATTGAATCAACAAATTCGAGCACATAAGCTAAACCAGAACAGCCTGAAGTTTTCACGCCAACGCGAATACCTTCACCCTTACCGCGATTCTTTAAATAATTGCTGATATGAGTTGCAGCATTTTCAGTTAAATGGATCATGAAAACTCCGTTAATCGTTCTTTAAAATGCAAAGCAATTAAGCTTTAGATTTTTTGCTGCGGTAGTCTTCAACCGCTGCTTTAATCGCGTCTTCAGCCAGCACAGAGCAGTGTACTTTTACTGGAGGAAGAGCAAGCTCAGTTGCGATATCAATATTTTTGATCGCTTGAGCTTCATCTAAGGTTTTGCCTTTTAGCCATTCAGTCACTAAAGAGCTTGATGCAATAGCAGAACCACATCCATAAGTTTTGAAACGTGCTTCTTCAATCACACCGTTGTCATCCACTTGGATCTGTAAGCGCATTACGTCACCACATGCAGGTGCACCGACCATACCGGTACCAACGTTTTCCGCATTTTTATCTAATACACCAACATTACGAGGGTTTTCGTAATGATCAATTACTTTTTCGCTATAAGCCATGATGCGTCTCCAAACCTCGGGGTCAGCGTTAATATTTAATATGGGGTTAAAACTTGATTTTTCAATGAAGTCATCCAGTATGTGAATGACTTCAAAGGATAAAATTAGTGTTCAGCCCACTCAACTGTAGAAAGGTCGATACCTTCTTTGTACATGTCCCAAAGTGGAGAAAGTTCCCGGAGTTTCTCAACCGCAGAGCGTGTTACTGTAAGTACGTGGTCAATGTCTGCTTCAGTGGTGTATTTACCAAAACTGAAACGAATTGAGCTGTGCGCAAGTTCGTCGGACAAACCTAATGCACGTAATACATAAGAAGGTTCTAATGTTGCTGAAGTACATGCTGAACCAGAAGATACAGCAGCGTCTTTCAATGACATCATTAACGATTCACCCTCAACAAAGTTGAAACTGACATTTAAGTAGTTTGCAACGTTTTGTGTTGGATGGCCGTTTAAGAAAATTTGTTCTAAGTCTTGTAAGCCGTTCCAAAGCTTGTCACGAAGTACGCGAATGCGTGCTTGTTCAGAAGCTAAGTTCTTACCTGCAAGTTCAAATGCTTCACCCATACCAACGATTTGGTGTGTTGCAAGTGTACCAGAACGCATACCGCGTTCATGACCGCCACCATGCATTTGTGCTTTTAAGCGAACGCGTGGAGTACGACGTACATAGAGTGCGCCAATACCTTTAGGGCCATAAATTTTGTGAGCAGAGAAGCTCATTAGGTCTACTTTCATAGTTGAAAGGTCAATTTCAACTTTACCTGCGGCTTGAGCTGCATCGACATGGAAGAAGATCTTGTGTGCACGAGTGATTTCACCAATTGCTGCAACATCAGTCACAGTACCAATTTCGTTGTTCACCATCATTAGGGAAACAAGAATGGTATCTGGACGAATAGCTGCTTCAACCATTTCAGGGGTAATTAAACCCGTGTTTGGTAGTGGCTCAAGGTAAGTGATTTCAAAACCTTCAGACTCAAGCTCACGGCAAGTATCTAAAATAGCTTTGTGTTCAATTTTACTGGTAATAATGTGCTTGCCTTTAGACGCATAGAATTGTGCTACGCCTTTAAGTGCAAGGTTATCAGATTCAGTAGCACCAGAAGTCCAAACGATTTCGCGTGGATCTGCTTTGATCAAGTTCGCAACTTGTTCACGTGCATATTCTACTTTTTCTTCTGCCTGCCAACCGTAAGCATGCGAGCGAGATGCTGGGTTGCCAAATGTGCCGTCAAATGTCAGACATTCCATCATGCGTTCAGCGACTTGAGGGTCTACAGGGGTTGTTGCTGCATAATCAAGATAAATTGGACGTTTCATGTCAAATACCTGTTACCGATAAAAGGGCTGAATCTGAAGGTGCTGTGTTTTGGCGAATGGCAACTTTTTGGACGTTGTCACGTGCTACAAGGTCAGCAAGAGTGATTTTAGCGAGATAGTCGGCAATGTGATGGGAGAGTTCTTGCCATAAATCGTGAGTTAAGCACATTGCACCATTTTGGCAGTTGCCTTTATGGTCACAGCGAGTGGCATCAACTGTTTCGTTTACAGCTTCAATAACTGCTAATACTGTAATTTCATCAGCGCGACGAGCTAAATGGTAGCCACCATTGGCACCACGAATGCTAGAAACTAAGCCGTGGCGCTTTAATTTCGCAAATAACTGCTCAAGATAAGCAACAGAGATAGTTTGACGAGCTGCAATTTCAGCAAGCGTGATCGTTTGTTCAGTTGGCTGCAAAGCTAAATCAAGTAGAGCAGTCACTGCGTAGCGTCCGCGAGTTGTTAAGCGCATGATTCGATACACATGATTAGACTAGATGTGCCGATTTTAAGAATCCTGACTAAAATAGTCAAGTTTTTTTAATAATGATTATGCGTATTTAATTTGCTTGAAATATTATGTAGTTATGCAAGCCAAATATTATATACCAATAAGCTAATCAAAAGTATAGAAAACAGTAAAAATGTGACATTTATACGTTTTTGGCGTTGCTCCATGCGACGAATACGGTTTTTGTATTGTTTCACTTCAACTTGTAGGGTGTTGATTTTAGAGCGTTGATCATCAATTTTTTCTAAAAGTGGCGCAATACGTTTTTTTGATGCAACCACATTTTGTGGATCAGTTGGTTCAGTTAACCAGTTTTTCCAGTCGGCTAAAACTTTAGGAGCACTAAAGTGTAAAATTAAATCTCTGAACTCATCTTTGAGTATGATGTCGCCATCAATACGCATGGTTTTAATACTGCGACGATTTCCAAAAACGAAAATTTTAATTAAATCCATTAGGGTAGTGCGCACATCGAGATCGACAGGTTTTTCAGGTGCTTTCGCATCAAATAAAATACCTTGTTCACTAAAGGTAATATAGATGTCGAAGTAAGGTAAATAGCTGTTAATTTTAATCGCAATATTTTGCTCAACAAACTTTTTTGAATGTAGAGCAACCACACGGTCATGTTTTAAAATAAGAGAAAAGATCGTCTCAAGAACAATCATTAGCATAGTGAGTAGCATATGTGTTTGATTGTGTTCTTTTTGAGAATCACTCATAAGTAGTAACCTAAATCCTGACCTGAAATGAGCATCCTGCTCGCAAAAACTTCAGACTTAAAATAAAAAATGTAATAAAGATGCTTTGTAGAACAGTTTTGCAAAACGATCAAGTCCAATATTTGCTAGTATAGTGCAATCTATAAGATTTTTTGGAAGTTTTTGCACATAAATCATGCAGGAGATGGTGCTAATGGAAAAAGCAGATAGAGCGTTGGATGATATTTTGCAAGAAGATGAAACATTAAAAAAAACAAGAACTAAGCATCATTTTCACCGTAAAAGTAGTTTAGATTTTAGAAAGTACACTAAGCAAATTTGGTTGGCTGGTTTAGGTGCTTTCTCACGTGCGGAAGAGGAAGGCAATAAATTGTTTGACTCACTCGTCCAAGTAGGCGAGGAGCTAGAATCAAAAACCACTGAAATTGCAGATCAAACAGTTGAAAAAGTATCTGAAAAGGCGCGTGAATCGGTTACGGATACTAAAGATAAGGTTGAGAAGATCGTAGACCGGAGTGTAAATCATTCTTTGAACCGTATTGGTTTAGTTACGGTCAAAGATATCCAGTACTTGGAAAACTTAATTCTTCAGCTTAACGAAAAAATAGATGTTTTGATTGAAGAAAATAAGAAGTTAAACGAAAAAGTGAATAAAAAGTGATCTGGTTGTGCTTTTGTAGCAATTTCAAGGTTTTTTTGTGATTTATTTTCCAAAAAAGCCTATACAGAGTATTGCGTTTTCACCTAAAGCATTGCTATAAAGGCGTTACGGTAATTTATACTAAACTCTTGGACCTTAAATAAACGATATTAAGAGGACGCGATCCACATGAATAAATCAGAATTAATTGATGCAATTGCAGAAAAAGGGGGTTTGTCTAAGACTGATGCTGGTAAGGCCTTAGACGCTACAATTGCTTCAATCACTGAAGCGCTTAAGTCTGGTGATACAGTTACACTTGTTGGTTTTGGTACTTTCAATGTGAAAGAACGTGCTGCACGTACTGGCCGTAACCCACAAACTGGTGCTACTTTAGAAATTAAAGCAAGCAAAGTACCAAGCTTTAAAGCAGGAAAAGGTTTAAAAGATTCTGTTGCATAATCTTTTAAATAAATCCTAAACGCGCCATTTCGGCGCGTTTTTTATTAAACATTAGAAAATGTGACGATAACACATTCATTCATTGCTACTTTTCAGTTAAAATCTCGTGCAAATAAAATATTGGAATACTTATGGAATCTTTTCGTAAAGTTATTAAGGGTTGGTTGGGCAAAGCCTTACTCATTTTGTTTTTGACCCCTTTAGCACTTGTAGGTATTGAAGGATATTTTAGTAGCGGATCAAAAGACGCTGTAAAATCAGTCAATGGTCAAGATATTTCTGAAAAGGAACTAGAAACACTAACAGCGTCTTTTAAAGAACAGTTCTTGGCTTATGCCAATGGTGATGAAACTTTATTGAATCAAAGCTTTATCAAAGATAAAGCAATGGATCAACTGATCTCTAATACCTTGTTGTTGCAACAGGCGGAAAAGCTAGGCATTTCACTTAGTGATACTCAAATTGAACAGATGATCGCTCAGCAACCAAGTTTTCAAGAAAATGGAAAATTTTCTGAAACACGGTATTCTAGCTATTTACAATCTGTTGGAATGAGTAGTGATGCTTTGGTTGCAAATCTGCGCCAAGATCATGCATTAAAAATGATGCGTTCTACTTTTGCTGATTATGCTTTGGTGAGTAAATTAGATATTCAGCAGATTGCGAATTTGCAAACAGAACAGCGTACCGTACAGTTTGCCAATGTAAATCTTGATGAATACAAAAAGAACATCAGTGTTTCAGCTCAAGAAATTGCTAACTACTACAAGCAACATCCATCAGCATTTAAACAAGTAGCAAGTGTAGATGTAGAGTATGTGTTGTTAACACCTGCAAATGTTCCTGCTACGACATCACCAGTCACTGATACTGAGTTACAACAAGCTTATACTCAGTTTGTTGAAGCACAGAAGCAAAATGTTGCACCTTTGGTGAAACATATCTTAATTACTGTAGATACGCGTACAGATGCTGAAGCGAAGAAGCGTGCAGAAGAAGTTGTTGCAAAAATTAAAGCAGGCACAAGCTTTGCAGCCGCAGCGGCTCAATACTCTGAAGATACAGCATCTAAGTCTAATGGTGGCGTACTGGCAGTCTATAACAAAGGTACATTTGGTGATGCTTTTGATCAAGCTGTAACATCACTTAAATCCGGTCAAGTGTCTGCACCTGTTAAAACTGAATTTGGTTATCATGTCATTGAAACTGACACACCTGCTGTGAAGTTGCCATCTTTTGAAACTGAAAAAGCACGACTTACTGCTGAAGTTCAAAAAAGTAAAACAGCCAATGCGTTTTCAGACACTGTAAATAGTTTAAATGAGCAAGTTGTAGATTCTGATGCTTTGGATGTGGTTTCACAAGAAGTGAAAGGCGTACAAGTTCAAACTGTCAAAGGTATGACGCTTTCTACACAGCATCCTGTATTAAGCAATGCAGCAGTAAAAGTGAAACTGTTTAACGATGACGTTAAAAACGGTGACCGTAACGCGACCAGTAGTATTCAACTTACAAATGGTGATGTTGTCTGGGTCAAAGTACGTGATTACCATGCGGCAGGTGTGCAAACGCTTCAAGAAGCAACTCCACGCGTGAAAGCAAAATTAGTTCAACAAAAAGCGTATGAAGCGGCGAAAGCGAAGATTGCGCAAAGTTTAAAAGACTTTAAAACTCAACCAGCGGCATCAGTTGTTGCGAAGAGTGGTTTAACGTTTACTGCGCCGCAAGTGTTTATTCGTTCGCAAGGTCTTCCTCGTGTAGTTGAGCGTGCGGCATTTAGCCAGGCGACGCCAAAAGCTGGGCAATGGTCTGTAACAACAGCATTATTGCCGACTGAAATGGTCGTAGTCGCAGTATCAAATGTAAACAAGACGACGTCTAATGCGTTGACGGATGAACAGTTGGCAGAGCTTTCTAAGCTATATCAACAGCTTCGCGGTCAGCAAGAGTCAGAAGATTATGTGCAATACTTAAAAGCACATGCAAAGATTAAATAATCATATCGAATAAAAAAACCTGCATTCGTGCAGGTTTTTTTATATCTAAAGGGAAGTAATTCGCCTTAGGGAGAAGTACGCTTAAGCACGGATTTTGAGCTCATAGCCTGAATATTTACGTATGTTAATTACGCCAGTATCCAAAATTAGGTACTGACCTTTGATGCCTTGCAATTTGCCACGAATGGCTGGAGTTTTATCTAGGTTGTGAGATTTGATTTTCTCTGGATATTGCTCAACTGGATAAACAAATTCACGTGGTAATTCGGTTTCCAAAATTTCGACCGTTTCATTGAACTCAAGATTCTGACTAAATTCATCTCGAATGGTTTGGATTTTAGGTGAAAACTCTTCGAGCAATTGTTCACGGACTTCAATCAAGTTTAATGGGTCAGCTTCACCCTTGAGTAATTTACGCCAATCGGTTTTGTCTGCAACCTGCGTTCCAAACATGATTTCGAGCTGACCTGAAAGGCGACGTGAGCCTACTTTCATAATGGGTAGTGCTTGAGTGGCTCCTTGATCAAGCCAACGGGTTGGCATTTGGCTAATCCGGGTAATACCAACTTTTAGTGCGCTTGAGTTCGCCAAATAGACGATATGTGGTTGAAAACATACTTCATGGGCAAAGCTATCTTCGCGACAAGTCCCTAAATGATAATGGCAGGTTTCTGGCTTCATGATACACATGTCACAAGAGGCCTTAGTTTTGAAACACTTGAAGCAATGACCTTGTGAAAAAGATTTAGACGTTTTAGCACCGCACGAGACACAGAAGATTTTACCAGTCCATTCGATTTCGATTTCTTGACCTAAGTTAAAAGGAAGGTCAACTTCTGAACGATCTAAAATAAATTTATATTCAACATTTGCCTTGTGTGTATGTTGATCAGTTACACTAAGGTCCTTAAGACCTGCATGCATTTTATGGCAAATGCCTTGAAGTTCCATACAGAATTACTCACTTAATATTAAGGATGCGGTTATGGCTGAACTGAACGTCATTACTTCTATGCTAGACGATTTATCTCAAGAACAGCCTATTTCAACTGCATTATGCATTGGGCAAAATCTTAGCCCAGATCATCATCAATCTATTCAATGGCAATATTTTAGCGTATCTGATTTTTTAAGTCTGCCTTTTACACAGCGCTATGACTTGGGTTTCGTGCTTTTGGATACAATTGAAATGCAAAATGTGAATGAGCAACAAAAATCACAAGTATTGGTGCGTTTAAGAGATTTGATGGCAAAGCGGATTGTGGTGGTCAGTCAGTTACAAGATGAGCAACTGTTACGTGCTTTGGGCTTTACTCAACTCATAGATAAAACAACTCACGAACAAGACTTTGCGTTATGGCAGTTTAATATTTTAACTTATAAGCATGTGCCAGATTGGTTTAATTCAAAATTTTGGGCGAACCCTGAAAACTGGAACAAATTTCGTTGGTAGTAGGACGTATATGACTTGAGTCATAGCAAAAATTAACAATTTATCCGTGTAGGCTCCATTTAAACATCGTATGCTGTTTTAAAACTTACAAAGGATAAAACGATGACGAACCTTAATAATATTATAGAAATCTTGGCTAAGCAGGCTATGGGAGGGCAGCAACAGTCAAACCAACAAGGCGGTTTGGGTGGAATTTTGGGCTCTGTATTGGGACAACTTGGAACAAATACATCAGGGCAATCATCACAGGGTGGTTTGGGTGATATTTTAGGTTCGGTGTTGGGTGGTTTAACTGGTGCGCAGTCACAACAAACGTCAAATGCTCAGAACTCTGGGTTTTCAGGTGGTGGAAAAAGTTTATTGATCGCTGTATTGCCTTTGATTTTGGGGTGGATTCAACAGCAAGGTGGTTTACAAGCGGCTTTGGATAAGCTCAAAGGGCAAGGCTTAAGCAGTCAAGTGGATGATTGGGTATCGACTGGCTCAGGAGAAAATGCCAGCGTAAATCCAGAACAGGTACAGAACCTGTTTGATGATGCTGATGTAGAACAGGTTGCACAACAAGTCAATGCGCCTAAACAAGATGTATATAGTGCTATTTCACAAGTTTTACCGCAGATCATTGATTCTTTAACCCCTCAGGCAGGACAAACTAATCCACAAGAGGCCAATGCAGATATTCAGCAAGTTTTAAATTTGGTTTCAGGTTTCTTGAAACGTTAAGCTTTACATGAACAATAACTCTGTATTGAATACCAGTCAGCTAAGAAGTTGACTGGTATTTTTGATTTTTAAATTCATCAAGGTGTCTGGTACTTAAAAACATGATTCACAACTGTTTGTCTAAAGGCGATGTTAATTCCCTTAATGAATTTTGTAGTCGCTGACACAGTAAACTAGGGTATGCGAATGACAAGCCTGCTTTATTGCATTTAGCAAATAAGAAAAACTGCGTAAGGAATAAAATGAGTCTAGAAGATTTGATTTAAAATAGTAAGACTCTACTTACTGTTGTGAATAGTCAAAAACTAAGAAAATGAGGTCATTTCTAGATTGATCAGTATGAATTCTAATGCAGCAATAACCTTTTCTAGATTCAAACTTGTCAGATAAAAAACACGCCGAAGCGTGTTTTTTTTAATTTTTTGGACTGCTTAACTTAGAAGTCGTAACGCATACCGAGAGAAAGTCCAAGGCTATTTTCACCTGCGACACCACTTACGCTGTTTGTGCGACCTTCTTTCCATGGTGTTAAGTTCGACTTGTCATCATTGATTACAGTTGCTAAGTTGCCGTAGACGCGTACTGCTTTGTCTAGACGGTGCTCAAGGCCAACAGCGAGTAATGTTGAGTTTGCATCATCAGCATCAACATCACGGTAGAATACTTCGCCACGGACTAAAGTTTTTGGTGCAAATTTATATTCACCAGCTACACCGAATACTTGCGTGTCAGGGTTTGCATCAGAGTTGTCATGTTGAAGAAATTGGTACATACCACCTAAGTTAAAATCAGGTGTGATTTTATATGCGCCAGCAATACGGAAACCATCACGTTCGCCACTTGTTGCTTCTTCTTCATAGTGTTCGTATGCAGCAGCGAAGTCTACGTTGCCTTCTTTATAAGTTAAAGCTAAGTCGTATGCTTTATCTTTGTCTTTAGAGCCATTTTTTGTAGCATCTGGGCTATTCGCTTCGTGAAGTGAAAGAGCACCTAATACATTAAAACCATTGCCAAATTTAGGTGACTTATATTCGATGGTATTTGCATTACGCTCATCAAACTTCAAGTTGCCTACACGTGTTACGTTTCGTACATCACCAACCATGTCGCCGAAGAAGTTAACTGGACCACGTGCTGCTTTGAATGGGCTGTCAAATCGACCTACACGTGCTTGACCGAAGTTACCTTTTAAGCCAACGAAAGTATCACGTGTTGCAAATTCAAGATCACTATTTGCTGAACCGCTCGCAAAGTTAATTTCTTGTTCAATTTGACCGAATACAGTCATGCCGTTTTCAAGTTCTTGCTCAGCTTTGAAACCTAGACGTGAAGAGTTTGAAGAAATACCAACTTCGTTGTAGTCAGCACCATCATCAAGATAGTCTAAAGAAACATGCGCACGGCCATAAATTTTTACGTCAGCAGCCATTGTTAAAGCTGGTGTAAGTAATGTTGCCCCAACTGCTAATGCGCAAAGTGTTTTTTTCATGTGTAGCTCCAAGAAAGACTTTTTGTTGATTCGTCTATAAAAGGTTATTCAGTCGTCTTTTTATCCATCAGACTTCTGTCTCTTGGCGCTCATTATTGATTACAAATAAGTCATTAATATTAAAGAAATATTACAAAAATATTAAACAACTCAAAGTCAAAGGCATTTCGGCGATAAATTGTTAAAGTGTGGTTTTGAGTTTTATGTGGTTGATATTAATTATTTTTAGATACTTAGATTAGCATTTGAAGTGCAACACCATGTTGTTGCCATAATACCTGACTCGGACTTTTAAAGCTGAGTCTTTTTCTTGGGCGATGATTCAAACGTTGAGTGATTTCTGAGATATATTCATCCGTATAGGCATTTAAATTACTGCCTTTT
>NZ_NEFZ01000003.1 GCF_002135205.1 Acinetobacter sp. ANC 4204 | reverse complement strand
CCCGAACTCAGAAGTGAAACCTCTTAGCGCTGATGGTAGTGTGGCGTTTGCCATGTGAGAGTAAGTCATCGCCAGCTCATTATTCAAAAGCCCCCTAACGATTAAGTTAGGGGGCTTTTTTTATTATGTGGTTAGCGAAATATAGAGGAAAGAAGAAGAGATCAGAAACCATATAGTATAAAAAATTTATATTCATGCATGATCTAAAAGGATTATTCAAAAGTTAATGAATCTCCATGTGTCTCAATTCAAAGATCAATGTTTGAAAAACTTATAAGGCTCCTTTTAGGCTTTTTTGATGCTCTTTCACTTGTTTAGCATATTTTTTTCCTTGGCGTTTCATCTTCCAGCTTGAATGGTAGCCTGTTGGACCGACATTATAATAAGCCAAAGCTTTGGGCCAACTTTCTGCTTTTTGGTTGTAGTTGGAGAGAATGTACGTGCCACAATTAATATTATTAACTTCTTCAAATAAATCGCCAGGGCAAGTTTGTTGCCAATAGCGTGGGATAACTTGTGTTAAGCCAATAGCACCAGCAGGGGAAATAGCATAATTACGGTAACTAGACTCTTGTCTTATAACAGCCGCAATTAACAATGGATCGACATTATAACGATCAGCACTTTGCACAATCATTGGCGCAACACGCTGTGCTGTAGTTGCTTCAACAGCATATGCCTTTTGAATACCATTGGCTAATTTTGCTGAACGCTTTTCAACAGAACCACCACCGAGCGATGAACAGCCTGTAAATATTAAAGCTGTTGTTAAAATTAAAACAGATTTGGTTCTAATTTGAGATGTGGGGAGGGATCTTTGAAAATTCAACAAGCTGCATATCCGTTGGTTTTAGCATTTGAAATGATCATATTCATCAGGTAAAGCGCAGTCAACCCAGTGTGAGAGATGCTCTTTTATGGATTTGTTAAATTTGCCTTTTATTTAAGCGATATTTTCGATGTTAGGCAAACACGCTGATTTCTAATGCTCTTAGCATGATTCCATGACATGAAAGATAGATACAAATAGATTGTATTTAAATAGCCTAAGTAACCCGAATCATGGATAGTAAATAGGCTTGAAATAGAAGAGGACTAGAGCTATCAGTTGAGTTACCACACCAAACTCACAACTCTAGTCCTTATGTTCGATAGTACAGAATTATTTTGTGTAATTGATGATTTCTTCTTAAAATTTGAAGCCACTTACTGGAAATTTCTTAAAGAATGTCACCATTGTCTAAGAATTCGAACCGCTCAACTGAATATTTCAGAAATCATCTTCATTGCGATTTGGTATAAATGTTCTCATTTTAATAACTTCAAAGCATTTTTCTCATCGTTGAAACAAGACAAAAGCCATTTATTTAAAAGTTTACCCTGTTATCAGCGCATGATTCATTTAGTGAATACACATCAACTCGCTTTACATGCCTTGCATTTCGCTGTGATGAAAGATGATCAAAGTTCGTATTTATTGATTGATTCAACTACTTTGCCAGTCTGTAAAAATCAGCGTATTCAGCGACATAAATCCATATCATCAATTGCAACGCGTGGTAAAAGCTCAATGGGATGGTTCTTTGGTTGTAAGCTACATTTACTGATGAATCAATCAGGTGAGATTGCGAACTCAGTTTTATCTAATGGACATACAGCGGATATCAAAATGGTTAAACAGTTGGTAGAAGGATTAAAAGCAAAGCTTTATGCTGATCGTAGCTATATTAGTCATGAACTGAAAGCTAGGCTTAAAGAACAAGATATTGATTTAATTACATATCATCGTAAAAACATGCAGGCAGTTCAATTGTCAAAAGAAGATGAATATTATCTAAAGCAGCGCAACAAAATAGAAACGTTATTTAGTTTGCTCAAAGGGAAATATAATTTGGTAACAAGTAACGCGAGAAGTGTTGAAGGCTATTTAGCTGGTATTTATGCCTCTTTATGTGCTTACCAATTATGTCATCAAAACAAGCCAATCATTCGGGTTGTGGAATCATTGACTTAAACAGGATTCGGGTAGATTAAGAAAGCCGTTCTAAACTTTCAGACTGAGCAGAATGCAGACAAAGATATGGAATCACATGATCATGCATGAATATAAATTTTTTATACTATATGGTTTCTGATCTCTTCTTCTTTCCTCTATATTTCGCTAACCGCATAATAAAAAAAGCCCCCTAACTTAATCGTTAGGGGGCTTTTGAATAATGAGCTGGCGATGACTTACTCTCACATGGCAAACGCCACACTACCATCAGCGCTAAGAGGTTTCACTTCTGAGTTCGGGAAGGGATCAGGTGGTTCACTCTTGCTATTGTCGCCAGCACAACTGTTATGGACTTGTTCGGGTCTTATTTCAACTGTACTTACAGTCTATGCCTTACTTCGTTCCAAATAGAATGCATTAACAGGTATATTTGAGTTGGATATTCTACTTAGCTTTATAACTAAATCAAGGTATTTGCAGTGATTTGAACCACAACACCAACTGTTTGGGTGTTGTATAGTCAAGCCTCACGAGCAATTAGTATTGGTCAGCTTCACATATCACTATGCTTCCACATCCAACCTATCAACGTCGTAGTCTTCAACGGCTCTTTAGAGGACATAAAGTCCTAGGGAAATCTTATCTTGAGGTAGGCTTCCCGCTTAGATGCTTTCAGCGGTTATCCCTTCCGAACATAGCTACCCGGCGATGCGACTGGCGTCACAACCGGTACACCAGAGGTTCGTCCACTCTGGTCCTCTCGTACTAGGAGCAGATCCTCTCAAATTTCCAACGCCCACGGTAGATAGGGACCGAACTGTCTCACGACGTTCTAAACCCAGCTCGCGTACCTCTTTAAATGGCGAACAGCCATACCCTTGGGACCTGCTTCAGCCCCAGGATGAGATGAGCCGACATCGAGGTGCCAAACACCGCCGTCGATATGAACTCTTGGGCGGTATCAGCCTGTTATCCCCAGAGTACCTTTTATCCGTTGAGCGATGGCCCTTCCATACAGAACCACCGGATCACTAAGACCTACTTTCGTACCTGCTCGACTTGTGGGTCTCGCAGTTAAGCGCGCTTTTGCCTTTATACTCTACGCGTGATTTCCGACCACGCTGAGCGCACCTTCGTACTCCTCCGTTACTCTTTAGGAGGAGACCGCCCCAGTCAAACTACCCACCAGACATGGTCCTCGTCCCGGATTACGGGACAGAGTTAGAACCTCAATATTACCAGGGTGGTATTTCAAGATTGGCTCCACCGAAACTAGCGTCTCGGTTTCAAAGCCTCCCACCTATCCTACACAAGTAAGATCAAAGTTCAATGTCAAGCTGCAGTAAAGGTTCACGGGGTCTTTCCGTCTAGCCGCGGGTACACCGCATCTTCACGGCGAATTCGATTTCACTGAGCCTCTGCTGGAGACAGCGCCCCCATCATTATGCCATTCGTGCAGGTCGGAACTTACCCGACAAGGAATTTCGCTACCTTAGGACCGTTATAGTTACGGCCGCCGTTTACTGGGGCTTCGATCAAGAGCTTCGCTTACGCTAACCCCATCAATTAACCTTCCAGCACCGGGCAGGCATCACACCCTATACGTCCACTTTCGTGTTTGCAGAGTGCTATGTTTTTAATAAACAGTTGCAGGGGCCTGGTTTCTGTGGCTGCCAATAGCTCAAGGAGTAAATCCTATCACCGTCGGCAGCGTACCTTCTCCCGAAGTTACGGTACCATTTTGCCTAGTTCCTTCAGCAGAGTTCTCTCAAGCGCTTTGGTCTACTCGACCTGACCACCTGTGTCGGTTTCGGGTACGATTCCTATGTAACTGAAGCTTAGAGACTTTTCCTGGAAGCATGGTATCAGCCACTTCACTGTACAAGTACAGCTTGCTATCAGTTCTCAGCATAGAGTACCCCGGATTTGCCTAAGATACATGCCTACAACCTTCCACCTGGACAACCAACGCCAGGCTGACTTAACCTTCTCCGTCCTCTCATCGCATTACATAGAAGTATTGGAATATTAACCAATTTCCCATCGACTACGCCTCTCGGCCTCGCCTTAGGGGTCGACTCACCCAGCCCCGATTAACGTTGGACTGGAACCCTTGGTCTTTCAGCGAACGGGTTTTTCACCCGTTTTGTCGTTACTCACGTCAGCATTCGCACTTCTGATACCTCCAGCATACTTCTCAATACACCTTCATCGGCTTACAGAACGCTCCCCTACCACTTGCAATAAATTGCAAATCCGCAGCTTCGGCATATAGTTTTAGCCCCGTTACATCTTCCGCGCAGGCCGACTCGACTAGTGAGCTATTACGCTTTCTTTAAAGGGTGGCTGCTTCTAAGCCAACCTCCTAGCTGTCTATGCCTTCCCACATCGTTTCCCACTTAACTATAATTTTGGGGCCTTAGCTGGCGGTCTGGATTGTTTTCCTCTTGACTACGGACGTTAGCACCCGCAGTCTGTCTCCCGGATAGTACTCATTGGTATTCGGAGTTTGCATCGGTTTGGTAAGTCGGGATGACCCCCTAGCCGAAACAGTGCTCTACCCCCAATGGTATTCGTCCGAGGCGCTACCTAAATAGCTTTCGGGGAGAACCAGCTATCACCGAGTTTGATTAGCCTTTCACCCCTATCCACAAGTCATCCCCTGGCTTTTCAACGACAGTGGGTTCGGTCCTCCAGTTAGTGTTACCCAACCTTCAACCTGCTCATGGATAGATCACCCGGTTTCGGGTCTACACCCAGCAACTAAACGCCCTATTAAGACTCGATTTCTCTACGGCTCCCCTATGCGGTTAACCTTGCTACTGAATGTAAGTCGCTGACCCATTATACAAAAGGTACGCAGTCACCGAACAAGTCGGCTCCCACTGCTTGTATGCATGCGGTTTCAGGATCTATTTCACTCCCCTCACAGGGGTTCTTTTCGCCTTTCCCTCACGGTACTGGTTCACTATCGGTCAGTCAGGAGTATTTAGCCTTGGAGGATGGTCCCCCCATATTCAGACAAGGTTTCACGTGCCCCGCCCTACTCGACATCATCATATAAGCCCTTTCGTGTACAGGACTATCACCCACTATGGTTGCACTTCCCAGAGCATTCCACTAAAACTTATATGACTTAATGGGCTTTTCCCCGTTCGCTCGCCGCTACTGAGGGAATCTCAATTGATTTCTTTTCCTAAGGGTACTGAGATGTTTCACTTCCCCTCGTTCGCCTCGTATGACTATGTATTCATCATACGATACCTGCCTTATGACAGGTGGGTTTCCCCATTCAGAAATCTCCGGATCACAGGATATTTGCCGCCTCCCCGGAGCTTATCGCAGGCTATTACGTCTTTCTTCGCCTCTGACTGCCAAGGCATCCACCACATGCACTTAATTACTTGACTATACAACCCCAAACAGTCGATCGTTCCTACAAGTGAGAACGTTCAACATTACAGTTTGAAGTACTGTGCACTTAAGCACCGTACAGCTTCAATTCAATTCACATACCAAAACGCTTGATTCAGTTAATTTCGCTAGTAACTCATTTCTTCAATCTTCATCATCCAGTAATAAATCACTGTTAATGTCGATCTTAAAAACGAGTATGAACAAATTATTTCAACTCAAATATATTCTGTTAATGATTTTTCCAGCCTTCGTCAGGTCAGGAAACTGCGATAAATCACAGAAGTTAATAAGCTTTAACTTACTAATTTCTATAATCTATGGTGGAGACTAGGAGAGTCGAACTCCTGACCTCCTGCGTGCAAAGCAGGCGCTCTACCAACTAAGCTAAGTCCCCAGCTTATCAATAAGTCAATGTTTCTGTTTTCTGCATTCAGCATTTATTCAATACTTTGTTAGTCAGATTTGGTGGGTCTGACAAGACTTGAACTTGTGACCCCACGCTTATCAAGCGTGTGCTCTAACCAACTGAGCTACAGACCCTCAGATACATCGTCATGAAGAACAACTTGTTGTGGATTCTTACCAATCGTCAATCTTTCGTTAAGGAGGTGATCCAGCCGCAGGTTCCCCTACGGCTACCTTGTTACGACTTCACCCCAGTCATCGGCCACACCGTGGTAAGCGTCCTCCTTGCGGTTAGACTACCTACTTCTGGTGCAACAAACTCCCATGGTGTGACGGGCGGTGTGTACAAGGCCCGGGAACGTATTCACCGCGGCATTCTGATCCGCGATTACTAGCGATTCCGACTTCATGGAGTCGAGTTGCAGACTCCAATCCGGACTACGATCGGCTTTTTGAGATTAGCATCCTATCGCTAGGTAGCAACCCTTTGTACCGACCATTGTAGCACGTGTGTAGCCCTGGTCGTAAGGGCCATGATGACTTGACGTCGTCCCCGCCTTCCTCCAGTTTGTCACTGGCAGTATCCTTAAAGTTCCCACCCGAAGTGCTGGCAAATAAGGAAAAGGGTTGCGCTCGTTGCGGGACTTAACCCAACATCTCACGACACGAGCTGACGACAGCCATGCAGCACCTGTATGTAAGTTCCCGAAGGCACCAATCCATCTCTGGAAAGTTCTTACTATGTCAAGACCAGGTAAGGTTCTTCGCGTTGCATCGAATTAAACCACATGCTCCACCGCTTGTGCGGGCCCCCGTCAATTCATTTGAGTTTTAGTCTTGCGACCGTACTCCCCAGGCGGTCTACTTATCGCGTTAGCTGCGCCACTAAAGCCTCAAAGGCCCCAACGGCTAGTAGACATCGTTTACGGCATGGACTACCAGGGTATCTAATCCTGTTTGCTCCCCATGCTTTCGTACCTCAGCGTCAGTATTAGGCCAGATGGCTGCCTTCGCCATCGGTATTCCTCCAGATCTCTACGCATTTCACCGCTACACCTGGAATTCTACCATCCTCTCCCATACTCTAGCTTCCCAGTATCGAATGCAATTCCCAAGTTAAGCTCGGGGATTTCACATCCGACTTAAAAAGCCGCCTACGCACGCTTTACGCCCAGTAAATCCGATTAACGCTCGCACCCTCTGTATTACCGCGGCTGCTGGCACAGAGTTAGCCGGTGCTTATTCTGCGAGTAACGTCCACTATCCAAGAGTATTAATCTCGGTAGCCTCCTCCTCGCTTAAAGTGCTTTACAACCAAAAGGCCTTCTTCACACACGCGGCATGGCTGGATCAGGGTTCCCCCCATTGTCCAATATTCCCCACTGCTGCCTCCCGTAGGAGTCTGGGCCGTGTCTCAGTCCCAGTGTGGCGGATCATCCTCTCAGACCCGCTACAGATCGTCGCCTTGGTAGGCCTTTACCCCACCAACTAGCTAATCCGACTTAGGCTCATCTATTAGCGCAAGGTCCGAAGATCCCCTGCTTTCCCCCTTAGGGCGTATGCGGTATTAGCATCCCTTTCGAAATGTTGTCCCCCACTAATAGGCAGATTCCTAAGCATTACTCACCCGTCCGCCGCTAGGTTAGGTAGCAAGCTACCTCCCCCCGCTCGACTTGCATGTGTTAAGCCTGCCGCCAGCGTTCAATCTGAGCCATGATCAAACTCTTCAGTTAAAATCATTTAGTGACTTAAGGTCACAATTCTGGCTCATCAATTTTCTGACATTAATTTCTCAAATAAACTTCGAGTAATTTCTACCTTTCAATCAATGAAATATTTTCGATTGATCAACCAGTAAAAATCCACACAAGTTGTTCTTCTATTCTCTTAATGATCTTCTCAATGGTTCGTCACCATTAAGACCTCCGCCTCAAGTTATTAACTACATTGCGTTGGTGTGTTGCGTATTCTATATAGTTTTATTTATAACGCAAGCACATTTATATAAATGTTTCAAAAAAACCACCCGACTGGTTATTTTTAAATCAAAATATCTATTTTAGATTAAATTATGGACAATATCTGCAGTTTATCCACTATATAAATGCGCTATCTAAATAATAAAAACAGCTAATGCTGTTTTTTATTATTTAGTGAGTAGATTATTGTGCTTGTTCAGCTAACCAAGTCATAAACGCTTGGCGTTCAGATTTCGATGCACTTTTCCAAGTATTAATTAATTGCTGAGCATTGTTAGCACTTGGCAGATCTTTTGGTTTCACTACTTCAGCTTTTCCTACCACTGCTTGTGACGTATATATCGGTGCAGGCTGCGCAATCGTAGTTGCTTTTTGAGTGAGATCGGTTGGCGCATCATTAAATAAATTTTTCAGAATGCCATAGCTTTGCGTTTTACTGCCTTTTTGTTCGACCAATAATTGATTCTTGGCATCATATAAACCAAAAACGGGCTGTTTAGCATATGCCTTTGCATCATCATGGTTTTGTGGCGGATTGAGTAAAGCTAAACGATAGGTCTGCTGATCTTGTAGAATTGGAGTTTTAATGTTCACCACACCAGAGCGAACAATATCATGCGAACCAATGCCAGGATGCTCTTCAAAGAACTGGATATAACGAACACTGATAATGTTTTCGCCTGCATCAATACTATATGTACTGTCTGAACTAAATAAACGACTCTTGACCTCTTGCCCATTTAAACCTTCAATTTTAATTTCTTCAGGCGCGGTAATGGTTACTGCTGAAAATGCGGAAGTACTCAACATCAATACTACTGTTGCAAGGGTTGCACGTAAGGTCATTTTTACACTCTATCCGTTGTTTATTAAAGTTTAGTTGCACTATGCAGTGTATAAATGACAATTTTATGACAATTTCTGAGCCTAGAACCAACCTACAACTACAATATATATTGCTAAGCTTTTATATTTTAAAGATAAATACCCAAACAAAAAAAAAGAGCAGATCTACTCTGCTCTGTTTCATTTTAAAAACTAGCTATTAATTAAATGTTTTAAAGCGATCCGCTTCCGCCATAAATGTTTTCTCACCCGCAGGTGCTTCAATAGAACCAAAAACAAGTTGTGCACGCAATTTCCAATTACTAGGAATTTCAAAAAGCTCCGCGATTTCAGCATCTACGATTGGGTTGTAGTGCTGCAATGACGCACCAATGTTGTGTTCAGATAAAGCTGTCCATACAGCAAACTGAGCAATTGCAGAGGAATGTTCAGACCAAACGGGGAAGTTGTCTGCATAAAGTGCAAACTGTTCTTGTAATGATTTTACAACATCTTGATCTTCATAAAATAAAACCGTGCCATAGCCTGCTGAAAAACTATCAAGCTTTTTATTTGTCGCCTCAAACGCAGCTTCAGGAACAATTTTACGTAAAGTTTCACGTACGATATTCCAAAACTGTAAATGCGACTCACCAAATAAAGTCACAATACGGGAAGTCTGTGAGTTAAATGCCGATGGACTGTGATTTACAGCTTCCTTAATGAGTGACTCGATATTTGCTGGTGTTAAATCAACATTTTTACCAATTGCATAAATAGTGCGACGCTGTTTGATTTGGTCTAAAAATGACATGTTATTTTCCTCAATGATCTCTCGATCTCGTTATATGTGATTCGTATTTATCATAATCATTATTTTAAATTTGAACATGCTTAATTGAGCGACATAGTGTCTTAAAAATAGAACAATCTTAATTCGCTCATGACTTAAAACATAAATACTCGATTAGCTCAATCTCACCGTCAATCCACTAAGCATAAATCATAAAGCGTTCTTCATCTTTATGCTGTTCTTTTTCAGCGGGTTTTTCCTCTATCGAACCAAAGACCAATTGCGCACGTAACAGCCAATGTTTTGGAATCTCAAAAACTTTTAAAATGTCAGCGTCAATACTCGGGTTATAATGTTGTAATGACGCACCCAAACCCGCATCTGCTAAACATGTCCATACAGCATATTGGGCCATACCTGAAACTTGCTCAGACCAAACTGGAAATTCTGCCGCATCAAAAGGAATTTTCTTTTGTAACTGTTGGATGATCTGCTGATCTTCATAAAATAGAACTGTACCAAATCCTGCCGAGCATTGATCAACCTTCAGTTCTGCACCAGCAAAAATATGCGCAGGGACTAACTTGCGTTGCACTTCTTTTACGACATTCCAAAAGTGAAGATGCGCATCGCCCATTAAAATCACAATACAAGTACTTTGTGAATTATGTGCCGAAGGACAACTTCGCACGGCCTCTTGGATCAATTCAGCTAAATACACCTGACTTAAATGTACACGCTTCCCTAAAACATAAATACTACGGCGCTTTTTTAGTTGATCGATAAATATGGTTTGTTTTAGGTCTTCTTCGTGATTTTTTTTAAATTTTAAGTCTTTGGTTAAATCCTTTGTTAGAACTTGTCCAATTTTATGTAATAAAGCCATACCGTGTTCCCCAAAATGTACAGTGATGCCTATTGTGTTAGGCGTTAGTGTAATCGCAGGAGAATTACTTATATTTACTATGTGATTCCTAAATGTTTGTTTTTAAAACAAACAAATTGAATAAAAAAATAAACTCCGCATTTAGCGGAGTTTATGTGACTGATCTAACACTTTAAAAATAGTGTTGTTCAAGCTTATTTCTCTGTTTCAAACAAAGCAGCAACAAAGGATTTTGCAGAGAAAGGGCGTAAGTCGTCAATTTTCTCACCCACGCCAATGAAACGAATTGGAACATGCGTACGACTGGCAATATTAAACAGCACACCGCCTTTCGCAGTGCCGTCGAGTTTGGTAATCGTTAGACCTGTCAAGCCAACCGCCTCGTCAAACATTTCTACTTGATTAATCGCATTTTGACCTGTTCCTGCATCAACCACCAACATAACTTCATGTGGCGCAGTTGCATCAATTTTTTGCATGACACGTTTTACTTTGGTCAACTCTTGCATGAGATGACCTTTGTTATGTAAACGGCCTGCGGTATCTGCAATTAAAACATCAACCCCTTTGGCACGTGCACTTTCAAACGCATCGAAAATGACAGAAGCACTGTCAGCACCATGACCTTGTGCAACTACGGCAATATTATTGCGCTCGCCCCAAATTTGAAGCTGCTCGGTCGCTGCCGCACGGAAAGTATCTCCCGCAGCAAGCATCACCTTCTTGCCTTCACCTTGTAAACGTTTTGCCAATTTACCAATGGTTGTGGTTTTACCCACACCGTTTACACCCACCACCAAAATCACATAAGGCGTTTTGTTCGGATCAATATGTAAAGGTTTAACACGTGGTGCAAGTAAAGTCACCAACTCTTCCTGAAGTGCTTTATACAATGAATGCGAATAAATTAAATCACCACGTGCAGTACGTTCAGTTAAGTTGGTAATGATGGTTTTCGTTGCATCAACACCAATGTCTGCAACTAAAAGTTGCTCTTCAACTTCTTCAAGCAGTTCATCATCAATCTCCTTACCTCCGATCAAAATATTGACCATACCATCAGCAAGGTTTTTACGGGTTTTGGTTAACCCTTCTTTCATACGGCTAAAGAAACCGCCTTTTGCAGATGCCTCTGCTTCTTCTGAGCTTGTTTCAGCAACCACAACTGGACTAACAACTGTTTGCTCTTTTGTTTCAACGATTGGCACATTGACCACAGGTAAACTTGGTAATGTGACATCGTCATCCCCGATATCAGCATCAATCAAAAATTTGTTCTGCTCATTAGATTGCTGTTGCATGCCGAATCCTTGAAAAGCACTGCGTTAAAAAAGACGGATTCTACCATAAAAGATAGGCTTTCGCTTAGTAACAATACTTTATGTAAACACTTAACAAATCAATACTTCTGGTGCTTGATCTACTTCGCATTTTTCTTAAGAATGGTTATTTATTGAAATGCTTTCACTTCAACCTGAGCCCCAATTTTATATGCATCACTTATTAGTCACGCATTCTTATAAAAAAAATTTAGTTGCACTGGGTTTAACTCTACTTTGTTTACCTATAACAAGCTATGCACAAATACGTAGTGAGCTTACTCGCAGCAGTTTTGAAACTACTTTAAGCAATGGCTTACAGGTGATTATCCGTGAAGATCACCGCTCCCCAATGGTCATGACCCAAATTTGGTACAAAGTCGGTAGTACTGATGAGTCAGGAAATACAACAGGTATCTCTCATGTACTAGAACATATGATGTTTAAAGGAACATCTAAAGTGCCGAACGACGAATTCAGTCGCTTGAGTCGTATCTATGGTGGCAGTGTCAATGCGGCCACATTTACCAACTACACCAATTACTACCAGCTTTATCCAAAAACATACTTCCCCATGGCTTTAGAGCTAGAAGCCGATCGCATGAACAATCTTCTGCTACGCCAACAAGACTTTGACCCTGAAATTAAAGTAGTGATGGAAGAACGACGCCTACGTACCGATGACAACCCACGTTCACTCGCGTTCGAACGTTTCAAATGGATTTCTTACCCAACTAGCCATTATCGTCAACCCGTCATCGGACACATGAAACACTTGCAAAATATCACTCTAGATGATGTTAAACAGTGGTATCAAAAATGGTATAGCCCCAATAATGCGATCTTGGTGATCGTGGGTGATGTCAATGCAGAATCCGCCCTTAGACAAGTTCAAAAATACTTTGGCGATATCAAAAGTCAGCCTACACCTGTACGCAATGATGTGACTGAGTTTGAAAACATTGGCTACCGTCACATGGAACAGTATAGCAATGTTGAAGTGCCCAATTTATATATGGCTTGGAATGTCAAATCGCTTGCAACAACAACCAATTCAGAAGACGTTTACGCACTCACACTCATTCGCAGCTTATTAGATAGCGGAGTCAGTTCCAGGTTGCAACAGCGCCTTGTTCGTGACAAAAAGCTGGCTACCGCACTCAGCGTGAGCTATGACGCCTATAACCGTGGTGATAGTTTATTCACCATCTCAGCACTACCTGTAAATGGCGTAACACTGCCCGAACTACAAAAAGCCATAGAGCAAGAAATTGACCTACTCAAAACAGAACTTGTTAATCCTAAAGAATTAGAACGTATTAGCACACGCTTTGTTGCCAATCTTATTTATGGCCAAGATGACATAGTCGGGCAAGCCAAACTGATCGGAAATTTAGCGGTAAACGGTATTGATTACCGCATAATGGATCAACTTCCACAGCGTTATGAGGCCATCACGCCAGAAGACATTCAACGAGTCAGCCAAACGTCTTTTATAAAAAATAACTTAAGCACCTTATACCTCCAACCAGAAACTCAGGCAGAAAAATGATGGAGAATAATATGTCAAAGTCTAAGCTTTTATTTCTTGCATTGTCTGCCCTTTGTACGACCAATGTAATTGCGGAAATCAATACAAATCCTATAACCAATGATGATCCAAATTCATTACAGTCTATTTCGTCATTACAAAGCCTAAAACAAGTCAAAACAGCTGAACTCTACACAGCGCCGCATGTCCATGAACTAAAAAATAAATACAAAGTTCGAAGTTTATTCGTCGAATCACCAGCCCTTCCAATGGTAGATATTCAACTCACCTTTAATGCAGGTTCTGCACGGGATATAGAAGTCGAAAAAGGACTTTATGGCGTAGCAAATATGGCGGCGCAGTTGATGGATGAAGGTACAACTCAGCATGATGCTGTAGAGATCGCCAACGCCTTTGAACACGTCGGTGCACGTTTTAGTATGGCTGCACATCGAGACATGTTTGTGGTTCGACTGCGTTCTCTATCTGATCCAAAGAAGCTTGATGCAGCTGTCAACACCATGCTTGAAGTCCTAAAAGATTCCACCTTCAAAAACAACAGTATTCACTTAATGGTGAGTAATACTCAAGTAGGACAAAAACAACTCAAAGAAAGCCCAAGTCGTTTGATGAGTATTCGCTTTTACCGTGCATTATATGGTTCGCACCCCTATGCAGAACCGATTACTGGTACCAATGGCAGCATTAAAAAAATTAGTACACAACATTTAAAAAAGTTTCGTGATGAATTCTTGGTCAGCAAAAATATGAACATAGCCCTTACAGGCCAACTCAGCGTAAAACAAGCCCAAAAACTGGCTGAACGAATCAGTGCCGCACTTCCGCAAGGAGAAACTGTAAAAACACTTGCCGTTCCACAAGACAAATCAGACTTTGATATTCAACATATTGTATTTAATTCAGCACAAGCTCACGTCACGATGGGACACCTCTCCACCACACGTGATGACCCTGACCGCCTAGCACTCGAACTGGCTAACCGCATGTTTGGTGGTGGCGGATTTAATTCAGTCTTAATGAAAGAACTTCGCGTCAAACGAGGCTATACCTATAGTGCAAACAGTAGTTTTACATTTAGCCAGGCCGCTGGGAGCTTTAACTTGAGCTATTCAACCCAACAAGATCAGCTGATGGACAGTATCCAAGTAGCGCATAAAGCACTGGTCGACTTTGTTCACCAACCCATCGACGCACAGCAACTCGAAGAAACCAAAGCTGGTATGTTACGTAGCTTACCCAATAGCTTTAGTAGTAATGCCAATATCAATGCCCAACTGGGTTCTATGGGTTTTTATCATCAAAATATTAACTATTTGTCTGACTATCCGAAACGTCTCGCCGAGATTAGCCCAACAGATGTTCAAAATGCGATACGTAAACACTTGCACCCTGAAAAGCTTACCTTAGTTATTGTAAGTAAGAGCTTAGACAAAGTTCAACTTAGACATATTTTAGAGCTAAATCTTGATCCCAATATCAAGCAAAGCATACCTCATCCTGATCAGATTCCTGCAATTATTGAACCTCTGGAGCCAATGCCGGAAGCTGCTTTGCCCGACTCTGCTCAAACTGATGAGCCTGCATTAATCTAAAATAATCAATATAAGTAATGCGGGTTTCCTGAATAAGGCTTTGCGCCATCTCTTGAGTTTCTGGGAAAACAGCTTGATGCGACAAACGACTGACATTTTCAAATTGGGTTGGAGAAATAGGTCGAGACAAAGCGAAGCTAGATATCATCAGAATGACCAGAATGATCAATAACATGAGACCATTATAGATTTGTACCAGTGTAATCTGTGTTTTTAGTTTAAAAATTTTTTGGATCGCAATATGCATAACCTACCTCTAGTTGAACTAGTGTAAGTAGCGAATTGCAGAATCACAAGTTGAAATGCTGAAAAATATCCCCATTAATGGTTAAAGAGAACATAATTTCAGCAAGTCATCTTGTTTCCAAACATGAAGCTTAGCTAACAATGCTACGAATCACTGCGAAATAAAGGACCAAGGCAATCACAACCAATGCAATGACAATGGCGAAAGCCCCTACGCCATTTTCTGCATCAGAAGGATGAGCTGGGTCATCATCGGCAATTCGTACCAGTTCGCCATTGTAGGTTTCATAAAAATCAACCCGTTGATTTTCATCAAGCTGTCTTGTGAAATCGTATACTCTTTTACGCTGTGCCAAACAAAAATCCCCGAGATGAATTTCTTGATGGAAAACTGCTTCATCTAATTGTGTGCGGTGATACTGTGCCAATGCGACAATTTGCGAAACAGTTGGAGGCATATCAAATTCAAAACCGTCTAATGTCTTTGTCATGTTATTCTCCTTATAAATTACAGTTTCCTGTTTTATTATCATATTCAATCTTTTGACTGTTCATTGTTTAATCATGTAAACTGTAATATATAAAGTATAAGTGACAATATATTTGACAATTCAAGCAATTTGTAATAAATATTTAACATTAGCGTGATATTTATATCTAAAGGTAAAAATACCTTTAAGTGATCATAATTAGAATAAGGAGCTTAATATGATTCAACAAATCTCTCATCATGACCTAGAACATGCGTATGCGGATGCAGTAAACACCATTCAATCACAAATGAACTTTGTCGAAGCGGTACAACAGTTAGAAAGCGTTGCTCGTGCTGGTCACGGTAAAGCTGCCCTATTTTTAGCTGAGCTTTATTACCAAGGTTTCCGCGTAGAACGCGACTCGCTTAAAGCACAATATTGGCAACAACTTGCCACCATGAAAGCATAATAAAACGTCACTTAGGTGGCGTTTTTTTTTAACCTAACATTTTGAAATGACATATTTATTTACATAGTAATGCAAAGCTTACACTGAACTTTCATCTTATTTATTTAAAATGGGCTCATGTTTCTTACACGACATAAGGCTATGTACAAAATTTTGAAACTACAACCTATTTCAAATCATTTATATTTAAAAATTAATATTTTAAGAGGCATGATGTACTGCGGTATCCTATGGGGACTTTACCACCCCGAACAAGAAGGTTGGGCGATGACTTCGGATCATGATGACTATGTTTTCCCTTTCTGGCTCAATGGCTTACATGCACACCAATATGCTCAACTTCACTGGCCAAACTATGTGCCTAAAAAAATCACCCCGCATGATTTTCAAAGCGCTTTACTTCCAACACTTTCACGTTTAAACGTAACACCCGCACTATGTAATGGTACAAAACGTATTAAACTCAGTACGTCTCAAATGCGTCACTTTTTCTTTAATGACAGTATTTTATTGCCAGCTTAGTTCTGATCCTAAAAGATAAACACAGAGAAGTTGTTTATCTTGTTGGCAGAAATGACTGCAAAGTATTTGCTT
This sequence comes from Acinetobacter sp. ANC 4204, assembly GCF_002135205.1. Classification (GTDB taxonomy): domain Bacteria; phylum Pseudomonadota; class Gammaproteobacteria; order Pseudomonadales; family Moraxellaceae; genus Acinetobacter. The sequence goes on along the minus strand of NZ_NEFZ01000003.1, from coordinate 320,358 downwards.
TTTTTAAAATTCGCGTTAATTTAAATATAAAACAATAACCACAACAAAAGGATATATCCTATGACCAATGTCGCTCAAGTCTTACATGATAAAGTACATAAAGATATTTTCACCATTAGCCCTGATGCTACAGTATTTGAAGCAATTTCACTTATGGCAGATAAAGGTATTGGTGCGGTTGTGGTCACTTATGAACAACAAGTGGTTGGTATATTGTCTGAACGCGATTACATGCGCAAAGTCATGTTGATGGAACGTAGTTCAAAACAAACTACCGTCAAAGAAATTATGACAGCAAAAGTGCTGACCGTCACAACCTCTGTAACTGTCGAAGAATGCTTAGATCTTATGACTGACCGTCATTTACGTCATTTGCCTGTGGTTGAAGAAGGTATCTTAATCGGCTTTATTTCTATTGGAGATTTGGTTAAAGCCGCGATGGATGACCAAAAGAAACTGATTGACCAACTCCAGCAATATATTTCAGGTTAGCTCTAAGTTTTATATTGGGAAAATACTATAAAACAATAATTTAAAATAAAAAATCCCTGCGTTAAGCAGGGATTTTTTATACAAACCTATCAGCTTTAACTCAATTTAAGCCCAATTTAGCTGCAACATAGTCTGCATCTTTGTCACCACGACCAGAAATATTGACCACAATTTTTAAATCTTTACTGAGTTTTGGCGCTTCACGAAGTACCCATGCCACTGCATGTGAACTTTCAAGTGCAGGAACAATCCCTTCAACACGAGACAAGCGCATAAATGCATCTAGACATTCTTGATCAGTTGCAGTGGTGTATTCGACACGACCTAAATCTTTCAGCAGACTATGCTGTGGACCAACACCAGGATAGTCGAGACCTGAAGCGATGGAATGTACTGGTAACGGTTCACCCTGCTCATCTTCAAGGACATAACATGCCATACCATGAATTTGACTTGGCTTCCCTAAAGTTAAGGTTGCTGAGTGCATATCGGTATCCAAACCATGACCAGCAGGCTCTACACCAATCAATTTCACATCTGCATCGTTTAAAAATGCTGTGAAAGCTCCAATAGCATTCGAGCCACCACCCACGCACGCGACTACATAATCAGGGTTTGAACCAAAACGCTCATGCGTTTGCTCTTTAATTTCTTTACCAATAATCGACTGGAAATCACGTACCATCATTGGAAATGGATGCGGTCCTACAACAGAGCCAATAGCATAAATATAATTGGTTGGGTCTTTTAAATACTCTTCAAAAGCACTATCTACTGCATCTTTGAGTGTTGCAGTACCACGTGTTACTGAAATAAGTGTTGCACCGAGAATTTTCATCTTGACGACATTGGGATGTTCTTTTTCAATATCGACCTGCCCCATGTGGATTTCACATGGAATACCGACCAAAGCACAGGCTGTTGCTAGTGCAACGCCGTGTTGTCCTGCACCTGTTTCTGCAATAACTTTGGTTTTACCCATATATTTTGCAAGTAGCGCTTCACCCAAACAGTGATTAATTTTATGTGCGCCTGTGTGGTTTAAGTCTTCACGTTTGAGGTAAATCTGTGCCCCACCCAACTGTTCAGATAAGCGTTTCGCATAAAACAAAGGACTTGGACGACCAACATAGTGCGAAAAAAGATCAGCAAGCTCGGTTTGGAATGCCAAAGTTTCACGGATTTTTGTGTAGGCAACATTAATCTCATCCATTGCCTCTTTCAAATGTGGAGGAATAAACTGTCCACCATAAGCCCCAAAAAAGCCCTCTGTGTTGGGCAAAGCAATACCGTTTATTTGATGATCCATTTGACGATCCTATTTTTTAAATTTGCTTTATATCAGTCAGTTAGCGAGCTAAATACTTAGTCATATCCTCAACGCCTTTTAAAGTCATTGGGTACATATGATCTTCAAAAATTTGCTTAATTAAACCAATCGTATGGGTGTAATGCCAATAACGATCTTCTTCTGGATTTAACCATGCAGTTTTCTCAAAATGATTGCGTAGGCGGTGTAGCCAAACACTTCCTGCCTCATCATTCATGTACTCAACCGAACCACCAACTGAATTGAGCTCATAGGGTGCCATTGAAGCATCTCCCACCACAATCACACGATAGTCGCGTCCATAAGTATTGAATAAATCCCATGTATTCATGCGCGTAGTAGAACGGCGAACATTATCTTTCCACACATAGTCATATAAACAGTTATGGAAATAGAAATATTCTAAAGTTTTAAACTCAGTTTTCGCTGCACTAAAAAGTTTCTCGCATTGAGCAATGTGTGAATCCATCGACCCACCCACATCAAATAACATTAAAACTTTAATACGATTACGGCGCTCAGGTACAAGTTGCACATCAAGTATGCCTTGCTTCGCCGTTTCACGAATCGTGCCGTTAATGTCCAACTCTTCAGCAGCCCCTTGTCTCGCAAACTTGCGCAAACGTCGCAGTGCCATTTGCATTTGACGAGTACCGAGAATCTGCTCATCATCCAAGTTCTGATATTTGCGTTGTTCCCAAACTTTTACAGCAGAACGTTTACGTCCCGGCCCGCCAATACGCACCCCTTCAGGATGATCACCATAAGCACCAAAAGGAGAGGTTCCTCCCGTGCCAATCATTTTGTTTCCACCCTGATGTTTTTTATGCTGTTCCCGTAGACGTTCTTCCAGCATTTTCATCAGTTCTTCTAATGAACCCGCTTTTTTTAACTCTTCACGCTGCTCTGGAGTTAAATGTTTTTCTAAGAGTTCTAAATCAAACCAATCTTTAGGGAGCTGTTGGACTTTATTGAGTAAATCATCCAAATCAAAAGTTGAAATGCCATCAAAATAGTCCTTCATGCCTCGGTCAAATTTATCAAAGAAGCGTTCATCCTTCACCATAATGGTTTTGGCGAGTTGATAAAATTCGTCTTGATCGGCAAAGACTAAACCTGAAGCTACAGCTTCATTCAGATCAATTAGTTCACGTGTTGAGACAGGAACACCGTATTTACGTAAGGTATAAAACAAGCGCACAAACATGCGTGTTTCTCCTTTAACGACGCGACATAAAAGCTAAACGTTCAAGCAACTGCACATCTTGTTCGTTTTTAATGAGCGCACCATACAAAGGCGGAATTGCTTTGGATTTGTCATGATTACGCAATACATCTTCTGGCATGTCATCTGCCATCAGCAAGCTTAACCAGTCAATCAACTCAGAGGTTGATGGTGGTTTTTTTAGACCCGGAACTTGACGTAATTTAAAGAAAATTTGCAAAGCCTCATTGACCAAAGCCGTTGAAACTTGCGGGAAATGTACATCAATAATTTCACGCATGGTCGCTTCGTCTGGAAATTCAATATAGTGAAAAAAACAACGGCGCAAAAATGCATCTGGTAGTTCTTTTTCATTATTTGAAGTAATAATCACAATTGGACGTTGTGATGCTGTAATAGTTTCGCCCGTCTCATATACATAAAAAGACATCTTGTCCAATTCATGCAATAGGTCATTTGGAAACTCAATATCTGCCTTATCAATTTCATCAATCAATAAAACACAGCGTTCTTCACTGGTGAACGCTTCCCACAATTTACCCGGTTTAATATAGTTTTTAATGTCATAAACACGGTCGTCACCCAATTGGCTATCACGCAAACGCGAAACCGCATCATATTCATATAAACCTTGCTGAGCTTTTGTGGTTGACTTGATGTGCCAAGTCAATAATTTTAAGCCTAAGCTTTCAGCCACTTGTTCTGCCAGTAAAGTTTTACCCGTACCAGGCTCACCTTTAACCAATAAAGGCTTTTGTAAGCTACGTGCAGCTTTTACAGCAAGTTTTAAACTATCGGTAGCGATGTACTGATCCGTACCCGTAAATTGTTGCGTTTCAACAGACATGATTAAACCTTATTTTTTTATTAATTACAGTGGTGAATGAGGGTTACTGACAACTACTTTGGTTTTATTTGCCACATATTTTGACCAAAAGAAACCGATCACAAGCCCCACACCCATGACAAACAGAATCAATGACAAATTAGACCAAATGAGTGGTGAGTCTTTAGTTAACACACCAAATAACAAACCAAAAATGGCAGGTGCAATTGCTGCATTAGGACCTTCAGAAACTGTTGGTGTCAATAAGATGGCAAAGATCATCATCCATGTAATGCCACCCAACAGCTTAGGCAGGCGTGTGGCAATGGAATACCAACACCACAAAATCAGCAGACTGCCTAAAAGATATACTGTGACAGCGATGCTGTCTTCAGGAATTGAATCAAGTATTGAAAGAAAACTATCCACTGTACAACTCCTGAATTATACTTTATGCGCCACGGAGGCCTTCTGGCTCTACTGCGTTCGGATTAATCAATCCTTCTGGAGGCATTTGTAAAAAGAAGCCTTGAGTTTGGATTGAGTCCATGACATGCAATACATTTACACGTGCTAATTTACGTGCTTCACTCAATTCAAGATCCATCACAAAACTTGCGCGACCAAATGCACCACGAACAGCTTCAGGCAAAACATTCAATGGGCTAAACGATTCAACTGCTTGATCAGCTTCAGTTGGACGAGCAATATAAAGATACATTTCATCTTTTTTACTCGATTTATAAATAGAACATTGCATATCTAAAACAGCACTCAAATAACTCAAGCCACAGGATACATCAAATAAAAGCAACTGACATTAGTCATGATTAACGCATCAGTCGTGATTTTGTATAAATATCTAAACTTGAGACCAATTGACTAATTATTAATCCATGACTTTCATTTGGGTAGAAAGATAACTTTCATCACGGCGCAATAGTTGAATCAAAGGCTGAGTCAATAGTTCATAACGCCAGCCCAATAAGTAGTCAGGCAAATCTTGTTCATCATTATGAAAAACCACATGCTGATGTAAGGCATTCATCCACTTTTTGCGCATCAGCACTTCTTTAGGAATCGTGGTCTCATCCACGACATTTTGAATTAAGTGATCAATTTTTTCACCAACATCTTTTGAGGAATGTCGAATTGGTCGTGCCATGCGTAGTGGCCAATCCGCTTGCTCAGGTAAAAACTTCACCAGATCTAAAATGGTTTTACCATGTTCTCTCACAATGTTTGGACGTATATCTTTAACGCCTGATAACTGGAAAGCATTTTTCGGATTCTTCTCAACCAGATCAATCATGGTTGCGTTCTTTAAAATAAAACTACGTGGCGTATTAAGTGCTTTTACCATCTGTTCACGCCATACTGCCAACTGTTGCAACTGCATTAACTGACGACGTGAATGTCGATAGTTACCAATATCTTGATAGAGTAAATGCAAAGGTGTTTCTGTCGCAATTTCTTGCGTTAGATGCTGACAGTCCTCGAGAGCAAAGTTGAGGAGTGACTTTGAATTTAGTTCTTGTTTAACTTTTTCTGAAAGATTCATCAAATACAGCACGTCATTTGCAGCATAGCTGAGTTGTGCAGGGCTGAGTGGGCGTGCCAACCAATTCGAACGGGTCTCCCCTTTATCAATGTCGACATCCAACATTTGCTTCAATGCATTTTGATAGCTAACCTGTAAGCCATGTCCTAAAAACGACATGCCAACTTGAGTATCAAATACGTTGTTTAAGGTTTTATGCTGCGCATAATGATAAATCAGGTCGATATCTTCACTACAGGCATGAAAGACATTTTGCTGTGCGCGAAAAAGTTTATTCCAAAATTCAGTTAAATCGAGTGTTGTCCCATCGAGTAAATAAATATCATTTGCGACATTGATTTGGAATACACCCAACTTTGGCCATAAGGTGTCGACTTTTATGAATTCTGTATCGAGTCCATAGACTGCGTTACGATCCATTTTTTCTAAGACTGGAATAAGGTCTTGTTGATGCTGAATAAATTGAAACATATCCTACTGCGTCTAATGCTAGATGCTCTTTTGGGTTATCTTACCTGAATAAGATCATTTAGCTATCAAGATTTCTATTGGTTTTTTAATTATTTGCCGTTTTTTGTGATTTTTTTATACAACCAAACTCAAATTAATATTTTTTTATCTTACTAAAGCATTTTTCGTATCAAAATAAAAAATGAAACAAGTATCGAAATACTTATTTCATTCGCATTCTGTTATGTACAGCTTGGCTTAAAGTATGACTATCGACATATTCAAGTTCACCACCCTGTGGTACGCCTTGTGCGATACGGGTCATTTGAATAGGCAAATGCTTCGTTGCCTCCACCAAATAGTGTGCTGTAGCTTGACCCTCAACAGTTGCATTGGTCGCCAAAATTACTTCCGTTACTTTACCATCGCTTAAACGCTGAATCAGATACGGAATACCAATTTCTTCTGGACCAATACCATCAAGTGGAGATAAATGCCCTCCTAATACATGGTATTTACCGCGAAAACTGCCACTTTGTTCAATTGCCATCACATCTGCTGGTGACTCAACCACACAGAGCAATTGATCATCACGCTCATGCGAGACACAAATATCACAGACTTCATTTTCCGTCAGAGAGTGACACAAGCTACATTCATGAATATAGCTCGTGGCTTCATTTAAAGCATGTGCAAGACCGATTGCGCCTTCACGATTTTTCATAATCAAGTGAAGCGCCATGCGTTGAGCCGACTTCGGCCCAACACTTGGCAAAATGCGTAAAGCTTGTACCAATTGATCGAAACGATCACTAAACACTATAGGTATTCCTTTATTAGAATAAACCTGCAAGACCTGGTGGCAAGCCTGCGCCAGAGTTTGCAGCTTTCATGCGCTCTTCAGTGATTGCTTCTGCTTGACGTGCAGCATCATTCATTGCAGCAGCAATTAAGTCTTCAATCATATCTGCATCATCTTGCAATAATTCAGGATTGATTTCGATACGCTTTACAACATTACGGCAAGTCATCGTCACTTTCACCAAACCACCACCTGCTTCGGCATGCACTTCTGTTTGTGCAAGCTCTTCTTTGGCTTTCTTGATATTGCTTTCCATGTCTTTTTGCATGCGTTGTGCTTGCTGCATAAGCATATTAATGTTCATTAAAATCTCCGAACATAAAATTAAAAATTAGATTAAGTCTAAACCACGTGCGATATCGCGAATAATATCATCAATGTCTTCTAAACCAACAGATACCCGAATTAAACCTTCACTAATACCCGCTGCCTGTTTTGCCTCAGCCGACATTCTGCCATGAGACGTCGTTGCAGGATGCGTAATCGTAGATTTTACATCCCCTAAGTTACTGGTAATTGATAAGAAACGAGTATTGTCAATGACTGTCCAAGCCCCCTCACGCTCACCTGTCACTACAAAAGAAACCACGCCACCAAAACCAGACTGCTGTTTCTTTGCTAGCTCATGTCCCTCATGGTTTGGTAAACCAGCGTAATACACTTTTTCAACTTTTGGATGTGCATCGAGCCATTCTGCTAACTTTTGCGCACTGGCACAATGTGCTTTCATCCGTAAGCTTAAAGTTTCTAAACCCTTTAAGAAGATCCATGCATTAAATGGGCTCATAGAATTACCCAGTGTACGAATAACACCGTTAATTTCTTCAACCAATTTATCTTTACCTACAACGGCCCCACCTAAAGCACGACCTTGACCATCAATATATTTCGTTGATGAATAAATAATCAGGTCAGCACCAAACTTAATGGGTTGCTGTAAGATTGGAGTACAGAACGTATTATCGACTGCAAATAAAGCATTATGTGCATGAGCAATATCAGCAATTGCCTGCATATCACCCACTTGAGCCAATGGGTTCGACGGTGTTTCAATAAATAAAAGACGTGTATTTGGACGAATCGCTTGTTTCCAGCCGTCTAAATCTTCCAAATCTACGAATGTAACATCGACACCAAATTTGATGACATATTTTTCAAACAGCGAAATAATCGAACCAAATACAGCCCGCGAACATACGACATGATCACCCGCTTTTAAATAAGCCAACGTCACTGCATGTACTGCGGCCATACCCGAACTGGTTGCTACTGCGCGCTCAGCACCATCTAATATAGCTAAACGCTTTTCAAATGCTTGTACCGTTGGGTTGGTATAACGTGAGTATGTATTCCCCTCAATTTGTCCTGAAAATTTAGCTGCTGCATCTGCCGCATTTTCACAAACGAAAGAAGATGTTAGGAAAATTGGCTCACTATGTTCACCCTCAAAAGTACGTGTGTGACCGGTACGAATCGCTAAAGTGTCTAATTGGTATTCGATGTCGTCGTATTGGCTCATTTCTCTGTGTTTCAGTCCAAAGACTGCCTTTATAAAGAATTGCCAACATTTTGAGCGTCTAGGCTATTTAAGGTCAAGGTAAAATACGCAAATATTGATTAGACTTCGATCAAACTTTCTACTTATTTGAGATATCAACCCTATGCAGAACTTAAAAACTAAAATAAATAATCTGTCCACGCGCATTTTTAAAGGGAAGTCACTCGTTCTGTCACAAAATACGCCCTATGAAGTGATTGAAACATTTGACCTGACTCAAATTCGCTATTACGCCCCAGAAGTTCGCAAGTACAAAGAACCTCTGGTTTTCGTGGTTCCTCTCGCCATCAATATGTCCATTTATGACCTTTACCCCTATCGTTCTTTGGTTAAGTATTTCCAACAGCAGGGTTTTGCTGTGTATGTAATTGACTGGGGCAAACTAAGTTTCCGTAATTGTCATTTTAATTTTTTAACCTTTATTGATCATTACATCCCGCTATGCATTCAAAGCATTTTAAAACATAGTCAAAGTGATCAAATTTCACTACACGGCTGGAGTATGGCAGGTATATTTGTGAGCTTATATACTGCTCTACATCAGCCCAATTTCGTGAAAAATTTAATGGTATTGGGTAGCCCAATTGACAGCTATAAATCTGGGCGAAATGGACAGTTCTTTGCATATCTCAATCGAATCATTTCAAAAAGCAAAACATTACAACAGCAAATTTATCAGGGCAAAATACCGAAGCGTCTACTTCACACCTCAGGTGTTTTAAATACGATTGGTTTTAAAATGGTTGACCCTATAGGCTGGTTTCAAAGCCACAAAAACTTGTTACTCAATTTGGACGACAACGAAGCTTTATATGAACACGCCACTATTGGTAGTTTTCTTAACCGTATGATTGATTATCCTGGTGGCATCAACCAAGACATGTTGTTTAATGTTTGGCTACGTAATCCACTCAAAACAGGAGTAATCACATTAAATAAGAAAAGCATAGCTTTAAAAAATATACAGTGCTCATTGCTTGTTGCCGCAGCCACAACAGACCAATTAGTTACTACAGAAGCCGCTAAACCACTCACCCAATTGACAAGTAGTACTGATGTCACGTTTACTCTCATCCCAGGTGGACATTTAGGACTGATGTCAAGTCAACGTAGTGCCGATGAATTTTGGCCAAAACTGGCTCAGTGGTTAAGTGAACGTTCAACTAATATTTAAATACTAAGGTTTGACATGATTCAGTCAGTTGCATTTATCGGTCTAGGCGCGATGGGGTATCGCATGGCATCACACTTACCCAAACACTTTGAACAAGTTTGGGTATGGAATCGCAATTTTGAGAAAGCAAAGCAACATGCTGAAGCTTATGGCACTCAAGCTGTAGACCTTGCAAAAGCAGTACAAGCCGATGTAGTTTTCTCATGCCTTCCTACCAGCCAAGACATTGAAGAATTACTTGATCAAGTACAGCTTAAATCTGGTAGCATTTGGGTCGATTGCACCAGCGGTGTACCGTCTTCTGCAAAAAAAGTAGCTGAACAACTCAAACTACAAGGTGTAGATTTTTTAGATGCACCAGTCAGCGGCCAAACCATTGGTGCAGATAATGCAACCCTTACTGTCATGATTGGCGGTGAGGCTACAGCATTTGAGCGTGCACTACCTGCCATACAGGCATTTGGCAAACTGATTAAACATGTAGGCGAATCTGGTGCAGGTTTTGCAGTCAAAGCTGTAAACAATATGCTTCTGGCAGTCAATCTATGTTCCGTTGCAGAAGGTTTCACCACCTTAAAAGCCCATGGGGTCAACTTAAATGAAGCCTTAGACTGTATTAATGCATCGAGTGGTAAAAGTGGTGTGACCGAAACAGTTTTACCACAACGAATCCTAAACCGTAGTTTTCCTCTAACTTTTGCACTGCCTTTATTGGCCAAAGATACAGGTATTGCCGTTGACTTAGTTCGTGAAGCCAAACTATCTGCGCCAATAATTGGACTAGCACAAAGCTTGATTCAGGCCGCCAGCGATTTATCTGAAGCAGATCGTGACTTTTCTTCTGCCATAAAAATGTACGAAACATGGAGTAAGATTACAATTGAGTAAGAACTCACCATTGAATAAACAAAACCAACCCTTATAAAGTAGTAATGTGACTACATACAATGTTACAAACTGAGGAAATTCTCATGAAAAAGTTGACTGTAGCGGTTTTTGCCAGTCTTGCAACATTCATCGGGGCGCAAAGTTTTGCAGCATCGCCTGAGCAAGAGTGTCAAAAATTAAAAGATGATCATGATGTCATTTATGCATCTAAAGGATTCTGCTTTAAAGATCCTGAGGCGAAAGCAAAATTTGGCAATGACAATTGCTACACTACCAAACCAAAGTTCTCTGAAAAAGAGCAACAACGCCTTGATGCCATCAAAGAGCGTCAAAAAGAATTAAACTGTAAGTAAATTCAGTTTAAGTAAAATTTAAGGAATAGACATGGCTTACGATGAGCAAAACATTTTTGCACGAATTTTACGTGGTGAACTTCCAGCCATTAAAGTATATGAAGATGACCAAGTTCTTGCTTTTATGGATATTATGCCTCAAGCAGATGGTCACACCTTAGTGATCCCCAAAACACCTGCTGTGACACTGCTTGATCTGCCTGCCGATGCCGCAGCCTACACCATTCAAGTTGTGCAAAAAGTTGCAAAAGCCATAGAAGTTGGTTTAGATGCAAAAGGTATTGTTCTTATGCAATTATCTGGCCCTGCGGCTGGACAAACCGTTCCGCATGTACACTTCCACCTTATCCCAAGTTCTGTGCATGAGCTCGGTAAACACGCCCTACAAATGGGTGATCAAGAAAAAATCAAAGCGCAAGCAGAAAAAATTCGAGCCGCTTTGTAATTTTTCAGATCAAATCAAGGAGCTTCGGCTCCTTTTTTGATATCTTAGATTCTCAAATGAAGTGCAACAGAGATTAAATTATTGGAAAGAAGCAAGATGAGCTAGCATTTTGCTTCCGACCGACCAAAGTCAAAGTTGCATCATGAACTATACTCATCTTACCCAAGAAGAACGATATCAGATTTATACATTGTTACGTGAAGGTTTTTCTAAACGTTATATCGCTTGGAGACTGAATCGTTCACCTTCAACCATTTCTAGGGAAATCAAACGTAATCGAGCTAGAAATGGCTATTTCGCTAAACATGCCAATAAAGTAGCTCGAAGACGTCACTGCTCCAATCCTAAAAGAATCCCTTGTGAAATGTGGGCACATGTCATCTCTTATCTTGATCTTCAATGGAGTCCTGAACAGATTGCTTCTCATGTTCCAGTCAGTTTGCATTCAATTTATCGCTTTATACGACAGGATAAAAACAATGGCGGTACACTCTTTCATCACCTACGTTTCAGAAATCAAAGAAAGAGGAAATACGGCTCTCCTGAAACCCGTGGTCAGCTGAGTAATCGTAAAAGTATTCATGACAGACCTATCGAGATTGAGCGGCGGAATCGCTTTGGTGATCTGGAAATAGATACGATTGTTGGTAAGAACCATCAGCAATCATTGGTCTCTATTGTGGATCGGAAGACAGGTTATTTATGGCTGAAAAAGTGTAGCTCACGCAAGGCAGAGGAAATTTGCCAAACAACTATCAGCCTTCTTAAGCCAATCAAAGATCAGCTAAAGACTATTACCGCAGATAATGGTAAGGAGTTCAGTCTGCATAAGTATGTTGCTCAAGAATTAGAACTAGACTGGTATTTTGCTGATCCTTATAGCGCTTGGCAACGAGGCACGAATGAAAATACAAATGGTTTAATCAGACAATACATTAAAAAAGGCAGTAATTTAAATGCCTATACGGATGAATATATCTCAGAAATCACTCAACGTTTGAATCATCGCCCAAGAAAAAGACTCAGCTTTAAAAGTCCGAGTCAGGTATTATGGCAACAACATGGTGTTGCACTTCAAATGCTAATCTAAGAAATGAAAAAAGCCCATTCGAGAATGGGCTTTTGTTTTCAAACCTTGATTGAATGGTTTTAGAAGCGGTATTTCGCAGCTACACCGAATTTGTTGTAGTCGTTGTTGCCGACTTCACCAAAACCAACACGGCCTTCAAGGCTGACTTGTGGAGTGAAGAATTTACGAGCATTGATACCGAATTCATTGGTATCAGTGAGATCATTGCTGTAATAGTCAGCCCCTAAGCTTAAAGTTTTGTCGATGAAATAATCGCCTTTAAGGTTATATTCATCAAGGTCTCCGAAAGCGGCACCTGCTTCTAAGTTTATGTCTTTACCATTACTGAGTGTTGTGACATATTTGGCACGTAAAGTTGGGTCTACGCCATCGTCATAATCGTTATCATAACCCTTTAGACCCGCAGCGATTAATAAACCTGGAGCAGGTAAATAACCGACTTCAGCACTATAAACTGTAGTATCAAAGTCACCGCCATTATCAAAAGAATAATCATCACGTCCAACTTTACCACCGAGGTAGAAGTCTGAGTTCGGAATGAAGAATTCTGCACCAATGCCATATTGCTGACGTTCATCATCACCAACTTCGTCGTATTGGTATTTGGCATTTACATTACTGGCACGATCTAAGAATGCTGCTTCTGCAAGTGGCGCATTACGAGTTTGTACGGGGTTAAAGTAGTATGTACCATCCACACCAAAAGAGCCGCTTGAACTACCATTGTCTGGATCAATTAGGCCAGCAGAAGCACCGACTTCTGCTTGGTAGGCATGCGCAGTACCTGTGATTGCCAAAGCTGAAAGAAGTGCTGAAGCAATTGCTAATTTTTTCATGGAATGTACCCCTCGAAAGTGGACCGATATTTAAATTTTTTGTTACAACTTCAGTCTAGGTCAAAATAAAAAAGCGTCAACCAATGGAAAGTTAATGCTCTGTATCCATGGTTACATCATGTAATTTTTCATATTTAAATAATTGATAATAAATTATATTTTTATAATGTTTTGTTTTATTAAAATTGTGTAGATTCTGTGGATCTCATAATTTTTGTCCATATTTTATACAATTTTAGGTCAAAATGTTTAGCCCATTTGTCTGCTGAGAAATGCTCTCAGATTTGTTTTATGTGGTTGCTGAAGCATATAGAGATTTGCTTGCTCATTGAAGTAATCACTTTCTTGACTGAAGGTTAACTTTCCATCTTATGAAGAAGAGCCAGTTGTGTCGGGTTGGAGATGAATAATCACAGCCACTGAGTGTGCTATAATCAGCGACTATTTTTTCGCTTTATATTGATTGAGAGTAATTCACGTGGAAATTAATCCGTATCTAAACCAATTAAAAGACTTAAACGACCGTGGTCTCACATTACGGGGGTATCTTTGACTACGATCTGAAAAAAGAGCGTTTAGAAGAGGTTCTCCGTGAATTAGAAGATCCAGCGATTTGGAATGATCAAAGCCGTGCGCAAGCGATGGCCAAAGAAAAAGGCGAACTTGAAAACGTCTTAAACGTGTTAGATGGTTTGGCAACACAGCTTGAAGACGCAGAAGCGATGCTCGATTTGGCAGTCGAGGCCGATGATGAGAGTCTGCTGGCTGATGTTCAGGCTGAATTGAATTCTGCAGAAGAAGAATTAGCGAAGCTTGAATTCCGCCGTATGTTCAGCAACCCAATGGACCCGAACCCATGTTATGTGGAAATTCAAGCAGGTTCAGGGGGTACAGAAGCGCAAGACTGGGCTTCAATGTTACTGCGTATGTACATGCGCTGGATTGAACGTCATGGTTTTAAAGCTGAATTGATGGAAGAGTCAGACGGTGATGTCGCCGGGATTAAGTCAGCAACGATTCGTGTGGAAGGTGAATATGCTTATGGTTGGTTGCGTACTGAATCGGGCGTGCATCGTTTAGTTCGAAAATCGCCATTTGACTCAGGTAACCGCCGTCATACCTCGTTCTCTGCTGTGTTTGTGTCGCCAGAAGTTGATGACAATATTGAAATTGATATCAACCCATCTGACGTGCGTACAGATACTTACCGCGCTTCAGGTGCTGGTGGTCAGCACATTAACAAAACAGACTCTGCGGTACGTTTAACCCACGCACCGACAGGGATTGTGGTGGCATGTCAGAACCAACGTTCACAACATGCCAACCGTGATCATGCATGGAAACAGTTACGTGCGAAGTTGTATGAGTTGGAAATGAGCAAACGTAACGAAGCGGCTCAAGCACTTGAAGACTCGAAGTCAGATATCGGTTGGGGCAGTCAGATTCGTTCTTATGTTTTGGATGACTCACGTATTAAAGACTTACGTACTGGTGTTGAAAATTCTAATACAGGTGCAGTACTAGATGGTGACCTTGATAAGTTTATTGAAGCCAGCTTAAAACAAGGTTTGTAATTTAAATAATGAATGAAAGCAAAGCGTTAAAAGTTATTTTACAATATATCTAAAAAATTCGATATTAAAATCGAAAAAATACGATATATTAGATGAAAGAAACTGAATCACGCTTTGCTGCCCATTAAACGTGTCTTGAGTATGGATATAGATTTAATTTTTAAAGCCTTGGCTAATCCGACGCGTCGTCAAATTTTGGAATGGTTAAAAAAGCCTGAACAATTTTTATCGAGCGACGAATGTGGTGACTTTAAACGGGGCGTATGTGCAGGTCATATCGAGCGGTTGGGCAATGTGTCGCAATCGACGATGTCGAACCATTTATCTGTGTTACAGCAGGCCGGTTTAATTCAAGTCGAGAAAAATGGACAGTGGTCATATTTTTCGCGCAATGAAGCGTTGATTCAGCAATATATCGAACATTTGCAACGTTCACTTTAATTGAAAAAAGTGGCGATCGAGGCGACTATGGCTGAACTGAATACTCCTTTAACTTTGGGTGATTTACACTTAAAAAACCGCGTCATTATGGCTCCATTAACGCGTAGTCGTGCAACAGCAGACCGTGTGCCCACAGCTATGATGGCAGAGTATTATGCACAGCGTGCAAGTGCAGGTTTGATTATTTCTGAAGCGACCGTGATTTCGGAAGAAGCCAATGGCTATTTGAATACACCGGGGCTATTTAATGAAGCGCAAGTTGAAGGCTGGAAACAGGTGACTCAAGCGGTACATGACAAAGCGGGCTTAATTGTGGCGCAGTTGTGGCATGTCGGTCGTGTATCGCACCCTGATTTATTGGATGGCGAAACCCCAGTTTCTGCAAGTAGCGTACAACAAAAGGGCTATGTCAGTTTATTACGTCCAAAACGTGAATATGTGGTTCCTCGTGCATTAGAGATTGCTGAAATTCAAAGCATTGTTGATCAGTACAAGCAAGCAGCGGTTTATGCTAAAGCGGCGGGCTTTGATGGTGTGGAACTGCATGCGGCCAATGGTTATTTGATTGATCAGTTTTTACAAAGCTCAACCAATCTACGTAAAGATCAATATGGTGGCAGTGTAGAAAATCGTGCGCGTTTGTTGCTTGAAGTGGTGGATGCATTGATTGAAGTCTGGGGTGCAGGTCGTGTTGGGGTGCATCTCGCTCCACGTGGTGATGAGCATGACATGGGTGATGATGATCCACGTGAAACCTTTGGTTATGCACTGGAGCAACTGGGTCAACGTCAGATTGCGTTCTTCTTTACCCGTGAATATTTGGCTGATGACAGTATCAGTACGTACCTCAAACAACGTTCGGGTGGTGTACCATTGATTGCCAATATGCGTTTAAGCCGTGAAGATGCGGTTGATCTGTTGGCATCGGGTCAAGCGGATGCAGTGTCTTGGGGTAAAGACTATATTGCCAATCCAGACCTGTATGAGCGTCTACTGCAAGATGCGCCACTGAATGAACTGAAACTGGAAAATATGATTGGAACGGATGTCGCGGCAGGCTATGTGGACTATCCGACTTTAGCTGAAATGGAAACTGCTGCGGTTTAAATTGCTTTTCCGTTAAATTCGCGACAAGATAACAGCGCAATTCATTTCATGGCATGAGTTGCGCTGTTTTATTTTTGCATTGATTTTTGGAGCACGTATTTGGCTACTCCTTTTTGGTATAACGCAGCACTTGCGCTGATCAAACCGCTGTATAAGTCTAAAATAAAAAAACGTGCAGAGAGTACAGAACAATTTCACCAAGAATGTCTCGAACGTTTCGGGCCGTTTCAACCCGTTAAAAATCGCCAAGCGATTTGGTTCCATGTGGTGTCGGTGGGTGAAACCAATGCAGCGCAGCCTCTCATCGAGCATTACTTAAAAGCGGGTCATCCAGTCTTGGTGACCAATACCACCAAAACGGGTCAGGCACGGGCTAAATCACTCTTTTTAAAAGCACCTTATTTAGACCTGTTCCAAGCGGTATATTTACCTGCAGATCAAAAGCCCTTAGTTCGTCAGTTCTTTGCATTGTATCAGCCTAAACTCTTGGCTTTGGTGGAGACGGAACTGTGGCCAAATTTAATTGCCCAAGCGGGGCAGAGTCAGGTGCCATGTATTTTGATGAATGCTCGTCTTTCTGAAAAATCAGCCAAAGGCTATGCCAAAGTATCTAGCCTGACGCAACCAATGTTACACGGACTAGATCAGCTCTTGGCACAAGATCGTGCAACTGCGGAGCGCTTTATCCGGCTCGGTGCAGTTCAGTCAAAGACGCAGGTGGTGGGGAGTATTAAGTTTGATATTCATGCGCCTGAATCATTTGTTAAACAGGCGGCTCAGCTCAGGCAAGAATGGTCATTGGCTGGACGTAAGATCATCACTATGGCCAGTACTCATGCACCTGAAGAACAAAAATTGTTAAGTGCGTTTAAGCCATATTTGGATGCACAGCCTGAACTGTTGTGTATTGTGGTACCGCGTCATCCAGAGCGTTTTGATGAGGTCTTTAATGTCACGCAAAGTTTAAATTTAAACACCACTCGCAGAAGTACGGGACAAAGAATAGAAGCAAAAACTCAAGTCTATTTAGCCGATTCAATGGGAGAGATGTGGTTATGGTATGCCTTATCGAATACCTGTTTTGTCGGTGGCTCGCTGAATGAACCCGGGGGTGGGCATAATATTTTAGAGCCGATTGCGTTAAATGTGCCAACAGTTTTGGGCAAAAACTATTTTAATTTCCAAAGTATTGTTGATGAGTTTGTACAAGCCGATGCAGTGAAAGTTGTTGATGATGCTGAACAGGCTGCCGCAGTGTTGATGACACTGTTAGAGGATATTGAGCAAGCGAATACACTGAATCAATCTGCACAAAAGATTATGCAGTTGAATACGGGTTCTTTGAAAAAGCATATTCAAGTGATTGATGCTTATTTATAAAATTTGAGTGAGTTTGTCATTACTATAAATACTGTAGATTTTATGGATGGCTTTGCGTAAGTGGCTCCTACTTTTCAAAGATGAAAAGTAGCAAAAATCTTTTGCTGTGCTGAAGGTACATCCTGTACCTCAGCACAGCGGGCGACATCCTTGTCGCCGTTCACGATGGCATGTGCTGATTAGGCCTTCACTGTTTGGATTCTTTCTATTTATTATGAATATCGTTCTCTTAGACCCGCGCCAAACTGAATCTGAACTCTGGTCCATTAGTGCCAAGCGTCAGCTTGAACATTTACATCGTCATTTAGAGCTTAAAGTCGGCGATACTTTAAAAGTCGGGATACAAAACGGAAAGCGTTATCTTACGCAAGTGGTTGATGTTTCCGAAACAGCTGTACGTATAAAACCCTTACATGAAGAGTCTGTACCTGCCAAACTACCTGTCACGTTAATTGTGGCGATGCCACGCCCTAAAGTTCTACGTCGTTTGATTATGGATGCGGTGACTTTAGGGGTTGAGAAAATTATTTTGCTGCACAGCTATCGGGTCGATAAAAGTTATTGGCAAACCCCATTTTTACAACAGTTGGATCAATATGTGACTTTGGGGTTAGAGCAGGCCGGTGATACGGTTGCGCCGAAAATTGAAATTTATAAACGCTTTAAGCCTTTTGTTGAAGATCAATTGCCAAGTCTGATTTCGGCCGATTGTCCTGCCTATGTTGCACATCCCTACAGCGAGGCCAAAATGCCGAGTGCAATTCAACATCCTTGTACAATTGTGATTGGGCCTGAAGGTGGATTTATACCTTACGAAGTTGAATTACTGGTAAAAAACGGCTGCCAAGCGATGAGCTTAGGCAACCGTATTATTCGGACTGAAACCGTGATCCCTTATGTCTTAGGGCGTTTATTTGGCGGTTGAAGCATCCATTGGATAGCTGTCATTCTTCGCTACGCGAACTTCTTGAACAGGGTATGGGATAGAAATATCATGTTCAGCAAAAGCTTCCACCACATATTCTTGTACAGCACTGATTGAGCCAGATACCGTGGTTTCTGTGGTGTTAACCCACCATTGAACTTTGAGATTCACCGAAAAATCTGCAAGTGCAGCGACGTTCACACTAAAACCCGGCTGACTTAAAATAGTCGTATCTCGGTCTAAAATGCCTAAAATAATATCTTTGGCTTTTTTGATATCATCTTCATAACCAATACCGACCAAGAACTCACAGCGACGACGTGGATAGGCAGTGTTGACCGTAACAGCGCTGGTATACACAGTTGCATTTGGGATCACAATACGACGACCATCTGGGGCGCGTAAGTAAGTGGCACGAATTTGAATATCCTCAACATTGCCTTCCATACCCGAGACGATGATGTCATCACCTATTTTAAAGGGTTCACTCAATAAAATGAGAATTCCCGAAAGCAAATTTTGGAAGATATCTTTAAAAGCAAAACCAATGGCAACTGAGCCAATCCCTAAAGCACTCATCAGCTGACCGGGTGTGAAACCAGGAATTGCAATCACCATGGCAATCAGAAAACCAATAAAGATGATGGCTGAACTGCCGACACGGTTTAGGACTAGAACAAGATTCTGCTTGGTATAGGAGCGATCAGACAGTGCTTTACGAACAAACAGTTTGAACAGCTTAGAGAGTAGATAAAAAATGATAAACGTAATCAGCGCAATACAAAAATAAGGCATACGTTCCCAAAAACTATCGACAAATTTGTCAATCGTCGAATAGGCATCATTATATTTTGCAGTATGTGCGATTACGCTTTGCGTGGTTTTCGCTGTCGCGTCATGTAGCATCTCTGACGTACCTTGAGCAACCTCGCTCAAAGTATTGGTTTGTTCTGACACTGGTCTTCCAATCACTGAAAATTTGGCATATTTTGCCTGAAAATTGTGTGTATTTAATAGAGAAAAACGTATGAGATTGGCGCATTGGCTGATGACAATGCTAAATCAACCATTCTCTTCATTTTTAGCTCGGTTAAATTTTGGATTAAGGTGTGCTTAGTGCTGCTATATCGGCCATAGAACGCTTAAATGTAACAATATACTAAAAAAAGATCAGATCGCACCTATTTACAGCCTCTTGGGCTGTTCATGTTACGGATTTGACACAGGAACTCATTGAAAGATCACTATAAAATGTGTTTTAAATTGTAGAAATAATATACGACCAAAGCCGTGTTGATCTGTTTAAAAAACAATCGTCATACTGTGGTTATGCAGTCCAATAAAAAACCAATAACTGTGGCATAAGCTCTCGCGATGAGAGCCAGAATATAAGGAAGTATGATATGAAAGAAGTCTATCCTGTACCTGCTGAATTTGAAAAAACTGCACGCACCAATGAGCAAGAATATTTTGAGCGTTATCAAAAATCACTAGAACAACCTGATGAATATTGGGCTGAACAAGCTTTGAAGCTGGATTGGATCAAGCCGTTTAGTCAAGTTAAAAACACCAGTTATGATAAAGACAATTTTAAAATTGAATGGTTTGCAGATGGTCAACTGAACTTAAGCGCCAACTGTCTTGATCGACATTTAAAAGAGCATCCGTATAAACCTGCGATTATTTGGGAAGGTGACCATCCTTCACGCCATAAGATTATTTCCTATACTGAACTGTATGATGAAGTATGTCGTTTCGCCAATGTCCTGAAAAAGCATGGTGTGGTAAAAGGCGATCGTGTGGTGCTGTATATGCCGATGATTTCAGAAGCAGCCATTTCGATGTTGGCCTGTGCCCGAATCGGTGCCGTGCATTGTGTGGTGTTTGGTGGCTTTTCGCCTGACTCATTGGCGAGCCGAATTGATGACAGCCAAGCTAAAATTGTGATTACCGCAGACTCTGGAATGCGCGGGGGTAAACCGATTCCGCTGAAAGAAAATGTAGATGCGGCATTGAATCTACCCGGTACAGACTCGGTACAAAACGTGATTGTGGTACATCGGACAGGTAATCCGATCACGCTGAAAGAAGGACGTGATTTGTGGTATCACATGGAAATCATGACCGTCAACGAGATCTGTCCACCTGAACCGATGAATGCAGAAGATCCACTGTTTATTTTATATACCTCAGGTTCAACGGGTAAACCGAAAGGCGTACTGCATACCACAGGGGGTTATTTAACCTATGTGAATAGCACCTTCCGTGAAGTATTCGACTTAAAACAAGATGATGTGTTTTGGTGTACCGCCGATGTGGGCTGGATTACGGGGCACTCTTATGTGCTGTATGGACCCTTGTCGAATGGAACGACAACGGTGATGTTTGAAGGAATTCCACAATACCCAACGTGGGCACGTACAGGGCATATTGTGGATAAGCACAATGTGACAATTTTATACACGGCACCGACAGCGATCCGTGCCATGATGCGTGAAGGGGATGCCTTTGTCCGTGAGAGCGATCGTAGCAGTTTACGTTTAATTGGTTCCGTTGGAGAGCCGATCAACCCAGAAGCATGGAATTGGTACTATACGGTAGTGGGAGAAAGCCGTTGCCCAGTGGTCGATACATGGTGGCAAACCGAGACAGGCGGGATTTTGATTTCTCCACTTCCGGGTGCGACCCCACTCAAACCGGGGTCTGCAACGCGTCCTTTATTTGGGATTCAACCCGCTTTGGTCGATGCTGAAGGCAACGAGTTAGAAGGTGAGGCTGAAGGCAATCTGGTGATTAAGGATTCATGGCCGGGACAAATGCGAACCATTTGGGGGGACCCTGAGCGGTTTATCGAAGCGTATTTTGCAACCTATCCAGGCACATATTTCACGGGTGATGGCGCACGCCGTGATAAAGATGGTTACTACTGGATCACAGGACGGGTGGATGATGTGCTGAATGTGTCAGGGCATCGCTTGGGTACGGCTGAAGTGGAAAGTGCTTTAGTGGCACATGAGGCGGTGGCTGAGGCCGCGGTGGTAGGAATGCCGCATGACATCAAAGGACAGGGAATTTGTTCCTTTGTCACTTTACAAGCAGGCACAGCACAAACGGAAGAACTCCGTGCAGAGCTGATTCAATGGGTGAGAAAGGTACTCGGTCCAGTGGCGACCCCAGATGCCTTACATTGGGCGCCGTCTTTACCCAAAACACGTTCAGGCAAAATTATGCGACGTATTTTAAGAAAAATTGCGGCGAACGAGTTGGATAGTTTGGGCGATACATCGACGCTGGCTGAACCACAAGTGGTCGAGGTGTTGATTAAAGAAGTATATCCAAACGGCTAAAATCGGCCTAAAAATACCGTCTTAAGCAGACGGTATTTTTATTTAAGCATAAGCAACAACAGGTCTGGATTGCGCTACAAACATGTATATAGGATGCAGTCGAATTAGATAGAAGAGCGATCTTAACGCTGATGGATATTCTCTAAAGTATCGACCATCGTCCGTGTCATTTGATCAATTTCATAATTGACCGCATCACCCACTTTTACCGATGCCCACGTGGTTAAACGTAAGGTTTC
Source organism: Acinetobacter sp. ANC 4204 (assembly GCF_002135205.1). Taxonomy (GTDB): domain Bacteria; phylum Pseudomonadota; class Gammaproteobacteria; order Pseudomonadales; family Moraxellaceae; genus Acinetobacter. The sequence continues at coordinate 298,255 of NZ_NEFZ01000003.1, read as the reverse complement.
AGGAATCAAATCAACTGAAATTTCATGGCTGTTACGATCAACACGGTTGACGGTGAGGCTACAACCATTCAGACCAATAAAGCCTTTTAAGAAAAAGTATTTGATATTGCCTTCTGGAATGTGGAGATCCACATGTAAGGTCTCGCCGTGACGGCTCAGTTGCTTGACTGTGGCTGTTCCTTCGATATGTCCATACAAGTTGTGCCCCCCATTTTCCATCCCAACTTTGGCTGAACGTTCGATATTGACCTCATCTCCTGCCTGTAAAGTCCCTAAAGTGGTCAGGCGTCGAGTCAAATCCGAGACATCAAAATGGACTTGATTGGCGGCAAGATCAATATGCGTCGCAGTTAAGCAGGTGCCGTTAATGGCTACACTTGCACCGATGAAGACATCGTGAAAAAAGTTGTGGGTATTTGAAACCACAAGGGTGCTAAAGCCATCACCTTGACGGACATCTAAGATTTTCTCTAAGCCTTGTACGATACCTGTGTACATCAGAAGTCTTCCTAATTCGGGGTTTATGTTTAATGTAAATGATCTATCACTTGATGTGGCATTATTTTGAGTGGAGATGCGCTAAAGCTGTATCTTTGATGGGATTCCGTCGCCAATAATAGGGCCGCAAAAATCGGAGCAACAGACGTAATGGCGTCATCCATACGATGCGACTATGGCGACGCTTATTCTCTAAAATGCGTTGAGCCAAATAGTGACAGACCACTTCAGGTGGATCAATAATAAAAAAGAATAGCCTTTTCATTTTGTTCCAGTGCTGCACATTGCCATTTTGCCATGAGGATACCAGTAGGTCGGTTGCTACCATTCCGGGGCTGAGTGTGCCGACTTGAATGTGGGTCTGTTTGGTTTCTTTAAACAGGGCTTGACTAAAGTACCCTACGGCACGTTTGGTGGTAGCATAGGTCGTCATGCCTGCACTCCACTCGCCGCGAGTACCCCAACCTTCCATATTGAAAATTTGACCATAGCCTTGTGCCAGCATGCCGTTTAAGGCCACTTGTGAGCCGAACATACTGCCGAGAATATTGGTTTGAACCACCGTCTGTATGTCTGCTGCTGCGAGATCTTTAAAGTCCAGAGTCGCCGTACAACTGCCTGCATTATTAATCCAAATCTGAACAGCGCCAAATTGTTGAACAGCTTCATCCCAAAGCGTTTGTACTTCATGGATCTGCGTGACATCACACGTGACGGCATGAATCTGCGCAGTGGGAAAGCGATGTCGCAACTGTTGCAGGGTGCGCTGCAAATCTGTGCTATTTCGACTAGATATTACCACGGCTTGTTGTTGTTCTAAGAAGGCATGAGCTAAACCCAAGCCGATACCTTTAGAACTGCCTGTAATGACGATGCAACCTGATTTTGAAGTCATATTGATCCTTTATTTTGTGTACTAAAGGAAGCCGTTTCCTGATTGCGAAGCATACAATAACAAACGGATAAACTAATCATGGCAATATTCATGACCACAGGATTAAAAGCACGAACAAGACTGTCTGGTATCAGAAAAGCGACCAGTGCGAATAAAAACACTAAGCTGAAGATACTGAGGTAATGCAGATATTTACTTGAATTAAATAGGAACAATAAAGCAAAAACACACTCAAGCACACCTGAGAGCTGACCTGCCAGTTGGGCCTGTGCGTAGGAAAACCCAAAAGTTTGCCAAATGGCAATTTCATCGGGATTGATAAAGAGGATTTTAGGGACTAAACCCTGATAGCCCCATAAAAAGGCCAAAGAGAGATTGATGAATTTCAAGAGTGGGTTGTTGTTCATATCAAGGGGTTATTTTTTACTTTGTACGGATTATACACCAATAAAAAAACCCTCAAGCCGAGCCTTGAGGGAAGAATAGAGTCACCTATCATTATTATTTTTTAGTTCGTGTCTGCTGCTTACCGAGCTAAGCAGATTTGGCAGTCTCAACGGATTGCTGTTGAGCTTCCAACTCACGAACCAATGGCAACACTTTGGCACCGAAGTATTCAACCTCTTCGATAAAATGTAAAAAACCTGAAAGGATTAAATCCACCCCAACGGCTTTTAATTCCACAATACGTTCCGCAATTTGGCCTGGTGTACCAATCAAATTGGTTTTAAAGCCATCATTGTATTGAACTAAATCTTCAAAGGTCGATTTGGCCCAATTGCCTTCACCTTCAAGTGTTGCAGCACCCGCCTCACGGGTGGCATCGCCAAAGGCATGAACCGCTTGAATATTCGCTTTATCAATAATTTCTTGCAGAACACTTTGCGCTTCTTCCTCGGTATCTCGGGCAATGATAAAAGCATTCACCCCAATTTTGACCTGATGGCCATTCTGTTGGGCTTTTGCACGAATATCATCAATCTGTTTTTTAAGCTCCTCAGGGGTATTGCCATTGGTGAAATACCAGTCTGAAACCCGCGATGCCATATCCCGTGCAGCACGAGAACTGCCGCCTTGGAAAATTTCAATGTGTGGCTTCTGCACAGGTTTGGGTGATAAGGTGTAGTCTTTGAACTGGTAGTATTTTCCATTGAAACTATAGTTGTCTTGGGTCCAAACACCTTTTAATGCACGAATAAATTCTTCCGAGCGGGCATAGCGTTGGTCATGTTCAGGCCATGCTTCACCAATGGCATCAAATTCGCCGCGGAACCAACCACTGACCACATTAATCGCAATACGTCCTTGAGTTAAATGGTCGATGGTTGCAAGCTGTTTTGCGGCAAGCACGGGTTTCCACGGGCCAGGTAAAATGGCTGCAATCACTTTGAGTTTGCTGGTTTTGGCTAAAATACCGTGACTAAAACTGACCGATTCATGTTGGTTTTCTGCGTTATAACCCGCAGTAAAACGAATCTGAGTTAGAGCATAGTCAAAGCCATTCTTTTCCGCAGTCTGCGCTAAACGGACGTTATAGTCATAGCTCCAATCTGTGCGTTGCTCAATATTACTTACCACTAAGCCACCGCTGACATTGGGAACCCAATAAGCAAACGTAATATTTTTATTCTGTTGTGACATGTGAAAACCCTCTCCATGCTTTTTGCGTTAAGCGACTTGTGGTTTGGCTTTTTTCTGATGCAAGCGAGACTCAGCTGCATCTAAATTTGGGACCGCAGCTGAAGGCAGTACATCGTCTTGTTCAATTTGCGTGTTGATACCCAAGTTCTGATTGGCTAGTTGGGTCTTTTCTTTCACCACTTCTGCACGCTGACCTTTCGCAGGGGCCCACTCTAGGATGGGTAAAGCACGAGCTACCGCAAGAGTAATCCGATCTCGTAATAATTCACTTTGGATGGTATACGCTGGGGTAAAGTCTTTGTCTGTGGCATAGACGCCAATCGGTAAAGTTTGCGCTTGGAAGAAACTGAAGAGTGGACGAAGTTGGTGTTCAAGTACCAGTGCATGGCGTTCACTGCCACCCGATGCGGCAAGTAGTACTGGTACATCGACCAGTGCTGTTTGTTCAACAAAGTCGAAAAAATGTTTAAACAAGCCCGTAAAAGAGGCGCGGTAAACTGGTGTTCCAACAATCAATGCATCAGCAGCTTCGACCGCGGCTAAGTCATCTTGCACACGTTGTGGCAGTTGGTTGCGGTAAATTGCGCCACCAAGTAAATGTCCAATTTCACTAAACTTAATAAAATGTACATGGATTGGGGTTGCTTCACCTAGTTCATTTAAAATTTCTTGCACTAGCGCTTCGGTTTTAGACGGGGTATTTAAACCACCTGACACAGCGACAATATTGAGTGGTTTTTGCAGTAAAGTTGACATAAGAAAAGCCCTAAAATGTTGTATCTCGGAATGGGCTTATTTATCTAATATCTCGGCTTAGACTGTAAAATAAAGAAATAGCGTTAAGTTATCAGATTTTAAGATATATCTTTTTTGTGTTTCAAATGGACTCCAATTTTTTTTCAAACATTTGAAATCAAAATATATATTTAGTTTAAATAAGGTTTTTCATTATGAGTATAAAATTTATATCAAAATGTGATTAGTTATTTATATTGTGGGATTGAACTGAATTTGCTGCCGTTTTAGTGCATAAAGCGTGATAAAGTGAAAAAAAGTTATACTTTGCATATCCTTATCGGCACTTGTATGGTTAGAATAGTCAAGACTAGTGCACTCGAAATCTCTCGTTGCTTATGAATATATTAATCGTTGATGACCATCCGCTGTTTCGCCATGCGTTGATCCAAGCTGTTCGTTATAGCTTACCGCAAGCTCAGATTCATGAGACAGCTGCAGTAAACGAATTCTATGAACGCCTTGAAAAAGGTCCTGAACCTGACTTGGTGTTATTGGATTTAAACTTACCTGGTGCTTCAGGCTTTTCAGCATTGGTACATGTCCGTGCTCAGTATCCATCATTGCCGATTATTGTGGTTTCTGCACATGAAGAAACTTCGATTATTCAACGTTCAATTGCACATGGTGCAATGGGCTATATTCCAAAATCAGCACACCCAAGTCATATTGGCGAAGCCATTCGTGAAGTCTTAGATGGCGAAATTTGGTTACCACCAAATTTACCTGCGAACATGAACTTTGACCCACGTGCAGCGGATGAAACAGCTTTGGCTGAGCGTATTCAGTCTTTGACCCCACAGCAGTTCCGTGTATTGATGATGGTGGCAGAAGGCTTGTTGAATAAGCAAATTGCCTATGAACTTGATGTTTCAGAAGCGACAATTAAAGCACATGTGACTGCTATTTTCCGTAAGCTTGGAGTACAAAACCGAACTCAAGCTGTGCTGGCGATCAATGCTTTAAATATTGAAGAAAAGAAAATCTAAAATCATTGAGATAAAAAAAGCGCTGAAACATCAGCGCTTTTTTTATGTTTTGGACTTAAGCCAAGCAATTTTGTTTACTGGTAACATCTGTACAGAACAGAGGATTTAAAGCACATTGCAGGTCATCAATTTGCTCTTCAGAGACATAGCCCAATTGTTTTAAATAGGCTGCGACACGATCATCCCGTAGACTTAAAAAGGCTGCATCATATACCCCAAGATCGACAAAAAGTGCAGCAGTTTCGAGGCTGTTGAAACGGTCTAAATAAACTTCGTTGTCATACATCAGGAAAATATGATCTTGAGTCCCTTGAGCATTAATAGCTAAGCGTTCCGCTAAAACTTGTGGTGGGGTCTTGATAAAGAGTAGATCCGAAAGTTGGTCAAACTGGGTAGTGTCGAGTTCATCCTGATCGGTTTTGACTTTACCAAGCCATGCTTTAAACACCAGCACTGCACCGCCACGGAGCAACATACTCCATATCTGATGACGCACATCTTCATTTAAACCGCTACTTTCTGCCTCTAAGGCGAGCAGTAATTGCTGTTCTTGTTGTTGCAGCTTTTCAAACAGACCTAAGCCTTGTGGCTGGTAGGCTACTGGTTGGAACACATCAAAATCGAGTTGTTCAAACACTTGCAATGCAAGTGGGACAGCACTGTGATACAAGGTGTCTAAGGCTTGAACATGGGTTTCACTGAGCTTGCTTTGTTTAAACAGTTCACGCCAGTCAATTGTTGGTAAAAATGCATTGGCACTATATTGACGTAAGAATTGTTGTGACTGATCTGAACCGTGTGGCATGGCTTTAGAAATGTTCATCGTAAAACTCCAATATGAGATATGGATGATCAGTTTCTTGAGCTAAAGAAAGAAGGCACACATTTAGACAAAACTGATCTTTTCTTAGTCCTAGTTATCTGCCAATGCCTTATGGATATGAATACGACTAAAGTCGTATTTTTGATTTTTCAATATATTTAATTAATATAAAACAATGGTTTAAAAAATTGTAACTAAGTATACAAGTGTTCACTAATGTAACTGGTGTATTTTGCCATAGTAAAAGTAAATGTGTAATTTTTAGCCAGTTTAAATGGGCTCAAATATACTCAAAATGATCACTTTGGTTAGTGGGGGCGAAACTTTAGTCATTTGGCTTAAGATTTTGAGGTTCAAAGTGACAAACCTCAAATAGGATCACTTGAGGTTTGTGAATACATGTAGCGAATTTATTCAGTGTTTGAAATTTTTAAACCCGAGAGCCATGCACGTAATGAGGCGGGTTTTAATGGTTTCTTCAACAATACAATATTCATGTCTTTGACCCGTTGAGGCAGCTCAGGATCTGAATCTGCTGTGATCAAGGCAACAGGCACGTTTTCTTGACGGTTGGCTAAAATAAAGTCCAACCCGATTTTGTCATGATTCAAGTGCTGATCGACCAACCAGACCTGAATGTTTTCTTGCTGAATCATTTCAAACGCTTGTTCAGGTTCAGTCGCTTTAAACACTTGATAGCCCCATTTAGTGAGTAACGTCGACATCCCTTCTAAAATCGTTTCGTCATTGTCCAAACACAGAATTTTATAGGCTTTGGTTTTGAGTGGAACGGCCTGTACAGGTGCAGCAACCACTTTTGGTGGGTCTATGATCGGGACTTCAATCATAAAGCAGGAACCTTTGCCATATTCTGAATAGACATGTACAGGGTAGTCGAGCAGACTGGTCATTCGTTGCACGATGGCTAAACCTAGACCTAAACCTTGTTCACCCCATGGCGAGGTATGACCACAGCGCTCGAATTCTTGAAACAGTTTGATTCGTTGTTCTTCTGCAATACCGGGGCCTGTATCCCAAACCCCAATTCGAATATGACGTGGTTGATCACTGGAACGAAGTACACCCACCACCACTTTGCCTTTGGCAGTATAGCGCAGGGCATTACTGACAAAGTTTTGAATAATACGACGAATCCACTGTGGGTCGGTATCTATCCAGAATTGCGCATCATGTACGCTGAAACGAATACCTCGTTGTGCGGCAATAGATTTAAACTGCAATTCAAGGTCACTGAGTAAATCATGTAGCGGATAAGCCTGACGGTTGGGTTGAATAGTGCCACCTTCAAGACGGGCAATATCTAATAATGCAGACAACATACTTTCCGCCCCATGTAAGGCACGATCAAGCTGTTGTAAAGTTTTGCGGTCTTCTTCACTTTGTACGCTTTGTTCTAAAGCGGTACTGAACAGACGTGCAGCATGCATTGGTTGCAATAAGTCATGACTGGCAGCGGCAATAAAGCGACTTTTTGACATATTGGCTTTATCGGCTTGTTCACGTGCCAGTTGTTGTTCAGACAATGCATCTGCCAACTGTTGAGTTCGATCTTGAACCCGTGCCTCAAGCATGGCTTCATTTTCACGGAAGGCGGTAATGTCGGCAAAGGTGGTGACAAAGCCACCGCCTTCAATCGGGTTACCGCGCATTTGAATGACACGACCATCTTTACGGATCCGTTCAAACTCATGTGCGCTACCAACTTGCATCCAGTGCATCCGTTTCCGTACATGTTCCTCGACCGAACCTGGGCCACACTCGCCGCGTTCTGCGTTATATCGAATCAAATCAGAAATTGGACAACCGACATAGACAATGTCTTTAGGATAATCAAACAGTTTTAAATATTGGTTATTCCATGCCACCAAACACATGTTTTCATCGACCACACTCACCCCTTGGGTCATGTGGTCAATCATGGTCATGATCAGGTTTTGATTAAAACGTTGCCATTGTGAGGCTTGGTCTAGAATGTTTGCCACTTGGCCAAGTGCGAGACCATTGTTGACCATCGCGGTGGTGAGCAGGGTACGCGCCGACGCAGCGCCGATAGTGCCTGCTAAATATTGTTCGGTAAAACGCCACCACATACCGTTGGCATTGCTGTTTTCATTCAGCACCACATTGTTTTGTGCGCAGAACTGTTGAAATGCGCGCATGGTTGCGCCATCGCCTGTAATCCGTTTGGCTAAGGTGATCAAATCACCGACTTTCAAACGTGCAACATCGTGATGAATGTAGTTGATGTCCGTTGACGTGCTTTGTGTTGGCAGTGGCTTGGTTTCATAATAGAAAAAGCTTTCAGCCTGAATTTGTTCAGCCACGCTTGGACGAAATACACGGGAAATCCAAATGTATAAAATAATATTCAGACCGAGTGCCCACACCACGCCATGGGTAAGCGCGGCAAAGGATTCAAAACCGAGCAGGGCTTCAGGACGTAACCAGTTAATGCCCATTGGTCCGAAATTGAGGAAGCTTTCGGTGAAGTGTGCATATTCAGCCGGTAAACTGCGTAATACAGTGGGTAACAGCAGGGTGTAGGCCCACATGCCAAAACCTGCCAATAGACCTGCATAGACCCCTTGTTTACTACCACCACGCCAGTAAAGACCACCAATGAGAGCAGGTGAGAATTGAGCCACAGCACTAAAGGCCAATAAGCCAAAGACTGATAATTGGTCAATGTCATTGAAGAAATGGAAGAACAAAAAGCCCAGAAGCATGACGGCTAAAATACAGACCCGACGGGTGAATTTCAGTACCAAAGGTAGACGCTTGTCATGACGTGATAGCACATTTGTGCGCCATAAAGCTGGCATGATTAGGTCGTTACTCAGCATGATAGATAAGGCGACGGATGATACCAACAACATACCCGTAGAGGCCGAAAATCCCCCTAAAAATGCCAAAAGAGTTAACCAGTCTTGTCCATAACTCAAAGGTAAAGACAGGACTGCGACATCCGGGATCGCTAAATAACCAGGCGTTGCATGCAGCGCCCAACTGGCAATCGGGATAATCGCAATGATGGTTAAAACTAAATAGACAGCAAACCAGCGCCGTGCCCCGCGAATGTGCTTTTCATCGCGGAGTTCAACCACAGCGACGTGGAACTGACGCGGTAAACAAATGATCGCTAACCCTGCTAATAAGGTTTGAATCCAGAAGGTATCGGGCACACCGATTAGCTGTACTTGATGGAACGTCTCTGCGACGTCTTTAGAGATTTGATGGACATTTTCAGGTGCAGCAAACACGAAAAAGAGGGCCACACAGAGTAAAGCAAATAGTTTGACAAAAGACTCAAAGGCAACTGCTAACATCAGACCGCCATGTTGTTCGGTATTGGCAATCTGTCTGGTTCCAAAAATCATGGCCAAAATGGCCAAAATGCCAGTGAGGAACAGGACACCGTTGGTGGTTGAGGCAATGCTACCTGCTGTTGGTTCTAAAATTACCGCAGCACTGAGGGCAATGGCCCGCAGCTGAAGGGCAAGGTAAGGAATAATGGCAATGACGGCGAGGATAGTCACCATTGAGGCTAAAGGTCCGCTTTTACCATAGCGTGCTGCGACAAAGTCTGCGATGGATGAAATCGCATGGTGCTGGCGGACGCGGCCTAAACGACGCCAAATGTCATAGCCCAGTGCAACGAAGAGTAGTGGACCAAGGTAAATGGGCAGAAAGATAATGCCTTCACGAACTGCCGCACCTGTAGCACCATAAAAAGTCCATGATGAGCAGTAGACGCCTAAAGTTAAACTAAACAATAGCATGCGCCCACGCGTACTCAGGCGACTGGCGTGTTTTTCACCAAAAAAGGCGCAGATAAAGAGTAATGCAATGTAGAGGGCCAAGACCCCTATGATGAGCCAGCTGTTCATTTTACCTAAAGTTTTTCCACCATGGTTGCATCATAACGCATCTCGGAGAGAGCCTGCTGTGCTTGTTTAAAATTTAGAGACCAAAGTCTAAATTACAACCAATACAGAAGCTTGCTAATTTAGCAAATGTAATAATTCGAATTAAAAAATTGTATCTACGGTTGGATACAGACAGGAGTGTGGTTATGGACGAGAGACAAGTAGAACAGATTCTACAAAATCCCAAATTCAAGGAAATGGTTAGTCGTAAAAGTAAACTCAGTTGGACATTAACGGGCATTATGTTGGTTGTGTACGTTGGTTTCATGTTGTTAGTTGGTTACAACAAAGAGTTTCTAATGACTTCAGTCAGTGGTGGGGTGACCACGATTGGCATGCCATTAGGGCTAAGCATTATTGTATTGTCTTTTGTTTTATGTGGTGTGTATTCGTATATTTCGAATAACAAACTAGATGCATTAAATGAAGAAGCAATGCGTGAAGTTGAAGCCATTGCGCAAGAGAAAGGACAGCACTAATGAAATGGAATTCATTGAAAGCGCTTACAGTCGCTACGATAACACTGTTGGCTTCAAGCCTAGCAATCGCAAGCCCTGATTTAGGTGAGGCTCAACAGCAGGCGACAAACTGGCATGCCATTATCATGTTCGCAATTTTTGTGGGCTTTACATTGCTGATCACTAAATGGGCAGCAAAACAAACTACCAATACTGCTGACTTTTATACAGCGGGTGGCGGTATTTCGGGCTTCCAAAATGGTTTAGCAATTGCGGGTGACTATATGTCCGCAGCGTCATTCTTGGGTATTTCCGCAATGGTTTTCAGCTCAGGCTTTGATGGTTTGCTTTACTCACTTGGCTTCATGGTGGGCTGGCCAATCGTATTGTTCTTGGTTGCTGAGCGTCTACGTAACTTAGGTAAGTTCAACTTATCTGACGTGGTGTCATTCCGTTTAGCTGAAAAACCAGTACGTACACTTGCTGCGGTGAGTTCATTGGTGGTGGTTGCATTCTATCTGATCGCTCAGATGGTGGGTGCAGGTCAGCTGATCAAACTGTTATTTGGTTTGAACTATAACATTGCGGTGGTGATTGTGGGTCTTCTAATGATGGCTTACGTGATCTTCGGTGGGATGTTGGCAACGACTTGGGTGCAGATTATTAAAGCTGTAATGCTTTTGTCTGGTGCAACATTCATGGCTTTCATGGTGATGAAAGGCGTGGGCTTCAGCTTCTCTGAAATGTTCTCTCAATCAATTCAAGTTTTCTCTAAAGTTCATGATATTTCTTTAGCAGAAGCGGGCAATATTATGGGCCCTGGTAAACTTGCAGCGAACCCAATTGATGCGATTTCTTTAGGTCTTGCATTAATGTTCGGTACAGCAGGTCTTCCACACATCTTGATGCGTTTCTTTACTGTTAAAGATGCTAAAGAAGCACGTAAATCAGTGGTTGTTGCAACAGGTTTCATTGGTTACTTCTACCTATTAACTTTCATCATTGGCTTTGGTGCGATCCTTTATGTATCGAATAACCCTCAGTTCCTTGATGTTGCGAAAATGGCAGTAACTGGCAAGCTTGAGCTTGTAGGTGGTAACAACATGGCTGCGGTGCACTTGTCTGACGCTCTTGGCGGTGACTTGTTCATGGGCTTCATTTCAGCGGTAGCATTCGCAACAATTCTTGCCGTAGTAGCTGGTTTGACATTGTCTGGTGCTTCAGCAATTTCACATGACTTGTATGCAAACGTATTCAAGAAAGGTCAAACAACCCCTGAATCTGAACTTCGTATGTCTAAAATCGCGACTTTAGGTCTTGCTATTTTTGCGATGATTTTAGGAATTCTGTTCGAGAAGCAAAACGTAGCCTTCATGGTGGGTCTAGCATTCTCTGTAGCAGCATGTGCAAACTTCCCAGTACTTGTACTTTCAATGTTCTGGAAAGGTTTAACCACACGTGGTGCGGTGATTGGTGGCGTGGTTGGTCTAGCAACTGCAGTAACATTGATTATCTTATCTAAAGCGGTTTGGGTAGATACCTTGGCTATCTCTGAAACCCCAGTGAACCCATTCAATGGTCCAGCAATCTTTGCTATGCCATTGGCGTTCTTCTGCTGCTGGTTGTTCTCTGTGACTGATAATTCAGCACAAGCTCAAGCAGAACGTAAAGCATTTGATGCGCAGTATGTACGTTCACAAACAGGTATTGGTATCTCAGGTGCTTCAGATCACTAATCTGAACCTGATAAAAAAGCCCCAACTGATGGGGCTTTTTTTTTGTGGGTAGCTCTGAACTTTTGACCGCAAACTGTCTTTTATCTAGACATTGTTAGATGGAGGTATTAGCGGAAAAGTAAGTAAGATGAAAAGGAACGTGATGACATCTACAAAAACCATGAGCTTCCTATTTTATTCATGTTAAATTAACCACGTAGAACAAAAATGAACCACACTGGGCTTTAAAAAATAATAACTTGGATGGCTAGATATGCAGGTATTGGTCGACTTTTGGAAAGGTTTCCGCTTACTCCCTTCAGCATGGCTGCTGTTACTGCAATTTATGATGCTGATCTTGGCGATGCTGAGTGGACATAGTTTGTCTTTGCGTGTCTTGGTTTGGGGCTTAGGTGTATTGGTGTTATTGATGATTGCCAAAGTCATACGCCAAACCCCAGTATTTACCATTCTAGGGCTGAGTTTTGTCGGTGGAGCCCTGTTCTTTTCCTTATTGATTTTGTTGGGTGCCACGCATCCGATGCTCTTGGTGATTAGTCATGCCTTTGAAGCAATGGCGTATTTTATTGCGGCCTATGGCTTGTTGCGCTATATGTTCGCAGACCGTTATCTGACCAAAGATGAGCTTTTTGCAGCGGGTGCAGTGTTTACCCTTATCGCATGGGGCTTTGCTTTTCTATATAGCATTTGTCAGATTTTGGAGCCCAATAGCTTTTTAAATCCCAATGTGGTGGGCGCACAGTCATGGCTAGATTTATTATTTTTAAGTTTTAGTTTGCAGTCGGCAACGGGCTTGTCTGATTTAATGCCGCTAACACCACTGGCCCGTATGATTGCCATGTTACAGATGTTTTGTGGCGTCATGTATTTTGCGCTAATTGTCTCTCGTTTAATCGCATTGCAATATATTCAGCATCGACCCAATGATCATAAAGAAAATTAAACTGTTACAGGATTCGCACTGCCTTATTTTTAAACATAAATTATGATGGTTCTGAATCGTTAAACTTTAAACAATTCACTTTTCAGTCTGAATCAGACTCGTCTCATTAACCATCTTGGTTATATCTTTGTATTAAAAATAATTTTCTGGGGGAATTATGCCTTCCATAAAACCATCATTGTTTGCGAACGTCAAACAGAATGTATTTCTTAGCACGGTCGTGATTCTAGTGCTTTTTCTAGCCTTAATTCTTTTTGACCCAAGCGGGTTTGAGGCTTTGACCAAACATTTAAATCAATGGATTATTGATTCATTTAGCTGGTTTTATGTCTTAGCCGTTGCATTATTTCTCATCATACTGGTATTTATTGCACTCTCCGACATGGGGAAGATCAAACTTGGTCCAGACCATAGTTTACCTGAATATAGCAGTGGTTCTTGGTTCGCCATGCTATTTACCGCGGGTATGGGGATTGGTCTCATGTTCTTTGGTGTGGCTGAACCCGTGATGCACTATGTCAATCCGCCCACGGGCGATGGACAAACTGTAGATGCTGCACAACAAGCGATGCGCATCACCTTTTTCCATTGGGGATTACATGCATGGGCCATTTATGCGCTTGTGGGCTTGTCACTGGCTTATTTCTCTTTCCGACATAATTTGCCTTTAAAAGTTCGCTCCGCTTTATATCCTTTGGTCGGTAAAAAAATTTATGGTGCAACGGGAGATGCGGTTGATACTTTTGCAACCTTAGGCACTATTTTTGGGATCGCTACTACACTTGGATTTGGGGTAACTCAAATTAACTCGGGACTGAATTATTTATTTGGTATCCAGCAAAATATCGGGATTCAGGTCGGACTGATTATCTTTGTCACTTTTTTGGCTTCACTCTCGGTCGGTTTTGGTTTAGATAAAGGCATTAAACGTCTGTCTGAACTGAACTTAGTACTCGCATTGGTGTTATTACTGTTTGTCTTTTTTGCCAGTTCTTCTATTTATATCCTACAAACTAGCATTCAAAATGCAGGGCAATATGTTTCCAACTTATTTGCCATGACCTTCAACTTATATGCCTATCAACCGAATGGTTGGATTGGTGGTTGGACGATTATGTATTGGGCTTGGTGGATTTCGTGGTCGCCTTTTGTGGGGATGTTTATTGCCCGAGTGTCTAAAGGTCGAACCATTCGCGAGTTTATTGTTGGGGTGCTGTTCATTCCTACAGGTTTTACGCTGATTTGGATGGGCTTTATGGGAAATGCGGCACTGTTCAGTATTATTCAAGAAGGCCACACTTCTTTAATTACTGCGGTACAACAAGATTCATCGGTTGCACTATTTGAATTTTTAACTCATTTGCCTTTCGTTCAAATATCAAGTCTGATTGCGACCGTTCTGGTGGTGTTATTCTTTGTCACTTCTGCTGACTCAGGTTCATTGGTGATTGATTACTTAACTGCAGAAACAGAAAATTCACCTTTATGGCAACGGTTGTTTTGGACCATTCTGATTGCTTTACTGTCGATTATCCTACTGATGGCAGGTGGGCTGTCCGCCTTACAATCGGCCACAATTATGAGTGCTTTACCGTTTACTTTGATTATGCTGTTGGTCTGCTGGGGCTTATTGAAAGCACTACGTTTAGATGTCACCAAAATGCGTGCACTGCAAGATGCGCGAATTACCCCTCGTGCGATTCAAAATCCACGCAGTTGGCAACAGCGTCTAGGTCTGATTATGCATTATCCGCATACTCAGCTTGAGGTGGAGCAGTTTATTGAACAGCGGGTGCAAGCTGCTTTTTCGGCGGTACAAAAGGAATTCCAGCGTCGTCAATTAGACGTGACCATTCAACAGATTGAGCATGGCTTGCAGTTACGCGTAGATCACCATAATGAAATTAACTTCATCTATCAGGTGGTTGCCCGTGAAACGCAACCGCCAAGTTTTATGGCGGATAGACTGGAGGAACAGCAGTTCTATCAGGCTGAGGTTTTCTTAAGAGAAGGCGGGCAGAATTATGATGTGATGGATTGGACTTTAGAAGATCTACTGCAAGATATTATTGACCAGTACGAACGTCATTTACATTTCTTAAATTTAGTCAGAACCACAAACTAAAAAAAGGACGCTTCAAGCGTCCTTTTTTTTATTCAGTTTCTAAATTGAATTAGAAGCGGAATTTAGCATTTACGCCAACAGTTTGTGTATCGAGATTTTCGATTTCTTTAGCGTTAGCATTTACATAGCTTGCGCCTACAGCAACTGCTGGAGTGATGAAGTAGTTAACGTTTGCACCCCAAGCTGAGTCAGGAGTACCTGCAAAGCTTGATTCAGCATAAGATGCGCCTACGCTCAATTTAGGCGTTAAGTACAAATCAGTTTTTAATTGGTAAGCAGTGTCGTCGCCATAAACAAGACCAGCTTCTAAACCAAGTGCCATGTTTGTACCGTCGATGTTACCTACATATTT
Organism: Acinetobacter sp. ANC 4204; assembly: GCF_002135205.1. GTDB lineage: Bacteria > Pseudomonadota > Gammaproteobacteria > Pseudomonadales > Moraxellaceae > Acinetobacter. The sequence continues at coordinate 283,053 of NZ_NEFZ01000003.1, read as the reverse complement.
AGTACGTGCAGTGATTGCGTCTTGGTCTTCACCAATTGTTGCGGTTTCACCAACAGCTTTAACAACACCATTGCTCATTACATTGAACGCATCAAGAGCAAATTGGTCAGCAACGCTAGTATAACCTACAGCAACCAAGAAGTTCGGAGCAGCTAAAGCACCCACTTCAAGTGCATAACGGTCACCATTGTCATCAGGCGTTTCGCTGTTTTTACCATCTAAAATAGTGTGGCTGTAAGATGCGCTTGCATATACAGGAACAACTTTAGTTGGGATATACGCTTCAGCTTTTGCACCGTAGTTGTGAGCGATGAAATCAGTACCTTCAGAGCCTAATTCAGCATAGTTATATGCCAAAGAAACATTTGAAGCTTGGTTTAAAAAAGCAGCTTCAGCTAAAGGACCTTTAGATGAATCAACATCTTTAAAGTAGAAAGTACCTTGTAAACCGCCAGTAAAATCTTTGTCATTTGCATCAGATGCATCGATGTATTCAGATTGACCCTGTACTTCGAATTGGTATGCTTGAGCACCGGTCATGGCTAATAATAAAGCAGTGGCTAAACCGAGTTTTTTCATGATATTTACCAGTTTGTTAACATTGGATTAAACAATGAACATTCTATTGTAACAATTTATTAAGTCAATGAACTCTAATGACATTATAATATTGAGTAAATGCTCTAATTATGATATTGATTAAAAAGTACTCAAATAAACAGATCCATGTCAACCAAAAAAAACTTATGTCAGAACAATAGGGTATATCTATTTATAAAACAGAGAATGCGCAATATTGAATTATCCTGAACTGATTCTTTAATTGATAAATTAGATTGAATTAATAATAACAAACGGTAAAAAAACTAATAAAGTCCCCTTTAAACACTTCAATTTTGTGACATAAATCATGTAAATGCTTAAATTTAGTGCATTAAAACGGCTTTTTGCTTGCATAATGTACATATCTGCAAGTCATTTGTGAGAATTCTCACAATTTTTGTGCAATTATATCAATTCATAGTGCTTTACTTGGCTTTACAATCGAGCAGATTTATTTCATAATTATTTTAGCGAATCATTTAACAATATCGTTGTTTTCTGAGAAGCTAATTCTCCTCAAACAGTTTTTGTTTATATGCCCAACTTTCCCCAAGGTTGGGCTTTTTTTTATTTAAAATTCAGAGACTTTTATTTTATAAGCAGGCAAAGGGTTAAAATATTTTTTGAACTAAAATAGTGCATAATTTTGTTAGATACATTCATTCATATTTTAACATGGCATAAAAAAACCCAATCTTTTGAGGAGATTGGGTTTTCTTGCCAAAACTTGTGGGAAAATTAGAATATTTGCTGAGAGTATATTTTAATTCGCCCCAATGTTGTGCATTATGCACCATAATGTTGCGTATGTAAATATGTCATCTTCAAATGTAAGCGTCTAAAAAAATATTGAAAGAAATTCATCTTTAACATGAAAGTTATTAATGATTGATTTCCTTAGCTTTCATTTGTATTTGAGTATGAGCCTCAAGGAATTTTGCATGAATGAATACTAAAAACTAGGCAAAACAAAGAATTAATGACTTAAATAAGAGATATATTGTTTGTATAATGAGCATTATTGATTATATTTTTTTCTTTTTTCAGAATAGGGGGTGTAGTTTAAGTATGCGAGAAGTACGCTCTGAACATCTGAGTAAAAAGTTATATGTCGCAATGAGCATTATTATTTTGTCATTGTGTAGTCTTTCTATTCCCTTGATGGTCAAAAGTTATAATGATTATATAAAAGCTAACCAAGCACTCATTGAGATACAAGCTTTGCAAGCAGTAGCTGATCTTGCCAATAAAATTTCGCGAGAGCGTGCACCAGCGAACAAAGTGATGTCGAGTAATCAACAAGACTTTGCTAAACATGTCTTGGAGCTAAAAGCATATCGGGCTAACGTCGATGGACAAATGCGTAGTACCCAGAAAATTCTTAAAAAATCGGGGTTTTCTAATTTAAATTTAGACTTATTTTCTCAGCTCGAACAAGCATTAGCACAGGGAAGACAGCAAGTAGATCAATATGCAGCTTTGCCACGTGAGCAACGTAATGCAGAAAAAATGGATCAAGCTATTTTAAAAATGTTTACGGCTTGGGAGCGTAGCCATGATGTTTTAAAAGATGTGATTGCCGTTTCAGAAGGAAAAGACACGGCCATTTCAAATTTTTATACGCAAATTTTGTTATTGGCAGATTTAAGGGATCAAGCTGGGCGGGCAGCATCAAATGTCATGGCGCATGTAACCTTTGAACAACCGATTCCTGAAACCAACTTGGCGCGTTCCTTACAAACACGTAAGCAAGTCATGTACTTGTGGGAGCTGATTGATACCCTCCAACCTGAACGTGATAAAACCCCTGAATTCAAGGCATTACATCAAGCTGTTTATAATGAGTTCTTAGCCAAAGGATTGTTGATTGTTGAGCGACTGATGAATGAAAGTATTTATCATCGGCCATATTATTTAACGGGAACACAACTTACCGAGGTGATTGTTGATAAATTCACCACGGTTGTGGATTTGCAGAATTATTTACTCAAATATAGTGTGGAAAAAGCTACACTTGAAAAACGTAAGGCTAAAAATGTTTTGCTCACGACTGTAAGTATTTCATTAGTCTCGATTATTGCTGCGTTATTCACTATGATTTATGCACAAAAAAGAGTTTTTGCTCCATTAATTCAGGCGCGGGAAATCCTTCTCGATTTGTCTAATTCGAGTATGCGTTCTAACGATTTAGAGTCTAAAGATCAATCCGCCAATGTACATTCATTGTTTACAGCGATACAGCAGCTTAAACACACGCTTCAGCAACGGGATGCATTGGAATTTCGGTTGAAAAATATTGCACATTTGGATTCTTTAACAGGCGTCGCAAACCGTTATGCGCTTAACGAGTACATTAAGCTTTTGGAAAATCAGCCGACGCAGTTTTCTGAAACTTGTTTAATGATGATGGATATTGATTATTTTAAACAAGTGAATGATGTTCATGGGCATTTGGTGGGTGACCAAGTCATTCAGTTTGTGGCTGAGAAATTAAAAGATAATATTCGGACTTCTGATTTGTTGGTGCGTTATGGCGGCGATGAATTTATTGTACTCATTGAAAACATTAGCATGGAACGTGCTTTAAAAATTGCTGAGAAGATTCGCTGTGAAATTTATGAAGCAGCATCAATGGATTCAACACGTAGTCCAGATTTGAGTGTGACCATAAGTATTGGTGTTGCGATTGGAGCTGCGAGTTGGACTGAACTTTTGGAGAAAGCCGATCGTGCCTTGTTTCAAGCTAAAGAGCAGGGGAAAAATAAGGTGGCGAGTTAATGTATCGGAGATATTTATATCCACATAATGAGTAAAAATAGACTTCTTCCATAAATAAAAAGATGATCATTTTTTTATTTATGGAAGAGGTCTATTTTAAATGTAATTTAAAGTTTTACTATTTTGGGTGTCATTGCATAATAATAAGTCGATAAATATTATTTAAAGTGGATTCTGCTTTAGTGTAACATTATTTTAAATGATCCATCATATGCGGGTACTTTATCCATCGGTAAGAATTAACATTAAACTCTCTAACATAGGTGAAATCAGACCAAATTAATTTACTTCCTTTGGTCCATTTTAGAGACTGGATGCGAGCGTTCACTCGTAATTTCTCGTCTTCTGTCGCGGGCCTTAATTCTCCTAGTTCTGCATAGATTCTTACCCCAGGATAGGAGCTAAATTGTCCTTTAATAAAAGATGATAGCCAAAATAATTTGCTTGAATTTACAGCACTGATACAAACATTTTTATTTTGCTTTAAGTTTTCTGCTAATTGTTGAGAGAATGCATCAAATAGAAATCCTGTTCCATCATCATTCAAAAAGACAGTTCCAATTGGAGTAATATTTGGTATCCCATCGCGAGAAACACTAGCAATATTCGCATGCATATTTGCTTGCTGTGCTTTAGAAAAAACATTTTTAATTGTATTCCAGTTATTTGTATCTATAACCATTCTTATTTTTCCTTATTCTATATTTGTAGATATTTTTAAAATGAAATTGAATAAATCATTAATTGTAATTTTTTTAGGCGACAGTTATTGAATCTCCCCTAACCCCTCTTTGATAAAGAGGGGAACACCATTTGATTAGTAATGGGAACTCCCTCCTTTTTAAAAGGAGGGTTGGGGAGGATTTACTACTTCAACATCGGCTTCAAAAACTTCGCTGTATGCGAAATTTTATTCTTCGCAACCTGTTCAGGCGTTCCTTCCGCGATAATCATCCCGCCACCTGAACCTCCTTCTGGACCTAAGTCCACAATCCAGTCTGCGGTTTTAATCACATCCAAATTATGTTCAATCACCACAATGGTATTGCCCTTATTCCGTAGCTCATGCAGGATATCTAAAAGCTTAGCAATATCGTGGAAATGTAGACCTGTAGTTGGTTCATCCAAGATATACAGCGTTTTACCCGTATCACGTTTCGCTAGTTCACGAGCCAGCTTCACACGCTGTGCTTCACCACCTGATAGTGTAGTTGCAGACTGGCCTAAGCGAATATAGCCTAAACCGACTTGATTTAAGGTTTCCAAACGACGGTGAATGACAGGAATCGCGTCGAAGAAATGCATGGCGTCTTCCACCGTCATTTCCAACACATCCGAAATATTCTTGCCTTTATAACCGACTTCTAAGGTTTCACGGTTATAGCGTTTACCATGACAGTTATCACAAGGCACATACATATCAGGTAGAAAGTGCATTGCGACTTTGATCATGCCGTCACCCTCACAGGCTTCACAGCGACCACCTTTCACGTTAAATGAGAAACGCCCTGCGGCATAGCCACGTGCTTTGGCTTCTTGAGTCTGTGCAAAGAGTTCACGAATTGGGGTGAATAAACCGGTATAGGTTGCAGGGTTGGAGCGAGGTGTACGACCGATCGGACTTTGGTCGATATCAACTACTTTATCAAGGAATTGCAGACCATCTATCGAGTCAAACTTTTCTGCGGTTAAAGTGGTTGCACCATTCAGTTGAGTCGCTGCCAAAGGCAATAATGTACGGTTAATCAAGGTTGATTTACCCGAACCAGACACACCTGTGACACAGGTCATCACGCCTAAAGGAATAGTTAAATCTACATTTTGTAGGTTATGACCCGCAGCACCCATCAATTTAATTTGTTCATCAGGCTTTGGTGGTTCAGTACGTTTTTTCGGAACTTCAATTTTCAGTTTACCTGATAAATACTGACCTGTGAGCGAGTCTGTATTCGCGAGAATTTCATCATACGTCCCTTCAGCAATCACATGACCACCATGAATCCCTGCACCTGGACCAATATCAATAATATGGTCTGCTGCCCGAATCGCATCTTCATCATGCTCAACCACTAACACTGTGTTGCCTAAGTCGCGTAAGCGAACCAAAGTTTCCAGCAAACGGTCGTTATCACGCTGATGCAGACCAATAGATGGCTCATCGAGGACATACATCACGCCCATTAAACCTGCGCCAATTTGTGAAGCTAGACGAATACGTTGCGCTTCACCACCAGACAAGGTTTCTGCTGAACGCGATAGGCTTAAATAGTTTAGACCCACAGAGACCAAGAAATGCAGGCGCTCACGAATTTCTTTAAAAATCTTATCGGCAATTTCACCTTTAGCCCCATCAAGATTTAAGTCCTGATAATAGCTTTCAGCATCGCCAATCGACATTTTGGTAATTTGGGCAATGGTTTTGTCTTTGACACGAACATGACGTGAAATTTCGTTCAGACGTGAGCCACCGCAAGCATCACAGGCCGCATTGGATAAATACTGTGCCAAATCATCACGAACATAGTTACTTTCAGTTTCGCGGTAACGACGTTCTAAGTGCGGCAAAATTCCTTCAAAGGCTTGTACGCGGTTATGTTTACGACCACGTTCATCTATGTAACTGAGATCAACTTTTTCTTTGCCTGTACCATAGAGGAATTTCTTTTTAGTATCGGCATCCAGTTCATTCCAAGGCGTATCCAAAGAAAAACCAAAATGCGCCGCCACTTTTTCAATCATGCTGTAGTAGTACGGGCGTTGTCTGTCCCAACCACGAATCGCGCCTTGGCTAATGGAAACTTCTGGGCTTGGAATGAGTTTTTCAGCACTAAAATGGCTACGAGTCCCTAAACCATCGCAGGTTGGACAGGCACCAAAGGGGTTGTTAAATGAAAATAAACGTGGTTCCAGTTCTGCAACAGCACGGTCACATTCAGGACACGAGTGTTTAGCCGAAAAGACCCGATCGGGATGTTCACCGTTCATCCACGAGAGAATGGCAATATCACCACCGAGACGTAGAGCAGTTTCAAAAGATTCTGCAATACGGTTGCCGAGGTCATCACGGACTTTGAAACGATCCACCACCACTTCAATGGTGTGCTTTTTCTTTTTATCGAGTTCTGGGATCGGGTCGAGATCTACAATTTCACCATCGACACGGGCACGCACAAAACCTTGACTTTGTAGTTGTTCGAACAGGTTTGAATATTCACCTTTACGTTCCCGCACGACTGGCGCCAGCAGCATCAGGGCGGTCCCTTCATCTAATCCTTTTACTGCATCGACCATTTCCGACACAGTCTGAGCCACCATCGGCAAATCATGTTCTGGGCAAAACGGTGTGCCGACACGTGCGTAGAGTAGACGTAAATAGTCATAAATTTCGGTAATGGTGCCCACCGTAGAGCGTGGGTTGTGGCTGGTCGACTTTTGTTCAATCGCAATTGCAGGGCTTAAGCCTTCAATTGAGTCAACTTCAGGTTTTTCCATTTGTGATAGAAACTGGCGCGCATAGGCCGAGAGCGATTCGACATAACGACGCTGACCTTCGGCGTACAGTGTATCAAATGCAAGCGACGACTTACCTGAACCAGAAAGTCCCGTGATCACCACGAATTTGTCGCGGGGAATATCAAGGTTCACATTTTTTAAGTTATGGGTACGTGCGCCTCGAATACGGATATGACTTTGGCTCATAAAACTATCTCGAAATTGTGCAGATAAAGGAGGTATATGATAACGACTTATGCTTTGTTCAAGTGTTACAGATGATTTTATAGCGACAAATTATGTCGGCTAGAAGAAAAAATGCTGCTGATAGACTGTAGCTAGATTTGATGGTCGAGACAAGTCTCAAAGTAGAGTGACAGACTGAGAGTTGGAGATGAAAAGTTTGATATAAATATAGGAATAGAAGAAACATTAAAAATGTTAGGTGTATGGCAAAGCTAAAATGCTGTTGTCATTTGTATCGTTTGTCATACGCCTGAATGAGATCGTAATAGTTATGCTCTTATGCTGCGACTAACATGCGATGGCATAGCTACGTTCAAAGATTGAATCGACTGTTTCAAAAGCAAAAGGACGCGCGATGTCATGATGAATTCGCGCATAAAAATTAACCTCATGCTCAAGGGTTTGCAAGAAAGTGTCGTAGTCATCTTCAAAGTCAGGTAAGTCGAGTAAATCTTGTTGCCGACTTAAAAGACAATGATATTTTTTAATAAAAGCTAACATCAGTTTTTGAATGTGTGGATTGGTATAATAAATCAGATAGGTCGCGGCAGAACCGCAGTGTAAACAGCCTTTTTCAAGATAAATTTCTTCGTTATTTAGCCAGCAGCATTGTACGGTAAAAAATGCACGAATGGCTTCAGTACCTAGAGTATCAGGATGCATGGGAATGGCCCTCGAAAGTTAATTATGCAAATGATAATTATTATCATTGGTGAAGTTTAGTTTTAAATCCTTAAAATAGCAATCGCGTCATCTGAAAAAATACGATGTTTGGGCAATAAAAAAGCCCCGAAGAGTTCAGGGCTTTTGGGATCATTTGAGCTTTTAAGCGTGGTCTAAACCGAGCCATTGCTGTTGTTTATAAGCGCTGTCCCAAAATAACCATTCCAGTTCAGCCCCTTTACGGTAGGCTTTATGCATTTTCTCAATGGTATCGGCATCACAACGTGCAGCTACTTTATCAATGGTTGCAATCACATTGCGCACAGCTTGATTGAATTCTTCTCCAGCATAAGTATCAATCCAGGCTTGGTATGGGTTGTTAGCGATAGAGTTGCCCACAATGTCTTTACCGACTTCAGCATAAATCCAAAAACAAGGTAAGAGTGCCGCTAACACCACAGGATAGCTTTCAGACCATGCTGTTGCGGTTAAAAAAGAAGTGTAATGATGACAAGCTAATGTCAAAGGAGTTTCTTCAAATTGTTGTTTTGAAATCCCAAAGTTTTTCATAAAACCATCGTGCAAGCTGCGTTCCACTACAATTGCTTCTTTGGCCCCTTGGCTAAACTGAATAATGTCATCAGCATCATAAGCTTTGGCGCCACATACGGCGAGCGCGCGACCATAAGCCACCAAGTAATGTGCATCTTGGATGACATAATGACAAAACGCTTCTTTATTCAAGCTACCTGAAGCCAATTCTTGGTTAAAAGGCAAAGCCAATGTTTTTTGATATAAGTCGACATTACGTTGCCAAACATCTTGAGAAAAAGCCATTAATTTATCCTGAGAAAAGCCGAAATATGGGCAAGACTATAACAACTGTTGACTCGGAAGAACAATCCAACACTGTGTGGTGAGGAAATAAGTAAAAATTAACGAAGATGTTTTGGTTTCATCTACAAAAACGGTCATAATTGCGACCATAAAACTCAACCTGATTTTTAAGTTTTAGTTAATTTCCAAATTTTTTAAAGGTCGATCTGTCATGATGAAACATTTTGGTTTCTCTATCATTTTTACGATCGTGTGTCTTGCGTTGTCTGCGTACTGGGGTTTTACCCATGGACCAGAAGCGGGCTTAAAGACCATGTTTACTGCACTGACTATTACTGCCATTTTAGCGGTGATGGAAGTCTCTTTATCTTTTGATAATGCTGTGGTCAATGCGTCCGTGTTACGTGGTTGGGATCATTTTTGGAAAATGTTATTCCTTACCGTGGGTATTTTAGTCGCTGTATTTGGTATGCGCTTAATCTTCCCTGTCGCAATTGTGGCGGTAACTGCAGATATGGGCTTCGTTGAAGTCGTTCAATTGGCGTTAAATGATCCGAAGACTTATTCACAACGTTTGATGGATCATCATCCTGAAATTGCTGCATTTGGTGGCGCGTTTTTATTGTTAGTGTTTCTTAACTTCTTTTTGGATGAAGGTAAAGATACGCACTGGTTCCGCTGGTTGGAGCGTCGTTTGGCAAACTTGGCCAATGTCCCTGCAATGTCTGTATTCTTGGCCTTGATTGCACTCTTGGTGATGGCGGCGAATGTTGATGAAGCCAAACGTCTAGTCGTGACTATGGCAGGAATCTGGGGCATCGTGGTTTATATTGGTGTACAGGTATTGAGCCATTTACTCGGTGGCGAGCCTGAAATTGATGAAGATGGTAATGCAATTGTGCATGATGCCAATGGCGCAACGACAGGTGTCGTTAAAGCGGGTATCGGTGGTTTCTTATACCTCGAAGTTCTCGACGCATCGTTCAGTTTCGATGGTGTGATTGGTGCCTTTGCCATTACTTCTGATGTCGTGATTATCATGTTGGGCCTTGCCATTGGTGCGATCTTTGTGCGTTCGATGACCATTTACTTGGTCGAAAAAGGCACCTTGGATGCTTATGTCTTCCTTGAACATGGTGCGCACTATGCAATTGGTGCTTTGGCATTTATTATGCTGGCAAGTGGTACAGGTCTTCATGTTCCTGAAATTGTTACAGGTTTAATTGGTGTAGCCTTTATTGTTTGGGCCGTGATTGCGTCTATCCAATATCAAAAACATCAAGCCGTTTAAAGCAGCTTGTTTTGAACCGAAGAAAAGCGCAGCTCAGGCTGCGCTTTTTGTTTTTCAGATCAGGAACGCTTTTATTAAATATAAAATTCATGTCGCTAGTCGGATTGAATAGCCTATAATCTTGATCCAAGATTAATTCAATACAGTCTGTCTTCGTTTATGATGAATGCTTTAGAACGTCGTTCAACTTTTGCCTTAAGCAGTATTTTTGCCTTACGCATGTTGGGTTTGTTCATGATCATCCCTGTCTTTTCTGTAGCAGGGCAGACTTATGAATATGCAACACCTGCACTGCTCGGTTTAGCTGTGGGGATTTATGGTTTAACCCAAGCTATTCTACAGATTCCGTTTAGTCTGATTGCTGACCGTTATAGTCGGAAGCCTTTGGTGGTTTTTGGGCTGCTTCTGTTTGCTTTGGGCGGTGCAATTGCGGCAATGTCAGACACTATTTATGGGGTGATTATTGGTCGTGCTATTGCTGGTGGTGGTGCTGTTTCTGCTGTGGTGATGGCGCTCCTCGCCGATGTGACCCGTGAAGAAAACCGCATGAAAGCCATGGCAACCATGGGGATGAGTATCGGGGTTTCTTTTGCTGTAGCCTTTAGTTTGGGGCCGTGGCTTACAGGTTTGGTGGGTATTTCAGGTTTGTTTTGGGTAACGACCATCATGGGCTTGGCCGCCATTTCAATGTTGCTGTTGGTTCCAAAAGTTACCCGCCACCATCGAAATTTTGATCAAGGTTATTTGGCTCAGCTCAAACAAGTTTTAAAAATGGGTGATCTGAACCGCCTGCATGTATCAGTGTTTAGCTTACATTTATTGCTGACAGCAATGTTTATTTATGTCCCATCACAGTTGATTGATTTTGCCAAAATTCCACTCAATTCGCATGGTTGGGTGTACTTGCCATTGTTGGTGATTAGCCTGTTTTTTGCTTTCCCAAGTATTGTATTGGCTGAAAAATACCGCAAGATGCGTGGCATCTTTTTAACTGCGATTGGCGGTATTATTTTAGGCCTAGGCATTCTAATTTTTGGTTTTGAGTCAAAGTATATTTTGCTCACGGGTTTGGGCTTATTCTTTATTGCTTTTAATGTTATGGAGGCGTTGTTGCCCTCATGGTTATCGAAAGCCGCACCAATTCAGTCTAAAGCCACCGCGATGGGCGTAAATGCCAGCAGCCAGTTTTTAGGCGCTTTTTTTGGTGGCGTTACAGGTGGACAATTATTGTTATTAAACAATACTGCTTTGGGCTGGAGTATTCTGACTGGACTTGCCATTATTTGGTTATTGATTAGTTTTGGTTTGGCGCAGCCACGCTATTTATCTTCGATGGTGCTACGTTTACCTGAACATAAACAAACAGATGAATGGACTTCCCAACTTTTAGCGATTCGTGGTATTGAAGAGGTCGTGGTGATGTCTGATCAGCAAGTGGCGTATGTCAAGGTCGATAAGCAGCAAATAGATGATGCGACGCGACAAGATTTAACGCAGTTGTTAGGGAAAGAGGTAGCCATTTAAGCATAACTCTTATAAAGTAAATAATAGAAATAGATAGGAAGTAAACATCAGATGCGCGGTGTAAATAAAGTTATTTTAGTGGGCACATTAGGCCGAGATCCAGAGACGAAAACTTTTCCAAATGGTGGTTCGTTGACTCAGTTTTCAATTGCAACCAGCGACTCTTGGACAGATAAAAGTACAGGTGAGCGTAAAGAGCAAACTGAATGGCATCGTATTGTGTTACACAACCGTCTAGGTGAAATTGCGCAACAATACCTGCGCAAAGGCTCAAAAGTGTATATTGAAGGTTCATTGCGCACGCGCCAGTGGACAGACCAAAATGGTCAAGAGCGTTACACCACAGAAATCCGTGGTGAGCAAATGCAGATGCTAGACAACAACCGTCAGCAAGGTGAGCAAATGCAAGGCGGAAATGATGGTTATGCACAACCACGTTTCAACAATAACCAAGGTGGAGGTTATAACAATAACAACCAAGGCGGTTATGGTGGCAATCAAGGTGGTAACAACCAACAAGGTGGTTATGCGAACAATAACCCAAGTGGTTTTGCACCAAAAGCAGCACCTCAGTCTGCGCCTGCAACAGCACCAGCGGATATGGATGATGACCTTCCGTTTTAACTGGTATCAGGTATAAACCTTGTACAAAGTGATCAAAAAGAACTTGATTGATATCAAGTTCTTTTTTTATGTGCAGAGAAACTCAGATATTTTGGATAAGGCACTTTGTTTATTTTAAAGGGCTTAAAAATTGAAATTAAGACAATCAAAAAGCGAAGCCTCTGGATGGATGTGTTGTGGGACAGGCTTTATCGGCTATACCGTTTTTATATTCTTTTTGCTCTCAGAAAGAACACATGGCATCCATTATTTTGAAAATCTTGCTTTATTTAATCAAAATATACTGTATTTTTTGGCCTTTCTCTTAGTTACGTTATCTATAGGGAAAAAGCGTCTATTTACAGATGGGCATGGAAATAGCCCCGTATGGGTGGATAGGTATGTTGCCCCATTTGTATTTTTTTTATTAGGTGTCATATTCCCTGCGATGTTTTTTATTCTGATAATTAAATAAGTTAAAGTGATCATTTAATATCGTAGATCTTGTATCAATGAATTTATACAGTTGCATTTTCAAGGGCTTTTCTGTTATGGATGTGCCTGCATTAAAGTGTCTTCATTGGAAACTCACAGTTAAATATTTGTTTTTTTATACTGTATTTTATTTTCTAAATATTGATCTGATAATTTAATTGTAATTCATCAGCATTTTTACCTCTAATTCCCCAGTTTTCTTTTGGGGTTTCAAATATTGTGATTTCAATATCATTGAAATCAATTCCACATAAATCATTAATGTTTTGAAATAGTGTGTTAATAAGGGCTTTTTTTGCTTCTTTTGTCCTGCCCTCAAACATAGAGATTTCGATAATGATGTAAGATTCTGTACGGTCTGATGGGTAAATAAAATGTTCTGATTCTAATGAAATGAAACGTTGAAACTTTTTTTCTATGGGATATTTCAGTGTTTTGGTTAACGCTTGGTGAATGGCAATACTTAGATGATCTCGATGTCTTTTTATGGTTTTATTTAAAGCATAGATTTTAATTTGGGCCATGACTTTCTCTATTTTTTAAAATGAAATTAATGGGGATAGATCATCATTCATCTTAACAGAGTGTATGCAAATTCATTTGAAAAAGATCATTGTTAGTTTGTACGCATTTAAGATGAACGGATTGAAAACCCACCATCGAATAGTGGGTTTTGGTCGCAAATTTTATTTTTTCAGTGAAACCCACATTGTAATTGTGGCACGAAAAACCAGTTCTTGAGCAGTGTTTTTAACTTCAACATTGACCACATAATCACTGCCTTCATTCCAAACAAAATTGGACTGTGCTGGTGTTGCCACTGCGACTAAATCAGTCGATGCTTTCTGTATATATTCTACTTGCATGCCTTTTGGAATCCAGCGGTGCGTATTGGGTACGGTCACATCGGTCATGGTGCCTCCGGCGAGTTCTGCCATATTACACATCGCAATGGCATGTACAGTACCAATATGATTCAACACAGCACGGTGTTTTTTTATGCTCACTTCGCAGTAGTCTGGGCGCAGTTGTTCGAATAATGGGGAGATACTGCTGAAATAAGGCGCCTTTAAACACAGCAATTTTGAAAATGTCCATTTCCCAGCAGGTTTGGCTTCTAGGGTTTTCCATATTTTTAAGGCTTGACTCATGGTGATGTCCTTCATGCATTATTTGAAGAATAATATTCTCATACAGAATATTATTCTGTATTTGGCTGATTTGACGACTCTGCTACACAAAAGAGCGAGTCTTGATTTATGATGAGCACAATAAAAAAGGAATGATGATGCAAAACATAGCCTTACTTGAACGAATTTATCCTGGTCGACGTGCGGAGCTTAAACGTCAGATTTTAAATTGTGCTTTACAACAGTTTATTCAGCAGGGTATCGAAAGCACGACCATAGAGATGATTCGAGATGCTGCTGAGACCAGTGTTGGGGCGATTTATCATCATTTTAAACATAAAGAAGGCATCGTTTCGGCTTTATATATTTCGGCTTTAAAGGATCAAGCGACTCAACGTATGCACGCTTTGCAACAGAGTCAAAACCTTAAACATGGACTGTATGCCGTTATTCATAGTTATCTGGACTGGGTAGAGCAGTATCCTGATTTTGCACGATTTTTATATGCAGCCAGTTACAGTGTGCAGCAAGGGATACATGCCGAAACGTTAAAGCAGGAAAACTTACAGCGTAATTTGCAATTAGGTCAGTGGCTGGCGCTTCAGCCTGATGCCGAGTACATGACTGCTGTGCCAGTTGAACTTCGCCTTTCTCTGATGATTGGACCAACAGAAAGCTACTGCCGTGCTTGGTTATCTGGTCGAGTAAGCCCTTTACCTACAGATTATGCAAACGTTTTAGCTCAAGCAGCATGGCAGTCTTTAAACGCATTTCAGATGTAAAACTTGATAGTGACAACTGTGAAAAGGGTAAAACTTAACGAGGGTTTTCTAATCTAAAAAACCGATAAATTTCATAAAAACTTACTGTTTCACCAATTTTTAATTTGCACGTATTCTAGCTTCATTACTTAAGCACATTCATTCATTTTTGAGGAAAAATACATGAGTTTAATCAATACTGAAGTTAAAGCGTTTAATGCAACAGCGTACCAAAATGGTGAATTTATTGAGTTGTCTGAACAAAACCTTAAAGGCAAATGGTCTGTTGTATTTTTCTATCCTGCTGACTTTACCTTTGTTTGTCCAACCGAATTAGGCGATTTAGCTGATCATTATGCTGAATTCCAAAAATTGGGTGTGGAAATTTATGGTGTATCTACAGATACTCATTTTACCCATAAAGCATGGCATGACACTTCGGATGTGATTGGTAAAATTCAATATCCATTGATTGGGGATCCGACTTGGACATTGTCTAAAAACTTTCAAGTACTGATTGAATCTGATGGTTTGGCTGATCGTGGTACATTTGTGATTGATCCCGAAGGAAAAATCCAAATTATTGAAATTAATGCAGGCGGTATTGGCCGCGATGCTTCTGAATTGTTACGCAAAGTGAAAGCTGCGCAATATGTACATGCGCATCCAGGTGAAGTATGTCCAGCAAAATGGAAAGAAGGTGAAGCGACGCTGGCTCCTTCAATTGATTTGGTCGGTAAAATCTAAGTAGATCGAATGATACAAGGTCGTGCATCGTTCCAATTTATTGGAGCGATGCGCATAAAAAATCAGCCCAGTGGCTGATTTTTTTATGTTGAGTACGGTTATTTTTTAAAGGTGATAGCCTTTACTGTTGGTGGCAAAGTCGCGTATGCCTTGAACCAAATGTTCAATCAGTTTTTCCATGACCAAGCGCTGTCCTTTGCGTGAAGCATAGACCAGTTGCACGGTGCCAATATTGGAACACCAGTCAGGTAAAATATGAACCAAGCGACCAGTTGTAATGTCATCTTCTACGGTTAAGTAGGGCAGATTGGCAATGCCCAAACCATCTAAGGCTGAATAATAAATGCCTGCTACGTCATTACTTTTTATCCGTGGGGTCAAAGGAATGACGATTTGTTCTTGGGTCTCAATATGATGTAATAGCCACTGATATTGGTTCTTTTGTACCCCAAGCGCGAGGGTTGGGAAATCATTCAATTCTGTCGCAAATTGAATGTTGCGTCCTTGTAGAAGTTCAGGGCTGGCAACTAGGCAATGTGTAGTTCTTACGACATCACGTACCACAATGCTGGAGTCTTCATTGGCTGTGAAATTGGTACGAATCGCCAGATCAATATCATCATGTAGGACATCCACACGACGACTGGTGAGCTCCATTTCAACTTGAACTTTGGGATATTGTTTTAGAAACTGATTGAGCAAACTGCGAATTTGATAGCGCATCATGACCGAAGGGCAACTCAATTTGATTAAACCCTGAGGTTCGCTTTTCTGTTTCAGTAAAACGTTGTTGGCAGTTTCAACTTGCTGAATAATTTGTTGGCATTCATCAAATAATTCCTGACCCAAAGGTGTCACTTTAAAGTGACGGGTTGAGCGTTGAATGAGATTCACATTATATTTAGCTTCAAGGTCTAAAATGCGGCGACTGAGCTTCGATTTGGTGATATTTGAGGCCTCACTTGCGGCACTAAACCCCCCGTGTTTGACCACAAGATAGAAATAATAATAGTCGTCAAATGAATGCATGATGTGTTTAAGCCTGTATAGATTTACGACATATCGCAGTCTGTTATGAATGTCTTACACTGTATCATTGCGGATGGGTAAGCACGACGAAAAAGTGATCTGAAGATCTAATGCTGGCCTGTTCAGTTTTCTTGTCATGAGCCCCTTAATTTTTGAGTCCGTAAAAAAGTATCTTGCAACATAGCAGTGTTTCACTGCAGAACTTGCCAGATTCCTTTGATGCAGAAATAGATCGCAGGACGCTGACTTGTTTAAACTGTTTTTGCCTTGAATCGTGCCAGATAAAAGTTCTACCTATCAAATAACATGATGAATTTAAAAATAAAATGCCAATCAATTTCTGAACTGATTGGCATTAATCCAAAGATCGCTTCTTCGCTCAGCAGATTATTTGCTCGCTGTATTTTTGCTATAACTTTGAATCAGGTTTTTATAGTCTGGGATGTGTGCTGCAAAAAGAGCGCCTAAGCCTTCAATATCATTACGCCAGTCACGGTGTAATTCACAAGCTGCACCAAACCAAGACATTAGTTGAGCACCAGCTTGTGACATACGATCCCATGCGGCATCACGCGTGATGGGGTTAAATGTTCCTGAAGCATCAGTGATGATAAATACTTCAAATTCTTCTTCAAGTGCTGAAAGTGCAGGGAAAGCCACACAGACCTCTGTCACCACACCTGCAATGATTAACTGTTTTTTACCTGTTGCTTTGACTGCTTTGACAAAGTCTTCATTGTCCCATGCATTGATTTGTCCTGGACGTGCAATATAAGGAGCATCTGGAAACATATCGACCAATTCTGGGACTAAAGGGCCGTTTGGACCATCTTCAAAGCTGGTGGTTAAAATGGTGGGAAGATTAAAATATTTTGCTGCTGCGGCAAGGGCAAGCACATTGTTTTTAAATTTATCAGGGTCAATATCACGGACCAATGACAGTAAACCTGCTTGATGGTCAACTAACAGCACTGCTGCATTATCTTTGTCTAAACGAATATATGGCTGAGTCATTTTTCTATCCTCTGTGTGATTATCTATAAAACCGAAAAGCCAAAGATCTGTTTATTTTCGCTTTTCGATTTAGCACCATCCTAGTGATGAAAATGGGACAATAAAATAAGCCAAACGAGATGCTTAATCTTAAAAATAGGAAAATTTGAGCAAAAATATGCCGTCACAATAAAAGATGGCTTTGTTTTTCAACTTGTTTTTATAAAAACAGCATGGTTCTAATGATATTGTCCTACTGGTGTGATTGTGTGTATTGGCACAGAGCTATAAGTGAACTGAGGAAAGGGGTAGTATAGATTGCATATTCATCCTATCCATATAGGAGTTCCAAGATGAAAAAAGTAATAGGTGTATATCGCAATCAAAACATGCATTGGGTCGGTGACGGTTTTCCAGTTAAAAACCTGTTTTCATACGACCGTTTAGGCCAAGCCATTAGTCCGTTCTTACTGTTGGACTATGCTGCACCATACAAATTTGATCCGACTACGACTCAACGTGGTGTGGGTTCACATCCACACCGTGGTTTTGAAACCGTTACTATTGCATATAGTGGCGAAGTCACACATAAAGACTCGAGTGGTGGTGGCGGTACGATTAACACAGGTGATGTACAGTGGATGACCGCAGGTGCAGGTGTGGTGCATGAAGAGTTTCATTCACCTGCCTTTGCTGAACATGGTGGTCTGTTTGAAATGGTGCAACTTTGGGTGAATTTGCCAGCCAAAGATAAAATGACTACGCCACGTTACCAAGCTTTGACTGTTGCGGAAATTCCACGGATTGAAATGGATGATAATGCAGGACATATCCGTGTTATTGCAGGTGAGTTTGGCGGTCATCATGGTCCAGCGCAAACTTTCAGCCCAGTCAATGTATGGGATGGAGAACTCAAAGCAGACTACGAAACTTTTGTGCATGTTCCTGTGATTCATAACACCATTGTGGTTGTGCTCAGTGGCGAAGTGCTGATTAATGGCACACAAAAAGTGGTGGATAGTTCAATTGTGATGTTCGCTCAAGATGGCGAAGCTGCAATCCAGTTTCAAGCACTCACAGACACTAAATTTTTGGTGTTGACGGGTGAGCCACTCAACGAGCCTATCCAAGGTTATGGTCCGTTTGTGATGAATAGCAAAGAGGAAATAGTGCAGGCTTTTGATGATTTTAATCGTGGAAAGTTTGGTGAAATTCCAGTTGCTGTGGTGGACTAAGCACTGACTGTCTAAAAGAAGAAATCCCTACTCGGTCAAGAGTAGGGATTTTTTATGCGCTGTATCTTTCTAGTTTTAGCTCGTTTTGCATAGTTACCTATGCAATATTATGTGATGTAGTTATCATTTTTATGTGGGGCGTATCTTAGCGTCTTTTGCGGATGTTGTAAAACATCTATTTTAAAAATAGTTAATTTATATCTATTGTTTTTAAACAACTTAAATTTTAATTTGGAACAAGATTCAGAAAAGCATAAATTTGTTTACATGCTTCTTTTTAGTGTAATGAAATGTAATTTCAGCTGATTGTATATTTTAGACAAGGTGCATGAAAAGATGTGATTCTGGTATTTTTTAATAGCCCTATTTTTTCGACATTGGGTCATAATTTCAGTCAATATAAGTCAGATTGACGGATCATAATTTTGGATATTGCAGTTATTGGTAGCGGCATGGCTGGTCTTGCTACCGCAAGAATTCTGAAGGATGCAGGGCATAATATTACTATTTTCGAAGCGCTGACTGGGCGTGGTATGGATAGCCACAGTACAGAGTTTGAAGGTGGTTTGATTGATGCTCCCTTACGTGTCATGAACCCGCACTTATGGAAAAATACCTTGAGTCTTGCGACTTATTTGGGCATTAAAACCTATCCTGTGCGTACCTATATGGCATGTAGTTGGCTGTTTGAAGATCGTACTGAAACGTGGTTAACCACGACGCGAAGTCGCATCGGCAATTTTCCAATTATTAATAATCGCAAAGGTCTCCAACAGTATGGATGGCGTTTGGTTAAAGGCATGTTGCAACTTAAAACTGCGATTGCTAAGTTCTTCAAATCTAAAGATCAAGACATGACTTTGGCTGAGTTTATTAATCAGCATGAGATTGAAGAAGTATTTTGGCATGGTGCAGTTATGCCAGTGCTTTATACCATTTGTACCTGCAATCCAAAAACCATTGGTGAATGGCCTGCCAAACCATTGTTGATCTTTTTACGTCAATTGACCGATGGCGATGCTTTACTACGTCTACAAGGCGGAACCCCAGCTTTGGTGGATAAGTTGATTGAAAATATCAATATTCAAAGTGGCTCGGCCATTACCAAAGTTACAGAGCAAGCTGAAAAGGTTTTGGTAGAAAATAACAAGGGCGAACAGCAATTATTTGATCGTGTGGTGGTTGCAACCCCAACGACCAAAATTGAAGAATTTTTAGATTCTGCACAATTTGTCGATGATATTGCATTGTTAAGACAATTCCGTTTTGAGCAAGGTCAACTGGTCATTCATACCGATTCTTCTGTGATGCCGCCAAAGCGTAAAGATTGGTCAGTGCTCAGTTATATGATGGATCGTAAGTTTACCCGTCAACAGTTCACAGTCTGGCTTAACTCAGTAGAACCAAGTCTGGTCGGTAAAAATGCGGTGTTCCAAACGTGGCAGCCCGTGACGGAGATTGATCCGAAAAAAGTGATTTCAACCGTAACCTTAACCCGCGCCGTGGTGGATTCAAAAACCGTCGCGCTGAATAAAGAATTACAACAGCGTCATAAAATGGCAAACCGAAAAGTCTTTTTCTGTGGTTCATGGTCGTGTGATGGTTTACCGATTTTAGAATCAGCAGTGACCTCTGCAATGCATATTGCAGAAATTTTTGGTGCACCATTGCCGTTTGTAGGATTAAAACCTAAAGTTGAGGTTGCCCCACAACTCGGTTACTAAAGCATGAAATGGCTCCAAACTTTACAGCAATATTTTCCAAAGCATAAGTATGCAATTGATGCCAAACAATTGGGAGATCACGCTGTATTGGCTTGGAGCAATCTCGGCTATTGGGAGGATGGTCAATCATCTTACCCTGAGGCTGGCCAAGCTTTGGCCATGCGCCTTGCAGATCGGTTACAGCTAGATGCCAATGATCGGGTTTTGGATTTGGGCTGTGGGCAGGGTGCGAGCCTATTGCTGTGGCGACAGCATTACCATGTTCAGCAACTTTGCGCGGTTGAATTACAAGTCGAATGTGTGCAGCGCATACGACACACTTTAAATTCAAATATACAGATCATCCAAAATTCTTTTTTAAATTTAAATTCAAAGACATTCTCTAGACCTTTTGATGTGGTGCTGTGTCTGGATGCTGCTTATCACTGTGATTTAAATTTATTCCTGCGATCCACCCATTTTATTTTAAATTCAAACGGTCGGATTGGATTTCATTATCTGATGCTAAGCGATGCATTTTTGAATTTAAATCGTTTTGAGAGGCTTCAACTGAAAATGCTGTTAAAAGCTGCGGACGTTCATTTAGGTCATCTTCAATTAGAAGCAGACTTGATGCACAGCATTCAAGCACAGGGTTATCAGCAGATTGAAATGGAGGATATATCTGGTGCAGTATTTTCAGGTTTTTCAAATTATTATCATGAGCACTTGGCGCAAAATGTAGCTAAAAACTTGGATGATTTGAAAATTCAAATGACAGCTAAACTTTGCCAAAAATTATTTGAACAGGGCATCGTGCGCTATGCTCAAATTACAGCAATTAAAGATATTTAAAACGAAATAAAAACCTAAAGACTAGAAACAACAAAGCCTCACTAAAAAGCGAGGCTAAGTATAAAATGGTGCCGGCACACGGATTCGAACTGTGGACCTACTGATTACAAGTCAGTTGCTCTACCAACTGAGCTATGCCGGCAACGTGGAAAGAATAATAGCGGATTTTGTTGAAAACGCAAGCCAAAAAGTGAGCGATTGAAATACACATCATCTTTTGTACAAACTTCACCCACCATAGGGTGGGTGAACGTTCAGAATAAAGCAGTAAGCTAGAATGAAACTGTTTTTTTAAAAAGCGTTAAGTGAGTACATGGAACTTATTTGCTCCTTAAAATTTGATCGAGGTCTTGGGCACATTCTTCCAACGTAAAAGCCATATCGAGTTGCATTTGAGGTTTGAGTTCATTGGCCAGCGTTCTCCATTGTTCAATCAGACGAATTGCTTTTTGAATTTTGTGTTTGTTGACATCCTTTGCAAGGGTTGGGGTATAACCGCCTCGTTTAGCGTTTTTAATTTGTTTGACATAATTGGTGCTGTTATTCATTCCGACTCCCGAATAGCAGTTTTATTGGTCAATTTCGTGTTTCGCTAGTTTTATACCGCAAATTCATTGTGCTTGATGAACATTGCATCTAGATGATAAGTGATGATTTATTTTTAACCTCCCTGCTTATTTGTTTTAGCCCAACTTTCAGTTAGGTTCAAGCATTTATTCTTTAATGAATCTTTATTTTTGTGGTGAAATTTCTCCTAATGGCTAAAGCTTGTGTTTCATAAAGCAGACTTTATGCCAAGTTGAATTTGCACTTATATCTGCATAAAAAGAGTCTGAATCTGAATGAAGAGCGTCACACTTATGCTAAAAGACGAGGAGTGAAATGAGCAGAAATGCAAAAGGAATGTATAGATTGAAAGGTAGGAGTTGGAATTCAGTTTATTCTTTACATGTGGATTAGGGTTTTAAATGCCTATGGATAGAGGCTGAGCACCATTTTTTGAATGTTGTGTAGTGCTCAGTGTTTTATGATGTGATACTCAGTGTCGCGTTCATCCTATGCAGGATTAATGATGGTGATGATGGTGTCCGTGCTTATGTTCATGCTCATCATAATCTTGTCGTATACAGCAGCCTGCAACATATTGGCTGCTTCCATCTGTATAGAATTCTTCTTTCCACACGGGCACTTCGTGCTTAACACGTTCAACAGCTTCTTCACAGGCTTGAAATGCTTCTTTGCGATGTGGAGCATAAGCAACCGCAATAATTGCTTTATCTCCAATATCTAACTTGCCAATACGGTGCACAACGCGAACATAGTGCAGACCATATTTTTCTTGTATTTCCTGTTCAATGGCTCGAATCATCTTCTCTGCAACAGGAGCATAGGCGGTATATTTTAAAGCCTGAACCGCTCGCCCTTCATGATGATTGCGGACGGTTCCGATAAAAATCCCAGTTCCACCACATTCAGGAAAAGCCTGAATTGTATCAAAATGATTTAAATCAAGAGCTGTGTCTTGAATACGTGGAAACACAAGCATATTAGCCTCCTGCGACTGGCGAAAGTAAAACCAAAGTACAGTCTTGAGCCAAGACTGTTTGACGAGGAATAATGTCTTCACCTATGGCACAGGCACAGCGTTCTATCATGTCAGCCACAGATGGATAGTGTGTTTTAATTTGGTTTAATACATCCGTAACTAAACTGTTTGATGCACAGTTCAAGTTTAGATCAGCAGGCAGGTGTTTTTCGATGGCACCGTAAGCTTCGATTTTAATATGAATGTCCTGCATGATGAGTTCCGTTTAATGGGTTCAAAACAATTTGTGATTCAGTCGTTTTCAATAGGTCTGGATGCACTTTAGCACTATTCAATTCGCTCCTCAAAATCTCAAAGGTCATTGTCTTCAGATGGATTCATATTCGACTTTTTGCTTCAAATTTGCTATTTCAGAATGACCGCCTGAATTGAGTCACTCAGCGTCATTTTATGCCACTTTTCTGGTAGGCCTGCATTTCTTCAAACGAATTTAAGCTATGAAAAGTTGAATGCTGATTTTGAATATTCACTCTTTGAGGGCATAGATTTGCAAAACATTGTTTTAAGCTAAGCTGTTGGCGCTCTAAATGCTGATTGAATGTATCGAGACTGCTGCGTTTCAATAAACAAAAAGGATAAAGTGCTTGCCCATTGAACGCGACGTAAGCAACGGAAGATAAAGGATGGTGTTTGAGTGCTTGATGCAGCTGAAGCAGGATGTCTTGTGGAATTTCGGTAATGTCGCATGGAACACATAAAATATAATCAGATTGAACATATGACCATGCACTTTTCATGCCGACTAAGGGGCCTAAGAAACCATCTGTATCATCTTTGAAATAGCGAATATCAGGAATTAACGCCAGATAGCTGGCATAGTCACAATGGCTATTGATCCAAACTTCCTGAACTTTGTCCTGAAAAGCTTTATATATTTTTAACAGTTGAATGTCGTGATCAAAGCATTGCAGGAGCTTGTTGACGCCATTCATACGTGTGGCTTGTCCACCAGCTAAGATGATCAAAGCTGTCGCTGGGTAAGGTTGCATTGCATGTACCTGATTTTCAAAATGAGAGAGTCTCTCTCATTTTGAAATCTTTTGTGCTGCGATGATGTGCAATCAAAGTTAAAGCTTTGATTGTCATTATGCATCGGCAGCATTGTTATTGTTGGTTAGAGATAAAGACCATCAATCGACCTCATATCGAAATAAAATCAACATAGTCCATTGAAACGGGAGCATCGGCTCGGGCAGGAATTCGAACAATCACATTGGCCTGATTCAAATTGCTCAACATGTGTGATTGTTGCTTTCCGAGTTTGGCAACCGTCAATTGTCCATGTTCGTTCACATTTAACACCATACGTAACAACTGCTCGCGACTGTCTTGTTTTACGCTATCAGTGAAACGTGCTTTTTTCCATACAGGAGCAGGGGAGTCGATCCCTTGCAGTGCCGCCAATACTGTAGAAACATGTACGGCAAGGCAGGTCAGTACCGCCGCAGGATTGCCTGGTAAACCAATTAAGTAAGAGATATGGTTATCTGCTTGATATTCAGCAAAATATAATGGTTTTCCTGGTTTTTGTGCCACCTGCCAAAAGATTTCTTTTGCCCCTAAGGCCATAGAAACAGGACGAATCAGGTCATAATCTCCAACAGAAACGCCACCTGTGGTAATAACCAGATCATAACCATTCATTGCATTGGAAAGCGATTGAGAGAGTAGACTCTCATCATCAATCACATGTTCTAAATGCACATCTGTTAAACCTTGTTCGTTAAGCCATGCCAAGATCATTGGGGCATTGGCATCAAAAACTTTAGATTCATTATCCAATTGGCTACTGACTTCATCCCCTGTAATCAGAACGGCAATTTTGGGTTGGCAGTAAACCTGTACATCCTGAACACCCGCCATACTGAGTGCAGCAATTAGGCCATTGCCTAAGCGTTGCCCTTTTTGTGCAAGCTGAGTTCCAATACTCAGTTCTTCGCCTTGGTAACGAATATCTGCACCTTTTTCTAAAGCTTGATTTAAAACAGCGAGATTATGGCTACGGGTGATAATTTCTTGTCGTGCTACGGTATCTGCTGAATGGGGGAGTTTGCCTCCAGTAAAAATACGAACAGTTTGTCCTGATTGTATTTCAATGTGCTCTGCAACACCTGCCCGAATTTCTCCAATGACCTCAAAACTTGTGACCCCTGCAAGCAAGTCCTCCGAGCGAAGAGCGTAACCATCGACTGCACTTTGGGTAAAGAGTGGCAGGGCAACCGTTGATTCTACATCTACGGCTAAAACATGCCGATGCGCCTGTGCTAAAGGTAAAGTCACGCAAGGTAGTGTTTTGACTGAACGATAATGCGCAAGGGCTTGATCAAGGGTAATTAAACCGACACCTGAACAACTCATTCATAACCTCCCGGATGAGGTAGATCACGGCAAACATCAAAAATATGAACCAATGCAGGTAGAATCGCAGCCATGGATTCACTGGCACCACCACGACTTCCCGGCAATGTAATGACCAATGAGCGGTCAATAAAACCTGCAACACCTCGAGACATTGCTGCATAAGGAGTGCGTTTTTGACCAAAAGCCCGTGCAGCTTCCATGAGTCCATTGAGCTCACGTTCTAGCAAAGGTTGTAAGGTATCGACCGTAATATCTCTTTTGCCGATTCCAGTTCCACCTACAGTAATCACGCAGGCATAGGATTGGGTCAGCTCTAAGACCAAATCTTTTAGCTGAACTGCTTCGTCAGGTAAAACTTGATAATGAATAGGATCGAAACCTGCTTCGGTTAATGTATCTACGACTGAACGACCTGCTGTATCAGGTTTACGGCCTGCTGCAACTGTATCTGATAGTACCAAAACGGCTGCCGAGACTGGCTGGCGTAAATGGCGTTTGAAGTGTGATTTTCCACCTTTTTTCAGGTCTAATTTGCACTGTTGGATAATCAACTCATGTGGTTCACAATGCGGTTTAAGCATGTCATAAATGGTCAATCCAGCAAGACTGGCAGCAGTGAGTGCTTCCATTTCTACACCTGTGGGTCCAATGGTTTCAACTGTTGCTCGAATCACGACACGATCGGTCAAAAGCTCAAAGTCGACATCAGCACGGTAAATGGGTAGGGGGTGACATAGTGGAATCAGTTCATCGGTGCGTTTTGCCGCTAAAATGCCTGCAATGCGTGCAGTTTTCAGCGCATCGCCTTTTTCAGTATTGCCATCGGCAAGAAGTTGTAAACAATGTGCTGGAGCAAGTAACTCAGCACTTGCTGTTGCCACTCGGTAGCTTTCTGGCTTCATGCCAACATTTTTCATAAAATATTCCGAAACATTAAGGAACCGACAGGCAGTTCAGCAGTTTGATCAGTAGACAACGTTTATGACGTATTTAGATAACACAAAAATAAATGCGGATATAGTCGAATGACTGTCGAACTCAAAATTAATCAACTTATTAACCACCTATGGCATGCATACTGATTTTGCGTGTTGGAGCCTGTTGATGTTCGATAAAGCCGGCTTTTTTATGCCATACCGCATTCAAAATATGAGTTTGCAATAAAGAAAGATCTGGTTGTTGAAGTAAATGCCGTAGCGGAGTGCCTGTATTGGCAAATAAACAGCTAAAAAGTTCGCCTGTCGCAGTCAATCTCAAACGATCACAACTCTGACAAAAAGGTTTGCTGATGGTGGAAATGATGCCTAGTTTATAATGCCCATTGAGTAAATAAAGCGTTGCAGGGTCATGTTGTCTGGCTTGTATTTCAACTTGAAAATGAGATTTAAGTTTTTGAATAATTTCATCTTCAGTAATCACCTTTTCTGCACGCCAGTGATCGGGTTGGTCTAAAGGCATATATTCAATAAAACGTAATTCAAATTTTTGTTGGTAGGCCCATTGGGTGAGTTCGACAATCTCATGATCATTCTTTCCTGCCACCAAGACACAGTTGAGTTTGATTGGGATACCTGCTTGTTGTGCCGCAGTAATTCCCCTTAACACAGGCTCAAGTGGGCGCTGGGTCATGTCTTTAAACTTATCTGGATGGATGCTGTCGAGGCTGATGTTGAGATCATCTAAACCAGCTTGTTTTAGCCCTTGAGCATATTTTTGAAGATAAAAAGCATTGGTGGTCATAGAAATACGTTGTAGACCATGGGCTTTGAGGTGATTTAAATCATGAACAAAATTGACAATACCTTGGCGCATTAACGGTTCGCCACCTGTAAGGCGAATGTGTCGAATACCTAGACGCACCATAACCGCACAAAATTGTAAGAGCTCTTCAAAATTCAAGATATCTTTTTTAGCCAACCACTCTGGGGTGTCTGGCATGCAATAACTACAACGAAAATTACAACGATCGGTCAGTGAAATTCTGAGTTTATGTTTATGACGGCCGAACTGATCGACCAACTGTGACAGTCTGCTCATGCCAAGAGCGGGGGTTACTGTTGTTGTAGTCGAACCATCCATAGTTGCTCCACGGGTATAAACACACCTTTGGGTTGTGATCAGAAGAGTATGAAATGTTTTATTTTAAATATCAAACAAACGATAGATTGAATTAAATTTTATCCTATTTTCAATAGCTTGAGTGGTTTCATTTAAATGGAGCTACATGTGAGAGAGGGTGTTTGTAATAAATAGAGTGTTGAAATTTAATCCTAAAAGGGGGATATTTTTTATCAAAAGTGTTGTTCAGGGTTGTGCCACACAAGTCAAAGAGTTTTTAAAAGTGCAGGAAAACGGCATCAATAGATAACACGTCCAAGCAATTCGCAAATGATATGAGCAAGTCATATTTATAGTTTAGAAAATGGATAGAGGACGGTCAGATGGAAAATGTTGAAAACAAAAAGCATGACGATGAGCAGACGAATTATGCACGAATAGAGCCGTATAACAATCCTGCGGGTGGCTGGGGAGCACTATTAAGTGTAGCCCGAAATTTAAAACGACAAGAGGTCTTCAAAAAAGGCGCCATTACACTTCTCAATATTAACCAACCGACAGGCTTTGACTGTCCTGGCTGTGCATGGCCTGAAAAGAAAGATGCACATGCCTTTAACTTTTGTGAAAATGGGGCGAAGGCGGTTGCTTTTGAAGCCACATCCAAGCGTGTTACGCCTGATTTTTTTGCCACGCATACGGTCAGTTGGCTTTCAGAACAAAGTGATTTTTTCCTTGAAGATTCAGGTCGTCTAACTGACCCAATGCGTTATGACCCTGTTTCTGACAAATATATTCCAATTTCTTGGGATGAAGCTTTTGCCTTGATTGCAAAACATCTACATGCTTTAGACAACCCAGATCAAGCAGCGTTTTATACTTCGGGTCGTGCCAGTAATGAAGCCGCGTTCCTGTATCAGCTCTTTGTTCGTGCTTATGGCACCAATAATTTCCCTGACTGTTCGAACATGTGCCATGAAACCACCAGTGTTGGCTTATTGCACTCGATCGGACTCGGTAAGGGCACTGTCACATTGGAAGACTTTGATATCGCCGATGCGATTTTTAGCTTTGGACATAATCCGGGCACCAACCATCCGCGTATGCTCGGGACTTTACGTGAAGTGTCGCGACGTGGTGGCAATATTGTGGCCATTAACCCCTTAAAAGAACGCGGTTTAGAACGTTTCCAAGACCCTCAAGCGCCTGTTGAAATGATGACCAATGGCAGTACACCCATTAGTCGTTATTATTTCCAACCTAAAGTGGGAGGTGATTATGCGCTCATGTTCGGCATGTTGAAACATTTACGTGAGTGGGACATTCAAGCACTGGCAGCTGGGAAAAAGAGCGTTTTTGATCGTTCTTTTATCGAAATGAATACGGTTGGTTTTGATGCCATGATGGCAGAAGTAGATCGAACGCCATGGTCTGATATTCATGCTCATACGGGACTTAGCCCTGAGCACTTAGAATCTTTAGCTAAAATGTATTTGGATGCGAAAACGGCCATTTTCTGTTGGGGTATGGGGATTACCCAACATCGACACGGGACTGCGAATGTTCACATGCTTGCAAACCTAATGTTAGCAAGAGGGCATATTGGTCGATCTGGCGCAGGTCTAGCACCGATTCGTGGTCACAGTAATGTGCAAGGTGACCGAACTATGGGGATTAATGAATTACCCAGCACAAAATTACTCGACAATATTGATCGTGTTTTTGGGATTAAATCGCCTCGTCATCATGGTTTTGGTGTGGTGGATACGATTAAGGCCATGTATGAAGGGGCGGTCAAAGTTTTTATTGGTTTAGGGGGGAATTTTGCTGTTGCAACACCAGATACACCCTATACCGAAGCAGGTTTGCGCCGTTGTAATTTAACGGTACAAATTGCTACCAAGCTCAATCGTAGTCATTTGGTCTGTGGTAAAGAGGCATTACTTCTACCTTGTCTGGGTCGTACCGAAATTGATATACAACTGCATGGCGCGCAGGCCGTGAGTGTGGAAGATTCGATGAGTAATGTGCATCTATCTGCAGGGCGTAATGAACCGGCGTCCGAGAATCTTCTTTCAGAGCCTGACATTGTGGCGCGTATGGCAGCAGCCGTCTTGCCAGAGAGTGATATCAAGTGGCAATGGTATGTAGAAAGTTATGACCGTATTCGAGATTCGATTGAAGACGTGTTTGATGAATTCCACGATTTTAATGCTCGGGTCTATCAGCCGGGTGGTTTTCACTTAGAGCATCCTGCCAATCAGCATGTGTGGAATACGCCTGTTGGTAAGGCACAGTTTTTAATTACGCCACTGGCTGAAGTGTATGCCGATAAAGAGAATAAATACGCTGAACAATATACAGGAGCTAAAGTCTATACCTTGATGACCACGCGTTCTCATGACCAATACAACACCACCTTGTATGGACTCGATGACCGTTATCGTGGGGTATTTGGTCAGCGTCGTGTATTGTTTATGAATGCTGATGATATTGCAGAAGCAGGTTTTATGGCCGACCAATGGGTAGATATTGAAAGTATCTACTCCGATGGGATTAAACGTGTGGTACAGAGCTTTCGCATCGTGCCATATAACATTCCACGAGGCAGTTTGGCGGCCTATTACCCAGAAACAAACCCACTGGTGGCACTCAGTAGCCATGATAAGTACGCCAAGATTCCTGCCTCGAAAAGTGTGCCTGTGATTTTGCATGCTGGCCATGCACCTGAGCATTTTAATTTGGCACAAGAGGTTGATCCTGAGCACGCTAATGAAATTATGAATCGAGTGGGTTAGACCATAGCCAATGGAATGGCACTTATTTTATATACTGTCATTTCAATCTTTTAAATGAAGTGCTTTGCAATATGGAAGATAAAAAACAGCATGGATATTGAGACAAAAATGTTGAATTCACAAGGGTATGAAACCGTTGAGATCCAGCGTTTAAATGAAAATAAAGCAGTAGAACAGTCAGATTTTGTGGTGCAAGAGTATCCTATTGCATTGGTTTATAACGGTATTTCCCATGCGGTGATGATGGCAACACCAGCAGATATTGAAGTGTTTGCAAAAGGATTTAGTTTGTCAGAAGGTATTTTGAGTAGTTTAAAAGAATTATATACATTGGATGTTCAAGATACCCAGTTTGGGATTCAGGTCGAGATGGATATTTCTACTCGCGCCTTTATGATGCTGAAACAACATCGACGCATGATGGTGGGGCGAACAGGCTGTGGACTCTGCGGTATTGAAAGTTTGCAACAGCTACATTTGAATCTGCCAAAAATTACCACTGTCGTTTCAGATGTATGGCTGACGCAAATTCCTTATGCAATTTCACAACTGAATATTCGCCAAAAAATTACCCAAATGACGGGTGGGGCACATGCGGCGGCATGGGTTGAGGCGGGGGAAATTGTGGCGCTATTTGAGGATGTCGGACGGCACAATGCTTTAGATAAGTTACTGGGATATATGGCGCAAAATCATCATGATGTGCGTCAGGGTTTTGTGGTCATGACCAGTCGGGCAAGTTATGAACTCATTCGTAAATGTGCTCAACTCAATATTGGTTTATTGGCGTGTATTTCAGCACCGACCTCAATGGCCATAGAAATGGCTAAAAGATCTGGGTTGCAGTTGGCAAGTTTTTGTCGTGGGGATGGTTTTGTTTTATATACTTAAGCTGAATCTGAGAGAAAATACCTTACAGAGGCTATGCGGAGGCATTCGCTACACTGTTTGAGGTTGAATCATATTGTATATATTTTTTTAAATAATATTAAAGGCTTATTGGTATTTGTCGAGTTGGTGGTTGCTCAGTATTTTTGCGCTTGGATGATCTCTAACTTATCCCGAAAGCCTCGTGTGCTAAAAATCACACAGGTCGAATTGAAATGTGATTTAAATCTATTTCAAACCCAGTACAAGATGACGTAAGTTAGCCTTATATCAAGATTTATTTCGAACAGACCTTAACTTTATGTTGTAAAGTTAACTTTTATAGAAAACAAAATGGTTTGTCTTTAAGTTAGATTTATTTTTTAAATCATAGCTATTTGTTTCAATGACTTATTTTTATTTGAGTGACAGTGATGCATGATGCCAAATTAAAATTACAGCTTAGAATTTTATGGGATGAAGAAATTGCCATAGGCCCAGGCAAGGCTCAACTTTTAGAAGCAATTCAACGTACAGGTTCAATTTCACAAGCCGCAAAAAGTATGAATATGAGCTATCGCCGTGCATGGCAGTTGGTTGAAACCATGAATCATAGTTTTCAACAAGCCTTAGTGGAAACTCAAAAAGGAGGAACACATGGTGGTGGAGCTCATGTTACCAATTTTGGTGAAGCTATTTTAAGCCAATACAGACAGATGGAACAAAACGCACGTCATGTCATTGAGTATGACTTTCAAGCGATTGCCCAATTTCTTAAACAATAGTGGATAACATCCAACAATAATCTTTAGACAGCTGAATGCTTTTAACATGCAGCCGTCTAAAGATTATGAAGGTCAGATTGAATACAAGACCCTTTGTCTGATCTATCCGCTTATAAGCGTAATACTTATCACGTGATTAGAACCCTAACCATCTCGTTTGAATGATAAATAATCGTTGTCTGGAATTGACGTTGCATATATATCCATATATTTTTAAAAACATATCGGTCATTTTGTAATGTAAAAGGGGAAGATGGTGCTGCTAAACTTTAAGAAGAAAAGTATTCAAATGCTATTATGTTGTGGGCTTATTGTTGGTGTGCAAGCACATGCAGAGCAAGCCATTACTGTTTATGCTGCAGCCAGCTTAACCAATGCAATGACAGATTTAGATGCATTATTTGAAAAACAGAAGAACATCCAAATCAAAACTTCTTATGCAGGATCGTCGACTTTAGCAAAACAAATTGAGGCGGGTGCACCAGCAGATGTATTTGTTTCTGCTGATGAACAATGGATGAATTATTTACAAAATAAAAAGCTCATTGAGCCAAATAAACGAGTGAATTTACTGGGTAATCGACTGGTTTTGATTTCACCTAAATCGAAACCTGTAAAAATTAAAATGGATAAAAGTTTTGATCCATCTACCGCATTTCAAGGCAAACTCTGTACAGGCGATACCAAAAGCGTCCCTGTGGGAAAATATGGCAAACAAGCACTGACATCGCTGGGCTGGTGGTCGAAACTGGAACCTCGTTTGGTTGAAACTGAAGATGTCAGAGCCGCACTTAACTTTGTGGCACGGGGTGAATGTCAGCTTGGGATTGTTTATGCGACAGATGCCGCGATCAGTAAAGATGTGACGGTCGTTGGCGTATTTCCGATCAATACCCATACTCCAATTATCTATCCTTTAGGCTTAGTCAAAAACAATCCAAACGCTGTAGCTTTTTATCAATTCTTACAAACGAAGCAGGCAAATGTAGTGTTTAAAAAGTATGGCTTTACTGTTTTATCGCCAGCGAAGTGATGATGCTTGCTTTATCCACTGAAGAAATTGAAGTACTCAAACTTTCCTGTCAGGTTGCTGCCACCTGTCTGGCCTTTAGCCTGATCCCTGCATTAGCGGTAGGTTGGGTGTTGGCGCGTAAAGAATTTTTTGGTAAATCTTTATTTGAAACCTTTATTTTTTTGCCGCTGGTTTTACCACCTGTTGTTCCAGGCTATTTACTTCTACAAGTCTTTGGAAGTAATGGTATTTTGGGGAGGTATCTGGAACCGCTTGGATTGAATTTTGCATTTAACTGGAAAGGCGCAGTTTTGGCTTCAGCCGTGATGGGCTTTCCACTCTTGGTTCAGTCGATTCGTTTGGCCATTGAACTGGTGGATCAACGTTTGGAAATGGCGGCCAAAACGTTAGGCGCTTCATCCTTCGGCACATTCTTTTATGTTACGTTGCCTCTGGCCAGTAGTGGGATATTGGTGGGGGCTATTTTGTGTTTTTGTCGCAGTCTGGGCGAGTTTGGTGCAACCATTACCTTTGTGGGCAATATTGCTGGAGAAACGCGAACTTTACCTTTAGCCATGTATAGTTTAATGCAACAACCTGATACCGAACCTGCGGTATGGCGGCTGATTATATTGTCATTAACTGTGGCTTTTCTTGCTTTGTGGTTTGCCCAATGGTTTCATCGTTATCAGAAAAATAAGCGAGGGCATTAAGGCCATGATTGATTGTCATATTCGGCTCAATTTAGGCAAATTTGAACTCGAGCAAAGCTTTAAGTCCGAACAGAATGTAGTGGGTTTATTTGGAGCTTCGGGTTCAGGCAAAACCAGTATTTTGCATGCAATTGCAGGTTTAAATACACCAGTAAGTGGTTGGATTAAAATCAAAAATCAGACGTGGTTTGATGCAGAACGTAAGATCAACTTGAAGCCACAGCAACGCCGTGTCGGTTTGGTGTTTCAGGATGCGCAATTATTTCCGCATATGAACGTCATGCAGAATTTATTGTTTGGTTATAAACGTATACAGCCTGACAGTCGACGCTTTGACCCAGATTATATTGTTGAATTACTTAAACTCAATCATTTGCTGAGTCGTATGCCAACCAAGTTATCGGGGGGCGAAAAGCAACGAGTAGCCTTAGGTCGAGCACTATTATATTCACCTAATTTATTGTTATTAGATGAGCCTTTATCTGCACTGGATGCAGCCCATAAACAAGAAATTATTCCCTTTTTTCAGAAAGCTCAGCAGGAAACTGCAATTCCAATGCTGTATGTTAGCCATGACATGGACGAAATTAAACAACTTACCCAACAAGTTTGGCTGTTGTAGCATTGATGCAACGGCCTGATTAAGATAGGGGGACCGTTGCGATTTGACTTACCAATCTACGCGTTTGAGTAATATGTCTTTATACATTTTAAAGTCACAGACTAAGCTAAAGAATGGTTGTTTAAACGTGGCTGGTTTATTATGTTCAAAAAAGAAATGGCCGATCCACGCAAAACCATAGCCGACAACAGGCAGAGCCCACAGGACTTTTGGATTTTTAGTCATCGCTGCGATGGCAGCAACTCCAATCACGCACGTTGTTCCAACAAAGTGTAAACGTCGGCAAGTGGAATCTGCATGCTGTGAAAGGTAGAAAGGATAGAATTCTTTGAGGGTTTTATAACGCCCATCACTTCCAATCATTTGTACAGTAGGGTTCTGAACCCGAGTTGCAGAAAGCTCGGCGCTGTTCACGAGATCTTGTGTATTATTTTTAACTTGGGTTTGGGTATTATGTAACATTTGCTCTTCCTTTAGTATTTACAAGATGTATTTTTAAATAGCATAGTGCGCATGGTCTTGAACGAATATGCTATTTCCAAGGAAGGAGTCGAGTGTAGTGTCGCAAAACCAAAGCCAAGTTTATGCTTGGGACGGGTGTATTTTGTATGTGACCCGCGAACACTTAAATAATGCCCATGCCCATTTTCCTGCGTTATTGCAAATTGGTCTAGGCACACCGTTTGCGATTACTTTGGGTCAACACGTTAGAAGTTATCACGATATTGTCGTTATGGCGCCGAATGTAAATCACAGCACCGACTCAGAAAACCAGCCTTATCTTGCTCTTCTGATTGACCCAGATCATGCGTTGTATCGTTACTTACATCCCTTGTTAAATGGGGAATCTTTTCGCTCTTTGCCTGCATCAAGTCTTGCGTCTTTCCATCCTCAGTTTCAGCAACTCATCGCAGGTCAGTTCAGTTTCGATCAGGCCAGACAGTTGGTTTTGGATATATTGTCTTGCTTAAATCCAAACACGTTACCGAGTTTGCCTTGGGATGTTCGAGTGTTACAGAGCTGCCGCTATATTCAACAATGTGTTCCACAGCAGCACCCCACAGTGGCTGAAGTCGCTGCTCATGTAGGGTTATCTGAATCGAGGTTGATGCATTTATTTAGCCAGCAGTTGGGAATTTCGATGCGACGCTACATTCTATGGCTACGTATTCGCTATGCCATAAAGCTTTGGGCGGCAGGAAAGAGCTTAATTGAGATTGCATTGGGAGCGGGTTTTTCCGATCAGGCGCATTATACGCGAACCCTGCGTAGCATGGTCGATTTTGCCCCGTCTATGCTAAAAGCAAAGACCATTCTTGTGAGTGATACAATTTCAAATGAGGGAAAAACAAACTTGAGCAAGCATTTTATCACCCCTTGAAATAGCAGAATCATTCAAGACTTATAAGTGTGTATTAGAAACAATGCTTTTGTTTGGCGTTGATGGTCTGGAGGGATTAACAGTTTGGCACGGCTAAACTTTTCTTTGAGAGCGTCATACCAACATCATGGATAGATCAACATAGAGATATAAAAATGACAAATTTAAATGCGATAAAAAGTATAAAAGATGTTGTATCTGAAAAAGAGTGGGATGCGCGTTGTCAGCTTGCAGCGCTGTACCGCTTAATTGCACATTTTCGTATGACCGATTTAATTGATACTCATATTAGTTTACGCGTACCCGATGCAGACGGGCATTTTCTGATTAATCAATATGGTATTCCTTTTGAGAAAATGACAGCTTCACATTTGGTGAAAATTGATTATGCAGGCCATACTGTTGCTGATTATGATCAGGGAAAATTAGTCAATACAGCAGGCTTTGTAATTCACTCTGCTATTCATGATGCGCGACAAGATGTGCACTGTGTGATTCATACTCATACTGCAGATGGTATAGCTGTGTCTGCACAAAAGCAGGGCTTATTGCCTCTATCACAGCATGCGTTAAAGTTTTATAAAAAAGTAAGCTATCACGAATATGAAGGTGTGGCGTTATTAACCGAAGAACGTGAACGTCTGGTTAAAGACTTAGGGCAAAATCGAGTCATGATTTTAAGAAATCATGGTTTGTTATCGACTGGTGATTCGGTTCAACGTGCCTTCCATGAAATTTACTTTCTTGAACGTGCTTGCCAAGCTCAGATTAAGGCGATGGTGGGTGGTGTGGAACTGCATCTTCCTTCTGAAACCGTGTGTCAACACACGGCCCAACAGTTTGAAAGTGAAATGATTGAAATGGTGATGCTGAAAGCATGGAATGCAGCTCTGTCGCTGATTGAACATCAGCGAGATGACTATTGCGTATAAGTCGGTTTTGACTCTAATGCATGATTTGATTTGATTTGATTTATTTGTACTTTGGATGTGATGAGATAATTATCATAAATTCATTGCTTTAGGATGTTTTTGTTCAATTGATCAGCTATTTTTAGCGATGGGTGATATACGGCTTAAAGCTGTTTTTATTCTAACAGTCTGTATTTGAAAATAGTTGTTCTTATACTTCATTGAGTTATTGTCTTATTCGCTATTTCTTGTCATAAAAAGATATTTTGTATTTTAGTTTAAATTGGGTTTTCTTATTCATATTCCTCAATAGCTACAGGATTTCAATAGATGTTGTTAGATATGATTAGACATAAAAAAAGCTTAAACCCTTACAGTTTAAGCTTTTTGAGATCTTATGGGACTGCATAAGAATTGAATTTGGCGAAAGAGGGAATCATATTTTTAATTTAATATTATGATATTTAATAAATATTCATTATATTTTTCTATTTGGTCCCCCAATCATCCCCCATAGAAGTTAAATACTAATTGATAATGAATTGACATAATCAAAATATAGTATGATTACTCAAACATTATTTTAAAAAATTATGAAAGTTATAGAAATTCAAGAAGCTTTATCGGGAATGGCAAGAGATAAGGAAAGAGCTTTAACTGCATATCTACATGAAGTCCAAAAAAATTTTGCAGTTGATGGTACTAACTCTATATGTCATTTTCACTGTGTAAACGTTGACGGAAATGGACAAGTAAGAATTGATGGATTGATTGAGCATTTATCTAATTGCTTGATTGATTATGCTATTCCTCGAAAAGAAATAGATAGGGTTTTTAAAGATTTCGAGAAGACTGGGTCCGCAATGGAGCTGGCTAAGTTAAGTGGTAAAGCAAGAGGTTTATTCACATCGCTAAGTAATAGTGGAGAAAGTGGAGAGTTACTTTTATTCCTTTTTGCCGAATATCTTTTAAAACTTCCTCAACTAATCAGTAAAATGAGTTTAAAAACAAATAGTCAGCTTCATTACAATGGTGCTGATGGAGTGCATTTAGGTGTTTGTGAAGACTCAAAAAAGCTTTGTTTATATTGGGGTGAATCTAAACTGTATAAAAGTCCTAGTAATGCAATTTATGAATGCATGAAAAGTATAGCGCCTTTATTGAAAGGTAATGGGACGGGATATGATAGGCGTGATTTACATTTATTAAGTGATTTTATGAATGTAAATGATCCAGATCTGATGAAAGCTTTAGTCTCATATCTTGACCCAGATGATCCGAATTTTAACTTATTAGAATATAGGGGAATTTGTTTAATAGCATTTGACCATGATTGCTATGGCGAAGATGGAGTTGCTCAAGTTATTGATGAAGTAACGCAAAAAGTTTCTAGTCAGATTGAAATTTGGAACAGAAATGTTTTCAACAGGATTACAGCTGAAGATTTAGCTAAGATAAAGATTCATGTCTTTTTATTACCATTCCCAAGTGTAGAAGATTTTAGAAAAAAATTTAACGAAAAGATTGCTGGTTAGACAATTTTATGAATATTGAAAAGGCATGTGACTATCTGATAGGTAAAAACTATCTAAGAGAATTGATTATCAAGTTGTCAGTAAATTATGTAGGTGATCAATTTGAGAATATTAATAAAAATGAGTTGGCTAAATATAAATCATTAGATAGAGAGGAAATTAGTTATTTACTAACTTGTGCAAGCTTATTTTGTAATTCGGATAACCCACAATTTCAAGATGTTTCTCTTAAAGTTGCTCAATATTGTCTTACCCCTGAAGCACAATTTGACAATAAAGATAGTGCATTATTAATATTAGATACACTAACAAATAAAAATGCGATTAAATTGGCTGAAAAGAGACAATTAGTAGAAGAAGGCTTTTTTGATCGTTTATCTATAGGTGCAAAGATAGAATCATTCAAACGAACTCTAGAATATTCTATCGAATTATCAAATCAAGAAGAAATATATTTAAATAAATTTCAAAAAAAATGTTGGGATTCGCTTCAAGAGATGAGTATGTCCCAAATATCAATTTCTGCACCTACATCTGCGGGTAAGTCATTTATATTAGCAACTTGGGTTAAAGATTTTTTTGATAAGAATGATAGTGGGTTAGTGATATATGTAGTCCCGACAAGAGCACTGATTAATCAAGTTTATATAGACTTTTCAAGTGTTATGAGTAATGAAATAAACATTAATATTGTGCCAACACTTGAAGATATACAAACATATAAGAAAAACATTCTTATTTTTACTCAAGAGAGATTAAATATCTTTCTATCTACTTATTCTAGGGATAAAGTTTCTGTTTTGATTGTTGACGAAGCACATAAGATAGGGGATGGCGTAAGAGGAGTATTTTTAGAACAGGCATTAATGAGTTGCAAATTTTATAACCCTGAATTAAGAGTAGTATTTGCAAGTCCTTTTACTGAAAATCCAGAAATATTGTTAGATAAAATTGAAAATATAGCCGTATATAAAAGTAATTTAATTACAGTTAATCAAAATTTGTTATGGGTAGAACAAGATAAGAAGAAAAAGAACTGGGATATTTACCTTAATTATTTGGAGGAAAAAAGTAAATTAGGGGGATTTCCATATCGCAAAAATAATTCTTCCGGCTATAAAAGATTGGTTGAGGTTGCCCTAAATATTTCTGGAGAAAATTCAGGAAATATTATTTATGTGAATGGGGCTGCTGAAGCAGAGTATGTTGCACAAGAGCTATATAGATATATTAATAATAGCTTACTCTATGAAGACATTAATGAATTAATAGAATTTTCAAGAGCAGAAGTACATAAAGATTTCTTAT
Source organism: Acinetobacter sp. ANC 4204 (assembly GCF_002135205.1). Classification (GTDB taxonomy): domain Bacteria; phylum Pseudomonadota; class Gammaproteobacteria; order Pseudomonadales; family Moraxellaceae; genus Acinetobacter. The sequence goes on along the minus strand of NZ_NEFZ01000003.1, from coordinate 244,114 downwards.
TAGCAAAGGTTTTATCCAAAGGAATTGCTTACCATTACGGTAATATGCCATTAACTCTCAAATCAGAGATAGAGCGCCTATTTTCTGAAAATAAAATACGTTTTTTAATTTGTACTTCAACATTGATTGAAGGTGTTAATTTAGCATGCAAAAATATTTTTGTTAGAGGTCCGAAAAAAGGTACAAGAAAGCTTATGGAGCCAACAGATTTCTGGAATCTAGTTGGAAGAGCTGGGCGTTGGGGTAAGGAATTTCAAGGAAACATTTTTTGTGTAGACTCAAATATTAATGATTTATGGAAAGATGGTGAACCACCAACGAAAAAACAGAAAATCACAATAGATAGATTATCCCAAAAAAGTGTTTTTTCAGTAATAGAGATTATTAATTTTATTAACTCATCAGATCATTATGCTGAGTGTAGAGATAATCCAAGTTTAGAAGCATTTTTAAATTTGTTAGTAGTTTATTACTCAAGAAATCGTAACTTAAATGATTTTAAGTTTAAGAAATGTTTAAGTGACGTAGGCTCTTTGTATCTTGTTTTTGATGAATTAATATCTAATATAAAAATCACTATTGATATTGTTGAGAAAAATCCAGGAATCAGCCCATTATTGCTTAATGATTTATATAGGTCATTTTATTTTAATGATGAGAAACCGATTGAGCGCTTATGCCTAGGTGATTTTTTTGATTCTTCTGCATATGGCAGATACCGTAGTGTTCTGGAAAGAATTAAAAATAATTTGACTCATAATTTGGGTTTTTCGAATACTCAGCAAAATTTTTATAATAATTTGATTCTACATTGGATGCGAGGATATAGTGTTTCTAGACTTATAAGTGAAAGAATTTCATATTTACAAGATAAAAATGGAACTGTTAAACCTAATACGGTAATTAGGGAGGTACTCGATAGTATTGAGCGTATTGCTCGTTTTAATGCTCCTAAATATATTGGTTGTTATAATGATGTCTTAAATTTGTATTTAAAAGACCATGGTAGAGTTGATTTAGTTGAAGAGCATCGGGATTTTCATTCATTTCTCGAAATGGGTGTATCTAATCAAACACAATTGAGTTTGGTTTCTTTAGGTTTGTCAAGGTCTTCCGCTTTAAATTTATCTAAATTAATAGGAAAAACTGATTGTAATAAAAGAGAGGTTTTTTCATGGTTGCATGCCAATTTATCTGGCTTTAGGGATGATATAAACAAGATTTCACTAAATGAAATTGAAAATGCTTTGTCGAGGAATCAATTGAAAAATTAGAAAATATAAGAGTGCTCAATTTTGTCCAATTTTTATGAATTCACAGCATACACTTTGTTTTTAATTATCTAGGACTTTGATCTTTTGTCTAAATTATAGTTAAGTAAAGGTTAAGTCTTCTTTAACGGATAACAATCAATTAACTGATTTTAATAAATTATTGCAAGATCGAGTAAGTACATAAGTTATCGCATCAAAGTTTCTATCAGGGAAAATAAAAAATAGCCTCAAGTTAAGGCTATTTTTTATATCTGTTTATAGCTTTATTTACTAAACATTACCCGCGTATTCTTTCCATAAATAAGTAATACCATTGCCCTTATAACGATAAAATCCAAGTGGCTCATGTACACGTTCAATCAGTTGTAGCCATGCCTTTTGAACAATCCCTTGACCATCATAGCAATGGATGTGTTTAGGCTCAGGAAATACCCCTTGAAGCTGATAATCTAAGCAGGTGAATTCCCAATGCTCTTTGAGCAACGGTAAATAATCGATTTCATCGCCGAGGATATAGATGAATGCTTGTGCTGTTAGGTTATGATCTAGCCCTTTGACGATCCGCCATTGAATATCAGAAAGTATACCGCTGAGTTGTTTTGCCCCGTGTAGCCACTGGAAGTATTTCTTCAGTACTTTGACTGAATCTTTCTCTGCATCTTCCTGCGTCTGATAATGCGGAGGGTCAATTTGAGAAATAAAAGGCAATTCTAAAAAAATACAATTGGCTTGGTCTTGAGTTTGCATCACGCGTCTGAAGACGGTCTTTTGTTGATTGCGAAGTTTTTGCACTTGTGCTTCATATTTATTTGCCTGAAGTTTCGCCTTAGCTGTATAAAGCTCAGCGCGTAAACGACGGAATAAATTTTCCCATATATGAGTGGGGATTGGCTGGAGTGACCTCAAGAGCTGTGCATTTTCAACAGTAAATTTATGTAAAACATCGAGATGAGGGTTTGCTTCAAAACCACTAAAAAGATCTATAAAGTGAGCAAATTGTGATATTTGATGTAGAACCCAAACACACAATGTATTCATTGGAGCACATGGGCTAGTTGCTGTCGGCTTTGCAAAGACCTTGATTTTGTCCTGTTCTAGCTGTTTAAGGAAATCGATTAATCCAAATGCTATCTGCATAAATCCATCATTTCCGTATGGTGGACGACTTATCGTGATATTTGGAGGAAAACCGATACTGTTATTCGGATAAACATTTGGTGGTGTTTGAGTGTGGTTAAAAAATAAAGGTTGTGCGTTTGGTGCAAATACTGGGTTCATTTTGAAAATCTCTGTAATAGGGTTAAAAAAGATCAATAATGTTGAGTAAGGTTCGGACGACCCATTTGCTCACGTAGATGAGGCAAAATACCTGTATTAAGTGTTTTGACGCGTTCTAAGTTGCTATGTAAGACGTATTGTTCAAACTTGGAAAAATAACGAATAACTTTTGCGATGTTGTCGTATTTGGTTTGATCATCACGGTTGATGACACCTAGAGCATCGTATTTGTATTTCTTACGATTCTTGCTGGTATTGCAGTTAAAATAATTGTGTTTGCCATCAATTTCTTTATCCCACATTTCACCAATCATTCGACCTAAGCTAATGTCTTCACGGTGTTTACTACCGCAAAAAAAGAAAAAGCAATGAATATGTAACGCCTGATCTACGCCATGCTCAAGCTTCCAAATGTAGCCTTTTAAACGCAGAGACTTGCTACGACGTAATTTTTGTAAAATCGTATGAAAATGTTTTACGATTTCTTTAGGTGTGAAGTGTTTTTTGTCTGCTGGTAGATATAAGTCAACACGAACACCGATTAAACGTGAGTTTTGTTTACGAACCTGATCGATATACCGAAGTGTGTTTTTCTCACGTCTGCGACTCCTCTTACGGCGATCATTTACACGCTGTACATATTCAGGTGCTTGTAAACCTTTAAATATTTCCTTTATTAAGGTATTACATATTTCAGCTACAGAATCCTTATGGTCTGTAAGCATTCCATTAACATTAAAGGCTTTTAGTTGATCATTTGGATGTTTAATAAGATCAAACAGACAACTTTGATCGTATGGTAAGACTTGGTTTAACGTTAGTGTTACCAAAGAGTATTCTTCACACTTTAAAGGCATGGATGCTTTTAGTTTTTGATTAGCAACTAAAAATTCCCGAATCAATCTCATCAACTCAGGATAAATCAGCTCCCAATATGATGGGATTAAATCGCATGGCTTAGACTTTATCCATCTATAGAGGTAAGTCGCACGCTGTCTTTTCACCTCATTGCATATGAGAATCGCGTAAATGCAAGCAATAATGTTTGGATCAAATTGCTGTTTAAAGCATTTGCTAATATGAATAAAATTTTGAAGCTCATTGCTTTTATTTACATGAGGCGATATAGCTTGGTCTTGTTCAATATATATATTGACTTCATCAGGGTAATCAGATGAATGTTCTTCAATTTCGTTTACTTCATATTGTACGTCAGTTGTATCATCAGAGCGTGGTATTAACGGTCTAATTCTAGTGGCTAGTTCTAAAGTCTTTCCGCTAAGGAGAGTCATTTTTTCACTACTGTTCATAGATATAGATCCAATCGGTAATAAAATACGGATGGTTGCTCTCTAACTTATAGTGTGAGTAGTATCTAGATATAAAAAGCTCTTAAGATTTTGATATAAATACACTAATTTGATATTTAGATAATTTAATCAAAGTATTCTTATGTTATGTCTATTATTTATATTATGTATAAATATATAGATATATTAATCATATAGACTACAGATACCCAAATTAGAGGCAACAACGGTGTATCAGGGGACTTGAGATCAAGCCCCGTCGGTAATGTCGATAAATTTCTGTTCTGCATGAATGAAAAGATAAGCACTTTAGGCTTATGCTTTTTTTGAGAATAACCATGCTTCAATTTCGTGTTGAAGCCATCCAATAGCGGATGTCCCAAGCCTGAGGGGCTTTGGGAAGGTGGGATCATGCCTTCTGCTACGAGGATTGAGTTTTTCATAGACAGTACTACGGGATAATCCGCATATTTCCACGACCTTCGGTAATCGGATGATTTGTATCGATTGACTTTGAATATTATCCATAATCGAACTCCATAGAATGAGTTGTTGTTGGTTCGATTGAATTTTGGTTTATGGTGGGTATATTTTTTAGTGAAAAGATAATATATTTTAATACATTGAAAAATATATAAAAATTTGGTGTGATGTGGATAGAGACTATTGCTCAGTACGCTTTATGCGGATGTTGAAAACGATAAATATTATTCATCAAATCCAAACATCACGGGAGTTTTCTGACTTTTATCATTGGCTGAATGATTTCTACCAAGTTGAGATTAGAGAGCTTATCGGAGATGTCTGTGGCGAATTTGTGCTTAAAGCAGAAAATTTCCAGAATGCTTTGGATTTTGAAAAGAAGGTAAGCAGTTATATTTTTGATTGTATTCAATATGGGCGCAATAAGATCAATCGAGGTAGTGAAGCTCTATTGATCAAACATCTAGGTAAAGACTTATTTGTCAAGGAAACCGATCAGCTTTGCTTGAAGTTTAAGAATCTTTTAGTTGTCAATGAGCATCTAAAAGAGGCGTATATCAAATTGACAGAACATATCGATATTCGATACTTAGTGACGTATCGCTTTGACCCTGAGCATTTGTTTCTAACATGGTGTAGCATCGAAAATCATTTTTCCAGACTGAAGCAGAGCAAAACACCGTTAACTCACGATCAATATTCAACAGTTAAAAAGTTCGAAGCTGAAATTTATCGATATTTACATGACTTTGAAATTTTGGCTAAAAATAAAGGATATGAGATAGGCCATGTAACACTTACTGATTCCGCTATGTTTAAAGATGACGCACATAGTGAGGATTACTTAACATTACGGTTAGCTGAAAATTTCAGAGTTCCAGTGGTAGATGCTTTGTTAGATTACTTGGAATTTGCAACATACAAATTGAATTATACATCCTCTTCAACAGGTGTTGATCGTCCAAAGACTTCACGTTTAAAGCAGTTAGAGCGAATTATCCAGATACTTAATGCTGAGAAATTGAAAAAAACATCGAAAAAGGGCACTGGAGTTATCAACTTACTTTGTTATACGGTTTATAAATTAAAGGAACAACAGCTTGCCTCAAAAACACCTGTGAAATACAAAAATGAGAATACTAAGCACCTATTTGATTATATTGCTAATTTACTTCAGTCAGTAGGCATAAAATATTCATATAATGCCGCTGCAAAAGATAAAGCTGACCTGAGACTGGTTGTACATTTTACAGAAACTGCGATTCGGAATGACCTATTTGCCCTGTATTTCGAATTTTTGGACAAAACTAGACCAGTCACTAAATCGCCCAATTATATGATCAGTAATGAAACTAATTTGTCTGCGCCCCATGTTTTAGATTCAACTCATAGTTTTGACCTTTACAGGAACGTTACTCAGAACGTATCGGTTAACCGCGAAAAAGAGTTATTTGATATAACAGCTAATAACCTAGGTACAAAGATGTATACCGAAAAAGTTAAACCTTTCAGTTTTTCAAGTTTGTATACGGATGAGTAAAAAAACTTTATTTTTCTAAGACAAGGACTAATCTTTACACTCGTCCAAACTGCCAAAATTACGATTTTTAACGCTAAATTGGCTACACTGCTGACTCGAATCGGTCAGCAGTTTCGTCCAGCATAACATCAAATTTTGAGTTAGCAAATGCATCAGAATTTGATATTTTGAATGTCTAAAAATTATAGGTATAGGTCAAACCGCTGTTGGTGGTGAGGGTCACCTCACGCACATTTTCAGCAGCGCAACCGAGATACACCTGCGCTACTGAGCCATAGCGCATATTTTGATAATCATAAAAGCCTTTGGTTCTACAATTGCCACGGTTGATTGATACGTTGGTCAGTGTAGTGGGATCGTTATTCAGGGACATGATATTGAGCTTATCGACATAGCCTGTCATGGAATATTGCGATTCATCACGACGGACACGGACTTCAAACTGTTCTTGGATTGGTTGTTCCTGTGACAGTTCAGTCATTTGCTCAGCATCAGCGCCATTTTCTAAAAATGATTTATCAACGACAAAATCATCTTCGGATTGATTGGATGTCTCAGACTGATCAGAAGTGCTATTTTCAGCAGAGGCCGTATTTTGATCTGTTGTTGCTTTAGGTTCTGTTGTGGCTTGAGATTCTTTGGATGGACTACATGCGCTTAAGCCCAGTAACAGTAAACTGGATAAAAAAATCGGGTGGATCAGTTTCATGGCTGAATTCCTAAAAATTGCTTATTTCATCTATCAATAAAGCCGTTGTTTGTTCTTAGTGGTTATTTACATTTACCTTTGTGTACTGATTGCACCAAACGCGGTTCAGTTTTATCTGCATCTAGACGTAGGCAAATGGCTTTCTTGCTTTTAATTGAACTGGAAATCAGTTCTTCGCCCTGAATCGGATTGCTACCACCTGCGTTATAAACTTGATAGCGTTTACCAGAGGTGGTTTTAAAACTAAAGGCATCACCTGATTCACTAAAGCCTTCGATCTTTTTAACAATCACAGTTGTTGAATTAGATTGTGCAAACAGCGAGGTGCAGATCAGGCTGAGGCCACAGGCCAAGATGAGTTCTTTCATTTGGTTATTCCTCTGGCTTAGTTCTTAAAAATCGTGACAGGCCAGACCACGGCTTTGCCAAGGTTGTAGGCATAACTGTAATGCGCGGTACTGCTGCAATTCTTGAAATACACTGAGCAAATCAGCACATAGCCGATAATTAAATAGTTTTTCATATGTTTCCCCAGATACTTGAATTTATGACTGACATTGCTGAACAGCGTTTGCCATCACCACATTGAAATCTTCAGGTGGTTGCATCGTTTCTCGAACCGTGACATCCGCCATTTTTTTCATAAATTCAGGCGAGTAATGTGCTTCGACTTTGTCGTAAATACAGCCACAGGTAGAGCGGTCTAAACCACCCTGACAACCTGCTTTAAAGTCACGTTTGACTTTGCTGTCACAGGCAGTGAGCAGGGTGCTACTCAGGACAATAGTCATTACCCCGAACCAAGTTTGATATTTCATTTCTGTTCCAAATCATTGTTATCTATTGTTCTAAAGTCATACGGATGGGTTTATTTATGCCAGCCTGCCAGATAAAACAGCAGCCATAGTCCGCCAAGCACAAAAACAAAGGGGCCTAGCATCGCCACCACGACGACAATTAAAATCAGCTGTGCGATCAATTTCATAGTGTAGTTCCAGCACAAAGCAGCCCCTGAATTAAAAAACTCAGTGGTTGATCGGTGCGGTGAAATGAATCAGTGCACAGGACAAGACAATAAAGTTGGAATCGGAATGAAATACCGAAGTCGGGGAATAGATAAAACGTAAACGAGTGCAGGGGAAGCACACAAATTGAATAGCGCCATAATAGATGACTCCTAGATGTATAGAAGTTCTACCAGATCACTGTCAAATGATGGTGGCAGAACGAAGAAGGGTTGACAGACCAGTCATCTAGGAACTGGCACGCACGAGGCGTCCCTCCCTCGCCCTACCGCAACGAAGGGGGACGAACGAGTTCGCCACCAAAAAAATTACTCTTTTTGATGTGCTAGATGAAACGGTCTGTCAAAACCGACTGGCAATGTAGGCCAGCCCTTGCATCATAATCGTTGATAAAAATCAGGTCAATTGATCCCTGTGTCAAGTCATTAAAATTGATCTAAAAAAGTATCGGTTAAAAACACATTCTAAAAAAATACAGATACATATCATTTAAATGAGAAGCATGTGGCTTCTTCAAAACAGCCCTATGCCATAACCCAATTTACGCTTTGCCTGCTTTCCCCCAAAGCAGGCTTTTTTTATTTCACTCATTTTTATTACAGGAATTATTCAGATGAGTTTGCCATGTCCTTATTGTCAGTCCCGAGATACGGTACTGCTGGAATCCCCACAACATTTAGTCATCAACAGCAATTCACCTTCAGCGCAAAACAATGTGATGTCACCTCTCGCACTGGCGACCTTAGGCATCAGTGTTTCTAAAAGTTTAAACATCCCGCCGATTGCAGGCGCCTTAGTCGGGGTGCTGATCGGTGGTATTTGGATGCTGGTGACGGAGGATGAAGTCCAAAACAACTCTCATCATGTTTATAGCCGACATTATTACTGCAATGACTGTGATCGTGATTTTAGTCCAAGCACCCGTAACTAATTTTTAAATGTATTCATCCAATAACTCTTTTAACCCATTAAAGCCTATCAATTCAGTTTGATGGCTAGACAACTTTTACAGGAATTAAAATCATGGCACATCAAATTGAACAAATGGCCTATGTCGGTGAAACCCCTTGGCACGGCTTAGGCAATCAACTCACCCAAAATCAGCCGATTGAAGTCTGGGCACAGCAGGCAGGCATGGACTGGCGCATCGAATCCTCTGATGTCAGCTATATGGCTAAAAATGATCGAGGCCAAAGCATCATCATGCCCTATGAAGAACAGCGAGTACTTTATCGTTCGGATACTCATGCTCCGTTGTCCGTGGTCAGTCAGCGTTATCAGGAAGTGCAACCCAAACAAATTTTAGAGTTTTATCGTGATTTAACTGAGCAATCGGGCTTTGAATTAGAAACTGCGGGTGTACTCAAAGGTGGTAAGAAGTTCTGGGCATTGGCACGTACAGGTCAAAGCTCAGCTTTAAAAGGTAAGGATGTCAGTAATGGCTACATTCTTTTGGCTACAGCTTGTGACGGGACACTCGCCACTACAGCACAATTCACCAGTATTCGTGTCGTGTGTAATAACACCTTAGCGATTGCATTACGTGGTCAACAAAGCAATGCAGGTGTAGTCAAAGTGCCGCACAGCACCAAGTTCGATGCCCAGAAGATTAAACAGCAACTGGGTATTTCAGTTCGCGCATGGGATGAACACATGTATGAAATGAAACAACTCAGTCAGCGTAAAGTCACACAGACTGAAGCAGTAGCATATTTTGATGGAGTGTTTAACAATACCAGCTTAAGTCCAATTGAACAGGATGAAGGCATTATTCAGTTCTATCGTAATGTCGCTACCCAAGGGAATCAATCCAGTAAAGCTGAAAACAAGACTGAACCGAATGGACGTGCAATGTCTAAAGTCATGACCATGTTTAATGGACATGGTCGTGGGTCAGAACTGAGTTCAGCCAAAGACACCGCTTACGGTTTGCTATGCAGTATAACCGAGTTCGCCGATCATGAACGTCGTGCCATGAGTCAGGATCATCGTCTGGATTCTGCATGGTTTGGTGCTGGAGCAGGGCTTAAGCAACGTGGACTCGAACAAGCTTTACGTATGTTGGCTTAGTTCCTAAGCATCCATTGATTAGCCTAAGCTGACTCATCGCCATATCACCATATTTAAACGCTCAACCTTACAAATGACTTAACTACTTTATTCAAAGCTGTGTCTTCGGACACGGCTTTTTTATGCCCAAAATTTAACAATGACAGGAAATCACTATGAACTCAGCCGTAATTCATCCAAACAACGCAACAATAAATATACATGCTAATCGTCCGAAACTGTTTACCGCAAAACGTTTCGTAGAGACTAAAAATATGACGCAAGCCGAATGGCTGGAAGTACGACGCAAGGGCATTGGTAGCAGTGATTGTGCTGCTGCTTGTGGTCTAAACCCTTATATGTCAATGCTCGAACTATGGATGGTTAAGACAGGAAGGATTCAACAAAACATCGAAGATGAAAGCGAAGGCCATGCACCCTTGTACTGGGGGAAAAGGCTGGAGCCTTTAGTTGCTGAATACTACAGCATGCATACCAACTACAAAGTCCGTCGGGTCAATGCCGTATTACAACACCCTGATCCAGACAAGCATTTTATGTTGGCCAACTTGGATTACTCCGTGGTGGGAGATGCCGATGTACAAATTCTGGAATGTAAAACCGCAGGGGAATATGGTGCGAAACTCTGGCGAGATGGTGTGCCTTTATATGTACTTTGCCAAGTGCAACATCAATTGGCAGTGACAAGCAAGAAAGCAGCGCATATCTGTGTCTTACTCTGTGGACATGAAACCCGAATCTTTAAAGTGACTCGCTCAGAGTCAGTCATTCAACACATCATCAATGCAGAGCGTTACTTCTGGGAGTGTGTGGAAAACGATACCCCACCTGAAGCGGATGCCAGTGAATCGGCAGCCAAAGCTTTACAACTGCTTTATCCAGAACATGTACCACTCAGTACGACTGACCTGTCTGAGGATGAGCAAGCCAATCAACAGTTTGAACAGCTGATTCGAGTACGCAATCAAGTTGAAAAGCACCAAGAGCAATTTGACCTACTTAAACATCAGCTGCAAGCCAAGATGCAACAGGCTGAACGTGCCACCTTTAAGGCGGGTTCAGTGACGTGGAAAAAGGCTAAAGACTCGATCAGCTTAGACAGTAAGGCATTACTCAAACAGTACCCTGAATATTTAAATCAGTTTCCACAAGCCAAGCAAGGGACACGGCGTTTTCAGATTTATGCCAATGCTGGATAAGTCCATTTTTATCCATACAAACATCAAGTGAAATACCAACAAGCAAACTCATATCTGCCCATGCCAATAGCATGGGCTTTTTGATGCTTATTCAATTTACATAAAGAGGATATCAACATGATCAGAGGTTTAGCGATTACACCGCCAATACTTGGGCGAATCAGTATCGGCAAGATGGTGGAAAAAAGCGGCAAACGCATCCCTGAAAAGGATGATCAATTCACCATTACAAGCCAAATCCAAAATAAAGAGGGCTGGGTGAAACATCCACTCGATGAACAACTCCGAGCCAAAGCGCCCAATCAAAAACTCCGTAGTATTCCAGTAAGGATGATTTTTAATGATCCTGAGCTGAATCTACGAGCAGAGTACAGTTTATTTGATCGTCAGACAGGACGCCCTGTTTGTGTTGGGAATGGTGAAACTTGCCAGCGACTGACCAACCAAGGGGTTGAACATTATCCATGCCCATCACCTGACTTATGTCCATTGGCGCAAGGTGGGCTATGTAAACCTTATGGGCGTCTGTATGTGAATTTGGATGAGTCAGATGAGCTTGGGACTTTCATTTTTAGAACCACAGGCTTTAACAGTATAAGGACCTTGGCTGCACGACTCAGTTACTATCATGCTGCATCTGGAGGATTGTTGTCTTGTCTGCCATTGCAACTGACCTTACGTGGAAAAAGCACCACACAGAGTTATCGCACCCCAGTGTATTACGTCGATCTGACTTTGCGTGATGGAGTGAACTTGCAGGATGCAATCCACTCGGCTCGGCAGATGGATGAGCAGAGCAAAGCCGCCGGATTCTATCAGGAAGCACTAGATTTCATTGCCCGAAAAGGCTTTGAGAATGCCAGATTTGAACTGAACAATGAGGAGGCTATGGATGTGTTGGAGGAGTTTTACATTGATGAATCCAAACAGCAGCCACATGAAGAAACTCATGACGTAACGCATGTACAGGAAATTCAGAAAGGTTTGCAGCAGAGCGTAAGGGCGGTGAATTGAGTTGGATTAAGTAAATCCTTACTGGATTGCCGTATTTCGTGAGCGAATTGCTCGTCATTATGAGATAGGAGGAAACATCATGAATGCGATCACAGGTCAGACTTTTCAGATGAACCAAATTATTAGTATTAAAGAAGTCATTGAATTTACGAGTATTAGTCGAGCTAAGATTTATGAAATGATCAATGAGAAATCAAAATACTATGATCCTACATTTCCTCGGCCTATACGTTTAAGTGAATCACGTATTGGTTGGTCAGCGTGGGAAGTTCATCAGTGGATTGAGTCTAAGTTGCAAAGTCGCAAATAAAAATGGGAGCTTCGGCTCCCTTATTTTTTTATATCTGCCTTTTAAGGGTTAGTTTTACGGATTGGATAATCAGTTTTAATTGTTGATACATTTTGTGTTTGAATACTAACTATAGGTTAATATTCTTTTTTTAATTTTGATTCTTATTTTTTACAGGATTTATAGATGACCAGCACCCAACAACGCGCAGCACTGCAACGCCAAATCTGGCAGATCGCCAACGATGTCCGTGGCGCAGTTGATGGCTGGGACTTTAAACAATATGTTTTAGGTACGCTATTTTATCGTTTTATTAGTGAAAATTTTGCCAGTTATATCGAAGGCGGTGACGACAGCATTAAATATGCTGAACTTTCTGACCAAGTTATTACTACAGATATCAAAGACGATGCGATTAAAACCAAGGGTTACTTCATCTACCCAAGTCAATTGTTCGGCAATATTGCTAAAAATGCGAATAATAACGAGAGTCTGAATACTGACTTAGCTGCTATCTTTGCTGCTATAGAAAGTTCTGCCAATGGCTACCCGTCGGAGCAGGACATTAAAGGCCTATTTGCTGACTTTGACACAACCAGTAACCGTTTGGGTAATACTGTCAAAGATAAAAATATCCGCTTGGCTGCTGTGCTCAAGGGCGTAGCAGGGTTAGATTTTGGAGATTTTCAAGGCAGTCATATCGACCTGTTTGGTGATGCTTATGAGTTTCTGATTTCTAACTATGCCGCCAATGCAGGAAAATCAGGAGGAGAATTTTTCACTCCGCAGCATGTATCCAAGTTGATTGCCCAGCTTGCCATGCATAAACAAACTAGCGTTAATAAAATTTATGATCCTGCTTGTGGTTCGGGTTCTTTACTTTTACAAGCCAAAAAACATTTTGATGCCCACATTATAGAAGACGGTTTTTTTGGACAAGAGCTCAATCACACGACCTACAACCTTGCGCGTATGAATATGTTCTTGCATAACATCAACTACGACAAGTTTAATATCCAGTTAGGTGATACGTTAATCGCCCCGCACTTTGGCGATGATAAACCATTTGATGCTATCGTCTCTAACCCACCGTATTCGGTGAAATGGATTGGTTCGGATGACCCCACTTTAATCAATGATGAACGCTTTGCCCCAGCAGGCGTACTTGCTCCCAAATCTAAAGCCGATTTTGCCTTTGTGTTGCATGCGCTGAGCTACCTTTCTAGCAAAGGTCGTGCAGCGATTGTTTGCTTCCCTGGTATTTTTTACCGAGGCGGTGCTGAGCAGAAAATCCGCCAATATTTGGTAGATAATAACTATGTAGAAACGGTCATTTCGCTTGCACCAAACTTGTTTTATGGCACGACCATTGCTGTCACCATTCTGGTTCTATCCAAGCATAAAACAGACACTACAACCCAGTTTATAGATGCTGGTGGATTATTCAAAAAAGAAACCAATACCAATACTCTGACAAATGAACACATTGAACAGATCATGCAGGTCTTCGATAGCAAGGAAAATGCGGATCACTTTGCCAAGTCTGTGCCTCTTGATATCATTAAATCCAATGATTACAACCTGTCTGTCAGCAGTTATGTTGAAGCCAAAGACATGCGCGAAACGGTTGATATTACTCAACTGAATGCCGAGCTAAAAACCACTGTTGCCAAGATTGATCAACTTCGTAAAGAGATTGATACAATTGTTGCAGAAATTGAAGCTGAGGACGTAGCATGAACTTTATGGAAAAGCTACTGGATGGTGCGATAGTAGAATGGCAACCTTTGGAGTTAGTTGCAAAAATAAAACATGGAAAAGATTGGAAACGCTTAAATGAGGGAGATGTCCCTGTTTACGGATCAGGTGGCATCATGGGATATGTCGATACATCCTCATATTGCGAGCCGACTGTTTTGATCCCTCGTAAAGGCTCTATTACAAATATTTTTTATGTTGACACGCCATTCTGGAATGTTGACACAATTTACTATACGGAAATTAATACGGCAAAGATTGTTCCAAAATATCTTTATCATTTTATTAAAACCATTGATCTGATGGCTCTAGATACAGGCTCGGGTAGACCTAGTCTGACTCAAGCGATTTTGAACAAAATCCTTGTCCCCATCCCATGCCCAGAAAATCTAAAAAAATCACTTGAGATTCAAGCTGAAATCGTCCGAATTTTGGATGCATTTACTGCGCTTACCGCTGAGCTGACCGCTGAGCTTAGCACAAGAAAAAAACAATACAACTACTATCGTGATCAGTTGTTGAGCTTTAAAGATGGCGAAGTAGAGTGTAAGACTTTGGCGGGAATTGCAGAGTACTCAAAAACACGTATTAACTTTGAGCGCCTTGATGAAACTAATTACGTAGGTGTTGATAATCTTCTGCAAAATCGAGCAGGAAAAACTGAATCGAATTACGTGCCAATTTCAGGGAATTTAACTGAATATCGTAAAGGTGATATTTTGATCGGCAATATCCGACCTTATCTGAAAAAGATATGGCAAGCAGAACGAGTTGGTGGAACAAACGGAGATGTGCTTGTTATTCACCCAATAGATGACACGGTAAATGTTAGATATCTATATCATATTTTAGCTGATGAAAAATTCTTTGAATACAACATGCAGCACGCCAAAGGTGCAAAAATGCCCCGAGGTAGCAAAGATAAAATAATGGAGTATCGCTTTCAAGTTCCGAAAAATCCAGATGAACAAGCCCGTATCGTCGCTATCCTCGATAAATTTGACGCTCTGACAAGCTCTATCACAGAAGGTTTACCGCGTGAAATTGAGCTACGCCAAAAACAGTACGAGTATTATCGTGATTTGCTGTTAAGTTTTCCTCAATCCTCTATCCAATCACATTGACATTTGTGGAGCACCAACATGGAAAAAATTGGTCAAGTTAAACAACTCATTCGCGAAGTCAATCGTTTGCACCGTGATTTTTCCAAGGATTATTTTGAACATGGCAAAATTGAGAAAATTAACCTCTCTAAAACCATTAGGCACGTGCCTGCTGCGCATATTTATAAATACCGTTTAACCTTACACGAAAGCATTAATGACTACCTGATGACCGCAGATATAGACATCAAATATTTTTACCGAGTAAAAACCCGTGAAAGTATTGATGACAAAATACAGCGCTATTCTGCTCGTGAAGACCAATATCCTGTAAACAATTGGCTTAATGATATTTTTGGTGCACGTATTATTTTAACGACTGAAGAAATTGACAGCGTGATGGATTTGCTAGATGACTGGCAAGATGAACTTAACCTTAAAAACTGGTATTTGCGGGATAAAGAAGGCTATCGTGGTTTGCATATCTACTTTAAAAACAGAAATAATTTTTATTTCCCTTGGGAATTGCAAATTTGGAATCATGAAGATATTCAAAGCAATATTGAAAATCACGAAAAATTTAAACGCAATTTTATCTAAAAAATTCTAAAAATCACTTTGGACCTATCTTCTCGGTCAAAAATCAATGGAATCAAAACCATGACTAATTATAAGCCTATTGCCGAAACTAACAATTTTATTGTCTTAGATAAATATTGCAAAGAATGGCAAGCGGTTGACAGCTACCAAAGTGAAGGGGATTTAGAGCGCGAATTCATTCAAGACTTGGTCAATCAAGGCTATGAATATTTGCCCATTTTAAACAATGCTAAAGCTTTGTTGGCAAATGTACGTGAGCAACTTCAAGCATTGAATAACGTACAGTTTTCTGATGGCGAATGGTTACGCTTTGTTGAAACCTATTTGGATAGGCCGAGCGACAATATTATTGATAAAACTCGCAAAATTCACGATGACTATATTCATGATTTTGTCTTTGACGATGGGCGTATTCAAAACATCTATCTTTTAGATAAAAAGAACATTAGCCGTAATAAAGTGCAGGTGATTAAACAGTTTGAGCAAAAAGGCAGTCATGCCAACCGCTACGATGTCACCATTTTAGTGAATGGCTTGCCTTTGGTGCAGGTCGAACTAAAAAAACGTGGTATCGCCATTCGTGAAGCCTTTAATCAGGTACACCGTTACAGCAAAGAAAGTTTTAATAGCGAAAACTCGCTTTATAAATATTTACAGTTGTTTGTCATTTCCAATGGAACAGATTGTCGCTACTTTGCCAATACGACGACACGTAATAAAAATAGTTTCGACTTCACTATGAACTGGGCCAAGGCCGATAATAGCCTAATCAAAGATCTGAAAGACTTCACGGCTACTTTTTTCCAAAAAAATACTTTGCTGAATGTGCTGCTGCATTACTCTGTTTTTGATATCAGCGATACCTTGTTGGTGATGCGTCCTTACCAGATTGCGGCTACCGAGCGCATTTTGTGGAAAGTCCAAAGTTCGTATCAAGCCAAAAACTGGAACAATACCGAAAGTGGCGGTTTTATTTGGCACACTACAGGTTCTGGCAAAACCTTGACCAGTTTTAAAGCAGCACGTTTAGCAACTGAGCTGGATTTTATTGACAAGGTTTTTTTTGTGGTAGATCGCAAAGACCTTGATTATCAGACCATGAAAGAATACCAGCGCTTTTCACCCGATAGCGTCAATGGTTCAGACAGTACCGCAGGTTTAAAACGGAACTTGGATAAAGATGATAATAAAATTATTGTCACCACCATCCAAAAACTCAATAACCTGATTAAAAGTGAAGGTGACTTGCCCATTTATAACAAGCAAGTAGTATTTATTTTTGATGAATGTCATCGCAGCCAGTTTGGTGAAGCTCAGAAAAACCTGAAGAAGAAGTTTAAAAAGTACTATCAGTTTGGCTTTACGGGTACGCCTATTTTTCCACAAAACGCCCTTAGTGCTGAAACTACAGCCAGCGTATTTGGCCGTGAGTTGCATTCTTATGTCATCACCGATGCGATTCGTGATGAGAAAGTGCTGAAATTTAAAGTGGACTACAATGATGTACGTCCACAGTTTAAAATCATCGAAACCGAACAGGATGAGAAAAAACTCAGTGCAGCGGAAAACAAACAAGCCTTATTGCATCCCGACCGCATCCGTGAAATTAGCCAGTACATCCTGAATAATTTCCGCCAGAAAACTCACCGCTTACAAGCGGGTAGCAAGGGCTTTAATGCCATGTTTGCCGTCAGTAGTGTAGAAGCTGCCAAGCTGTATTATGAGTCACTCAACAACCTGCAAAAAAACAGTGACAAGCCTTTAAAGATTGCCACTATTTTTTCCTTTGCAGCCAATGAGGAGCAAGATGCCGTAGGTGATATTCAGGATGAAAGTTTTGATATCTCAGCCATGAACAGTAGTGCAAAAGAGTTTTTAAACGCCGCAATAGCGGACTACAATAAATTGTTTAAAACCAATTTTAGTGTTGATAGTAAAGGTTTTCAAAATTATTACCGTGATCTTGCCAAGCAAGTCAAAGCCAAAGAAATAGATTTGCTGATTGTGGTAGGGATGTTCCTGACAGGATTCGATGCCCCTACGCTTAACACTTTATTTGTAGATAAAAATCTACGTTATCATGGGTTGATGCAGGCCTATTCGCGTACCAATCGTATTTATGATGCCACCAAAACGTTCGGCAATATTGTTACTTTTCGAGACCTAGAGCAAGCGACCATTGATGCGATTACTTTATTTGGTGATAAAAACACTAAGAATGTGGTGCTAGAAAAAAGTTATAAGGAATACATGGAAGGCTTTACCGATGTGGTGACTGGTGATGCACGGCGCGGTTTTGTGGACATTGTGAAAGAATTAGAACAACGCTTTCCTAACCCCGATGAAATTTTTAAAGAATCAGATAAAAAAGCCTTTACTAAATTATTTGGCGAATACTTGCGTGTAGAAAATGTGTTGCAAAACTACGATGAATACGCCAGCCTAAAGGCTTTGCAGAATGTTGATACGAATGACCTTGCGGCAGTTGAAGTATTCAAGACCCAACATTACTTAAGCGATGAGGATCTGTCAGCCCTGCAAACCATTCAGATGCCAGCTGAACGAAAAATCCAAGATTACCGTTCTACTTATAATGATATTCGTGATTGGTTAGGTCGGGAAAAATTGGCTGAACAAAAAGAAAAATCGACGATTGATTGGGATGATGTAGTCTTTGAAGTAGATTTGCTGAAATCACAAGAAATCAATCTGGATTACATTCTAGAGCTGATTTTTGAGAACAATAAGAAGGTGAAAGATAAGGCAACGTTAGTTGAAGATGTACGCCGAGTGATCCGTGCTAACCTCGGCAATCGTGCCAAAGAAAGCCTACTGGTCGATTTTATTAACCAAACAGACCTAGATCAAATTGGTGATAAGGCTAGCGTGATTGATACCTTCTTCACCTTTGCTCAAGCAGAACAACAGCGTGAAGTACAAGAGCTGATTGGCTCCGAGAACCTGAATGAGGATGCAGCGAGACGTTATATTGCAACCTCGCTGAAACGGGAATTTGCCAGTGATAATGGAACTGAACTCAATGCTATTCTGCCTAAAATGAGCCCTTTAAACCCGCAATACCTGACAAAGAAGCAGAGCATTTTTCAAAAAATTGCAGCGTTCGTTGAAAAGTTTAAAGGGGTGGGGGGTAAGATTTAGTATGAAATATCAACGCCTTATACCAAAACCTCAAAAATCATTCATCTGATTGCTCAGATCAGTGAGAATATAGGGCGTTTGACTTTTTTGGAAGAAATTTAGGACAGCTTAAAATTGAGAAAAGCCAATCGTATCCGTACTATTCAAGGTTCTCTTGCAATAGAGGGGAATACTCTGAGCACGGAACAAATCAAGGCGATTCTAAATAGTAAGGTAGTAATTGCACCTCCTAAAGAGGTTCAAGAAGTGCGTAATACCATTAAAGCATATGAAGCATTTCAACAATGGCGGCCAAGCCAAGAAGTAGATTTGTTACAAGCACACCAAATTTTAATGACAGGCTTGATTGACGAAGTTGGTCAATATCGTCATGGTGGTGTAGGGGTAATGTCTGGTGATCGAGTGGTGCATATAGCATCACCTACCAATCAAATCAATCGGCTCATGGCCGATTTGCTCGATTGGCTAAATGACAGTGAAGAATATCCTCTCATTCAAAGCTCTGTATTTCATTATGAATTTGAGTTTATACATTCATTTGCAGAGATGCTAATGGTCGAATGGGTAGACTATGGCAAACATTGATCCTGAGCAGATGGAATCCAATCTTTGCCAATATTCTAGTTGAAAGCCTAATCCATCAAAATCAAAAGGCTTATTACGAAGCCTAACAAATAAGTACTGATCGTACAGATTCAGCTCCTTTTATTGAATTCATTTTGCAGATGATTTTGGATGCAATACTGAGTTCCAGCGACACCGCTCAAGCTGGCGCTCATGTTGTCGCTCAAGCTAGCGTACAAGCTTATAAAGAGCAAAGCGATCAAGTTAAGCATTTAATTTCTTTCATGGGTCAGGATGAATACTCTTTGGCTGAATTGATGCAGCCTTTAGGTTTATCCCACCGTGCAACTTTCCAGAAAAATTATCTTAATCCTGCCATAGACGTAGGTGTGATTGAGCGTACGATTCCAGATAAACCGAAAAGTCCGAAGCAAAGATATAAATTAAAATAGTTAGAACTAGCAGATTTAAATATCAATAGCTTTCAGTTAAGCATGTTTATGTTTAGGAAAAGGGATAATCTTGTTCCGTAAACTATCAATAAAATCTGACCATTCCTGCATCATGTTTGTTCGATATTCTAAGTACTGCGCATGGTTGTAGGCTTGAGATACAGCGTTCCCAACAGTATGTGCTAGCTGTATTTCAATCGCATCATGCATATATCCTTGCTCATGGAGAGTTGTAGATGCGAGTCCACGAAAGCCATGCCCCGTCATTTTACCTGTATAACCCATAGTTCGAATTGCGCTTAAGAGAGCATTGTTGCTTAGAGGCTTAGCAGTGCTGTGATTATAAAAAACAAATTGTTTATTACCTGTAAGAGGTTTTAGGTCTTCGATGAGTGCAATAGCTTGTCGAGATAAAGGAACAATATGGGGTAGAGCCATTTTCATTTTATAAGCTGGGATGCGCCACAACTTACTTTCAAAATCAATTTCATCCCATTCCATGTTTATGAGTTCAGCAGTTCTCACAAATGTTAAGGTCATGAACTGTAATGCTGTTTTGACTAATATGTTGCCGTGATAATGATCCATGCGTTCTAAGAAAGGAGGAAATTCAGAAATATCTAAGCGAGCCATATGCTTCACTTTACGAGGCTTGAGAACTTTCTGAAGGTGAGGAGTAGGGTCGTTCTCGATCAGACCTTTACCAATTGCAAAACGGAAAATACGTCCAGCTAAAGGTATGGATCTTTTAGCCATCTCTTGAGCACCACGCGCTTCAATTTGTTTAGCACAAGCAAGGACATCTTTACCTTTAATCTGATCAATAGGCATATCTCCTAATGCTGGAAAAAGATCTTTTTCAAATACAGACAAGTCGCGTAAATATGTACCTTCTTTAATAACGGGCTTTCGATCCTCCATCCATTCCATAGCTAGGGATTTGAAGAGAGTACTTTCATCTAATTGTTGTAATCGTTCATTTTTTTTAGCATTCGGGTCAATATTATTGTAAAGCTGAATACGTGCTTCATCTCGTGCACGGCGAGCTTGGGCAAGTGTGATTTCTGGATAGCTACCAATGGTTAGGGTGCTTTCACGGCCATTAAATCTATATTTTAAACGCCAGAACCTTCCACCTGAAGGTGTAACCTCCAGATATAGTCCTTTTTCGTCAGAATAGCGCTTTTTTTTATCAAGTGGCTTTATTTTTCTAACTTGAGCATCAGTAAGCATTTTTAATGGTATCCGTGCAAATTGGGGGACGAAAAATAACTTAAAAAGTCTGTCCCCCAATTATCCCCCACGATATGGGGGATTGCAATGGATGTGCTAGGATTTAACAAAACAATAAAAAAGGCTTAAACCTATGTGGTTTAAGCCTTTCAGTACCCCGTTGGATGCTACGGGAAGCTAATTTGGCGGTGAAAGAGGGATTCGAACCCTCGAAACGCTATAAACGTTTACACACTTTCCAGGCGTGCTCCTTCAGCCACTCGGACACTTCACCATGGCGGAGGATAATATCGAAAAACAGGGCTATCGACAAGGTGAAACAATTGAATTCGAGCAAAAGTTTTAGCTCAATGATATGATTCGCAAAAATAGTGTCGATAATTGAAGACAAGATTATGCAAAGTACTGCAAAAAAAGCCGCACTGCCTGCGATTACCTTGGCAGCTTTAGGGGTTGTGTTTGGGGATATTGGAACCAGCCCACTCTATGCATTGAAAGAATCATTTCATGCTGCACATGGTCTAGGAATTAACCCAGAGAATGTTTTGGGTATTCTGTCGATTATTTTTTGGACTATGACGATGGTCATTACCATTAAATATGCTGCGATTGTGATGCGTGCAGACAACAATGGTGAGGGTGGCATCATGGCATTGCTTGCACTCAATTTACGCAATACGAATTTTAGTGATCGTAGAAAATTGCTTTTAATTTCGATTGGTTTTATTGGGGCTTCACTATTCTTTGGGGATGGTATTATCACCCCAGCTATTTCAGTCTTATCTGCTGTAGAAGGCTTATCCATCGCAACAGATGCTCTAGACCCTTATATTGTGCCGATTGCAATTAGTGTGGTCACAGCTTTGTTTGTGATGCAAAAATATGGAACCGCTTTTGTCGGTAAATTCTTTGGGCCTATCACTTTATTATGGTTTTTTTCCCTCGGCATACTTGGAATTTCGAGCATTATTCAAACGCCTTTGGTTTTAGGCATGCTCAGTCCGCATTGGGCCATTCAATTTATTGTGACCCATCCTTTAATGACGTTTTTTATTATGGGAGCCGTGGTACTGACAGTAACGGGTGGTGAAGCACTGTATGCAGATATGGGACATTTTGGACCAGTACCGATTCGCTTGGCATGGTTTATTGTGGTTTTACCTTGTTTATTGCTCAATTATGCAGGGCAAGGGGCTTTATTACTTCGCGATCCAACAGCAATTGAAAACCCGTTCTATCTTTTAGTGCCAGAGTGGGCTTTGTACCCTATGATCTTCTTGGCTACTATGGCTGCGGTCATTGCTTCTCAGGCCGTGATTTCAGGGGTATTCTCTTTGGCTCGTCAAGCGATTCAATTGGGTTATTTGCCACGTTTGAATATTAAACATACGTCAGATTTAGAGCAGGGGCAGATTTATGTTCCTTTGCTGAATTGGGTCTTGTTAGCGTCAATTATTATTCTGATTCTGATTTTCCAAACCAGCTCGCAGCTTTCTCATGCCTATGGTTTAGCCGTGACGATGACTATGTTGTGTGACACTTTGTTGATTGCTGTATTTATTCGTTATACATGGAAATGGAGCATGCCAAAATTGGTACTGCTGATTATTCCATTCTTAACTTTAGATTTGGTCTTGGTCAGTGCAACCTCACTTAAAGTGCTTTCAGGTGGTTGGGTCCCTTTGCTGATTGGTGGTATTGCTTTCTTATTATTAATGACGTGGAAGCAAGGTCGAGAATTAACTTTTGCTAAACTTCAGCAAGATACTCTACCGCTGGATTTATTTGTACAAAGTATTGGTGAACAGGCCAACTGGGTTGAAGGTGAGGCTGTTTTCCTAACTGGAACACCGACTGTTGTACCGCATGCGATGCTACACAATATGAAGCACAATAAAGTGTTACATCAAAAGAACATCATTTTGACAGTCAAAATTCAGGATGTGCCGTATGTAGAGGAACAAAATCGTTTCCATGTTGAAACCATGAATCCACATTTCTATCGCGTTGAATTGTATTATGGTTTTAAAGACGAAATGAACATTCCTTATGCACTTGAAGCCGTTTATCAAGCGATTGAGCTTGAATATAACCTGATGCAAATCAGTTTCTTCGTTTCACGTGAGCGGATCATCAGTACGGTGGGTGAGGGCATGATGCCGTGGCGTGAGAAATTATTTATTTCGATGCAAAGAAATACCAGTCCGGTGAGTGACTTCTACCAAATCCCGCCGAACCGTGTGGTTGAGTTAGGTAGTCAAATCGAGATTTAAACTTTAAAAAAACCAGCGTTTACGCTGGTTTTTTTGGAGGATAAATGAATTGTGATCTTAGTTCATTGGGTCATTGACTGGTGCTTCAGGCATCGCTTGCATGGGTTGTTCCATTGAAGCATCTGGCAAAGCTTGAGCGGGTGCATCAGGTGACGGCAATGAGTCAGATTCAACTTCATTTACAGGTGCTTCAGCCGAAGAATCGAGCTGAGGTGTAGCCGCTGGTGCAGTGTTCATATCTGCATTTGCTGCAGGTGCGACAGCATCATTAAGTGCTGCTTCAGCTTGTTGTACTGAGAGTGCGGCATTCGGTGCTAGAGGGTGTTGTTCAGTAGGCGTGGCGGCGATTTCTTGTGGAGCTGATGCATCAGGCATCACTTGTTGTACGGGCGCCTCAGTCTGAGTTGTAGTTGGCATCATAGCTTGGTCATTTGGCGTACCCTGAGTAGCTTGATTCACAGGAGCGGGAACATTTGCAACATTCGGTTTAAGTAATTTAATTTGCCCTGAATTTACGAGTTCTTGAATTGAGCCTGGTTGACCGTTCACTGTTGTGGTTATTTTGGCTTGAGATAGACTTTCCAAAGTATCGCCGGGTTGAATAGGTGGTTCAGCAAAAGCAGAAGCACTGACCACTGTACCGATTAAACCAATTGACATTAAAATTTTAGAATGCATAAGAACTCCGTAAAAGGCATGTATTATTTGTTCGATTCCTTTTTACCTTGGCATATAATTTGAAGTGACAGCAATGAAAGATACGCAATCGCATCACGTTGCCGTAGAAAAACTCTACAAAAAAGACATTTTGTTACATGCAAAATCATCTAAATTTGCAGTTTTGTTTAATTGTTATGCGAATAGCTTTAGAGCGATATACTTCGTATACGCTGATTGTTAAGCTCGTGAAAAATAGATGTTTATGTAGTTGTGATGGCGAAGAAGAAAAGCGGTTCAGGTCAGTCTGTATCTAAAATGTTTAATCAAAATGGGCTGAAATTCATCTTGGGATTAGTGGCAACAGGAAGTTTTGCAATTGCCTTTGGTCAGGAAAAAATTCAGCAATACGTCTCTTTAAGTCCAAGTTCCAATGCAGCCTGTTTAGAGCAGTTTTACCGAGAAACTCCGCCCTATTTGTTGAAAGATAGTTTGAGCAAACACAGTTATGCACTGTGCTTTAATGGTTTTAATGTCATGTATTCGGGTGTTTCAAAAACACCACTGTGGGTAGCAGAAGCGTTGACGCCACAACGTCTGAGTCAGAAAATCCCGCGCGAGGATAATTTCCATGAGGAATCAAATGTTGCGGTAACCCATCGCGCGACATTGTCCGACTATCGAGGCTCAGGCTATGACCGTGGACACATGGCGCCTAATGCCGATATGCCGAATAAAGATGCACAATTTGACAGTTTTTCTTTGGCCAATATGGTACCGCAAGCCCCTAAAAATAATCAGCAGGTCTGGCGTGAACTAGAAGAGGCGACGCGCGCAATTGTGACCAAACAAAAGCTTGATGTTTTTGTAGTGACTGGACCTGTATTTCAGGGCAAGAAGCTTAAAACCATTGGACAGGGAGTGATTGTTCCGAGTGCGGTTTATAAGGCTGTGTATATGCCAAAAACAGGGGCGATTGGGGCGTATTATGCACCGAATGATAATTCACAGCAGGTAAAAGTTGTCAGTGTTTGCTATTTGGAAGAGCAGTTGGGAATGAATCTGTTTCCGCAACTGACAGAAGAACAAAAGCGCAATACCTACAAGCTCCCGCTGACAGCAAATGCTGTCAAAGCTCAACATGCCATTCAATATTCGCATTGGGATGCAGAAAGCCAGTGTGCGGAAGATGTTTCATCAGAGCAGCTCAAAGCGTTACAAAAAGACTTTAAGTCGGGGTCGAGTCAGTCGAGTGCAAAAAGCACAGATCAGACCAACAGTACAGGCATTGATTCGGCTACACAGGATGCTATTGTGAAGCAATTGATTGACGTATTGTTGCAATATATTTTGCAGCTGTTACGTTAAAGTTCTAAGCAGCTGGATGTGTATAGGTTCAGCTGCTTTATTCGATGACTGAAGCATAAATAAGAGTAAAAATAATATGTTTAAACCTTTTATACAGGGAGCGGAGTCACATGCCATTCATGACTTGACTCTTGATAATGACGTGGACTGTGTCAGTATTTATGGCAATTTACAACTCACCAAAGACCAAGTGGGTTTAGCCGCAGCCAAAGCATTACAGAGCTATATCAATGCCATCGTGCAACAGCTAGAAAGCGAGGTTCAACTTCCTGAAAAAATTCAGCGTTCAGAGACAGGGGAAATTGATAACCCTTTTTTATAAGTTCTAAGCATGTTCCATGTGGAACATTTAAAAAGCCCACATTCGTGGGCGTTATGCTGGTAGGGAATGGGAACAGCGTCTAAGCCTTTCTTTCCAAAATTTTATAAATGATGGCACCGATAATTGCGCCAATAATAGGTGCCACCCAAAATAACCAAAGTTGGCTTAACGCAGCGGTTTCGGCAAAGAGGGCAACACCTGTACTACGGGCTGGATTGACCGAAGTGTTGGTGACAGGAATACTAATCAAGTGAATAAGTGTCAGAGCCAGACCAATCGCGATTGGGGCAAAACCAGAAGGTGCAAGTTTATCGGTCGCACCCATAATGATAATTAAAAACATTGCTGTTAGGACAATTTCAATAATTAAAGCTGAGATTAAAGAATACTGACCAGGAGAGAGCTCGGCATAACCATTGCTGGCAAATCCTCCTGTGCCAACAAACCCGGCTTGCCCTTGTACAATCAAATACAAAACCCAAGCTGCTAAAATTGCACCAATAACTTGAGAAATAATATAGGGAATCAGATCTTTGCTCTCAAAGCGACCACCGACCCATAAACCGATACTGACGGCAGGGTTAAAGTGTCCACCTGAGATGTGTCCGAGTGCAAAAGCACCCGTTAAAACGGTTAAACCAAAGGCAAGAGCAACGCCTAGAAAGCCGATGCCCAATTCAGGGAAAGCTGCAGCAAAAATAGCACTGCCACAACCTCCGAAGACCAACCAAAATGTTCCGATGAACTCAGCAAGATATTTATTCATAATGCGCCTTTTGTAGTTATTGATGTTTTATTTGTTTACAACGTATATTTAACGAGAAAGCGATCGTTTTTCAATCAATTTTAACAAAAAAAGCGTGACATCTTGATGACCTTAGAAAATTCGAGGATTGTTAGTCAACGTGTTGTAGTCGCCATTGTTGCGGGGTGAGCTCAGTCCATTGTTTAAAGGCACGCTGAAAAGCACTTTGTTCAGAATAACTGAGCAAGAGGGCAATTTCCTGTAAGCTCAAGTGTGGATCTTTTAAATATTGTTCTGCCAAGACACGTCTTACTTCTTGCATTCTGTGTTGATAAGTCGTGCCTTGTTGTTGTAAGTGGCGCTGTAGTTGTCGTACTGAAAAGCTCAATTGCTTCGCAATATGCTCAATTTGATATTGGTTTTTTTGGAGTCCTGTCAAAATAGCATGTTGTAGCCGTTGGTCAATGTGAGTGGAATTGGGCAATTTTTCAAGTAGGGCTTCGGCTTGCTGTAACAGTAGTTTTTGTAATGTTTGATCGCCTTGTTGAAAAGGCATAGATAATTCACGCAGTGGAATCATCATCATCGGTCGACTTTGGGAAAAGCGAACGCGACAATTAAAATACTGTTCATACTGTAGGGTATTTTTAGGGGTAGGATGCGTGAAGTGCACTTCATAAAGCTGAATATCTTCATGGGCGACAAAGTGCTTCATAAATTGAATCATCAGTGCCATTGCCACTTCATTACTCAGTTGTGTGGTGAGTTCAATCGGCATTTCCACCCAACCAAAACATAGGTTTTCACCTTCAACGGCAACATATAATGAGCTACCATCATAAATCAGCCGATGAAAGTCATGGTAACGGGTCAGTGCTTCACCAAGCGTCTCACAGGATAGCGCAATATAGGCCAAGATACCTAAATGCTTAGGTTGTACATATTGAGCAATGTCGAGTCCGAGAGCCGGCGTTTGTAGATGGCTGTCGAGATCATTCAACAACGCTAACCACAGAGCATAATCAAAACGTTCTAGATTCTGAACTTTCTCAAGTTTTTCAGAAATTGGATAGCCCACCGCTTGGCAATAGGCATAAAGTAAATGACCTAGCCCGCCGTAGACTGAACCTGTGTAGTCTTTGAAATGTTGCATTTATTCGCTCTATTGTTCTTGTCGTGATTTGTCAATGAATTGGAATGCTAGGGTCAATATTTAGCATAGTTTCCACATTATATTCAATCTGAAAACAGGAGGGATTTGACATGTGGAAGGGTTTTGTCGCGGGATTGGTGGTGGCCAATGCCTTTGAGTGGGTGGCACATAAATATATTTTGCATGGTACACACCGTGCGGGTAAGCCACGCTACAGCCCTGTGCCTGACAGCATGAAGTCACATTGGGAGCATCACCGAGAAGTACGTAAAACGGCATTTCACGACCACGGATATGTTGAAGGCTGGAGTAACTGGCGTACTAAAAATGAGATCATTTCACTGGCTGTAGTCGCGGGTGTATTTGGAACATTATTTTATCCAGTGTCCAAAGGGATGACTTTATCTGTGCTGTATTCTGCTGGAAACTATTATTATATTCACCGCCGTGCGCACTTAGAACCTGACTGGGCAATGCGTAAAATTCCGTGGCACTATGACCACCACATGAACTCTAATCAGGATGCCAACTGGTGTGTGACTAAGCCGTGGTTTGACTATATTTTAGGGACTCGCGTGATTTCATCATTGGACTTGCAAGAACAAAATCCATTGGGCATTACCTTGCCTCAAGGCGTGTCTGAGCGTTTAACTCAATGGGTAAATCAGGTCTTTCCTGCAAAATGGGTTAAGGCACCAGAAGCTGTTGAGAGTAAGCCTAGGCAGATGACAGAAACTATCGCTGGATAATAGGGTTAATGTGAGAGTTGTCGTGATTTGTCAATAAAATTGGTATGTATTGTCAATATTTCATCATTTGAACATCTTATAGTAAAGCTGTTGATGAGGTGATTTCACTTCATGAGCTTAGTACGTCATTTTTCATTTTCCAGTTTAACAGAGCAATATAGTCGTTATTCTAGGTTTATAGGGAGTCGCAAGACTCCCTTTTTTTATCTCAAAAATTGAGAGTGTAGGTTCGAACAAGATCCAGAGAGCATTCTAAGCTTTAACATCTGCTGCATAATTGAGGCAATGGCACTAGCTGTGAATGAGTACAGTGGAATTGAGCTTTTTAATTCATCTGTTTTTTAAAGCCCGTTAAAATATAGCGATCCATTTCGTCCTTATACTGTGGAGAAAACTGGAAGCAAATGGGGTCATTCACTTTTAATGTGTTCAGCTCTGGAAAGCGTTGTCTGGCTTGTAGACTGTTGGTAAATATGAACCCTTGTCGATCATTTTGAAAATAAAAGGCTTTTTCAATGCTGACGTTGTGTCGGTTTTGCTGTCTGATTTCTACCCATTGATGAAAAGTTCCGCAATAACGAATTTGCTCAGGGGCGGCAAAGGCTTTTTTATAATACTGTGTGAGTTGGTATTCTGAGAACATTACATAACTAAACATGCACAAGCCTAAGAAGGGAATAATGGCGAACATGGTAAAAGGATGATCTGTGTATTTTCTTAATAGGTACAGTAATAGAAATAAGAAAGCGATGCCAAAGATAAGAAAAATAACCTGTAAGTCTTGCACTGTTTGATCTCTAATTGTTGTTCTAAATAGTTATAAAAAACTGAAGTCATAAAAAAAAGAGCATCTTTCGATACTCTTTTAATCATTTCAGAATGATGCTGTCAATTATAAACGCATTTCAATGCCTTGTTCCGCAAGGTATTTCTTCGCTTCAGGAATGGTGTGTTGCCCAAAGTGGAAAATTGAAGCAGCCAGTACGGCGTCGGCTCCACCTTTTAAAATACCATCGGCCAAGTGTTGTAAGTTGCCAACACCACCCGAAGCAATGGTTGGAATAGTGACACGGTCATTGATTTGGCGCATCAGCTCGAGGTCATATCCTGCTTTGGTGCCATCGGCATCCATCGAGGTAATCAACAGTTCACCTGCGCCAAAGTTAGCCATTTTCACTGACCACTCAATGGCATCAATGCCTGTTGGTTTACGGCCACCATGAGTGAAAATTTCCCATTTATTTTCACCCGTTTTTTTTGCATCAATAGCAACCACAATACACTGTGCGCCAAAGCGTTGCGATGCTTCTTGGACAAATTCAGGATTAAATACCGCTGCTGAGTTAATGCTCACTTTGTCTGCACCAGCATTGAGTAAGAGACGAATGTCTTCAACTTTACGTACCCCACCACCGACGGTTAAGGGAACAAAAACCGTTTCAGCCATACGTTCAACGGTACGGTAGGTTGTGTCGCGGCCATTTGAGGTTGCTGTAATATCTAAGAAGGTAATTTCATCAGCACCTTGCTCGTTATATCGGCGTGCTACTTCTACTGGGTCACCTGCATCACGAATATCAAGGAATTGAACACCTTTCACTACACGACCGTTGTCTACGTCGAGGCAAGGAATAATACGTTTAGCTAGCATAATTTTTTCCAAAAATAACAGCCGATTATGAAACTTCGCGACTTAGATGCTACACCTTAATAGTCGGAGCAGGTATTCTATCAAACTTATGTAAGTTTTTTCGCAGGTTTTATATGTCGGTTTATACCACTTTGACTTTACAGGAAGTTCAGGCGTTTGCAGCACCTTATGGACTAGAGGTGATGGATCTGATCCCGATTCAAGGCGGTATTCAAAATACGAACTATTTTATTGTGTGTGAAAATGCTGTGCAGTACGTGTTAACTGTATTTGAAGAGATGGATGAACAAGGCGCAGGCGAGTTGGTTCCTGTACTTGAGCATTTGGGCCAAGCAGGTTTAACGGTACCCGTGCCATTAAGTCATTCAGGTAAAGCCATTCATAGCTTAAAAGAGAAGCCGGCACAAATTGCCCCACGGATGATGGGCAAACACCCTATGCCTGCGACCCTTGAGCAAACTGAGGCAATTGCCGTTGCACAAGCGAAAATGCATGTAGCACTGCAAGATTTTCCACTGGAACGTGCAGAATACCGTGACCATGATTACTGGCTGGCGGTGGCATTAGACATGAAACCGACTTTAACTGAAGCGGATCAAGCATTATTGAGCAAATTATTGGGTCTATACGATGCATTGTCGGCAGTTTATCCGAATCGTCCAAAAGGTTTTATTCATTCGGACTTATTTCGAGACAACACTTTGTTTGAGGGCAATCAGCTCAAGGGCATTTTAGACTTTTATGAACTGAATAAAGATGAGTTCTTGTTCGATATTGCGATTACGCTGAATGACTTCTGCACCGAATACCCAAGTGTACATTTAAATGAAGCCAAGGCCATCGCATTTTTAAACGCCTATGAAAGCATTCGTCCTTTGACTGCTGATGAAAAATCTTGCCTAGAGTTGTATCTCGCAATGGCTGCTGCACGTTTTTGGATGATGCGTTTACAAGTGGCACAAAAAAATGCAGAACAAGGCCGTACTGGGGAGGATATTTTGCAGAAAAATCCTGTCGAAATGC
Organism: Acinetobacter sp. ANC 4204; assembly: GCF_002135205.1. Taxonomy (GTDB): domain Bacteria; phylum Pseudomonadota; class Gammaproteobacteria; order Pseudomonadales; family Moraxellaceae; genus Acinetobacter. The sequence goes on along the minus strand of NZ_NEFZ01000003.1, from coordinate 213,113 downwards.
GTAATATGGTGATTGACCGCTTAAAGTTTGTAACTACTTAAATAGGAAAGAAAAATGCGTGACCAAGGACGACTCATTGAATGGTTTGATGATAAGGGCTACGGCTTTATTCAGCCTAACGATGACAGCAAAGATCGCGTGTTTTTACATATCAAGGACTTTGCGCGGCAAGGTCCTCGCCCCATAGTAGGATGTGCATTGGAATATAATGCGATTTTAGATGCGCAAGGGCGTTATCGTGCACAGCAAGTTAGCTATTTAAAAGCATCACAAACCCAAAATAATCGGACTCAAAAGAAGCCCCTGAAAAAGACCGTACAAGGCCAAAATTTGCGTCCAATGCAAATCGCTTCGGTGGCGTACATTGTTGTTTTAGCGCTGTTGGTGCTGCTGGGACGTTTAAGTGGGTTGGTGTTGCTCTTTATTAGTTTAATGAATGCAGCTAGTTATTGGTTCTATGCACAAGACAAAGAAGCGGCGCAAAATGGGCAGCACCGCGTACCTGAAAATACGTTGCATCTGCTTTCATTTTTAGGCGGATGGCCTGCCGCATGGCTGGCACAACAAAAGCTACGTCATAAAACACAAAAACAACCCTTTAGAAAGATTTACTTTTGTACAATCTTTTTCAATATTCTTTTAATTTTATGGCTTATTTCTCCTTTCAATAGTTTGCCTATTTAAAGTCAAAAGCCCACTTTATGAGGGACAATATGAATTATTCAGTCGATCAAGATCCGAATCGTAGCCTGACCTTTATTCTTTATATTTTGTATATTGTTGCGATTTTTTCCGCAGGAATTTTAGCAGTGATCGCTTTAGTCATTAATTACATCAAGCGCGATGCAGTCCGTGGTTCTATTTTTGAGAGCCATTTTACATGGCAGATTCGCACGTTTTGGTGGTATTTAATTTGGAACGTGATTGCCTTTGTGCCGTTTCTTTTCTTATTCTTTACAGGTGAAAATGCCACGGCATTTGCAGGTGTAGCACTAGGCGCTTCAACCTTCTGCGTCGCCGTGATTGTACTGTCATGGGTGTGGATTGTATATCGTGCGATTAAAGGCATCATTCGTTTAAATGATAATGAGCCGATGTATCAATAAGACCAGATGACTTTAAAAGGGCAGTTTGCCCTTTTTTTAGGTCTGTATCTTTTGAGATGGGATTTATGCACTGAGATGAAACCATATAATGCAGCAGTTTCACTATTTTTGCGCAGGCTTTAAAAAAGCACTGTACCAAATTAAATTTTATGTTTTACATTTTTGTTCAATAAATCTTACATTTTTAATATTTATAATTTACATTTTTATTTAATATATTTTACATATTTAATAATTTAAATTTACTTTTTTAATAAAATAACTATACATTAATGTACAGTTATTTATATAAAAATATGTTCGATATTGATTATAAAAAATAGCATGATTCTGGCTAGGCATAGAATCTTCCACGACGACGACGCAAGCCTAAAACATGAATGGCACGAACCAGTACGGCATAAGAAACCGAATAGCCAAAGTGCTGTTCAAAAAGTGGAACTAGATCGCTAATATTTTGAAATTTTGTATTTTTAACAAATACTTGGAATTCATTCCAGTCTTTAATGTGGCTAGGTGCTCCACGATTACTAGCTGCTTTTGGAGATAAATCTCCAGTTTCTTCCTCTAGCTTAATCCATGCATCGAGGGTCACACGTGAGATGTTGAATTCTTTGCAAACAGCAACCTTATAATCAGTGAGTTTATAGCGTTGAATTGCTGCTTTTCGAGTTTCTAAATCGTATTTAGGCATTTTATTCAATATTCTTAAAATACAGAAGATGCTATTATATGGCATAGTTGTTGCAAAAACCAAAATCACTAGATTGAAAAATGAAAGATGGTGATTTCGGTGAAAAATGCAGATTTTTCTTTAAAGAAAATGTCACTATGGCAAGTGGTCATTATTGGTGTGGCCTACATGACCCCGATGGTGGTGTTCGATACTTTTGGTATCGTGTCTGGGATCACCGATGGTCGTGTGCCATTGGCGTATATTCTGGCGTTGTTTGCAATGCTATTAACGGCATTTAGTTATGCACGTTTTAGTCGGGTCAGCGGTGACTCAGGTTCTGCTTATAACTACACCGCACAGTCCTGTGGAGCTAAAGCGGGCTTTTTTGTTGGTTGGTGTTCACTGCTCGATTATATTTTACTGCCTTTAGTTAATGCTTTACTGGCGGGTATTTATTTGGAAGCTGTCATTCCGAGCGTGCCCTATTGGGTCTGGGTGGTTTTATTTACAGGTTTAGTCACCCTAATCAACTGCTTCAGAATCAATATTTTAGCGAACTTGAGTTTGGTGTTTGTGCTTTTGCCCTTACTGTTGATGGTTCTGTTTATTTATTTGGTTATTCAAGGGGTGGGGTCAGCGCAAGGCTATGATCATGTACTGACTTTAGCGCCATTGTTTAATGGGGACAGCTCTGTTTTACCTTTGATTGCGGGGGCCTCCATTTTATGTTTTTCATTTTTGGGTTTTGATGCAGTTACGACCATGTCGCATGAGACCAAAGATCCGCAAAAGAACATTCCGCGTGCGGTTTTACTTACTACATTGGCAGGGGGGGCCATCTTTATCACAGCATCATGGTTTATTCAGTTGTACTTCCCAACGAATGTGCGTTTTAACAAACCTGATGAAGCTTTACCTGAGATTGTTCTCTATGTCGGAGGGGCATTGTTCCAAGCTGTATTTCTGTGTGCTCAAATCATGAATACCTTTGCTTCAGGTCTGGCGACTCATGCGAGTGCTTCACGCCTAATTCATATTATGGCGAAAGATGGCATTTTCCCCAAAGCAACCTTTGGGCAATTACATGCAAGACTGGGTACCCCCTTGTACGCGGTATTGAGCATTGGCTTGATCTCATTGTCTGCCATTTTCTTAGATCTTGCGACTGTGGTCAGTATGATTAGCTTTGGTGCATTGATTGCCTTTACGGCGGTGAACTTCTCGGTTTTTGTGAAGTTTTATCTGTTGGAAAAACAAACTCAAGGCGTCAAAAACAAATGTCTCAATTTGATCCTACCTCTGTTATCCGTATTGGTGATGCTTTGCCTGTGGGTTAACTTAGAACGAAATGCCCTGATTTTTGGGTGCTCTTGGCTAGCAATTGGTATTGGGCTATTTATTTATAAGAAATTGAAAAAGCAAAACATTGTAATTGGAAATGCATACTAAACCTTGCATGAAAATGAAAGTAATATTGAGTGTAAATGAAATGAATATGAATAAACCGACATTTGTAGATGACGTTGAATACAAAGCCAGTTTTGCTGTACAAAGCGGCAAAGAGTGGAATTGGTTAAACCCGCAACATGGTGCGTTTGATCATCCTGCCAATTACTATGAAAGTTCAATGCATGTATGGCATGAGTTTGATGCTTTAAATGCAGATATCGAATGTGATGTCGTAGTGATAGGTGGTGGCTTATTGGGAACCTCGGCAGCACTGCATTTGTCGGAGCAGGGTGTAGATACGGTCTTGGTTGAAAAGAACCGAGTGGGCAGTGCTGCCTCAGGGCGCAATGGTGGGCAACTCACACCGGGATTGGCACGTTGGGAAGCCGAAACCATGATCGAGCACTTCAGCTTTGAAGAGGCAAAAAAGTTATGGCACTTTACCTCAACTGAAGCCATGACTTTGATTGATGACATTACTGAAAAATATGATTTAGATTTACAACGTAAACGTGGACATCTAACGGCCGCAGTACACCCAGGGCATTTAGATGCCTTGCGTGAAGGCATGCAAGCACGTCAGTACTTAGATGAAAAAAATACCTCAATGCTGACCCAAGAGGAATTACGAGAGCATGTGCAATCGGATAACTATTTTGGCGGCTTATTGGATCATCTAGGTGGACATATTCATCCTTTAGCATTGACACGTGGTTTGGCGTATGGCTTTTGCCAAAAGGGCGGTAGCATCTATGAGCAAACAGAAGTGCAGTCGATTCAGGAACGTGCCGATGGTATTTATGTGACCACAGCGCAAGGGGTGATTAAAGCACGTAAAAGCGTGGTGATGGCTGTACACCATGCTTCATTTAAACTATTAGAAGAACGTAATCAAACTACGATTCCTTTTTATACTTACGTCTGTACCACAGCACCTTTAGCATTAGATTTGAAAGAGCTATTGCCGACGGATCTGCCTGTATACGATACGCAATTTCAAATTGACTACTACCGTGGCGTTTCAAAAAACCGATTGTTATTTGGGGGCGAAGGCACTGGCTCGTGTTGGAGTCCTGAACAAACCCATGACTATTTGCTGGGACGTATTCAGCATGTATTTCCTCAGCTAGAGCAGGTGGCACTTGACTTTGTGTGGAGTGGAACGACAGATTTAACCGTTAATGGTGCGGCAGACAGTCGAAAATTTGGTCATCAATATCCCATTTATGCTGTACAGGGCTGGAGTGGGCATGGTGTTGCGCAAACGGTACGTATTGGTAAAGCCATTGCCGATGATTTCTGTGGTCAATCTGATGATTTTAATATGTTGACCCGAATTCAACATCAGAACATTCCTTTTGGTCGGGCATTGGCACCGTTAGTGATTCCAATTGCCAAAAGTATGTATGGTTTAGGAGCAATGATTAATCCGGGTAAGATGGTATCGTTCTAAACATGAACTTGTGCTGCTGAATCTATACAATTTATGTTTAGACTCAGCAGACACCGCATTTGAACGTTAAATTAGCGCTGTTCAGCTTCTTTTTTTGATTTCAACAGTTTGGGTTTCCATTCACTCATCATAATGCCAAACACCACCAAGAGACCGCCCAACAAAGCCAGTGGTGCTAAACGTTCTCCTGCAAGGCGCCCAAATAGCGCTGCCCACACAGGCTCTCCTGCGTAAATAATCGCTGCTTGTGATGGGTTGACTGAGCGCTGTGCCCAATTCATGACATATTGAATCACAGCACTGGCAAGCCCCAATCCAAATGCAATGCCTAATAATGGCCATGAAAAAGCAGGTAGTTGTTGCTCACCAGCCAGTGGCATGGATGCAAAAGCGAGCACAGAGGCAACCGCCAGTTGAATGACCGTCACCCGACCAATATCAACTTTTGGGGCAAAATAACCAATCAGAATAATTTCCATTGCTATAGCAATTGCACCGAGCAGGGTTAAGGTCTGGCCAAAATTCAATGAGATTGAGTTCAGACTATTGCCTGTGAGCAGGACTAAGCCTATAAACGCACAGAGTGCACCAATCCAAATCATAAAATGGGGCACTTTACGAAAGATCAACCACAATAGTAGGGGGACTAGGGGGACATACAGTGCCGTTAAAAAGGCAGATTCACTGCTACTGACTGTTTGTAGTCCGACCGTTTGTGTGCCATAGCCAATCGTGACCATACAGCCAATGAGTGCACCTGCCCACAAGTCCTGTCGGGTGATGTGCTTTAAATGCTGATAGGAAAATAAGCCAATAATGGTCGCAGCGCAGGCGAAACGACAACCGACAAAGAACATGGGGGAGCTAAAATTTAAGGCATATTTCACGGCCAAGAAGGTGCCGCCCCAAATAAAAGTAATGAGAATCAGCGCAATCACAGGCGCTTTAGAACCGAGCTGAGTATTCAACATAAAAGAATTAATGTGCAATATATTGCACATAGCTTGTCATACTTTGTTTTTGTGTGCAATATATTGCTCAATATTTTTTTTGATTTATCTGTATGAACTCTCCTGCGGTGCTACAACACGTCAGTCAAAATGTGCGTCATTATCGAAGTTTAAAAGGCCTGAGTCAGCAGCAACTCGCTGATTTAGCTGGATTAAGCCGTCGTATGGTAGCTGGGGTTGAATCTGGGCAGGACAATATTAGTCTGGCAAAGCTCAGCTTGATAGCCGATGTGCTTGAGGTCGATTTTGTACAAATTATTGCTGCGCCTGAACAGCAAGGGCAAGCGGTGGTGAACGTTTTGGCTTGGCAGGGCACACAAGCACACAGTGAAGCAAAATTAATGGCTTCAGCGGCAGCGACACAAAAAGTAGAGCTATGGACATGGGTACTTGCTCCAAATGAATACTATAGTGCTGAACCTGACCCAGAAGGCTGGCGTGAGATGCTCTATGTGATGGAGGGTGAACTAACTTTGGATTTGGCAGGCGACATGAAAGTCTTGGGTGTAGGAGAGTCGATCGTTTTTTCGAGTGCCATTGAATACCAATATATCAACCGTGGCAATGTATCGTTAAAGTTTATTCGTAATGCAATTTATTAAGAAGCAGATCTTCAAACTAATATTTAATGCATAAAAAAGAGGTCAATAGACCTCTTTTTTAAATTCTACAGTTAGAGCGATTGTTCATCTAATAGCAATTGTGCTTCACGTAGGTTTAAACTGCCTTCGTAAATCGCACGACCAGTAATTGCACCTAAAATACCAGGTTGACCTTTGAGGTTACGTACGTCATCAAGGTTGGTCACACCACCTGATGCAATCACAGGTAGGCCAGAGTATTGTGCCAGTTGAACAGTTTGTTCAACATTGACCCCTTGCATCATGCCGTCACGTGCAATGTCGGTATAGACAATGCTTGATACGCCTGCATCGGCAAAACGTTTGGCCAAATCAGTTGCCTTCACATCGGTCACATTGGCCCAACCATCGGTGGCCACCATGCCATTCATGGCATCAATCCCGACAATGATATGACCTGCAAATTTCTTACAAGCTTCTTCAACAAACTCAGGTTCTTGAACTGCTTTGGTGCCAATAATGACAAAAGATACACCCGCTTCTAGGTAGTGTTCGATGGTTTCTAGTGAGCGAATACCGCCGCCGATTTGAATGGGCAGTTCAGGTTGTGCGCGAGCAATCGCTTCAACCACAGGTTTATGAATTGGCGTACCCGCGAAAGCACCATTTAAATCGACCAAATGTAAGCGACGCGCGCCTTCATTTACCCAGTGCTGTGCAGTTGCAACAGGATCATCAGAAAAAACCGTATCGTCTTCCATACGACCTTGTTTTAAACGAACACATTTGCCATCTTTCAGGTCAATTGCAGGGATGATCAGCATGCTTTCGCTCCTAGCCAAATCTTAAATAAAATCAATGTCAGTCATCTTAGCAAAGTATTGGCAATTTTCTAAGCACCTGTTACAGCTTTTCATGACGAGGAGGTTTTATGATATTTTCCAGTTTTTGCAAAATCTCTTTCGGTAGTTGTTCCAAATGCCGCAATTCTTCAAAAACCAACAGGGCGGCGTAGGCATCGGCGGCAGCATAGTTAATTTGTTCAGGCGTAAGGACTTTCCTTGCCCAATTTGACGTGCTGACTTTTTTGCTTTTCGGGAAGTTGAGTTGAAACAGCAGGGCGATGGCATTTTTAATGCCAACAGGGTTGCTCAACCCAAAGCTTGCAAAGCATTTTGACAGCTCAACGATACCATTTAACTCAAAGCCTTTTTTACGGAACAGATGAGCATCATTTTTTAAACCAAAACCCACTTTGAGCTGGTCTGGATTCGCCAAAAATGGCGCAAGGAAGCTCCAAATGGGAGGGCTCATTTGAAACAAATAAGCACGCTCGACGCTGGCCAGTTGAATGAGATGTGGCCCAGTAGAGACTTCTCCCACTTGAAAGGTCGGTTTGGACTCGCTATCAAAACCGAAGATGGCAATCTGTTCCAGTTCAGTGCGAATGGCTTCACACTGTTCTACGTTCTGAATGACATGAATCGCTTGCATTGGCAAATTTTGAAAACGAGGCAAAATTTGAATGTGTTCTTTGTTGGGGATAGGGAGACTGGGTAGGGAATTATTCATGTTATATCTGAGGCATGCTTTTATCTCAGACTAGTGGTTTTTGATTTTAAAGGCAAAATAAAACCTGCAAGAAGCAGGTTTTAAGTACAATCCAAGATAACAGAATGCATTTTTATTGCTGTTGCATTTCGATCTGTGATTGATTGGCACGCAGTATATAGCTTTGATAAGAAGGCAAAGCAATTGCTGCTAAAATACCAACGACAAATAGCAGGATATAAATCCACGCTAGAATTGTTTCCCAACCTGCGGTTGGGCGTGGCGAACCATAGCTATTGCTACGATCATCACCTGGTGCAAAAATCAGGTAAAGCATTAAGATCACGTTAGCAAGAGGTACCAGCATTAACAGCGATAACCAGCCCGTATGGTTGCGGTCATGTAGGCGACGAATGGTAAATACGAAGGTGAAATAGAAAATTGCTATATAAATCACAGCAAGAAAAATCATGCCACCACCAAAGTTGCCTGTTTCCATGTTGATGAAAGTCGTTGGAAAAATCACGGCAAAAATACCAATGATAATCACAGCGACGATGGCAAGGAGGCAGTTCCATGCGAGATATGAAAAACGTCCGAAGCGACCTGCGGCGTTCAGCGCAGATTCTTGTACATATTGAGTCATAGTGACTTACCTTATCGTTGTAAATTAAATTTTTTATAAATAAAAATGTCTAAAAAGCAGGCAAATCATAATCAAATTTGGTGACAATGGAAAGGCATTGTAATTATTTGGTGTGTAGTAGTGTGCTGTAAAACAAAAACTTTCTATCAATATTAAATTAGTACCCGATTACTAGAATTCCTTTTAATGGAAGAATAATACGCTGTGACGTGTAAAGCGTATCTAAAAATTGATATACCTTTTGAAAATCATCTGATTGGCGGTAAGTATTTCGCACAGCTAAAACTAGATAGTCGATATTAACCATCATACTGGCTTGAAATACATCTTTTAAAAACTGGTTATTGGCGACTGCGCGTCCAGCTTCGACTTCAATAACGATTTTTTGCTCGAAATGAATGGCATCGGCTAAGAAACTTTTAGAAGCTTGGTTGTTATAACCGAATAGGACTGGAACAAGGATTTTATCTTCGGAAGATTTACTTTTTTCAACTTTGAACCCGATTTTTTCAAGCTCAGTTGCAATAGTAAGAAGAACTTCATTGCTGGAAAGTTGATGTGTTTGTGAACTTATACCAGTAATGTGCTGCTTGAAGACTTCAGTAACCTCTAAAAGTTTTGGTGGTGTGGGGCAAGAGCGAGGAAAGAATTGGAATTGGAGCATTTTGTATATTTCTAAACTGTTATTTGTAGATAATAAGAGAAAAGCTCAACCGAAGTTGAGCTTTTTAAAATCAAACAGAGGCTGGAATGAATTAAATTTTCCATTCCACAAAGTTTTTTAGCAGTTGCAAACCTGCGGTATGACTTTTTTCAGGGTGGAACTGTGTTGCAAATAAATTTTCTTGATGAATCACGGTACAGAACTCTAAACCATAGTCACAAGTTGCAGCCACAATGTCGCTATTCTTCGGTTCAACATAGAAGCTGTGAACAAAGTAAAAACGTGCATCTTGTTCAATGTCTTTCCACATTGGGTGGCTTGGGTCAGCTTGATGAACTTGGTTCCAGCCCATGTGTGGCACTTTTAAGCCATCTACATCTGGAAAACGTCTTACCGTTCCTTCAAAAATACCGAGAGCATCGACACCGCCGTTTTCTTCAGAGCGTTGCATCAGCGCTTGCATGCCGACACAGATCGCCAAGACTGGCTTATTAAATGCCGCATGACGAACGACTTCATCAATCCCGGCTTCATGCATGCCTTGCATACAGTCACGCATGGCGCCTACGCCAGGGAAGACAATTTTATCGGCCTGAGCAATCAGTTTAGGATCATTGGTCACATCGACTGTTGCACCGACATGTTCAAGCGCTTTTGCTGCTGAGTGTAGGTTACCCATACCATAGTCAAGAAGGGCAATACGGGTCATTACAAGCTACCTTTGGTTGAAGCAATGGTGTTGGTTGCACGTGGGTCAATTTCACATGCCATACGAAGCGCACGGGCAAAAGCCTTGAACACACTTTCAATTTGGTGATGGCTATTTTTCCCTTTGAGATTATCAATGTGCACTGTCATTAAAGCATGGTTCACAAAGCCTTGGAAAAACTCAGAGAATAAATCCACATCAAAACGACCAATCATGGCGCGGGTAAATGGAATATCCATAAACAAACCCGGACGGCCCGATAAGTCCACCACAGCACGGCTCAAGGATTCATCCAACGGTGCATAAAAATGACCATAACGGCGTAAACCTTTTTTGTCACCTAAAGCTTTGGCAAAAGCCTGTCCAAGCGTGATACCACAATCTTCAACCGTGTGGTGATCATCAATTTCCAAGTCGCCATCACATTCAATATCAATATCAAATAAGCCATGTCGCTTGATTTGATCAATCATATGATCTAAAAAGGGAATACCTGTGTTGAGCGTGCCTTGACCCGTACCATCGAGGTTTACACGAACTCGAATTTTGGTTTCGTTGGTATTTCTTACCACTTCACTGATACGTTCTGTCATAGACACGTTCCTCAAAGACGTCAAATAATTGATGTAAAATGTTTCGCCGTAACGAAGTCACCGCATATTAGATTGCTCAGGAGGGTTTATCAATGCCTATTACCGTACACGCTTATACTTCACTGGAAAAAGAAGAGTTGCGCAGCCAGCTAGAGCGACTGTACGACACCAGTCCTGAATTTGGCGATGGGCATGATGCCGTAGAACAACTTGAGCAAAATCTAGCTCAGTATACCTTACTTTACACTGCAGAATTTAATACTAAAGTCATTGGTGCACTTTGGTGTAGCGGGCAGGGTGAAAATAAAACGCTTGAATATATCGTGGTACATCCAGCAAATCGTGGGCGAGGGGTTGCGGAGCGACTGGTTGAAGAAACGTGTCGCATGGAAGAAAGTAAAGGTGTGAAAGTGTTTGAGCCAGGCTGTGGCGCGATTCATCGTTGCTTAGAGCACATTGGCAAAATTTAAGTTTTTTGAGGTCGTTTTAAGCTGCTTTTCTTCATGGAAAGTGATTGAGCCTTAGTTTAAGTACACAGGGTGAATCAAAAAATGTGCAAAGGGTGTTGAATATTGCTGTAAAAGTAAGCATTCAAAAGATTTTTGTGAAAACACACTTGACGCTACACGGCTTAAACTGTTTAATACGCGACATCGGCGTGATAGCTCAGTAGGTAGAGCAACGGATTGAAAATCCGTGTGTCCCCAGTTCGATCCTGGGTCTCGCCACCATATTTTAAATCTAATTTAAAGATTTCAATCCCTGATCCCATCAGGGATTTTTTTTGCCTGAAATTTATTCGATCAAATAAAAAAGTGATGATTTTTATTGACTATTCATCCGAGATACGGCTTAATACACGGCATCGGCGTGATAGCTCAGTAGGTAGAGCAACGGATTGAAAATCCGTGTGTCCCCAGTTCGATCCTGGGTCTCGCCACCATATTCAAAAAAGCCTCAAACATTGTTTGGGGCTTTTTTTCGTTTGAATAAAAATTCCATCTGATTGGATGTTGGACAAAATTATGCTTTTCGTGCTGGAGGGTGTGTTAATTTCGAATCAAAAATAAGATTGAGGGTGGCTTATGAAAGATTTATTTTCATCAGGAAGTTCGCTTTATCAATTGGCACGTCCGAGTTATCCAGCGAGTTTGATTCAAGAAATACTCAAGTATGTAGTTACTCCGCAATTTGCATGGGATTGTGGTGCGGGGTCGGGACAGCTGACTCAACTGTTGGCACCTTATTTTGATGCCGTGGTGGCGACAGATATCAGTACCCAGCAGTTACAGCATGCGCCATATTTTGAAAATGTCAGTTATCAAGTTCAGTCCGCAGAGCACACCAGCTTTGCTGAGCAGAGTTTTGATTTAATTACAGTGGCACAAGCCATTCACTGGTTTAATTTTGATCGGTTTTATGCAGAGGTGAATCGCACATTAAAATCAGATGGAGTTCTCGCTGTCATTGGCTATGGCCTCATTCAACTGCAACATCCTGAGTTACAAGCTTGTATCGAAAGACTCTATTTTAAAACATTGAAAGGCTATTGGGATGCTGAGCGATGTTATATCGACGAGGCCTATCAAACGATTCCCTTTCCCTATGAAGAAATTCCCATGCCTGAATTGTCGATGTCGTTTCAGTGGTCTGCTGACCAATTGTTGGATTATTTCAATACTTGGTCTGCGTTGAAGCATTATCGACTGAAAAATGCCGATGACCCTTTATACGAGTTAAAAGTATTTTTTGCGCTTGATGATCATGTGAGCCAAATCTTTGAACTTACATTTCCAATTTTTGTAAGATTGGGGCGTCTAGCGGTATCGGTGCATTAAATGTCTATGCTTAATCGGTAATCAAGCGTTTCCCAAAACAGACCACATCAATTTCTTCATAGCCCAGTTGTTCATAGAAGCTCTGCACGTCGATATTTTCTTTACGTACAAGCAACTGTAGTTTGGGGCAGCCCAAAGCAATCAGGCGCTTCTCTAGCTGCTGTATGAGTGCGGTTGCGACCCCATTACGTTGGAAGTGTGGATGTACCGCCAAATAATTAATCCAACCACGGTGACCGTCATAACCCCCCATCAAGGTTGCGATCAGTTGCTCATCTTTGACGGCCAATAAAAACAGACCATCTTTTTGTGCAGTCTTTCTAAAAATATCAATTTCAGGGTTGTTCCACGGGCGAGTGAGGTCACACACTTCCCAGAGGGCAATGACGTCTTCTAAATCGGTTTCGAAATAGGGGCGAATAATGAACATGAGCTTGGCATTTTTATTTTTTGGATGCCTTTAGATTAATTGAGTTTTTTTATTTTGATAAGTGTTTTATTACACTTTTCATCAGATATAAAAAAACGCCCAACTGGGCGTTTTTTAAAGCTTTGAATTAAGCCGATTTTGCTTCTGCTTGTACAGGAAGCATGTGACCTGTTTCTTCAAAGTTAGAATGCCAAGACAATGCTTCACGAAGGATATGAGGGGTATGACCGCCTTTCTCACATGAACGTGTGAAGTAGTCATTTAATGCATCACGGTAAAGTGGGTGAGCACAGTTGTCGATAATCGCACGTGCACGCTCACGTGGTGCTAAACCACGAAGGTCAGCCAAACCTTGTTCAGTGACTAGGATATCAACGTCATGTTCAGCATGGTCTACGTGAGAGGCGAATGGAACGATTGATGAAATATCACCGCCTTTTGCAATTGATTTGGTCACGAAAATTGCCAAGTGTGCATTACGGGCGAAGTCACCTGAACCACCAATACCGTTCATCATTTTCGTACCGCAAACGTGAGTTGAGTTTACGTTACCGTAAATGTCGAACTCAAGTGCAGTATTGATGCCGATAATGCCAAGACGACGAACCAATTCAGGGTGGTTTGAAATCTCTTGTGGGCGCAGTACTAACTTATCTTTGTATGCTTCAAGGTTATTAAATACTTTCTCGCCATATTTAGCAGAAAGGGTAATTGAAGAACCTGATGCAAATTTCATTTTACCCGCATCAATCAATTCAAAGGTACAGTCTTGGAGTACTTCTGAGTACATGACCAGGTCTTCGAAGTTTGAATCTTTAAGGCCTGTAAGTACAGCATTGGCAATTGAGCCAATCCCTGCTTGTAATGGGCCTAAGTTTTTAGGTAAGCGATTTTCAGCTACTTCTTTTTCAAAGAAAGCAATGAGGTGATCTGCAATACCTTGAGTTTCATCATCTGGTGCCGTTACGGTAGATGGAGAGTCGTGTAAGTCGTTGTTGATGACGATACCGACAATTTTTGCAGGGTCGATATTGATTGCATGTGTACCAATACGCTCATCGACTTGAGTTAGTGGAATCGGTTGGCGTGTTGGACGGTAAGTTGGAATATAAATATCGTGTAAGCCTTCAAAAGCAGGGCTTAAGTTGGTGTTGATTTCAACAATGACTTTTTCAGCAAAAATGGCGAAGCTTGCAGAGTTGCCGACAGACGTTGTAGGAATGATGCCTCCATCTTCAGTAATTGCGACTGCTTCAATCACAGCAATATCAGGTTTTTTCAACTGAAGGTTACGCATTTGTTCAACAGTTTCAGACAAGTGTTGGTCAATGAACATCACTTCGCCTTTGTTGATTGCTTTACGTAAAGTGTTGTCTACTTGGAACGGTAAACGACGTGCCAATACACCTGCTTCAGTCAATTGCTTGTCTAGGTCATTGCCTAAAGAAGCGCCTGTAATTAGTGTGATTTTTAAAGGATTTGTGTGCGCACGTTTAACCAATGCCAAAGGTACAGCTTTCGCTTCGCCTGCACGAGTGAAGCCACTCATCCCTACAGTCATGCCATCTTCAATAAAAGCAGACGCTTCTTCTGCACTGATGACTTTATCGTGAAGTGAAGCTAAACGGATACGATCTAAAGACATGGTTTACTCTCGTTAATATTCTGGATCTGGCACCGATTGTACCGATCAAGAACGACATTGTGCATACCTGTTAGGCTAAGGTCTAATTTTTTGAAAAAATGTGGGTATAAGCTTTTCTGATGATTTGTAAGTATTTGAAATATATTTGGTAAAATTAAATTGTTGAATAGTTGAACAAAATCATTTGCTCAACTATTGTTCAATATTAAAAATGCTCTACTAGTGTTTGCTTGAGTTTTTCGAGCGGATTGTTGTTTGAAATTTCAACATCTTGCTGAGTATTTAAGGGGAGAGAAATAATTGCTTCGAGTCCACCTTGTTCACGATTATGAATAATCAATTCGCCTTGATGAATATCCACAATTCGCTTCACAATCGCGAGACCTAAGCCACTACCTTGTACGGTTCGGGCTTCATTACCACGGACAAAAGGTTGCATGAGCTCTTCAATTTGGTCTTCTGGGATCCCTTCGCCATGATCCGCTACGCTAATTAAAATGTGTTCATTTTCAAGTGTTGCGGAGAGTTCAATAGGTTCAGCACCATAACGTTTTGAATTATTGATGAGATTACCGATTAGGCGTTTGAGAGATAAACTGCGTGCTTGAATAATGGGGAGTTCTGTTGCGTCAAAACGAATATCTAGAGGTTTGAACTGCACCACCAATTCTTGTAACAACATATTTAAATCGGTGTCTTGGATTTCCTCATCTGAACCGTCGCGCATATAGGAAATGAACTGATTTAAGATCGCATCCATGTCCTCGACATCATAAATCAGACCTTCTTTTAAAAAATCATCATCAGGCATCATTTCTGCACTGAGTCGGATGCGGGTCAATGGTGTACGTAAGTCGTGGGAAATCCCTGCCAACATAATTCGACGGTCACGTTCAGTTTGATCTAAGGTATAGATCATGTGGTTAAAAGCCTGATTGACCTCACGGATTTCTTGTGGCCCATGGTTGGTCTCGAGATAAGGGGCTTTTCCTGTCTTACTGTAATTATTGGCAGCATTTTGCAGTCGACGTAGCGGGCGGTTAAGTTGGCGAACAAGGGTTAAAATAATGGCCGCTGCAATCAGGGGAACACCAAGTAACCAGCCAAAAATCAGCTCTGGACTATAGTTGGCATAGGTTTTGAGTGGTTCACGTACCCAGTTACCATTCATTTCTGGGGTTTGAATCCAAATCCGCGGACTGGGCTTAAATTGAAAATAAACTGTAGCATGTTCTACATTCAGCTCTTTGGCGAGCTTGGCTTCAATTTGGTTGGTAAAGAATTCAGCAATCACCTTGTCTTTGACATTTGGATATTCTTTGGGGTTGGTAACGTATTCAATGCCCACCCGACTTCTTAGCCAGTCATCGACATCAACTTCCGCATCTTTATGATAAATACGCAAATCAGGGTTGTTTAGTATTTCTAATTCAACCGCAAGATAGCGGGCGTGTTGTTGAATTTCAGGTAGATATAAAGTTCGCCAAAAGAACCACAAGGACATAAATAAGCTAAAGAACACCACAAACAACACCAGCACAGTGGTGCGCATGGCAGCAGAGCGTGGCTTAATTTTGTCGAGAAACCGTTCCCAACGCGTGCGCTTTCTCTCTGAGTAAGCTTCGTAATCTGTAAATTTTTGAGGGTCGATGGGTTCGAGTTTCACGTGATTTCCTGTTTCTATGTAAGTGACATAGTTCAATGGTGACAGGTATGCGATACGCGAAAAGTCATCTGCAATTGTTCGAGGCAGGAGCTCTGAATGTTATAAAGTTTCTGCGAGTATGATGTTGAAATGCAGAAATATGCCGAGTTTTGCAGATGGCAATGGTTTTGCTTACTTTTGTCGAAACAAAAGTAAGGCGAACCGCAGGTTAATCGATAAAGTTGAGCTTAATTTTAGGACTCCGTCGTGCCTATTATTGCTACTCAGCTTTAAAAGACCAAAGCCGTATTTTTCAGTTTTGAATTATTCCGCGCCATCTGGAACAAAGACATAACCCACACCCCAAACGGTTTGGATATAACGCGCACGAGCAGGGTTTTCTTCTACCAGACGACGTAGGCGAGATACTTGAACATCAATCGAACGTTCCATTGCACCCCATTCACGGCCACGCGCAAGGTTCATCAATTTGTCGCGAGTCAAAGGCTCACGTGGGTGTTGTACCAAGGCTTTCAGTACCGCAAACTCACCTGTAGTTAAAGTCACGACTTGACCTTCACGCGTTAGGGTACGTGTTGATAAATCAAGTGACCATGGACCAAAGCTGACCACTTCCATTTGTTGGCTTGGTGCGCCTGGAACTTCACGGACTTGGCGGCGTAATACAGCGCGAATACGTGCTAATAACTCATTTGGATTAAATGGTTTCGGTAAGTAGTCATCTGCACCTGCTTCTAGACCTGCAATACGGTCTGAATCACTGCCACGTGCGGTTAGCATGATGATAGGTGTGTCAATATTGGATTGGCGTAGACGACGACAGATACTTAAGCCATCTTCTACAGGGAGCATGAAGTCGAGCACAATCAGTGAAAACAGTTCGCGCTGTAAGAGACGATCCATTTGGGTCGCGTCATGCGCTGTTTTTACCACAAAGCCTTTATCTTCTAAAAAGCGTTGGAGTAGCGTACGTAAACGTACATCGTCATCTACCACTAAAATGCGTTCAACGCGATCGGCGTCGTTATGTACGGCATCTGTTTTTTCAGCAGGTACAACTAAACTCATTGAAGTGCTCCTTTATTCTTTATTGTCATCGTAAACAAAAGTCGGGGTAGTCTTGAGTATACGACTCATTTGTATGTCTTTACTATGCTCTAAAGCAACAAATATTGCAGGTAAAATCAAGACATAGATACCAAATGTATACATCTTAGCCCATAGAAAAACATGGCAAAGAATGACTAAAAATAAGATTTAACACTGAAAATAATATGGATTTATGAAATTTGCCCGAAATATGTCACATTTAAGCGGTGAAATTCATAAAACAGTTGTGGATTTTATAGTCTTGGTCTTTATAATCATGGCTTTTAGTACATATCCTTGTGGGATCACATACGATGACTGACTTAGTTCAGCAGTTGGCAAAAGAAATTGCCGTACGTCCAAATCAAATCGAGGCTGCCATCAAGTTGATTGATGAAGGTGCTAGCGTTCCATTTATTGCGCGTTACCGTAAAGAAGTCACGCAAGGCTTGGACGATGCGCAGTTACGTCAGCTCGATACACGTTTGGCTTATTTGCGTGATTTATTTGAACGTCGCGAAAAGGTAATCGAATCATTAAAAGAACAAGATAAATTGTCTGATGATTTGTTGGCACGTGTAAATGCTGCTGAAACTAAAAATGCCTTAGAAGAAATTTACGCACCGTACCGTCCAAAACGGACCAGTAAATCATTTAAAGCTAAAGAAGCAGGCTTGGGCCCGATTGCAGAAAAAATCTTTGCAGAAGCGGTTGATCCTGCTGAAGCATTGGCAGGCTTTAGCCATGAAGATTATCCAGATCTAGAAAGTCAGTTGGATGCGATTCAACATATTTTAATTGATGACTGGGCGCAGAATATTGCACTGACAACTGAACTTAAAGCAATGTTTGCAAAAACAGCCACTTTAAAAAGTTTAGTGGCAAGTGATGAGAAGAAAGAAGTTGGCAAAAAATTCCGCGATTACTTCGATTTTTCTGAAAATTTAAACAAAGTCCCATCACACCGTTTATTGGCGATGTTACGTGGTCGTCAAGAAAACGTTTTAGGTTTAAAAGTTGATGGCGAAGATGATGCACCATTGGCGCGTATTGAAACAGAATACAGCCTTGAAACTGCACAGCCACAAGCGCGTCAAGATTACTTAAAGCAAACGGCAAAATTGTTCTGGTTAGGCAAGGTTCGTCCAAGCATCGAACACTCGTTGCTCACCGAAAAACGTCTCGCAGCTGAATCTGAAGCAATGGAT
The DNA here is from genome assembly GCF_002135205.1 of Acinetobacter sp. ANC 4204. Taxonomy (GTDB): domain Bacteria; phylum Pseudomonadota; class Gammaproteobacteria; order Pseudomonadales; family Moraxellaceae; genus Acinetobacter. The sequence goes on along the minus strand of NZ_NEFZ01000003.1, from coordinate 194,799 downwards.
GTTTTCGCTGAAAATTTACGTCATTTATTGTTGTCTGCACCTGCGGGTGCACGTACAACCTTAGGTGTAGACCCTGGCATCCGTACAGGGGTGAAATTGGCTGTGGTGAATGCATCAGGTGATGTACTTGCACATAGTACGGTTTATCCATTTGCACCTAAAGAAGATAAAGCAGGTTCAATTGCAGAACTGGCGCGTTTATGTCGCGAGTTCAATGTTGACCTGATTGCCATTGGCAATGGTACAGCAAGCCGTGAAACAGAAAGCGTTGTGGCTGAAATGATGGCTGCAAACAGTGATTTAAAACTGACCCGTGTTTCAGTATCAGAAGCGGGTGCATCAGTTTATTCAGCATCTGAATTGGCATCTGCGGAGCTACCAGAGCTAGATGTGTCGATTCGTGGTGCTGTGTCGATTGCACGTCGTTTACAAGACCCATTGGCTGAGCTGGTAAAAATTGATCCAAAGTCGATTGGTGTAGGTCAGTACCAACATGATGTGAACCAAACTGGTTTGGCAAAAACGCTTGAAGCGGTGGTTGAAGACTGTGTGAACTCGGTGGGGGTGGATGTTAATACTGCATCATCTGCTATTTTGGGTTATATCGCAGGTTTGAATAAGTCGATTGCACAGCAAATTGTCGATTTCCGCAAAGAAAATGGTCGTTTTGACAACCGCCAAGATTTGAAGAAAGTGCCACGTTTAGGCGAGCGTACTTTTGAACAAGCGGCAGGTTTCTTACGTATTCAAGATGGTTCAGAGCCATTGGATGCTTCTGCAGTTCACCCAGAGTCTTATGCATTGGTTGCTAAAATTGTTGAAGCGAAAGCGACAACAGTGAAAGACATCATTGGTAACTCTGAAATTATTCGCCAAGTGAATGCAGAAGAATTTACAGATGAGAAATTTGGTCTACCAACCATTCAAGATGTACTGTCTGAACTGGAAAAACCAGGTCGGGATCCGCGTCCAGAGTTCCGTACCGCAAAATTCCGTGAAGACATTACGGAAGTAGCGCAGCTAGCAGAAGGCATGCAGCTTGAAGGTGTTGTGACCAATGTGACGAACTTCGGTGCTTTTGTGGATGTGGGTGTACACCAAGACGGTTTGGTCCATATTTCAGAATTGGCGAATGAATTTGTTGCAGATCCGCATAAAGTGGCGAAACCAGGTCAAATTGTGCAAGTGCGTGTACTCAGTGTAGATGCGGAGCGTAATCGTGTGAATTTGTCGATGCGCCCTGAAGGTGCTGATGCGCCTAAAGCTCCACGTCAACCACGCCGTGAAAATGCAGAGCGTAGTGAACGTAAACCACAAGGTAAACGTCCACAACAAGCACGTCCGCAAGGCGAGCGCACTCAAACAAACAAGAAGCCACAAGCGACTAAACCTCAAGAAAATAAAATTGGTGGTTTAGGTGCATTGTTGCTTCAAGCGGGGATTAAAGGTTCTAAATAATCTTTAATGTTTAAATAAAAAACCTCCCAAGTGGGAGGTTTTTTTATGGTTTCTTTTATCCGTTGATGATTGGCACGATCCAACTGGTGATGATTAGCATAATGCCAAAATGCCCTAGCTTTCGACATACTTTGACAAAAGTCGGTGCAGGTTGTTCTAGTCTCGTCGCATAATCTTTCAGGCTCATAGCTTGCGTGCTACGACTATGCCAAAGGAAAACAGCAAGGTCGATACAGATCAGAATTGTGCCGACATTGGCCACGACATCCATCATCACATAATCTTGTAAATACAGGCTGCTGCCTACGCGGTAGCTGAGGTAAATCGCAAAGGCGATACATACGTATTGCAGGACGAAAGAAAAAGTGCGCATAGACTCACAAAACAAAAAATGACGGCTGTTTATAACACAAAATGTGAGATTGCATCGTCATCTTTATTTTTGTCTATAAAAAATAGTGGGTCTCTAGTTTATTACACTTTGAGCAAGTAGCCCTGAAAGCGTCGATATCAGCCCTATTTTTAATAAAATATTGCTATATAAACGAGACGGTGGGGGAGTTTTTACTGGTGTAGAGTCTGTGTGATTTTTATTGTTTAAATGAGAGCTTGAGCATTGGGCAGTGAGTCGGCTACTGAAAGCAAGTTCGATCAAAATCATCATTAGCCCACCATAAACCATAACTTGCCAAATTGAATGATCAGGAAGGCGAAGTTCTATATATAGATTAAAAGCCATAAGTGAGGCAAAAATGAAACAAAAGAGTTTGAAAATATAAAGTGCCTGCATTTTTATCTCCTTTTCTTCTTATTTTTATATTGGATTTTATTTCTTAACGATCTGTTAAAACTTGCAAAATGTGCAAACCCAGCCTTTCAATGAAAAGCTGGGTCATGATCAGGAAACTTACCAGTGTTCACCTGGGAATAAGCGTGCATACGCTTTTTGTACCCAGTTGAGTTTTTGTGGCTCACCTACCGATGCGCTAGAGCTTGGGAATAAGTTATAGCCAATCGACATGAGTTTGTTGTTGATATCTGGTGCAATTGAATAAGTGATAGATGCCAAACGACCGAGGTTGGTTGCGACTTTCTTCGGACGCTTCACAATCGCGTACGCGACTAAATCTGCTGCTTGTTCAGGTGAAAGCGTGGGTACGTACTTATAAATTTTTGTTGGTGCAATCATCGGTGTGCGGACTAAAGGCATATACACTGACGTAATCGCAATTTTATGTGAATGTACTTCGGCTGAGAGACAACGGCTGAACGCATCCAAAGCAGCTTTAGATGCTACATACGCTGAGAAACGGGTAGCATTTGCCAATACACCAATTGAGCTAATGTTAATAATATGACCATCACGACGAATCATCATTTGTGGCAAGATGTTCATCACTAAACGCACAGCACCAAAGTAGTTGAGCTGCATGGTGCGTTCAAAATCATGAAAGCGCTCTGTTGACTCATGTACCGCGCGACGAATTGAGCGTCCTGCGTTGTTAATCAAAATATCAATATGATCTACTGAAGCTAAAATTTGTTTAGAAACTTCATCAATGGAATCTAAATCATTTAAGTCACAAGGGAAAACCGTAGCTGAACCACCTTTGGCTTCGATATCTGCTTTGACTTCTTCTAAGGTTTCTTTGGTGCGTGAAACTAATAGTACATGTGCGCCTGCATCAGCCAGTTTATGTGCAACTGTTAAACCAATACCACTTGAAGCACCTGTAATTAAGACGGTTTTTCCGTTTACACGTTCTTTAAAAAGTCTATCAATTCTTGAATTCACTTTATCTTTCCTGATCTAAATAGAATATTTGAGGGTTATGGCTGTTTTTGTATTCGATTATTTATGCTGGATTTTTGGACCAATGCAGCTGCTTTCCTTAACAATATGATACCTAAACTGCTTCAAAATATCACGGCATAAGTTATTGAATTAATAAATAATTTTAGAGTAAAAACTCTATTTTGCTTATTCTAATAATTAACTTTTATCACGAATCAAAATGAAATTAAAGGGCTATAAATATAAAAGAGCTGTATAAAAAATCTCAATCATGTGATTGAGGCTTTTATTTTGTAGGATGCATTTCAGACTTGGGCTAAGGCTTGCTCTAAATCTGCAATTAAATCATCAATATGTTCAATCCCTATGGATAGGCGCACCATATCGGTACTCACGCCTGCTGATAGCAGTTCCGCTTCATTCAACTGACGATGCGTGGTCGTTGCAGGGTGGCACGCTAAACTTTTGGCATCCCCAATATTAACTAAGCGTGTAAACAGTTGTAGGGCATCAATAAAACGTGTCCCACCTTCAAGGCCATCTTGTACCCCAAAAGATAAAATTGCGGAAGGCTGCCCTTTGACATATTTTTGTGCCAAACCATGCTGAGGGTGATCTTTCAATCCAGCATAGTTAACCCATTTTACTTTGGGATGGGCTTGTAAATATTCTGCGACTTTCTGCGCATTGAAGATGTGACGTTCCATACGCAAGTTGAGTGTTTCTAAGCCTTGCAGAATCAGGAACACACTGAGTGGGCTAATCGCAGCGCCAGTATTGCGCAATGGAACGACACGAGCGCGAGCAATATAGGCTGCTTCGCCCAAAGCTTCAACATAGTTCACGCCGTGATAACTTGGGTCGGGTGTATTCAGCACTTTAAAGCGCTCAGGATATTTGCCCCAAGGAAACTTGCCACTATCAACAATCGCACCGCCAATCGAATTGCCATGTCCACCAATATATTTAGTGAGCGAGTGAATCACGATGTCAGCACCATATTCAAACGGTTTAAGCAAAGCAGGGGTTGCAACCGTATTATCGACCACTACAGGTACTCCATATTCGTGGGCGATTTTGGCAATTGCTTCTAGGTCGATAATATTGCCCAGTGGATTACCAATGGATTCAACAAACACCAACTTGGTTTTTTCATCAATTAAACCACGTAGGGCTTCTGGATCTTGATAATCAAAGAAGCGTACCTCAATGCCTTGTTTCGGCAGAGTGTGGGCAAACAGGTTATAAGTGCCACCGTACAAGGTCGATACTGAAGCAATGTTGTCACCTGCTTCAGCAATGGTTTGAATAGCATAAGTAATGGCAGCCATGCCCGAAGCCAAAGCCAAAGCTCCAATACCTCCCTCGAGTGCAGCTAAACGCTGTTCGAGCACCGCAGTGGTTGGATTCATAATACGGGTATAAATATTGCCTTGGACTTTCAGGTCAAATAGGTCAGCGCCGTGTTGCGTATTATCAAAGGCATACGAGGTCGTTTGGTAAATCGGCACAGCCACAGCTTTAGTGGTTGCCTCAGGATTATAACCAGCATGGATAGCCAAAGTTTCGTCTTTATAGGTCATGTGACTTCATCTGCGTGAGTTAAATATTACACAGTCTACCATTAATGAATATAAGTGAAATTGCAAAAAAATATGAATGTTTATCTAAAATTTTCATAATGAAGTGTAAGTTTTAACTTGGTAAGCATATAAAAACTGCTGAAAACAAGCGTTTAAAAAACACTCGAACTGAAAGTTGTAACATTGCATTGAAGATCGGTTTAATGCCTTATTTTTTCAGCGCATTCATCGTATAATGCCCCAAAATATTTTTCGCTGTTTTGCGATTTTTTGGTTTTCTATTGAGGAGTCCTGCGTGGCCCAATATATTTATACGATGAACCGAGTGTCTAAGATGGTTCCGCCTAAGCGCGAAATCTTGAAAGACATCTCTTTGTCATTTTTCCCGGGTGCAAAAATTGGTGTGCTTGGTTTAAACGGTGCAGGTAAATCGACCTTGCTTCGTATTATGGCTGGCGTAGACAAAGATTTCTCTGGTGAAGCTCGTGCGCAACCGGGTATCAAAATCGGCTATTTAGAGCAAGAGCCACCACTCGATCCAAATAAAGATGTTCGCGGTAACGTTGAAGATGGTTTACGTGAACCATTAGATGCTTTGGCACGCTTGGATGAAGTATTTGCTGAATATGCGGCTGAAGACGCAGACTTTGACAAATTGGCAAAAGAGCAAGAAAAATTAGAAGCGATTATTCACTCATGGGATGCACATAACCTGAGTAACCAAATGGATCAAGCTGCTGCAGCATTGAACCTTCCAGCTTGGGATGCAGACGTAACTTTACTATCAGGTGGTGAGCGTCGTCGTGTTGCATTATGTCGTTTGCTTTTATCTAAGCCAGACATGTTGCTTCTAGACGAACCGACGAACCACTTGGATGCAGAGTCTGTATCTTGGTTAGAGCGTTTCTTGAAAGACTTCGCGGGCACGATTGTGGCGATTACGCACGATCGTTATTTCTTGGATAACGTCGCTGAATGGATTCTTGAGCTTGACCGCGGTATGGGCATTCCATATCAAGGCAACTATTCTGCTTGGTTAGAGCAAAAGAATGCACGTTTAGAGCAAGAACAGAAGCAAGAAGAATCTTTTGCTAAAGCATTGAAAAAAGAACTGGAATGGGTTCGTTCAAATGCTAAAGGTCAACAAAAGAAAAACAAAGCACGTATGGAGCGTTTTGAAGAACTTAACTCACGTGAGTTCCAACAGCGTAATGAAACGTCTGAAATCTATATTCCACCTGGTCCGCGTCTAGGCAATAAAGTGGTTGAAGTCGAAGGCATCAGCAAATCATTTGATGGTCGCGTACTCTACGAAAACTTAAGCTTTACCGTACCACCTACAGCAATTGTGGGTATTGTGGGTCCAAACGGTGCGGGTAAAACCACACTGTTCCGTATGATGACGGGTGAACAACAGCCTGATACAGGTACGGTGACACTAGGTGAGTCGGTTAAAGTTGCTTATGTGGGTCAGATCCGTGATACTTTGGATAACAACAAAACCGTTTGGGAAGAAGTTTCTGGCGGTTTGGATATCCTAAGAATTGGCGAATACGAAATTGCATCACGTGCTTATATTGGCCGTTTTAACTTTAAAGGCCAAGATCAGCAAAAACGTGTAGGTGAATTGTCAGGTGGTGAGCGTAACCGTTTACAACTGGCGAAAATCCTGCAAATGGGCGCTAATGTCATCTTACTGGATGAGCCATCGAACGATTTGGATATCGAAACTTTACGTGCACTTGAGGATGCAATTCTTGTATTCCCAGGCACGGTAATGGTGGTATCGCATGACCGTTGGTTCCTTGACCGTATTGCAACACATATCTTGTCGTTTGAGAACGAACAGCCTGAGTTTTATGAAGGCAACTATGCTGAGTATGAAGCATACCGCTTGGCTCGTTTAGGTGAAGATGCTGTACAAAAACGTACTAAATACAAGAAAATTGGCGGTTAATACTGTCGTTAGCCAATAAAAAAAACCAGCCTTCGGGCTGGTTTTTTTATGTTTGTTAATTGTTTTCTAAGGTGTTTTAGAGGCATTCACTTGTAAGCTGATAATGCTGTAATACTGATTTTTAGGTTTTGCTTTGGCATCGACCTTTTCGCTCACTTCAATCAAGTATTGTCCAGCCTGTTCAAAAGTGAGCGTGGCATTGCCTTGTGCATCAACAGGTGTGCTTTTTGCTTGCTGTTCAAGCTCACCTTGAGCGCGAACCATAAGCTCTGCATGCGCAAGAGCTTTGCCTGCTTGCGTAATTTGCAGTTGTACAGGTTGCTGTACATTGATTTGGTTGGGATGGATTTTAAAGCTGACTTGAATTGGGGCTGGTGTTACAGCGACAGGTGAGGTGCTGTCCTTGCTGACATAGCTTTGAATGCTCCATTCACGAACCGTAGAGACCTTGCTTGGCACTTTACCTTTAAAGTCACTTGGAATGACATAGTCACGCTCACTCAGAGCAGGAACTTTGTCTGCTGCTACATCGGCAAAAATTTTCCACTGACGATTGTGCTGTACGTAATCAATTGGATACGAAGTCTTTGCGAAAATGGTATAGGTACCCTTTTCAGGAAGTTTGAGATCAAACGTTGCTGCTGAGTCTAAATTTTTTACGGGTTGAACGGTACTTTGAGTTTGGTTGGGCTGAAAAACAGTGAAGGATGTATCTTTTAAAGCGTATTCAGGATGAAAAGCTTGTTCTGCATAAGCACTGAGAACAGGAACTTGGGTATTCTCTGTGAGATAGGCTAAGGGTGCGACATAGGGTTCATGGGCTTGAGTCGCAGTGCTTAGAGCAAGCGCACAAAAGAGCATATTTCTCATGGCAATAAAGTTCCGAATAAAATCAAAAAGTGGGTTGATTATATCGAGAAAAAATACCATTTGATAATAATTATTATTTATAATTTGCCTGAAGAAAAAGGAGAGCTTGGCCTCTCCTTGATCTGCTGATATTAAGAGGGGATTTAAATTTCCCACTCATGGTCGCATTCGCGGCATTTCCATTTTTTTTGGGATTGCATAAAGCCTTGCATCGAAATTTTAAAATCTGGAAGATCTCGGTAAAACAAGAAACCCGCAACTACACATACGATAAACACGACAACCGTTGCAATTTGAAGTGTTGAGCCCGCACCATCCCCAAAGATCCACATTGCAATGCTAATTAACACCAGAAGTAATAACACAAAGATAGCAGGGATTAGAAAAACTAAACTTTTAGGCACAACTGGACGTGCTGCTGGAGCGCCTGCTTGAGCAACAGGCATAATTTTTGGACTTTGGCATTGAGGACAGCGGTATTGCATGACGACTCCGAAATTCTAATCTATGTTGTATTCTAATCGGATTAGTACAGAAAGCCAAAAAAAGCGTTGGAATGGATGGCTAAGAAATTTCAGGCAATAAAAAACCCAAGTCATTATGCTTGGGTTTTTTATCAGATGTTGCCATCTTAAATATGGCGTCCCTACGGGGATTCGAACCCCGGTTACCGCCGTGAAAGGGCGATGTCCTAGGCCTCTAGACGATAGGGACTTATTGAGGCATCACGTTGAGTGGTTAACACCGTCTCTCTGTGTGAGCGCTATATTAGGGATATAACGTTCATGCGTCAACTAAAAAATCAATTAAGCGTTATCAACTGCATCATTTTTCGGCAATTTTAAGCTTTCATTCAGTTTTTCCCATACTTTTGCTTCTTTTTTGCTTGGACCGCCTACAATTTCAAGCGCATGACGTAAGCGCGCGAAGGTTAAGTCAGGACCGATGGTGACCATGGTTTGCATCACAGGGGTTGAAGCAGTCGAACCTGCAATCGCAATAAAGAACGCTGGCATAAAGTCACGCAGCTTAATCTCCATCTGGGTGGCTAAGTCCATCAATGTTTGGCTTACTGTATCATTGTTCCACGTAAACATGCTTTCTAAGCGCCAAATCGCAAATTGAAGGCTCTGACGAACTTGCTCTTCGGTCAACTTTTTGCTTTCAAACTGTTCTTTGCTCAGTGCGGGGAACTGATTAAAGTAGTGCGCAGACCAGTTTACGGCTTCTGAAAGTAAGTTGATCCGCGGTTGAATCGCTGCTGCGATGTCTTCGAGCATCTTGCGGTCAGATTTCCATGCCAGTAGTGTATCTAATAGTTCAGCTGGGCTTAAGCCTTTGATCCATTGACCATTGAGCCAATTGAGTTTTTCTACATCAAAAATTGGGCCACCTAAAGAAACACGGTGAATATCAAAATGCTCAATCATCTCAGCCAGATTGAACTTTTCACGTTCATCTGGCATTGACCAGCCCATACGACCTAAATAGTTCAATAGGGCTTCTGGCAAGACACCAATGTTTTTATAGTACGTGATTGATGTTGGATTTTTACGTTTTGACAATTTTGACTTGTCTGGGTTACGTAGCAAAGGCATATGACCCAGTACAGGCATTTCCCAGCCAAAATATTGGTAAAGGAGCTGGTGTTTCGGTGCAGAAGGCAACCATTCTTCACCGCGGAACACGTGAGTAATTTGCATGAGATGGTCATCGACCACATTGGCAAGGTGATAGGTTGGCAAGCCATCTGTTTTCAATAAAACTTGCATGTCCACTTGTGCCCAAGGAATTTCTACTTCACCACGTAGCAAGTCATTGACTGTACAAATCCCTTCTTCAGGTACTTTCATTCGAATCACATGTGGCTCACCTGCAGCAAGTCTGCTTTGAACTTCTTCGGCAGATAGTTTTAAACCACGACCATCATACTTTGGTGTTTCACCACGGGCTTGCTGTTCAGCACGCATTTGATCAAGTTCTTCGCTTGTTGCAAAGCAGTAAAATGCATGACCTTTCTCAACCAAATCAAGAGCATATTGTTTATAGATATGCATTCGCTCAGACTGGCGATATGGTGCATGTGGACCACCGATGTCTGGACCTTCTGACCAATTCAGGCCTAACCAACGAAGAGAGTCTAAAATCATTTTTTCAGATTCAGGTGTTGAACGCAGTTGGTCGGTATCTTCGATACGTAGAATAAATTCACCACCGTGTTGCTTGGCATAGCATAAGTTAAATAATGCGATATACGCTGTGCCCACATGTGGGAAGCCTGTTGGAGAGGGAGCAATACGAGTACGAACAGTCATGGCCAATAATGATTCAGAATGTAAATTGAGGTCTATTATAACGAAAAAGCCCGACCACTTAATGCTTAATTCAACATTCCGTGATCAGACTTTTAATCGGCAAGATCATCGCTTGAGAGAGGCGCTGATGTGATGCTTTTTTATTTAGAGGAAGAGCGATTGCACAAAACGACTGAAGCGTTGGTTTTGTGTAGCAAAGAAATTTTGTGTCGGTGCAACTTTAATTGAGGTCATGATTTTTAAATCAGTATCCGTCAATGTGTTTTTTTCACCACTTTTTTGTTGGCTGAGCGCTTTCTCAATCAACGATGTTTTTTCAGCAGGCATTGCAACTTTATCGTTGTTTTGAATTGCGGCACTGTGTCCTATTTGGCTCATACATGCCAAGCCGATACTTAAAGTAACGCTGTGTAAAAATGTTGCTTTCATGTCCTTATTCCCCCTCTCAACATGGTATTAGAACAGATTTTTATTAAAAGTCTTTTTCAATCTAGTTTCAATTTAACCAGTTTTACCAATAAAAAAGTGTAACTGTGTCACAAAATTTACAAAAATATAAAGAAAGTTTGGTTAAATTGACATTTCTAAATAGAAAATACAAATCGTTTGGCTTTTTGTACCAAACAAGTGTGGAGATAACATGAAGATTTCAAAATTTTAAGTGCGTAAATCAGTGTTTGCTCCGCGATGATTATGAGAAAAAGTATAGAGCTTAGTCATTCAAAAGATATCTTTTTATTCGATTTTGAAGTCATAATTAATTATAACTAGATGATTGTATTGATTTTTTGTTGTTTATATAGTGGGAAAATTCACTAAGAGTATAAAGCAATGAAAAAAATATTAGCGACATCTGTTTTTGTGTTACTGGGGGGCTGGGCTGCAACGACGTATGCAGCAAAAGATTTCTTAAATGTGTCTTATGATCCGACTCGTGAGTTCTATCAAGAATATAACCAAGCTTTTGGGCAATATTGGAAAACCCGAACAGGTCAGGAGGTAAACTTTAAGCAGTCGCATGGTGGTTCTGGCAAGCAAGCACGGGCGGTTGCAACCGGGCTACAAGCTGATGTAGTGACTTTAGCATTGGCCAATGATATTGATGAAATCGTCAATACGGGACAAATTGATAAAAACTGGCAAAAAGAATTTCCAAATAACTCTGCTCCTTATACTTCAACCATTGTGTTTTTGGTACGTAAAGGTAATCCAAAGCACATTAAAGATTGGAATGATTTAACCAAGCCAGATGTTGAAATTATTACCCCTAATCCCAAAACGGGAGGGGCTCCACGCTGGATTTATTTATCAGCTTGGGGTTATGCATTGAAACAGCCAGGTGGAAATGATGCCAAAGCCAAAGAGTTGGTCAAAAAGCTGTATCAAAATGTCAAAGTACTGGATTCAGGCGCACGCGGTTCATTAACCACATTCGCTGAGCGGGGGATTGGCGATGTGCTTTTGTCTTGGGAAAATGAGGCTTTACTGGCAACGCAAGGTTTGGGTAAAGACAAATACGATATTGTTTACCCGTCTATTTCGATTCTTGCTGAGCCATCAGTTGCGATTGTGGACAAAACCGTCGACAAAAATGGCAATCGGAATTTGGCCAAAGGCTATTTAAATTATTTGTATTCGCCTAAAGGGCAAGAGTTGGCTGCGAAGCATTTTTTCCGCCCGCGAAATAAACAGGTCGCGAATAAATATATTGCACAATTTCCAAAACAAAAAACATTTAATATTAATGATGTCTTTGGTGGATGGGCTAAAGCGCAAAAGACCCATTTTGTGAATGGTGCGATTTTTGATCAAATTTATACTGAAAAATAAGTAGTTTAGCTTAATAAATGAATGTTTGATCAGTGAAAGTGAATAGCTATATATTCACTTTCTGCATATTTAAAGCATAAAAATCTATTTAATTAGAAGAAATAAAGAGTGGATTATTATTTTGAATAAAAACAGTGGATTAACCCTGTTTAAATTAAAGGTCGCAACAATTTAATCATTAAACACGAATTGTGGTTTGTGATTTTGTTTCATATATTTAGCATAATTTTAGATATTTAATTTAATGCTGCTATGAAAACCCATTTAAAATTTATTCTGACTGCTGCCTTATTCGCATCAGGCCTGACATTGAGTGTTACTTCAGCACAAGCTGCGGATCGTACTATGCTCAATGTATCTTATGATGCAACACGTGAGTTTTATGATGAATTTAATCAGTCTTTTGCTGCTTACTGGCAAAGTCGTACAGGACAAACGGTCGAGTTTAAACAGTCACATGGTGGTTCAGGTAAGCAAGCACGTTCGGTGGTGGATGGTTTAAAAGGCGATGTAGTGACTTTGGCTTTGGCCAATGATATTGATGAAATCGTGAAGTCTGGTCAAATTCAACCAGGCTGGCAAAAAGAGTTTCCAAATAACTCGGCACCTTATACATCGACCATTGTATTTATGGTGCGTAAAGGTAACCCGAAAAAAATTAAAGACTGGTCGGATTTAACCAAGCCTGGTGTACAAATTATTACGCCAAATCCAAAAACAGGCGGATTGCCACGGTGGGTGTATTTGTCCGCTTGGGGTTATGCATTGAAACAACCTGGTGGTAATGACACCAAAGCGAAAGAGTTTGTCAGTAAAATGTACCGTAATGTAAAAGTCATGGATTCTGCAGCACGTGCTTCAATGACGACATTTGCGGAACGTCGCATAGGTGATGTGTTATTGACGTGGGAAAATGAAGCCTTAGTGACACAAAAAACATTAGGTAAAGACCAATTCGAGATTATTTATCCTTCGATCTCGATTTTAACTGAGCCTTCTGTCGCAATCGTAGATAAGACCGTTGAGAAAAATGGCAATAAGTGGTTAGCCAAAGGTTATATTAACTATTTATATTCACCGATCGGTCAGGAAATGGCTGCGAAATATTTTTACCGTCCGCGTAATGCTGCGATTTTAGAAAAATATAAAGCGCAATTCCCACCCTTACAAACTTTCACCATTGATGAGGTTTTTGGGGGCTGGGCGAAAGCGCAACAGACTCACTTTGTGAATGGGGCAATTTACGATCAGATCTCAAATAACCGTAAATGAGTTAGGCTCGCTTTGCCGATGATGTTTAAAAAGTCTCCTACGGGAGGCTTTTTTTATGACGGTGGCTGTTTTGAAACGGTTTTGTCTATGAAAAGTAATATTTCCGTACAAAAAGTCGTTTGGAGCTTTGTTAAAACAAGGTAATAATGTGCAGTTACATTTTTCCTTCCGATCGTATTGAGTCTTTATGTCGCATATTTCTGTATTACTTCACGAAACTGTTGATGCTTTGGTAGCAGATCGCAATACAGGAATTTTCATTGATGGCACGTTTGGTCGTGGCGGACATACCCGTTTATTGTTATCTAAACTGGATGAAAATGCGCGTGTCTATGGCTTTGATAAAGACCCACAAGCACTGGAAACAGCGGCTATTTTAGAACAAGAAGATCCACGTTTTAAAATTATTCATGCCAGCTTTGCTGACCTGAAATATGAGCTCGAAGCACGTGGGATTGGCTTGGTTGATGGAGTCATGGCAGATTTGGGTGTGTCTTCACCGCAGCTTGATCAGGCGGAGCGTGGCTTTAGTTTTATGAAAGATGGTCCGCTTGATATGCGTATGGACAACTCGCAAGGTCCAACGGCAGCGCAGTGGTTGGTGAATATTGAAGAAGAAGCCTTAGCCAATGTTATTTTCCAATATGGCGAAGAGCGTTATAGCCGACGTATTGCGAAAGCTATCAAGGCTGCAGGGTTGATTGAAACTACAGCTCAACTGGCCGAGATTGTGAAAGTGGCACACCCGAAATGGGAAAAAAATAAACATGCTGCAACCCGAACTTTTCAGGCCATTCGTATTGCCATTAATAAAGAATTAGAAGATATTGAAGTTTTTCTACCGCAGGCGGTAGATGTGTTAAAGCCGAATGGTCGTTTGGCGGTCATTAGCTTCCATTCACTAGAAGATCGCTTAATTAAACAATTTATTCAAAAAGAGTCGACACTTGAAGAAGATTTGGGCTGGGGCATGCCACAACAACGCGTAGATACGCGTCGTTTAAAGAAAGTATCACGTGTGAAAGCAAGTGATGCCGAAGTGAAAGCCAACCCACGTTCACGTAGTGCATGGCTTAGAGTTGCAGAACGCTTAGTAGCAAAAGGCGAATAATGAAAACTGAAGTCGTTGAAAAAACTCCAACAAAGTTAAAGTTTAAGAAGTTCATTGCTTATGCCATTTTATTGGTGCTGGTGTTTATCAGTGCCATGATGGTGGTCTTACAAGTTTTTGAATATCGACATGACTATCGTGAAATGAGCTCTTTTATGCGAGAGCGCGATGACCTGAATGCAGAATGGGGGCGTTTGTTGATTGAACAGCAAACCTTTGGCGCAACTGCACAAATTGGAACGCGCGCAGTGACACAACTTCGAATGTATTCACCTCCTGCGGCACAAACCGTAGTAATTTCTTTACCCACGACTTCAGAAAATAAAAAATAAGGCCGCTGCAACATGGTAGAAAAGCGTAAACCCACCCGTAAAAAACAGCAAGCGGTGACTGAAAAATCAGCGTTACAGGTTGAGATGTGGCGTTTTTATCTGATGTGGGCAGTGGTTTTAGCCTGCTTCTTTGCTTTGGTCGGACGTGCTTTTTATGTTCAGGTGATTAATACTGAATTTTTACAAAACAAAGCCAATGCCAATATTTTAAGAACTGAAAAAATTAAGGCCATGCGTGGCGTAATTTATGACCGTCATGGTGTACCTTTGGCGATCAGTACACCAATTATGAAAGTGGTGATTGATCCTCGTGATTATTTTGATAATAAAAAGTTATTTGATGAAATCACCGCTGAATTAGCCAATGATCCGCATAATCGTAAATTGAAACGTCAATTGCCTGATAAAAATTTAAATTTAGATGAGTTGGCTGATGCTGTTGGCATGGATCGGGCCGAGTTAAAGCAAAAGTTGAACGAGCGCCCTCGCTCACGGTATTTGGTTTTGCAAAAAGAAGTCCCGCCACAGCAGGCAGAGCTGATTATGAAGCGAGGCTTCCAAGGGGTGTACACCGAAAAGAACTACAAGCGCTATTATCCTCAGCCCCAGCCGAATGCACAGATTATTGGTTTGACCAACAGTGAAGGTTCAGGCATTGAAGGTCTGGAAATGCAGCTCAACCAACGTCTTTCAGGTATTGATGGTGAACAGCAAGTCGTTCGTGACAAAAAAGGCAATCGCTTTAAAGATCCAGAAGTAATCAAAGAAGTTGAGCCAGGGGAAAATATTACCCTCAGTATAGATTCGCGTTTGCAGTACATCATGTACCGTGAGTTGACTGCTGCGGGTGTAGCGAACAATGCCCGTTCTGCAACAGCCATCGCGGTGGATGTAAAAACGGGTGAAATTTTAGCGATGACGTCATGGCCATCGTATAACCCGAATGATAAAAATAGTTTATCGAATAAAGATGCCATGCGTAACCGTGGAGCGGTTGACTCTTTTGAACCAGGTTCAACCATGAAACCTTTAACCATTTCTATGGCTTTGGAAAGTGGAAAATATCAACCTAATACCGTGGTGAATACTACTCCAGGTTCGATGCGGGTCGGCAACCATACCATTCGTGATACGCATAACTATGGCCCATTGACTTTGGGTGGCATTATTCAAAAGTCCTCGAACGTCGGTGTGGCAAAAATTGCGCTTTCACTCCCTTATTCAACTTTGCCAACGTTTTATAAGCGTTTGGGCTTTGGTCAACGTTCGGCAGTGAAATTTCCGGGTGAAAGTGGTGGTCTAATCTTACCACCAAGTAAATGGAATGTTTCCGAAGTTGCAACAATGGCTTATGGCTATGGCTTGAATGCCACTGTGCTGCAAATGGTGGATGCTTATGCCATGTTGGCAAACAAAGGGGTAAAAATGCCTTTGAGTTTGTATAAGTTGGATGCACCACCTCAAGGTGAGCAAATGATTGATCCAAAAATTGCGGATCAAGTCTTGCTGATGATGGAAACTGCAACCTTGCCAGGTGGTACAGCGACTCGTGCGACCATTCCGGGCTACCGTGTAGGTGGTAAAACAGGTACAGCACATAAATTACGTGCTGACCGTAAAGGTTACTCAACCAACGAATATCGTGCGCTTTTTGCTGGCGTTGCACCTGTGAGTGATCCGCGTTTGGCGATGGTGGTCGTGGTTGAAAACCCACAAGGCACTTACTATGGTGGTACTGTATCGGCACCTGTGTTTGCCCGTGTTATGCAAGAATCCTTGCGTTTAATGAACGTTCCTTTAGATAAACCCTTAGATTCTCCCGAAATCAAGAGATAGGTGATGAATGTCTATTACATTTCAACAACTCTATACCGTTAACTTAACTGCTGAATGGATGACACAGCCATTTCAGGGTTTTGTTCTTGATAGTCGTAAAGTACAGGCAGGACAAATCTTTATTGCCCTGACCTCGTTCTCACAACCTGAAAAGACAGCTCAATTTGCACAAACGGCCTTAGACAAAGGTGCCTTGGCGGTGGTGAGTGAAATTGAACTCGGGCTTGAAAACAGCATTGTAGTGCCGAATGTGCGTCACCTCATGGGAGAGTGGCAGAAACGATATTTGTTGACGTGTCATCCTTTTACGCCTGCGCGGATTTTAGCGGTCACGGGAACCAATGGTAAAACCACGATTTCTCGTTTGGTTGCAGAACTGTTGATGCTCCAAGGTAAATCATGTGCGGTGATGGGAACCACAGGCAATGGTATTTTGCCGAATCTAGAAGCCTCTTCACATACCACATTAGATGCTGTGCATTTACAAAATGCGCTATATACCTATGCGACTCAAGGTGCGGAATTTGCTTCTATTGAGGCTTCTTCACATGGTTTAGAGCAAGGCCGTTTAGCGGGTTGTGAAATTGAAATTGCAGCCTATAGCAATTTAAGTCGTGATCATTTGGACTATCACGGCACACTTGAGGCTTATGCCGAAGCCAAATCTCGCTTGTTTCAATTTCCGTCATTGAAGGTCGCTGTGATCAATCTGGATGATGAGCACGCTGGGGTCATGATGCAAGCCGCGCAAAATAATCCAGCTCAACCAAAAATATTGACTTACTCAACTACCCAGCCTGCCGATTATCAGGTGAAGAATATTCAATATAGCCTGACAGGTGCAAATTTTAGCTTGTGTACGGAATATGCTGAATATCACATACAAAACCCATTACTCGGTCATTTTAATATTGAAAATTTGGTCGCAAGTTTAATTGTGGTGGAACAAGCAGGGTTCGATCTGACCACTGTTGTTGCAACAACAGCACAGCTCAAAGGTGCACCAGGCCGTATGCAAGTGATTCGTGATGATGCGCGCTTGTTTGTAGTTGATTATGCACATACGCCTGATGCTCTGGTGCAAGTTTTAAGCACGTTGAAGCGTCATGTAGAACACCAGCTTTGGGCAGTATTTGGCTGTGGTGGAGACCGTGATCGCGGTAAACGCCCACTCATGACCCAAGCTGCATTAAATGGGGCAGATGTGGTGATGTTAACTTCAGATAATCCACGTACCGAAGATCCTGAGCAAATTTTTTCAGATATGAAAGCAGGCATTGATTTTGCAGATTGCGTGGTGCATGAAATCCGTGATCGTCGTGAGGCAATTAAATTTGCCGTTCAGCATGCCAAAGCGGGTGATATTGTGGTTATTGCAGGCAAGGGTCATGAAAATTATCAAGAAATAGAGGGGGTACGCCATTGGTTTGATGATGTCGTTGAAGTCCAGTCAGCCATTGATACCCAAACCCACACTACAGATTCTGCTTACCCTGCACACTAAGGAAGTCGTATGCATACCTCTACAACAAGCACAGTGCCTTTAATGCCATGGACAGCAGCACAATTGGTCGAAGCAACCCAAGGTTATTGGTTGAACGACAAAGCACCCAATACGGAGATTAAGCGCATTTTGACGGATTCACGTCATGCAGAAGCGGGTGATGCATTTTTGGCACTCAAAGGTGAGCGTTTTGATGCGCATACTTTTATTGCACATGTTACTGAACAAGGTTGCCAAGTTGCCATTGTGAGCCAGCCTATTGATGCAGAGATTTGCCAGTTGGTGGTACCTGATACGCGTTTGGCACTGGGGCAGCTAGGAGCTTACCGCCGTGCACAGTATCCACAGTTAAAAGTGATTGCGCTGACGGGCAGTAGTGGTAAGACCACCACCAAAGAAATGCTAGGCAGTATTTTGTCACGTATAGCACCCACTTTGGTGACACGAGGCAATCTGAATAATGACTTGGGTGTACCAGTCATGTTGCTTGAGCTTCGTCCTGAACATCAATATGCGGTGATGGAGCTAGGGGCAAGTCATCAAGGTGAAATTGATTATACTTCGAACTTGGTCCAACCTTTGGTTGCAGGCATTATCAATATTGGTACAGCACACTTGGGTGAATTCGGTGGACGCGATGGTATCTGCCGTGCCAAGTCTGAGATTTATGCGCATATTACTGCAAATGGTACAGCGATTGTTCCTGCGGCCGATGACTTTGCCGATAGCATTCGCCAAGCTGTACAAACTGAACAGGTGCTCAGTTTTGGTCAAGGTGGTGACATTTTTGCCACTGAGATTGAATTACATGCACAATCGGCAACCTTTAGCCTAAACACACCTCAAGGGGTGCGTCAGGTAGATTTACCGTTTGCTGGGGAACATAATGTTCAAAATGCAACTGCTGCGGCCGCTTTTGCCTTGGCAATTGGTATTGCTTTAGATGATATTGTACTGGGTTTAGAGCAAGCGGTCGGGGCGAAGGGGCGTTTAAACTTTATTCAACAGGGTGCGCATCTGTTTATTGATGATACCTATAATGCCAATCCAACCTCTATGCGTGCCGCTGCCGAAGTACTTGCACAGCAAGATGGTATTCGTGTGATGGTGACGGGTGATATCGGTGAGCTAGGCAGTGCTGCGGCACAGCAACACTATATGTTGGGACGTGATTTGGTTTCGGTGAAAGGGCTGAATTTCGTCGTTGCTGTAGGTGAGTTTGCACCTGCTGCACAAGAAGGTGCACGCAGCACTCAATATGGTAAAAAAATGCAGGCTTTTTTAACTCAAGAGCAGGCATTGCCTTTTTTACATAGTTTAATTGAAACACATCAACCCCAGTCAATGAGTTTCCTCTTTAAAGGTTCTCGTTATACCCATATGGAAACGTTGATGGCTGATTTGATGGAGAAACTCTAAATGTTGTTATGGTTATTTGAACAACTGGCGGGCTACCATAGCTCGTTTCAGGTGGTTCGTTATTTGACATTGCGTTCTTTGCTCAGTGTTTTAACCGCACTGACCATTGGTCTAGTGCTCGGTCCTGTGATGATTCGCAAGTTGCAAGCACTCAAATATGGTCAAGCCGTGAGTTCATATGCTCCTGAAAATCATGCCAAAAAAATGGGCACACCAACTATGGGTGGTGTGTTGATTTTAATGTCGATTGGTATTTCAACACTGTTGTGGGCAGATTTATCCAATCCGTATGTGTGGATCGTCTTGGCAGTGATGGTGATTTTTGGTGCCGTGGGTTGGGCTGATGACTGGATCAAGATTCGCTATAAAGACAATGCGGGTTTACCTGCACGTAAAAAATTCTTTTGGACATCAGTTGCGTCATTAGGGGCAGGTATTGCACTGTATGTGATTGCACAGCAACAGACCAATCCTGTGCATACTGCAAATATGCTGGATTTGCTGATCCCGTTTTTTAAAGATTTAAGTATTCCTTTGTCGGTGATTCCACTGGGGATTGGTTTCATCATTTTCACCTATTTGGTGATTAATGGTGCTTCTAATGCTGTAAACCTCACTGATGGTTTGGACGGTTTAGCAATTATGCCCGTGGTGTTGGTTGCTGCGGGTCTGGGGGTATTTGCTTATTTGGCTGGCGATGTGCGGTTTGCCAATTATTTACATATTCCTTATGTGCGCTTTGCTTCAGAGTTGGTAGTGATTTGTGCTGCGATGATTGGTGCAGGTTTAGCTTTCCTTTGGTTTAATGCACATCCTGCACAGGTCTTCATGGGTGATGTGGGTGCATTATCATTGGGTGCAATGCTCGGTACAATCGCTGTAATGGTTCGTCAGGAAATTGTCTTTGCCATTATGGCTGGTGTGTTCTTGGTGGAAGCCATTTCAGTCTTCTTACAAATTGGTTCACTCAGAATGCGCAATAAGCGGGTATTTCTGATGGCACCTTTACACCATCATTATGAGAAAAAAGGCTGGCGTGAAACTCAAGTGGTGATTCGCTTCTGGATTATCACAATTATGCTGGTAGTTTTAGGGCTAATGACCTTAAAATTGCGCTAAGCAAAAGGATGAAAACAGTCGGCATTTGCCGGCTTTTTTTATGCCTGAGGTAATGTCTTGGAGAAAATAATGAATCTGCTCATGTGTCCTGTGTGTCGTGAGGCTTTAACTTTAAACGAAAGAACATGGCGCTGTGCGAATTCACATAGTTATGATGTGGCAAAACAAGGCTACGTCAATCTGCATGTCGTACAACACAAGCACAGTAAGAACCCGGGGGATACACCAGCGTCTGTACAAGCACGCCGTGCATTTTTAAGTGCAGGGTATTATGCACCTTTACAGCAAGCCGTGGTGAACAAAGTACGCGAGCTTCGGATTGAAAACTTACTGGATATTGGTTGTGGTGAAGGTTATTACACAGACGCGATGCAGGCAGAAGTGCTGCAATGTGTTGGTGTTGATATTGCGAAAAATGCAGTGCAAGTGGCTGCGAAAATCAATAAAAATATCACGTGGGTGGTGGGTACTGGGGCGACCTTACCTGTACTGGATCAGTCAATTGATTTATGTAGCAGTTTATTTAGTCCGATTCCAAAACAGGAAATTTTAAGGGTGCTCAAGCCACAAGGATACTTGTTGGTGGTGACGCCTGCGTCTCAGCATCTATATGCAATGCGTGAGGCCTTGTTTGAAGAGGTCAAGCCGCATGAACCAAGCAAATTTGTAGAACAGTTGAGTGATGTGTTTGACTTGGTGAGTGATGATGTGGTTGATGCTGAATTTAAGCTTAATCAGCAGGACTTAAAAAACCTGATTGCGATGACGCCTTATGCCTATAAGGCAAAATCAGAGCGCCGTGAAGCTTTGGAGGCGCAAACAGCTTTTGAGTTACACGCCCAGTATCAAATTTTACTGTTTCAGAAAAAAGCATGAGTATAAAAAAGCCCGCAATCTAATCTGCGGGCATTTTTATTATTGGACTTGATCAATCAAATGATCGAGTGCATCGGCTTTCGGTTTGGGTTGTTCTTTGGGTGGCGTTTGCATGGTTGGCGGAGCACTGTTCTGTGGAACCAGTGTTTCCTCTTCACCCGGTAAATCATCAAAGTCTCGTTCAGGAGAACGCGGCACCACCACTGGTGCAGGTCGATACAAGGGCTGTGCTAAAGGCGGGGTCGGGCCTAAATTACTTTGAACAGCTCCTTTTTGATGGCGCTGAACTGGTGCTTTGGCTTTGGCGTCCAGTTGAACCCAAGAAGAAGGTGTACCTTGTAAGGCTTTAGCCATAAAGTCTGTCCAAATTGGCAAGGCAGCTACACCACCGTATTCACGGCGTCCTAAAGTCGTCGGTTGATCGAAACCGACCCATGCCACAGTTACCAATTTACTATTAAAGCCTGCAAACCAAGCATCTTTCGCATCATTGGTGGTTCCTGTTTTCCCCCCTAAATCATCCCGCCCAATGCGTAGAGCAGCACGACCTGTACCATGTTGAATCACGTCTTTTAAAATATTGGCCATATCATAAGCAGAGCTGGATTTTAAAATACGTTGTGCTTGGCGATAGTCACTATTGATCTCCACTGGATTCGCTGATTTTTCAACAGGGTTCAGCTCTTGGTTGGTGACTTCAATCACTTCATCATCAGGTGTGATGGTGTCAGCAGATTGAGGCTTTGATTCTTGTTGAGAAATACAACTGATACATGCATATTCAGGATTGTTCTGATAAATGATGTTGCCATACGCATCTTCAATACGGTTGATAAAGTGTGGTTGAATGCGATAGCCGCCATTGGCAAAGGCAGAGTATCCAGTGGCCATTTGAATTGGTAAAACTTGAGGTGTTCCGAGCGCAATGGTGTAGTTACGCGGAATCTGTTCATCGGTTAAGCCGAAGTCCATGAACAATTGGCGTGTTCTTTCAATGCCCACAGTTTGCAGGAGTCGAACAGACACAGTGTTACGCGATAAATATAGTGCACGACGCAGTGGAATCATGCCTAAATAGCGACCATCGGCATTGCGCGGTGACCATTTCCCGATAGTGATCGGACTGTCATTGACCATGCTATACGGTGTCATACCGCGTTCTAAAGCGAGTGCGTAAACAAAGGGTTTAATAATTGAACCTGGTTGGCGCCAACCTTGTGTGGTTCGATTAAATTTAGATTGATAAAAATTATAACCACCAACCAGTGCTTCTACAGCACCATTATTTGGATTAAGTGCAATCAGCTGGCCCTGAACTTTAGGTAGTTGTACCAAAGCCCATGAGGTTTTGTTGTCATTGGGGCGCAGACGTACAATGTCTTTCACTTTAACAATTTGGGATGCTCTTGATGGTGCACCGCCTACCGCATTCGCATTGCGATAAGGGCGTGTCCAAGACATGCCAGACCATGGCACGGTCACCGTTGAGCCATCTTGCATTAAGGCATCAAAACTATTTTGATTGACACGGGTGACTTCAGCAGGGAAGGTGTTGGCAAACGCACTAAAACTACTTAAGGGTTTGTCATGAGCTTCTGCACCACGCCAGCCATGACGACGGTCATAGGCTTCTAAACCATCTTGTACCGCTTGTTCAGCATAGGCTTGGCGTTCACTGTTGATGGTGGTGTAGACCTTATAACCAGAGTCAATGGCATGCTCGCCGAACTTTTCAATCAGTTCGCTGCGGACCATTTCACCGATGTAGGGAAATCGATTGCTTACCCCACGATCAGGCATATCGAGGTTAATCGGTTCTGCAATGCCTTTTTCATATTGGCTTTGATTGATGTAGCCGAGCTGGAGCATGCGACCCAAAATCCAGTTACGACGTTCTAACGCACGTTCGGGGTTGACCACTGGATTGTATTTCGAGGGCGCTTTAGGCAGGCCTGCAATCATCGCCATTTGTGCAATGCTGAGTTGGTCTAAGCTTTTGTTGTAGTAAATTTTAGCTGCGGCAGCGATACCGTAGGCATTTTTACCCAAGAAAATCTTGTTGACATAGAGGGTTAAGATTTCCTCTTTCGTCAAATTTTGTTCAATTTTTCGGGCTAGAAAAACCTCAGTCAATTTACGTTTTAATGTACGCTCGGGACTGAGATAATAGTTTTTGGCCACTTGCATGGTGATGGTCGAGCCACCCGTTTGGACGTTTGAGCCAGTAATACTTTCACTGACTGCACGTCCTAAACCTTTAAAACTGATACCACTATGCTCAAAAAAAGAAGAATCTTCCGCCGCTAAAAAGGCATGAATAAAACTTTGCGGGATCTGATCGTAATCTACGGGTACAGAGAGCTTGCCACCGTATTCCGAAATGAGTTGGTTATCCGCACTATAAACTTGTAAAGGTTTTAGTAATGGCGCCTTTTTTAGAGTTGTCATTTGCGGCAAAGATGGGGCAATATAGAGATACATGCCATAAAAACCCATTGGAATTGAGACCAACATTATAATAATGATCAAAAAAAATGGATGAACACGGCCCGAACAAGATAGCTTTTTCATAACAAGTAAGTTTTAATAAGAGCTAATGGCAAACTAATTAGCGGTCAGTATATCCTGTACACATACGGAATGTTAGATGAGTTATTGTATCCGTATAAAATTATAGACGCAGACTAATTAGTGGGTTACTTTTTTTGGGGATAAAAAAATAATAGGAATGATACTGTGCTCAGGTTATATCGTAAGCCAAGTAAGGGGTTAATAGGAGTAGATATTAGTTCGACTTCTGTTAAGGTATTGGAACTTTCTGTTAAGAACAATCGGTATTGGGTGGAGAGCTATGCACTTGTCCCTTTACCAGAAGGAAGTGTGGTCGAAAAAAATATATTGAATCCAGAAGCAGTTGGTGATGCCCTTGAGCGTGCGGTAAATTTGGCCAATGTTCAATCGACAGATGTAGCACTGGCAGTTCCGACTTCCATGGTGATTACTAAAATCATTGAAATGGATGCCGATATGAACGATGACGAACGTGAAATTCAGATTCGTGATGATGCTGAGCAATATATTCCATTCCCATTAGATGAAGCGAGTTTGGACTTTGAAGTCCTTCCAGACCGTTTGGCCAATCCCAATCGTGTCAATGTACTCCTTGTTGCAACACGCATTGAGAATGTTGAAGCACGTGCTGAAGCATTAGAGCTTGCGGGTTTGACACCGAAGATTGCCGATGTTGAAAGTTTTGCCATAGAAAATGCATTTAAGGTCTTTTCTGACACTCTACCGATGGGTGTGAATACAGTTGGTATTTTAGATATTGGTCATACCATGACCACTCTCTCTGTCATGCGAAACAATAAAGTGATTTATACGCGTGAGCAGGTCTTCGGGGGGAAACAATTGACCCAAGAAATTCAAAACCGTTATGGTTTGTCTTTTGAAGAAGCTGGGCGCGCCAAAAAAAGTCGTACATTACCTGATGATTATGACATTGAAGTACTTGAGCCTTTTCTTGAGGCTGTGGTACAGCAAGCTGCACGTTCTTTACAGTTCTTCTTTTCATCTTCTCAATTCAATGAGATCGACCATATTTTATTGGCAGGGGGGAATGCCAATATCCCAGGACTGGCGAAATTATTACAACAAAAATTAGGTTATCGGGTCACCATTGCCAACCCATTTTTACAGATGGGCTTTTCTCCACAAATCGACATTAAAAAAATTGAAAATGATGCTTCATCACTCATGGTGGCATGTGGATTGGCATTGAGGAGTTTTGATTAATGGCAAAAATAAATTTACTCCCTTGGCGTGATGCGTTAAGAGAGAAACGAAAAAAAGAATTTATTGCTTACTGTATTGGGGCCGCATTTGTTGGGGTTTTAGCCGTTGCCTTAGCTTGGTTTTATTATGGTCAAAAACTTGAAGACCAAGAGCAAGCCAATCAGTTGGTGATGAGTACTAATCAAAACTTAGATGTGCAATTAAAGTCATTGGAAGGTCTACAAGAACAGCGTAATGCAATTGTAGAGCGAATGAAGTTGATTCAAGGTTTACAAGGTCAACGCCCTGTAGCAGTTCGCTTAGTCGATGAAATGGTACGTGTCACCCCAAGTAATATGTATATTACTAAATTTTCTCGTACTGGGGATAAATTCACCATTGAGGGCAAGGCTGAAAGTCCAAATACGGTGGCTGAATTCTTACGTAACCTAGAGGCGTCTGCTTGGTATCGAAATGCATTCATGAATTCGTTCTTGGCTGTTGATGAGAAGAAAGATAAGGCGCCAAGTTCAATTGTGCCACGTGTGGAAGAGGGGTATGGCACATTTGTGGTTACAGCAGATTTGGGTGAGATTGCTCAGCCAGTTGCAACCGATGAAACCGCACCAGAACAGGCAAATGCAGTGAATAATTCAACAGCGGGGGCAGCACAATGAGTCGCGATGAATTTGAAGAATTAACACCAGAAAGCCATGCTGCGCCAAAGAAAAAGATGACTGTTGATAAGTTTTTTCAGCAGTTTAACACGCTGGATCCGAATAATTATGGAAGTTGGCCATTCTCAGTCAAGCTGACTTGCTGGATTTTTATTATTTTACTGATTTGTGCTTTTGGTTATTTTGTTGCGATCAAGCCTAAACTTGATGCAATATCTAATGCGCGAGCACAAGAGCAAAATTTACTGAATGAATTTCGCGAAAAAGATTCAAAATTACGTAATTTACAACAATATCAAGCACAGCTTCAGGAGATGGAAGCGAATTTCAATCAGCAGTTAGAACAACTGCCGAAAGAAACCGAAATCCCAGGTTTGGTCGAAGATATTAATGTCAGTGGTGTAAATTCAGGTCTTAAATTTAAAAATATTCGTTTAGAGCCTGAAGTTCGCCAAGAATTCTTTATAGAACAACCGATCTCAATTGAAGCGACGGGTGATTATCATTCCTTTGGCTCATTTGTTAGTGGGATCGCTGCTTTACCTCGTATTGTGACTTTGCATGATTTTGATATCTCGGCATCAAGTGTTAATGATAAAAAGACCGATATTCCGCAAATTTCATATAGTGTAAAAGCTAAAACCTATCGTTATGTAGGAGCGACAGAAACTACAGATGTAGATGTAAAGGCTAAAAAAAATGATAAGAAAGTAGCAAAGAATGATGCGAAAGCTGACGCAGGAGGTACTAAGTAATGAAATATCAAAAACTCTTCCTGAGTCTCTGCATAGGGCTATTTGTTGTTGGTTGTGACTCACGTATCGATGCGGTCAATATGCAAATGGCAGAAATTCGCAATCAACCTCCTTTAGCGATTGATCCTGCGCCAAGCTTTCCTCCAGTGCCTACGTTTAATTATGCTGCACATCAATTAAAGAGTCCATTTATGCCAAGCTCTTTGGCTGCTGAATTGAAAATTATGGCTGGAAAGCGGGTTTATCCAAATTTGTCTCGTCAATTACAGCCTTTAGAAAGTTATGCGATTGAAACGCTCAATATGAAGGGAAGTATGCGTGGTCAAAATGGACAAATTTTGGCGCTGATTCAAACGCCAGATGGGGAAATTGAGCGTGTACAACGTGGAAGTTATTTGGGGATGAATCATGGTCGCGTGATCAATATCACCGCAACGCAGATTGATTTGGTTGAAATTATTCCAGATGGGCGTGAGGGTTATGTCGAGCGCCCAAGAAGCCTAGTGTTAATTGGGCCGACGCCTTAAAAAAGGAAAAGGAATAAAAATGAAAAATAGTGTTAGAGATTCTATATTTGGGGATGGCAATACGATGAACCATATGTTCCGTCAGTTTTCAATGGGTGCAATTGCAATAGCGGTCATGCAGGTTGCAAATGCGCAAGTGAGTATTACCAATATTGTCCCGATGCAAATTCCAGGACAGGGAACCGAAATTCGTGTCATGTTTAACGGATTGCCACCCCAACCACAAGCATATCAACTAGAACAGCCATCTCGACTGGTATTAGACTTTGATAAAGCACAACAAAATTTGAAGCAAGGTAGCATTGCAGTTGCAACGACTGAGGCAAGTTCAGTAGATGTAACTTCAGATGCGCAACGTTCGCGTTTAACAGTGAACTTGGCAGATGCGGGTGCATTTACGACACGAGTTGAAGGTAATACTTTTATTTTAAAGATTAATTCGGCAAATCCGACTGCAGCAACGCCTATAGCAGCACCACGCTATGAACAAGGGATTTCAAATATTGGCTTTCAACGCGGTTCAGACGGTGAAGGTCAAGTTGTTATTGATTTAAAAGGTAATAACACTCCTGTCGATGTGAAGCAACAAGGCAGTAAAATTGTGGTGCGCGTTTTGGGGAATAAAATTCCTGCGCATTTATCACGTCGTTTGAATGTGAACGATTTTGCAACGCCTGTCTCAACGATTGATGCTCAAAATGATGGTTCAAATGGATTGATTACGATTCAATCTAATGGCAGTTTTGAATATATGGCTTATCAAGCAGAAGATAAGCTTACGATTAGTTTGAAGCGTCCTGAAGATAAGAACCCTCTGAAACCGAAAGCGCCAAGTGCATATACAGGTAAAAAGATCTCTTTAGATTTTCAAGATATTGAAGTGCGACGTGTGCTACAGCTATTGGCTGATTTTACGGGCATTAATATGGTGGCCTCGGATACGGTACAAGGCAATATTACCTTACGCCTGAAGGATGTACCTTGGGATCAGGCACTTGACATCATTATGAAAACCAAGAATTTGGATAAGCGACGTAATGGTAATGTAATTTGGATTGCGCCTGTAGCCGAATTGATTAAATCTGAGGAAGATGAAGCGAAAGCCATTGCACAGAACCTTAAACTTGCACCGATTCAAACAGATTATATTCAACTAAGCTATGCAAAAGCAGCAGATGTGTTGAAACTGTTAGAAGATTCTCGTGATGGCAAAGGAAGCGTAGCAAACCGTACGGCAGGTACAGATTCTTTGGCGTTGGAAAGTTTGTTAAGTGCTCGTGGTAGTGCTGTTTCTGATTCTCGTACCAACACTTTAATTATCAATGATACGCAACAGAATATTGATAAAATTCGCCGTATGATTGATTTGCTTGATGTGGCGGTAAAGCAGGTGATGGTGGAAGCCCGTATTGTGACTGCGACTACAGATTTTTCTCGTGAGTTGGGGATTAAGTGGAGTGCAGAGAAGCTTGGTACTACAACTTGGGGCGGAGATTATCAGCCAAGTTTTGATTTAGGTGTAGATTTAACAACATCAACAGCTGGAACTTTTAGCTTTGGTCTATTAAAAATTTCTGATTATATGTTGAATCTCGAATTAACGGCACTACAGGCAGATGGACATGGTGAGGTTTTGTCTGCACCGAAAGTACTGACAGGGGATAAACAAAAAGCCTATATTTTAAGGGGTACAGAAATTCCATATCAAACGTGGAGTGCAACGGAAGGATTGGTAACTGAGTTCCGCGCAGCTAATTTAAAATTAGAAGTTACGCCAAGTATTACCCCTGATGGTAAAGTTCAGATGGCATTGTTGGTGGAAAAAGACTCGGTTGGTGATATTACCAACGACGGTCTTGCAATTGACACCAGTGAATTGCAAACTAACGTACTTGTAGATGATGGCGAAACTGTGGTGCTTGGTGGTATTTTTGATGACACAAAGCGTAGTGACTATCAAAAAGTGCCATTCTTTGGGGATTTACCAGTAGTGGGTAATTTATTCAAGAGTAGTACTAAAACCACGATACAAACTGAGCTATTGATTTTTGTGACACCACGAATTGTTAATGACACTGTTTCAAGAAATCATTAATATATTTTCAATTTGAACAAATCTAAAAGGTGACTCCTTGCCAAGCAAAGAGTTTGAAACCCTACCAAATATTTATTTGGTAGGGCCTATGGGGGCAGGAAAAACAACTGTAGGACGACATTTAGCTGAACTGTTAGGGCGAGAGTTTCTTGATAGTGATCATGAGATTGAACGCAAAACAGGGGCAACGATTCCATGGATCTTTGAAAAAGAAGGTGAACTGGGTTTTCGTAGTCGTGAAACAGTTGTTATAGATGAGTTAACGTCTCGACCTAATTTGGTCTTGGCCACAGGGGGTGGGGCAGTAACTCAGGCTTCCAATCGCGCATTTTTAAAACAACGTGGTATTGTTGTTTATCTTTATACTCCTGTAGAAATTCAACTGCAGCGAACCTATCGTGATAAAAATCGCCCACTGCTTCAAGTGGAGAATCCAGAACAAAAGTTACGTGACTTGTTGAACGTTCGTGATCCTTTATACCGTGAAGTTGCACACTATATTATAGAGACTAATCAAGGGGCTGCTCGTGATCTTGCGCAGCGTATTTTAAGCTTGATTCTTGTAAAGTAATTTTGATTCAGTTTTGAAGTGATTTGATCCATGCAAACCTTATATGTTGAACTTGGCGAACGCCGTTATCCGATTTTTATTGGTAGTGATCTAGATCCGAAAGCCTTGCTTGAGCCTTATATTCACGGTCGACAAGTGATGATTGTGAGTAATGAGACTGTTGCGCCGTTATATTTAGACCGTTATGTTACAGCGATTGAAGCGTTGGGAAAAACAGTAGCAACCTGTATTTTGCCTGATGGTGAAAAATATAAGAACATTGAGCACTTGAACCTGATTTTTGATGCATTACTAGAGTCAGGCTTTAATCGTGATTGTACGGTTTTAGCTTTGGGTGGCGGTGTGATCGGGGATATGGCTGGTTTTGCGTCGGCATGTTTTCAGCGCGGAGTTTACTTTATTCAGGTGCCAACCACACTTCTTTCGCAAGTCGATTCCAGTGTAGGTGGAAAAACAGGGATTAATCATCCACTCGGTAAAAACATGATTGGGGCTTTCCAACAGCCCCAAGTGGTTTTGGCAGATATGTCTCAGCTTAAAACATTACCACCACGTGAGCTATCTGCGGGTTTGGCTGAAGTCATTAAGTATGCGCTTTTAGGGGATGCTGATTTTCTCATCTGGCTAGAACAGCATATGGATGCGTTGGTGCAGGGCGATGAAGCTGCACTGGCAGAAGCTGTGTATCGTTCTTGCGCACATAAAGCCCGTATCGTTGCAAATGATGAAAAAGAGCAAGGCGAAAGAGCTTTATTGAACCTAGGGCACACCTTTGGTCATGCGATTGAATCTTATCTGGGCTATGGTGAATGGTTACATGGTGAGGCGGTTGCGACAGGTATGGTGATGGCGGCGGATCTCTCTCAGCGTATGGGTTGGATCAGTGCCGAAGATGTACTACGTACAAAAAATATCATTCAACGTGCAAATTTACCGATAGTATGTCCGCAGATTCCCCTTGATGACTTCTTGGCATATATGGCACATGACAAAAAAGTACTTAATGGGCAACTTCGCTTAGTCTTGATGCAAGCTGTTGGACAGGCCATCATTACGAGAGCGTTTGATGTAGAATTGATGAAACAGGCGATTTTAGCCAACCAAGAACAGGCATAACCTTACTATGGCAACAACCCTTCGAACCAAGTGGCAGACAAAGCAAAATTATATTTGGCTTGCATTCGGAGGAGCGTGCTTGTTTGGCGCTTTGGTTTTTTGGGCAATCACAGATCAAAAAACTGTGGTTGAGGTGGAGAAGAAAGCAGAATCAGAAGTTGAGCTGCAAATTCAACCAGAGAAAGTCGCGACAACCGCACATTTAGGCTCATTCATTGATGAAGTAAAGCCTTTGGATATGACCACCCGTGTAGCCGTAGTTGCACAACATGAGGCTGAATTTCGTGGCAGCAAATTCATTCAGGAAAATAAAAAGAACAGCACAATTGAACTGTTTCGAGTATCAGAAGAAGCGATTATTAAGCGTTTTTTGCAAAGGCAATCTGATCGTCAAGCTTTTAGTTACTTAAGGTTGACGGGTGAAAACCAGATCGAACAATATGTTCTGCTCTATGGGGTTTATAAAAATGTGAGCGAAGCGAAAAATGCGCTGAGTGAATTAAAGCTAATTTTACCAAAATCGGTACAACCCAAAGTCGAAAAAATTGAAAGCTATGCAGGGTATGTCAATGACATGGGGGCTGATGAGCTTGGATTGAGTAATAAACTCTATGCAGTACAATTGAAACCAGCCGCTGTACCTGTAATTGATGAAGCAACCATAGCAGCACGTCAACAGGCAGCACGTGTTGCTACGCAAAATAACCAGTCTACTACCACAACGACGGTTACTCGTCGAGATGCAGAAGGCAATGTGGTTGATGTGCAGAAGTCGCAAAGTGCGGTGGATGGTGCGTCGCAAAATAAAATAATTGAGCCAGAAGTGACCGATCCATTTAATTAAAATTGGGTCATTATGGAGCAAAAAAGTTTCGCAACCCTTATATTGCATTAATTTGGTGCGATTAATTAGCCAAATCTTGAGCTTAATTTACAGTAAAAAACATAAACCTAAGAAAACTAAGGTGTTTAATGCTTGTATTAAATTATTGGCATAAAATTTGCTTTAATGGTGCATGAATTGAGTTGATGTCACTGTTTTGGCGCAAAAAAGATTCGATTTATGAGCGAAATAGTAGCGATCAGGCGCCTTAAAAAAGTGCGTGACTGTTGCATACATTTTTTCAATTAAGACATGCATAAAGATGAAAATCAGTCTATCTTGGGTATGAGGAAAAAATGCTGTACTTCAATCAGAATCTGAATATGAGTCAATTGAACGAATCGGCAAGAAGTAATTAGATTGTTAGACGCCCGACAGGGCCTGTAGAAAGAAGGGTACGCTATGCACATGCCATCGCCTAATACTGTAGCTCCCGCTCAAGGTTTATACCAACCGGATGAGTTTAAAGATAACTGTGGTTTTGGTTTAATTGCCCATATGCAGGGTGATGCAAGCCATGACCTTGTGAAGACTGCTATGCATAGTCTGAGCTGTATGACCCACCGTGGTGGTATTGCTGCAGATGGTAAGACAGGGGATGGTTGCGGTTTACTCTTAGCAATGCCAAAACAGTTTTTCCGCGAAGAAGCGAAAAAACTCAGTGATATTACACTCAGTGAAGTTTTTGCTGTCGGTACGGTGTTTTTAAGCCTCGATCCAGCAATTGCAGCACATGCGAAACAAATTCTAAATAAAGAAATTGAATCTGAAGGCTGTCGAGTCTTGGCGTGGCGTGTAGTCCCGACCAATAACGATGCTTTGGGTTCGATTGCGATGCAGTCACTTCCTGCATTTGAACAAATTATTGTGAACTGCCCAATGGGTGTCTCTGAAGTTGAGTTTAACCGTAAACTCTTCTTGGCACGTCGCCGTGCAGAACAGCAGCTCAGCAATGACTCATCATTTTATGTGACTACATTATGTTCAACAGTGATTAGCTATAAAGGCTTGATGATGCCTGAAGCGATTGCTGACTTCTATACAGATTTGGCAGATCCACGTCTTGAGTCGCATATTGTGGTGTTCCACCAACGTTTCTCGACCAATACTTTACCGCGTTGGCCTCTGGCTCAGCCATTCCGTTATCTGGCGCATAATGGTGAAATTAATACCATTACTGCGAACCGTAACTGGGCGATGGCGCGTACGCCGAAGTTTGAAAACCCATTATTGCCAGGTTTAACTGAACTCAACCCAATTGTGAACCGTACTGGTTCAGATTCTTCAAGCTTAGATAACATGCTTGAAATTCTTGTGGGTGGCGGTATGGATTTGTTCCGTGCATTGCGTATGTTGGTTCCGCCAGCATGGCAGAACGTTGAAACTTTAGATGCCGATTTACGTGCATTCTATGAGTTTAACTCGAAGCACATGGAAGCGTGGGATGGTCCTGCTGGTCTCGTGATCCAAGATGGTCGTCATGCAATTTGTATGTTGGACCGTAATGGTTTACGTCCAGCACGTTGGGTGATTACCAAAAATGGTTACATCACACTGGCATCTGAAATTGGTGTATGGGGTTACGAGCCTGAAGATGTGATTTCTAAAGGTCGTGTTGGTCCAGGTCAAATCTTAGTGATTGATACCTTCACAGGTAAAATGCTCGATACTAAAGATGTCAGCACGCATTTGAAAAAAATGCGTCCATATCGGGAATGGTTACGTGAAAACTCAGTTCGTGTACAAGGTAGTCCAGAGCTAGAAGAATATTTATGTGATCAAGGCTTAAAAGGTGATGACCTGAAAGCATCACAAAAAATGTTTATGGTGACCTTTGAAGAGCGTGATCAATTGCTTCGTCCAATCGCTGAAAGCGGTCAGGAAGCAGTAGGTTCAATGGGTGATGATACGCCAATGGCAGTTTTGTCTCGCCAAGTACGTCATGTGTCGGACT
This sequence comes from Acinetobacter sp. ANC 4204, assembly GCF_002135205.1. GTDB lineage: Bacteria > Pseudomonadota > Gammaproteobacteria > Pseudomonadales > Moraxellaceae > Acinetobacter. Next base: position 161,170 of record NZ_NEFZ01000003.1, on the reverse strand, counting down.
ACTTCCGTCAACAGTTTGCTCAGGTCACCAACCCACCAATCGACCCATTGCGTGAATCAATTGTGATGTCATTGGAAACTTGTTTGGGGCGTGAACAGAACGTCTTTGAACAAGGTCCTGAGCATGCAGATCGTTTGATTATTTCAAGTCCAGTGTTGTCAAATTCAAAAATGCATCAAATCCGTACGTTAGGTCGTACAGGCTATGAAATTGCAGATATTGATTTAAATTATGCTGAATCTGAAGGTCTAGAAGCAGCGATTGCGCGTATCTGTGAAGAAGCAGCACAGGCAATTCGTGACGGTAAAACCTTATTGGTGTTGTCTGACAAGAAAATCCGCCAAGGTTTCTTACCTGCAAATGCGTTAATGGCAACAGGTGCTGTGCATCACTACTTAATTAATGTCGGTTTGCGTACGGATGCCAATATTATTGTCGAAACAGCATTGGCACGTGATCCGCATCAATTTGCGGTTATTCTAGGCTTTGGTGCGACAGCAATTTATCCTTACCTTGCTTATGATGTGATCAATGACTTGGTTGCAAAAGGTGAGCTATTGGGTGACCCAATCCAAGCACAAGTGAATTTCCGTAAAGGCATTGAAAAGGGCTTGTTAAAAGTGCTTTCAAAAATGGGGATTTCTACGGTTGCCTCTTACCGTGGTGGTCAACTATTTGAAGCGGTGGGTCTGTCTGAAGAAGTGGTTTCAAAATGCTTCACTGGTGTACCGAGCCGTATCAAAGGTGCAACCTTTGTTGATCTGGAAAATGATCAGAAGAAATTGGCTGAAACTGCATGGAAAACACGTAAACCAATTGATCAAGGTGGTTTGCTGAAATTTGTCTTTGACAAGGAATACCATGCATTCAACCCAGATGTGATCAATGCTCTGCATAAATCAGTGCGTTCTGGTCAATATGCCGATTTTAAAGAATATGCTGAACTGGTGAATAACCGCCCAGTGGCGACAATTCGCGATTTGTTAAAGTTAAAAACAGACAACTCGATTGCTCTAGATCAAGTCGAGTCTGTAGAAGCGATTTTACCGCGCTTTGACTCTGCTGGCATGTCTTTGGGGGCATTGTCTCCAGAAGCACACGAAGCGATAGCGATAGCGATGAACACCATTGGTGGTCGTTCAAACTCTGGTGAGGGCGGTGAAGATCCAGCGCGTTATGGCACCATTCGTAACTCGAAAATCAAACAGATTGCTTCAGGTCGTTTTGGTGTAACGCCTGCGTATTTAACCTCTGCTGAAGTCTTGCAGATTAAGGTAGCGCAAGGGGCTAAACCGGGTGAAGGTGGTCAATTACCAGGGGGTAAAGTGAATGGCTTAATTGCACGTTTACGTTATTCAGTACCGGGTGTGACCTTAATTTCTCCTCCACCGCACCATGATATTTATTCAATTGAAGATTTGTCGCAATTGATCTTTGACTTAAAACAAGTCAATCCTCAAGCGATGGTCTCAGTGAAATTAGTATCTGAGCCGGGTGTGGGTACTATTGCGGCAGGTGTGGCAAAAGCTTATGCCGACTTCATTACTATTTCAGGTTATGACGGTGGTACAGCAGCATCGCCATTGTCTTCAATTCACCATGCGGGTTCTCCTTGGGAGTTGGGTCTTTCTGAAGCGCATCAAGCACTTCGTGTCAATGACCTGCGCGGTAAAGTTCGTGTTCAAACCGACGGCGGTTTGAAAACAGGTCTAGATGTGGTGAAAGCAGCTATTTTAGGTGCAGAAAGCTTTGGTTTTGGTTCAACGCCAATGATTGCTTTAGGTTGTAAATACCTGCGTATTTGTCACCTAAATAACTGTGCAACGGGTGTTGCAACTCAACAAGATCATTTACGCCAAGAACATTATATTGGTGAGCCACAAATGCTCATTAATTTCTTCACGTTTATTGCTGAAGAAACACGTGAGTGGTTGGCAGCGTTGGGTGTTTCAAGCCTTAAAGACTTGATTGGTCGTACAGATTTGCTTGAAATGCTTCCAGGTGAAACTGAAAAGCATGCACACCTTGATTTGAGCGCATTACTTGAATCGCATCCTTCTGCACAAGGTAAGGCTCAGTACTGTGAAGTTGAAGGTAATGCACCGTTTGACAAAGGTTTGTTGGCTGAGCAAATGATTGCTGAAATGTTGCCAGCCATTGAAGCAGGAACCACAGGTGAATATCACTTCAGCATTGGTAACTGTGATCGTTCAATTGGAGCACGTATTTCAGGTGAGATTGCGCGTCGTTATGGCAACCTCAGCATGGAAGCACATCCTGTTAAGCTGAATTTAGTGGGTACTGCGGGCCAATCTCTTGGCGTTTGGAATGCGGGTGGTTTGCACATTCGTTTAGAGGGTGATGCGAACGACTACGTGGGCAAAGGCATGGCGGGTGGTCGTGTGTCGATTTTCCCACCAAAAGGTTCACCTTTCCAAACCCAAGAAACCGCAATCATTGGTAATACCTGTTTGTATGGTGCAACGGGTGGTAAGTTGTTCGCGGCGGGTACGGCAGGTGAACGTTTCGCAGTGCGTAACTCAGGTGCCTTTGCTGTGATTGAAGGTGCGGGCGATCACTGCTGTGAATATATGACAGGTGGTATCGTGACTGTACTTGGTAAAGTAGGTCACAACTTCGGTGCAGGGATGACAGGTGGTTTTGCTTACGTTCTTGACCTTGATAATGACTTCGTTGATCATTACAACCACGAACTGATTGAGCTGAATCGTATCTCGACTGAGTCGATGGAAGAACATAAAGAGTTCTTAAGCCGTATCTTAGATGAACACATTGCTGAGACTGGTAGTGCTTGGGCGTACAAGATCCGTAACGAGTTTGATTTCTACAGTCGTAAATTCTGGTTGGTGAAACCAAAAGCTGCCAACTTACAGACGTTGTTGAAAACGACTCAAGCTGATCCACAATAATTCCACTACTGCTGATACATAGGCAGGTGCAGACGAGAGATAAACGGGCTGCACCTACCCACGGAGAGAGACATGGCAGAGCGCCTAAACAATGACTTTCAATTTCTGGATGTAGCACGCCAAGATCCAGAGAAAAAAGAGATTCAGGTCCGCAAAGCAGAGTTTGTGGAAATTTATAAACCTTTTACAGCGGAAGTGGCAGCAAACCAAACCCACCGTTGTTTAGGGTGTGGTAACCCGTATTGTGAATGGAAATGCCCAGTACATAACTACATTCCAAACTGGTTAAAGTTAATTGCGGAAGGTCGTATTTTCCAAGCTGCAGAATTGTGTCACCAAACCAACACGTTACCAGAAGTGTGTGGTCGCGTATGCCCGCAAGACCGTTTATGTGAAGGGGCTTGTACCTTAAATGATGGTTTTGGCGCAGTAACGATTGGTAATGCTGAAAAATACATCAATGACACCGCTTTTGCACTCGGCTGGCGTCCAGATATGTCAAATGTAAAGTGGACTGATAAAAAAGTCGCGATCATTGGCGCGGGCCCCGCAGGTCTAGGCTGTGCTGATATTTTGGTGCGTAACGGGGTGAAACCTGTTGTATTCGACAAACGTCCTGAAATTGGTGGTCTATTAACCTTTGGTATTCCAGAATTTAAAATGGAAAAAGATGTAATGAAGCGTCGCCGTGAAATTTTCACAGGTATGGGCGTGGAATTCCGCTTAAATACTGAAATTGGTACAGATGTCACTATTGATCAACTGCTTGCAGAATATGATGCGGTGTTCATGGGTATGGGTACTTATACCTATATGAAAGGTGGCTTCGCAGGTGAGGACCTTGAAGGTGTTTATGATGCACTCGATTTCTTGATTGCCAATGTCAACCGTACTCAAGGTTGGGAAAAAGACCCAAGCGAGTACATCAGTGTTGAAGGTAAAAAGGTGATTGTTCTTGGTGGTGGTGACACTGCAATGGACTGTAACCGTACTTCGATCCGTCAGGGTGCAGAAGTGGTGAGCTGTGCGTACCGTCGTGATGAAGAAAATATGCCAGGTTCACGTCGTGAAGTGCAAAATGCCAAAGAAGAAGGTGTGAACTTCTTGTTTAACCGCCAGCCGATTGAGGTTGTAGGCGAAAACGGTAAAGTTACAGGTGTTAAGGTGGTTACGACTCAACTTGGCGAGCCTGATAGCCGTGGTCGTCGCAGCCCAGAACCAATTCCGGGTTCAGAAGAAATTTTAGCTGCAGATGCTGTTTTATTGGCATTTGGTTTCCGTACCAGCCCTGCGGATTGGTTTACAAATGTGAATATTAACCTTGATGGTTCGGGTCGTGTAGTTGCGGCTGAACAGCAAACCTATAAATTCCAAACCTCAAACCCGAAAATCTTTGCAGGTGGTGATATGGTTCGCGGTTCAGACCTTGTTGTCACAGCGATTTGGGAAGGTCGTCAAGCGGCTGAAGGTATTTTGGATTATTTAGACGTTTAATCTAAATCGTTCAACATAAAAACCCGCTACGGCGGGTTTTTTTATGATCGCTATTTGCCTGAGATGATATGAATGAGGTGGTTCGGGATAAATCGAAAAAGATCTGGTGGAGAGTCCGATAAAAATGGATGAATTTGCAAATGTACTAAGCATTTTTGCCATATGTGTCGCATTGATAAATTCAGATACTGAAGATCGCTCGGTTAAATGTTAGGAAAGAGACATGACTCAAGTGACGACAGAAAAATTATATCAACATCGTCCAAAAGCTCAGGGTATTACAATTCGACGTTTGCAATTCAACCCCAAAGCCATTCGCCGACATTATTTTGCCAATTCACCAGTCATGTCGCATTTGCTGACAGCATTGTCTTCGACCTTTCCCATCGGTGAGCAGTTCTTTGTGCATAGTGTGCGCAATGTCCGTGATCAAGTGAAGGATGAAAATCTGCAAGCGCAGATTGCGGCATTTATTGGTCAAGAGGCGATGCATTCTCAAGCACACACGGCATTTAACGCTGCTTGGCGCCGTGATGATTATAATCTTGACCGTTTTCAGGCGTGGTTGGCGCGTAAAGATGATTATGTGAAAAACCTGCATCCTAAAATTCAGCTCGCAATCACCTGCGCTTTTGAGCATTTTACCGCACTTTTAGGTGGCTATATTTTAAGGCATCCTGAGGTATTGAGTACCTTGGATGATGATGCCGTTAAACTTTGGGTCTGGCATGCTATTGAAGAAATTGAGCATCGCTCGGTGGCGTTTGATGTCTATCAGGATATCTATGGTGATGACAAGATTCGTCGTTTAATTATGCGCAGTGTAACGACCGGTTTCGCCAGTTTAACTTTTTATTCAGCCAGCTGTTTATTTTTACAAGACCTTAAAAAGAGTGTACCGAAATTGGGTGGGAATCTCTTTGGATTGTATTTACTGGCCAAGATGTTTGTGCAATTGCTGCCTGAATATTTGTCCTATTACAAAAGCAACTTTCATCCCTCAGAGATTGATTACGCCGAACTGTTGAAATACTGGAAAACCCGTTTGGCAGAAGACTATCAACTAGAAGGTTTTCAGCAGGAGTTGCACGCGGTTGTTTAGTTTAAGCATAAAAAACGAATAATCAAAACCGAGTCAAGATCACTCGGTTTTTCATTTTTAAAAGCTTTAACTAAAAGCAACAAAAGGATAATCAAATGTGTTTACAATCAGGTTATTGCAATAAATACAAAAGAAAGAGGATAGCTAAATGAATTTTATGAAAAAAACTGCTGTCGTTGTTGCCCTTGCGAGCACCTTAACCCTATCGGGCTGTGGTTATAATACCTTGCAGGTCAAAGATGAGGCAGTTACAGCCGCATGGTCAGAAGTACAAAACCAATATCAACGCCGTGCTGATTTGGTGCCGAACTTGGTGAATGTGGTAAAGGGATATGCCAAACATGAAGAGCAAGTCCTAACCGAAGTCACGCAGGCTCGTGCCAATGTCGCGGGTTTAAAAGTCGATAAAGAAGTATTAGAAGACCCTGCATTATTCCAAAAATATCAAGAAGCGCAGGCGCAAATGACAGGAGCATTGTCGCGTTTAATTGCAGTCTCAGAAAACTATCCTGACTTAAAAGCCAATGAGCAATTCCGTGATTTACAGGTTCAACTCGAAGGTACCGAAAACCGTATTGCTGTCGCGCGTAATCGCTATATTACTACGGTACAAGACTTTAACTCCTATTCACGCCAGTTCCCACAAGTCATGACCGCGAAGGTGATTGGTATGGACACCAAACCGAACTTTAGTGCGGAGCAAAGTGCACAAAAAGCACCAACGGTATCATTTAACTAAGTCGGGTTTCTTGTCGTTATGAATAGAGGGTGAATGAATGAAGGGAGCACAACAGGGGAAACGGTTTCCGTATCAATGGATGGTTGCATTCATTTTATCAGGACTGTTGTGTCTAAGTTCATTAACGTGGGCGGAGGTTGCGACTGCAACAGATAGTGCGACTGAAACAGTCATCGCTGGAAAGATGATCCAAGATCAGCAAGCAGAGACCTCCAATAACGTGACTTCTAAAAGCGCTGATGCTGTATCTCAACCGCTTGTTGCGAATGATATGGCAGAGGGCGAGTCGATACGGGCCTTACCGACTTTAAATGCGCCAGTAATCGACCAAGCTCACGTCCTCAGTGTTGAAGAACAACAAGCGATTGGTCAAAAAATTCGTGCTTTACATGATACAGGAAAGGCACAAATAGGCGTGGTGATAGTTCCGAGCACAGGGCAAGAGGATATTTTCAGTTTTGCCATGCGTATTGCAGACCAATGGCAACTTGGTTCGGCTAAGCAGGACAATGGTTTATTGATTGCAATTGCTATTAATGATCGGCGCATTCAGATTCTTACAGGCTATGGCTTGGAAGGGGTCATTCCTGACATTATTGCGAACCGTATTATTAACCAACAAATCACCCCCTATTTTAAACAAGGTCAGTATGCCCAAGGGATTAACGCAGGACTGACTGAAATTGAACGTATTTTAAATCTTGACCCTGAAGTTGCGGCTCAAGCAGCGCAAGAGCTACAACAACGTCAAGACCAAGCCAATCGGGAACAAGAAGCCAAAAGTAAAACGTTGAGTACTGCTTTATTTATTCTCATTGCAGGGGCAATTGGATCTTTGGTGGTGGGGAAGCTTTTAAGTGCGTCAACTGCTGCAGTTGCAGGAATAGTTGCAGGTTTGGTGAATGGAGCAGGCTTAATCACCAGCTTACTGATTGGTGGAGGGATTTTCTTTCTACTCATCACCACCTTAGCCCAAACAATTTTTCAGCTTTTTCTCTCCTCTGGCGGTGGAGGTGGGCGTGGAGGTCGTGGTGGCGGTGGTTTTGGCGGAGGTGGATATAGTGGCGGGGGCGGCGGCTTCGGCGGTGGAGGAGCATCAGGGTCATGGTAACAACAACGGAAACGATGGAAATCGTCACTGAACCAAAGTTAGATGAAGCAATACAACCTAGTTTTAAACGGTGGTTAAAGCATTTATTGCATATGCCTGCGAGTAAACGTTTTTTTAATCAGCAAGATCAACATGCAATTGCACAAGCCGTGGTAAATGCTGAACAGGGCCATGTTGGGGAGATCCAAGTGGTGATCGAAGGGCACATGCCTGCTCGAGAGGCTTATTATCTAGACACACGTGGACGTGCCAAACAGCTTTTTGCTGAGCTTGGGGTGTGGGATACTGAGTTTAACAGTGGGATTTTGTTATACCTTAATTTGTGTGAGCGTAAGGTTGAAATTGTTATAGATCGTGGCATACAACAAGCCACGACACAGCTGGTATGGGATGAGGTTTGTCAGTCCATTATTGCGAAAATGGCACAACAGCAGTATCGACAGGCTTTGCTTGATGGTGTAATTCAAATTGGGGTAATTTTGGATCGGTTTTATGCCAACAAAATACAGGACCAAAACGATGAACTTGAGAACGCCCCAATCATGCTGAACTAAAATGTGATAAAGTTGACATTCTTTGTCACTTTGTCACATAAAAAAACAAAGCACAAAAAATAATTTTTTAAATAGTGAAATAAAGTGCTGTTTTTTATTTGAAAATAAATATAATAAAAGTTGGCATAATACATGCTAATTACAAAGTAGCCTTAAAAGCTTATAAGAAATTAACAAAACATTTGTGGAGAATGTTATGAAATCAGTTCAAAAGGGTTTCACCCTTATCGAATTAATGATCGTAGTTGCGATTATCGGTATTCTTGCTGCGATCGCGATTCCTGCGTATCAAAGCTATACAGTACGTACTAAAATTACTGAAGGTTTAACACTTGCCAATGCTGCAAAAACAGCGGTAGCGGAAACTTTCTCTACACGTAACAGTGGTAAGGTTGAAGCATATGATGGTACAGGTGATTCAGTAGCAGGTTCTTATGGCTATGAATATACGCCTGGTGAAAATGTAGCATCTATTGAGATTGCTGAGATTGCTGATGTAACGACACCTGCAGCAGGTGACGGGGCGATTACAATTACTTATGATGGTCAGTTAGCAACATCATTAGGTTCAACACTTCGTTTAGTGCCAGGTAGTGGTGTGGTTGATAGTGCAGGTACAGGCTTACCTGCGGATCCACTTGCGCAAGGTGCTCCAGTGGTTTGGGGTTGTACATTAGTAACAGGTGCTGAAGCTGCATTTAAATATGTACCTTCAAACTGCCGTTATGCTAATGACTAATATATAGTTCAATTATAAAAAACGCATCTTTAGATGCGTTTTTTATTTCTTGCTGCTTTATAAGCTGAGTCAATAAATTGTGAATTGTTGACAAAAAATGTTAGTTAAAACTTTGTGTTTTATTTCAAGCTATTGTTATATATAAAAAATATAATTGGCATTAAAATTGTAGTAATAGAATAAGAATATGAAGCTAAGGGAGAAATATCATGCGTAGAATGCAAGGTTTTACTTTGATTGAATTAATGATTGTTGTTGCAATCATTGGGGTTTTAGCCGCCATTGCTATCCCTGCATATCAAAATTACACAATACGAAGCAAGGTTTCAGAAGGGCTCGTTCTATCAAGTGAAGCAAAGTTGGCAGTAGTCGAAATGCTTGGTTATATGATCAGTGGAACTATTACACCCTATAACGGTACAGGTCCCAATGTTGCTGGTTCGTATTCTTTCCAATTTACCCCAACTGAAAATGTCAGCAGTATGAGTATTACTGGTATTGCGAATTTAGCTACGCCAGTTATGGATGAGGGGCAAATTGAAATTGAGTATGATGGTGTAATTAATACCGCATTAGAATCCAATATTGTTCTAACACCGGGTTCTGGGGATGTAAGTTCAGCCCGTCCAAGTGCTGCCATAATTCCTGGACAGCCTATAGTGTGGGGGTGTGGGGTAAGATCAACTGCAGCCTATAAGTACATACCTAGCAATTGCCGTTATATGCTTTAAAGCATAAAATAGGCGCTCTTAATTGGGGGCGGGATATACATATGTCGGCACGTATAAAAGCATTTTTGGTTCATGGTTTGGTCTCAATCATTATTGCTTTATTATCTATGGGCTTGGTTTATTTCATTTGGTATCCAGCACCTTTGGCGGTGGCCACAGGTGTAATGCATATCTTTCTTCTGATGCTCTGTATAGATGTGGTAATAGGTCCACTTTTAACATTACTCGTTTATAAAACAGGTAAAAAAACCCTAAAGCTTGATTTAACAATTATTTGCTTATTACAGTTAGCCGCATTAACTTATGGACTTTTTACAGTCTATCAAGGAAAGCCTGCATGGTTGGTTTATAATGCGGATCGCTTTGACCTTGTGCGTATTAATGAGATAGATTTGCGTAAGGTTGAAAAAGCTCTTCCTGAGTACCAAAATGTAAGTTTTTTATTTCCTAATTGGGTTGCAGCAGTTCCGCCTAAAAATGTGAATGAAAGAAATGCGATTACTTTTGAGGCTGTTTTTTCAGGTGTGGATGTTGCGCAAAGGCCTGAGCTTTATGTGGACTTAGGGCAAGCAAAAAAGCAGATACAAAGTCATGTTATTGCGTTAAAAGAATTGGATAAATACAATGCAAAAATGGATGTAACGCAAATATTGGCTCAGTATCCTGAAGCAACGGGTTTTGTTCCGCTTAAAGCCAATGCTGTTGATATGGTTGTTTTAATTAATAAAGAGAAAGGTGAGGTAGTTAAAATTGTTGATCTCCGCCCTTGGAAATAAATTTTGAAAATAATAAAAAACCTGCGTGAAGCAGGTTTTTTTATTGATAAAAATTTACATTTGGCTCTGAATATAATTCTCAATACCCACAGTTTCAACCAAATCAAGCTGTGTGGTTGTCCAGTCTAACCATTCTTCTTCTTTTTCTAAGATTTCTTGCACAAGATCACGAGTGACATAGTCGAGCTGCTCTTCAGCGAGCTTCACAGCAGCTTGAATGGCTTCAATGTTCTCATTGACCTTACGTACATCACAGTTCAGTACTTCAATCGTGTGTTGACCGATATAAAGTTTGCCTAAGTGTTGTAGGTTTGGTAAGCCTTCTAAAAAAAGAATACGCTCAATGATTTTATCGGCATGTTTCATTTGACGAATGGATTCTTTATATTCGGCAGAGCCAAGTTGCTCAATACCCCAGTCATTAAACATGCGCGAGTGAAGAAAATACTGGTTAATTGCAGTTAAATGATGATAAAGCACCTGATTTAACTGATTAATTACATCACGATTGCCTTTCATGAGGAAGCTCCATTCAAACTGCTGCTAAAAAAATAATATCAATAACTTATGAGAAATATCTTAAACAACAATGCGATCTTTGGCGAGTAATTTATAGAACAGCAAATGAAAATCGCAATCAAAAGCATGCGGAATGAGAGTTGAATTTTCTGGTTACTTTAAGAAAAGAAAACCCGCCTAGAGTCATAAGCGGGGGAGGAGTTACTCATAAAGAGTAATTTTATAATTATGATTATTCTAAAATATGAAACAAATACTTATTTATGCCGCAATCGCCAAACGTGAGGCAATCGCAGATACTTCAGCGCTAATGATCGAACGTGCTTCTGGTGCACAGCGCCCACAGCATGTGCCGAGGTCTAGCATCTCGCGGACTTCACGATAGCTTCCCGCACCATTTTCAACGGCATCTTTAATATCTTGATCTGTAATACCACGGCATAAGCACACGTACATTTCAGCAAGCCACATGAAATAAATAAGATAAGTGATATTATTGATAATTTTTATCGTTTGTCAATAAAAATCATTTGGAATTCTATTCGTTTTTATTGAGATTTTGGATAAAAAAAAGCCACTTGATCGGTGGCTTTTTTTTGAAATCATAACTTATTGATTAATAATTACAATGCCATCCATTTCAACGAGTGCATTTTTAGGTAAGCTCGCCACGCCGAGTGCAGCACGTGCAGGATAGGGCTGTGCAAAATATTCGCCCATAATTTGGTTAACGAGTTGGAAGTTAGAGAGATCTGTTAAAAAAATATTTAATTTAGCGATATCAGCCAGAGTTCCACCTGCTGCTTCACATACGGCTTTTAGGTTGTCAAAAACACGACGAATTTGCGCTTCAATGCCTTCAACCAATTCCATACTATACGGATCTAAACCAATCTGACCAGAAAGATAAAGTGTATTGCCGACTAGAATCGCTTGTGAGTAAGTGCCGATTGCAGCAGGGGCATTTTCAGTATGAATTACTTGGCGGGACATCGTGTTCTCCTATTATCATTCACCATCAATCATAGCTTAGATTGGCATTAAAATGTGCAGATTTAAATAATTAACTCGCAACTGAGGTTTCAGAAAGGCTGACAGGTTGAGCCAGTCGACTGATGCGTGGGAAGCCAAAATGCATGCGTAAATCGCGGATAATTTTGGCAATTTGCTTGCGGTTATGCACGACCACATTGACATAGGTTTTATCATCTTGGTTGCGAACCATCTCTACCCCGATTTTTTCTTTACGACATTGGTAGATTAGATCGGAAATTTGCTCATCATCCATTGCCATATTAATGAGTAAATATGCAGTGAAACTAATTTCTTCTTCGTTTTCATTCGTCCATTGTAATGGCATGATGTTTTCAGGGTGCAGATGTTGTTCATGTAAGAGGTTGTGGCAACGTGCTCGATGGACAATCAGACCACGACGGGATAAGTGTCCTTGAATTGGGTCACCGAGTACAGGATTGCAGCAATGTGCATATTTAACATCGACTCCCTCAGTACCTTGGATCAGTCGATCAGACTCTTGTTGCCCTTGATCATGTGCAAATAAATGATTCGCAACTAGTTGTGGTAATAAATCACCTACGGCAATTTGCTCAAACAGTTGGTCTTTAGTTTCGATATGACGCCATTGTAGAAGCTCTAACCAGTCGGCTTCAGTTAAGTCTTTGATGGAGACATTAAATAGCTTTAAGGCACGATTTAAAGCTTGTTGACCCACCAAGCGTTGTTCTTCGATATCTTGATCGCGCAAAATATTTTGCAAAGCACGACGGGCTTTTTGCGTGTTGACAAAACTCAGCCAGTCAGGGTTTGGGGTGGCTAAGACATCGGTGATCACTTCAATCACCTGGCCACTGTGCAATGGTGTAGAAAGGGGCTTGGTTTCCCCATTAATTTTTGCACCTACTGCATGGTTACCTAAAAATAAGCTGGCAGAGTAAGCAAAATCGACTACTGTTGCTCCTTGTGGTAATTCATGTAAATGACCTTGTGGAGTGTAGACCCATATTTTCTCTTGATGTAGATAGTCGAGTAATTCACTAAAGGTGGTCTTGGCACAGGCACCATCAATTAAGACATTTAAGTTCTGCATTGAGGCTTGAATTGCAGAGCGGCAAGCTTGTGGTGCACTGTCACCAAGCACCACGCCAAAACGCGCAGCTTTACGCATCAGTTCTGTTTGAATGGTTACTGATAGTGTCGTATTTTCACCTTTCAAACGTAGTAGTAATGATTGGTTACCACCAGGGAGCGGTTTGCGAATATGGTCTGCAAAATGCAAAACTTGAAAACTCTCGCGTAATACCTCGGCTAAGCGGTCACAGTCTGCAATGCTATTTAAAATGATTTCAAAGGCATGGCTGTGGGTGAGTTCATGTAGATCAATGTCATTTTTGACAAAGTGGCGCAGTAGTTCAATATTGTTATTTTTCTTTTTAATACGACCTGAAATTTGATGGGTTTTCAGTAATTCGGTTAGATTATGTTCCCATTTACTTTGATATTCACAGCGTTTGGGTTTGGTTTGTAATAAAGCCTCTTGGACATTGTTATACATATCGAGATCGAGGTTTTGATAACACAAATGTTCAAGGTTATCGCCCATCTCATTCATACCAACAATACGTGCCATTGGAACAAAAATATCAAAGGTTTCTTGGGCAATACGTGCGCGTTTGTCGGGGCGCAGTGCATCCAAGGTGGTCATGTTATGATAACGGTCAGCCAGTTTAATAATAATGACACGAGGATCTTGTAGTGTTGCTTGCAGAATTTTACGGAATGAAGCTGCTTTATTATATTCTTTATCGCTCGACTGGCTGAGCTTAGTGACGCCATCGACAAGCTCTGAGACGGTTTTGCCGAATTTTTCAGCAATATCTTCTTTGCTAAAGTCAGTGTCTTCAATGACATCATGCAAAAGTGCGGCCATGAGTGTCTCTGCGTCTAGACGCATATGCGCTAAAATACAACTTACAGCTATCGGATGTAAAATATACGGTTCGCCACTTTTACGGGTAATACCATCATGGGCAATATCCGCATAATCACAGGCCGCAAGCACACGCTCGACATCGCTTTCAGTTAAGTAAGCATCGATAATAGTTTTGAGCTGTTGTTTAGCTTGGCTGACCATTGGGCCTGGCATAAAACACCTTTAAGACGTAGCAATTACAAGAAAATTTTACTGATCATCTAATGAAAAACATATTGCATGAGTTGTCAATTTTTTCATTGGAATAAAAGCAAAAAAGATACACCTAAACCACGATGAATCTTATCTTCTAGTTATAACGTGTATTGCAGAAATATAAAAGTTATCCAATAAAAAAGCCTAGTTAAAAACTAGGCTTTTAAACGATAAATTTTTCTTATTGGAAAGAAAAACCATCTAAATTCAAATTGTTTGCAGAAAGGGCAAGATCAAGACTCGAAGTTTGGTAGTCTTGCTCACGTTGTTTCAAAATATCTTTAGAAACATGACCTACTGCGATTTCACGTAATGCAACAACAGTCGGTTTGTCATTGTCCCACTCAACAGTAGGTTCAATGCCTTGACGTGCCAATTGACGCGCGCGTTTGCTTGCCACTAGTACAAGCTCAAAGCGGTTGTCTACATGGTCTAAACAATCTTCAACGGTTACGCGTGCCATAAGAGTTCTCGTTATGAATGGGAAAATAAAACAGACTGTGCAGTATAAGGCGCTTTGTCTGTAGACTCAAGTTTTAATCACTTCTCTACAGGGGTGATCAGTTCAGAAATCATTTTTTGATGACGATTGGCTTGCTGAGAAAGAACAAGACGATTGGCAATAATCACAGACTCAAGATCGTGCAAGGCTTTATTAAAGTCATCATTAATAATCACATAGTCGAAGTTGACATATTGTTGCATATCTTCAACCGCACAGCCTAAACGACGCTCAATCACTTCAACCGAGTCTGTGCCACGGTTCGATAGGCGTTGACGTAAGTCAAATTGGCTTGGTGGTAAAATGAAAATTTGTTTAGATTCAGGAAAAAGTTTACGAACTTGCTGTGCACCTTGCCAGTCAATTTCCAGTAGGACGTCATGACCTTTGGCCAATTGTTCTTTCACAGTGGCTTGTGCTGTGCCGTAGTAATTACCAAAGACTTCAGCGTATTCAATAAATCCACCTTGTTCAACCAATGCTAAAAAGTTGTCTTTTTCGGTAAAGTGGTAGTGAACACCATCAAGTTCGCCGGGACGTTGCCCACGTGTAGTATGAGAAACAGAAACGTGAAGATTCGTTACACGGTCAAGGAGGGCTTTTACGAGGGATGTTTTGCCTGTTCCTGAAGCTGCAGAAACGACAAACAAGAGACCCGACATGATATTTTTCCTGATATGATAAAATATCTTCTCTATTTTAGAGCAGACAAGGTTTAAACGAAATAGCTAGGCGTCACTTTGTTTGCATTTATTTTATTAGTTTCCGCTGATTGAAAAGTGGTATCGAGGAACATATGGAAATTGTATTGGCCAATCCACGTGGTTTTTGTGCAGGTGTTGACCGTGCGATTGCCATCGTCAATCGTGCACTTGAATGCTTTAATCCGCCCATTTATGTCCGTCATGAAGTGGTTCATAACAAATTCGTTGTGGATGATTTACGTCAACGTGGTGCAATTTTTGTTGATGAGCTAGATGAAGTACCAGACGACAATATTGTGATTTTTAGTGCGCATGGTGTTTCGAAAGCAGTACAGATTGAAGCTGAGCGCCGGGGTTTAAAAGTTTTTGATGCAACGTGCCCATTGGTGACCAAGGTTCATATTGAGGTGACCAAATATGCCCGTGAGGGTGTGGAGGCCATTTTAATCGGCCATGAAGGTCACCCTGAAGTTGAGGGAACCATGGGTCAATACGACCTAAAAAATGGTGGTGCAATTTATTTGGTGGAAGATGAAGAGGATGTCGCTGAGCTTCAAGTTAAACACCCTGAGCATGTGGCTTTTGTGACACAAACCACGCTGTCGATTGATGATACTGCTAAAGTGATTGATGCTTTGCGTAAAAAATTTCCTGAGATTCAAGGACCACGTAAAGATGATATTTGTTATGCGACTCAAAATCGCCAAGATGCGGTGCGTGATTTAGCGACCCAATGTGATGTGGTACTCGTGGTTGGCTCACCAAATTCGTCAAACTCGAACCGCCTGCGTGAGCTTGCAGAGCGTATGGGTAAATCGGCTTATTTGGTTGATAATGCAGACGAACTCCAACAAGCATGGTTTGAAAATATTGCTAAAGTTGGGGTTACAGCGGGCGCATCCGCACCTGAGATTTTAATTAAACAAGTCATCCAACGGTTACAGGATTGGGGTGCAACCCCACCGCAAGAGTTGGCTGGACGTGAAGAAAATATTACTTTTAGTTTGCCAAAAGAGTTACGTATTGCGGTAACTCAAGCTTAAAAGGTGTATTAGTTAACATTCTAATTTTATTGATAAATTGACAGATGATTGTAAATTGGCAATCATCTGTTTTTTTATGCCTTTTATCCTGTATTGTGTTGGTTGTGTAAAGAATTAGAATATGATTTTAAATAGGGTAAAGTTTTGTTGCCTTGGGGAGGGAGTATGCAAAAGAGATATAAAGGGTTCACCTTAATTGAATTGATGGTGACAATTGCGATTATGGTAATTATCGCGATGATGGCTGCACCTTCTTTTGCGGATATGCTTGCGAAACAAAGATTAAACTCTACGACAAAAGAATTAATGGAAACCCTAACGAAAGCTAGAAATCAGGCAGTGTTATTGAGAACAACAACAACAGTCAATCTAAATACAACGGGTACGAATACTTCAATTGTTTACTTCTGGTCTCCTGCGGAAAACACGACTTTGACAAGTCCGACCAGTCTCAGTTCTATTAATTTTAGGAGTGATGGGACAACGAGTAGTATTGCAAGCGACACATCATTTGTTGTTTGTAGTTCTAGTTCGCTTACCACGAAAACATTTTCACTTTCGGTTGTTGGAAATACCTATGTAACACCACAAAATGATGGGGATTGTTCATGAGAATAAGGAATCAAACTGGTGTTGGTATGATGGAAGTATTAGTCGCGTTACTTTTACTGTCTCTTGCTGTCTTAGGTTTTGCAGCTTTGCAATTACGTGCTGTTGAAGCAACGGCAGAAGGTGGAAATCGTATTCAAGCGATGAATATTGCCAGAGATTTGGCAGAAAAAATAAGAATGAACAGTAGTAATGCAGCATTAAGTGTGTACCAAGCAAATTTGGCAGATGAAGATAAACAGTCAGCGAGTGTTTCAAGTTGTTATAGTGGTACGTGTACTCCTGCAACTAAAGCTGCCTTTGATGTAAATGAAGCTTATTTAAAGGCTCAAAGTGTAGGTATGGTTCTGAATATGATGGACTGCCCAGGTACAGCAAATGGTAGGACGTGTATTTATGTTGCTTGGAATAAGACTGATGCAACAGATAATACTACTTCTAAAGATGGACAAATTGCATGTACTGAAAGCCAAAATTCGACTTTTTCATATCAAGATAATTCCACATGTGTAGTGATGGAGGCATTTTAATATGAAAAGTTCTCAACAAGCAGGTTTTACCTTAATCGAGTTGATGATTTCCTTAGTAATCGGTTTGATTATTGTTGCGGCAGCACTCGTATTATTCCTTGCGGGGCAAAAGAGTGTTGCTATACAACAAGGCGCATCAGATTTACAGGATAATTCTAATTTTGCTCTCAATTATATTACCAAAGACATTCGCTTTGCCCATTTAGGAAATGCGACGGCTGCTATGACTGGCAGTGTTGTACATGGTGGGATTGTACTTACAAGTACTAACCTATCGGCAACAGATAGCACTGAGACAAAATACTTTTCGAGAAGTGCTGTAGATGGAAGTTCGAATGTTGATATAGAGAGTGACCAATTGGTTATTCAGTATTTACCCATAGCGACAGGCGGTTTTGATTGTGAAGGGAATACCATCAACAGTACCTCTGAATATGTGATACAGCGGTATTTTGTGAGAAAAGATACTAACTTTAATGATTCAGAGACCGCTAATACGGCATTGGCATTGGCTTGTGATGCGGGTAGATATAGTGGGGATACGGCAACTAATTTTGGCGATGATGGTCAAATCATTATGAAACGCGTTGACTATTTTCATGTCTTGTTAGTGACAGAGAATAGTGCGGGGAATTTCCGAGATATGACGATAGCCAACTATTTAGCATCGGGAACTGAGCCGAGAATATTGGGTGTTAAAATTGGGGTTTTAGCTCGTTCTAGTCAAACGGTTGGTCCAGAATCTATTATTGATAATTCAAGAGAATTTGATGTTTTAGATAAAACTGTTTCTTTAAAAAGTTCAATTCAAAGTGCCTCATCAAGAAATCTGAGAGAAGTGATTACCCAAACTGTTGCGATTCGTAATGCACTTGGAGATCGCGCATCATGATAAATAAACAATCACAACAAGGTGCAACCTTAATCGTTGTTCTGGTAGTCGTATTGCTACTTATTGTTATTAGTACTCTAGCTATACGTCAAGGTGTCTTGTCTTTAAATATTGCAACAAATGCTCAGGCACAACAGTTAATGAATCAGAATTCTGATGCGGCAATCTTTAATGCAGAGGATGCGGATCAGCTTGCAGTGCAGTTAGCAGCAAATGGTATGTTTGGTTATATTCGAACCGCTAATAATAAAGGCAAAGAGTTGGTTTTTTGCTATAGAGGAGCGAATACCAGTTTCTTTAGTTTAAACAATGCAAGTGTTTCAACCTGGGAAGATAGTAAAACGAAACCTACAAATAATGAGTTAGGGACCGCAGGGTATTGTTCTTTGAGTAATAGCAATGATTATACCAGTGGGCGAAGTGCTGTGATGACCCAAGTTACAGTCCAGTTTGTCGAGTCGTCCTCTAGTAGTGATGAGGCTTTTGTTGGTTATGTTACAGGTACAGATGTTGATGCGGCAAAAGTCATTAGCCCTGAGATGGCAATTATTACGGCTGTGTCGTTAATGCCAACATTATCAACAGCTTCGAATGCACAAATTAATTCATGTTTATCAACGCACATGACAAATCCAACGGCTTCAATTCCAACAGGTGTAACAGTTGCAACGGATAGTGTTACGAGTACATCTTTCAGAGCAAGTGTGTCTGAGTGCTTATCTAGCCTAAATGTGCCTTATACAACCTATGTCACCGTTTACAACTTGACGCAATCGGTTGTTGGTAGCTAAAAATAGAGGATAAAGTGATGAAAAGAAATACAACACAAAAATTGGTATTTTTAGCTTCCCTGCTGATGACAAATCTAGTTTGTACCAGTGTGACTCAAGCCAGTGATATTAGTATTTATCGTGCTGCACAGACTGGAAATATTACCCTGATGTTTATGCTAGATAACTCAGGGAGTATGAGTAATAGTGGAAGCTACGATAGTACTGGTGTCACCCGTTTAGAGCGTGTACGAAGTGGGATGATTGATGTTTTGGCTGGTGGTAACGGTGTTTCTGCGATCAGTGATGATAAAATTATTGGTTTATCCTCTTTTTATAACAGCTCATCTGGTTATGTTATGGTGCCTGCTCGAGCATTAAGCACAGGGATTACGGGTGGTGGGACTTACACAGCTAAAAAGCCAGTCTATAAATATTATTATGCGAATAGTACAACCAGTACTTTATCCTACAGTTCTTGTACGGCTTGGAGTAGCTATGGAACTTGTACGACATGGGGCGCCGCAACAACAACAAAACCGTCAAGTAGTGCAAGTTATTATGAAGCTTGTCCTTATGTAAATGGTCGTGCATGTAGACTATATTATAACAACGCTACCATTAGTGTTACTGACCAACGGACGTTGTTGCTGAAGGAGATGAGTACGTGGACGGGAAACTATAGTACGCCAACTGGTGAAGCCTATGCAGAAGTTGCTGCTTATATGTTGGGAACAAGTACCACAAGTACTGTTACTGCAGATATCCCGATGTATTTTAAATATTCAGTATCAACAACGACAAAAACATACTCTTATCGTAAGAATGGTTCTACATACTATAGTTGTACAGCTGGCACAACATCTGCATCTACAAGTAATTGTGCTACAAAATTAAGTACAGCTCCAACATTAACTGGTTATACCGCCGAGACTAGCGGAAACAATACATATTACTATCAAAGTAACACAACAAGCACAACAAATTATAAGAGTTGTACAGCATACACAGCAAGCGGCTGTACAACATGGGGAACAGCAAGTACAACCAACCCAACCACATCCAGCTATTCAACTTCATGTACGGTTAGTGGTACAAGTGGTGCATGTGTATATGAAACAAAACAAATAACGACTATACCATCGGGCAGTGGCTTTTCTTATTCGGTAAGTACCTCTAAAAATGATAGTCAAACAGCCTATACATCTCCTTTAACGACAGATAATGCTGAATGTAGCGGGCAAGGCATCTATCTTTTAACGGATGGTGAGCCAAATGGTGCGAGTAATTCCGTTGTGCAAACCTTGATGCAGAATGCGCTGACGAGTAGTTATAGTAGTAATTTGACTTGTTCAGGCACTTTATTTAATGGTACAGGTGCACGATACACAGGAAATGGCTGGAACTGTATTAGTGATCTTTCTCAATTATTGCTTAACAGAAGTATTGATGGGACGACGTCAACCTCACAGCTGAATCCTAAAAATTTAGTCATTAAAACAGCAGTGGTTGGGTTTGGTAGTGATTTTAATGGATTGACTTCATATAACAGCGCATTGTCACAGGCACAAAACTTAGCCAATATTGATTCATCTTCTGCAAGTGTCGATGTTAAAAATGCTGCGAAGTGGGGCGTATATGGACAAGGCGGTTGGTACTCGGGTTCAAGCTCTGCAGATGTCGTTGAGAGTGTGAACAGTTTTATTAGTTCACTGGCAACAGATATTCCTTCTGTCACAACGGGTTCATCTTATATTCCTGATGACCAACTAAATCCGACTGTAGTACAAAATTATACCTATTCATCACAATTCCAGCCAACACCAGATGCGACATATCAACTGTGGGCGGGTAACCTTAAAAAATATCAAGTTTTAGATGGTTATATTAAAGATGTGAACGGTGATGCTATTACCAACTCTAGCGGTAAAATTGTAGATAATTATGATTATTGGTCACAGTATGTTTCAAGTAGCGCAACGAATAGTGCTGCTTTAAAGTTAGTGGGTGGTGTAAAAGCAAATTTACCAATGGGAATGACGACAGCATTTGTTGCGAATCGTAAGCTGTTGATGAATCGAGACACTAGCGGGGCAGCAACAGCCACTCAATTAAACCAAATTAGTTCTAGTTATGTGACGAATACAACTGATAGTAGTCGTGGCTACTTATTGTCTTTACTTGGTTATATTATTAATACGCCTGCAGATACAACAAGTTTACCGACTACAACTACAGCATTGGGTCAATTAAACGAATTAAGGCAAGTTGGTGCAGTGATGCATTCAAGTCCAGTATTGTTGACACAATCGGGAACGATTGGAAGTTCTGATGGTACTGTGACGACATCGAATCGCGATGACTATATCTTGTTTGGTACGACTCAAGGGGTTTTATCTGTAGTAGATGCTACGACGGGGAAAGAGAAATTTGCTTTTGTACCAAATGAAATGGTTGCTTCGCAGAAAAAGGCTTTTCTTGAATACACGACTACAAGTGGTTTTAGTACCTCAACATATCAACCTTTCTACTATGGTGTTGATGCACCTTGGACACAATACTCGGAATATGTAGTGCAATCTGATGGGACTATGACTGTTGGTTCTGGGATTGGAACATCTACGGGTGTGCAAATGGCCTATGGTGGTTTGCGTATGGGGGGGCGGAGTTATTATGCCTTGAATTTACAAGATATGAATGCCCCTAAGTTAGCATTCCGTATCGACCCAAACACAAGTGCTGTTTACTATAATGGCAGTTCTACATCATACAATGAATTATCCTATATGGGGCAAAGTTGGTCTAAACCGACGATTGGCTTTGTTAAATGGAATGGTAAAAAAACGCGAGTGATGTTTGTTGGTGGTGGTTATGATGCTGGTGGCACTAATGGCGACGGATCATTTGATAGTACAACAGGCGAAAGAACTGGTTTTAGTGGCTATGAAGGAAGCAGTTATACACAAACCAATAATATTGGGGCCGGCGTATATATGTTTAATGCTGAAACAGGTGCTTTGCTATGGTGGACCGGTGCAAATGCGACGAATGCAAATACGACAAGTGGTGTAGGCTATAGTACAGCGTCAAATATGCAATTTAGTATCTCTAGTCAAATTAAGGGAATAGATAGAAACTCTGATGGTTTAATTGATCATCTTTACTTTGGTGATTTAGGTGGGCAATTTTGGCGAGTAGATTTAAACAATAACCTGTCATCTTTTGATAAGGATTTATTTTCTAAAACTCCAGTTCGTCTACTGAATTTGCATAATGGCATATATAGTCCTCGTTTTTATGAAATGCCAGCATTTTCAACCTATAGTAATAGCGGGACCACTTTTGGTGTAGCCTCTATTGGTAGTGGTAATAGAAGTTTACCTCGTTTTAATTCATCATCTACAAGTTATAAAAATGATGCTATTTATAATATTTATGACAAAGATGTAGCGCGTTCAGATTTGTACAGTATGACTAATGCGACCTATCAGGTTTGTGCAGCTCAGAATACTGGCTCTACTGTTGATTGTAAGGGGGCAGCTCTTAATACTCAAAATGCAACACTCTCAACCCTTGGTCAGCTCACAACAAATGCAAATACGACTGCAGTCGCGCCATATAGTACAACAAATGGTTGGTACTATTACTTCACCTCACAACTGATTCAGGATGCAAAAGTATTAAGTACGCCAATTGTTCTAGATTCAGACATGTACGTGACAACTTTTGATGGTAGTAAAGATGGTTTGTCGGGAGATTGTGGAGCGGGTGTGAAAGGCGAAAGTTATGTGTATCAATTCTGTATGCCTTATGGTGTATGTACGGCAGCACAAATTACTGCATCAACATTCTTAAATGGTTCTGGTTTAGGTGCTGGTATTGTTTCACCAGCGGTAGGGTCAAATAATAACAATGGCTCAAACCGTGCACTGATCTCAACTACAGGTTCTTTAGCTGGTGGTGCATCAAAAGATTATTCAACTCCGCTATCCCTTGTTCCAATTCGTTGGTATGAGACCGGAAAATAGACGGGATAAATAATGAAATACTCTTCTAAAATAAAAAGTAGTCAAGGTTTTACTTTGATTGAGGTTATGGTTGTTGTTGTGATTGTTGCAATTTTTGCAGCAATCGCAATTCCTTCCTATCTAGAGTATGCGCGCCGTGCGACAGCGTCTCAGGCACAACAAGAAATTCAGCGATTAGCTGTGCTATTAGATCGTCATAAGGCGCGTAATTTTAATTACAGAGGTTTTTCGATATCATCGACAACAGTGGCTCAGGATTCTAGTTTTCCATATACCATTTCAATAGTTGATAATTCTACGAGTAATCCTGCATTGAATGCTAACTCCGCAATAGGACAAGGATGGGCGATTAAAGCTGAGACTTCTGACCCGAAAAATTATACTTTCTTGCAGACAAGTACTGGACTTAAATGTAAGAACAAAACATCAGCAGTCGTTACATTTGATTCTTGTAGCACAACAGACAATGGATCTGAAGAATGGTAATTCAAAAGTATAAGGGTTTTACTTTAATCGAACTCATGATTGTGGTTGCTATTATAGCTATATTAGCTGCGATAGCTTATCCTTCCTATACACAGTATAAAATTCGGACTAATCGTGCAGATTTGCAAGTAGAGTTGATTCGTATAGCACAACGTTTGCAAGCATATCAATTGGTCAATCACACTTATTCTGGTGCAACTTTAGCGGGTATCGGCGGTTCATCTACTTACCCAGTTACAGATGATGCAGTATATGCGATTGATTTAGCAATAGATGGTGATAATTTAGGTTACGTTTTGACCGCAACTCCTATTGCAACATCAATTCAAGCAGATAATGGTGTTCTTTGTTTAAATCAAGAAACCCAAAAATACTGGGAGAAAGGTGCGACGGCTTGTGCATTATCCTCAACGTCAAGTTGGGACGGTAGATAAAATCCAAATTCAAAATTGTGGATAAACAAATTTTGATCTTTCTTTCGCTCTAAAGATAACGTAAAATACTGCCCTCTATGAAAGGGGTTTGAAATGTATCGGTGGTCGATACAGGGATAATCCGTAAAAACTATAAGGTTGTATCATGGTAGTTATTCGCCTAGCACGCGGTGGTGCTAAAAAACGTCCGTTCTATCAAGTTATTGTAACTGATAGCCGTAATGCACGTGACGGTCGTTTCATCGAACGTATTGGTTTCTTCAACCCAACAGCTCAAGGTAAAGCAGAAAAACTTCGTTTAGATGCTGACCGTTTTGCGCACTGGGTTGCTCAAGGTGCTCAACCATCTGAACGTGTTGCTTCTTTAGCTGCTCAAGCTAAGAAAGCTGCAGCTACTGCATAATTTTTGATTAAGTAGTAGGTAGCCCATGACACCAACACAGAATGTTCCTGAAGATCGTATTCAGATTGGACAGTTGCGTTCAGCATATGGATTAAATGGGTGGCTCTGGATCTATTCCAATACAGAACCTATGAGCAACATTTTTGACTATCTTCCTTGGTATATTGAGACCAAAGAAGGTTGGCAAACAGTTGATGTAAAACGTTGGAAACCACATGGCAAAGGCTTGGTTGTTGCGTTGAAAGGTGTGATTGATCGCACTGCAGCAGATAACCTAGTTGGTGCAAATGTATGGATTTCAAAAGCGCAATTACCTCAAGCGGGTGTGGATGAGTTTTACTGGTCTGATTTGAAAGGCCTAACAGTGTTAGGTTTGGATGATGAGGAACAAGAAGTAAATCTCGGTAAAATCCATGAGCTGTTTGAGACTGGAGCGAATGATGTCATGGTGGTTCACGCAACACCAGACAGCATTGATCGCGAAGAGCGCATGATCCCATGGCATAAAGATGTGGTACAACGCGTTGATCTTGAAGCTGGTCGTATCTATGTTAATTGGGGCGTGGATTACTAACTATTTTTGGAAATACGGGGGTCTGCGATGTTTTTTGCAGTCATTACGCTTTTTCCTGAAATGTTTGAAGCGATTACAGCCTACGGTATTAGCGGGCGTGCAGCAAAAAGTGATTTAGTACAAGTGACTTGTATTAATCCTCGTGATTATGCTGAGGGCAACTACAAACGAGTGGATGAACGTCCCTTTGGTGGTGGTCCAGGTATGGTGATGATGGCTGAGCCTTTGGCAAAAGCGATTCAACATGCCAAAGAGCTTGCAGTGCAAGCAGGTGCAGTTCATGTTCCTGTGGTGTATATGTCACCGCAAGGAAACACCTTAAATGAGCATGCGGTACAACAGTTCGTCGACTATGATGGATTGATTGTGTTGTGTGGTCGTTACGAAGGGGTTGATGAGCGTCTGATCCAAAAATATGTAGATCAGGAATGGTCCATAGGGGATTACGTTTTGTCAGGTGGAGAGCTTCCTGCGATGGTTTTATTGGACAGTATTATTCGGAGACTTCCGGGTGCAATGTCTGATGAACAGTCTCATGTGCAAGACTCATTTGTGGATGGTCTTTTGGATTGCCCACAATATACCAAGCCAGACCATTTTGAAGGTTTGGATGTCCCTGAAGTCTTAAAGTCGGGACATCATGCCAATATTGAGAAATGGCGGTTTTTGCAGCGTTATCAACGAACCAAAGCACGCCGACCTGAGTTGGTGGAGAATGTTGAGTTGAGCAAGCAGCAAAAGAAATGGCTAAAAGATTTGGATACTCAATAAAAGTATCCTTTTAATAGGCTCTTTATGCATTGAAGTGGTCAGGCATAAAGAGAAAGCTAATCGGGTCTATGCGTTTTAGCCTCTATACCCAGTGGATCTCAGACCTCTTCTGACCCACACATATTGGAGATACCCCATGAGCGGTAAGCATCCTTTAGTACAAGCTGTAGAAAATGCACAGCTTAAACAAGACATCCCAGCTTTTGCACCAGGCGATACAGTAATCGTTCAGGTTAAAGTAAAAGAGGGTGACCGTGAGCGTCTTCAGGCATTTGAAGGTGTTGTAATTGCGAAGAAAAATCGTGGTTTGAACTCTGCGTTCACAGTACGTAAAATTTCAAGCGGTGTTGGTGTTGAGCGTGTATTCCAAACTCACTCTCCAATCGTTGCTAAAATCGAAGTGAAACGTCGTGGTGACGTTCGCCGTGCTAAACTTTACTACCTACGTGAGTTGTCTGGTAAAGCTGCACGTATTCGTGAAAAGTTGCCAGCACGTAAACAAGGTTAATTTTAACTTTGCTTATTTGCTAAAAAATGCGCCATTAGGCGCATTTTTTATGTTTAAGTTTTACAGCCCTTGAAGTTTTAAGCGATTAGCATGTTGACGATAGACATCAACAGGATCTGGAGCAAAAATAGAACGTAAACCAAAGAACTGGTTAATGACATCTAAATGGTTCCAGTTATAGTTATCGCGAACTGTTTTGCCATACTTTGCACTACAGCGTGAGACCAAGCCATCGTTATCATTTGGTGCTTGCATGAGTAAACCTGTTGCACCTAATAATGAGTCTGGATCAAGAATGTTGGTTAATGTTGAGTTCCCCGAGAAAGAATAGAAGTAAATTCCTTTCTCCATGGCCGTACCTTCGCCACAGCTTGTTTTTGGCATACCTAAAGCATATTTTTGTGAAAATGCTTTTGATCCTGCTTGACTTAAACTTTTTCCTGCACCAAGTGCGTCATGTGGTAGAGAGTTAGGGTCTTGCTGCTGTGCCCATACAATCGCCTTAGATCCAAAATTAATCAGCGCCACCAATGGCTGTTCCAATGGGGTTCCTTGTGCAGAAATAATCAGATCTGCAACAGGAGAGCCTTTTAAAGGGCTGGAAATAGCCGTTGCTGAAGCAATTTTATTGGAAGCAACATTGGAGACATAGGCAATGCTATGCCCACCATGGCTATGACCAAGCAAATTAACTTTAGCGGCGCCTGTAATGGCTAAAACTTCATCAACTTGTTGTAGTAGTTGCTCGCCACGAACCTCAGACGTGTTAAATGGAGAAACCCGTGTTGCCCATACATTTGCACCGTTACGGGCTAGGTCAGGCAAGATTTGATACCAATAATCCACACCCAGCTCATCCGTACCTGCACGAATCCAACCTCCCATGCCATGTGCAAAGACTAAAGGATATTTGGTCTTTGCGTAGCTAGAGGCAACATAGCTTGATTTAATTTGCGAAGCAGCCGCATGAGTTTGTGTTGCGGTCAGTGCGTAGGTCGATAGCAGTCCAGCTATCAATAGTCCATATTTCATTGATCATCCTCATTTTTTATTTTTTTGGCGACAATTTAAGTTGTCAAGATGAGTATAAAATGTGCGCTGTCACAGCGGGAAGAAATCCGATTAAATTAAGTACAATTTGTAACTGGATAATTCATAAAGCGCTTCTCTTCAAAACGCATGGGGTTTGAAGAGAAGCATATAATTAAAGACCTTGAAGTTTTAAACGATTGGCATGTTGACGGTAAACATCGACAGGGTCGGAGCTAAATAGACCGCGTAAACCCATCACTTGGTTGACTTCATCTAAATGATTCCAATCATAATCATCACGAATGACTTTACCAAAGTGTGTATTACAACGGGATACCAGCCCATCATTGTCTAAATTACCATATGCTAAAGGTCCTAATAGTGAGATTGCACTATCTGCGACATCTAAAATATTGGTGACTTGTGAAGTACCAGTCCAAGAGTAGTAATACACGCCATTACTTGAAGTTGCACCACTCTTATTACAGTCTGAGGCAAGCGCTGTGGTTGGGTATGTTTGATTAAAAGTACTAGACCCTTGTTCACTAATAGATGTCAGTGATGCGGTTAAGTTGCTTTTTAATGATGGATTGTTTTGACCATAGGCAATTAATGGGCCAATAATATAATCCGCAGCAAGACTGAGCAGTTGTGTTCCACCTTCATTGGCAAGAAGTTTATCTGCTACTTTCGAACCACGGAAAGTTGCTCCAACACCTGTAAGAGATGCTACATATTGCGGTTTGACTGCCTCAACATAGCGGATGGTAGGCCCACCATGACTATGCCCAATCAAATTAACCTTGTCTTTTCCAGTAATGGCAATCACTTCTTCAACTTGTTGTAGCAGTTGTTCACCACGTACTTCAGTCGATTCAAGCGGTGAAATTTGTGCAGCAAAAGTCGTTGCGCCATTTCGAGCTAAATCGGGTAAAATTTGATACCAATAATCAAGCCCAAATTCTGCAACGCCCACACGACTAAAACCAAACATCCCGTGAGTAAAGAGGAGGGGATATTTTGTTTGTGCATAGGTACTTTTTACGGTTGCCGTTACCGTTTGTAGACCTGCGTTTGCTGTTGTTGAGCCGAGTCCAATACCTGCAACCAAGCTGAGTAGTGTCATTGTTTGTTTCATTATTTTCGTTTTAAACATTTTTTTTCATCCTGAAAAAAGTCGTGCCGTACAGATTTATTCTGCGTAAGGGAGTTTTCCCCCTGAATCATGAGTGGTTTCAAATGCTCCTAGTCGAAGTTGTTCTTGGGAATTGCTAAATTGTTGATCTCGAAGTTGTTGGATGGCTTGCTGTTGAGCACTTTGGCTCATGTTACTTTTTAAAATACCATCACGTTTTTCTAAGTAACTATTGACCCGAGATTTCCAGTTACCGCGATCTTGGTCAAGTTGCTCGAGCCGTCCTGTAGCTTCTACACCGACCAGATTGATGCGCATTTGACGTAGCTCTTCTACAGACCCGCCACGGGCTTTAATCTCTGAAGTGAGTTTGCGCAAATCTTCGAGTTTAGAAAGTTGTTCTAAATTCTCTTTCCAATCTTCTGGCAGCTGAGCAAATAATTCCTTCAGTTTTTGTGCTTTTTGTACTTCGTTTAATGATTTATCTGCCATGATGCTCATGCGATTTAAGGTATACTCATGGTAGATATTTTCAGCACCAAATAAGCCTTCAATTTCATAGTCTGAAAAAAACTGGCTACGCAAGTTTTTCATGAGACCAAAAATCTTACGGTAATATTCAGGGTCTTCTTTACTTAGACTTGGTTCTTTTAAGCTACCCAGTTGCACACGGTAGTCTAGATAGCGGTTCCAAAGGTCTAAGATCTGTTTTAAAGCAGGTTCTTTATAGCCTTGCTCTATATAGGCTTTAAAATCTTGTTTAATTTGGTCAATATTTTTTTCACCGTACTGGGTAATAAAATATTCAAAGCAATTTCGTGTTTGCTCATTCACAATCAAATGATTACTTGGATCGAGTGCAAGTTGGCAATTCACTTCAGTGTCTTGCTGGCTATTGCTTACAAAAGGGAGTGCTGTGGAGGATTGTAATCCTGATTTGGTCAATGCTGCACTCATATCATGTCCTGATGAGCGCATGGTGCTTTGCTCGTTGCTTGAGCCATCTGTAGCATTTGGCGCAAGCCAAATTAAAAAGCCAAGCACGACAATAACGATGACTGCGAAGAGCAACCATAATTTCTTTTTTTGCATATCCTATGCCTAAACGTCCATATTGTATTTTTTATGATGTTCATATGACTGAACATGTTTTATTTTGCAATGAGAATGCAAATAAACAACAGAAAAGTTGTAAAAACTGATGAACGGTTGATAGTATGACGACAGCTTTAAGACATGTGTATGTTATGAAATCATCTACTTCAAAAATCCAGCGCCGTGCAGTCAATGGGGTATTTTTATTGAATAAACCTCTGGGGCTGAGTTCAAATGCGGCACTGCAAAAAGTACGTTGGTTGTACCGTGCGCAAAAGGCAGGGCATACAGGAGCACTTGATCCATTAGCGTCGGGACTGTTGCCGATTTGTTTGGGTGAAGCAACCAAGTTTTCGCACTTTTTGTTGGACTCTGTGAAGCGCTATCAAACTACAATCCAACTAGGTCACAGTACCACCACAGGTGATGTGGAGGGCGAACGGCTGTTAGAGCAGGTTGTACCTGAGTTAAGCGAAGAGCTGATTGAAGCCATTTTGGCTCAATTTATGGGCGATATTCAGCAAGTACCACCGATGTATTCCGCTTTGAAGAAAGATGGGCGTCCTTTATATGAGTTAGCTCGTAAAGGAATTGAGATTGAGCGTGAGTCACGCCCGATTACGATTTATGCGATTGAGTTGCTTTCATTCACAGCAGAAAGCTTAACCCTTGATATTACTTGTTCCAAAGGCACATATATTCGTGTTTTAGGCGAAGATATTGCGAAAGCATTGGGTACTTATGGTCATTTGACTTATTTACACCGCATTAAAACGGGTCATTTTGATCTGATTCCAAGCTATAGCATCGAGTATTTAGAAAGTTTGTCTGAACAAGAGCGTGAAGCACTGTTGTTACCTGTGTATGCTCCTGTAGATCATTTTCCGAAAGTACAAGTTCCAGAAGGGCGCAGTGAATACTTCAGTCGCGGTATGGAAAGTAATATTGAGCATACAGCAGAAGCACAGGTCTTGGTTTTCGATGGAGAAAAATGCTTAGGTTTGGCTGAAATTACCGAGAAGAAAAGATTGGTTCCTAAACGTGTTTTAAATCTATAATCAAAATATATCACTTGGTAAAAAGGAAAGGGTGTGGATATTGACATTATTATCAGTCTGATCTTTTTTGCCTTTTGTGCAGGGGCAATTGATGCTGCTGTTGGTGGTGGCGGGCTGATCCAAATTCCAGCCCTGATGAATGCTTTTCCTTCTATGGCGCCTGCAACTTTATTTGGTACTAACAAATTGGCGGCAGTCGTGGGAACAGCGACTTCCGCAGTCTCTTTTGCACGTAAAGTCCGCTTTGAATGGAAACTTTTAGCAGTAGTCGCAGTTTGTGCAGCGATCAGCTCATTTGGTGGTGCTGCCAGTGTTGCGATGATTCCGAAAGAAATTTTACAGCCTTTTGTCTTGGTCATGCTGATTGTGATGGCGGTATATACCCTCATGAAAAAGCAATTTGGACAAGTCCATATGGCACAACAGGTTACACCGAAAATTTTGCTTTTAGCAGGTGTTGGTAGTCTAGCCATCGGTTTTTATGATGGCCTGTTTGGCCCTGGTACGGGTAGCTTCTTTATTTTCTATTTTATCCGATATTTACGGGTCGACTTTTTACATGCAGCAGCACTGGCTAAAATTGGCAACGTAATGACCAATTTAGCTGCTTTGAGCTTCTTTATTCCCTCGGGTCATGTGCTCTTTGTCGTTGGTGGCTTCATGGCGGTGGCGAATATGATCGGATCAATTTGTGGCGTAAAAATGGCGCTGAAATATGGTAGTGGCTTTATCCGTATTTTATTCCTCATCTTAGTTACGATTCTGATTTTAAGGCTCAGCTATCAAATGTTCTTTATGTAAAGACACAGCAGATTCATTCAAACTTTTATTACAAAAAGCGTGCAGACCATGACCTGACTTTTCATCTTTTTTGTTTAAGATCAATAGAGCGTGCTTAACGCTGTGTAGAGATTCTTTGCAAAAAAAAAGAGATGTTTTAGCTTGAATTGGACTGGAGCATAGAATGAATATATTTGAAGCTTTAAGAGAAAGTCATGTCATACAACGCGATTTGGCAGAACAATTGTTAAGTACCTCGGGCGATACGCCAGAACGCCGTGAGCTATTTGAGCGCCTCAAAAATGAATTATTTGCTCATGCTGTTGCAGAAGATCGTTATTTTTATATTCCTTTAATGATGACCGATTCAGGCCTCAACATTACCCGTCATGCTTTGGCAGAGCACCATAAAATGGATGAGCTATTGGAACAACTGACCGAGACAGCGTTCTCAAATCCAAGTTGGTTGGCAATTGCAAAAAAACTATCGGAAACTGTACATCATCACTTACAAGAAGAGGAACATGGTTTCTTTCAGCAAGCCGGAAAAATTTTAGCTGACACGCAGAAGATAACACTTGCGGAGCAATATCAGCGTGAATATAGAAAATATAAAAAAATCGACAAAGACAGCTTGGTCTAAGGTTGTTTTCAAATAAAGCACGATTGTGATCTTTGCTGATTTAGACGCTTTCATCTGTGTCAGATTTAGCTCTAAATGTCACGCCGACAGAGGCCACCATAATGCAAAGCAACGCTAAGGTTTGCCACAGGCTAATTTGTTCTTTGAGTAACAACCAACCAGCCAAAGCGGCTAAGGCAGGGGATAAACTGGAAAGAGTACCGTAGCTGAGTTTACTCAAGCGTTTTAAGGCCATGAGGTCTAGGGCGTAGGGAATTGCGGTTGCCAATAGGGCAATCAATAAGGCTTTGGGCCAATATTCGGTTTGCATCAAGGCTGTTGGATTATGTGAGGCACTGATGGGTAACAGCAATAAAGCTGACATCACAATTGCAATACTGAGAGCATGCATGCCGATATTTTGACGGACGACTTTTTGCCCAAAATAGATATACAGTGCCCAGCAGGCTCCTGCCGACACTGCAAATACTGCACCTAAGAAAGAAAAATTACTGGCGTTGGCCTGATGCCACGGCACCATGAGTGCAATGCCTAAAATGGCCAATCCGACCCAAATATAATCACGTTGTTGCTTGATCGACAGTAGTGCCAAAGTCAGAGGACCTAAGAACTCTAAACCGACGGCAATACCTTGAGGAAGTCTACCTAGCGAAGCGTAAAATAAAATATTCATGAGGCATAAAGCTGCTGTATAGCTGAGTAAATCTTTCCATTTTAAATGCGGTAGGCGTTTGATAATGCTCCATGAGCGGAACATCAGCACAATTAAAATTGCGGCAAAGCACAGTCTAAGGGTCACCACGGTGAGGGGATCCAGCACTGCAATCAACTGCTTGGCAAAAGAAGCACTGATTTGATAGGACAGCATGGACAAGACCATGAACATCACTGCCATCAGTTGAGAATTAGGCATCATGCATGCATCAGGTCATGGTGACCTGTTATTTTAAGAAGGTGGATTAGTATAGCGATTTCGCTCTGCATGGGGATGCGAAATCAGCTGAATTTTTTTAAATGCAACAACATGAATTTAAAAATAATGTGCAAGCAGGCATGATGCTAATTTTTAAATTCAAATATCACTAAAGATCTTCACTGTGTGATTTGACGTGCTTTTTGCGCGGTATAAGTACAACCAATGGATGCCATGATAATCACGCTGAGCGCAAGCCACTGTGACCACAATAGTTGCTCGCCTAGAAAGACAAAACCAGACAGTGCTGCGATAGCAGGCTCAAGACTCATGAGCGTGCCAAAGCTTAAAGCGGTTAAATTACGTAGAGCAATCATTTCCAAACTAAAAGGCAGAGCGCTGGCCAAAACAGCCAAAGCCACGAAATAGATCAGGTTGGAGGGCTCAAAGACATTTGTAGGTAAACCACTGAACAGGGCGAGCGGCATTAATATTAGCATACCGACAAACATGCCTAAGCATACGGTATGGTTGCCTGAAATACCCGATGGGCGCTGTCCCGCCACGATATACAAGGCCCAACATGCACCTGCACCTAGTGCAAATACAATCCCAAGAAGGTCTAAAGGTTGAGCTGCTTGGTCGAAAGGAAACAGTAAAACCAAGCCTAAAATAGCTAGCCCGACCCAAACAAAGTCAAAGCGTTGTTTGGCATAAAACAGCGCGACACTGAGTGGGCCAATAAACTCAAACGACACTGCAATGCCGAGCGGCAGGCGAGCAATGGATAAATAAAACAATAGGTTCATGCCTGCCAAAGCAAAACCATAGCTGATGATGGCCTTGTATTTAACTTGCTTAAAGTCAATCTGCCAAATTTTAAACAGTACGGCCAAAATGATGGAGCCCAACAGCAAGCGCATGGCGGAAACAGTTAAAATGGGAAATTGATCGAACAAGACTTTGGCCAATGAACCACTACTTTGTAAGCTCAGCATTGCGATGAGTAACAGTAGAATCGCTTGTAATGGTGGGGATTTTTTTAGATTTGGCATTATTAGAAGACTAAGTAGATGTATGAATACTTGAAAAAATGAGCGGAGAATGTACGTGGAACGCACATAAAATTTTAACAAGTATTCAAAAATAAAAAAACCACAGCTTGGCAGCTGTGGTTTTTAAATACAGTTGAATTAGAACAATACGCGAACGCGGATTGTGCCTTCAACGTCTTGTAGAGTATCTAACGCTTCTTGAGATGCAGTTGCGTCTACATCCATCACCAAGTAACCGACATCACCTTTGGTCATGAGAGACTGACCTGAGATGTTGATGCCGTGCTCAGCAAACAAGTTGTTGATTTTTGACAACACGCCTGGCACGTTTTTGTGGATGTGAAGTAAACGGTGTTTGCCTTCAGTCAACGGTAATGCGATTTCTGGGAAGTTCACCGCAGATAAAGTCATGCCTTTATCTGAATAAGAAACAAATTTCTCAGCCACTTCTAAACCAATGTTCGCTTGCGCTTCCATGGTTGAACCACCCACGTGAGGGGTTAAGATCACGTTTGGAATGTTACGTAGTGGAGAAACGAACTCTTCACCATTGGCTTTTGGTTCTTTCGGGAATACGTCAACCGCAGCACCAGCAACATGACCTGATTTCAAGGCATCTGCTAAATCTTCGATAAGTACGCATGTACCACGTGCAGCATTGATGAAGATTGAACCTTCTTTCATTTGTGCAAATTGGTCTTTACCGAAGAAGTTGCGTGTAGACGGAACGTCTGGTACGTGTAAAGAAACCACGTCAGCATTTGCAAGAAGTTCACCCATAGAACCGACTTGACGTGCATTACCCAAAGGCAACTTGGTCACTGTGTCGAAATAGATCACTTTCATACCCATGCTTTCAGCAAGCACAGAAAGTTGTGAACCGATTGAACCGTAACCGACGATCCCTAAAGTTTTACCACGCGTTTCAAACGAACCAACAGCTGATTTGTTCCAACCGCCTGCATGTGTATCTGTTGATTTTTCAGGTACACGACGAAGAAGAAGAATTGCTTCAGCAAGTACAAGTTCAGCCACTGAACGTGTATTTGAGTAAGGTGCGTTAAATACTGGAATACCACGAACCATCGCAGCATTTAAGTTCACTTGGTTGGTACCAATACAGAAACAACCGACCGCGATTAATTTATTCGCAGCTTCAAACACTTCTTCAGTGAGTTGTGTACGGGAACGAATACCAATGAAATGTGCATCTTTAACCGCTTCTTTCAACGCTTCACCCTCAAGCGCAGTTTTACGATAGTCGATGTTGGTGTATCCGGCAGCATTTAGTGTGTCGATTGCGTTTTGGTGAACGCCTTCTAACAACAAGAAACGAATTTTATCTTTAGGAAGTGAAAGATGTTGGCTCATTACGGCTCCGCTACAAAGGCCAAATTTAGTGGCGATATAATAGCACGTACCGCGCTCGATATACATTTCCTTTATACAGACTCTATTGGGTATTTTTAGTCGCTATAGTGCGTAAAAAAGGCTTTTTGGTCTAATTAAATTAATCATTTCAAAGGTATCCTGAATAAAACAGCTTTTTCTGCGGGAAACAGAAAAAATGCCTTATAATATGACTCCGTGAAAATAACTCAGTTGCGCACTGCTACTGAAATCCTCACGAACTGCCTAAGCTTTAGGGTATGCAAAGACTGAAATCAAACACTTTCCCTGCATAGAACCCTAGCGCCACAAACAACTTGTTTACTTCTTGCAAGGTCTGAAAACGATGAATGCTCCAGTCGCTTTAACCCCAGAGTTATTGACCCAATTGACAGCAATTGTAGGTGAAAACCGCATTAAAACCGATGCGGATAGCCTTGAAAATTGGGGACGCGATCATACCAAACATTTTGATCCAAACCCGTCAGTCATCGTTTTTCCATCGAGCACAGAACAAGTGCAAGCGGTTGTAAAACTTGCAAATGAGTTTAATGTTGCAATTACACCATCGGGTGGTCGTACTGGCTTATCTGCCGGTGCAGTCGCTGCCAATGGTGAAATTGTGGTGAGCATGGACAAGATGAACCAAATCTTGGAATTCTTCCCAGCAGACCGTATGGTTCGTGTCCAAGCAGGTGTGGTGACTGAACAGCTACAAAACTATGCGGAAGAGCAAGGCATGTACTACCCAGTAGATTTTGCTTCTGCGGGTTCGAGTCAAATTGGTGGAAACATTGGCACCAATGCTGGCGGTATCAAAGTCATTAAATACGGCATGACGCGTAACTGGGTACTCGGTTTAACTGTAGTCACAGGTAAGGGTGATGTGCTGCGTCTAAACAAAGGCATGATCAAAAACGCAACGGGTTATGCACTACAACATTTGTTCATTGGTGGTGAAGGCACACTGGGCTTAGTGACTGAAGCTGAAATCAAACTGGAACGCCAACCGCAAGACCTTCAAGTAATGGTATTGGGTGTACCTGATTTTGATGCTGTAATGCCTGTACTGCATGCTTTCCAAGCCAAAATTGACCTGACTGCATTTGAGTTCTTTGGTGAACTGGCAATGCAAAAAGTGTTGGCAAATGGTCATGTGCAACGTCCATTTGAAACCGAATGTCCATTCTATGTATTGTTAGAATTTGAAGCGCCATTTGAGCCAATTATGGACAAGGCGATGGAAATTTTTGAGCACTGCATGGAACAAGGCTGGGTGCTGGATGGCGTGTTGAGCCAAAGCCTCGATCAAGTGGAAAGCTTATGGCGTTTACGTGAAGACATTTCTGAGTCAATTGCACCATTTACACCATACAAAAATGACATTTCAGTGTTGATTACGCATGTACCTGCATTTATTAAAGAAATTGATGCGATTGTGGCAAGCAACTACCCAGACTTTGAAATCTGTTGGTTCGGTCATATTGGTGACGGGAACTTACACTTAAATATTTTAAAACCGGCTGACTTAAGCAAGGATGAGTTCTTTGCCAAATGTCAGGTGGTAAATAAATATGTCTTCGAAACCGTGAAAAAATACGACGGTTCAATTTCTGCGGAACATGGTGTCGGCATGACCAAAAAGCCATACCTTGACTACACCCGTTCAGCGGAAGAAATTGAATATATGAAGGCATTGAAGCAAGTTTTCGATCCAAACGGCATTATGAATCCAGGTAAATTATTCGACCTTTAAGTTCGAATTGGGTTTTAAAAGCGCATTCATCGTGATGCGCTTTTTTTATGGTTGATGGGACTGAATTACATTTACTAAATAGTGTAATAGACCTAAAAAAGGCATGATGGACTGATAAATAATGAATTTTGGGTGGGATTTATGTTGCGTCTTATTTTAGCTTCAGCCGTATGTGTGGGATTATTGTCAGGCTGTGCGACGACAAAAGAGTTAGTAAATAAAGTCGGTTCGTCAGATACGCCGTTGGCTCAGGTACTCAAAGAGCGTCCAGATTTGCGTAATGAGTTAGCTACGGTTGAAATCCGTCAGTACTTTAATACGGTTGAGTCCCCGACTGCGGCAGAAGTCAAAGTGACTGAAACAGGGTTGTTAGATGATTCGGTGAAGTCGGTGCGTACCGTGTATAACTTTAAGTTGGTCGATGGTGACTGGGAAAAAACTGCGACGAAAACCTCTTACCAATGTGCGCGCGGTAAAAATACCAAAAACTTCCAAACAGCGAAGTGTGCATAATAAATCTTTGATTTATGGTTGAAATGTAGGCGAGTCTGCCTCATAAAAAGCGTATCGGTTGATGCGCTTTTTTTAGTGGAATAATTATGAATATAGAACAAGACTTAACAGTATTATTAGAGAGAAAAACTTCAGCACCTTTCTTATTTTTGGGTTCTGGTTTCTCAAAGAGATATATTGATTTAGAGGGGTGGGAAGAATTACTTACGAAATTTTGTTTGAATTTAAGGAATTATTCATATTACAAAGGTAAAGCGAATGGCTGTATTGAGGAATCAGCTCGACATTTAGCAGAAGATTTCTTTGAACATTGGTGGTCACACTCAGATTATGAAAATAGCAGAGGAGATAATCCAAATTTACCATATAAGGATTCGCCTTTAAGATATGAAATATCAAAATATTTAAAATCTAAAACAGAAAGTACTCCGTTAGACTCTTTAAAGTTATATACAGAGTTAGAATTACTTAAAGAATGTGAAATAGATGGGGTAGTCACGACTAACTGGGATTTATTAATTGAAAAGATATTTCCTGATTATGAAGTTTATAAAGGGCAACAGGATATTTTATATTCTAATATTATGAATATAGGAGAAATTTATAAAATTCATGGATGTTGTAGTGATATACAATCAATGGTCTTAACTGATAGTGATTATAAGGATTTTAATGAGAAGAATGCTTATTTAGCATCCAAACTTATAACAATTTTTGTTGAACATCCTGTTATTTTTATTGGCTACTCTCTAACAGATCAAAATATTAAGTCATTGCTACATTCAATTGCATTATGTTCGGGACAGGAAAATCTAGAAAAACTTCGAGATAATTTGATCTTTGTGAATAGATTAAAAGGAGATGGAGAGCCACGGATAGAAAACTCTTCCATAACAATTGATAATGTACAAATACCAATTAGACTGATTAAAACAGACGATTTTATTCCAATTTATCAGGCGTTAAGTAAGTTTGAGCGAAAATTGCCAGCGCATGTATTAAGAATGTGTAAAGAAAGAGTATATGAGTTGGTTGATAAAATTGATCCTACTTCGAAAATATCCGTAATAGATTATGAAAAGATCGATGATTTTAAGGATGTTGAGATTGTATTTGGTATTGGTGTTACAAGCCAGTTAGGTGAGAAAGGCTATGATGGTATGGACACATCAGAATTAATCCATGATGTTATTTTTAATAATGGTAACTACAACTCTAATTTTATTTTAAGTAGAACTCTTCCTTGTATAAATAAGACCACAAAATTCGTACCTGTATTTAAGTACTTAAACACTCTTGATATTCATAAAGTCAGTGAATACCCGTATGATCAGGAACTATTGAAGAAGTTTATTGGTTTTAAACAAGATGGAAATTTTAGACCTTTTAGAAAAGAAGACTTCCGAGGAGCTAATACGTCTGTTTCTAAGTTTGAAGAAAAATATAATAATTGCTCGTTTGAAAATTTTTTAAAGATTGCTTCTGAATATGATTTTGTAACTTGGGTATCATTTTTTGATGATCTGAATTTAGACAAGTTGAGTGAATATCTACAGAACAATTTTACAAAGTATCAACAAGGTAGCTACTCATCTCCTTTTAGAAAAATTATTGTTTTTTATGACTGGTTGAAATATGGTCAATCTCTAAGTTTTGATATTTAAGCCTTATGAAAACCCTTGCCTTTATTCACTCAGAAAGTACACGGACGGCTGTTGGCGACTTTGCCCCAGTCATTTCCGTATTTTCACACTATGAGCTGGGAAACTCGGTTTCACCTTTTCTATTGCTGGATCATATAGGCCCGAGTTATTTACAGCCGACCCACTTAAAAAAAGGCGTGAGTGAACATCCGCATCGTGGCTTTGAAACGGTGACCATCGTTTATCAAGGTGAGCTTACCCATCAGGACTCTACAGGCGGTGGCGGTGTGATTGGCGCAGGGGATGTACAGTGGATGACAGCAGGGGCTGGAGTACTGCACGAAGAAATATTTAGTGAGGCATTTTCCAAAACAGGCGGGGCATTTGAAATGATCCAGCTGTGGGTCAATTTGCCTGCCAAAGACAAAATGAATCCTGCACGTTATCAGCACTTGAGTCATACCATGATTCCAGAACTGGAACTCGCGCAAGCTCAAGGAAAGGTCAGGGTGATTGCAGGGACGTATGAAAACCAGACAGGGCCTGCTCAAACACATAGCCCTATGACCGTGTTGGATGTGCAACTCACAGCAGGGATGAAAACGGTTTTACCCGCATTGGAAGGCGAAACGACACTACTGTATATCCGTAGTGGTCGCATTCAGCTTTATAGTGGCGAAACCGTTGAAGCCCAACAGATGGCGGTCATGTCTAATCATGGTGAGTACCTTGAAATACAAGCTGTCCAAGACTGCACTTTTTTATTACTCAGTGGGCAACCTTTAAATGAACCCATTTATGGGCGTGGCTATTTTGTCATGAACACTTTCGCCGAAGTTTTACAAGCGTATGAGGACTTAAAACAAGGGCATTTTATCGCACCGCGTATAAAATCCAATGTGACAGATGAAACTTAAAAAAGTAACAATACAAACAGATGCAACACTGCTAAAATAGCTTAAATGAGCTTTGTTGGTGTCACCGCTCAGTCTATTTTAATAACACCTTTTCTAAAAACGCTTTGTGAATACAGCGTAAAACCAGTGTGCATTTCTCGCACCCATTACATTTTTTATTCAATTTTACAGTGCTTGCCATTGGGCTTAGTCGTCTCTCCCTCCAACGGACTTCGCTCAGGCTTGTACGCATTTTATATGTAGATAACAATGCAAAACGTACAAACTTTAAAGTTAAGCCGTGCCACATTGATGTTTCCTTTGGCATTGGTTTTATTCGAATTTTCGGTCTATATCGGTAATGATTTAGTCCAACCTGCCATGCTCGCCATTACCCAAGATTTTGGGGTCAGTAGTGCATGGGCACCATCGTCTATGTCTTTTTATTTATTGGGCGGTGCTTGTGTCGCATGGCTGCTTGGGCCGCTTTCAGACCGTTTAGGCCGTAAAAAAGTGCTGCTCTCGGGTGTGGCATTTTTTGTGCTGACCTGCCTTGCAATTTTACTCACTCAAAATATTGAGTCTTTTTTGGCACTCCGCTTTTTACAAGGTGTGGGGCTGTCGATGATTTCTGCGGTGGGTTATGCCGCAGTACAGGAAAGTTTTGAAGAGCGTGATGCTATTAAAGTCATGGCTCTTATGGCGAATATTTCTTTGCTGGCACCGCTGCTTGGTCCTGTGGTCGGGGCATTTATGATTGACCATGTGTCATGGCATTGGGGTTTTATTGGCATCGCCTTTTTGGCTTTTTTGAGTTGGTTTGGTTTAAAAGCCAAAATGCCTGCGACACAGCACAGTATTCCTAAAAAGCCACTACGTTATATATGGGATGATTATAAAACGGTCTATAAAAATAAGACTTTTTTGGCGCTCACCTTTGGTTTGCCTATGGTGGCCATGCCATTGATGTTGTGGATTGCACTGTCACCCGTAATCTTGGTCGAGGAACTTGGCCTGAGCAGTATGCAATACGGCTTGGCGCAGTTCCCTGTCTTGGGTGGTCTCATTCTAGGTAATATTGTGCTGATTAAAGTCATCGACAAAATGGCACTGGGTAAAACCGTGTT
The DNA here is from genome assembly GCF_002135205.1 of Acinetobacter sp. ANC 4204. Lineage (GTDB taxonomy): Bacteria > Pseudomonadota > Gammaproteobacteria > Pseudomonadales > Moraxellaceae > Acinetobacter. The sequence continues at coordinate 119,981 of NZ_NEFZ01000003.1, read as the reverse complement.
ACTCGGTTTGCCCTTGATGTTCATCGGTACGCTGTTGGTGGTGCTCGGCACGATTTTCCAAAGCTATTTCTTACCGTTACTGATTGTGGGGATGACTTTGGTGAGCTTTGGCGAAGGTATTAGTTTTTCAGTGTTATACCGCTTTGCGTTGATGTCATCTGAAGTGTCCAAAGGGACAGTTGCCGCAGCCGTTTCGGTCCTGATGATGTTTACGTTTTTCTTCGTGATTGAACTGGTGCGTATGGCGTATGTGGAATTTGGTCTTTGGGCTTATAGTTTGGTCTGCCTCAGTTTAATTACCCTGTGGTTTAGTTTTCCACGTGCGACCGTGAAGAAGGTGATACAAAGCCGTCTTGAGAGCGGTGTCTACTAAGATTTTATTCGCTGAATTTAGCGAAGTTCTCATCAAAAAAGCGCCCATTCAGATGAATAGGCGCTTTTTTATTATGGCTTTAAATAATCCTTTTAAAGCCAGTATTTAAAAATGGTATTAAAACTCAGGCTTCCGCTTGCTCAGGTTCTAGTTTTTTAATTTTGGCATCAAATACAAAAGGCCCAAAGGGTAGAATGGATGCGATCAAACCGAGTATAAACATCTTCAAAGACCATTTTTGCTTTTCACAGACTACAAACAGCACGATGAGAAACAGGATAAATAATACGCCATGCCCCATACCGACATATTTGACTAGGATCGGGTTATCAAAGATGTATTTCATTGGCATCGCAACGAATAACAACAGTAAAAAAGAAATCCCTTCTAAAAATCCTACAACACGTAATGTCTGAATGTTCATGGTCAAAAAATCTATGAGAATGAAGCTTGAGTGTACGCAAGAACCAGATAAAAATGAACCACAATACACCCGTACGTCATGAACCGTTTAAAGATCGTCGTTGTGCAGTCCATTTTATTTAATATCTCGGGTGAGTAGTTCTGTTTTCAATTTGAGCAATTCTGGTAGGGTTTCCAGTAATAGACTGATTTGTTTGAGAACCAAGTGTAAATGCTGACTCATGGTTTCCTGCGCATTTAAGTATTTAATCTCTGCCAGTTTCTGTTGAATCTCTCGCTCGGGTAAGGTCTTATGCTGTAGTAGTACGTCATTCAGCGTGCTTTTACACCAGAGCATGAGTTCCAGTACTTGGTTGTCTTGTACCAGTTCACGATGGCTGCCCAAAGCAGAAATATAGCTGAGTTGACTGTGGCTATATACCAAGTAGCGAAAAGCATGGTGTATCAGTTCTGGGTTTGGATTCGGTTCAGTACTGAGACTAGAAATCATGCTTGCAAGTTCAGTTTGGGCATTGTGTGCAGCACGCCGTGCTCCGCGATAAGCCATGCTATTGTTTTTGCCCTGCTGGTACTGTTCACAAATGGCATCAAAATAGTTGAGGGTGCTATCAGAAGCTTTTTTTATGGTGTTGGAAATATTACGAAAGTCCCAATCAGGCCAGATGAAACTGACCGCGAACCACGCAATGGCGCAACCCATTAGAGTATCCATGATCCTCGGTAAAATAATGGCATAGCCTGCACCTTTTAAATTAAAAATCAGCAGTACCATGAGTGTTGCCATTAGAGTTGCCATGGCATATTTTTTAGAGCTGAGATAGAAAAAGCACACCCCAAAAATGATGGTCAGCAGTAATTGCCCTTCAATACTCGGTACGAAATACAGCAGTGGAATCCCTAAAACAACGCCCAAAATAGTGCCCAAGGTTCGCATTTTTAAGCGACTTTTGGTGGCGAAATAACGCATTTGGCAGACAAATAAGCCCGTCAGTAAAATCCAGTAGCCATGTTGGGCAAAAGGCAGAAGAGAAATGCCATAACCCACAGCAAAGACAAAGGCGATACGTACCGCATGTCGAAACAGTGCCGACTGCGGGGTGAGATGTTGGCTGAGTTTGAGCCACAGATCGTGCCAACCATGAATATCATCATCGTATAAGTTGAGGTTGTCGATGTGTTCTTGATAGCGTTGCTCTTGGCGTAATTGTAGTTCATTTAAGTGTTGAAAGCGTTCATGCACATTGTCTAAGTTATTTAAAATCAGTTGTAGATTTTTGACTTCAATATTATGTGGATTGTCTCGAATCCAGTCTTGCATGGAACTGTGTAAATTCAGCAATGCTTGATTCGTATTGGGATCTGACACATAGATTTGATTGCTGAGAATACAGCGTGCCAATGCCTGACAGGCAAGGGCCTGCAGCCGAATATTTTTTTGAATACGGAAAATAAGATCTGTACGGCTGAAGTTCTGATGTAGCTGTTCATAGTGTAAATAATTAGAGCTGGCTTGCTCATGAATGTCTTGAGCCAGAAAGTATAAATTCAGCCAATAAATCGTCTTTTGGTTGGCGCGTGAGGCCTTTAGTCGAGTGAGCAGCGAACTTTTGGTGCTATTAAAGCTTTGAATAATTGTGCTGTTTTGTAAGGATAAGTCGTAGAGTAATGCTTCAACATTGTTTTGATTATCAGGGTCAAACAAACGTGCTTTGGCATTGAGTAAATCTGCAATTTGCTTAAAACAGCGTGCTAGATTGTCCTGAACGGCCAAAGTTGGTTTTAGCAGATAAAACACAATGGCGGTACAGCCATACCACAATGCGCCCAAGACAAAACAACTGGGTTGAAAGTACCAAACCGAATATTCTCCTAAGCCAAACATGCTGTATAAGGAGAGTAAAATGGTGCCAAAGCTCATCGCTGCATAGCGTTGTCCAAGTGCCCCCAGTAATATAAAACAGGCACTAGAAAGCGATAAGTAAATGATGAATATGAATTTATAGGGATGCAGGAAATCTAAAATACTGCTGACACTAAAGAACAGCACGCAGACATAGACTAGGTTTCTGAGACGAATACTAAGTCGGTCATCGAAGTCAGTTAAGGCAGTTGCAATCGCACCTAAAGTCGTCGGTACGATCAGTTGTTCCAGTCCTAAAAAGTAGAGCCCTAAGGTTGTACCACTCAGCACGATAAAAATTTGCAGGCAATACATAAAAATTGCATTGGACTGAAAAGATTGAAACCACTGGCGAAAATTATTCACGATGTCATTGTCTAGGCTTGATTTTATTTTGCTTTTAGCCTGAACGTTTTTTAGCATACTGTCAATTTAATGCGATTGAACATCACATGAAAAAGGGAGTAAAAAGCGATAAAAACACAGCAGAAAATTCATCCGCTGTGCTGTGTGTATAAGTCAGAACTTATCCACAGAAACGAAGATAAAGCACTTTTTTTTACATGCTAAGGATGCGATAGATTTATTGAATTACACCACACGCGATACGATCGCCACCACCGCCGAGTGGTTTAGGACTATCTGAGTAGTTGTCGCCACCTGCATGCACCATCACCGCTAAACCTTGTATGTTTGCTAAACTCAAACGAGGTGCAAGTAAATTGACTTTCGCATTACCTGCTGAGTCGACATTCAAGATGGGTAAATCACCCAGATGACCGTTGAGCGGTGTACCGTGGTTGGGTGCTTTTTCGGGGTTAAAATGTCCGCCAGCAGCTAAAGCTGCAACTGGTTTCCCTTCTTTTTCAGCCACATCACATGAGCCTTTTTCATGGATGTGAAAACCATGTGGGCCCGGCGGAAGCTGGCTTAAATTGGTTTGAATAACTAGGCCAGCAGGGCTGTCAGTAAAACGAATGGTACCAATTTTTTGTCCCACACCTGCAGTTGAAACCGCATGAACATCGACATTTTTGACCATCGTGTTACTTTCAGTTGGAGTCGTGCTACATGCCACAGTCCCTAAACCAATCAACGCCATGAGCGCACTTAGTTTTAAAGTAGAAGACAACATATTAGATCCTTTTTCCTTAAAATTCAGAACCATTCAAACAAAGGCAAGGCTTGGGTTCAATGTTCTCCGTACAGTGTTTTTGTATCTGACATAAAAAAACGCATGCTCTCGGTGAAAGCATGCGTTTAAGTTATTTCACTAAAGTTATTTTTTTGGCGTGTCTAATGGCTCTTCAGGTGGATCATAAGCTAATGTCGCTTTCGGCATCATCAAGGGTTCATTGACCTGCTCATGCAACCATTCACGCCAAATAGCTAACAGCACGGCTAGGATCACAGGGCCAATAAATAAACCGATCATACCAAAGCTGGCTAAACCACCTAGCACACCAAACATGATGAGTAAGAATGGAATTTGAGTTGCACCTGAGATCACCAATGGGCGAATCACATTGTCCGCTGTACTCACGACACAAACACCCCAAGCCATCACACCTATAGCCTCAATGGTTTGACCTTGTGAGAACAACCACAGTGATACGGCACTATAAGCGACAGGAGGGCCAAATGGAATCAACGCAAATAAGAAGGTAACAATGGTGAGTACCATTGGATTTGGAACACCTGCAACAAAGTAACTAATGCCTGCCAAGAGTGCTTGAGCAACAGCTGTAAGCCCTACACCATACAGCACGGCGCGTGTTGTTTCAGAAATGGTATCTAAATAGTGATGAATACGTGGTCCAATCACCATTTCAAGTGCCTTACTAACCTGACTTAAAATGGTTTGTCCATCACGGTAGAAAAAGAATAAAGACATGACTGCAAAGCAGAGTTTGAAAATATTTTTACTGATTTCACTGAGAACTAAACGACCATAGCTTAAGTGGCTTTGGAACCAACCTGAAACATTTTGTACGATGCTATTGGGGTCAGTATTGATTTCTTTTAAGGTCCGTGTGACTTCCTTACCGATAAAAGGTAAGTCACGGATAAATTGAGGCACATCTAAGTGACCAGAAAAGACCTGTTTTTGTAATTCGTAAAATAAGCTCCGACCTTCGTGTTGCAGCATAAAGATTGCAAAGGTCAATGGAATTCCGACCACCAATATAACCATGCTGATCATAATGGTTGCACTTAAAGTCGGACGCGGTCCACAGAGCTTCTGCACGGAGTGATATAAAGGCCATGTGATATAGGCAATAATCGCAGCCCAAAGCACAGGTACAATAAAGTATTTCAGGACTTGAAAGCTCAAATAGAACAGAATAAAAATCAGTCCAAATAACAATACTTTTTGTAAGGCTGGTGCGTATCGTTGCACGGTATTCACTGCTATATCTCTAAGGTCAAAGTCATATTAACTGAAAAAAATGCGAACGAGAATGTACCCTTGGTAAGTTCTCGTGAATTACAGAACATAAAAGCAGAGTTCATTGGCTTATCTTTATCTTCAATGCCTTAGAACCATGCACTTGGATCATCGACAATTGCATTGAGCAAAGGTTGCCATTGGCTTTGGATGGTTAAATAATTTTTTTGTGTTTTATCAAATATGCTTAAGCCTTGCATTGCCAATTGACCATACGCGGTACGCTCAGAAATCCATGCGATCGGTTGCTGTTCAATCTTTTCAAAAAAGTCTTGAATGTCTTTGGCACTGGCGCTGTTGGCTTTGACCCGATTGGCTAAAAGGAGAATTTGAACTTTACCTTTACGGATACGTTTAATCTCTTGCAAGTGTTTTAAAAAACGTCGTGTACTGTCAATATCAAAAAATGAGGGTTGCAGTGGGGTCACAATTGCATGTGCTTCACTCACCAGTTGTTCCGCATGTTCACCAGACAGTGCGCCTGGTGCATCAATAATTAAATATTCAATATTTTTAGGGACTTCACCAATTGATTTTTCATGACGCCAATCCAAACTTTCAATATGTGCTACGTGGTCAGGGCGTTGTTTTAACCACTGACGGGCAGACTTTTGATTATCAGCATCGGCCAATGCGACCTTATAACCTTTCTGTGCAAGTGCTGACGCTAAATTAATTGCGGTTATCGTTTTGCCACAGCCACCTTTTTGGTTTGCAATTAATATCGTTTTCATGACCTTAAATGATTTTATTCTGCTCATCCCTAGCATATCATTCTTTTGTGTGCTGGATATGACACATGACCAAAGTTATAAGCTTAAATCTTGCTAGCAGTAGCACAAAATTAGGAAAAAACCATGTCCATATGGATGGCAATGTTGATCGGTGCAGTAATCGGTGTGGTCTTGACCACCCTTATTTTAAGTCACAGCCGAAATGGACGCATCAAAGCAGAATATGAGCGCTACATTGCCGAATTAGAATTAGAGCATCAGCAGGCTTTGGCTCAAGCACAAAAGCGCAGTGTCAATACCAGTCGTGCAGTGTTGAAAGGCAAAATGGCAGAGCAACTGGCACCGATTATGCCGCAGTTTGAATACTTACCCAGTGATGCTAAATTTTTGGGAGATCCTGTCGACTATGTGGTGTTTGATGGTTATACCGACCTGCGTGATGGTGAGGGGAAAGCGGAAGATATTGAAATTGTGCTTATTGATATTAAAAGCGGTGGGGCAAGGCTGACCAAAGGACAAGTGGCCATTGCGCAAGCGATTCAAGCAGGGCGGGTACGTTTTGAAACGGTACGCATCGACTTTGATACGGCGGAATAAGCCAAGTAGCAACAAACATATCCATTCAATCGAACAACTTCAAATACAGCATGATATGAATATTGCGATTATCTTAATTGGGTTTTTGCGCACGAGCAAAGTACATCAGTTGTCCGAGTTTCGGGATTCCCTCAGCATAAAAGTAGTGTTGTTCTATCACATTAAATCCTGCTGTTTTTAAGGACTGTTCAATATTTCGATTGAGATGGCAGCCATCCGCTAAACGCTTTTGCACAGGCGTGAGTAAGTGTTGTAGGCGCTGAATATACAGATTATTGGTGTTTAACACATGCTCCACCACATGTAAGGTACCACCGGGTTTGAGCACGCGTAATATTTCTAGCAAAGCCTGTTCTAGCTCTGCAATACTACACAGCGTCCACGTACTGACTACATGTTCAAGGCTGTGGTCGGCAAAAGGCAACTTTTCCGCACGGGCTTGTACATGATGCACTTCAAATGCTGCTGCTTGTACCCGCTCTACAGCCAAATGATAAATTTCAGGACTGGGTTCAAGGGCATAGAGCGTATCGACATTTTGATAAAAAGGCAGATTCAGCCCTGTACCAAAACCAATTTCCAATACATCTCCCTGAATCGGTAAAAGTAGTTCACGGCGCTTGTCCATTAAACTGGGCACTTGCATGACCTGATTTAATACATGTGGAAAAATGTGTTGTTGATAATATTTATAAAGCATGAGCGAATGGATCTTTTTTTATTGTTGATTAGCCTAACTGAAAAATGCTCTAGCTAAAAGTAGACTGCATAATTCGTTCACAATGTTACTAAGTTCATAAGCTTTTTTTCAGGAAACTGGACTAAGATGAAAATTGATTCATATTTTCCTAGGTTGATGGGAATGAGGTTTGCAATGAAATCTAAATTTATCTTACTCAGTTTACTCTCAAGTTTACTGTTGCCGATTAGTGCCAGTGCCACTGTAGATTACAACATTGCTAAAGGTCTTGCACCAGCTTCAAAGGATCAATCTATTTCTGTGTTGAAACCGTTTAAAGGGGATTTTCGAATTTTGGGTTCAAAGACCTATTCGGAAGATGAGCAAGCCAAATTTTCACCGATAGACTATGCAGTGAGTTGGGGGTTATTTGCTGAGCCTGAAATTGCACGACATATTACTGTGAATCAATATGACCGTTATCTCAATTGGAAAATTGATCGTCTGCCTGTACCTGCTGAGCAAGCGATGCAGATGGTTTCGAATATGCACATCATTCCAGCTAACCCTGAAATTGCGAAACAAATTAAACATGTAAAACGTGGTGACTTGGTTCGTTTAAAAGGTGATTTGGTTGAAATCAAAGATAAAGATCTAGTCTGGACGTCTTCTTTAACCCCAACCGATACTGGCGATGGCGCTTGTGAAGTCTTTCGTGTCAGCTCAATCCAATGGATTGAACGGGTGAAGGGATAAGCGATAAATCAGGTTAAACGAGTTCTTTAGACTATGCTGTTCGACAGTATTGTAGGACAGAACAAACCATATCGTCTTGCTCCACGTGAAACCTATTTAATATATGCTTTAAATGCTTATAGATACGTAATTTTAAACTATTTTATTGATAAACCACGTTCAAATTGTTTGAACGTGGTTTTTTATCTTTATTTTGCGGTTAATGCCGTACCATCAAACGCAATACCATCCCAACCATTCAACATGAACTGACGAATATTTTGATGATCTGTTGCATCAGGTGTCGCTAAAACAGAGGCATAGTGTTCTGCAAATAAGCTTAAGGTTTGTGCTTGATCGAGACCTTGAAGCTGTGCAAACGAAAACACTTTGGCACTGCCTTGGTTTTCAGTTGCCGCATTGTGTTGTAAACCATTTTTAAACGCAGTTGGCGTATGTGTATAAGCCGCTTCAATAAAAGCCAGTACATCTGAAAATTTTGCTTCGCCCGTTGCAAGCTGAGCCAATAAGACCTGTGCCATGTGTATATGTCCGATTAAATTTATGCTCACATCATACCCAAAAAGTGTAGGTTTGTGAGTTTTGCATTTGAGAAAACTTTTGAGCTTATTTTAAGAATCGGCTCAAGCTTGAAAAGCCTTGATGTCGGTAGATTGATTCGGGTTTAATAGGTCCAGTATTGATGAACTGTGGATAACTTTGGACTTATCCATACAGCTTTTGCGAAAAATAGGGCAATTAAATGAATTGGATCTTGGTGGCTTTGGGCGGTGGAATAGGGGCCTGTTTACGCTATGGTGCAGGCTTATTGCTCTTCAAACCGAATATGAGCTTTCCATGGCCGACGTGGTGGATCAATATTATCGGTTGTTTTACTGCGGGACTATTTTTTGCGCTCAGTCAAAAATATCCAGTACTTCAACAAGAAGCACGTTTATTTTTAATGGTGGGTGTATTGGGCGGTTTTACCACTTTCTCAAGTTTTGGTCTCGAAACGTTTCAATTACTGAGACAGGGGCAAATGCTACTCGCTTTGAGTTATGCATTATCAAGTTTAGTGGTGGGTGTGATTGTACTTGGAATAGGATTCTATTTACTCGACAGCCTTTTTAAGCCTTAAATATTTTAGAGCGTCATTGTCGCAATTGAAGACATAAAAAAAGAAGCCTAAGCTGGAGGAGGTCTTAGGCTTCTTGATATCTTTACTATAACGCGTATAGCTTAAAGAAAAATGAAATTATTGTGAGCGTTTGAAACGCGCGAAACGTTTGTTGAAACTTGCAACACGACCTTCATTACTGGTTTGACGTTGCTCACCCGTATAAAACGGATGTGACGCACTTGAAATATCCAAACTGACATAAGGATACGTTTTACCTTCATGCTCACGGGTCTGGTTACTTTGTAATGTACTACCGATAATGAAAAATGCATCGGCATTGGTGTCGTGAAATAGCACTTCGCGATACTCTGGATGAATATTGGCACGCATACGGCATCTCCTTAAATCTATTATTTTTGAAATGTTATAATATAACAATATTAAAGTCAAAATAAACCCAGTGACTTTATGTAACTGGGTTTATTGGAGTTGAATTGGTTTTGTTCTCAGCTATCGTCATTATTTAAGCTGTGGGCGGTACCAACTCTTCAAACAGATCATTAAGGTTGTCGTGGACTTTGAGATGAATCAGGTTCCAGTAATGTCCAGACACCGTGCGATTGACCATCAGCGTATCGGGGGAGGGTTTAAACACATCCCAATATTTCAGCGATGGTTTGACCAGTTCAATGCCATCATGATGCGCAGAGTTCTCAGCAAAGTCATACATGGTCGTAAGGGGGCGCATCAGCACCTCTAACCATGCTTCATACAGTTCGGCAGGAAATTTTCCTTGTTCAGACATGGAGTGCAAAGCAGTCAGTTGTTGCTCCATGGCCAAGATATTACTGTCGCGCGCTGCTTGAATCAGTTGCTTAAAATGCATCACGATTTCAGTCGATAGGGTTTTGACACCGCCGTAGTCATACACGATCACGCTGCCATCTTCACGAAAGGCAAAGTTGCCTGGATGGGGGTCGCAGTGAAAGCGCTTTAAAAAGAAAATTTCACGACCAATGGCACGGAATAAACGACGTCCCAGTTCATTGCGCGTGTCTTGTGACCACGTACTGGCAGTTTCAATGCTTTCGCCGTGCTCCAAGCTTAAGGTCAAAATATGACGGCTTGAATAGTCTTTGTAGACTTGAGGAATAATAATTTTAGGGTCTAGGGCCTGATGAAAGGTTCGTGCGACCTCTAAGTTTTGCGCTTCTATTTGATAGTTCAGCTCGTTATCCAAACTGTCCTGAATTTCTTTAAAGAGTTGATCTTGTAACTTACGGTCAATTTTGAGCACACCCATTAAGCGGAGCGCTAAACGGACTTGTTTTAAGTCGCTTTCACAGGCTTCTTCTACACCCGGATATTGAACTTTAACTACGACTTGCTCGCCACTCGGTAAAGTGGCTTTATGCACTTGGCCAATGGAGGCTGCGGCAAAGGGTTGTTCTTCAAAGGCTGTAAAAATTTGATTAAGCGGTTTACCCAGTTCTTTTTCTACCTGCGCTTTGATTTCGCTAAATGGCATCGCTGGCGCTTGGCGTTGTAATTTACTAATCGCGCGTGCCACTTCAGGTGGGAAAATGTCTTTGTACTGAGATGCAATTTGCCCAACTTTCATTACAGCACCTTTCATTTCACCTAAGGTATCTGCAATTTGAACTCCAATGTCCTGAAAAAGCTGACTGCGCGCCGCATTTTTTTTATCTTCATCGGCATTGAAGTTTCTAATTGAATTGGTCACAGTCTTGGTTGCGATACTTGCCGTCATACTGGCAAGTTTCATAAAGCGACGACCGGGCGTACGAGTCGTATTTGCCATGCGATATTCCTCGGGGCATTTTTGTTACATCTCAGATTTGATCATAGGCGACAAATGCAAGACTGCCTACTTTAAATTGTTAAGCTGATGTTTCTATTTAAATAATAGTGGTCAATTGAGTGAATTGCACGCTGGATGTCGCTGCATTTAAAAATCGCGTTACACTGTGCGAAAAATTTTGAGTATGAAATAAATGAAAGTTTATCGTTATTTTACAGGCAAGGATGATGTGCAGTTTTGTGCACGTGTTACCAAAGCACTGAATGAAGGCTATAGCCTGTATGGTTCACCGACCATGACCTTTAATGGCAATGAAGTGATCGTAGGGCAGGTGGTGGTCAAAGAAGTTGAGGATGAAAGCGAAGTACCACAGGGTCTGAAAGATGCTTTGGCACAACTGTAAGAGAGAAATAGGAGAGTATTTAACCCTCCTATTCACCGCAAAGTTTTAGTGATAGTCCTGACTGAGACGTTTATTGTTGTTATAAAGTCGAAGCAAGAGTAGGGCACATGCTACGCTTAAACCAACAATCAACCCAATCCACACGCCTGCTGCACCTATGTTGGTATAACGTGCCAAATAAATGCTGACTGGAAAAGCCACAATCCAATAGGCAATCATGGTGATCCACATTGGACCTTTGGTGTCTTGCATACCACGCAAACAACCTGCAGCGCTAATTTGCCAAGCGTCCATCAGTTGGTAGGCGAGTGCAAACAATAGTAAATACATCGCAACTTCTGATACTTCATGATCAGAGGTATAAATTGCCACAATTTCAGGACGGAACAGCGCAATCAGTAACATGGTCATCAGCGCCAAAACCGTACCCGTAGCGAGTCCGAGTTTTTGCACCTTTCGCATTGCGATCCAGTTTTTCTCGCCATAGTAAGTCCCAACACGAATGGTGAGGGCGATAGCAAGGGACATCGGAATCATAAATAACTGAGAGGTGACCGACATTGCAATCTGATGTGCTGCCACAATGGTTTCCCCCAGTGGACTGAGAATAATTGCAGCGGTACTAAAAATACTGACTTCAAAGAAAATAGCTAAACCAATGGGTAGACCAAGTTTTAAAATACGCTCGATCCAATAGCGATCCATCTTCTCCCAAGTACCAAATACTTGAGTTTTTTGATACGCCGAGGCTTTAAAAATATAAGTGGCCAAAGTGACAAACATGATCCACTGTAAAATTGCAGTGGCAAATCCACAGCCTGCCGAACCCAGCGCTGGAATCGGGCCGAAACCATACATAAAGACAAAGTTTAGGGGAACCAAAAGGACCAAGGCGGCTAAGCTAATCACGGTAACAGGACGTGGGTGGCCGAGCGCTTCTGAATATCCACGCAGTGCTGCATACATCGTTACCGCAGGCATACCAAAGCCAATCGCATGTAAAAATAAACTGGCTTTAGGCAGTAAGTTTGCAGGTACACCCATGAGGGGCAATAACAGTGGCATGGCTTGTAAAATTAAACCCGCAATACTGCCTAAAATAAAGGCGACCCAAAGGGATTGACGAGCAATGGTGGCGATTTTTTCAGGGGTACGTGCACCATTCGCTTCGGCCACCAATGGTGTGGTGGCAATCATGATGCCGCTAAACAGCAACATCACAGGGATCCATAAACCGACCCCGACAGCAATTGAGGCTAAATCGGTCGGAGATAAATGTCCCGCCATGATGGTATCAATCAACCCAAGACCCGCTTGAGAAAACTGCGTGATCAGGATGGGGAGCATTAACACCAATAACTTTTTTAATTCGAAACGATGGGAGGTGATTTTATTTGTAGTCGACACAAAAATTACTCATATTCATCATGTGCTTGGTCTAAATAAATTCAGCGTTGTAAAGTGAGAAGCACACCAATAAAAATTACGACGCCACCAAGCAAACGCTGCCAATTGACAGGTGTTTTTTCGGTACCCAATAGACCATAGTGGTCAAAAATCATCGAAGTCAGGATTTGTCCAAAAATAACCAAACCTGAAAACGTGAGAAAGCCTAATTGAGGCGCAGTATAGATGCTTATACTGATGGCATAAACCCCTAGGCATCCGCCGAGCCATAAGTACCACGGAATATTGGAAAAAGCATGTAACTGTGGTTTGTCGACAGGCTGAAACAAAACTAAAAGCGCTAACACACAGGTTCCAACGAAAAAGGATAACAGTGCAGCTTGCAGGGGTGAGTATAGATATTCTCGGAGTTGTGTATTCAGGGCAGTTTGAAAGGTCATAGCAATACCAATACCGAAAGCAAGCGGTAACATAAACAGCAATTGGCTCGATATTTTCATCATTTTAAACCATTCATTCTTCTTGTCTTTTTATCAGTCTAATCCAAATAGCCACAGATTTCATAAGTGTCTTGATGCAGTCATGTTAAAATGTGCAAGATTATCGCTGTGCTTTAGAGTCTCGTCCTTGACCGATTTACATCCTGCAAATATTCCGTTGTCTTTATATATCCACATGCCGTGGTGTGTGCGTAAGTGTCCTTATTGCGACTTTAACTCGCACGCAGTGCCAGATGGCAAACTGTCCCTAGATTTAGAGCAAGAATATTTACATGCTTTGGTTGAGGACTTTAAAACTCAGCTTGAGTTTGCTCAAGGGCGTCACATTCATAGTGTGTTCATTGGCGGTGGAACACCGTCCCTCATTTCAGCGCAGGGATATCAATGGTTATTTGCTCAGCTCAAAGCATTACTACCGTTTGAGACGAACTGTGAAATTACCTTAGAAGCCAATCCGGGTACAGTGGAACATGACCCTTTTGCCGATTATTTGGCAGCAGGCATTAATCGGCTTTCGATTGGGGTGCAAAGTTTTAACACGGAACATCTAAAAAAACTGGGGCGTATTCATAGCAATAGTGATGCTATTTCAGCCATTGGTTTGGCACGTGATGCAGGTTTTAAACGCATTAATGTCGACCTGATGCATGGCTTACCTGAGCAGACTTTGGAACAAGCCTTATTGGATTTAAAACTCGCTGTGGAAAATGGTGCCACGCATATTTCATGGTATCAACTGACCATTGAGCCGAATACGGTGTTTTTTAGAACCCAGCCGATTTTACCAGTGGATGATGTGCTTGAAGAGATTCAGGCGCAGGGAGAAGCTTATTTAAAAGCGCAGGGATTTATCAACTATGAAGTTTCGGCATGGCGTAAGGAATTATCTTCTGCACATAATCTGAATTACTGGCAGTTTGGCGACTATTTGGCGATTGGGGCAGGTGCACATGCCAAAGTGACCCAGCTAGATGGGGTCTATCGTTTCCAGAAAACTCGTTTACCGAAAGATTATTTGGCTAAAGTCCCTGCGGAGCATGTACAGTTTAAGCGGATTGAAGCCGACGAACTTCCATTTGAGTTTATGATGAATGCTTTGCGTTTAAATGATGGGGTTGCAGTTGAATATTATGCACAGCGTACAGGTTTGAATCTGGAGAGTTTGGCTGAAACTTTGGACTCATTACGCAGTCGAAAATTAATGGTGGATGATGCGACGCGTTTAGCGTGTACCGAGCAGGGGCATGTGTTTTTAAATTCAGTGCTGGAATCATTTCTCTGAGTTTTAGAACCATGATTGCGTGGGCAATCATGGTTCTAAATTTAAACGAAAGGGGATATCGGCTGTGCATGATGGAATCAAAACAGCTGTTCATTTTGCTTACACGATTAACGTGTTGTATACCCGCCATTGGCAAAAATAGTTTGTCCTGTAATCCACCAGCCATCTGTAACCAAGAAGCGTACCAATGGCTCTATATCTTCAATTTTGGTGAGTCCGCCCAGTGCTGAGGCAGATTGATGATATGCAACTGCTTCGGGGGCTTCCTGAGCATAGAAAAAAGGCGTATCCATTGGACCTGGTGCAACAGCAGTAACAGAAATACCACGACTTCCAAATTCCTTAGATGCTGCACGTGTATAGTGTTCTACTGGTGCTTTTAGTCCTTCATACGTTGAATAAAGACCCGTATATGCTGCGAGTAAACTCGTTACGATATTGCATATTTTCCCACCTTCATTCAGATGACGTCCTGCTGATTGAATAAAGAAATATGCAATTTTATTGTTGATGTCATTCATGTCATCAAACTCTTGTTCAGTCGTATCTAGATAGGGCTTTTTAAGGACGCGACCAACGGTATTAATTGCGATATCAATTCCACCAAACTCAGTTTTAGCTTGAACGAATAGTGCTTCAATGTTTTGAATATTTGTTAAATCAGCTTGTACCAAGATGGCGTTGACACCAAATGCTTGCACTAGATTGAATGTGTCTTCGGCATCTGCTTGTGTTGCTGTACTATTATAATGAATGACTAAATTTGCGCCGTGTTCTGCAAACTTACGTGAAATCAATCCACCTAAATTCTTAGCACCGCCAGTAATTAATACAGTTTTTCCTTTCAGGTCGTGTTGTGACATGGGCCTAGCCTCGGTTTGTATGTAGTTGTTTGAAGTGATCTTAAAAGAATTTATTTGTATGAAATAGTTGTTAAAATTGCACTGATTGTCTGAAAAAGTTGCACAATAAAATGGATAAGATTGATCGACTAAGAATTTTTTGTTTAGTGGCAGAGAAGAAGTCTTTTGCGCAGGCTGCTGTACAATTAGGTTTGCCTCGATCGAATGTAACTTATGCGATTCAATCTCTTGAAAAAGAATATGAAGTGCTATTGTTTTATAGAACCACTCGCAAAGTCTCTTTGACCAATGAAGGCATTCTGTTTTATGACGAAGCAGTCCGTCTGGTTGCACAGTTAAAAGAGCTTAATCGCTTTAAAACCCATGTAAGAAGCCAAGAGGGAACAATTAGTATTGGCATGTCGAAACGATTAGCAACACAAATCCTGATCCCTCATTTGGCAGAGTTCTATGCGCAGTTTCCAAAAGTAAAAGTGTTGGTGAACGGCAGTGATGATTTTTCTAATTTGATTGAGCAACAATTAGATTGTGTGGTGCGTGTGGGAGAGGTGCAGGATAAATATTTGCTCATGAAACCAATTTGCCAAACAAAAATTTGGACATTAGCTTCACCTGAGTATTTAGCACAGTTTGGAGAACCTAAAACCTTGGCTGAGTTGAATCAACATTTTGCCGTTGATTATCATGTTGGGAAATATTATCGGGAATGGAGTGAATTAGTCTTTCGTGATCATCGAATGAAGATGCCTTATCGTTTACTCATTGACAATACTGAAGCATATATTCAAGCCAGCCTTGCAGGTATGGGAATAATCCAAATACCTGAATTTGATGCTGTGCAATATGTAGAACAAAGTCAGTTAAAGCGTTTATTTCTAGATATTCCAAGTCTTGAATTGCCCATCAATATTTTGTTGACTGACAGGCAGTATCGGCCAAAGTATTTTCAGGACTTTGTGGATTGGTTGGATGCTTTACTCAAAAAGAAACTTCTTATCTAGCGTTTCTTTCGCATCATAAAGCTTCATTACAATACAGGCCAAATCTCTGAATCGACATGCTTATTTTCGCTCATCCATCAAAAGACGAACAGCTAAGACCGATAAAACCGTCCCCATCATCCACTTTTGAACTTGTGCCCAAATCGGCTTGCGGTTCATCAAGGCTGCTAATGAGCCCGCAGAGTAGACAATTAATACATTCACAAAAAAGCTGACCACAATTTGAATTAGGCCTAAAGTCATCGACTGTACAAAAACACTGCCGTGATTGGGCTGAATAAACTGAGGAAGTAAGGACAGATACATAATCGCAATTTTAGGATTTAACAGATTGGTGAGAAATCCCATCATAAAAAGTTTCATCGGACGATCAGGTTTTAAATCCACCGTTTGAAAGGCAGAAACCCCATTGGGTTTCACTGCATTCCAAGCCAACCAAAGTAAGTACAATGCACCTAATATTTTGATGGTGTCATAGGCAAAAGGCACGGCAAATAAGAAGGCGGTAATGCCGAGTGAGGCACAAGCCATATAGAAAATAAAGCCTAAAATGATACCGGCCAATGAAATTAAGCCTGCCGATTTTCCTTGAGAAATGGAGCGAGAAATCAAGTAAATCATATTTGGACCGGGCGTGAGCACCATGAGCAGCGCGACACCTGCAAAAGCAATCATCTGAGATAGGTCAATCATCATCTATACTCGCTAAAATCCGAGTTTTGAAGATATCAAACAATCATAAGTTTAGTGAACGTTATTTTTCACATATTCACATGAGTTGTTTCTTTGAGTTCCTTTCATCAAAAATGATCACTGCTTCTATGTGGAAATGTGTTCATTATTTTGTACGAATTGGCTTACATCAATTCCCGCTTTTTGCGCCTATACGTCTGCATGTGATTTTTCTACTATAGAACCATAGAGAGCAGGATGCTCCAATAGAATAACAATAAAGATCAGCACAGGGACGAAGGTAAGACAGGAGTCATGCCTCAGCAATTAATACGAAAAACCCCGACAGGATGTCGGGGTTTTTTATTGCTTTAATTTTATATGCTTGCCATGAAAATGAATATTTACATGTTAAAAACAGAGACCTGTGTAAACTTTGCTATGCTGAATAAATGACCTGAAATACAGGGTTTGAGACTGAGAAAAATCGAAAATGAAAAAGTAATAACAAGGAGAAATAGAATGGCCCAGACACATCAAGATCGTAATCCAACCCCTGATTTAGCTGAAGACAATGCTTTTTTCCCTTCACCTTATTCACTTTCCCAGTATACCGCCAGTAAAACTGACTTTGATGGCACAGATTATCCCAATCCTTATATCGGGCATAAAAAAATCCTGATGGTTGCCAGTGATGAGCGTTATTTACTGATGAAGAACGGTAAGTTCTTCTCTACAGGGAATCATCCTGTGGAAACATTGCTACCGATGTATCATTTAGACCGTGCTGGTTTTGAAATTGATATCGCCACTTTATCGGGTAATCCTGTCAAATTGGAAATGTGGGCAATGCCACACGAAGACCCCGTTGTTCCAGCAACTTTTAAGAAGTATCTTGCTCAGTTTAAGAAGCCTTTAAAACTTGCAGAGGTATTGAAAAGCAGTTTAGGTGACGACTCGCCTTATTTGGCTATTCTTATTCCCGGTGGGCATGGGGCTTTAATTGGGCTGCCTGAAAGTGAAGACCTAAAAACTTTACTGAAGTGGGCGGTAGCCAAAGATAAATTCGTTATTTCTTTGTGTCATGGACCAGCAGGCTTATTGGCTGCTGCGGTTAAGGAAGCGCCAGAAAACTACCTTTTCAAGGGCTATAAAATGTGTGTCTTCCCGGATGCCCTTGATCAGGGAGCCAATTTAGAGATTGGTTATATGCCAGGAGAGTTACCTTGGTTGTTGGCAGAACGACTTGAGCAATTGGGTGTAGATGTCGTCAATAAAGAGATGTCAGGACAGTGTATTCAAGATCGTAAGTTAATTACGGGAGACAGTCCTTTGGCTTCTAATACTTTGGGGAAAATGGCTGCTCAGGCACTTTTAGCTGAAGTTCAGTAGATCAATAATATTCAATTAAAAAGACTGCAGTTGCAGTCTTTTTTGTACAGATCGGTTGATTCACGACCCTGTTACAAATGATCTCATCTTTTATGATCAATTTAGCCTGAGTGCATGATTTTGTCGGCCTTACAAAGAAGAAATAGTCTGTCACTTTAACCTTCTCTCTAAAAAATATCTCATTTTACGCCATTCGATAACAGCTTTAAGACCTACCTACGGAGCGTACCTAGAGACAGGTCATCATCACATCGTTTGAGTACATCAAACCATGTATGTTCACACTTTTTATCTAGTGTGGAAACCATAAGAAAGGCAAAGCATTCTATTTTATATAAAGCGTAATAATGTTTAAATTCAGCCTGAAATAGCTTTATAAATGAGTCTAATTTATTTTTTTAAATTTAATTTTTATTCTGAATTTTATTTTTAATGGTTTTATTTTTTTAATATTTATTTTTTAAGCTTATGAAGTAAAAGAAAATGCAAATAAATGGTTATATGGTTTATTTTATGGCTGTGTTTTAATATAAAAGTTTTTAATTTAAGTATTTATTTTTGCTTTTTTATTTGTTCTTGTGTTTTATATTTATTATTTTGAATAATGCTTTAGGTTGGATAGCAATGATCAAGACGATAAGAATTTTATTTTCTTTACTGAGTAAAGGAAATGGATCATGAATTCAAGCAATGATGCGTCTTCATAGCAAGATCAAATGAGTGCAAGTGGAAAAGCGCAGTACATGGCTCTTGGCTATACAGCAGTTGAGTTTTAGCTTTTTAGCGCAAAATGTGAGCTGAGTAGGATACTAGAGATGCGAGAAATTCTGCTGAGTATTTTATTTAATGACTGAATTTAAACCGTTTAATTGGATAAAAATATAGAATTATAAATAATGTTTACATAATATGTTTTCTTCTTTTATTTATGTTTTTGATTTTTTATTAATATGTTTTTAATTTATTTTGAAATTTTTATTTACATTTTAAATAGCATACCAAGTTTCAGTCAATAAAAATTAAAACAATGGGATGGGTTGGTTTTTTTTGGCTGTCTGTTATTTTATTATTCTGTTTGGGTTATTTTAATTTTATATGTGGTTTAATGGGTTTTAATTTGTATTGAGTTTAATTTTATGAAGCAGAGAGTGTGAAAATAATATGGGTTAATAGGGAAGGTTAAGTTCATGAAAATAGTAGTAATTAATATAGGATTATGTTTTTTATTTTGCTTGAATAATGCCTATGCAACGTCCGATGAATGGAGTACGCGTTGGAAAGCTTCTACAGTACGTTCTACAGAGAATTTAGTCCAAGCGAATTTAATTGAGCTCATGGACTCAGATTATTATGAAGGTCTTGGAAAAACCACAATTTATAGCACATCGACCAGCTCAATTGGGACCGTAAATTCATCTACCAGTAACGTTAATGTGAATGGTTCTGAGAACAGCGTTGATATTTCTAGTGATGCTGTGAATGAAGCAGCAGTGAATTCAACCACAAATCAAAATAATCCAGCATGCCCTAATTTGAGCACCCAACAGGGGGTCTCATTATGCTGAGTTTTCAAATCAATAGAAGATTAATATCTTCAGCGAGCGTGTTGGTCGCCTTAAGTCAAGTGCTAACAGGTTGTACGGGACTCGCAGTATCTAATAAACAGCCTGTCACTTTAGTACAAGGTCCTCCAATTACAGATATCTTTACCCCTTTTGATATGGCTTTGTCTTGTTTAAAAGGACAATTACGCACCGATGTTAATTTTTCTGTAGGGGCCATTTTAGACCAGACAGGGAAAGACGTGGTCACCAATGGCGGAAGTGGAAAAATGGTGACCCAAGGCGCAGGGGATATGGTGCAATCAGCCCTGTTCCAAGCTGGTGTTAGCCTGTTAAACCGACGTGATCCGCGGATTATTGAAAGTGAAGCAAAGTGGGGGATTCGAGATCCTCGAAATATTCACGCTTCAGATTATTACGTCACAGGGAGTATCAATAGTTTGGATTTTATTCCTGGCGGGGGTTTTGACATGCAAGTCGGTGGTGTTGGGCCTAGCTATAGCCAAACCCGAATAATGGTTGGTCTGGACTTGTCTCTTACCGATACCCGTAGCAGTCGAGTGGTTGCAAACGTCTCTCTGCAAAAGCAAATCGTTTCACAGGATTATGGTCTGAATGCAGGTCGATTTGCTGGACACACTTTACTGAATATTCAAGTCGGCAAAGGTGAGCGTGAGGCAACAAATTTTGCATTACGCCAAATGCTGAATTTGGCAACCTTTGAGCTGTTAAGCCAGGTCATTCCCCCGAGTACATTTGAGAGTTGCAGAGTGGCGATTCCCCCTGAATTTGGCAGTCTCAATTTAACGCGCAGTTCGGTTGCACTGCATAAATATAAAGAAAGTCAGCAAAACAGCACGATTGAAAACCCCAATAAGAGTCTATTGGATGCCCAACCATACAAGGGGGCAGCGCCCAATGAAAAAAATAAATTAACGGATACACCCAGTAAAGATACACGTCCTCCGAAACAAAGAGAGTCTGAGTTGATTCAGGATCCTGATGCAGAACCAGAAATGAGCAAGCAGGATTTAATTAAATATATCAGCAAGAAAAAAGCTATGCCGTCTAAGTCTGTAGAGAAAGACGATGTGAAAACAGAGGAAGCTCCTCAACTACTTTGGGATATCAATCCAGCAGTCACTGAAAATTATTGGTCAACAACGAATCGAGATTAACTGAATTGAAAAGATAGGCTCGCTCCTATTATATAAAAAAGAAGTACTTAGCGAGGAGTACTTTAGAGTGTATAAGGAAATAACGATGAATAAGACTATCAAAACAATTGCCTTATCTGTATCTGTAGCTTTCTTATCAAGTGCTGCATTGGCTGGAGGAGGACACCATGTACAGGTGGATACTGGTTTGCAAGACACCCTAGCACTTTTAGCTCAAAATGCTGAAAATGGAAGTGCGTTAAATTTAGCTATTAATACCAATAGCATAGACGCAACGGTGAATACGGCGGGTGGAATCAATGACGTGGGCACAATTGAAACCTCAGCAATTGGTGCTGTAAATACGGGTGAGATCACCCTTGAACAAGGTAGTGTGTATCAAGTGAGTTCTGGTGCATTTAGTGGTGATCTGGAGGCCTCCATGAGTGCTTGGAAAAACATGGATGGTCATCATTATCAACAATTAGACTCAGGTGTTGAAGCTTCTGTGGCAGCAGGTGTGGATACTGAATATTATCAAGAGCTGAATAGCACATTGAGCAATTACGCTGCTGCAAATTTAGCCTTTAATTCAGGTTCTGTTGATGCTTCAGTCAATACCAAAGGCTTCAAAAACACTGTTGAAAGTATCAAAACCTCAGCGATTGGTGCTGCAAATACTGGCAGTATTACGGTCACTGTAAAGTAAGCTCATTCCACGACTTAAATAAAAAATCCAACTATCATCAGATAGTTGGATTTTTTTAATTTTGATGAAGGTCATCTGATGTTATGCAATGCATTTACAAGATGACATCTTCAATTTTAAGCTTAGTAATCAAAGCTAAAGTGTTCAGTTGCCAAGGAAGTCATGGTTTTTGAAGGATTGACCATTGCTTCAGCATGACCTTGGGTACGTGGAAGCATACGCTCAAAGTAGAAGTCAGCCACTTTGATTTTAGCTTTATAAAATTCAGCTGTTTCTTGGCCTTCACCTGATGCCAATTTCGCAGAAGCTACAGCTGCTTGTTGAGCCCAGAAGTAAGCCATCATCACATAGCCAGAGAACATCAAGAAGTCTACAGATGCAGAAGACACGATGTCACGGTCTTTACGTGCTGCCAGCATAATACGAACAGTTAAAGCATTCCATTGTGCGCAAAGCTTAGTTAAGTCCCAAGCAAAACGGCGCATGTATTTGTTGCGAGCATGTTGACCACAGAATTTCAGGATTTCAGCGGTGTAGTCACGAATGACTTTACCTTTAGAGGTCAGCAGTACTTTACGACCGATTAAGTCAAGTGCTTGAACACCTGTTGTACCTTCATACAGTGTCGCAATACGTGCATCACGTGCAATTTGCTCCATACCCCATTCTTTAATGTAGCCATGACCACCGTAAACTTGCATACCGTGGTTTGCAGCTTCCAAGCCTAATTCAGTTAAGAAGCCTTTTAAAATTGGAGTATAGAAACCTAAGTGATCATCATGTGCTTCAAATGCTGCAGTGTCGCCACGCTCTAAGGCATCGGCCATTTTGTCTGCAATTTGCGCTGCATAATAAATCATTGAACGACCACCTTCAGCAATCGCTTTTTGAGTCAACAACATACGACGAACATCGGCATGGTGAATGATGGCATCAGCGACTTTTTCAGGGTCTTTCTTGCCAGAAAGTGCACGCATTGACATACGTTCTTTGGCATATGGAAGTGCACCTTGGAAAGAAAGCTCAGCATGTGCAATGCCTTGAATTGCTGTACCGATACGTGCGGTGTTCATGAAAGTGAACATGGCATGTAAACCTTTGTTTGGTTCACCAATCAAGTAACCGACAGCATTGTCAAAGTTGAGAACGGCTGTTGCAGAAGCACGAATACCCATTTTATGTTCAATTGAACCACAGGTCACAGGGTTACGTTCACCGAGGCTACTGTCTGCATTGACCAAGAATTTAGGCACAATGAACAGTGAAATTCCTTTGGTGCCTGCAGGTGCATCTGGAAGACGCGCAAGTACGATGTGAATGATGTTTTCGGTTAAATCTTGTTCACCTGCTGAGATGAAAATTTTAGTGCCTGAGATGTTATACGTGCCATCAGCATTCGGTTCGGCTTTGGTTTTGACTTGACCTAAGTCGGTACCACACTGTGGTTCAGTCAAACACATAGTGCCTGACCATGTACCAGCCACTAAGTTCGGCATATATAGATTTTTTTGTTCGTCTGTACCAAACTGCAAAATGGTGTTCATACAGCCGATGCTTAAACCTGGGTACATTTGGAAAGACCAGTTTGCTGTACCCATCATTTCCGATTTAATCAGGTTTAATGATTGTGGCAGGTTCTGACCGCCAAATTCTTCAGGGAAAGACAAACCTTGCCAGCCACCTTGGACAAACTGGTCATAAGCGTCTTTAAAGCCTTTTGGTGTTTTTACTTCACCATTGTCGAAGGTACAACCTTCTTCATCACCCGATTGGTTTAAAGGAGATAAAATATTTTCACAAAAATCTGCTGCACCTTCTAAGATCATATCTACCGTGTCAGCGTCGGCAGCTTCACCATTCGATAGGGTTTGATAATGTGCAGGATAGTCCAGCACTTCATTCATTAAGAAGCGAATATCATGTAAGGGAGCTTTATATGCAGGCATGTGTGTAATCCTAATTTAGAAATAGTATTGGATTATTTAAAACGATCATTTCATTATTCATACATCGTATCAAAATACATTGATAAATCAGACCTAAAAAAATGTCAGAAAGGCGAATTGGTAGATAAAATCATCAATCTAAAAAGACAGTTCTGTTACACTGACTCGATGGTCTTTTGATCATGTACTTTTTTAATAAACTATAATTAACTCAGGTTTTCAGCAAGTATTATGCGCTTAAAATATATAACACTTTGTTTATTGGGTTTGAGTATCAGTGGGTGTACTCAGCATGTCATTAAATCCAATGCCTCTTCAGATCAGCAGTTGGGGCAACAAGCCACGCATGGTCTAAATGCCATGTTTGAAAATGCCAGTTATGATTTTAAAGGGCAGTTCTCGATTCAGTCGGATTTTAATTTTAATGAGTCAAAGCCTAGGGCTCAGTCAAATTCCAAGTCCAATGCTCAATCAAATGCAACGAACTTAGATCCAGAGTTGAAAAAGCAATTAGATCAATTATTAAAAAATCAAAAGATTCCATTTACAGCTAAAGAGAAGCAGGCCTTGTATGATGCGCTTGCGCGTGAACAAAATCCGTATGCATCACTGTATAGCACGGGTGAGTCACGTTCAGCTCGCACGCAAATTGCAGAATCATTGGTGAATTTACTCAATGATTTGCAGTTTAGTTACAACGGTTCCGTACATTTTCGTCAAAAACTGGCTGCACTGACGTTGCAGTTGAGTTATCAAAAGCCAACCTTACAAGTGCAAGCGCAGTTGCCGATGGTGGTTGATTTTAATGACTATAAGTTTTACACCAACTATTTTGCCTTTATGCCATTCATGGTGAACCGTGAAAGTCAGGATCGTTTTGCATACATTGACTTTTCCAAGCATAAAGATGCATTTGGCCATATTGATTTTAAGAAATTTGCAGAATATTTAAAGCAAATGAATGCCTTACCTTATGCATTGGCAGAGCCAAATCAGGTGCATAGTGTGGGTTTGAGTAAACAAGAAAAAGATGCAGGATTGAGTAAGAAAATTCGCTATATCGGCGACTTAGAAACAGCACAAGTACAATTGGGCTTATTTGAATACGTCAACAAACTGCACTATACCCAGCAGATACAAGCTTTTGATGCCGAGCGTCTGATTCAAGACGCTGAAAAAACGCCAAGCGCAGCAGATGATGCGATGCAAGCAGCGAAAGAAGCGGAGATGGCTGCCGCAGGTGTAGCAACTGAAGACCCTGCTTATGCCTCACTTGAGCGTGTCACGAGTTTAGTGAATCAACAAATACATCACTTAGGTTCACATACAGATGGGGATGAGCAGGGCATCGCGGTAGATGCTGTCAGTGATGCGGTTACAGATGCGGCTGCTGATGTTGCCTATGCAGAGGATGAGACAGAGGATACAGAAGAAGTCTCTGCTTCTGCATCATCTAATACTCTCTCTGAAGAAGCTTGTGATGCGCTCATCAACACTAAGAATATTCCTATCGGCAAAGTGACGGCATGTCGGGACTATCAAGATATTGATGTGCTTGCGCCTAAAGCCGTGACTCAATCGGTAGATACAGAGAGTTTTGGTCAAGCCGCGATCAATGTTTTGGAAGAGCTAAAACCACTCTTTACGGCATATCAAACTGAGCAACTGGTCGATGCGCAAGGTTTTAAACAACTTTGGCAAAAACATCAGGCTGAAATTACACCGATCATGGCACAATTGGGAACAGAGCGTTCACCATTTGTGATGGATGTTGCACTCGACCAAAAAGGCCGTGCGCAAAATATGGATTACAACATTGTAATCAGCGATGAGCAAATTGGTAAGCTACAAATTAAGAGTACCAATCAGGTGTTTAATTATGGCAATGCCACAGCGATTGACCGTCAAGCTTTAAAAAACGCCAAATCTATTGAGGAAGTGTCTAAAGGTTCATTACTGGAAAACGTAGTGAAAGGCATGCTTGGACCATTAGGTGCAGACGCTAGCGCATCTCAAAGTGTTGAGACAACATTGTCAGATACGGCAGAGCAACCTAAAGACATTTCTGATTATTACCAGCAAGTTTCCAAACAAAGCTATGCACGTCATCATTCAGAGTTAAAAGCATATCAAGCAACCTTTGCCTTGGTATTCGCTGCGCAACGTCCAGAATATATTCGTTATTATAGCCCAGCGACCATCAATGAAATTTCAGAAGTGTATGCCTATGAGTTCATGGATATTGCAGAGCCGAAAGGTTCAGCACTGAAACGTTTGAATCAGTTACGTCAAAAACATGTCCTACAGCACCAACAAGACTTTGACGAATTGGGCGAACGTGTCGCGAATATTGTTGAAGATGCCTTAGACGAAGCACAAGAAAGTCAGCAATGGAAAGACTTGGTTAAAAAATACAAGACCAAGCAGGCACTCTTTGCACATGTCTATCAAGAAAAATTTACCGATAGCTATGAGATTGAGCCAGAGCAAAAAGCAGACTTAGCGCAGGCGGCACAAATTTTTGCTAAAGCATTTGCCGATGACTTAAAAGGTCAATTGACAGAAAAATCATTGCAAGGTTTGAAGCTTGAACATGATGACTTCTTTAGTGAGTCGACTTATTATGAGACGTATAAATCCGTACAAAAGCAGATGAAGTAATGTGAAAAAAGAACCTCTGCGGAGGTTCTTTTTTATTGAGTTTTATAAAAAATCTTTCAGGTTAGGTTTGACGCCATTCCAAATAGAAAAAGATTCAATCGCCTGACCAACAAGCATGCCATAGCCTTCTGAGGTGAGTACGCCACGTGCTTTGGCTTGGTCTAAAAAGGTCGAAGGTTTGCCATAGGCCATTTCATAGGCATGTTGAAACAGGAGTGTCTCGGGCAGAACGAGGGCGTCACCACTTAGGCTGGCGGAGGTTGCGTTAATCACTAGATCAAACTGACCATCGAGTGCATCTAAGCCGATAGCTTGGAGTTCAGCTTGAGGGACAGCTGTTTTTAAGTCACTCACCAGTTGCTCTGCACGTGCAAGGGTACGATTGGCAATCACAATTTTTTTTACCCCTGCTTGTACCAGTGGGTAGATAACGCCGCGAGTTGCACCACCTGCACCGATGATCAGCACATCAGTCTGGTCTAAGTTCCAGTCCAAAGCATGAATAGCATCAACTAGCCCTTGACCATCGGTGTTGTCTCCATGCAGTTGACCATCGACCATCCATAAAGTATTCACTGCTTTTGCGATTTTGGCGCGTTCAGTGAGGACTGCGCAGGCAGCAAAAGCTTGCTCTTTAAATGGAACTGTGACGTTTAGACCTATGCCACCGTGGGCGAAAAATTCTTGGATGTTGGCGAGGAAGCCATCGAGCGGTGCAAGACGTTTACTATAGTTGAGGTCGAGCCCCATTTTTTGTGCAAACGCATGATGCAGTTCAGGTGAGCGAGACTGCTCAATCGGGTTGCCAATGACAGCGAATTGTTTGCTCATCGCACCAAGTCCATGTGAGAAATGCCGTTCAATATACGGCAAATTAGACTCAGGCTAAAGCGTTAGACTATTTTTTCTGAAGCAGAAGGGCTTATGGATTACAGATGTTGTGAATCGTATCAAACAATAGCTTTGCCGCAGTCAGGGTTAAGCCGATACCTGCAAATACGGTGATGCTGATGGAAGCATTATCATTGAATGCACTTTCAGAAAAAATAGTGGTACTGATCGAGCTTAGCAACACTATAGCAAAGCAGAAAAGAACCATGGTGGTCGAGCTAACTCTTTTTGCGAACATGTTTGGGACCTCAGAGAACAGCAAAGGAGGATACTAAATGTTGATGTCATTAAAATGAATACATTGAAAATGACTTAATTTAGCTTACGGTTTTTGCGAACTCAAAAGAACCCAATTGCTGTTTTAAACCTGTGACAATGCTTTAATAAATGCAAAGAAATGACGCTTTGTGTAGTGGTCATTCTACGGGGAATTGATCGGGAAATATATAAAATTTAATGTATAAGCTGCCCTAATCTAGTGAAAAGGGCATGCGTAGAGGGTATAGAATTGTAAGCCTGTGTGTCTATTTGAGCAGGTTGAGCCAATCTTGGGGTTTGAGGTAATAATCGGTGAGTTTTTTCTCAGCGGAATCAAGCTCCCATTCAGGTCGATATGACCAACCCGCCAAATTCGGCAAGCTCACTAAAATCGACTCAATCCGTCCCCCTGTTTGTAGACCAAAAAGCGTACCACGGTCATAGACCAGATTATATTCGACATAACGACCGCGACGATAGATTTGAAAGTCGCGTTGTGCTTCGCTATATGGCTTGTCTTGGTTGCGCTGGAAGATTGGAAGAATGGCATTCAGATAGCCATTGCCCACAGCTTGAATATATTGGAAACAGGTTTCAAAGTCCCATTGATTAAGATCGTCAAAGAACAGTCCGCCGACACCGCGCTGTTCATCACGATGTTTTAAGTAAAAATAGTCATCGCACCATTGTTTATGTTCGGCATAGACTTCAGCGCCAAAGGGAGCACATAAGTCATGCGCCGTCTGATGCCATGACAGTACATCTTCATCGTTGGGATAAAATGGGGTGAGGTCAAAACCACCCCCAAACCACCAAATGGGGTCTTGCCCTTCTTTTTCAGCCACGAATAAGCGCACATTGGCATGTGAAGTCGGGACATTCGGGTTTTTCGGATGGATCACCAAGGACACACCCATGGCTTGTGCTTTGGCACCTGCAATTTGCGGATGGCGTTCAGTCGCTGAAGCGGGGAGTTTAGAAATGTTGATGTGTGAGAACATCACCCCGCCTTTTTCAATCACTGTGCCATTTTGTAAAACGCGTGAACGCCCCCCACCGCCTTCAGGACGTTCCCAGTCATCTATTTCAAATTGCGCTGTTCCACCGCCAGCACACTCTTGTTGTTCAAGTGCAGAGCAAATACGTGCTTGTAAATCGAGGAGAAATTCGCGAACGCGTTGGATATCCGCAGACGTTGGGTGCTGCATGAAAAGCCTCAAGGGAAGAGATGAAAACTGCCTACATCAAAACATAAAATAGCAAAAAGATTAAGAATATTTTCCTGAGAGGCTTACAGCAGGTTGAGTCGTCTCGAAGTAATTTAAAAATGAAATGCTGCCATGTGAAAAATAATCTGACTAATTCGCTAGGTTGAATTCTGATTCCAAGCTCAGCAGAATAACCCAAATACAGACCCGAGTTTGATGATGCAGAATGGGCTGCATCTTCTGAATGCGGAAGAACTGATGGTAAATATGCGCGATTCATTGATTCAAAAATACAATGTTCCTGGTCCACGTTATACCAGTTATCCAACGGTGCCATATTGGGAAGAGGCGCAGTTCTCCTTAGAGCAATGGAAACAGACGCTGAAAACATCGTTTGCTGAATCGAATTCGACTGAAGGCATCAGTCTGTATATTCATCTGCCTTTTTGCGAAAGCCTCTGTACTTTTTGTGGCTGCCACAAACGTGTGACTAAAAAGCATGAGATGGAGCAGCCCTATATTCGGGCGGTTTTAAAGGAATGGTCACTGTATTGTGACTTGCTTGAAGAAAAACCCCGCATTAAAGAAATTCATTTGGGGGGCGGAACGCCAACTTTCTTTTCGCCAATGCATTTAACTCAATTGATTGAAGGTATCCTTGCGCAGGCAGAGATTGCTGAACAGTATGAGTTTAGCTTTGAAGGGCATCCCAACAATACCACACGGGCGCATTTACAAGCCTTGTATGACCTAGGCTTTCGCCGTGTCAGTTATGGGGTGCAGGATTATAATGAAACGGTTCAAAAAGCCATTCATCGGATACAGCCTTTTGAACATGTCGAGCAAGTGACGCAGTGGGCACGTGAAATAGGCTATAGCTCAATTTCACATGATTTGGTCTTTGGTTTACCTTTTCAGAACCTAGATGATGTCCTCAATACCATTAATCAAACCAATCGTTTACGCCCAGACCGTTTGGCATTTTATAGTTATGCGCATGTGCCTTGGATTAAGGGCAATGGACAGCGTGGTTTTAAAGACCATGATGTGCCGAAAGATGAAATAAAACGCCAGTGCTATGAAGAAGGAAAGAATAAATTACTGGCACAGGGATATCATGAAATTGGCATGGATCACTTTGCCTTAGAAAGTGATGCGATGTACCAATCATTTCAGGCAGGCACTTTGCATCGCAATTTTATGGGCTACACCGCTTCGAAAACCCAAGTGATGATTGGTTTAGGTATTTCTTCGATCAGCGACAGTTGGTATAGCTTTGCGCAAAATGAAAAAAAACTCGAAGATTATTATGCGCGACTCGAAAACAATGAAATTCCTGTCTATCGTGGGCATATTTTAAGTGCCGAAGATTTGATGATTCGTCGTCACATTTTAAATTTGATGTGTGGCTTTCAAACGTCGTGGACAGAACCAGAGATGCAATTTCCAGAATTGGTTGAGGTCTTGGGACAACTGGAAGAAATGCAGGACGATGGTTTATTAGAGATTAAGCCACAAAGTATACGGGTGACTGAGCAAGGCAAAGCCTTTGTACGCAATATTTGTATGGCGTTTGATTTGCATTTAAAACGCCGCCGACCCGAGAGTCGTATTTTCTCCATGACCATCTAATATGATTGGAGTGCTCTAAGCCGCCCTTCAAAAAAGCAGGCTTAGAGCATGTTGTTAAAATTTAAAAATCATCTTTCTTGTACAAGTGCGCCATGCGCTCATGTTTGGTCTTTAAATATTCTTCATTGAAGGGATTTAAACCAACCGTCAATGGTACACGATCCACCACATTGATCCCTTGCTCTTGCAGTGCTGCAATCTTCAGTGGATTATTGGTAATCAAGCGCACCTGTTGAATCTTCAGATGGTTCAACATAATGCTGACCATGTCATAACGACGCGCATCGGCAGGTAAGTTGAGCA
The DNA here is from genome assembly GCF_002135205.1 of Acinetobacter sp. ANC 4204. Lineage (GTDB taxonomy): Bacteria > Pseudomonadota > Gammaproteobacteria > Pseudomonadales > Moraxellaceae > Acinetobacter. Next base: position 89,299 of record NZ_NEFZ01000003.1, on the reverse strand, counting down.
TCAAGTTGGCATCAACGGTGTCATGCCCTTGGTCTTGTAGCGCATAAGCACGAATTTTATTGGTGAGACCAATGCCACGACCTTCTTGACGCAAATACAGAATCACCCCTTGTCCAGCTTCATTAATCAGTTTTTGCGTGGCTTGCAATTGTGGGCCACAGTCACACTTTAAAGACGCAAAGGCATCGCCTGTGAGACATTCTGAATGAACACGGACTAAAACGGGTTCTGTGATCGGCTGATCGAGACCTTTTGAGAGTGCAACATGTTCTTCACCGGTCTTAGGATCTTGAAATACGGTGATGTTAAACTCACCAAAAGCAGTCGGTAAACGGGATGTAGCAACAAATTCAATCGGCACAGCTAAACCTGTAAATAGTTCAGAAATTGGCTAAAGTATAGCGTAATGCATCGACATTGGTAGAATTGCATCCATGAATTTATGCAGAAGATTTTCTTTTTTGTATAAAGCGAACGATAATAGTTGATAAATAGTAAGATTATTCAGGATAATCACATCCACTAAACGAACACCCAGTGAGAGCACTGCTCAAAACTGCATCGCTAGAAATATGGCTGATTGAAGGTGATAGCATTCGACGATATGATCGAATTACCCATTTGACCTAGCTAGATTTGCCTGGCTTTAGAAGGCTTTGCCATATTATGTTGTATACAGAAATACCAGCTCATCGCCCTGTAACACCGTTGTTGGATACGATTGATCATCCTCAACAACTTCGCTTGCTTGAGCAAAGTCAATTAGCACAAGTGGCAGACGAGCTACGTCAATTTATTCTGTATGCCGCAGGACAAAGTGGGGGACACTTTGGTGCAAACCTTGGGGTGGTCGAGCTCACCGTGGCATTGCATTATTGTTTTAACACACCAAATGACCGCTTAATTTGGGATGTCGGTCATCAAGCCTATCCGCATAAAGCTTTGACTGGGCGTCGTGAACAGTTGACTACGATTCGTGCCAAAGATGGTTTAGCTGCCTTTCCTGCACGTGATGAATCGGTATTTGATACTTTTGGTGTTGGACATTCTTCGACTGCGATTTCAGCAGGTTTGGGGATGGCACTGGCACGTCGTTATCAAAACAATCCTTGTGAAGTGGTCGCAATCATTGGCGATGGGGCGATGACTGCAGGTATGGCCTTTGAAGCCATGAACGATGCAGTTGCGCATGATGCGGACCTGATGGTGGTACTGAATGACAACGATATGTCGATTTCATGTAGTACTGGTGGTTTTGCAAAACATCTGGCTTCAATTTGGGAAAGTGGACAGTCCATTAATATTTCAGATGATGGCGAAGCCTATGTGCAGCCACATCCTGAATGGACTTATAACTCGCGCTTACATAGTGCAGCCACAGATGCGGCCGACAACGTTTTTAAAGCGATTGGTTTTGATTACTTTGGGCCTTTCGATGGGCACGATGTCGAGCAGTTGACACAAGTCTTTACCGCATTGAAAAAACGTAAAGGGCCACGTTTAATTCATGTCTATACCAAAAAAGGCAAAGGCTTTGCCCCAGCTGAAGCTGACCAAATTAAATATCACGCAATTACAAAAATAAATGCTACAGCATCTAGCAATACTGCACCGAAGTACTCAGATGTCTTTGGTCAATGGTTATGCGATGAAGCCGCACAAGATGAGCGTTTGTTAGCGATCACCCCTGCCATGTGTGAAGGCTCAGGTATGGTGGGTTTTGCCAAACAGTACCCACAGCGCTTTTTTGATGTCGCGATTGCAGAACAGCATGCGGTGACTTTGGCGGCGGGCATGGCGTGTGAAGGCTTAAAACCTGTGGTTGCAATCTACTCGACTTTCTTGCAACGTGGCTATGATCAATTGATTCATGATGTGGCCCTACAGAACCTAGATGTTACCTTTGGTATCGACCGTGCAGGCTTAGTGGGTGAAGATGGACCGACTCATGCTGGGGCCTATGACTATGCTTTCATGCGTACCGTACCGAATTTGGTGATTATGGCGCCAAAAGACGAAAATGAATGTCGTCAAATGTTGCATACTGCTTATTTATACAATGGTCCTGCCGCAGTGCGTTACCCGCGTGGCAATGGTCTCGGAGTTGAGATTCAACAACAGATGACCCCGATGGAAATTGGTCAGGCTGAAATTGTCGCGAGTTTTAATGATGCCCAAGATGACGTTATTAGCATTCTTGCCTTTGGTAGTCGTGTTCAGGCCGCAGTAGAAGCAGCACAGGCTTTGGCTGGACAAGATTTGGCAGTGCGTGTGGTAAATATGCGCTTTGTGAAGCCGCTTGATGAAAAAATGATTACGACTTTAGCGCCCTCAACGGCTTTATTTGTCACGGTTGAAGAACATGCGGTGATGGCGGGTGCGGGCAGTGCAGTGAATGAATATTTGGCACAGGCTCAAATCGTGAAACCGATGTTAAATCTTGGTTTAGCAGATACCTTCATGCATCAAGCCACGCATGTGCAAATGTTGCATCAGGCTGGACTAGATGCCGAAGGCATTGAACGTTCAGTACGCCAAGCATGGTTAAAACTTGTACATATGGTGTAAACGCCGTTTTTAAATTTTAGAAACATTTTTTCCCTAAAAGCCCCGATCTTTGCTAAGATATGCGGGCTTTTATGCATTATTCTTTATCAATATCTTCAGATTGTAGTGGGTGTTCAATGGAACCTATGGTGGTGATGGCTGCGCGTGCGGCTCAATTAGTCGGTCAAGAGCTTTTAAAAGCGCATCAAAATCGTCATAAGCTCGATCTACAAGTCGAAGAAAAAGGAATTGATGGTCCTGTAACGCGTGTAGACCGTTATTTGGAACAATTGGCGATAGATACCCTACGTAAAAGTTATAAAAATCACAGCTTCCTTGGTGAAGAGTTTGGTCTTCAAGAAGGTAAAGGTCACGACGCAGATTGGTGTTGGATCATTGACCCACTTGATGGCACGCTAAACTTCATTAACGGTGTTCCTCACTTCTGTATCTCTATTGCAGTTCAACATAAAGGCATTACTCAACACGGTGTAATTTATGACCCTGTGAAAGATGAGTTGTTCTCTGCAAGTCGTGGTCGTGGTGCCATGATGAATCAACGCCGTATCCGTGTAAATGTAAAAGACAGCCTTGAAAATACATTCATGTCTGTGGGTCATGCTTACCGTGCAAAACGTAATGGTGAAGTGATTTCTTATGCAAAAAATCACTTTGATTCATTATTAAATGTGACTGAAGCTGGCGCGCAATACCGTCGTACAGGTTCAGCAGCATTAGATTTGGCGTATGTGGCAGCAGGTCGTTTCGATGCGTATTTCGAACTCGGCTTAAAGCCTTGGGACATCGCAGCTGGTGAGTTGATTGTGAAAGAAGCAGGCGGAACAGTGGTTGATGCACGTGGTGGTAGCGAATCTATGGAAAATGGCCAAGTACTGGCATGTTCTATGAAGCTGTTGAAACCTCTAATGAAAGCAGTTGTACCTGCTTGGGGTGAAGCTGCTAAGTAATAGCATGTAGATCGTGTTTAAGCCTTAAAGAAAAAGCCCTCACAAGAGGGCTTTTTCTTTAAGGCTTAAACAACAGATCATTTTAGACCCTTATACTTTTTTATTTTTGCCATCATTAGACAAGCAATGCTGTATTCAAGAAATTGTGAAACGACAAATGGGGCGCAGTTATTTAAAGGCAAATAAAGAAAAAGAGAGCACTAAAATCAATAAGCGTATAGATCACTATTTAAGTTTGTCGTGTAGGACCGTCATCACCGATCAATTGCCGTGTCAAATCGTGGCAGCATTAGAGCAAGAGCTAGTACAATTAATTGCGTTTTATGGTTGATAGTGGAGGGGGAGAACGAAGAATGCTATTTAATTTTTTCCTAGATGGTCAAAAAAATTGAAGTGAAAACCTGTATTTATTCAATGTTTGATAAAAATATTGTATCAATTTTAAGAAAAGAGGTGACTTTTGAAAATATCCTGCTATACTCCGCCCACGCACTAAATTTCGTTCATTACCTGAACATTCTCTTCTATCATTGTGTATGCGCGTCCGGTCCAAAGAGAGGACATTATTTCGCGCCCCACCCAATCGCTTAAGCGATTCCTTCAGGTTGCGGCTGTAATCAAATGTGCGTTATACGCATCGTCGTTCTCGGATCGCCGCTGATTCTATATTTTCAGCGATTATTGCTGTGCCGCTTTTTGCCGATGTCCATCTGATTTTATTTTTAATGGAGCACCCATTTTTCGGGTGAAATACTCTATGAGCAAGACTTTTGCTGAATTTCCTTTACACGAATCGTTACAACAAGCTCTACAAAGCCTAGGATTTACGTCTCCTACGCCAGTTCAGGAACAATCTATTCCTGCAGCTTTAGACGGTAAAGACCTTTTAGTATCGAGCCAAACTGGTTCAGGTAAAACTGCAGCGTTTTTATTACCAACGTTAAACGCACTTGCAGGCCAAGAAACTTTCGTTCCGTTCAAAGAACGTATGAAAGCAATTACTCAACCGAATATCTTAGTTCTTTGCCCAACACGTGAGTTGGCGCAACAGGTGAGCCAAGATGCAATTGCATTTGTTCGCCACATGAAAGGTGCACGTATTGCTGCAATCATGGGTGGTATGCCATTTGGTAAACAAATCCAACAGTTAAAAGGTGCGCAAGTTGTTGTTGCAACACCAGGTCGTTTACTTGACCTTGTGAACCGTCGTCAAATCAAATTAGACAAAGTTGATGCTCTAATTGTTGACGAAGCAGACCGTATGCTTGATCTAGGTTTCTCTGAAGACTTAGAAGCGATTAGCGACCTTGCTGCAAACCGTAAACAAACTTTAATGTTCTCTGCAACATTTGCACCACGTATCATCACACTTGCTGAACGCATGATGAATGATCCTGAACGTATTGCAATTGAGACAGGTCATTCTACTAATACAGATATCACTCAGACTTTACACTGGACTGATGGTTTCGAGCACAAGAAAAAACTTTTAACGCACTGGTTGAGCGAAGAAGATCTTGATCAAGCAGTTGTTTTCGCGTCTACACAAGAAGACACAGACATGCTTGCTGAAGAATTGGCTGAAGCGGGTCACTCAGTAGTTGCACTTCACGGTGCAATGCCACAAACTGTTCGTAACCGTCGTTTACGTAGCATCCGCGAAGGTCGTGCAAAAATCTTGGTTGCAACTGACGTTGCTGCACGTGGTTTAGACGTACCAACAATTTCACACGTTATTAACTTCGGTCTTCCTATGAAGAACGAAGACTATGTACACCGTATTGGTCGTACAGGTCGTGCGGGTCGTACTGGTAAAGCAATTACTTTAGCAACTTACCGTGAACGCGGTAAAATCCGTGCTTTAGAAGACTACTTAGATGCACGTTTAGAAGTATCTGAAATTGAAGGTTTAGAGCCATCTCCACCTCCAGCACGTTCTGGTCGTGATGGTGGTCGTGGTCGCAATGGCGGTGGTCGTCGTGATGGCGGTCGTGGCGGTTTTGGTGGCGGTCGTCGTTTTGAAGGCGAAAGCAACTTTAAACGTCGTGAAGGTGGTCGTGATGGCGAACGCCGTTCATTCGGTGGTGAAGACCGTCCACGTCGCGAATTTAACAACGATCGTCCACGTCGTGAAGGTGGTTTTGAAGACCGTCCACGTCGCGAATTTAACAACGATCGTCCACGTCGTGAAGGTGGTTTTGAAGACCGTCCACGTCGCGAATTTAACAATGATCGTCCACGTCGTGAAGGTGGTTTCGAAGACCGTCCACGTCGCGAATTTAACAACGATCGCCCGCGTCGCGAAGGTGGTTTCAACGATAAGCCGCGTTTTGACTCGAATGATGACAACCGTGGTAACCGTGTAGACTATAAACCACGTCGTGAAGGTTCTTTTGGTGACCGTCCTAAACGTGATTTTGGTGATCGTCCACAACGCCGTGAAGGTGGTTTTGGTGACCGTCCACAACGTTCTTTTGGTGAAGATCGTCCTAAGCGTTCGTTTGGTGGTGATGACCGCCCTAAGCGTACATTTGGTGAAGATCATCCAAAGCGTGAATTTAACTCAGATCGTCCACGCACTGAAGGTGGTTTTGACCGCCCACGTCGTAAGTTCAATGACTAATTTGAACTAAAATTAAAAAAACCAGTGGAAACACTGGTTTTTTTTATGTCTATTGCTTTCAATCCGAAAATTAAAATGTATACTGAGTCATATTTTAATTACATTGATAATAATGATGCACAATAATGAGGTTGAATCAATCGCCACTCACTCTGACGCGAAAGAGGTCAATATGGCACATTATCTTGGATTTTTTTTACTGATTTGCAATATCCTTTTCTTTGTCTATAGTCGCTATGGATGAAGTGATCCGCTTTATTTAGGTTGTTTTCTTCCATTAAATAAATATAAATACAACCAATTGAAATCAATTCGTGCACAAAATTAGGCATGGAATACGCTAACATATCGTTTTTTAATCCTTTATAGTATGCATGCTGAAAAAATGCAGGAAAACGCACAGCTATGAATAATCAAGCGCCTCTGACTGCTCAAGCCCTCATTGAGGTCAAAAACCTGAGCTTTAAGCGAGGGGAACGTGTTATTTACGACAATGTCGGTATTACAATACGACAGGGTCAAATCACGGCCATCATGGGACCATCGGGAACAGGTAAAACCACTTTACTGCGTCTGATTGGGGGACAATTGACACCAGATCAGGGCGAAGTGCTTTTAGATGGACAAAACATTGCGAAAATGTCACGCAAAGAGTTATTTGCTGCGCGTGCACGTATGGGCATGTTGTTTCAAAGTGGAGCGCTGTTTACCGACATGTCAGTCTATGAAAATGTAGCTTTCCCAATTCGCGCGCACACGGCATTGCCTGAACATTTGATTGCAGAGATTGTGTCTTTAAAACTGGAATCTGTCGGCCTGCGCGGCGCAGAGCTGATGATGCCTTCTGAGCTTTCAGGCGGGATGAACCGTCGTGTGGCTTTGGCGCGTGCGATTGCACTGGATCCTGAACTGATTATGTACGATGAACCCTTTGCAGGACAAGATCCGATTGTGAAGGGTGTACTCACACGTCTGATTCGATCATTGCGAGAAGCTCTTGATTTAACAACAATTATTGTCTCACATGATGTGGCTGAAACTTTGTCGATAGCAGATTATATCTATGTTGTCGCTGAGGGCAAAGTGCAAGGTGAGGGGACGCCTGAACAGTTACAGGCGAATGCATCTCCATTCGTGAAACAATTTTTAACAGGTTCAGTTGAAGGACCTGTCGATTATCAATTTAGCCAAAAGGCATATCTAAGTACTGAGGTGCAAGCATGAATGCGATAGCACTCTTAGGTCGACGTGTGATTGAACGGGTTCGCGGCATAGGTGTTGCGAGCTTAATGTTATTGCAAATCTTATTTTCGATGCCAACGGTACAGGGCGTTCGGTTATTTGTATACCAAATGTACCGTGTTGGCGTATTGTCGCTACTTATTATTGTGGTGTCGGGGCTATTTATTGGTGCGGTCTTGGGTCTACAGATGTATAGCATCTTAGTGACCTTTGGTAGCGAAGCGATGCTAGGTACTGCGGTTGCATTGACTTTACTCCGTGAGTTAGCACCTGTGGTTGCTGCACTGTTGTTTGCAGGCCGTGCAGGTTCGGCATTAACAGCTGAGATTGGCTTAATGAAAGCCACAGAGCAGTTGTCCAGTATGGAAATGATCGGGGTTGATCCACTCAAACGTGTGATTTCACCGCGACTTTGGGCGGGTATTTTTAGTTTGCCGATGCTGTCTGTCATCTTTGCTGCAGTCGGGATTATGGGCGGTAAAATGGTGGGTGTGGACTTCTTGGGTGCAGATGAGGGCTCTTACTGGAGTGGCATTCAAAGTAGCGTAGAGTTCTATAAAGATGTCCTGAATGGCACCATCATTAAAAGTTTTGTTTTTGCTTTAATTTGTACATGGATTGCGGTGTATCAAGGCTATGCCTGTGAACCGACATCTGAAGGTATTGCGACATCAACCACACGCACTGTGGTGTATTCATCGCTCTGTGTTTTAGGTTTTGATTTTGTGTTGACTGCGGTCATGTTTGGAGGTGTTTAATGAAATCACGTGCAAGTGAGCTGGCAGTCGGCATATTTGTCATTCTCTTCGGTATCGCTTTGTTTTTTATTGCGATGCGAGTAAGTGGCTTGGTGGGTTCAAATCTCAGTGATCGCTATGAAATGAGTGCAACCTTCGATAACGTGAATGGTTTAAAACCACGTGCGAAAGTGACGATGAGTGGGGTGAAAATTGGTCAAGTTGATCAAATTAGCTTAGACCCTGTGACACGTTTAGCCACGGTTTCTTTTTCTTTAGATGGGAAGTTGACATCTTTCAATGCAACACAGCTCAAAGAAGTTGAAAAGAATGCACTTGAAGAGCTTCGTTACAGTAGCGACTATACCGCTGCGGATGCTGCGCAACAAAAAGAAATGGAAAAGCAACTTATTGCGAACATGAAGTCCATCACCAGCATTGATGAAGATGCTTATATTATGGTGGCAACCAATGGTCTGCTTGGTGAAAAGTACTTGAAAATTGTTCCGGGGGGTGGCTTGAACTACGTGAAACGTGGTGAAAGCATTGGCAATACCCAAGGTACAATGGATCTAGAAGACTTAATTACTAAATTTATTACGGGTGGGGCAGGTAAATCGCAAGATGCTACAGCAAAGACTGAGCAACCTGAAACCGCTGAAACAACAGATGCCAATGTGTCATTTGTTGAATGATTTGAAGAGGAACAATTGTAGTGAATACTTTATTGAAACAAACACTAACAGCTAGCATTTTATCAACCTTGCTTGCAGGTACTGCTTTTGCAGCGCCAAGTGAAGCACCACCTGCTTTTGTTAAAAAAGTGGCAGATGGCCTGATTGCGCGTTTAAAAGCAGATCATGCCAAGCTACAAAACAACCCAGCTGCTGTGAAAACGATTGTTCGTCAAAATCTAGATCCGTATGTCGATTCACAAGCGTTTTCACGTATCGTGATGGGGACTTATGCGACCAATCAATACAGTACTGCTGCACAGCGTGCGAAGTTTGAAAATAACTTTCGTGAAACTTTGATTGAAAACTACGGTACTGCATTCGCGAAGTTTAGTAATCAGACATATACCATCCGTCCGTATAAAGAAACGAACAGCAAAAACCCTGTGGTGACGATCGACTTTAATAACAAAGGCGAAAAAATCCCAGTATCTTTCCAGTTAGCGGATAAAGGCAACCAATGGAAAATCCGTAATATCAATGTGTCGGGTATCGACCTTGGTTTACAGTTCCGTAATCAGTTCGCGGCAACGGTTAAACGTAATGGTGGCGACCTAGATAAAGCGATTGCAAACTTCCAACCTGATGCAGAAGCAGCGGTTGAAAAGAAAAAATAAGTAGGTGAAAGGTGATTAACTTTAGCAATCAGGAAATGCAGCTTTCAGGTCAGATTACCTATGACAATGCTGAAAGTTACTATCAGCAAGGTTTGAAAGTGATGCAGTCACAGTCTTATCCTGTGGTGGTTAATTTGGCCCAGCTTGAGCATGGTAGTACATTGGCACTGGCGGTTTTAGTCCGTTGGGTGCGTCAAACACCAAATGCGCACAGTTTACATTTTAAAGCGGTGCCTGAAAAAATGATGAAAATCATTCAAGCCTGTCATTTACAGGATGACCTCAAGTTAATCCCTTAAATAAAAAAAGCACCGTGAGGTGCTTTTTTTATTTATTGCATTTCTTAAATCTATGAGGAAAAGCAGTGTCTTAAGGTGTACTCAAATCCATTTTTTCCAGCGGAAGTAAATCAGTGGGCCAATCAAGAAAGCCACCAAAATTAAGCTGACAATCACAAAACTGGTCGTTCCTCTTGCAAAAGGCAACACATCGGTGTTCATCCCATAAATACTGGCAATCAGCATCGGTGGAGCGAGCATACTCGGTAAGATGGAGAAGCGACGGATTGTGTCATTCTGCTCGGTGTTAATGAAGCCTGAGGTGGTGTCGAGCAAGAATCGTACTTTTTGGAACAAGAAGGCATCGTGTTCAACCAGTGAGCGGACGTCTTCGCTGAGCTCTCGAATATCCGCATCATAAATATGACTGCCTAAAGCACGTGGACGTGATAAAAAAGTCAGTACACGACGTAAGTCAATCAAACACAGCTGTGCTTTTCCAAGCATATCTTCCAAGTGGGCCAGACGCGTAATCATGTCATCCAAGTCGAGAATCATCTCACGGTGTCGGTTATTCAGCACTTCTGTGGAATACTTTTCCAAGTCCTTGTGGATATCTTCTAAGATATCCGCAAGCTCATCCAATTTGGCTTCAAGTAAACCAAGCAAGATCCATGTCGGGTCTTTATAGTCAATTTCGTAGTCATTACGACGTGCACGTGCACGGAATGCCCGAAATGCGACTAATTTTTCACCACGAAGAGTGAAGAGTCGCTCTTTATGCAAAATGAAAGCCACGGTTTGTACCGTGGCAAGCGCTCCGTTGCTTTCTTCAGTTTCGCCATCGACTTGGTAATTTTTATTTTTCGTTAAAAAATACGTACTGATATGCAAAATACCATCATCATCACGGTAGAATCGAGCTGAAGATGAAATGTCTTCGAGTGATTTTAGCGTAGGTAAATTTTGTTCATATGCATCTAAAATCCACTGTTGTTCTTCTTGTGAGGGAGCAATGAGGTCAAGCCAGACCAAATCGGGCTGAAGATCGAAATCGCCATTAATGGTGATGTCTTCTAAGCTACCGCGCTCTGTGGCGTAAAAGGCTTCAAGCATGCCGTCTTTCTCCTTTGCGCAGTAATGGTTGAGGTGGATGGGTGTATTTTAGACAAGGATTGCAATAAAAACACTGATCGAATGGTTAAATTGCTAAAAAATATCCATTCATTTTAGTGAAGTTGCATGACAATTAAATATCAGAGTAAAAAATGACAAATTCAATTGCGATCTTTTGTGGTTCCGCATTAGGTTCAGATCAAATTTTTTCAGAAACAGCTCGTCAGGTTGGACACACCATCGCTGAACAAGGCAAAACCTTGGTCTATGGTGGGGGTCGTTCAGGCTTAATGGGTATTGTGGCTGACAGTGCTTTAGAAGCGGGTGGTCAAGTGATTGGTGTGATTCCACACGTGTTGGTGGATCGTGAGTTGGCACATCAAGGCCTCACCGAGTTATATGTCGTCAAAGACATGCAAGAGCGTAAACTGAAAATGTCAGCCTTGTCGGATGGATTTATTGCAATGCCAGGCGGCGCAGGGACTTTAGAAGAAATCTTTGAACAATGGACATGGGCTCAGCTCGGTATTCATCTCAAGCCGAATGCCTTTTTGAATGTAAATGGCTTTTATGATGATTTACTTAAATTTCTGAAGATGACTACCGACAAAGGCTTTACCCATGCGCGCTTTACCGACAGCCTGATTGTATCGGACTCAGTGAAAACAATTTTAAAGCAAATGGATCAATTCCACGCGCCTGAACCGAAGTGGGGCATGGTTGATCCTGAGTTGTTGGATGTCAAAGCATGAAGGTGATTACGGTTGCTGCAGCTATTATTGTAAATGCACAACAGCAGCTTTTATTGGTGCGCAAGCAAAACACCACGTGTTTTATGCAAGTTGGCGGTAAGCTTGAGCCAAATGAAGCACCTGAGCAAACCATGCTGCGTGAGATTCAGGAAGAAATAGGCACAGATGCGATTATTAAACAGTTTGTCGGTCGTTTTGAAACAGCCACAGCTAACGAGCCTGATTTTAAATTGGTCAGCTACGTTTATCATGTTCAGCTTCAGCAAGCGCCACAGATTGCGGCTGAAATTGCGGAAATGAAGTGGCTGAACTTGGATGATCAACAAACTGCACTTGCACCGTTAACCACAGAGGTGGTCATCCCTTGGGTGCGCGAACATTTGCTGATTGAAGTCGTTTAACTATTCCAGTGCGTAGGCAATACACGCGGCGCTGACTTTATGACAACCTAAGTGTTCAAGCTGTAAAGTCAGAGCCTGAATGGAGCTGCCCGTGGTCACGACATCATCCAAAATCAAAACACGTCGGTAACGTTTTGCATATTGGCGTTGCTGTGGATCAATTTTAAATTGTTGCTGAATGTGATCTAAGCGTTCTAGTCGACTGAGTCCTTTTTGCGAATGTTGATGTAGCCGAATCACAGGTTGCCAAATGGGAACATTTAGCTGCTTGGCTAAGTCTTTGGCGAGGATCATTGATTGGTTATAGCCACGTTCCGCTAAACGTTGGCTCGAAATCGGCATCGGAACAATTGCTTGCACTTTAGGTAAGCGAATTTGCTGAAGAATGCCTGAAAGTAAAGGTTGCCAATGCAGTTGTTGTTCATATTTGAACTGCTGAATCAAATGATCTAAAGGATATTGATATTGTCCTGCGACATGAATACTCAGCGCTTGTTTTTCAATGGTTTGTGGATGCAGAGGAAGTTGTTGCCAGCAGTCCAGACAGACCGAGTGCAGATCTGCACGTACAATGCCACACAATTGACAAGGCTGTGCTTTGTGTAGCAACTGTTTGGCAGTGTGCAGTAAATGACTAAACATAGGCATAGCGTGGTGCTTCAGGCAGCCAGCGTTTCAGTAAGGCTTCAGCATTTCTAGGATAGTCTTTTAAAATCTGAGCTGCGACAAAATGGGCTTGATTGAGCAAATGATCATCACGCTCCAGTTTCGCTACACGAAAGCCCATATCCCCGGTTTGTTTGGTGCCGAGTAATTCACCTGGGCCACGAATTTCCAAATCTTTTTCGGCAATTAAAAATCCATCATTGGTTTCACGCATGATGCGTAGGCGTTCTTGCCCATTTTGAGATAGCGGGCTTTTATACAATAGTGCACAAAAACTGGCTTTGGCACCTCGACCAACACGGCCACGTAATTGGTGCAATTGAGACAGTCCTAAACGTTCCGCATTTTCAATCACCATGATCGAGGCATTTGGTACATCGACCCCCACTTCAATCACTGTCGTAGCAATCAACAGTTGTAATTGATTGGCTTTAAACTGTTGCATCACGGCTTGTTTTTCATCGGCTTTCATTTTGCCATGTACGAGGCCAATGTTGAGCTCGGGGAAGCGTTCTTTAATTTCTAAATAGGTCGCTTCAGCGGCTTGAGCATCTAAGGTTTCAGACTCTTCAACCAAGGTGCAGACCCAGTAAGCTTGTTTGCCTTCTAGACAGTTACTGGCAATACGTTGCAGGACTTCTTCACGGCGGTCGAGTGGAATGGTCACGGTTTGAATCGGCGTTCGTCCGGGTGGAAGTTCATCAATCACGGACGTATCTAAGTCTCCATAGGCGGACATGGCTAAAGTTCGTGGAATCGGCGTTGCGGTCATGACCAATTGATGTGGGGTCATATTCTGCGCACCTTTATTACGCAGGGCTAAGCGCTGGTCGACCCCGAAGCGGTGCTGCTCATCAATAATCACCAACCCGAGTTTGGCAAAGCGGACATTGTCTTGAAACAAGGCATGCGTACCCACCACCAGATGCGCCGTGCCGTCAACAATGGCTTGTTCGGCTGTGGCACGGGCTTTGCCTTTTTGTTTACCTGAAAGCCAAGATACACTGAGTCCCAAAGGCTCAAACCATTTTTTAAAATTGAGATAATGTTGTTCCGCCAAAATTTCAGTCGGTGCCATTAACGCCACTTGCCAACCTTCTTCTAAGGCATGACAGGCTGCGACGCCTGCGACCAAGGTTTTGCCTGCACCGACATCGCCTTGAACCAAACGTAACATCGGTTTATTGAGTTTTAAGTCGTGTACAATTTCTTTGGAGACGCGCTTTTGTGCATTGGTCATTTCAAAAGGCAGGCTACTGAGCAGTTGTTTGGCAAACTGACGACTGGCAGAAATACGCGGTGCTTCAATTTGTTGGATATAGGCACGACGGCTTAATAGACTGACCTGATGCGCAACCAACTCTTCAAAAATCAAACGTTGCTGGGCTGGATGCGAACCTTGACTCAATTGCAGCATATTGGCATCTACAGGAGGGTGGTGGATGTAGTCCAACGCCTGTTTAAGTGCATAGCCATTGGTAAATTTTGCGGGCAGTAGTTCAGGTAAATCATCACTGTGCTTGGCGAGAGCCTGTTTGATGTATTCACGAAACTTGGGTTGAGTCAGCCCTTCTGTACTGGGATAAATCGCAGTCAGTTGAGTTTGTGGAAGTGGCGTATGCTCTGTAATGAGTTGAATTTCAGGATGATACATTTCCAAGCCACGCGCGCCCACGCGGACTTCACCAAAAATACGCAGACGATTACCGATCTTTGCGCGGTCCGTTAAACCTTTATAAATATGGTAAAAGCGTAAAGTCACTTTGCCAAAGTCATCTTGCAGTCCAATCGCCATTGATTTACGTTTACCCGGCGGAAAGTCCACACCTTGAATCGTGCCTTCGAGTAAGTAGCTACGCCCCACAGTCAATTGGTTCATGGGGATGATCGTGCTACGATCTTCATAGTCTCGTGGCAGATGAAACAACAGATCATCTGTAGTGAAGAGATTCAACTTTTCAAGTAGTGCAGCAGAGGCAGATCCGACCCCCTGCAACTGATGGACTGCAGCCATGTCCCCTCAACTTTGTCTGTGATTTGGTGCTAAATGCATATTTTATTTATAGGTTATGGTAAAACATCTCAGCGTGTTGCTAAACAGTTATTTCAGCAAGGCCACCAAATTACCACAATTAGCCGAAGTCCGAAATCAGATGATTGGGCTGAGCATTTGACTCAAGATATTCATCAGTTGGATTTATCCCAAGTCGCACCGATTGATGCTGTGTATGTCTTACTCTCGCCTGAGGGCAGTACGGTGGAATCGTATCAGCGAACTTTTGTAGACTCGGTTGCACCCATGCTACATGCCTTAAAAAGCCATCCTCTAAAAAAAGTGATCGTGGTTTCTTCCACACGTGTCTATAGTGAAAGTGCAGGGGAGCGGGTTGATGATGACACGTGTCCCCAACCGAGCGATGCGCAAGGGCAAGTGCTATTGAACATGGAAACTTTGTGGCAACAGGCTTATCCATTTGAATGTGTGATTGTACGTCCAACAGGCATTTATGGAACCTCAGTTACGCGTATGATTAAACTTGCGGAAACCACGAAAACTTATCCCAAACTACATTGGTCAAACCGAATTCATATTGATGATTTGGTGGCTTTTTTAGCGCACTTGCTTCACGTGGAACATACTGAAAAGTCTTACATTTGTAGCAATAGCCAACCACTGCCTTTGCATGAAATTATCCAATGGTTTCAACAACAGTTAGGACTGCCAGCTTTGGTTTTGAAAAGTGATGTGCCATCAGGCAAGCAAATTTATGCTACGCGGATGCAGCAGATGAATTTTGAATTACAGCATCCACATTGTTTTGATGATTATTTGGCATTGTTAGAAGAGCGTGAGTCAAAATAATTTTTTACTTTCACTCATAAAAAATGTGAAGCATCGTTTGGGAAATGGCTGTGGAACGTGAATAATCATGACAAATCCGTTCTAGTGCGATGAACTATAGAACAGATTTAACTAAGATATTGATGCATATGGGAAAATTTCAATAATTTCGTATAAGGTGTATTATGTTAATTTTAGAAAAAATCAACAATCATCTACTAGTTTCAGTAAGAGAACTTTTGCGTCGTAATTATCTAAACACCATTGATGTTTTTTCATAACTTTTTCATTTACTTGACTAGCATCATGCTCAAACTCATTAAAACCAAATCTTTGATAAAAGGTCTTAAGATTTTCAAATGGGAGGCAATATACTGCTTTAAGGTTTTTCTTTTTAGCTGTTTCTACTAAGTAACCAACCAGCTCATTTGCTAAAGATAGACCTCTAAATTCATCCAGTATATAGATTCCCCCAATTTCGACTTCTTCATCATTGAGGTAAACAATCCTGCCAACACCTGCAAAGTCATCGTTATAAGTAACGATAGCAATAATTTCATTGTCGAAAGAGCTTGGGACAAAATCTATCTTTTGATACTGCGCATTTACCCATTCAAGATCGTTTGCAGTTGCTAATTTTATTGCCACTTTTCATTCCACCCATTTAATTCAGTCTTGGATTAAATCATATGCTTATAAATCCATAGATCATCAGTCTAACTAACCAGTATTGAAGTTACAGACAAAATTTATAAAGTAGCCAATATATGTTTAAAAATAAAACGATCTATATATTTACGATTTACTTAACATAATAGAGCTTATACGCAATAGAACTTAATTTTTATTCATAGACTTATAGCATAGGCACCTACATTTTGTAGATACCTATGCTTTAAAAAAGAAATTACTTCTTCTTACGTTTCAAACGCTTCTTCGCTTGTTCAGCAGCCACTTTGTCTAGCGTGTCTTTCAGTTCTTCATCGCTGAAAGTAGTGATGTGTTGCAACATTTGTAATGTGACATCATCTAAAACCAAGTTGGCATATTGAGCAACGTTTTGGAAGTTCTCATCAAACACAATCGCGTTGTCTGAGTTGGTGCTGATATAACCTTGTTGCGTCAGCACTTTAATAAAGCTCTGGAACAAGGCTTTATCAAAGAATTCAGGTGAATTGAACTCATATAGGACAGACAAACGCTGACCCACCAAATGACTGAGTTCTTCCACCTGACGTGCTGAAATATTCCCAGAACCACGCTGTGTAATTAACGCAAGCGTCATGTAGTAACGCTCAAGACTCTGCATGACTGGCGCTGCCAATACCACCAACTGGTTATGATCTTCGCTGTTTGGAGCAGGGGAAATCAAGTGGCCTTCGGCATCTTCAGAAATCAGTTTGGCTTGAATCAAACCATCTACATAGGCACAAATTTGGTCTTTGAGCTCAGCATCTTCCCATTTTAAAAACAGTTCTGCTTTTAAGAATGGATAGAGCGTGCGAATCACATTGATTAAATCACCACGGCCAATGGTTCCATTGTGTTCAACCAAAGCGGCAACGAGTGATGGCAACACAAAGGCATGTAAAATATTATTACGGAAGTAGGTCAGCAGTACTGCTTGATTGTCCGCAATCGCAATAATGTCGCCCAGTACGTGATTGACGCGTTTGATCAGTTTCAGCTTTAAACCATAAGCAATGATTTCTTTACCTGATAATGGCGTGACCAAGAGGCGCTCATCATAAGGAAGTGTGGTCAACAACTTGCGATAGGTATCAAGCTGTTTGATACAGATTTCTTCATCAAGCGTATGCTTCTCAGTAGCCAACAGAACCAAAGACAGTAATGAAACAGGGTTCACCACAGCGGCACGGTTAATATTTTCTAAAATCGCATGTGCAGAACTATTTACAGCATCAGAGACTTCTTGCGGAATTGGATCATCATTTTTAGCAATGTGTACATTCTCAGCGCCATGCTTTTTCAGCATGTCATCTAAGAAGACTGGTTCGCCAAAGTTGAGATGGACTTTACCGAAAATACGTTCAATTTTGCGTAAAGTTTGCAGAATCCCAAAGACAGATTCAGCTTCTTTCGGTTTACCGTTCATCTCACCAACGTAGGTTGCACCTTCCATCAAGCGTTCATAACCGATATAGGTCGGAACAAAGACAATCGGTTTGGCACGACCACGCAAGTGACTGTGCACCGTCATGGCCAACATACCTGTTTTTGGGGGTAGCAGACGACCTGTACGTGAACGACCACCTTCGATGAAGTATTCTAAAGGTGTGTTACGCGACAAAATACTGTATAGGTATTCTTTAAAGACCGAAGTGTAGAGCGCATTACCGCGGAAAGTACGGCGAATAAAGAATGCACCGCCACCACGTAAAATTTGCCCAACAAATGGCATATTCAGGTTATCGCCCGCGGCAATATAAGGCACCATCAAACCACGGTTATACACCACATAAGACAGCAGTAAATAGTCGATATGGCTACGGTGACATGGGGTATACACAATTTCATAATCTTTTGCCAACTCACGAACCGTATTGAAGTTATGGACTTCAACCCCGTCATAGAGCTGCGTCCATAAACGTGCTAGCGCCATTTCAGCAAAACGGATGGTGGAATGTGAATAGTCCGATACGATTTCATTGACATAACCAATGGCACGACGCTCTGCATCCAACATGCTAATTTTGCCGCGGATACTTTCACGACGAATGGCATCTTGTACATCATTGGCTTTAATCAATGAATGCATCACGTTGCGGCGGTCTGAAAGGTCAGGGCCGAGTACTGCTTCACGGTGTGCATCGAGCTGATTATTTAGGGTGTTTAGAATATACGTTGCAGGCGATAAGTTCGGATAGGTGGTTTTTGCAAAGTCAATTAAAGCACGTAAAGACTGACTTTCATGGAACTCTAAAAATGACTGGCGACCATGTAAACCAATATTCATCAGCTGTTTCACTGTACTTGGTGTCGCCCAAGTGTCAGTAAATAACAATTTAAACCAAGAGTCTTCTTTATCTGGTGAACGCCCCCACAGTACCGTCACAGGCACCAGCTCTACGTCTAAGTCGGGTTGTTTTTCTAAAGCTTCAACCAAACGTAAAAGACGTGGTGGAAAGGTGTGGGATGGAGCGTTAAGTAAATTATTTTCATCGTTATGTTGTAGAAACACGATTGATGCTTTTTCTTGATGTGTACCCAAGACTAAAGGGTCTAGTGCAGGGGAAAGCTTTAAGCGACGTGTTTCACCATCCACCAACAGCGCATTACTACGAGAGTGGTTTTGGAGTACATAACAGACAATTTTTTTGGGATGGTCTGAAGCTGCTGAGTCAGCATCGTTTGCTGTCGGTTCTGTTGGAACCTCACCCAATACATGTGGGGTTACGATTAGGTCAAGAAGCTTACTTGAAAGCTTTCTATACATTTGACCAAAGCCACTTTTGGACATATACACTCCTGCTTAAATGACCAATCCCGCAGTTTGCCTGAAGGGGTATTTATTTTGCGTAATTGTAAACATAAACCGTATGTCATTTCCTGACAAATTTGTTTTATATGGTGAATTTTATCGTTAAAAATCGTATTTTTAGTCAAAAATAACGAAAAAAAGTTGTGACATCTCAGTCAAGCAATCTCTAGGGTTTTAGTCAGAATTTATGGCAAAATAGGTTTTATACTCTATATATGATACCTATTACTTTACAGAAATATTGGGTATCTCACCATTAAGTAGGTTGTTTATGAATGCTTTAACCCAAGAGTTGGTTGAATTACTGAGCCTCGAAAAAATTGAGGAAAACATCTTTCGTGGACAAAGCCGTAATTTGGTTGGGAAGCGTGTTTTTGGTGGGCAAGTCTTAGGTCAGGCACTGCGTGCAGCATCATATACCACAGATCGTCCTGCACACTCTTTACATGCGTACTTTTTATTTGGTGGTGACGTAAACGCACCGATTATCTATGAAGTCGATCGGATTCGTGATGGGCGTAGTTTTGTCAGCCGTCAAGTGCGTGCCATTCAACATGGTAAAACCATCTTTATGTGTATGGTGTCCTTTGCTGACAATGAAGAAGGGCTGAACTATCAAATTAGCGAACCTGAATACCCAGCACCAGAGTCGCTAAAATCTGAGGCTGAACTGAAAAAGATGATGGTAGAATTTGTGCCTGAAAATGTGCGTGCAAGTTTTATGCGAGATCGGCATGTGGAGATTCGTCCCATCAATCCACAAAACCCATATCAACCGCAGCCAGAAGCGCCTGTCTATGCACACTATATTCGTACGCATGACCGCATTGCAACTGAGGTAGATGAGGTTTCGTTACATCAAGCGATTGCGGCATTCTATTCAGACTTTACCTTAATGACTACGGCACTGCGTCCACATGGTTTAAGCTATCTTTCGCCAAGTTTGCAGTGTGCGAGTATTGATCATGCTATGTATTTCCATAAACCCTTTCGCGTGGATGAGTTTATGCTGTATGACATGGACGCCACAGTAAGTGCCAGTTCACGTGGTTTAAACTTTGGTCGGATGTGGCAAAACGGTGAGCTGGTGTGTAGTACTACGCAAGAAGGTTTGATTCGGCTCCGTGAAATCGAAGCCCAATAAAGCCTGAGTATAGGAAAAAGCTGAGTGATATGACTCAGCTTTTTTTATGACTGATTTTACGACCGAAAGGTGGTCAGAGCTGAGCTATGAGTTGAGTTTCAATTGTCATGGTCTCACCTTTGGTGATAGGTATATGGGGGAATGTGCAGTACTTGTGACAAAAAAATCCTCGATTCTAGCCGATTCACATGGCATAGTTTCCCAAAGAAATCTTTGAAAAGCATGAATCTATGAGCTTAAACACGCAAATTCTAATTGCAGCGATCTTTGGGGTCATCTTCGGGTTTGTTTTAAATCTATTTCCTGAAACCGCTTTTTTAGAAATGAGTTTGTATGGAATTGGAGTGGTCAGTAGTATTTTTATCGGTTTATTAAAAATGCTTCTGATTCCCCTCATTTTTAGCTCAATTGTGGTGGGGGTATCCAACTTACAGGCGGGCGGGCAGCTCTCCCGTGTTTGGAAAATTACGGTGGCATGCTGTGTCACCACCACGACATTGGCCTTGATATTGGGTTTAAGCTGCGCGCATTTATTTGAAGTCGGCAAAGGTGTCGATATCGCGATGTTCCAAGATGCCATGGCGAATCATCAAACTCCAGATACCCTCACTCCATCTTCGTTCTTCACCAACTTTATTCAAAATACGTTGATTAACCCGTTTAAAGCTTTTGCCGAAGGCAATGTTTTGGCGGTGGTGGTTTTTGCGTTGTTCATAGGTGTGGCACTGGTTAAAGGTGGAGAGCAATTCCGTACCGTGCGTAAGCTGAGTCAGCAGTTCTTTGACATCATGATGCTGATGATTGGGTGGGTGATGAAGCTTGCACCACTAGGAATTTTTGCCTTACTTGCCAAATTGATTGCCACTGAAGACATCTCGGTATTGAGCCGTTTGGCCGAGTTTGCGGCTGTGGTAACAGGCACCACCATTTTTCATGGTCTGGTGGTTTTGCCGCTATTGCTGTGGATTTTTGGCAAGATGAATCCGATCACCTTTTTTAAAGGCACGCGTGTGGCCTTAATTACTGCTTTTGCCACCAGTTCAAGCTCGGCGACTATGCCTTTATCACTGAAATGTGCGCAAGAAAATCTCGGTGTACGTCCGCAAACGGCGGGCTTTGTGATTCCATTGGGGACGCAGCTCAATATGGATGGTACTGCACTATATGAGGCGGCGGCAGCTTTGTTTATTGCCAACTTGATGGGACTCGATTTGACCTTGAGTCAACAGTTGGTGGTGTGTCTGACCGCGATGATTGCTTCTTTAGGAGCTCCCGGGATTCCGAGTGCAGGTATGGTCACCATGATTATGGTCTTGCAGTCTGTCGGGCTTCCTGCGGAAGCGATTGCGATTTTATTGCCGATTGATCGCTTACTGGATACTGTGCGTACCGTGGTCAATGTACAAGGCGACATGATGATTAGTGTGGTGGTCGATCGACATACCCAAGATCTGGATGCACCTTTACCGAATTTATCAAATTCATCTTAAGTCTTGCTCTAGAATAAAAAAGCAGCCGATTGAGCTGCTTTTTTATTTTGGATTTAAGCGACTTTGAGCATGGCACGTTTTGCCGCAGGGGATTGGTCTAAGTAGGTAATCGCATCTTCTGTTTTGGCTTCGTGTACAGGGTCATACCATGGCACCAAATAGCCGAACTGTTGTGACACTAACCAGAGCGGGCTTGGTAGTACTTGATGATTCCGCTTGGAAATAGAGAACCATTCACGCCAAATCCAAGGTTTAAACAGACTGGGTTGAATCGACTTAAAGCGGTCATCTTGTTTCATAATATGGGCTGCACCATCGACCCATAAACCGAGAACGGCAGCAATCACGACGAGACTCAAATAATAACGTGCAATATAGCCACCGCCTAAATGTCGGTACAAATCAAATGCGACGGTACGGTGTTCAATTTCTTCTGCGCCGTGCCATTTCACTAAGTCCAGCATAGCAGGGTCTGCGCCCATTTTCTCCCATTCAGTGTTATACAGTGCATATTTGCCAAGTACGCAGGTCATGTGTTCCACCGTCGCAATAATGCCAAGTCGAAACAGATCCCACTGGTGTTCAAGTGCTTTGGGTACAGTTAGATCAAGGGGTTTATCGGCCAGTAATTTTCCAAATAAGAAATCCATAAACTCTAGATTACGGGAGACATCAATCTTTCTTTGGCTGAGATACTCTTTATTGGCTGAGTTGTGTGCTTGCGCATGCATGGCTTCTTGGCGGATAAAGGCTTGTACATCTTGCTTCAGCTTTTCATCGCTAATTTGCGGTAAGACTTTGTTGTAGAGGCGGCAGAACCAGAACTCACCTGCGGGTAGGATCATATTAATTTCATTGATGAAATAGCTGGCAAAAGGTTGGTTGGGAATCCAATCAATCGGGCTGTCTTGCCATTCAAATTTAACTTTGCGGGGCTTAATGGTGTAGGCAATCGAGGAGCGAATTTTGTTTTTTTTCAATCGAGACCATAATTTCATATGCTGACCTATTTTTATATGTGTTGAACTTTTTCACGAGTTGAATAAATTCAGTATAAAAAAAAGTCCCCGATTGTGATTAGCAATAGGGGACACAGATACAGCAATAGATGATGCTTTTATCGAATGGTGTTTAAAACTTAAGCCTCAGACTGTGGTTTGGCCTCAACATCGCCTTTAGTTTCAATATGATCTTCAGCGTCAATATCCATAGCGACTTCAGTATCTTCATCGAATTCGTCTGCATCCAGCTCATCGGCTGTCGCATCTGGAATGGTGCTTAAGTCAAAGTGTTGGGCTTGGTCTAACGTAAAATTGAGGCGTCCGCCCATCACACTCGCCAGTTCTTCTAGGCCTTGTTTGTTGAGGGAGGAGAATAATTGAATCGAGAAATCAAGTTTCATCTTTTTCAATTGGGCTTTAACTTCTTGTAATGCTTTAGAGGCAGGGCCACGGTTGAGTTTGTCGGACTTGGTGAGTAGTACATGCACAAACAATTTACGCGAATAAGCCCATTCCAACATCATCACGTCAAAGTGCTGTAGCGGATGACGAATATCCATCAACAAGACTAAACCTTGTAAGCTTTTACGTTGAATTAGGTAGTTTTCTAACTCTTTTTGCCACACGATTTTCATCGCTTCAGGCACGGCTGCATAACCATAACCGGGTAAGTCGACCAGACGTTGGTCAGGATTCCCTAGACTGAAAAAGTTAATCATCTGGGTGCGACCTGGTCTTTTCGAGGCACGAGCCAATTGCTTTTGGTTGGTTAAGGCATTGATAGCACTAGACTTACCTGCATTTGAACGACCCGCAAAGGCAATTTCATAACCTGTATCTTCAACACAAAGATTGAGCTTCGGGGCACTCATTAAAAACTCTGCTTTACGCAACCAGTTGAGAGCGCGCACAGCATATTCAGTAACTGCAGAATCTACCTTTTTTTCATAGCTAATTTTTTGCTTTGGGGCAGCAGCAATCTTACTGTTTTTGGATTTTCCTCGGCTGTGGTGCATAACTCAACTTCAATTTATGATCTACAATCAGCCATTATAATAGAAGTCGGGCAGGCAATCGACCTTTGCAACATAAAGTCGGCAATCTTGTCGAGAAAAGACTTCAGTCTACAAGATTGATCAAGCTAATCGGGGAGTGTGTTGCAAACTTATTCTGCGAAGGGGTACCAAGCACATCAGCTAGGGTGTATTGGTCTAAGCTGTTGTAAAACTCATCTAAGGCATTATCTAAAATACCTTTCAGACCACAGTTAGAGCGGAGTACACAGGGCGGGGTATTGCATTCAACTATGTTTTGATCGGCTTGTAAAACCCGCACAATCTGCCCTAGTCTTAAATGTAGGGTTTCTGGGTTGAGTCGAATCCCACCACCACGACCGCGTGCGGTAATAATCCATTGCTGCTTTGCCATAAAATGCACGATTTTCATCAAGTGATTTTCAGACACTTGAAGTGCTTGAGCCAGTTCTGCAATGGTATGTGGCAGCGCTTTCGGCTGAGAGACATACATCAGAATTCGCAAAGCATAATCTGTAAATTTATTGAGCTGCATGAGGGTATTAATCGTCGATACGCAAAAAACAAAGGGCTAGTCTAGCATAACCTGACTAACCCACTCTATTTTATGCCGATGGCATCAGTTAGTGATGAACACCACCTGTACCAAAAGCTTCACTGTGGATATTTTCGGCAGGAACACCACGGGCAATCAGAGCTTTTTGTTGCTCAGCCATAAATGGCATTGGACCACATAAATAATAATCTGCTTGCGTTGGTAGGATCGCACTATCAATGGTACTCAAATCAAGACGACCTTTCGCATCAAAGTCTTGACCTAAAATATCACTTTGATGTGGAAACTCGTAAGCAGTAAAGGTACTTAGGCGAGGGTACTTCGCTTTTAAGTCATGAATGTGCTGTTTCATGGCATGCACTTGTTTACTACGACATGCATGAATGAAGGTTACAGGCTCAGGCATATCTAAAGTCACCAATTGATTCAGCATTGCCACCATTGGGGTGAGACCCACACCACCACTAATAAAGACATTACGTTTGTTTGGATCAATCAGGTAGAAGTTACCTGTTGGTGCAGAGACTTCAATTTCGGCACCAACGTCCAGACCATGTAGAGTATTTGAAACCCAGCCTGCAACCAAGTCGCCTTTTTCATCTTCACGTTTAACTGAGATGCGTAAATAATCTGCTTGAGGACTCGTTGAAAGGGTGTATTGGCGTGGTTGTTTTAGGCCAAGTTCTTCAACAAATACACGTACTGAAATGTACTGACCCGCTTCATATTGTGGTAAATCACCACCGTCTACAGGGGCAAGATAGAAAGACGTGATTTCTTCACTTTCAACCACTTTTTTCGCGATTTTAAAGTTGCGCCAGCCTAACCAACTTCCTTTGGTTTGTTGATGCTGTTCATAAATTGCCTTTTCGGTGCTAATGAATAAGTCAGCCAACTGACCATAAGCAGCAGCCCACGCACCAATTAAAGGGTCTTCCATTGAAATACTTAAAACTTCGCTGATGGAATGTAGCAGATTTTCCCCAACAATATTGTAATCAGGAGCTTGAATATTCAAGCTCACATGTTTATGTGCAATCAGCTCAACCACTGGAAGCAATACTGAAGGATCTTCAATGTTTTCGGCATAAGCTAACACTGCGCCAGCCAAAGCTTGAGCTTGAGCACCGCTGCGTTGGTGACCCATATTAAAGGTTTCTTTTAAAGCAGGGTTATTACCTAACATGCGGTTATAAAAATAACCTGTGAGCGCGACACCGTTTTCACGGAGGACAGGAACAGTTGCTTTTACAAGGTCAATTTGCTGCGGAGTCATGGTTGATCTCTCTTGGCTATCATTTATAAGATGTATTAAAAATATACCTTTAAAGATGTAATGTAAATACATCTTTATGCTAAAAGGATAAAATATTTTCAGGCATATAGAAATTTTTTTGATGTGATGGTGAATTCTTTAACATTTTAAATATCTTAGATTGCTCTTTTGGGATGTTTATTATTGCGCCTATAGGAATGTTTTATATTTCTATGAAACATTATATGGAATTGATGTTTCATTTAGCGTTTCTTCAACTGATTACGTAGATTTTCTTTAGTGTTCAATGGTGACAAGGCGTGAGGTATTAATTCATTAAGAGGTCTTTTTATTATTTGATTATGAATAGCGATGTCGAAAAGCATAGGGAGTTTCGCCTGTCCATTTTTTAAAGGCGCGAGCAAAAGAGTTCACTTCTTGAAAACCGAGTAGATAAGAGACCTCACTAGGGCTAATTGAGGAGCAGGTGAGATAGTGTTCGGCTAGAGCTTGGCGCGTGTTATCCAAAATGCTTTGGAAGTTGGTCTGCTCTTCCTCTAAAAGTCGTTGTAAGCTACGCTTACTGAGCGCCAGTTTTTCTGCGACATCCTCAATTCGGCTAAATCCAGCAGGTAAATTTTCTAGTAAAATTGTTTTTACTTTTTCTTGGGTTTGCACCGCATTGTTTAAATTCAGCAGATTTTGTCTGAGATTGGGCTCAAAAAATGCCCACATGGTTGGGTTTGCTGTCAAGAAGGGTTTGGTGCAGTCTACGTGTGAAAAACTGATCGAAATTTTTGAGCCTTTCTTTGGGGTGACACCAAAGTAGTCTCGATAGGGCGCGAGTTGTTCGGGGAGCTCAGGTAAAGTGATTGCTAGTGGTATAATATGGCTACGCAGGCATAATCGTGCCAACTGCGTAAAAAAGACCAATTCTGTCAGTATCAGACTTTGGGGAATGGCTGCGCCGACTTGATAGAACTCAATGTCTAAGCGCATTTGCTGAGCATCGGTCGCTGTATTTAGATGAATAGGACCAATCAATTTTTTAAACAGCGCTATGCGTTCCAAAGCAACGCTTAAATTGGGGCTGCATATACACGCAAAAATGGCGGGATCGAAAAGTTCTACTGAGAGCATTTGCCCGATTTTAAGCGGTAAATGCTCAATATTTGCAATATGCTCAACAGCTTCCCAAAATTGAAAATAATGTTGTGGTGTGAGTTCCATTTTTTCACGGTTAAACGCATCTAATGGCAGGGCAGCTTGTCGAACTACATCTTCAGGTCGGATGCCTAAATCGATCAAAAAAAGCCTCCAATTAGGTTGCAGTACAAACTTTGTTGCATATTTCATGGCGGCAACCCCTGCATTAGATATTGCGATTTCATGTGAATGAGTCGCTGGCTTTATTTAACGACTGACATGACCATCATATCGAAAATACGATCCCCAAACCATTTGCGCACAAAAATCATGAGTTTGGCATACTTGCCACCCACATATCGGGTCTTTGGTTGCTTTGCATTAACGGCTTTTATCAACATATCGACCACGACTTGTACATCTGAGAGCTCACCTTTACGCACCGATTCATTGGTAGCATGGGCAACCGATTGCGCCATGTGGGCATAAGCACCTGTACCTGAACGTGAGAGCATGGGTTGGAGCATGACGTCGGCAAATTCAGTATTAATCGCACCGGGTTCGATCACAACCACATCAATATTAAAAGCTTTCAGCTCTAGACGTAGGCAATCTGACCAGCCTTCAACAGCATGTTTACTGGCATGATACCAACTGCCGAGCGGCGTATAAATTTTGCCACCCATAGAGGAGATGTTGATGATGCGCCCTTTATTTTTTTGGCGCATGGCGGGCAAAACTTGTTGGGTCAATTCAGCCATGCCAAACAGATTCACTTCAAATTGATAGCGGGCGTCTGCAATCGACGTATCTTCCATGGCACCGTATAAGCCAAATCCTGCACAGTTAATCAGGATATCGACACCTTGGGTTTCTCGTTCAATCTGTTGGATGACTTGATGAATATCTTCAGATCGGCTGATGTCCATTTTTAATGTACGAGCGCCGAGTATTTTTAGCTCATTCATTGCTTCAAGACGACGTGCTACAGCATATACGAGGGCGCCTTGTTGTAATAAGGCGCGTGTAAATGCTCTACCCATGCCTGATGATGCGCCTGTAATTAATACCACTTGTTCTTGGGCTTTATTCATTTCACTATCCTCAATACTTTGTTGATCTAACTTGATGATTGAATTTTAGTGATTGAGTCCAGCTTTCTGACATCCGATCATGCCAAGTTATATGCAGATGACGTCATGTTGTAATGGAGTATTTAATCGTCGTACATAAAAAACGTCACCAAAAATTGGTGACGTTGAATGAAGGTTGTAAGCAGTTAGGCGCGCATTACTTACCAAAAATAGACCCTAAAATACCACGCATAATTTTCTGTCCAGTACTGCCACCCAGACTACGTGCTGCACTTTTGGCAAAGGTTCCGACTGTGTCTTGAATTAGCTTCTCACGCTGTTTAGCTGAGCGCTCAGCTTCTTTTTGCTGTTCTTTGGCAACACGCTCCTGTTCACGCGCTTGTTGTTTGGCAATTGCTTCCGCTTCTTTGGCTTGTTGTTTTGCGAGCTGCTCTTGTTCTTTGGCTTGTTGTTTTTCTTGCTCTATCTGTACCGCTTGTTGTTGGCGTTCAGCGACTTTGTTTTGTAACAATTCAAAGGCACTTTCGCGGTCTAATGTTTTCTCATAAATGCCAGCGACAATACTTTGTGAGATTAAGACCTGACGTTGTTCAGGGCTAATCGGGCTGAACGATGAGTAGGGAGGCATGACCCATGCACGTTCTACAATTTGCGGTGTACCTTGCTCATCAAGGCAGCTAATCAGCGCTTCCCCGACAGCTAGTTCGGTAATGGCTTGTTCAACCTTAAATTCAGGATTGGCACGGAAGGTATCTGCTGCTGTTTTTACAGCCTTTTGGTCTTTTGGGGTGAAAGCACGCAACGCATGCTGAATACGGTTACCCAACTGCCCCAAAACGCTTTCGGGTAAATCAAGAGGATTTTGGGTGACAAAGTAGATCCCCACACCTTTAGATCGAATTAGACGGACCACCTGTTCAATTTTTTCTTGTAGTGCTGCACTGGCATTATCAAACAATAAATGCGCTTCATCAAAGAAGAACACCAGTTTAGGCTTGTCCATATCACCCACTTCAGGGAGCTGTTCAAACAGTTCGGAGAGCATCCACAATAAAAAGGTTGCATACAACTTCGGCGTATTCATCAGCTTGTCTGCAGCTAAAATATTGATATAGCCGTGTCCATTACTGTCGGTTTGAATAAAGTCGAGAATATTTAAGCTAGGTTCACCAAAGAATTGATCACCACCTTGGTCGGCTAGAGCCAGTAAATTGCGCTGAATGGCACCAAGACTAGCAGGCGATAGATTGCCATATTCTGCTTTAAACTCAGCAGCATGTTCGCTGACATAGCTAATCATGGCTTTTAAGTCTTTAAAGTCGATCAATAGTAGACCTTGATCATCCGCAATACGAAACACCGCAGAAAGGACACCTTCCTGAGTATCATTTAAATTCAGCATGCGCGCTAGAAGTAATGGGCCAATTTCTGTAATTGTTGTACGAATAGGATGACCTTGTTCAGCAAATAAATCCCAAAACACTACAGGGGATGCGGCAAACGGAATACTATCAATACCTAAGCTTTTGATACGTTCATCAAACTTAGGATTGGCTGTTCCTGCTTGGGCTAAGCTTGAAACATCACCTTTGGCATCAGCCAGAAACACGGGTACACCGAGTCGTGAAAAACTTTCAGCTAATACTTTTAAAGTGATGGTTTTGCCTGTCCCTGTTGCACCAGCAATTAAGCCATGGCGGTTAGCAAATTTTGAATGTAGAACCACGTCTTGTTGGGTATCACTGGTTTTTTTTGCAATGATAATCGGTGTACTCATATTTCTTCCTATTCGGTTTTCTTGTGATGGCTATTCAATTGTTTTAGTGCGTTTTCTATATCTTGAATTAAATCGTTAGGATGTTCCAGTCCTATACAAAAGCGAACCAATAAACCTTGTTGTAAATGTGTATGTTCAAGCAGACGCATGTCTTTGAGATCATAGAGCATCACTAAACTGACGGGACCACCCCAGCTAAAACCCAGTTTAAACAAAGACAAGGCATCACAAAAATGACGAATATCTTGTAAGTTAAACTCTGGTTTAAAAATCACACTGACCAAACCTGCACTGTGTTGTTCTATGCAAATATCTTTCCAAAAGGAGTGACCTGCAGTATTCGGATCTGCTGGGTGTAAAACTTGTACAAATTCAGGTCGTTGCTTTAGCCAAGTGAGGAGTTGTATTGCACTTTGCGACTGTGCAGCATAGCGAACACGCATCGAGGCCAGACTGCGCTGCACTTGAGCAACATCATCTCCCGATACACAAATGCCTTGAATGGCATGCATTCGAAATAATTGATGGTGCAAATGTTGCTTACGTGTGACCACAGAACCCATCAAGATATCACCGCCACCGCTGGGGTACTTGGTTAGGGCATGTACGGTCATATCGACACTTAAATGTGCATCACTAAAATCAAAAGCATTAAAGGCAAGACCTGCTCCCCAAGTATTATCCAAAGCGGTGAGTATGTTATGTGCTTGTGCCTTTTTAACAAGTCCAGCTAAATTGGGAAACTCTAAAGTGACTGAGCCTGCTGCCTCTAACCAGATTAGTTTTGCTTTTTCCGTTGGCTGAAATGAGTTCACATCAATGGCGTTATAGACTTTGACCGTAATGTCATAGCGCTTTTCCAGATTGCGCAGATGCTCCATGTTCGGACCGTAAATATTGTCTGCAACCCAAACTTCATCACCCTGACTGAGAAAACATGAATTGACTAGATTAATGGCGGATAAACCACTGGGTGCCAGTAAGCAATATTTACCCCCTTCAATTTGTGCAATGTTATCGCCCAATGTGAATGTGGTAGGAGTGCCATGGGTGCCATAACTGTAATCATATTCATCTGTCCAATGGCGATTAAATAGTGCATCGGTATTTTTAAAAATGATCGTTGATGCACGATAGAGGGGAGGTTGAATGGTTGAAATGGATTGCGGGGCTTGTCTTGGTGCATGGATTAAAGCGGTTTGCGGATTTTTCTTCACGAATCGACTCAACATAAAGCGCTAAATTGTTTTAGCTTAAGAGAAAGTGATGAAATAGGCTAGAAAATTGAGTAAATGTAAGTAAAGCTCAGCAAAATAAAAAAGTTGGCTTCAATTTTGCTAAACCATCTGAAGAGATAGCATAAAAGAAGGCTTAAGCGCATGAAGTCGCATTTAAAAGTACATTATTTTCAGCATATTGCTGGTGAAGGGTTCGGTAGTTGTTATGAATATTTGAAAAAGCAAGGTGCTGTTATAAGTGCAACGGAGTTTTTTGCATTACCCGTTGATCAGGCTCTGGAAATTGAAGCTTTACCCAACATTGAAGATGTGGATTTACTTATCATTATGGGGGGAACAATGAGCGTTAATGATGAAGTAAATTATCCATGGCTAAAGATAGAAAAACGTTGGTTACGTCGGTATTTGGCATCAGGTAAACCTGTCATTGGGCTATGCTTAGGGGGGCAGTTGATTGCAAATGCACTTGGGGCTGCTGTGAGTCGAAATGAACAACAGGAACTAGGTTGGACAACAGTACGGAAAATTCAACATGTGCCAATAGAATGTTTTGAGCTACCAGAACAATTTAATGTAATGCAATGGCATAGTGAAACGTTTGAAATTCCTAAAGGGGCTATTCATTTGGCAGAAAATACCATCTGTCGTAATCAAATGTACCAAATTGGCAAAAACGTATTGGGTTTTCAGTTTCACCCAGAAATCACACCTGAAACATTAGACTTGTTTTTAGAGAATGATGATGAGTTGAGTAAATTTTCAGGGCGTTATGTCACCGCGGAAACAGAATTGAAAAAAACACCTAAATTAAATTTTATTGAAGGAAATCAGATTCTTAACAGGGCTATTGAATATGTGCTCCGACAAACAATATATTGATGATTTTTTAAGCTACTGAAAATGCAAACAAATTGAAAATATTGTAAAAACTCGAAAATCAATTTGCTTATGCATTAAACAATGGCTATAATGAGCGACCCTTTAATGAAAGGGGGTTGGCTACGAATAAAGTAGTTAACATCGTGACAGTCGTGGCATCGATCATGACCTTAGTGATATTTCACTGCTCTTGACACTTACCTTAAATAGTGGGGTGAGATGCGTCAAGAGTGATTCTTTATATATTTGGCTTGGAGTTTACTGGTATGTCTAACCAGAGAATTCGTATCCGTCTTAAGTCTTTTGATCACCGTCTAATTGATCAATCAGCTCAAGAAATCGTAGAAACAGCAAAACGTACTGGTGCACAGGTTTGTGGTCCAATTCCAATGCCTACACGCATTGAACGTTTTAACGTTTTAACATCACCACACGTTAATAAAGATGCGCGTGACCAATACGAGATCCGCACTTACAAACGTTTGATCGACATCGTTCAACCTACAGACAAAACTGTAGATGCATTGATGAAGTTGGATCTTGCAGCTGGTGTTGATGTTCAGATCGCATTGGGTTAAGGCTTTCGGGTTAATTAACTCTCTAAGTTAATTAGGTCGCTTTTTTAGAGGTTTATGCACATGGCTATTGGTTTAGTCGGTCGCAAGTGCGGTATGACACGTATCTTTACAGATGCTGGTGTTTCTGTGCCTGTTACAGTGATTGAGGTTGATCCTAACCGCATCACTCAAATCAAAACGCTTGAAACTGATGGTTATCAAGCGATTCAAATCACTACTGGTGAACGTCGCGAATCTCGCGTAACTAACGCTCAGAAAGGTCACTTCGCTAAAGCGGGTGTTGCTGCTGGTCGTTTAGTTCAAGAATTCCGTGCAACAGAAGCTGATCTTGAAGGTCGTGAAGTTGGTGGAACTATCGGTGTAGACTTGTTTACAGTGGGTCAAGTTGTTGACGTAACTGGCCAGTCGAAAGGTAAAGGTTTCCAAGGTGGTGTTAAGCGTTGGAACTTCCGTACGCAAGACGCAACTCACGGTAACTCAGTTTCTCACCGTGTTCTAGGTTCTACAGGTCAAAACCAGACTCCTGGTCGCGTATTCAAAGGCAAAAAAATGGCTGGCCATTTAGGTGCTGAACGCGTAACTGTACAGGGTCTAGAAATTGTATCTATCGACGCAGAACGTTCAGTTTTAGTAGTAAAAGGTGCGATTCCTGGCGCTACTGGCGGTGACGTAACTGTTCGTCCTACGATCAAGGCCTGAGGGGAAATAACGTGAATTTAAATACTGTTTCCGGCTCTGCTGTTGAATTATCAGAAGTTGCGTTCGGTCGTGAATTCAATGAAGCTCTTGTACACCAAGTTGTTACCGCTTATTTAGCTGGTGGCCGTCAAGGTTCAAAAGCTCAGAAATCACGTGCAGACGTTTCTGGCGGTGGTAAAAAACCATTCCGTCAAAAAGGTACTGGTCGCGCTCGTGCGGGTTCTATTCGTAGCCCAATCTGGGTAGGTGGTGGTAAAACTTTTGCTGCTCGCCCACAAGATTGGTCTCAAAAAGTTAACCGCAAAATGTACCGCGGTGCAATGCAATGTATCTTAGCTGAACTTGTTCGCCAAGATCGTCTAGTATTAGTTGAAGAGTTTGCTGTTGCTGCTCCAAAAACTAAAGAGTTGCTTGCAAAACTTAACGACTTGAATGCTACTCGCGCATTGATCGTTACAGAAGCTGTAGATGAGAATCTATACCTTGCAGCGCGCAACATTCCACACGTTGATGTGGTTGATGCTGCTGCTATCGATCCTGTTAGCTTGATCGCGTTCGATAAAGTTGTTATGTCTGTAGCTGCTGCTAAGAAAATTGAGGTAGAACTCGGATGAACAACGAACGTATCTATCAAGTCCTACAAGGACCTGTATTCTCAGAAAAAGCACAAGTTTTAGGTGAAACTGCTGGTGTTCAAGTTTTTAAAGTTGCACTTGATGCAAACAAACTTGAAATCAAAAAAGCGGTTGAGCAATTGTTTGGTGTTCAAGTTGTTAAAGTTAACACAACGATCACTAAAGGTAAGACTAAACGCTTTGGTAAAACATTAGGACGTCGTTCTGATGTTAAAAAAGCATACGTCACCCTGAAAGCTGGCCAAGATGTTGAAATGGCTGACTTGGGCGATACCGCTGAAAGCGCAGCGGAATAAGGACGAGAATTATGCCAATTCAAAAATGTAAGCCAACGTCTCCTGGACGTCGCTTTGTAGAGAAAGTCGTTCACGACCATCTTCACAAAGGCGCGCCTTATGCTCCGTTGGTTGAAGCTAAAAAACGTACTGGTGGTCGTAATAACAACGGTCACATCACGACTCGTCACGTTGGTGGCGGTCACAAGCAGCACTATCGTCTAGTTGACTTCAAACGTAACAAAGATGGTATTCCTGCAACTGTAGAGCGTATTGAATACGATCCTAACCGTACAGCACACATTGCACTAGTATTGTATGCTGATGGTGAGCGTCGCTACATCATCGCGCCTAAAGGCCTTCGCGCTGGCGATAAAGTTCAATCTGGTAACGATGCACCAATTCGTCCAGGTAACTGTTTACCGCTTCGCAACATGCCTATCGGTTCTACTCTTCACAACATTGAACTTAAAATTGGTAAAGGCGCGCAATTAGCTCGTTCTGCTGGTACTTCAGTTCAGTTGTTGGGTCGTGACGGTTCTTACGCCATCGTTCGTTTACGTTCTGGTGAAATGCGTAAAATTCACGTTGAGTGCCGTGCAGTTCTTGGTGAAGTTTCTAACCAAGAAAGCAACCTTCGTTCACTTGGTAAAGCAGGTGCAGCACGCTGGCGTGGCGTTCGTCCTACCGTTCGTGGTATGGCGATGAACCCAGTAGATCACCCGCACGGTGGTGGTGAAGGTCGTAGCAAAGGTATTCAACCTGTAAGCCCATGGGGTCAAAAAGCTAAAGGGTACAAAACACGTACCAATAAGCGTACGACTAAGATGATTATTCGCGACCGTCGCGTTAAGTAACAAGTAAAGGAATCTGACAATGCCTCGTTCTCTGAAAAAAGGCCCATTCGTCGATGCGCACTTGTTCGCTAAGGTTGAAGCGGCTATCGCGGCTAATAACCGTAAGCCGATCAAAACTTGGTCGCGTCGTTCGATGATCCTCCCAGATTTTGTTGGTTTAACAATTTCTGTACATAATGGCCGTAACCATGTTCCAGTGATCGTATCTGAACATATGGTTGGTCACAAACTTGGTGAATTCGCGCCAACTCGTACCTATCGTGGTCACGGTGTTGACAAGAAATCTAAACGTTAAGGTGCTATGATGGAAGTTACTGCTAAATTACGCGGTGCCGCTATCTCGGCACAAAAAACTCGTTTGGTTGCAGACCTAATCCGTGGCAAATCTGTTGCTCACGCGCTTAATATTCTTAACTTTAGCAACAAAAAAGCTGCAGTTTTGGTTAAAAAAGCATTGGAATCTGCGATTGCAAACGCTGAACACAATAACAGTTTAGATGTAGACGACCTTAAGGTTACTACGATTTACGTTGATGAAGGCACTAGCCTTAAGCGTATTATGCCACGTGCTAAAGGCCGTGCAGATCGTATTACTAAGCGTACTTGTCACATTACCGTTAAGGTAGGGGTTTGATATGGGTCAGAAGGTTCATCCAATCGGTATCCGCCTTGGTGTTGTAAAACGTCATAACGCCAACTGGTATGCGAGTCCGAAACAATACGCTGAATACTTGCTTAAAGATCTTCAAGTTCGTGAGTTTTTAACTAAAAAACTTAAGAATGCGATGATCAGCAATATTCTTATCGAACGTCCTACGGGCGCTGCTAAAGTAACAATTAGCACTGCACGTCCTGGTATCGTGATCGGTAAAAAAGGCGAAGATATTGAGAAATTACAGCGTGAACTTACTCAGATTATGGGTATTCCAGCGCAAGTAAGTATCAATGAAATTGATCGCCCAGACTTAGACGCTCGTTTAGTTGCTGAAGCAATCGCTTCTCAATTAGAAAAACGTGTAATGTTCCGTCGTGCTATGAAGCGTGCGGTTCAAAACACAATGCGTGCTGGTGCTAAAGGTATTAAAGTTGAAGTATCAGGCCGTTTAGGTGGTGCTGAGATTGCTCGTACTGAATGGTATCGTGAGGGTCGTGTACCTTTGCATACACTTCGTGCAGACATCGACTATGCAACTATGCGTGCTGAAACGACTTACGGTACCATTGGTGTTAAAGTTTGGATCTTCCGTGGTGAGATCTTGGGTGGCATGAAACAAGTCATGAACCCAGCTCCAGCTGAAGAACGTCCAGCTAAACGTGGTCGTGGTCGTGGTGAAGGTCAAGAGCGTCGTGGTCGTCGCAATGATCGTTCTGCTGAAAAAGGAGAATAATCCATGTTACAACCTAAACGTACTAAATTCCGTAAAGTGCAGAAAGGCCGTAACACTGGTCTAGCTCACCGCGGTAGCTCGGTATCTTTTGGTACAATCGCACTTAAATCTGTTGAGCGTGGTCAAATGACTGCTCGTCAAATTGAAGCAGCGCGTCGTACAATCAGCCGTCGTATTAAACGTGGTGGTAAGATCTTTATCCGTGTTTTCCCAGACAAGCCGATTACTTCTAAGCCTCTTGAAGTGCGTATGGGTAAAGGTAAAGGTTCTGTGGAATACTGGGTTTGCCAAATCAAACCAGGTAAAGTCTTGTACGAAATTGATGGTGTTAACGAAGAATTGGCTCGCGAAGCGTTTACGCTTGCAGCTGCTAAACTTCCGTTTAAAACCACTATCGTGACTCGGACGGTAATGTAATGAAAACTAAAGATCTACGTGAAAAGTCGGTAGAAGAGTTGACAGCTTTGCTTGATGAGCAACAGCTAAACCAATTCCGTCTTCGTATGGCAAAAGCAACTGGTCAATTGGGTAAATCGCATGAAGTTGCGCTTACTCGTAAGACAATTGCTCGTATCAAGACACTCCTTACCGAAAAACAGGGGAACGGACAATGAGTGAACAAACAGTTCGCACGTTAACCGGCAAAGTAGTAAGCGACAAGATGGACAAGTCTATCGTAGTACTTATCGAACGCCGCGTTCAACACCCGTTGTATGGCAAATCAATCCGCCGTTCAACTAAATTACACGCTCACGATGAGAACAACACAGCTAAAACTGGCGACGTTGTGACTATCAAAGAAAGCCGCCCAATTTCTAAAACTAAGTCTTGGACTCTAGTTGAAGTTGTTGAAGCTGCTGCTGAGTAATTAGACGTATCTGTTGCATCATCGGTTAATTTCGAGTACTCTTTGAGCCTTTCGAAATTGTGACCGGTGATGCTCGGTTTTGGAGTAGGGCAATGATTCAAACCGAAAGTATGCTAGACGTAGCAGACAATAGTGGTGCTCGCCGCGTACAATGTATTAAAGTACTTGGTGGTTCACATCGTCGTTATGCTTCTGTTGGCGACATTATTAAAGTTACTGTAAAAGAAGCTATTCCACGCGCACGTGTTAAAAAAGGTGACGTGATGAATGCTGTAGTTGTACGTACAAAATTCGGTATCCGTCGTCCAGACGGTTCAGTGATTCGTTTCGACGATAACGCTGCTGTTATTTTGAACAACAACAAAGCGCCGATTGCAACTCGTATTTTCGGACCAGTGACTCGTGAACTTCGTACTGAACAGTTCATGAAAATTATTTCACTGGCTCCTGAAGTTCTATAAGAGGCAATCATGGCTAAGATTAAAAAAGGCGATCAAGTAATTGTGATCGCAGGTAAAGAAAAAGGCAAACAGGGTACTGTTCTGTCTGTTTCAAATGACCGTGTTATGGTTGAAGGCCTTAACTTGGTTAAGAAGCATCAAAAGCCAAACCGTGCAACAGGTGCTGAAGGCGCTGTCGTTACACAGGAAGCTTCGCTTCATATTTCTAACGTGGCAATTTTTAATGCTACAACCCAAAAGGCTGACCGTGTTGGTTACCAAGTGATTGATGGCGCGAAAACTCGTGTTTATAAATCAAATGGTGAATCAGTGGCGGTAGCGAAGTAATAGGTTGAAAAGGCAATGGCCAGACTTAAAACGCGTTACAACGACGAACTTAAGGCTCAATTACAAGAGACTTTAGGCGTTAAAAATGTGATGGATATTCCTCGCATTACTAAAATCACGATCAACATGGGTGTTGGCGCAGCTGCTGCTGACAAAAAACTCCTTGATGGTGCTCTTGCTGATATGCAAGCTATCGCTGGTCAAAAACCAGTTCTTACATTAGCTCGTAAATCAATCGCGGGTTTCAAAATCCGTGATGGTTGGCCGATTGGTTGTAAAGTTACTTTACGCGGCGAACGTATGTACGAATTCTTAGACCGTTTGATCTCGATTGCGATCCCTCGTATCCGTGACTTCCGTGGTTTCTCTTCGAAATCATTTGATGGTCGTGGTAACTACTCAATGGGTCTTAAGGAACAAATTATGTTCCCTGAAATCGATTTTGATAAGATTGATCGTATTCGTGGTATGGATATTACCATCACTACGACTGCTCGCACCGATGACGAAGGCCGTGCGCTTATGCGTGCATTCGGCTTCCCGTTCAAATAAGAGGTCGATATGGCTAAGAAAAGTATGATTAATCGCGAATTGAAACGCGAAGCTACTGTTGCTAAATACGCTGCAAAACGTGCTGAATTAAAAGCTGTTATTGCAAACGTAAATGCAAGCGACGAAGAGCGTTTCGAAGCGATGATGAAATTACAAGCATTACCACGTAATGCATCTCCAGTACGTTTACGTAACCGTTGTGGTTTAACTGGTCGTCCTCATGGTTACTTCCGTAAGTTCGGTTTAAGCCGTAACAAATTACGCGATACAGTAATGCAAGGTGATGTACCGGGCGTTGTTAAGGCAAGCTGGTAAGGAGCACTATAGATGAGTATGCAAGATACCGTTGCCGACATGTTAACTCGTGTTCGTAACGCACAAATGGCGAAGAAGCAAACTGTTTCTATGCCAAACTCTAAGTTGAAGGTTGCAATTGCAAATGTTCTTCAACAAGAGGGTTACATTTCAAATGTAGAAGTTGCTGATGCTGAAGGCAAAGCGACGCTTACTTTGACTTTAAAGTATTTCGAAGGCAAACCAGTTATCGAAACTGTGAAACGCGTAAGCCGTCCTGGTCTACGTCAGTATCGCGGTAAAGATGCACTTCCAAGCGTTAAGCAAGGTTTAGGTATTGCAATTGTTTCTACAAGCAAAGGCATCATGACTGATCGCGCTGCACGTGCTGCAGGTATCGGTGGTGAAGTTATTGCTTTTGTTTCTTAATAGGTGATTCCTCATGTCTCGTGTGGCTAAAGCCCCAGTAACTGTACCTAACGGTGTAACAGTTACTCAGAACGGCCGGCAGGTCGAAGTGAAAGGTAGCAAAGGTACTTTGTCTTTCACCCTGCATGCGCTGGTCGAGCTTAAACAGGAAGACGGTATTCTAGCGATTGCTCCAAAAGCTGAGTCGAAAGACGCTTGGATGCAAGCTGGTACTGCTCGCGCTGTGCTTAACAACCTTGTAAAAGGTGTGAGCGAAGGCTTCGAACGTAAGTTACAACTTATCGGTGTTGGTTATAAAGCTGCGGTTAAAGGTAACATTGTTAACCTTAACCTTGGTTTCTCTCACCCGATCGACTATACGCTTCCTGAAGGTGTAACTGCTGAAACTCCTACAGCAACTGAAATTATTCTTAAATCTGCTGATAAAGCACGTTTAGGTCAAGTTGCTGCAGATATCCGTGGTTACCGTCCACCAGAGCCTTATAAAGGTAAAGGTGTTCGTTATTCTGACGAAGTTGTACTTCGTAAAGAAGCTAAGAAGAAATAAGGCGCGAGGTTCTTATGAACGAAAAGAAACAATCCCGTTTGCGTCGTGCGAAAAGCACACGCTTGCACATTCGTGCATTGGGTGCGACTCGTTTGTGTGTAAACCGCACTCCGCGTCACATCTATGCTCAAGTTATCTCAGCAGATGGTGGCAAAGTTTTAGCGCAAGCTTCAACTTTAGATGCTACTTTACGTGCTGGTACAACTGGTAACGTTGAAGCAGCTACTAAAGTAGGTGCTTTAATCGCAGAACGCGCTAAAGCAGCTGGTGTTACTAAAGTTGCATTTGACCGTTCTGGTTTCAAATATCATGGTCGTATCAAAGCCTTGGCTGATGCTGCTCGTGAAAACGGCTTGGAGTTCTAATCATGGCTAAAGTTGAACAAAACGAAGGTCTTGTTGAAAAGCTGGTTGCCGTTGATCGTGTAGCCAAAGTTGTTAAGGGTGGTCGTATCTTCTCTTTCACAGCACTAACTGTGGTAGGTGATGGTAATGGTCGTGTAGGTTTTGGTCGTGGTAAAGCACGTGAAGTTCCAGCTGCTATTTCTAAAGCACTTGAAGCTGCTCGTCGCAACATGATTACTGTTGACCTTGTTAACGGTACTGTACAACACCCTATTAACGCGCGTCACGGTGCAAGCCGTGTTTACATGCAGCCTGCTTCTGAAGGTACTGGTGTAATCGCTGGTGGTGCTATGCGTGCAGTTCTAGAAGCTGTTGGCGTACGTAACGTATTAACAAAATGTTATGGTTCTACTAACGCTGCGAACGTAGTAAACGCGACTTTTAATGGTCTGCGTGATATGACTTCTCCTGAGAAGGTTGCTGCGAAACGTGGTCTTACAGTAGAACAAATTCAAGGGTAATCAATCATGAAAACGATTAAAGTTACCCAGACTAAATCTTCATCGCATCGCTTGAAAAATCACAAGCTTAGCCTTAAAGGTTTAGGTCTGCGTCGTATTGGTCATACTGTAGAAGTGCAAGATACGCCTTCTAACCGTGGTATGATCAACCAAGTCTACTATATGGTTAGTGTAGAGGAATAAGCCATGACTCTGCGTTTAAATGAGCTTGCACCTGCTGAAGGTGCAAAACGTGAAAATCGTCGTCTAGGCCGTGGTATCGGTTCTGGCGTTGGTAAGACTGGTGGCCGTGGTGTCAAAGGTCAAAATTCACGTAAGAGCGGTGGTACTCGTCCGGGCTTTGAAGGTGGTCAAACTGCGTTATATCGTCGTTTACCTAAATTCGGTTTCACTAGCCAAATCGCTTTAAAAACTGCTGAAGTACGTTTATCTGAGCTTACTAAAGTTGAAGGCGACATCGTTAGCCTAGAAACTTTAAAAGCTGCAAACGTTGTACGTAAAGATATGTTACGTGCTCGTATCGTACTTTCTGGTGAAATTACTCGTGCATTCACTGTTCAAGGTGTTGCTGTGACTAAAGGCGCTAAAGCTGCTGTTGAAGCTGCTGGCGGTAAAGTCGAGGAGTAATCGCTAGTGTCTATGTCTCCTAGTTCTTCAGGTCATGTCAATATGATGAAAGGCCAGCCATTTCAT
Source organism: Acinetobacter sp. ANC 4204 (assembly GCF_002135205.1). Lineage (GTDB taxonomy): Bacteria > Pseudomonadota > Gammaproteobacteria > Pseudomonadales > Moraxellaceae > Acinetobacter. The sequence goes on along the minus strand of NZ_NEFZ01000003.1, from coordinate 48,192 downwards.
GTGAAATACCGTGAAATTATACGCCGTATGATGTTTCTCATCGGTGCATTATTGGTTTTTCGACTAGGAGCACATATTCCAGTACCAGGCATTAATAATGCCGCACTTGAAAATCTTTTTAATGCAAACCAAGGCACGATCCTTGGTTTGTTTAACATGTTTTCAGGTGGTGCATTAGAGCGTATGTCCATTCTTGCTCTTGGGATCATGCCGTACATTTCTGCATCGATTATCGTGCAGTTAATGTCTACAGTTATTCCTTCGCTGGAAGCTTTAAAAAAAGAAGGCGAACAAGGCAAGCGTAAGATTAATCAGTATACGCGACAAGGTACATTGTTCCTTGCACTTGTGCAGGCAATTGGGATGTGTGCTGGTCTGATCAGTCAAGGCATTACCTTAACTGCAGGTCTGGCTTTCTACGTACCAGCTGTAACCTCTTTGGTTGCAGGTACAATGTTCTTGATGTGGTTGGGTGAGCAAATTACCGAACGTGGGGTGGGGAATGGTATTTCCATGATCATCTTCGCCGGTATTGTTGCAGGATTGCCGAATTTGATTCTGCAATCACTATCATCAGTAGATAATGGTCAAACCAGTCTAATTGGCTTGGTTATTTTTGGTGTGTTATCTCTGGCTGTATTAGCTGCAATTGTGTTTATTGAGAAGGCGCAACGTCGTATTCCAGTAAACTATGCTCAAAAACAACAAGGACGTCGTGTGTTTACTGCACAACAGTCGCATTTGCCATTAAAAATTAATATGGCGGGTGTGATCCCGGCGATTTTCGCAAGTTCATTGCTTTTGTTCCCTGCGAGCTTAGGGCAATGGGTGGGTAGTGCAGATCCGAATGCGGGTATTATCAAACGTAGTTTGCAAGATTTGGCATTGGTGCTTTCGCCTGGTCAGCCGTTGTATTTGGTGCTCTTTGGTGCGTTAATTATCTTTTTCTGTTACTTTTATACAGCGCTTGTATTTAGCCCGAAAGAAGTATCGGAAAACTTGAAACGCAGCGGGGCTTATGTACCTGGTATTCGTCCAGGTGAGCAAACTGCTCGTTACTTAGATCATATTCTTAACCGTTTGACATTTATTGGTGCGATTTATATCACCATCATTTGCTTAATGCCGATGATTTTACAAAGCTCATTTGGTATTCCATTTTCTTTAGGTGGAACATCTTTGCTGATTGTTGTGGTGGTAGTGATGGACTTTATGGCTCAGCTGCAAGCACATCTCACCTCGCATCAGTACGATAATCAAACGTTAATGAGAAAAACGACTGCTCATCCTAAGGGATAAGCGCACTTGAGGTTTCATCATGAAAGTACAAGCTTCTGTAAAGAAAATTTGTGGTAGCTGTAAAGTTATCCGTCGTAATGGGGTTATTCGCGTAATTTGTAGCGCAGAACCTCGTCATAAGCAGCGTCAAGGTTAATCTGATCAAGACCTGTTGATTTCAGTAGGCTAATTAGGTTATTATCCGCCCCTCAAGATTTTTGTGGGGCGGTTGATTGTCTTAACTGCCTTTTTGGAGAAAATTGAATGGCTCGTATTGCCGGTGTAAACATTCCGGATAACAAGCATGCTGTTATCTCTCTAACGTACATCTTTGGTATTGGTCGCCACACTGCTAAGAACATCTTAGCTGCTGCAGGCATCGCTACTACTACTAAGATCCGTGAATTAGATGACGCTCAGCTTGATGCGATTCGTGCAGAAGTTGCTAAGGTTCCAACCGAAGGTGATTTACGTCGCGAAATTTCCATGAACATTAAACGTTTAATGGATTTAGGCTGCTACCGCGGTCTTCGTCATCGTCGCAGCTTGCCTGTCCGTGGTCAACGCACCAAAACTAACGCACGTACCCGTAAAGGTCCGCGCAAACCTATTAAGAAATAAGATTTCTGGAAGCTAAAAGATGGCTAAAGATACTCGCGCACGCAAGAAGGTCACTCGTACCGTCTCTGAAGGTGTTGCACACATTCACGCTTCTTTTAATAACACCATTGTGACTATTACCGATCGTCAAGGTAATGCACTGGCTTGGGCTACTTCTGGTGGACAAGGCTTCCGTGGATCACGTAAATCAACTCCGTTTGCTGCTCAGGTAGCTGCTGAAGTTGCTGGTAAAGCTGCTTTAGATTACGGTTTGAAAAACTTGGACGTCCTTGTAAAAGGTCCTGGTCCTGGTCGTGAGTCTGCGGTTCGTGCTTTAGGTGCAGTGGGTTATAAAATTAACAGCATTACCGATGTGACGCCAATCCCGCACAACGGTTGCCGTCCACCTAAAAAACGTCGCGTGTAAGGAGAAACATTCATGGCTCGTTATATTGGTCCAAAATGCAAACTCTCTCGCCGCGAAGGGACAGACCTGCAATTAAAATCTGGCGTTAAACCATTTGACGTCAAAACTAAAAAAGCTGCTAAAGCTCCTGGCCAACATGGCGGAGCTCGTGGTGGTAAACAATCTGAGTATTCACTACAATTACGTGAAAAACAAAAAGTACGTCGTATGTACGGTGTTTTAGAGCGTCAATTTAGTAATTACTATAAAGAAGCTGCTCGTGTTAAAGGCGCAACAGGTGAAAACTTGTTGAAATTGCTTGAAAGCCGTCTTGATAACGTCGTTTATCGCATGGGTTTTGGTTCTACACGCGCAGAAGCTCGTCAGTTAGTATCTCACCGCTCAATCACTTTGAATGGCCGTCGTGTTAACATCGCGTCAATCCAAGTTAAAGCTGGTGATGTAATTGCTGTACATGAAGGTGCTAAACAACAATTGCGTATCAAAAACGCAGTTGAATTAGCTGCACAACGTGGTATCCCTGCTTGGATGGAAATTGACCATTCTAAGTTGGAAGGTACGTTCAAAGCTGCACCAGATCGTTCAGATTTACCTGCTGAAATCAACGAAAGCTTGATTGTAGAATTGTATTCTAAATAATCCTTGAGGTAGCAATAATGACGCGTACTGCAAATGAGTTTCTAACTCCGCAAGCGATCAAGGTCGAAGCGGTTAGCGGGACCTCGGCAAAAGTTATTCTAGAACCCTTAGAGCGTGGCTTTGGTCATACTCTGGGCAATGCTTTACGTCGCATCCTTCTTTCTTCTTTGCCTGGCGCTGCTGTGGTTGAAGTTGAGATTGAAGGTGTCGAGCACGAGTACAGTACTTTGGAAGGCTTGCAGCAGGACATCGTCGAGCTCTTGCTGAACCTAAAAGGATTGTCTATTAAGCTGTTCGATCAAAATGAAGCTTATTTGACATTAGAGAAACAAGGTCCTGGCGACGTAACTGCCGCTGACCTTCGTTTACCTCATAATGTTGAAGTGGTTAACCCTGAACATTTGATCGGTACTTTAAGTGCTTCAGGCTCATTAAAAATGCGCTTGAAAGTTTCTCAAGGTCGTGGTTATGAAACTTCTGACTCGCGTTTCCCGGAAGGCGAAACTCGCCCTGTAGGTCGCTTACAGTTAGATGCTTCTTATAGCCCAATCAAACGTGTGTCTTACACAGTGGAAAACGCTCGTGTAGAACAACGTACAGACCTTGATAAATTGGTCATTGATCTTGAGACCAATGGTACAGTTGATCCAGAAGAAGCGATCCGCAAAGCGGCAACAATCTTGCAACAACAAATTGCAATTTTTGTTGATCTTCAGAAAGATCAAGCTCCTGTTGCTCAAGAACCTCGTGAAGAAGTTGATCCAATTTTGCTTCGTCCAGTAGATGATCTAGAGCTTACTGTTCGTTCTGCTAACTGTTTGAAAGCAGAAAACATTTACTACATTGGTGATCTAGTACAGCGCACTGAGGTTGAGTTACTTAAAACTCCTAACCTTGGTAAAAAATCGCTTACTGAGATCAAAGATGTTCTGGCTTCAAAAGGCTTACAACTCGGCATGCGTTTAGAGAACTGGCCACCAGCTAGTCTCCGTATGGACGATCGTTTCGCCTATCGTAGCCGTTAATTAAGTAGGACTATCACCATGCGTCATCGTAATAGTGGTGTGAAATTAGGCCGTACCAGCAGCCATCGTAAAGCGATGTTTCAAAACATGGCTAACTCTTTGTTTGAGCACGAGTTGATCAAAACAACTGTGCCTAAAGCAAAAGAGTTACGTCGTGTAGCTGAGCCTTTAATCACTTTAGCTAAAAACGATACTGTTGCAAACCGTCGCTTAGCGTTTGCTCGTACTCGTTCAGCAGCAACTGTTGGTAAATTATTTACCGTTCTTGGCCCTCGTTACAAAGAACGTAACGGCGGTTATCTACGTGTTCTTAAAGCGGGCTTCCGTGCAGGTGATGCTGCGCCGATGGCTTACGTTGAACTAGTAGATCGCGAAGTTAAATAATTTCGTAGAACTATTCAGTTGTTCTTAAAAAAAGACCGGTGTTTCACCGGTCTTTTTTATGTCTTATTGTTTAACAATTTTTTTATTTTGACCCGTATTGACATATTTTGTGGGAAATATGCTTAAACTTGACATTGTGTATTGTCAGCTTTGTGGTTTAATAAGAACAGAATATAAGACAGGATAAAAACAACATGGATAAGCACGTCGATTTACTGATTGTAGGTGCTGGTATTTCTGGTATTGGTCTTGCCGCACATTTAACCAAGCATTGCCCACAACGTTCTTTTGAGATTATTGAACGTCGCGATAGCTTTGGTGGTACTTGGGATCTATTTAAGTACCCCGGAATTCGTTCTGATTCTGATATGTCGACCTTTGGTTTTAATTTTAAACCATGGCAGCAGGCGAGTGTACTGGCTGATGGTTCGTCGATTAAAGGCTATTTATCCGAAGTGATAGATGAACAAAAGCTCAAAGAAAAAATTCATTTTAAGCATCGTGTTTTAAGCGCCAATTATGATTCTGCACTAAAGAAATGGCAGGTGGTGATTGAGAATGCGAAAGGTAAAAAAGAGAACTGGATTGCAAACTTTGTGTTTGGTTGCACAGGCTATTATAACTATGATCATGGTTTCCAACCTGAGTTTCCAAATCAACAAGCATTCAAAGGGCAGTTTATTCATCCACAGTTATGGCCTGAAAACTTAGATTATCGCGGCAAAAAAGTAGTGATCATCGGTAGTGGCGCAACAGCAATTACGCTAGTACCTGCGATGGCCAAGGGTGGGGCTAGTCATGTGACCATGTTACAGCGTTCGCCAACCTATATTGCTTCAGTGCCATCTATTGATTTTGTATATGACAAAATGCGTAAAGTGTTACCTGAAGATGTAGCGTATAAACTGACTCGTGCGCGTAACATTGGGATGCAACGTGGAATTTATGCACTCGCGCAGAAACAACCGAAACTGCTACGCCGACTGCTGTTACAGTCGATTAAGATGCAGCTCAAAGGTAAAGTGGATATGAAACATTTTACCCCTGACTATAATCCGTGGGATCAGCGCTTATGTGTGGTGCCAGACGGTGATTTATTTAAAATTCTTCGTTCAGGTCAAGCCAGTGTTGAAACAGATCAGATTGAGCGCTTTACTGAAACGGGTATTCAATTAAAGTCTGGTCAGCATTTAGAGGCGGATATTGTTGTCTCAGCGACAGGTTTAGAAATTCAAATCTTGGGCGGCATTCAAGCAACGATTGATGGCGAACCTTTAGACACATCTAAACATATGTTGTATCAAGGCGTGATGGTCAGTGATGTGCCGAATATGGCGATGATTATTGGTTATATCAATGCCTCTTGGACTTTAAAGGTGGATATTGCCGCAGAATACATTTGTCGTTTACTCAACTATATGGATCAAAAACAATGGACTGAAGTGATTCCTCAAGGGGATGCGACTGAGCTAATGCAAGATACGGTGATGGGAAGTTTAAGTTCTGGTTATATCGCACGTGCAGCAGGTGTTATGCCAAAACAAGGCAAGCATGCACCTTGGAAAGTGTCGAATAACTATTTAGCTGATCGTAAAGCATTAAAGAATGCTTCTTTTGAGGATGGTATACTGAAATTTGCTAAACGTGAGCTAGCATTGGATCAGAAACCCAAACTAGTGTCCTAACTTGCAAAACGACATAGATATGAAAGGAGCTTAGGCTCCTTTTTTAATGACTTGAGCAGTTCTCTTTTGGGGCTTTCTTTCAGGTTTGAACTATTAGATGATTTTGAACACTGAGAAAACAAAGAATAGGAAATGCGTTGAAAATCTTAGAAGAAGTCCATCAAATTCAATATACAGAATATAGGATTCACGCCAAAAAGTGGCAAACTGATTCGGGCGATCTATCTTTGGCACCCATAATTTTAATGCATGATTCATTAGGCTCAGTGAGCTTATGGCGAGATTTTCCTGCACAGCTGGCTCAGGCAACAGGCCGTGTGATTTATGCTTATGATCGACTGGGTTTTGGTTTATCCGATGCTCATCCGACTTCACTGGCATATAGTTTTGTATCCACGGAAGCCACACAGTGCTTTAAAGCAGTTTTGGATTATTTCTCGATACAGGATTTTATTATCCTTGGGCACAGTGTCGGAGGTGGGATGTCGATTGCGATTGCAGCAATTTATGCAGAATGTTGCCACGCCTTAATTACTATCTCTGCACAGTATACCGTTGAAGAGCTGACTCTAGCAGGCATTCGAGAGGCAAAACTAGGCTTTCAACAAGCAGGGCAAATAGAGCGTTTAGCCAAATACCACCCGAACAAAGCACAGTGGGTGCTTGATGCATGGACTGAAACATGGTTGGCCCCCGCTTTTCAGGATTGGAGTCTGGCTGAGATAATAGGCGGTGTCTGTTGTCCGACGTTGGTTATTCATGGTGAACTAGATGAATATGCAACCACGGCACAACCACAACAAATTTTTTCAGGGGTCACAGGACAAGCCGAATTACAAATTTTAGAGGGACTGCATCATATGCCGCATAAAGAGCAACCCGATTTGGTGGTTGCGTTGATTGCGGACTTTCTTGAAGCAAATATATAAATGCAATAGCCCATCTAGAGATGGGCTATTTGAGTTAAAGAGAACGTGAGATGAGTTCTTTCATGATTTCATTGGTGCCTGCGTAAATACGATTGGCGCGATTATCTAAATAGGCACGTGCAATTGGATATTCCAACATATAGCCATAGCCGCCATGTAGTTGCAGACATTCATCCACAACTTTAGAAAACATCTCTGAAATTTTATATTTAGCTGCTGCTGCTGCGTCAACCCCCAAATTATCTTCGAGTTGTAATTGCATACAACGATCCAGATAAGCCCGGCAAAAGTCAATTTCTGTACGCAACTCTGCCAGTTTAAAGCGGGTATTTTGAAAGCTAGAGATACTTTTTCCAAAGGCTTTACGCTCTTTGGTGTACTGAACAGTATGTGCCAGTGCTGCTTCTGCACCCGCTTGGCAAATAATCGCCACTAGCATACGCTCCCAAGCCAATTCCTTCATTAACATCATAAAGCCCATGCCTTCCAAACCGAGCAGGTTCTCTTTAGGGACTCGGACATGATCAAAAAATAATTCGCAGGTGTCTTGTCCTTTCATTCCAATTTTATTGAGAGGTTTGCCTTTACTGAAACCTACACGATCAGCTTCAACGATGATTAATGAGAGATTAGCTGAACCTTTCTCACTGTCACCCGTCTTACAGACCACAATCGCCATATCGCAGAGATAGCCATTGGTAATGAAGATTTTAGAGCCATTGATAATATAGTCATCTCCCTCTAAAACAGCCGTTGTTCGTACCGCTTGTAAGTCTGAGCCTGTGCCAGGTTCAGTCATCGCGATGGCTGTGACGGTTTCACCCGAAGCCATCCGCGTTAACCAATAGTGTTTTTGTGCTTCACTGCCAAAGTTATTGATATAGTTCGCGACAATGTCAGAGTGTAGTGAAAACCCTGTCGAGGAATCCATGGCATAGGCTTGTTCTTCAATCAAAATCATACTGTATAAACGGTCTACACCCGAACCACCATAAGCTTCAGGCATGGTGGCACACAGTAGTCCCATGGCGCCTGCTTTATTCCATAGCTCACGATCGACATGTTGTTGTTGTTCATATTTTTCAATATTGGGAACAACTTCTTTGGCATAAAACTTTCGCACAGTTTCTCGAAATGCCTCATGTTCAGCATTAAATAAATTACGCGGCAGCATATTGGTTAACGGGCGAATCGCGCCTGATTGCATGGAAGCTCATCCTGATGTTGTTATTTTGCTAGAAGATTAGTGAAAAGCAGGACATGCGACAATGGACTGAATGCTCAAATGCGGTTGATTTTTTGATGGGTTTTGCCAGTTGAAAAAATTGCGACATTTAACTAGTGGCGAGGGAGGTGTGATCGGTTAAACTAAGCCGTTGTAATTCATCTGGGGAATGTAATGACTGAAGAAATGAGCTTGGAAGAGCGTAAAGTAATCTACCGTGCACGTCGTGGTTTAAAAGAAATTGATGTGTACTTTGATCCTTATGTGAAAAATTATTATCTTCAGGCGGATCCTGCGGAAAAGGCCATGTTTGCAGCATTGGTTGAACAAGAAGACCCAGATTTATTGGACTGGTTCATGGAAGTGTCTGAACCACCGTACCCTGAAATGAAAACCTTGATTCAAAAGTTAAAGCATTATGTACATGGATAAGTGTAATGGATAATCGTCATTTTCAACTGAAACCTAGCCGTTTGGCTTATGTATTTCAGTTGTCAATTTATGCCATTTTAATGTTTGTACTCTATCAGCTATTGCCTTTGTGGTTATGGCTGATTGCTTTGGTCGCAGGTTTTATCTTATATCTGTTTTTTCTACGAGGGCCGCAACACTTTCAATTACAGTATTTGGATGGTCGAGATTGGTCCTTGTCGCATAAAACGCAAAGCGATGTGCAGCGTGTGCAGATCAGTCATATTATCGACCATCGTGCGTATATCGTGATCTATTTTCAACATTTCCGTGCCAAACCGATGTTGGTCTGGTGTGATCAGTTATCCTTGAGACAGTGGAAAGCGTTGAAAATACTCACCAAAATGCAGTAATTGTTGGACAATATTAGCTTTTATACTCTAACCAAACTATTGAAAAATAATAAATATAAACTGATTTCATCTCTCTTTGTCTGACAGTTCGGAACAAATTTAACGCTATTTTCAAATTGTCAGACAACATTCTTATAGTTTGTTGTTCTTAAAATGTACATTCAAATCACCAACAGCAAACAAGGATAATCTTATGATGATTCCAACTTGGATGTTTCTAGTAGTAGCAATTGTGTTAGCGATTGTTATAGGACGAGTAGGAACTGTGCTGAAGGAACGATTTGCACCAAACAAAGCCTAGCTAGGCTTCTCAGTTCATAAGTAGCATGTGCCGAACCGTCGCTATGCTACTTTTTTTTGCCTGAAAAAAAATATGGGTGTCATTTAAGTCAATTTTCCGCTTTTTATTTCATGGCAGAGTAGTAGTCGGATTTAGAGTAAATACTCTTTTCTTCGGAAATTGCTTCTGCTATGTTTGTCAGCACGGACGCATACAATTATACAAATAGAGGACAGGAAAATGTCGCAAGTCCAAAAAATAGGCCAAGGTATGGCTGTTGTAGCGATTACAAGTTTATTATTTTCGGGTTGTTCACAAGTGGTTAAAACAGGTGCTAATGTTGCACTTGGGTTTAGTGAAAAACATATTGTTCCGCCTATATTGGCTATGGAAGATGCAGAGATGGTCTGCAATTCAGGCAATGCTTTGACGCCTGCGATTATGTCGACCAAAGATATGGGCGCAGACCCAACACGTATTGCGGTTTTACTCTATTCGGCTTCAGGCATTTGTGCGGAGAATCAGGCGCTAGAGTCTGAGCTTCGTTATTTACGTGCCTCTAAAGCAGGTAATGTTTCTGAAGCACAGGATGCGCGTATTGAACAAAAACGTTGGGCTGCTATTGCTGCACAGCGTCAATATACAGGCTATCAATTGTTCCAAAACCGTTGGGAAAAAAAGTATAAAAAGCCACTGGGCGAAGGTTGCCCAAAAATGAACAGCGATTTAGATCAAACTGTATATATGCTGGGGATGTTGAGCGGTCTACAAGCGATGACCAATGATATTAACTCAGGTGGTGCAGTCAATGTTCCTAAAGACATTGCGGCTATTGTCGAGCGTGGCATGGTGTGTCTAGACAATGAAAAGTTTTGGGGTGCACCGAATGCAACACGTGCGGTGATTTGGACCTTGTTACCAGGTGCGGGTGAAGGTAAGCCTGATCCATATCAGACTTTAAAACAATCTATGCAAATCGGCGAGCAAAAAGGGGTGCGTTTAGCCCATGCGATGTATGCTATTGCAGCGCAAGCCAGTGGTGATGATGCGAAAATTCGTGATGCCTTGAAAAGTTATGCGGCTTCACATAGTGATGAAAAACAGACTAATCCACAGTTTAAGCTGATTGATAGTATGGCTTCGAGTATGGTACAAGGCATTTCTGATCGTTATTGGACTGAACATACAGGGACACGAACAGGTGATGGTGGTATGGCGCATTTCTGGGATGAAAAAGAAGATCGTTCAGAGTTGGATGAACTGTTTAATGAAAGTTAACCAATTTTAAACTGAGCCATGTAGTCAAAAAAATAACAATAAATAAATGAGTCACAGCATAAGGGCATGCGATGCAAGATCAATTTCTATATAGAAAAATCATTTTGATTGCGTTCGTCGTATCAATTTCGGCATGCCTACAGATTTTTAAAGATCAATTTATTTATTGGCGTGTGGATATTTTTCCTGAAGTTTGGCGTTTGTGGACTGCGCACTGGGTGCATGTGGGATGGATTCATTTTGCCCTTAATATGTTGGCATTTATGTGTCTGCCTTTTATTTTCCCACGCGTGCGTGTCTGGCATTTTGTGGCGTTATTGCTGATTTTACCGCCATTAATTAGTCTCAGTTTTTATTATTTTTTGGCGGATATTGAAGCCTATGCTGGGCTGTCAGGTGTATTGCATGGGATGTTCACTGCGATTGCCATCGTCCATTTGCTTTACCGTAAAGAGCGGATGTTTGCGAGTTTGGTGTTGTTTCTCATTTTAGGCAAACTGATTTGGGAAAATACCCTTGGGGCGAGTGCTACGGCTGAACTGATCGGGAGTCCAGTCTTAGTCGAAGCACATTTATTGGGTGTGATCTGGGGAATTGTGATTGCAGCTATGTATTTAATCGGGGTGAATCTATTTGATGAGTAATCTATTGACCTAAATTCTAAAAAGAAAATCCAGATTGTCATATTCAAAAATATAAATTTGATGCAAAGATAAACAAAACAAAAATCTAAAGGCATCGAGAAAGGACAAGCTCAAGCCGACAAAACGACAGGTTCTACAGCGTATTACGCCGAATAGAACTGCAAATAAAAATAGGAAACAACATGCAGAATCATGGACAGAGCAGATCAGGACTCGATCTGCTGAAGTATATATGGACGGAGTGGATTTCCACTTTCTTAATTCTGATTTTACTGTTACTTACGCTATTAATAGGTACAGGTGAAATGATTCATGGTCAGTTACTCCGTGTAGGTGAGCGTCTCTATGGTAGTGAAACGGCTGGAATGCAGTATTCTTTTTTAAGAGCTGAGCCTGTAAAGCCTGAGTGTAACCGCCATCCGAATATTGATTTACTAGTTCAGCAGCAAATGAAGTCTAATGCTGCCGATGAGTTTGCGGACATCTTTGGCACAGCTTCAGAAGCTGATGTACGTGCTTCTGTGATGGCTGGGCTACAACAGTGTGAGGAAAAGTATCAATTTTATGATAAAGCTACTCAATATTTGGACGAGCATCCAAGTATCCGAACTTATCGCACAATTGAAACCACCTTCTTCGGTATCTTTAAGTTTGGCTCTGAAAACCGTGTTTTAATTCTTTTGTTGATGGTATTGGTTGCAGCAATCACAGCTTCAGTCAAATATCACCATATTGGTTTACGTGCGCCGACAACTAAACTTGATTTCCGTGTGTATTCAATCTTTATGGCATTGGGCAATGGCTTGTTGACGTATTCAGTCTATAGTCAGTTCCAATCTGTACTGAACTCTGGAGTTGAGTCCACTTTTGAAACGCTGACCGTATATTGGCTCTGGATTATTCTATTTTCCAGTGTGACTGTAATTAGTATTCTTCAATTTTTTAGAACGCCTGAGCCGAAACAAGCAGGTACGGGCAATATTGGCTTAGCATTTTTAAGTGTACCGCTTTATGCTTATATGGCTTTAGTGACAGGCATTGCGTTTACCTTCTTTATGGATTACCCAATGGGGCAAGGTATTTATCTTGGTCAGTTGGTTGAGTTCTCTGGTATTTTCCTCAATTTAGCATTGTTTATTTGGGCGGGGATGTTACTGACCCAAACGCGTGTTATGGATTTATTCCTAGGTATTTTACGTCCTTGGAATTTGGCTCCTGAAACATTAACGTGGTTGATTCTAATTGCAGCAGCTATCCCAACTGCTTATACGGGAGCATCAGGAATCTTCGTAGTTGCAGCAGGTGCTATTATTTATAAGGAAGTATGGAACTCTGGGTCAAGACGTCAGTTTGCGCTTGCCGTGTCTGCAATGTCAGGCTCTTTAGGGGTTGTGATTCGGCCTTGTTTACTCATTATTTTAATTTCGATGTTAGATAGTCGGCATGTCACGTCTGATGAATTATTTGATCACGGTATTTATGTATTCTGGCTCACGGCATTTGTATTTTTAGGGATCTCTCTATACCTGGCTGAAACACGTTTCCGAGTCAACTCTCCACGTGTTGCGATACCGGGTATGTTGCGTGCCTTTGTACCAGTGATTCCATATATTGTGATTACGCTAGTGGTGATTGCTTTTTATAAATATGGTCTAGATACGCAAATGGATGAATTCACAGCACCTGTGGTTCTGCCGATTATTTTGATTGCCTATATTATGTTTGACCGTTGGTGGAGTGATCGCTTTAATCCTACACCTATAGATGCACATAGTGTATTAGCCTTAGAGCATGAAAAACACTCAGAGTTTTTACGCGAGCATGGTGGTCAGACCAAGCGCCGCGGTTTTGGAGGTTCAATTTGGTTTGCATCATCAGAGACAGTGGGACATATTGGAGCCTTAATTATTCTAATGGCCTTATCTGCGAGTGTAGGAGGCTTGATTGAACGAACGGAAGTTGTTGAATTATTGCCAACTCATTTAGGTAATATTTACATTTCATTGGCATTTATTGCTTTATTGTTGGCAATCATTGGAATGACCACGGATCCATTTGGTGCAGTTATTTTAGTTGCTGCAACGATCGCTCCCGTCGCTTACGAAAATGGTATTCACCCAATCCATTTCTGGATGATTGTGTTGGTCGCATTTGAGCTGGGTTATGTCACACCACCAGTGGCATTGAACCATTTGCTAACTCGGCTTTCAGTTGGGGATGACGAAGTTCGTGCAGCCGATGCGGAAGCCAAAGAAATGTACACTTCGTTTTACTATCGTTATGAACGTTGGATTTTACCGATTTTAGTCTTATTTCCCTCTTTGTTGATTGTGACTTATGCACCTTATATCTTTAAGTTATTCGGTTGGTATCACTAAGATTTAAATAAACTTGGAACATTAAAAAAGCATCTTCGGATGCTTTTTTATGCTTTGGATTTATTGGAGAGCTTGCTAGGGACGTAGTCGTCTTTGCAACAGAGGGCTACAAACCACAATTGCCAATAAAATCAGGGCAAAGCCAATCAAACTATAAAAATCAGGAGTTTCTCGCCAAAATAAATAACCCCAGAGGCCTGCAAAAATAATTGCGACATAATTTACAGGCCCAATTTGACCTGCAGGCGCCAGTCGATAGGCATGAGACATCACCAGTTGGCTGATATTGGCAAGTAGGCCCGCTCCAATCAGGAAGCTTAGTTCTGTCCATGTGTAAGGACGGATATGCCAAAACATGGGAATCATGGAAATCAGGGTACCAATAGAGCAGAAATAAAAGACAATGCGCTCAGGCGGTTCGGTTGCAGTAAGTGCACGTACTGTGACAAAAGCCATGGCCGCTAAAAAACTAGCACTGAGGCCAATGAAGGACAACTGATTCCATAAGCCAGCATCAGGTTTCGCCACACATAGGACGCCTAAAAGCCCAATCAACGCGGCAATCAGCATTGAGCGCGTGATTTTTTCTTTTAAAAATAGCCAAGCAATCAAAGGAATAAAAATAGGAGACGAATAAGTAAAGACCATGGCGTTTGACAGTTTTAAGTGAGCAATCGCGTAGAAAAAACCATACATCGCGACAAGCCCAACCATGGAGCGCCAAGTGTGCATCCACAGACGTTCTGTTTTAAAAAAGCCCAGTCCTCGCTGTAAAATCAGCGGTAAAAAAATAAATAAACCCACGAAGTTTCTGAAAAAAACAATGCTGGCATTATCCACTGTATGTGAAGCATAGCGAATACAAACCCCCATCAAAGAAAACAGCAGTGCTGAAATAATGAGTAGGGCTATGGCTTTAAGCACGCTAGATGAGGTGGTCTGAGTAGACATGATAAAAATACACTAGAGTATCGGTTGATATTCTAGCGTATTTAAAAAGTGCAAAGGGGGATTACTGTGTTGCCAGTTGGGCTTCTAACAGTTTAATTTGTTCTTCTTTGAGTTTCATTAATTCATCAGCATCTTTATGCTGCGCTTGCAAGGTAGTTTCTTGTTCTTTGAGTTGAGTTTGAATGTCGTCCAGTTTGGCTACTTCTTCTTTGGCTAAAGATGAATTTTCAGGCACAGGGGATGTTAAAATATCCTCTTCAACCAATTTTACTGTATTTTCTGCTGCTGCCTTTGATGCCGCATTTTGCACTTCTGGAATGGCTTTCACAGTGGGTTGAATCAATTCTGCTTGATGAGGGGGTGTTTCAGGTTCTTGTGAGGCAAAAATCCATTGATACAGCGCAAAAATCGCAATGATTGCGACCAGACCTGCTGTAATTCCCCAGAGCAATTTAGGATTGTTGTGTTGTACGGGTGACATTCGACTCGACCTTTTATTCTTTGGATTGACGCGGTTTAAATTGAATGACCCCAACTTCGTCTGGGGTAGCTGGGATCTGAGGCTCGTCTACATGGGTAGGTCGGTTCTCAGAATAACCACAGTCGATACATTCAATCCATTCATCGTCATTCGAGGTAAGCATAACGACACGATCCATTGCCTGACATTTAGGACATTTTGCACCTGCAATGAAACGGCGTTTAAGAGTCATTAGACTTACCTTCTGAACAATTTAGGCGCTTAGTTTACTCACATTTTTAGCGGTTCGTCCAACCTTGATGACGAAGTAAAGCATCTATTTTTGGCTCACGTCCACGGAAATTGATAAATGCATCAAGTGCAGTATCTTTTCCGCCAACTGCTAGAATAAATTGGCGAAATTCTTTGCCAGTGGCAGTATTAAAAATTCCTTCATTTTCGAAACGATCGAAGGCATCACTCGCCAAAACTTCCGCCCATTTATAAGAATAATAACCCGCCGCGTAGCCACCTGCGAAAATATGGCTGAAACTATGTTGAAAGCGGTTATAAGGCGTGGTTTCTAAAACAGCATACTGTGCACGGATCTCATTTAAGGTGGCTTGGATTTGATCCGCTTTTAAAGCAGGGGCTGTTTTATGAATGCTGAGGTCGAACAGGGCAAACTCAATTTGACGTAGACTTTGCATGCCAGACTGGAAGAAACGTGCATCCAGCAAGGCTTTGAGTAGATTTTCTGGTAAGGTTTCTTGGGTGTCAATATGAGCACTGAGTAAGTCTAAGCTTTCGGTGTCCCATGCCCAAAACTCCATGAATTGGCTTGGTAGTTCAACTGCATCCCATGCTACGCCGTGTGTGCCCGCAACTGCAATATTGTCGACTTCGGTTAACATATGATGTAAACCATGTCCAAATTCATGGAACAAGGTAATGACTTCATCATGAGTCAATAGTGCGGCTTGATTACCGACAGGTGGGGTAAAGTTACATACCATATAGCAAATCGGTTTTTGTAGGCCTTGCGTTGTTTGGGTGCGAGAGCGGAAACCACTCATCCATGCGCCACCACGTTTGCCCTGACGTGCATAAAGGTCAAAATAGAATCCACCAACCACAGTGCCTTGATCTTCGAGTTCAAAATAGCGTGCATCCGGATGCCACACTGGGGCTTCACGCTCCACAATTTGAATCCCATAAAGACGGTTCACAATACTAAATAAGCCCTGCAAAATTTTAGGTGCAGGGAAGTAAGGCTTGAGCGCTTCTTGAGATAAATTGAACTGTTGGACTTTCAATTTTTCCGAATAATACGTGCTGTCCCACGGTTTTAACTCTTCAAGGCCATCTTCAGCGGCAATAGCTTTTAGCTCTGCTACTTCTTTGAGCGCAGGGGCACGTGAATGTTCAGCCAAATCACGTAAGAATTGATCGACTGTGGCTACATTTGGCGCCATCTTGCTGGCCAATGAAAGCTCGGCATAATTGTTGAAACCTAACAGTGCTGCCATTTCCTGACGCAAACTTAAAATCTCTTCCATCACCGCGGTATTATCAAACTCAGCATGTTCAGACTGGTCAGATGCACGTGTAGTGTAAGCGCGATACAACTCTTCGCGTAAAGGGCGATTTTCCGCGTAGGTCATAATTGCCAAATATGACGGAAAGTCTAAAGTGGCAACGGGTTGATCAAGTTCGCGTTGTTGACCATATTGTTTTAAAAGTTCAACACTGCTTTGGGGGAGGCCTGCCAGTTCATCTTCCGTTAATGGTTTGAAGTAGGCTTGTGTTGCATCCAAAACATGGTTAGAAAAGTCCGATGACAGTTGTGATAAGCGAGCTGAGATTTCTGCATAACGTTTTTTCGCTTCACCTTCTAAAGCTACGCCCGACAGTTTAAAGTCGCGCAGTGCAAGTTTAATCGCACTTTGTTGGGCTTCTGAGAGGTGATCAAATTGTGCAGCATCATGAATGTGCTGATAGGTTTGATACAGTACGGTGTGCTGACCCAGTTCGGTATAGTACTCACTTAATGCAGGTAATAAAGACTGATAGAGCTCGCGGGTTTCAGTATTGTTCATCACGGCATTGAGGTGAGACAGTACGCCCCACGTTTCGCTCATATTGTTTTCTAGAGTATCGACTTGTTCTAAGACCGCAAGCTGTGCCTGAACCGATTCAGGGACTTCACTCAGGTCTTTTAAAAAACTTTGCCCCTGTTGAATGGCTTGTTCAATCTGTTGTTGGAGTTGTACTAAGGTGATTTGATCAAACTGTGGAACAGGCAAGGTTGCTTTTTCTAATGTCATGCGTTTAAGCCAAATTAAATGTTCAGATATCACTAGATGTAAGGGTGATGCCGTGGGAAATCAAGTTTTAATTGGTTTTGATGTTCTGCGCCGTTTGAAATTCAGTCCATGATGCATAGTGCAGGTCAATGTGTGAGGGCTGATAAAGCACTTTGGCAAAGTTACGGGTCATACATTCGGTTGTTAAGATTTCACCACTTTTATATTTTTCTTTACGGTGTCGCCATATTTCGTTTTGACGATAGTAATCCGTCCCGATTTTAAGAAAAGCATGCTGTTGTTCAAACACATGGTAGACATAGCCTAAATCGGCGGAACAGCGCAGTTCACCTTCTAGGCATTTCTCACTAAACCAAAGCCGAATTTGAAAGCTATGCGGAGTGGGGTTGTAAAATTGATAATCAATATAGTTATAAAAAATTGCAGCGCCGCTCCCAAAAGGGAGCACTCGACCATGATCTGGAAAAGGGTCAAAGGAATGCTGTGAACGTTGTACCACTTGTAACGGGCTATGCAAGACAAGCCAGTGGATGAGGTTGGCAATTTGGCAAATACCACCACCAATACCACCACGAGCCTGCCCAAAGCTGAGTTCCATTCCCTCGACATAGCCTTTTTGAGTTGTTGGTTGTCCTACCAACTGACAAAAAGAAAACGTTTGTTGTGGATGGACTAAAATCCCAGAAATACATGGACTGGCAATTTTGAGATTGATGACTTTATTGTGTTGCCAGTGTTGATCACTGTCGCCTAATTTACGAATCAGAACGGACTGATGCTTTTTGACGCGAAAAGCCAAAGGGACGTTAGAAAATGAATGTGCATAGTCTTTCCCATCTGTTTTCCACTGCCAATAGCGCATCATACGTCGGCTACGTGTAGCCATGAAATAAAGCAAGGGATGATATTGGCTGATGGGTTTGCTTAAAAATAAACGCAAAAAATTCATGTTGGTCCTATGAAAAAAGGTGCTAGAACATGAAGCCCTAGCACCTTTTACATCATTTACTCAGTTTTCGCTTTTGCGTTGGATTTTTTCTTTTTAGGTTTCGACTTTTTCTTCACTTTATCTTTAACCTTTGTTTCAGACTTTGATGAAGATTTTTTACCAGGCTTTTTGCTGTAGGAGCTAGGTTGGGATTTATCTTTTTTGCGTCGTATGGGCTGGTCTCCGCTGTTACTGGGAGAGGCGTTTGTCGACTCGCTAAAGACTTCTTCTTTACTTTCGCTTCGTGCTGTTTTGGCTTTGCCAACACGGGGTGCTCGACTTCGTATGGGCCGACCACCATGTGAGAGTTGTTGCAATAATTCAAAATCAATTTTTCGATCTTCTAAATTCACTGCTGCAACTTTGATTTTTACTTCATCGCCCAAACTAAAGCTTTGACCGCGTGCCTGCCCAATCAAGCTCTGACTTGGTTGGTCATAGACAAAGTAGTCATCGCCCAGTTGGCTGACATGGATCATGCCGTCAACATATAAATCTTTGAGCGTTACAAACAGACCAAATTCTGCTACGGCAGAAATGGTGCCGACAAACTCTTCACCCAAATGCTGCTGCATATAATGACATTTCAACCATGTGGTGACAGAACGGGACGCTTCATCTGCACGACGTTCAGTTGCGGAGAAATGTTGACCCGCATCATCCAAAGCAGCCCCTGAAAGAGGTGCAGGTTTATGTTTTAACTTGGCTTTAATGGCACGGTGTAACAACAAGTCTGGGTAACGACGAATTGGAGAAGTGAAGTGCGTATACGCTTCATAAGCCAAGCCAAAGTGACCTGCGTTATTCGCACCGTAGTAGGCTTGCATCATCGAACGTAACAGCACGGCATGGATACTAGGCGCATCAATCCGGTCTTTGGTTGCATCAATTACGGCCTGATAGTCTTTCTGAGTCGGCTGTTCTGGGAACGGTAGACCTAGTAGTTTGACAAAGTCACGTACCTTTTGAATGCGTGAGAACTCAGGTGGCTCATGAATACGGTATAGCATTGGCACGTCATGTTCGAGTGCATATTCAGCCGCGGCCACATTTGCCAATAACATACATTCTTCAATCAGCTTGTGAGCATCATTACGCGTACGCGGTAAAATTTCCTTAATCCCACCTAGCTCATCAAAGGTCATGTAGGTTTCAACGGTTTCAAATTCCATAGCATGACGTTCTGCACGTAAACCTTTGAGGACTTGATAAAGTTGGAACAGGGTGTTTAAGGATTTGCGCACATCACGGTCTTCTGGGATGGCACTGCTGTCACCTTCAAAGTATTGAGCAACGTTGGTATAGGTTAAACGTGCCTTTGAATGCATGA
The DNA here is from genome assembly GCF_002135205.1 of Acinetobacter sp. ANC 4204. Lineage (GTDB taxonomy): Bacteria > Pseudomonadota > Gammaproteobacteria > Pseudomonadales > Moraxellaceae > Acinetobacter. The sequence goes on along the minus strand of NZ_NEFZ01000003.1, from coordinate 28,540 downwards.
CTGATGGATAGAACTCAAACTTGGTGACGCGACCTGCACGGGACAGGTTTAAATCACAGACCATACACAGACGGTCAACATGTGGATTGAGTGAACATAAGCCATTCGACAGGGCTTCAGGTAACATAGGTAAAACAAAGTGCGGGAAATACACCGATGTACCGCGTTCCTGGGCTTCATCATCCAACGGTTTGCCTGAACGGACATAATGGCTGACGTCCGCAATGGCTACCACGACACGATAACCTCCACCTGGACGTTTTTCTGCATAAACAGCATCGTCAAAGTCGCGTGCATCTTCACCATCAATAGTGACTAAGGCTAAATCACGTAGGTCAATACGACCTTCACGGTCTTGCGCTGATGGCTCTTTAAAACTTTCTGCTTCTTTAAGTACCTCTTCAGGAAACTCATACGGCAGACCAAACTCTAAAATGGTTTGTGGGATGATGATTTCGGTGTCTGCCTTATCCGCCATAGATTGTACAATATGACCAGTGGCGAGCTCTTCTTTGGTTGGGTAGTCATCAATTGCCACACGAACCGAATCGCCCACTTTGACTTGTGCGTGTTCGATTAACTCTTTTTCTAAGGTAATTGGTTGGTGCGCATTGGGATTTGCTGGCTGAATAAAGTATTCACCGTCATGTATCGACACTTTACCAATGATTTGCTTCACACGGTGTTGCACTACCTCGGTAATAAAGCCCCAAGCTTTACCTTTACGATCTACTGAGGTTTGGCGCACTTTAACACGATCACCATTAAAGACTTGACGAAGTTCACGCTCAGGGAGAAGAAGGTCTTCATGCCCTGTGATATTCGCCGTACCAAAGCCTTTACTATTAATGTAGACCGTTGCTTCATGTTCAGGTTGTTCTTCCGCAAGAAGGAACTTGAAACCATCTTTCATGAGTTGGCCATCACGAACCATTGCAATCAGGCGGTGGCTGAGCGCATCAATACTTTTTTGATCTGCAATTTCAAAAATCTCAACCAGATCCGCATGTGAAAGCGCCGTCTTTTTTTCTTCGATGGTTTCTAAAATGAGCGTGCGACTCGGAATAGGATTGTCATAACGTTCAGCTTCAGCTTTTGCTTCAGGATCGACCCAATTTTTCATAATGTCTTTGGCTGTATCTCAGTAGATAGGATTAGCATAAGTCATGCGAAGACAGACTGCACGCAAATGATTGCAATATTGTGTTTTATGTCGGCAATTTAGGATATTTGCTGTTTTATTCAGCACAGCGATGCGTTGAAAAGAAGAAATTGTGATGAATCAGCACTAAATTGTTTAAAAAGTATTTAATTGAACGAAAATATGCAAAAAAGGCAGCGTCTGTGCTTGCAGTGCTAGCATGAAGTTTGTATTATGGCGGCACGTTACGGTGAGATGGGTGAGTGGCTGAAACCACATCCCTGCTAAGGATGCGTACGGGTAACTGTACCGAGGGTTCGAATCCCTCTCTCACCGCCAACTTTACTTATGTCGCGCTCATAGCTCAGCTGGATAGAGCACTTGGCTACGAACTAAGGGGTCGGGAGTTCGAATCTCTCTGAGCGCACCAATAAGTAAACTGTATGTAACGTAACGCCTGAATTGGCACACAAGTAATGCGCTCATAGCTCAGCTGGATAGAGCACTTGGCTACGAACTAAGGGGTCGGGAGTTCGAATCTCTCTGAGCGCACCAACTTGAACAATCAACCGCACATGTTGCGGTTTTTTTGTGTCTGTAAAAAGTGAAATGCTTTGCTTGAGAAAGTGATTTATCAAGAAAGATTTGATATCAATAAAGCTTTAGTCTTGCATGATTGCCTATCTATTCTGCTATGGAACCTCAATTTGTTGATTTATACAGCATCTCGCACCTTTTGTGCTTAATAAGTGGGCGGTTGATCGACTTTTATGGAAATAAGACTTAACAAAAAATAGGATTCACGTATAATGCACCCCATCAAGACGTCGCGCTCATAGCTCAGCTGGATAGAGCACTTGGCTACGAACTAAGGGGTCGGGAGTTCGAATCTCTCTGAGCGCACCAACTTGATCAATATTGAAAAAACCGCTTAATTGCGGTTTTTTTGTGCCTATTGTTTTTGTTCACTTTAATATGCAAAACATAGGTTTCATTTCGCTACATTTTCTCTATTGTACGTGTGCGTATTGGTGCTTTTTATATTCATTCAGATTCTTTTTTAGAGTTAACCGCGTACTGCATGTGTACAACCAGCTCATTCAGCTGCGTGTATGAAAGTCCTAAGAAAATGCCAAATAGTGTTGTAGTATTGAGATCAATATTTTTAGTAATTTGATCTAGCCTTATGTCAGAGAACAAACCTGCATTATCGACACGTTATTTTCTCACTTTAGAAGAGTCGCAAGATGGTTTTGCTTTAGCGACCTTTGGTAAAAAGCAAATTACGCGCTTTATTACACCTCTGATTAGTATCGGGATTATTGTGTGGGGCTTTATGCTCGGCTTTACAGGTGTCGGGCGTTATTATGTGGCATTGGGTGTATTTTTCTTGGTTTTACAAATTCTCATGCGTTATTGGTTTCTTCCAATGATGTTTAAGCGTCAGTTTGTGAAATATCAGTTTGGTAAAAGTGAGCAGGGCATAGATTTATATCAAGATTATGCGGAAATTTATGCCAATGGCCGCAAGCAGGTGGTCCATTATAATGAAGTACAGAAATTTGCCATCGGCAAGTTAACTTATATGTTAGAGCTGAAAAACCGTACTGTGGTGATTGTGCCTAAGCGCGCACTCATAGAGAGTGCAGATCAAACGAAGTTTGAGAATACCTTTAAAAAATAAGCGTATTGACCGTAACACGATAAAATTATTCGCCAAGCAAGAGGAAGATCATGAGTACACGTCCATCTAAAATTGTCTGTGTCGGTCGTAGTTATGCAGACCATGCCAAAGAATTAGGCAATGCGATTCCTGATCGTCCCGTTTTATTTATCAAACCACCAAGTAGTCTGCTCAGTTTAGATGCGGGTATTTCTTGGAATCCTGCGTGGGGCAGTTGTCACTATGAATGTGAACTGGTTTTACGTATAGATCAACGTTTAACTCAAGAAGCTGACCCTCTCAAGGCTATTCAAGCGGTAGGTGCAGTGACCTTAGGCTTAGACTTAACCTTACGTGATTTGCAAGATGATTTGAAAGGCAAAGGTCAACCGTGGGAGCGTGCTAAAGCCTTTGATGGTTCGTGTGTACTGGCAGATTGGGTTGCTGTTTCCGATGTAGTACAAGATTGGAATGATGTGCACTATACCTTTCATGTTAATAATGAGCTGCGTCAAGCAGGTAATACGGCACATCTAATTTTTGATATTGGTACCTTGTTGGCTGATATTAGCCAAGTCTTCACTTTGGAAGCAGGCGATGTGGTTATGACGGGCACACCAGCAGGGGTTGCAGCATTGCAGCCGGGTGAACAGTTACAAATGACTTTGAACGGTAAATCTCAAGATTATACATGGACGACTTTTGTCAAAGCCTAATTGGTTTTAAGTGAAATATCTTAAAAAAAGATCACCACGGTGGTCTTTTTTTAGCGTTGTTGGTGGCTATGATACAGTTTTCGAAATTGATCGGGTGTATACACCATCCAGCGCTTAAACATGTTGATAAAGGCCGATGCATTGGCATAGCCCAAATCTAATGCAATACTTTCCACTTTTTTCCCTTCGGTTAGCATGCTCATGGCTTTCATGACTTTTAAGCGCTGCCGCCATTCATTCAAAGACATGCCGAGTTCTTTTTGGCTATAACGCGCAAGTGTGCGTTCAGTCATATTGTGCTGAACTGCCAGTTGTTGCAAAGCACTGTTGTCGGCAGGGTGTAAATGTAAAAAATCTAAAATACTCTTGAGCACAGGATGTTCGGAGTGTGGTAAATAACTACTCACCAATTCTGCATGGTGTAGTTGGTCAAGCAAGACATAAAGTAAGCGCAAATGCTCAGCTGAATCATCTGCCAAGTGGTACTGTTTTAAATGTTTAAAGAGCGCGGTGACTAAAGGTGAGCTCAGCATAATACCGGCTTGCTGTGGTAAGTGGCTGCATAAGCTTTCATGGATATAGAGCGTACCGTGAGAAACATCGGTACGGTTTAAACCGCTATGTGCGACATGGGGTGGTAGCCAAATTCCGTATGGCGGTGGAGTGAGATAGTCAACTTGATTAATATGGACTTCCATGACTCCATTAAATGCATAGACAAATTCACCCCATGCATGTCCATGTACGGGATAAACCGACTGAGCGGGATCATCGCGAAAATGAATCCACAATAATTTATCAATATGATCATTGGTCGGTAGTTGTTTGAGTGGCGCACTGTTTTTTTGTTGTTTGTAGGGCATGGCTGAAATTGCCTGAATAAGAAGATATCTTGTCTGTTTTAGATTATATATTTTATTTCAGACAAATTTATAGTATGGGTTCATCTTTTTTAGTGGAGCAGATCGTGAGCAGTCGTCAGGCGCTAGACGGAAAAGCCTCAGGTATTATGCTGGGGCTTTGCGTGTTATGGGGCTTACAACAAGTGGTGTTAAAACTTGCAGCCCCTGATATTTCTACAGTGATGCAAATCGCGCTTCGATCAGGTCTATCTGCATTGATGGTTTATCCCATGATTAAGCTAGCAAAGGGGGCTTCATTATGGGGGAGTGATTATTTGCCTGCAGGTATTTTGGTGGGGGTATTATTTGCAGCCGAATTTTTTTTAGTGGCACAGGCTTTACGTTTTACCTCTGCTTCGCATACCGTGGTTTTATTGTATACCGCCCCTATTTTTGTGGCATTGGGTTTACACTGGAAACTGCCGTCTGAGCGTTTGTCGGTCATACAGTGGTTAGGAATTGGATTAGCATTTTTTGGAATTGTAATCGCCTTTTTATTTCATCCTTCTGATTCTCAAGCTTTAGTGACATCGGCTTTATGGGGGGATGTATTGGCACTTTTAGCAGGGATTTTATGGGCAGCCACCACGATCGCTGTTCGGCTGACCAAATTGGCTGAAGCACCTGCGACACAAACCTTGTTTTATCAGTTGTTTATCGCATTTTTATTGCTCTTGCCGCTTTCTTTCTTTATGAGGCAGGCCACCATTCACTGGTCCGCACTGTCGATCAGTAGTTTACTGTTTCATACCGTGGTGGTGTCATTTGGTAGTTATCTGATTTGGTTTTGGCTATTAAGAAAGTATTTGGCTTCACAGTTGGGCGTATTTTCTTTTCTAACCCCGATTTTTGGGATGTGCTTTGGGGTGATGTTCTTAAAAGAACAGTTGGAGCTGAATTTCTTATTGGGTACGGGTTTTGTCTTGATGGGGGTAATGGTGGTGAGTCTACATCACAAGATTAAACAATACTTACAGGCCTTTAAAGCGGCTTTGCAGTAAAAAAATCATGTATATTTTGGACTAAGGTTAGGCTTTACCTGTGATGTATAAAAACCGTGTCTTATCTATATAGAAGAGATAAGACACGGTTTTATTAGGATTTATCATCAAAAATTTTGGAAAGTGGAATGGCGAGTTTGGCCGCCAAGTAATCATCTGACTCCACCAAGGCAGGACCAATTTTTTGCATCCAGACATCGTCAGGATGTACATTGCCTAAGTCCTGACGCTGTGGCAGTGGATAGGGAAGCCTGCTATAAAAACTCCAAAAATCAACGTGAGACAGATTGCGTACAAGAACATATTGATTGTCATCAGTACGTTTAACTAAATTCTGTGTTTCAAGCATGAGGACGTAACTTGGCCAGCGACCCAATTCATCTCGCCCCAAGATATCAAGCGCTTCATCGTCTGAAACACTTAAGCCTTGTTGCTGCTTTTTATAAAATAGTTCCAGTAAATCCATCAACATAATAACAGGATGGCGCTTTTGTTCTTTATGAGAGGTAAATGCAGTAAGTGCATAACTAATTTCAACCCCAATCAGGACGATATTCCATGATAGAAAAATCCACAGCAGGAAAATGGGAATTGCGGCAAACGCACCATAAATAATTTCATAACTGGTAAAGTTCGACATAATAAAACCGAACAAATGTTTCAGTAATTCAAAGACAATAGCACTAAATAAACCAGCAATGAGAGCCGATTTAATCGGCACACTTCGGTTTGGAATGGTCCAATTTAAAATAAAAAAACCAAGTACCGTTAAGGCGAATGAAATTAACCAAAATATAAAAGCACCATCTAACTCATAGCCTGCAAAATTATTGCTTAAGACATTTAAAGAGGCGACAGTAGAAGAAATAACAAAGGCACTACCGAGGAGAATTGGTCCTAAAGAAATAATGGTCCAGTAGCGCATAAAGCCAATAATGCCACCACGGGTTTCGCGCACTCGCCAAATTCGGTTAAAGACAGTTTCAATACTGGTCAGCATCATGACCGTTGTAACGAAGAGAAATAAGATTCCGATAATGGTCAAATTACTCGATTTATCGGTAAAAGCATTGAGAGCCTTATCAAAAGCAATGGTGGTTTTAGGTAAAAAATTACTATAAATCAATTGCTGTAATTGCTGACGTGCAGGTTCCAGTGCTTTGATGGACGAGATGATGACCAAGAAAACTGTCAGCATTGGTACGACTGCAAACAAGGTAGTGTAGGTCAGTGAACCTGCTTGTTCACGACAACGGTCGGCCTCAAAGCGCCGTACTACAAATAAGACGAACTGAAACCAAGTTTTCTTATAGAAAGGAAGTTTTTTTAAGTACTGTTCTAACATAGGCAAAGTATCTCTTTGTTTTCTTCATCTTTTCTACATTTTTCACTATAAGCTTAACCAAAAAATAGAAAAAATACCGTATAGTTTTATTTTTTCTGTCACCGAACTCTATTCATGCAAACCTATGTTTTAGTTTTATATTACAGCAAATATGGCAGTACCCGTGAAATGGCGCATTTGATTGCAAATGGAATTGAGGCGAGTGGTATAGCTGTAAAAATTCGAACTGTTCCAAATATTTCAACTGTGGTGAAAGAAGCAGAAGCCAGTATTCCTGCCGACGGTGATATTTATTGTAGCGTAGAGGATTTGGAAAACTGTGCAGGTTTGGCACTAGGCTCACCTACGCGTTTTGGCAATATGGCGTCTGAAATGAAATATTTTCTCGATCAAACCACCAGTCTTTGGCTCAATGGTGCTTTGCATGGCAAGCCTGCTTGTGTATTTACCTCATCAGGTTCGATGCATGGTGGGCAAGAAAGCACCTTGTTGACCATGCTTCCCCCGTTATTTCATCATGGCATGATGATTCTTGGTTTAAACAATGCTGTTCCAGCACTGTCGAATACAAAAACAGGCGGGACGCCTTATGGGGCGAGTCATGTCAGTGGTCCTCGGCATGACCAGAGTTTAAGCCAAGATGAAAAAGTGTTGTGCGAAGCACAAGGAAAACGTCTTGGCGAAGTTGTAAAGAAATTGCAAGCCTAGTTATTGCGACATGAAAAAGTCCATGAATGATGGGCTTTTTTATTATTCAATTGGTGTTAGGTGTTGTTCTTTAAATTTGGCACCACAGTTTAGGCATTTATAGTCGAGAAACACATTTTTATCGACAATCACACCTGCTTTTTTACCAAAGCGATGCCCTAAAAAACCACCTGTGACCCCAATACTGACTGCACCGACGAAGGTGCCAATGGTACCGCCCATAATGACTCCTAAAGGCCCAGCCGCTGCACCGATCGCTGCGCCTATAGAGGCTCCAGATGCTGCTCCCCCAACAGTACCTGCGGTTGCACCTGCAGAACTGAGCAATACGCCTCCAATTTTTGTCAGTTGTTGCTCATGATTTCTTTTTTCGATATCACTTGAGCCACACTTTGGGCAGAGAATTGTTTTTTCCATAGCTTATTTGACCTATAAGGGCTAGCTGTACTTAAAATATATAGCCTGATTATGGTGTTCATGACGCATGACAACCGTGTTACCTCAGATCTAAGATTTCTAAACATCTGAATCTAGAGTAAATACTAGCTGAATTTGAGTTGAGAATATTTATTAGACTTGTAATTTTCTGGGAATATCTACGCTGTTTCTGTAGAGTCTTACTCCATTGTTCTCGGCATTCAAGTTCATGGCTTAACTTAGTTGGCAAAGTGAATCCGATTTCGTCCCGCTTCTTTTGCACAGTAGAGGGCTTTATCTGCTCGTTTAAATACATCTTCGGCATCGGTATCTTGTTTGCCGACCTCTGCAACGCCTATGCTAACTGTAAAACATAGTATTTCCTGTTCATAACTGACTTCCATCGCTTCGATGGTTGAACAAATCCGTCGAAAGATTCGCATAGCCTCATCACCTAAGCAGGCAGGTAGAATAATGGCAAACTCTTCGCCACCAATACGGGCTAAAAAGTCTTCATCACGCAGTATGCTTCGTATTTTTTTCACCATTTTTTTGAGTACATAGTCACCCGCAGTATGCCCATAGCAATCATTTAGCTGTTTAAAGTGATCAATATCTAAAATGCCAATGCTAAACGGTACACGGGATTTGCTAAAATGCAGCATGGTTTGATGGCTTTCTTGTACAAATACTCTTCGGTTAAAAGTGCCTGTCAGTTCATCGGTAGAGGCTAAAATAGCCATCTCTTGAACTTGTAAATGTAGTTTGATGTTTAACGCTAACCATTTTGCAAGGGTTTGTAACAGGATGGCTTGCTGTAGGGTGTAATGATGTTTACGCACATCGGCCACATTGAGTGTACCAATACAAATATCATTATGAATCATTGGGGCATCCATACAGCTACCCATACCATGTTCAGAAAGCATTTGACAGTCGAGTTCATCCGACAGGCTTAAGTCATCGCAAATGATCAGTTGTGACTCAGCAAAAACTCGGCCTACAAAAGTTTGTCCAATTGGAATTTTAAAATCCATCGGAATTGCATGATTGCCCGAAATTGAGTATAGCTTGAGATAATCTTCAGTATCTTGCAGGGTGATGCTGGCCCGATCTGCATCGAAAACGTATGAAATCCAGTAGGCAATTGTATCTAATACTACCTGTAAAGAGCTGGCTTTACTTAGGTCGTGAATAAAGTCGACGGGAAGTTGAATGGAGTGAGCTCCATCAAATCCTGATAATTGATTTGGATCAAACGATCGTTCACTCGTTTCTTTCTTCTTTATCATTTGTGCGGCTTTCTCAATAAAAAAGTATTTCGTTTAATCGCTGTTTATTTTTAGTCTTAGAAAGTGGTTATGACCATTTAAATTTGATCATGCTATATAAATCATGTTTCTCCAACTTAAAAATGTAATTAAATTGATAAAAGACGATATATTTTTTACTTTAAATTAAAAGTAATCTACCGCGCAAATATGGCGCTTGTGTGTGGATGACCTGCGGGTCATGAATGTCATAAAAAAAGAGCATTTTAAAATGCTCTTTTTTTATGGAGGGTTCTGTGATTAGTCTCGTACAAACTCTACAGTGCCTTTTGCTAGTGACTTAACTCGAGCTAGAGATTCGATGCGATATCCCTTTTCAAGCAAAATATCGCGACCAGGCTGAAATGATTTTTCAATCACAATACCTACACCCACGACTTCTGCTTTGGCTTGATGAATTAGATCTATTAGACCAAGAGCAGCCTGACCATTAGCCAGAAAGTCATCAATCACAAGTACTTTGTCTAATGAGCTGATGTGTTTATTTGAAATGGCAATGGTGCTTTCTGTTTGCTTGGTAAATGAAAATACCTTTGAACGATAAAGCTCATCTTTTAAGGTTAAAGATTGGTATTTCCGCGCAAAAATAACAGATACGCCTAGTTCTAAACCTGTCATGATTGCAGGTGCAATCCCTGATGCTTCAATCGTGATGATTTTTGTGATGCCAGCATCTTTGAAACGGCGAGCAAATTCTTTGCCGATCAATTGCATCATCACTGGATCAATTTGGTGGTTTAAGAAAGCATCAACTTTCAGAACTTCATCAGATAGAACGATACCTTCGCTTAAGATTTTCTGTTCTAGTGCGTACACGGGAGAATCCTCTAAGGGCAGGTGCTTTTTCAAGCAAATGCGTATTTTAGGAAGCACCTGAAAAAATGCAAGTAAAATTCGTCAAAATGACTAATTGCTTGCACCTTTATAGCTCGTTAAGAGCAATCCATAAGATGTTTTCTTATCAACATGGCTGACTTTAACAGGAAGATAGTCTAATTTCGGAGCTAGCCAGAAAATGGTTTCACGGCCGGGCTTATCATGTTTCATGACTACTTTAATGGTCTCGAAAGTTCCATAATCTGTTTTGATAGATTCAGTACCTTGCTTCACAAATTTACGTGCTTCAACCTCTTTAGCATCGGCCAAATAGTAAGTTGATTTTAAACCACCATTTTTAATGTCTTCACGAATTTGCAATTCTGCATTGAGCTCATCTAAGACACCCGCTTTCCATGCAAATGAACGCGTTTCGTTGTCTTTCTTGGTATTGATGGTTTTTGCTGCTGGATTGAAGTTAATACTCATGGTGTTGTTATGCACCAAAATTTTACTGCTACGGCTAAAGCTATTGGACTGAATTTGTTTGCCATTTAAACTAAAGCGGCTACTTTCGGTTGCTGAGGCAATACCGCCTGCTTTGGCTGCAAAAACATAGTTCCAGTTATTACCTGACTTTGATAAAGTCCGAGTTGCAGAGCCTAAATTTTTGCCATTATAGTTAAATTGATAACTGGCTTGAAATGGACTCATGGCAAAGGTTTGGCTTGAGAACCCGACAAATAGCAAAGCGCTCATACTTGTCGCGATTGTGGCTGTTTTCAATTTTGATTTAGCCATAAGAAAAAGCTTCCTATTTAGTTGTAGGCACAAAATTTTTGCATATAACTATTATGCACATTGATTATGAAGAAAAAATTCGAAACATAAGGGGAACTGTAGTTTTATGTTTCATTTACATATTTGAAATTACGGTTTTGTCACCAAATGATCAGCTATTTTTGTCGAATGGGAGAGACTGTACTTTCATCCAAATTGGGTTCAATCAAATCATCAATCGAGGTTTGAGAGAATTTATTAAATAGTGCAGTTAAATTGACGTTACCAATCACGACCAATTCGGCTTCACGTAGCACAGCATGATTAACATGGACTTTGCCTAGCGTGTCGATGATTGAACGGTTTTTGCCTAACCAACGGTTCAAATTTAAATGTAGTAACTCATCTTTAACCTTAATCACATTCAGCTTTTCTAAAATCATACCTAAAGGATCTTGGTTCAGGATTTTTTGATAAAAAAACAGGGCACAGCGTACGCCCATTTTATGAAATACCGTTGGGTATTCAGCATCTAGCACACTGGTATCGCTGATTTGTTCGAACACAATCAATTGCGTTTTTTTATTCAACTCCATTTGCACCAATTTCAAGTCAACAGAGAGAGTCAGTTTGAGACCGTTATAATCGAGTGTGGCATATAAGCGTAACCAGTCATCATGTAAGTCTGCATGTAAGTCTTTTAACATTCTCACATTGTCGGTCACAAATCGTTGAAAGGTGGCGTTTAAAAAGACTTGAGACATTGGAAACTCGCGCTCATCCTCAATAAATCCTTCCGCCTTTTGATAAACTTGGCGTAAACGATTAGAAATACTGGAAATAAGCGTTTGCATAAGAGGCGTCCTAGCTAATCAGTGTTTTTGAGCGATCAGATCTCTGGTTGAAATGTTTGAAAAATACTGCTCATGAAGCTTGCAGTTTAGCAAAATTAATTGCACCATTTTCATGATTTTATGAAACAGTGAATCTACAGGGTACAGTGCCTCATTCTAAGCAATAAAATGAAAACTGTGTCTATTTTATACTGCGTACATACGCTTAGGGGAACAAGACAAATTGTCGGTTTGAAGTGATGTTCAAAAAAATAAATGTAATGCCTTTGGCGCATAATTGGTGGAAAGACCCAATTTTTACAGCAACCGTTGTGCTTGCAGCTTTTTTGCATCTGGTGATTTTGACTGTACAGTTTGCCATGCCTCAAGAAAATGATGCCGCAGTGAAAGAAATTGCAGTGACTTTACGCCCTTCAGATCAAAAAATTGAAGATGCGGATTTCTTGGCGCAAGCGGATCAACAGGGTTCTGGCACCTTTCGCGAGTCCCACCGGATGTCGAGTGATATGCCCGTGCCGATGCTTGAGCAAAGTGCTGGGGAACAACAGCGAGAAGCTTTAGAACAGGTCCAGCAAAAGCGTGAATTAAATTTTGAAGAAAAGTTGTTAATGACGACACTTAGCTGGCAAAAACAAGCGGAAGATAATCAGCGCAAAAAAGCCATGGAAGAAATGAACAGCCAGTTTCAGGCCAAAGCAGCCATGGTGGCAAGCCTTGAAGCGCAATATTTGCAACGTCAACAAAACTTTAGCCGTCAGCAAAAAATCAAAACAGTTGATGGTATTCAAGCCAAGCAAGATATTTCTGCTGCCTATCTTGAAAAGTTCCGTCAGAAAGTGGAATTTTATGGTAACCGTTACTACCCAGAAGTGGCTAAGCAGCAGCGACTGGCGGGTGAAGTGCGTTTAATGGTGATTTTAAATGCTTCAGGTGGTATCCGCGCCATTCGCTTGATTGACAGCTCAGGGCATGAGATGTTGGATGAAGCAGCAAAGGCATCAGTACGCAAAGCAGCCCCGTTCGGCGCTTTCGATACCAAAATGAAGGATATTTCTGAGTTACGCATTGTACGCACATGGCGTTTTGACCCAGCAGAGGCAGAGTTTGAAGTTCATTGATATTCTTGCTTCTTTATGGGAAATTATAATGATTAAATTAATTTATAAAAAAAACATGTAAAACAATGTCTTAACTTTTTATTCTGAGATTTATTTATTTTTTTTCAATAAAAACATAATCTTATATTTAAAGGTGAAAACTTGAATTGATAATAAAAATAATTATCATTTGCAGTATGTTTTTTGTTAAATATTTTAAAGCATTCGTAAATCTTTCTTAAAGCAAGTTAATGGGGAGGATGCATGCATGTTTTTTTAATATTTGATCCCTGTTATAAGGATATAGTTTCATGTATTACTCCCCAACTTTAAAGCGCTTCAAAGTCAGTCCACTGATATTGGCTATGGCAGCAGCCACAGTATTTCTCCCAACTTTGGGGTCTGCAGCACCCACTACGAGCGATGAAAGTGCACAACTTGAAACGATTACGAGTCAAGCCGAGGAAGAGAATCCATCTGTAACGGAAGGGACAAAGAGTTATACGGCGAAGAGTGCCAGTACCTCTACCAAATTAAATTTGTCACTTCGCGAAACACCGCAGTCGGTTAAAGTTTTAACCCGTGAATATTTAGATGATACCAATACAAATTCTTTGCAAGAAATGCTCAATAACGTGACTGGTATTACCACCAACCGTTGGGATGAACGTCAATATCCGACAGCACGCGGGTTTGATGTGGATTATTATTTATTTGATGGTGTACCAAGTACAGCCGAAGCAGATATTGCTAACGATCCAGACCTGAGCATGTATGATCGCGTGGAAGTGGTCAAAGGCGCTAATGGGCTAATGACGGGGGCGGGCAATCCTGCAGTTGCTATCAATATGGTACGTAAACATGCAAATTCTAAAGAATTAACAGGGACATTAAGCAGTTCTTATGGTTCGTGGAATGCATGGAACAGCATGGCAGATATTTCTGCACCCTTAAATGCTGATGGGAGTGTACGTGGACGAATTGTTGTCAAACATGAAAGTACAGACTCTTTTGCCGATTTGTATGAAAAAGAAAATAACTTATTTTATGGTGTGCTTGATGCAGATTTAACAGACAGCACTTATCTGTCAGTGGGTGCTAGTTATCAGAATTTAGAACGTTCTGGTATCAAATGGGGAGGCTTGCCAGCATTTTATACTGATGGTTCGTTAACGCATTTTGATCGTGATTTAACAGTGACCAGTGATTGGACATATTGGAATACTAATACAACTACTGCCTTTGCTCAGCTTAAGCAGAAGTTATTTAATGATATCACGCTGAATGTTAATTATGATTACCGCCAAATAGATGCAGAGACAGCATTGTTGTACTTATGGTCAGGATCAGTAGATAAAGCGACCAATAGTAGTGCTGGTTTATACCCATATACCGATACGTCAAAGACCACTCAAAATAATGCGGATATTTATTTTTCTGCGCCTTTTACTTTGGCTGGCTTACAACAAGAAGTTGTCGCTGGGTTTATGTATAATCAGAGTGAAAAAACTGATCGCTATTATGGAACGCCTACTCTAGATAACTATACGATTGATTTTGACAATTTCACACCATCAAAACTTCTCGGCTCTATTAATAATAATGTTGCAAGCCCATCTAATAAAACTACACAAACAGGTGCGTATCTAGCAGGTAAGTTCACTTTATTAGATCCTCTAAAACTTGTAGCAGGTGTACGAGTATCTAACTGGGAGTATGAAAGTGCTGATGGAGATGGTAATCGTAAGTTTAATAATAAAGTGACACCTTATGCTGGATTAATCTATGATTTCTTAGAAGATTATTCATGGTATGCCAGCTATACTGGCATTTTTAAACCAGAAGATAAGCAGAATGCGGATGGTCAATATCTTGATCCACGTGAGGGTAAAAGTTATGAAACTGGCCTGAAAGGAGAGTTTTTTGACAAACAACTTAATGCGTCGATGTCGGTATTTTTAACCAAGCAAGATAATGTAGCCGAGATCATAGGCACAGTTATGGATGGTGATGAAGTCAAAAATATTTATGGCAGCGCAGATGGTGTTGAGAGTAAAGGCTTCGAAATAGAATTAGATGGTAAATTGACTGACAAGTGGGATATGAGCTTCGGACTTGCTCATTTTAATGCAAAAGATGCTGACGGTAACAAAGTACAGACAACTGCAGCGAGAACGTCGGCCAATCTATTTACAAAATATACAATAAATAAGTGGAGCGTGGGTGGTGGCTTAAACTATAAGAGCAAAGCATATAAAGACGAGACTGCAGGGCGTATTACTCAAGATGCTTATGTGTTGGCGAATTTAATGGCTGCTTATCAAGTTGATCAAAATATTAAACTTCAACTGAATGTGAACAATTTATTTGATGAAAAATATTACGAAGGTTTAGGTGTGAATAGTATGGTGTATGGCGCACCACGCAATGCAACATTAACTTTCCGCTATCAATTCTAAAAAATCTTGAAAAATAAAAAACGGCTTATTAAAAGCCGTTTTTTTGTTGGAAATGTGGATAAGTCTAGGCTTATTCACATGCAATCTTGACTTGAGTAAGCGCGTTCAAAGTTTCAGACTTTAACTTTAAATGGCTGTATCATTGTTTTTCAGTTGTTATGCTATGTGGTCTTTGACCCAGCAGAGGCAGAGTTTGAAGTGCGTTGAGCTGTGCATTTCTAATCAGGTTTTGATTATGTGGGTGAACTCAGTTTATTGAGTTGCACGGACATAGGCGCCGTCTTGATGTCCACCCATCCAAGTTACGCTTAAATGAGACTCCTCTTCATCTAAGCGGATAGGAAAAATTTCTAAATGCTTGCTATATTTAGGCAAAGCTTTTAAACCAATACAGTTGCCATTTTTCCACCATGACCCTTCGGCATATTGGTCTAAAGAGCCAACAGCTAAATACCATTTAAATTTGCCGTCAGGTTCTAGTAGAAGCTCAGAACCAACCTCCATAACGCCCTGCAAATAATAATGTCCAGCCCAAGCCTGAGCTGAATCTAGAAACTTTACTTCCTGACAGGATGTTTGATTTTCATCATTGCTCTTGGCATAAAGTGGCGTGGTGCAGGATAGGGCGATCATGCAGAGTAGTTTTGAAATTGGTGTATGCATTTTTATAATCTCTTCATCTATTTTTTCATCTTGCTTTATTTTTAGCATAAATAAACCCGATACATCGAAATGAATCGGGTAAGTTTTTTCAAATCTAATAGTTACTGTGCTAAATAAGGGTTTTCAAAACCGAGTTTAGCCAAAATTTCAATTTCGATGCCTTCCATTTCTTCAGCATCTGCTTCTGATGTTTCATGGTCATAGCCCATAAGGTGCAAAGTGCCATGGACCAGCATATGAGTGAAATGCGTCAGTGGCGCTTTGTTTTGTTCTTTTGCTTCCGACAACACCACAGGAATACAAATGACCAAATCGCCAATGGGAAATGAGTCAAGAATCTGCGCCATTTCATCGGGCAAATCACTAGGGAAAGACAACACATTGGTTGATTTATCTTTGCCACGATATTCCAAATTCAATTTATGACTTTCATCATGGTCAACACAAGCAATACCAATTTCACAGTTACTCTGTGTGCCAATATGACGTAAAACAGTTTCTACAACTTTTTTGAGATAGCCACGTTTCAAGACCAATTCAGGGGCTTGAAAGTCCTGTTGTAGAGAAAGACTCAGTTTCAAAATAGATCCTTAAATAATGACATCTGCGGGCATTTTAAAATGCCCGCAGGCTTTAACTTAATGCTGAGCATCAGCAGCGGCATCATTTTCAGCCACTAAGGCTTCTTGACGCGCTTTGCGTTCAGCACGTGCTTCAGCGGTTAGGCGATGTTGTTCTGCATCCCATCCCTCATAAGCTTCAACAATTTTTTGCACCAGTTGGTGACGTACCACGTCACGTGAGTGGAAACGGGTGATGTGAATTTCTTTGATCTTGTCGATGATGCGCAAAGCATGTGCTAGACCAGATTGCTGGCCACGTGGTAAGTCGACCTGTGTGATATCTCCAGTAATCACTGCACGTGAACCAAAGCCTAAACGTGTGAGGAACATTTTCATTTGTTCAGGTGTGGTATTTTGCGCTTCGTCTAAAATCACAAAAGAGTGGTTTAAGGTTCGACCACGCATATAAGCCAGTGGTGCGACTTCAATCACCTGACGTTCAATCAGTTTGGCCACTTTTTCAAAACCAAGCATTTCATACAAGGCATCGTAGAGCGGACGTAAATAGGGATCAATTTTCTGGCTTAAATCACCTGGTAGGAAACCCAATTTTTCACCTGCTTCAACGGCAGGGCGAACCAATAAAATCCTTTGAATTTCATTGCGTTCTAGCATGTCAACTGCTGCTGCAACGGCGAGATAGGTTTTACCTGTACCCGCAGGTCCAATACCAAAAGAAATATCGCTTTGTAGAATACGCTGCACATAACGCTTTTGGTTGGCACCGCGTGGATTGATACGACCTTTACGGGTTTGGAGCCACACTTCATCTAAACCAGTGTGCTCTTGCCCATCAAGGTCTTCTTGCAATTCACGGTCAGTCTGACTGCCTTGAATCATGAGGTGTAAGGTGTCGGCACTGATTTGTACCGTATTTTCTGCTTCTTCATGCAGGCGATGGAGCAGACCTTCTGCTCTCTCAACTGCATCCATTTCACCATCGACATAAAATGCATCACCTCGATGGGAAATAGTGACATCTAAACGCTGTTCGATTTGTTTCAAATGACCGTTATAAGCACCGAGCATGCTCTTTAAACGTTCAATTGAAACCCCAGGAAAAGTTACTGTACGTCGAATCGCTGCAGTCAAGAGAATTCCTTTAAGTAGTCAGAATCTATTCTCTTACATTACGCCACGTCAGGCTCAAGATTCAAGAGTTCGCCATAAACAAAATTCAAAGTTTTAATCTCTGTCACTTCGATTTCTGCGAAACGTCCGACCCATGCTGCATCACCAATAAAACTCACATAACGAGTGTTATCCGCCGTACCAATCAGTAGGTTTGGATCTTTATCCGAAACTTTCTCGACCAAAACGCGTTGAATCGTGCCGAGCATGGCATCGGTCTTTTCAATACTCGATTGTTTAATCCACTTTTGGACTTTGGATAAACGTTCTTTTTTCACGTCTTCAGAAGTGGTGTCTTCAAGCTCAGATGCAGGTGTACCCGGACGTTTTGAGTAAACAAAACTATAGGAATGGTCGAAGTCCATGTCTTTGATAAATTGATAGGTTTCTTCAAAGTGTGCATCGGTTTCACCTGGGAAACCAATGATAAAGTCACTCGATAAATGCATGTCTGGGCGAACTTTGCGTAACTTGGCAATTTTGTCGATATAGACGTCAATGGTGTGGTTACGTTTCATGGCTTGCAACACATCATTTGAACCGCTTTGTACAGGCAAATGTAGATGCGATACCATTTGTGGTAAATCACGGTAGCACTGAATCAAGTCATCATTAAACTCAAGCGGGTGTGATGTGGTATAACGCAAACGACCAATCCCTGGGATTTCTGCAACAAGACGTAACAAGTCTGCAAAAGTACAGATATTGCCTTCGAATGTTTCACCGCGGTAACCATTCACGTTTTGACCTAATAGCGAAATCTCACGGACGCCTTTTTCGGCTAAGGTGGCAATTTCAGCTAAAACGTCATCCAGTGGACGAGAAACTTCTTCACCACGGGTGTAGGGCACCACACAGAATGAACAATATTTTGAACAACCTTCCATAATTGAAACAAAAGCCTTGTAACCTTCCACACGCGGTTCAGGTAAAAAGTCGAATTTTTCAATGTCAGGGAAAGAAATATCTACCAATTTGATTTTTTCTTTCTTGGGTTTTTCGATTTGATCAAAGTGCTGATCGAGCATTTGTGGTAAACGGTGCAAGGTTTGTGGACCGAAAATCATGTCCACATAGTTGGCACGTTTTTGAATGTTGTCGCCCTCTTGAGAGGCTACACAACCACCGACACCAATGATCAGGTCAGGGTTTTTGTCTTTCAGCTTGCGCCAACGACCCAGCTCAGAGAACACTTTTTCTTGGGCTTTTTCGCGAATCGAACAGGTATTCATCAGTAGAATATCGGCTTCTTTCGGGTCTTGGGTCAGCACATAACCGTGCGAGTCGCCCAGTAAGTCTGCCATACGGTGACTGTCATACTCATTCATCTGACACCCTTGCGTTTCGATATACAGTTTTTTAACTGATCCATCGGTGGCTGGGGTGTGCTGTGGCTGGGTGACAGTGTTTTCTGAGGCAGCTTGGGCACCATTTGGAATGAAGGTTTGAACCGTCATGTAGGCTCCTAAGGGGGGATAAATCTAGGTTTTTTGTGTCTGATCGGTATCTGTGGCGGCGAAAGCAGGGCTTGGCTAGCTACAAAAATGCTCGATCAAGCACCATTTGAAATCTACGAAAGGCGCATATTTTAGCAGGAAATCTGAATAAACTTATAGCTTTAAATCTGAAGCTAAAAAGATTGATTTGTGAAGTGAAAATACAGGAAAATTAATATTGTCTAATCATAAGGTTACATAAGAGAACAATAGAGTCTGTTATGAGTTATTAAACTAATCAAAATGATGAGACGAGACTAGGCTATACAAAGATGACAGAAGGCACACCCATGTTAAAACGATTACAGAATAAATATTATCAAGTGTTTGCGTTGGGTGTAGCTGCCTTGGGTTTATCTGCAGCGACACATGCCGCAGATGAACAATTCAATGATGCTTTACGCGCAGCCAATACGGGCAATGTCAGCTTGTTGCAAGAATATCAAAGCAGTATGCAGGGTGATGTCTTGGGCTATTACCCTGAATATTGGCTATTAAACAGTAATTTAGCGTTGCAACCAGCGGCCAATATCGTGGGCTTTGCACAGCGCTATCCTCAGTCCGCGATGGCTGAAAAATTGGCAGCAGACTATATTGAAGAAAAAGTCAAAATGGCTGACTTTACTTCCGCACAGCCAGTATTGGCGTATGTGTCTAATGCAGACCAAGCAGAAAGCTGTGCTATGGCGCAAGTCCGCGCCAAGTCGGGCGACCCTTTGGTTTTCGCCGAATATAAAGATGTTTGGCTCGCGACCAATTCACAACCTGAATCATGTACTGGGCTGGGACGCATGATGCTATCGAGCCCTCTCATGACGGAACAAGACAAGCAACAACGTCTATGGGCGCAGCTACGTGCAGGGCAGTCAGGTCAAGCGATTGCAACTGCACAAACCATCGGTATGAATTTGTCTTTGGCGCAGCTGAATAGCATTCAAGCTGATCCACTGAACTATCTATGGTCAGCACCGAAAGCATCGGCTGTAGATCAAGCATATTTAATTTATGCCATTGGCCGCTTAGCCGATAGTGATCTAAATACTGCATTGGCTTCGGTAAAGCGTGCTGCTGAGGGTACCCCTGAGTCGGTGCAAAAAGCGTTGTACCGTGCTGTGGGGTATATCGGTGGCACAACTGTCATGAAAAATAATTTTAATGTGGAGGTATTACAAGCCTTCGATCGGAGTTATGGTTTAGCACTGAGTGAAGAAGAAGCCGAAATTTATGCACGCCAAGCCATTCGCTTTGGTGCATGGGAGAGCGTGATTCGTGCTGTTGATGGTATGAGTGTGACGCAAAAACAAGAAGATCGCTGGCAATATTGGTTAGCCCGAGCTTCAGAACAACGAGGTGATGCAAAGTCAAAAGCCTTGGCGCGTGAGATCTTCAAAAAATTGTCAGTAGGTGACGATTATCATAACTTATTGGCAAAAGATCGTATTGGACAACGTTATCAGACCATTCCTGCGAATACCCAACCGAGCAATGCTGACATACAACGTTTGAATCAGGATATTCATTTTAGCCGTGCTTTTACACTGCGCAATGTCAACGCACCAGACAATTATGTCAACCGTGAGTGGAATTGGGCGGTCAGACAAGCTTATTTAAAACAAGATGATGGTTTAATTTTAGCTGCAGCAAAACGGGCAACGGAGATGGGGTGGTATGACCGAGCAATCTATGCGGCCGATCGAACAGTCAAGCAACATAACTATAGTTATCGCTATGCCATGCCACACCAAAGTTATGTGGTGAGTCACAGTCGTAATGCAGGCATAGATCCTGCATGGGCGTATGGGCTAATGCGCCAAGAAAGCCGCTTTGTCACCCATGCTCGCTCGCATGTCGGGGCAGGTGGCTTGATGCAAATCATGCCAGATACGGCAAAATTAGTCGCAAGACAAATGGGTGAAACCTATAATCCAGCCGCACTGAGTGATATGAATACCAATGTACGTTATGGCACTTTCTATCTGTCCATGATCCAAAGTCAGTTAAGCAATAATCCAGTGTTGGCGACAGCAGGTTATAATGCGGGTCCGAACCGTGCACGTCGTTGGCAGCCTGAAAATCAGGCCATTGCAGCGGATCAATACACGGAAAGTATTCCACTGACTGAAACCCGAGATTACGTCAAGCATGTGATGAGTAATGCCACGCATTATGGTGTTTTGCTTGGCCAAGGACCGCAGTCCATTACTCAGCGCATGCAAAATATTCCTTTTAAAAGTCAATAATAAAGGTCTAGACATTTTATGGTTTTGATGTCACTCCCATCAGTCTTAACGCAAAAACTACTGCAGATGATTGGTAGTAGTCTTGTTTTGGGATTTTTTACGACATCTGCTCATGCAGCACCGACGGTATTTGGTTATGTGATGGAAATTCAAATGACACCCGCCGTGTGTATGTTCGATAACCAAGGCTCGAAAAAACGGAAGTGTCTAGAGGGTTATTCACTCAATATTACGGGTTTATATCCTGAAACCACCACACGGGAGTGTCAGACCAATTCTTCTGCGGTCCTTTCTCCGCTTCAAACCAAAGTCGTGGCGAGAGTCATGCCTGATGAACATGCGCGCCGCCAGTTATGGGCAGAAATTGGCGGTTGTGTGCCGATGAATGCCAGTCAGTATTTCCGTAATGTGATTAATTATGCAGAGCGTTTAAAAATTCCTGCAGATTTGACTTCTTCTGAAAATAAAACCGCACAGCTCAATACACTGCGAGGGCAATTTCAACGTTTAAACCCAGGGCTACCTGCAAGTGGGCTACGTTTTAGCTGTCGGACACAACGACAAACCAACATTTTGACCGAAGTCAAGGTCTGTTATAAACCCAACGGTCAGTACAAAGCTTGTGCAGAGAATATTCAAGAAAACTGCCCAAGTTCCTTTGCGATCAAAGGTTCTTACTAATCTCTTTTTCTAAATTAATTTATATTTCCTATCATACTTTTGTTGGAATTCATTCTCTTTTACATGCATCTGCCAAAGTATTGGAGTACAATCTTTGCCGTTTATGATTATTAAGATTAGATAGAACAGCTATTTAATCATATCTAACGTTCCTCAAATGGAGATAAGTACATGAAGCAACCTGTTCGCGTTGCCGTTACTGGCGCAGCTGGTCAAATTGGTTACAGCCTATTATTCCGTATCGCTAGTGGCGAAATGTTAGGTAAAGACCAACCAGTTATTCTGCAATTGTTAGAAGTTCCTTTTGAGAAAGCTCAAGCTGCGCTTAAAGGCGTAATGATGGAATTAGACGACTGTGCTTTCCCATTATTGGCTGGCATGATCGGTACTGATGATCCTAAAGTTGCATTTAAAGATGCTGACTACGCGTTATTGGTTGGTTCACGTCCACGTGGTCCAGGTATGGAACGTGCTGACTTATTGAAAGTGAACGGTGAAATCTTCATTGGTCAAGGTCAAGCACTAAACGAAGTTGCTAGCCGTGACGTTAAAGTACTTGTTGTGGGTAACCCAGCAAACACCAATGCTTACATCGCAATGAAATCTGCTCCAGATCTTCCAGCGAAAAACTTCACAGCAATGTTACGTCTTGACCACAACCGTGCCTTGACTCAACTTGCTCAAAAAGCAGGTGTTGCAGTTTCTGACATCGAAGACATGACTGTTTGGGGCAACCACTCTCCAACAATGTATGCTGACTACCGTTTTGCAACTGTGAATGGCGAAAGCTTAAAAGACAAAATCAACGATGCAGCTTGGAACAAAGATGTGTTCCTTCCAACTGTTGGTAAACGTGGTGCTGCGATCATCGAAGCACGTGGTTTGTCTTCTGCTGCGTCTGCTGCAAATGCTGCAATCGACCATATGCGCGATTGGGCTCTTGGTACAAACGGCAAATGGGTAACAATGGGTATTCCTTCTGACGGTTCTTATGGTATTCCAGAAGGCGTAATGTTCGGTTTCCCTGTAACAACTGAAAATGGCGAATACAAAATCGTTGAAGGTCTTGAGATCGACGAATTCAGCCGTGAGCGTATCAACTTCACTCTGAACGAGTTAGAAGAAGAACGTGCAGCAGTTGCTGACATGGTTAAATAATTTAATCGAACTGATTAAGTTGAAAAAGCACTCCATTTCGGGGTGCTTTTTTTATACAAATGCTTTATTGAACAAAAAATAACATGCTGAGATATAGACACAACTGACTAAAAAATAAGCATACCTTAATCTGTAAAGGTATGATCAAGGGCTTGAGGAGAACAATGATGTTTGATCAACAACCGACTTTAGAACTTTTATTTGAGCAATTGGGGCTTGATGCAAGTGCGGATGCGATAAATCAGTTTATTGACACACATCAACTCACTTCAGATGTTCCATTGCATAAAGCACCTTTTTGGTCTAAAGCACAGCATGATTTTATTATCAGCAATTGGAAAAAAGATGATGAATGGTCATTGGTCGTTGACCAGTTAAACGAGCAATTACACACAGAAAATAAACTTTCGGGTTCGTGTCATTTATAATCACAAATTGAAACAACAAACCTAGTTTTAAGACTAGGTTTTTTTTAAAAATACATATAAGTTAATTCAATAATAATTGACAATAGTATTGATAAGGAGGGCGAGATGCTCAATCAACACAAACCATCCTTAGAGCTTTTATTTTCTCAACTGGGACTTGCTAATAGTGCAGCTGCCATTGAGTTATATATTCGTACGCATCAACTACCCGCTCATCAATCTTTACATGATGCAGCGTTTTGGAATCCAGCACAGCGTGCATTACTCATCAGCCATTTGGTGCAAGATGATGACTGGGCGATTATGGTCGATGAACTCAATCAACAACTGCACTTAGATGCTTATAAGCTTCAAACAGCTTAAATGAATGATCACAACTGAAAGCAACACGGTCTTTGAACTATAAAAAACGCCTGATCACAGGCGTTTTTTATTCTTTAGATGTATAACTTGGATGCCCACATTTTAGTGCAATTTACTTTGTATGAGTTTGATAAACCAATCTTCTTGATGGAAGCTGATAAAAGCGGCATGTTCACGCAGTAAAATGAAATCAAACTCTGTACTTTTTGCATATTTTCCAAGCCAGTGTCGTGCCAATGCAGATTCTTTTCTACTCACAGAGGCGTAGGCCAAAAACAGGTAAATATCACCCTGACCATAGCTGGTCAGTGGTTTTAAAATTTGCTGTGTAATCAACGCAAAGCGATCTTCTTTGGTGATTTCAAAGTACAGCATATATGCCTTAGCAAGATGCAAAGACAAATTGAGGTACAAAGACAGAGGCATTTCCTCAAACTCAATTCGACCTTGCTCAAGTAATACCACCGCTTCTTGTAAGAAGTGGACTTGCTCTTGGCGCAGTTGGCTCAGTGTGACTAACTGTAAGCGCAAATCAGCACGCTCAAGTGCTAATTCAGGGCTATTGCCTTGTAAGTAGAGTTGGTCTGTTTCACCAATACGCTGAATAATGTGTTGACTGTTGGCACGCATCGGTTACATCCTCCTCAATGAATGTTCAGTATATGAGGATGCTTTTTACAATTTAAAGTCTTATTGCCTGAATCACAGAATTGTACTGTCACTACGTAACCATGCGGTAATTGATAAACGCTGATGTTTGGCTTTTAAAACCTCATGTAGCAAGTCACTTTGAAACAGTGCGATACGATTTGGTTTGGGTTGCAGTACATGCCAAATGTTATTTTTATCTTGTAGATGAAGCTCACCTCCCCAGCTGTCTTGCCAGTCTTCATGTAAGTAGTAAACTGCAGAAATCATACGACCATTTTTACCTTGAGGATTATCACGGTGTAGTGCATAAAACTCGCCGGCGTTATAGCAAGCAAAATGCGCTTCGACGTCCCGAATACCAAGATAAAAAGCACGGTTGAGCTCATGACCTAAGCTAAAAAGGGACTGTACATGTCGATTGGAAATGTGGAGTTCGGGATGTAACCATAAAATGTGATCACTACGGATCTTACTGATGACACCGTTTTGAATAGCGGCTTCACGAAAGCGGTTTAAGTTCGAAGTGCATTCTTCAATGAGTTGATGTACATAGTCATCAGAGTAGGCGTCATCAATGATGGCAAAACCATGTTGATCTAAATCATCTAGGATTTGATCAACATTCCAAGACTTTGGGAGAAGAACTGCTTCCATAACATAAAACCTAAAAGACAAAGAAAAGCCGCTGTTATTCTAGTGTAAGAAAGCTGTCTGAACGAAACTATTTTTCATGCTAAAATACTCATTGATTTTAGGAATAATACAAACATGAATTACCGTCACCATTTCCATGCAGGCAACTTTGCCGATGTCATGAAGCATGTTCTTTTGCTTCAGATTTTGACTCGCCTCAATCAAAAAGATAAACCGTATCGTTATATTGATACGCATGGCGGTGCTGGTAAATATGATTTATCGACTTCAGAAGCACAAAAGTCAGGTGAGTTTTTAAATGGCATCCATCGTTTAGTGAAACTAGATGATTCAATTAAGCGTAATGCGCCTGAAGGCGTTCAGCAGTATTTAAAAATTGTTGAAAAAATGCGTGAAGGTTCAGGTAAAGGTGCCTATCCTGGTTCGCCGTGGTTTGCATTAGAAGGCATGCGTGAAATCGACAAAGCCACTATTTTTGAAATGCAGCGTGATGTATTCCAACAGTTGTATTACAACGTTCGTGATAAACGCGCGGGTTTGCATGAGCGCGATGCGTATGAAGGCTTACTCGGTGTCATTCCGCCTAAAGAAAAACGCGGTTTGGTGATGATTGACCCACCTTATGAAGTTGAACGTAAAGATTTTCCACAGTTAGTTGACCTGATTGCAGCAGCACATAAAAAATGGTCAACAGGGGTCTTTGCGATTTGGTATCCGATTAAAGACCGCGCGATGATTGAACGTTTTGAAAAGAAAATGATTAAAACGGGTATTCGTCGTCAGTTGATCTGTGAAGTATGTGTTTGGCCAGATGACACTCCAGTGGGCTTAAACGGCTGTGGTCTATTGGTGATTAACCCGCCTTGGAAGTTCTCCGAAGATGCTGATGAGGCGTTACAGTGGTTATTCCCGCATTTACGTATGAGTGAAAATGGTGGTCATGCTGCTGTTCGTTGGTTAGTTGGCGAATAAAGACAGACCTAAAGAGAAAAAGGCTACATTAGGATCGACAGAAAATGACAAATATAAATAAACCTGAAAGCGAATCTACTCCACGCAGTGTTCCCAGCTTTGATGGGATCACTTTCGAGGTGGAAGAAGAAGAGCATACACAGGAAGGTCAAAAAGTAAAACGTCGAGGTATTTATTTGTGGCCGAACCTGATTACAACGGCAGCGTTGTTGTCAGGCTTTTATTCCATTATCGCTAGTATGAATGGTAATTTCCAACAAGCGATTTATGCTATTTTCTTAGCAGCATTGTTGGATGGCCTAGACGGCCGTGTGGCACGTGCAATCGGTGCGCAGAGTGCTTTTGGTGAGCAGTATGACTCTTTGTCTGATTTACTTGCCTTTGGTGTTGCGCCAGCGATTTTAATGTATAGCTGGAGTTTGGATTCGCTGGGTCGTATCGGTCTAGCGTGCTGTTTTGTCTATACCGCATGTGCTGCGTTCCGTTTAGCGCGTTTTAATGTGCAAATTGGTGTAGTCGATAAGCGTTACTTTATTGGTGTGGCTAGTCCGCTTGCAGCCATTATCATTATTTCATTGGTTTGGGTCGGGCTCGATTTTCCTGAAATTTTTGATATTCGTGAGCGCGGTATCCAAGCAATCAGCGCTGTAGTGATTGTTTCTGTTGGTCTATTGATGATTTCGAATATTAAGTATTATTCATTTAAAACAGTAGATCGCAAGCGCGTTC
The DNA here is from genome assembly GCF_002135205.1 of Acinetobacter sp. ANC 4204. Lineage (GTDB taxonomy): Bacteria > Pseudomonadota > Gammaproteobacteria > Pseudomonadales > Moraxellaceae > Acinetobacter. The sequence goes on along the minus strand of NZ_NEFZ01000003.1, from coordinate 1,521 downwards.
CATTTTTTGTTCTGCCGATTGCAGTCTTTATTTTTGCAGCAATGACCTACAATATTCCTGTGGGTATTTTGGTGATTTCCTTGATTTATGCGTTATCTGGATTTGTTACGACATTTTTAGCACGAAGCCAACAAAACCCATGATGAGTTAATAATATGTAGAAGGAGTGCGATATGTGGTTGTTCCAAGATTTTCTCGATCAGTCTAAACAACTTAATCAAACTCCTTCACGGTCTTTGCCTGCCTACCATCCGCCCAATAAGAAATACAAAATCATTCATCAGGCTGTAACCATTCCTAACCTTCCTGCACCATTACATTACTTAAATTTTTTGAGTATGATCGGGCAGCCCAACACGCCTATGCTTCGGAATAACAGTGCGATTCGAACCACAGCACTAGACACAGCAACGGTTCTAGCCAGTAGCAGTCCGCATATGGCAGGTCAACTGAGTCGCTATTCTATTTCTGCTGAATGTGCTTTTGAAAAACAACAATTTAAATTTGCAAACAAAGAACACGTTATAGGTGCATTTCCTAAATTTCAGATTCAACGAAAAGATAGTGAACTAAGCTTTGAGATAGAAGTTATCACCACACCCTTGATTTCTCATTTTACCAAGTTACGTTTTGGCTTAGCTGAACATTGGTCGGTGATGTGTCAGTGTCATGGCGAGGTAAAATACAAAGGACAACACTATGACATAGATCAACTCGGCGCATTTGAATATGGGCGCAGTGTTGACTTTAGTTATGTCCCTTTAGCTTTTTTTACATATCAAATCATTAATCTAGCAGATCAACGTCAGCTCTTATTAGAGCAAATTCGGGATTCATTTAATCGAGTCGTTCAGTCACGGATTTATTTACGTGATTTAAAAAAGCAGCAGACTTCCATGTTTGACCAAATGGTACGCTTTCAAGTTCATCGTGTTTATCCTGCTGTGAAAACGCCAAATGGGCAAAAAATGTATTTACCACGAGAGTTTGAATGGTGTTATCAAGGTGAGCAGGGATATCGGATACATATTTGCGCACAGAGCCGTGGAGACTTTAAGTTTGGCTTAGCAGCAGGTTATGTAGGAAGCTTTAAATATCAAGTCAAAATTGATAACTATGAGGAAAATGGTGAAAGTGGCTACTGTGAATATGTCGACTGTCGTGCTTTAAAGTGGCAAGAACATAACTCACAAGAAAAAATACGCAATGAAATTGAAGAAATTGTTCCCTTTTCACTCAAGAAATAAGAAAAAAGTAATATTTTGCCGAATAAATAAACAAGTAGAAGTTTTTTTATAAATAATTGAGAGAAGGGGGTTGCAAGGGGATAGAAATGCTGTAGAATGCACATCCATCGGCGGTGATGAAGATTAAAACTTCTGATAAAACAGCAACTTAGTTAAAATTGATTGAGTTGGGTTTTAGAAGGAGAGTTTAAAATAATTTAAATTACCAGTTGACTTTTAAGAGATTGAGAGTAATATAGCCGACCTAGCTTGATGGTGACGAACCATTGAGAAG